>CAYTNG010000009.1:0-194644 GCA_964439105.1 uncultured Saprospiraceae bacterium
AGAAGGTGGTGTCGGAAGGAAGGAAACGAACGTTCGTTTGTATGACGCTGTCGCAGCCGGAAGAATTTTTGAGAACGGTGAAGAAGGTACCCGCTTTACTGAGATCGCAGGTGGTCTGCTGGATGCGGACGGAATCGGAAGGCAGAAGGCTGACGGTGGTGATGAGGATGCTGTCGCAACCGTACTGGTTTTTAAGGAGGGTGCGAAAGACGCCTGTCTTTGCGGGATCGCAGCTGCTGTCCCGGAGCAAGGTGGAATCAATGGGAAGAGCGGAGTGAGTGGTGATGACGATGCTGTCGCAGGACTGTGTTTGGAAGACGAGGGTATCGGAGTAGGTAGATTTTAGTCCGCATTCGATGACCTGGAGTGAGGTGACCTGCACGGAATCAAGTTCGGTTTGGATGGTGACGATGCTGTCGCAGCCGATGGAATTGATTAGATTCAATATGCGGATTCCGGCTTTGGAAGAATCGCAGGTGGAGAATCGAAAGAAGCTGCTGTCTTTCCGCAGTGGAATGTTTTCAGTGATGATGAGGGAATCGCAGAACTGTCCCGGCAGGATCAGGCTGTCGATGGAATATGCGGAGATCGCGCAGTTTTTGTTTTGAATGTGTGTTGGAGGAATGCTGCGCAGGGTGTAAGAAGAAAAGACGAGGGAGTCGCATCCAAACTGATTGGACAAGTGTGCGGTGTCAAAAAGTTTTTGTGTAGGATCGCAGGTATTGAATTGGAGAAAAGTGCTGTCGGCGAGTCTTCGTATTTTTTCAAGGATGACGACGCTGTCGCAGCCATTGGCGGAGAAGACCGAGGTGTCGAAAGAATTTTGTGAAAAGTTGCAGGAGTATTGTGTAATGTGAAAGGTATCTGAAAAACCGCGGAAGCTGAATTGCGCCGAGCTGCTATCTAGATTTCCACAGCGGTCCTTCGCATAGATCGTAAGCTTTAAAGGATTTTGACTTGAGTCGCCATTGAAATTATGAGAGAGCAGAACGGTGTCGCAATCGGTAGCGGTTCTTACAAAAGCGAAGGAATCCAGCCAGGAGCGCAGCGAATCGCGGATGGACGGAACGCAAGTGTAATTGCGATCCTGGGCTTTCCGGATAAACATCGGAGCGACCGTATCCCGTACAATAAAATTTGCAAAGGTAGAAGTTTCATTTCCACAAAAGTCAACAGCAAAAAATTCAACCAATACCGTATCACAGTTCTTTTTTGGATTGTGATCTATATTGCTTCGCCAGCTTACATTACCGCAGGCATCCATCGCTTTTGCATTTCCATTCAGTTTAATCCATGCATTTAATTCTCTCGATGCATCTTGTGAACAGCTGATTATTTTATCCTGTGGTGGTGTTGTGAAAACCGGAGGATTATGGTCTATGACGTCGATGATCTGTTCTTCTTTGGTTATATTCCCGCAAGTATCTTTTATCTCCCAATTGCGGGTAACTCTCTTTGAGCAGGGATCAATATTTTGTGTGGATTCTTTGAATGTAATTCTCGGGTTCGGATCGCAGTTGTCGGTAATCATGAGATCCTGAACTTTTGGAACATCTTTGATACATTCCACCTCAAGATCATCAGGCGGATTTCCGACTTCAGGTTTTTCCGTGTCATTGGGACATTCAAATATTTTGATATCGTCAATGAGCATTCCACAACAAGGTGTCGATCCCGTTCCAACAAATTCCATGGTGGCCACTGTGCTGCTTGCTATAAAATCATAGCTTGCAGGCAACCAATTTACATTTCCGGGATTACTGGCATTCCAGCTTACATTCAGTAGACTTCCTCCATTTACGCGTAGTGTCGCACTTGTGCTTCCGGCGAAGGAATGCACTGCATACCAAAAACTAATGGTATATCTGGAGCCTGCAGTCAAACCAGTCAGAGTATATGCCGCAGACCCTTGATTGAAACCATGCAAATCCATGTGCTGTGTAGAGCCGTTGGGGTTGCCTGCACCCAGGTTGAGATGCCCCGGGTCGTGGATACTTATAGATCCAGTGGTGACCATCCAGCCTGCATAGTTGTCCCCTGCAATGTAATCTATCCATCCACCCGGCGGAGCTGTCGGCGGGGCTTCAAAATCAAGATTGGGGTAAAAGAGTTCCGTAGGTGTTCCGCAACAGCATACACCTGCTGCGCTATGTATGTATTGAGCGTGCAGTGCTTTTGTAGTCAGAAAGAATAGACTCCATGTGTAAAACCAAAAGTATTTGAATTTTACGTGCATCATCGGATCAATGTCAAATCTCCTTGTAAGAAATAGGAGTTGTTATTGTAATTTATTTTGGCATAGAAAGCATAGACCCCCGGATTCATTTTATCGGAATGGAAGCTTCCATTCCAACCTTTGAGGGGATCGTTGACGGGTATGCTGTTGGCTTCGAAGAGGAGTTCTCCCCATCTGTCATAGATGCGGAGTTGCTCCACGATGGCACCGGGCTCTCCCTGGATGTAGAAGTAGTCGTTGATGTTGTCCCCGTTGGGCGAGAAGACATTGGGGGCGAAGAAATTGCCCTGGCGGAGGACGCGAATAAAAACGGAGTCGAGGCTGGTACATCCTCTGTCGTCGAAGGCGAGGGAATAAATCCAGAGATCCTGTTCTGCGACGAGATTGTAATCTGTACAGTTTTGGCAAGCGAGGGGATGAGCGGGATTCCAGATGATTTGAGTTACATTTTTGTTGGCGGAAAGACTGAGTTGAATAGCGGTACCTTTTTTGACTTCGAGGTCTTGTCCGAGTTCAGTAGTAAAAGCAGTAGGATCGAGGAGGCTGAACCGGATGGAATCGGAGATGCATCCTTTGTCATCCCTGAGGTAAAGCAGGTACTGTCCCGGGGCGAGGCTGTCGAGCATGGAGTTGCGGGTCAGCTGTTGGGCATTGAGGAAGAGCTGAAGGGGTGCATTAAAATCTGAAGTATTCAGGATATGAAGTTTGCCGTTGTGTTGTCCTGCGCAAGCGATGGAGTCGAGGAGGACATTGAGGCGAACGGGTGTTAGTACCGTGGAACGGAAGATGAGGGAATCGCAGCCCGCCTGATTTTTGAGGAAGAGGGTATCTCGTCCGGCGAGAGAAGGGATGCAGCTTGTGGTATTGAGGTAAAGGGTATCGGAAGGGATGAATGTGGTTCGGATGGTAACGATGCTGTCGCATCCGTTTGTATTTTTAAGAAAGAGGGTTTGACTACCGGCGGCGGCAAGCTGGCAGGTGGATTGCTGGACGAGTGTGGAATCGGAAGGAACCAGGACGATGTTTCGGAAGACGACGCTGTCGCAGCCGGCTCTTTTAATGATGAGGGTGTCCTTTTTTTGTTGCGCGGGATCGCAGGTAGTGGCGTTGAAGAAGGTGGTGTCGGAAGGAAGGAAACGAACGTTCGTTTGTATGACGCTGTCGCAGCCGGAAGAATTTTTGAGAACGGTGAAGAAGGTACCCGCTTTACTGAGATCGCAGGTGGTCTGCTGGATGCGGACGGAATCGGAAGGCAGAAGGCTGACGGTGGTGATGAGGATGCTGTCGCAACCGTACTGGTTTTTAAGGAGGGTGCGAAAGACGCCTGTCTTTGCGGGATCGCAGCTGCTGTCCCGGAGCAAGGTGGAATCAATGGGAAGAGCGGAGTGAGTGGTGATGACGATGCTGTCGCAGGACTGTGTTTGGAAGACGAGGGTATCGGAGTAGGAAGATTTTAGTCCGCATTCGAGGACCTGGAATGCAGTGATCTGCACGGAGTCGAGATCGGTTTGGATGGTGACGATGCTGTCGCAGCCGAGGGTATTGAACAGGTGGAGTATGCGGATTCCGGCTTTGGAAGAATCGCAGGTGGAGAATCGTAAGAAGCTGCTGTCTTTGCGCAGTGGAATGTTTTCGGTGATGATGATGGAATCGCAGAACTGTCCGGGTAGAATCAGGCTGTCGATGGAATATGCAGAGATCGCGCAGTTTTTGTTTTGAATGTGTGTAGGGGGAATGCTGCGCAGGGTATAGGAAGAAAAGACGAGGGAGTCACATCCAAACTGATTGGAGAGATGTGCGGTGTCAAAAAGTTGTTGCGTAGGATCGCAGGTATTGAATTGGAGGAAAGTGCTGTCGGCGAGTCTTCGTATTTTTTCAAGGATGACGACGCTGTCGCAGCCATTGGCGGAGAAGACCGAGGTGTCGAAAGAATTTTGTGAAAAGTTGCAGGAGTATAGCGTAGTGTGTGTGGTGTCACTGGAATTTCTGAACTGGAAACTCGCACGGCTGCTGTCGATATGACCGCAGCGGTCTTTTGCATAAAAGTTGACGACGATTGGATTTTTCGTAGAGTCCCCGTCGAAGTTGTGGCTGAGGATCAGGGTATCGCAGTTTGTGATCGCGATGGAGAATCCAAAATGATCCAGCCAGTTTCGCAGTGAATCGATTCTTCCCGGGATACAGCTGTAGTTTTTGGATTGCGCGGGTATAATAAAGCGTGGTGCGGACGTATCTACGACGTAGAACGTGGCAAATTCCGAACTTTCCAATCCACAGGGATTTATAGCGATGAATTCAGTGCGCACGGAATCACAGGCTCTGCCCGGCTTTTTTGCGAACGACTGTTTCCATTGAACAGGTCCACAAGGATCCACAGCAAGTGCCCCTCCATGAATGTTCAACCACGCGTTAAAAAGTGAATCGATATTTTCATTACAATTGCCTGTGCGATTTTGTGGGCTTGCAGCAAATTCAGCCGGACTTTTGTCGATGATATCAATGATCTGTTCCAGTTTATTCTTATTGCCACAGGCATCTTTTAAGTCCCAATCCCGTATGATTTTTTTACTGCATGCATTTATGATTTGGGTGCGTTCTGAATAATTGATGCTTGGATTTGGATCGCAATTGTCCGTAATCTGAAGGTCTGGTTTTGCCGGAACATCCGTGATACATTCCACTTCCACATTTGATGGTGGATTGACTGCAACAGGGGCTTCCAGGTCGCCGGGACATTCAAATATTTTGATATCGTCCAGAAGCATTCCAATGTCAAAATTCGGAGAGCTTGCACCGGTATCTGTAAAAGAGAGCGTGGCTGCACTCCCCTGTGCTATAAAGGAATAGGTGTTTTTCAACCACAGCGTATTGCCTACATTGTTGGCAGACCAACTTACATTGAGCCAGGCGCCATTGGCAATTTTTAAATTTGCAGAGTAGTTTCCGATGCCATTGAAAGTGGCATACCAGAATTCAATGTAATAGGTAAATCCTGGAGTCAGTCCGGTTAGTTGATATTGCAAAGTTCCCGCCTGATGCCCGTTGGGCGCAGAACCAAATAAATCGACCAGGTAGCTGGGACCGTTTGGATTGCCGAATCCTACTCCACCGCAATAAGCCCCGTCTCCATGATCCACAATACCTTGTGATACCGTCCAGGGTCCGATGTTGCTCACGGCAAAGTAGGGAAAATATCCAGCAGGAGGTGGATAAGGACTTACTTCAAAATCGAGACCGGGAAAATTCATTTCACGCGGAGCCCCGCAGCAGCAGGCTGGTTGTGCATGCAATTTAAATGCTTGCATGCAGATCAGGAATATGGCAAGGAGCTGAATGCAAGTGAAGGCCGTTCGATTGTAAAATGGTCTCATCGGATCAATGTCAAATCTCCTTGTAAGAAATAGGAGTTGTTGTTGTAATTTATTTTGGCATAAAATGCGTACACCCCCGGGTTCATTTTATCGGAATGGAAGCTTCCATTCCAACCTTTGAGGGGATCGTTGACGGGTATGCTGTTGGCTTCGAAGAGGAGTTCTCCCCATCTGTCATAGATGCGGAGTTGCTCCACGATGGCACCGGGCTCTCCCTGGATGTAGAAGTAGTCGTTGATGTTGTCCCCGTTGGGCGAGAAGACATTGGGGGCGAAGAAATTGCCCTGGCGGAGGACGCGAATAAAAACGGAGTCGAGGCTGGTACATCCTCTGTCGTCGAAGGCGAGGGAATAAATCCAGAGATCCTGTTCTGCGACGAGATTGTAATCTGTACAGTTTTGGCAAGCGAGGGGATGAGCGGGATTCCAGATGATTTGAGTCACATTTTTGTTGGCGGAAAGGCTGAGCTGAATGGCTGTGCCTTTTTTGACTTCGAGGTCTTGTCCGAGTTCAGTCGTAAAAGCTGTAGGATCGAGGAGGCTGAACCGGACGGAATCGGAGATACATCCTTTGTCATCCCTGAGATAAAGCAGATACTGTCCCGGTGCGAGGCTGTCGAGCAGTGAGTTGCGGGTCAGCTGTTGCGCATTGAGGAAGAGCTGAAGGGGTGCATTAAAATCCGAGGAATTCAGGATATGAAGTTTGCCGTTGTGTTGTCCTGCGCAAGCGATGGAGTCGAGGAGGACATTGAGGCGAACGGGTGTTAGTACCGTGGAACGGAAGATGAGGGAATCGCAGCCCGCCTGATTTTTGAGGAAGAGGGTATCTCGTCCGGCGAGAGAAGGGATGCAGCTTGTGGTATTGAGGTAAAGGGTATCGGAAGGGATGAATGTGGTTCGGATGGTAACGATGCTGTCGCATCCGTTTGTATTTTTAAGAAAGAGGGTTTGACTACCGGCGGCGGCAAGCTGGCAGGTGGATTGCTGGACGAGTGTGGAATCGGAAGGAACCAGGACGATGTTTCGGAAGACGACGCTGTCGCAGCCGGCTCTTTTAATGATGAGGGTGTCCTTTTTTTGTTGCGCGGGATCGCAGGTAGTGGCGTTGAAGAAGGTGGTGTCGGAAGGAAGGAAACGAACGTTCGTTTGTATGACGCTGTCGCAACCGGAAGAATTTTTAAGAACGGTGAAGAAGGTACCTGCTTTGCTGAGATCGCAGGTGGTCTGCTGGACGCGCACGGAATCGGAGGGTAGGAGGCTGACGGTGGTGATGAGGATGCTGTCGCAACCGTATTGGTTTTTAAGGAGGGTGCGGAAGACGCCTGTCTTTGAGGGATCGCAGCTGCTGTCCCGGAGCAAGGTAGAATCAATGGGAAGAGCCGAGTGAGTGGTGATGACGATGCTGTCGCAGGACTGTGTTTGGAAGATGAGGGTATCGGAGTAGGAAGATTTCAGTCCGCATTCAAGAACCTGGAGTGCGGTGACCTGCACGGAATCTAGATCGGTTTGTATGGTGACGATGCTGTCGCAGCCGAGGGAATTGAACAGGTGGAGTAAGCGGATTCCGGCTTTGGAAGAATCGCAGGTGGAGAATCGTAAGAAGCTGCTGTCTTTGCGCAGGGGAATGTTTTCGGTGATGATGAGGGAATCGCAGAACTGTCCGGGCAGGATCAGGCTGTCGATGGAATATGCAGAGATCGCGCAGTTTTTGTTTTGGAGGTGTGTAGGAGGAATGCTGCGCAGAGTATAGGAAGAAAAGACGAGGGAGTCACATCCAAACTGATTGGAGAGATGTGAGGTGTCAAAAAGTTTTTGCGTAGGATCGCAGGTATTGAATTGGAGAAAAGTACTGTCGGCGAGTCTTCGTATTTTTTCAAGGATGACGACGCTGTCGCAGCCATTGGCGGAGAAGACCGAGGTGTCGAAAGAATTTTGAGAAAAGTTGCAGGAATATAGTGTAGTGCGTATGGTGTCACTTGAATTTCTGAATTGGAAACTTGCTAGACTGCTGTCGATATGACCGCAGCGGTCTTTAGCATAGAAGCTGACGAGGATAGGATTTTTCGTAGAGTCCCCGTCGAAATTGTGGCTAAAGATCAGGGTATCGCAGTTTGTGATCGCGATGGAGAATCCAAAATGATCCAGCCAATTTCGCAGCGAATCGAGTCTTCCCGGGATACAGCTGTAGTTTTTAGATTGCGCGGGAACGGTAAAGCGAGGTGCGGACGTATCTACAACGTAGAACGTGGCAAATTCCGAACTTTCCAATCCGCAGGGATTTATTGCGATGAATTCAGCGATCAGGGTATCACAATATTTTCTCGGAAGCCGGTCATAGCTGCTGCGCCAGGTCACAGCACCGCAATCATCTTTGGCAGCAGCATTTGCATTTTTTTTCAACCAATCATTAAATTCTTTTTGAACATCCTGTTCGCATTTTACAAATTTATCTTCAGGCAGTTTTGTGAACGCGGCTGGTGTTTGATCAATGATATCGATTGTTTGATTGATGATGGTTTCGTTGTCGCAGGCATCTTTTACCTTCCATTCTCTTTTAATCTTTTTTGTACAAGGATCGATGGTTTCTTTTGTTTCCTTGAAACTGATAATTGGTTTCGGGTCACAATTGTCGCTTACCTGCAAGGTAGGTGCTTTTGGGACTTGTGATTCGCATTCCACCATAAGATCATCGGGTGGATTCAATACCTCGGGTTTTTCGACATCTCCGGGGCATTCAAAAATTTTAATGTCATCTACAAGAGTACCTTGAAAAACCATGGGACCTGTACTGCTAAACTCCATTGTTGCCGATGCAGCTTGCGCAGTGAAGAGGTAAGATTCTTTTCTCCAGGACACAGATCCTGAAACAGAAACGGTCCAACTCACATTAAGCCATGCTCCTCCGGCGATTTTTAAATTTCCATCTGAAGAAAAGCCGCTTCCATTCTGTGCAGTCCAAAAATCAATGCGGTATTCATTTCCGGGGGTAAGACCAAAGAGGTTGTAAGAGATAGCGCCAAGCCCGGGAGACCCATGCAGGTCCACAAAATAACTTGCGCCATTTGGGTTTCCGGCTCCAAGATTTCCTACCCCTGGATCACAATGGTCAATCGTAGCCCGGGTCACAGTCCATCCTCCAAAATTAGTACCGGTGTTGTAGGTAAAAAAAGCACCTGGCCCGGGAAGTGGCCCTGATTCGAAATCGAGATTTGGAAAAAAAATTTCTGTAAACTGACCGCAGCAGCAACTGGCCTTGCTCAAAGAGGGTACTTTATGATAAGTTCCTGTCTCCTGGGCTTTAAGGCAGCCCTGTAAAAAGAACAAGGAAATACAAATGGCAACATACTTCATCCTCAGCTCAAAATGGTGTTAAAGTTCGTCAAATTTTAGCAATAAAGCCTAAATATATTGAGCCTTATGGTTCCGGTTCGATGCATTTTGAAGGAGGAAATGCCTGGCCAATTTGAGCCGAGTAAGATAGGGCAGTGCATCCGGTTTTGGAGATCGCAAATCTGCATGCCAGGCAAACAGCAGCTTCAAAATGCTCAAATTAAAATCCGATGCATCAAATCCTCAAAGTAAAGGGAAGGGATTCGATCGAAGTGGCTTAAAGAGCTTAGATGCATGTACTCCAGCACGCCGGATATTCTGATTACAACTGACCGAAACGCCCCGATCTGTAATCATCCAGAGCCTGCCGGATTTCTTCCTGTGTATTCATGACGAAAGGGCCGTATGCCGCGATGGGTTCGTTCAAGGGCTCGCCTGCCAAAAGGAGCAATTTCGCTTCAGATTCGCATTCAAGGACTATTTTATTACCGTTGTTGGCAAGTATGGCAAGTTGATTTTCGGATACGAACTCCTGACCGATGCGGAGCGATGAAGCTTTCATAGCCAACATACAACAGTTGTAAGTATCAGGTATATCCAGGGTAATGGACGCGTTGGGATATAAATGCAGGACGCCGAGCAACAGGGGACTGTGTGTTTTGGCGGGGCCTTGAATGTTCTGATAAGTTCCTGCAATCAGGGCAAGATCCGCATTTGGAAAAGCGAGATGAGGAATCTGCTCACGGGAAATCTCCTGGTATTTTGGAGGATCCATTTTATTTTTTGCAGGCAGGTTGACCCAGATCTGGGCCATGTGAAATGCCCCACCGGATTTACTGTATTCCTCCTCGTGGAACTCTTTGTGCAGGACACCAGAGGCGGCAGTCATCCATTGGACATCTCCTTCGCCGATGATGCCTTTGTTGCCGGCGCTATCCTGATGTGCAATCCGGCCTTTAAAGACAATGCTCACCGTTTCAAATCCCCGGTGAGGGTGCACATCCACGCCACGGGGTTTTGGACTTGGGGGAAACTTGATTTCAGCGTTGTAGTCCAGCATAAAAAAAGGAGAAAGCCGGTCCATACCAAAAACTGCCCCACCCGGAAAGTAATGGTGGACCCTGAAACCGTCGCCTACCATGTGAGGAGCCGGGGCATTCAAAAGAAATTCAATCGTTCTGAATTCGTTCATGTTAAAACAACAAGCGGGAAAGAATTCTGTTCGATCCATTTTGCAGCACTAAATTTGCGGCTCATGAAAAGCAACACACTACTCAAAATTTCCATCCTGACCCAGGTTTTGATCCTTCTTCTGGATCAAACCCTTAAAATCTGGATTAAGACGCATATGGAGCAAGGCCAGGAATTCCTCATTTTTGGACAATCCTGGGCCAGAATTCATTTTGTTGAAAATGAAGGGATGGCCTTTGGTTTAAGTTTTGGCGGAGCGGGGGGCAAACTTGCATTGAGCCTTTTCCGGCTCATTGCTGTCAGTTTTTTGTTTTACCTGTTGTTCCGTCTGATTCAGGCAAGGGAGGCCCTGATGGTCATTGTGAGTTTTTCAATGATTTTGGCGGGTGCCATGGGGAATATCATCGATTCCCTTTTTTATGGGATGGTATTTTCCGCTTCCCCATATCACGGAGGTTTAGCTGTATTATTCCCGGAAGGAGGTGGCTATGCACCCTTCCTGATGGGCAAAGTCGTCGACATGTTTTATTTTCCGATGTTCCAGGGACATTTTCCCGATTGGCTGCCTTTTTGGGGAGGCCAGGAGTTTGAGTTTTTCCGTCCCGTTTTTAATCTTGCAGATTCCTCAATTTTTTGCGGCATTTGCCTTTTTCTATTGTTTTATAGAAAACTTGGGCACACGGAACATAAGGAACTTTCCTCTGTAACAGAGGGATAGCGTGCTCCGGATGAAAGCGGCAGGCGTTTAAAAATGGAGAGGGATCAATCAGGCCTTCCCGAGGAAGCGGTTGACGGCTAATTCCGCTTTCTCCAGACAGGGATAATTGATACTGCAAAAAACGTATTTTCCTGATTTTTCAGTCGCGATGACACCGGTCAGTTTTAGGATACTGAGGTGTTGCGACGTTACGGATTGTTCAATCTTTAAATTGCTGTAAATTTTATTGACATTGACCGTTCCGCTTTTGTCAATAAATTCCAGGATTTTAAGCCGGAGAGGATGGGCAAGCGCCCTCATGAGCTCACAGGAATAATCGAGCTGCGCCGGATTAAATGTTACTTTAATCTTCTTCATCGAAAGTTTCTTATTTTGATTTCGTAGTTGACCTTAACGCAACAAAGATGAGAAGATTTGTGACAATTGCAAATAAATATTAAATATTTTTTTTATTTATTAATCTCATGTAAATCAGAATAGTAAATGCTGCAGTGTGAATATTGCCTGATCAGATGGATGGCTTTTGGCTTAGCCCGCAAGATCTTCCACCAATTTGGAGATCTGACTAAGGCGGTCGCGATCCAGGGAATAATAAATAAATTTACCCTGACGCTCTGTGGCAACGACTCCTGCTCTTCTGAGGATTGCCAGATGCTGTGAGGCCACTGACTGTTCCAAACGAAGTTTAATGTAGATATCTGTGACGGTCATTGTATCGTTTTCTTCAAGCAGGTCTATCACGCGCTGGCGTAGCTTGTGGTTGACCGCACGAAGAACCAATACAGCTCTCCTCAAATCTGCATAATCTAATTGAACCTCCTTTGGGCCTTTCTTGAGCGTAATCGTTTCGTTCTTTTTATTCCTCATGTCACAGTTTTTTTATGATTTGCAATACAGCTAAGACATTAGCATAAACTGTGCCGAAATTGAAATCTGTTAAGAATTTCTTACGGGTGTTTCTATATATTAGCAAGGCTTATATACATAAAGTCCTTCCTGCTGCCTAAAGTTCAATGACTTATGAGTTTTTCTTTGGCTTGTGTAATATTGGGATCTTTCAGATAAAAGGGTATCGCTTCTTCTACCGATTGGAATTTATTCTTTTGATAAGAACGCAGAGCGGGTAAAATAAGATCCCTGGCGTCCGTTGTATGCGAAAGAACTTGCGCTTTAGAATTGGGAAGGCAACGAAGCCATTTGTCGGCCCCGCTCCCACTTACAGCCAGTTCTGATTCGGAAATTCCCAGACTTTGCAACCATTCAGGATCCAAAATAGCCGCTAACGGGCCTTTTTCCAGGTCTAGCATCTCATTGTAACAGCTGAAGTAAACTTCATCTCTCCTGGCATCAATAAGGGCCAAAAAATGAGCCTTGCCGGTTTTCTGTTCGTGCATGTAGGAAGCCAGGGCCTTCAGACCAGAGACCATCAAGAGCGGAAGTTTCATCGAGTAGCATAGACTTTTGGCCATGACAACACCAATTCGCAGACCCGTGTAGGATCCGGGCCCCTCATTCACGGAGATCGCCTGAAGTGCCTCCAGGCCAATATTCTGATCTCTCAGCAGAGTCTGGATTTGGAGCGCTAAGACTTTGTTGTGATCTCCGCAGGAGTCCAGTGTAAATGCAAGGCAATGTTCACCTTCTGACAATGCAACACTGCAATTGGGTCCTGAGGTCTCGATATGGAGAATCCTGGGATTCATCGGCCGGTGCTTAATATTTTGCGGTACTTGTCAGGATTCGACAAGATCTGCACCGCCTCGAGAATCACCGGATCATGAGCCATCCGCTTTTGCAACAGAGCCTCCTGGTAACCTTGGCGGGAAACCAACTGTTCTTCTATAAGGTGCGTTATCAGGTCCTTGTATTTTTCAATTTCTATCCATTGGGCGTCGGAGGCGGTCTTTTTCATCTGTTGCAGGTGCATGCTAAGTTCTTTATCCGGACGCAGCTCATTGAGCTTTTCAATTTCAGCTAACTTGTTTTCCAAGGCACTTTTGTCATCAAAAGACTGGGCCCGCAGAAAATTCCTGAAAGAATCAAAATCAGGGAACGCGTAGTCGCGGAAATGCTCAGCTGGCAAGGGGTGATCCAGGCTGTATTTTGTGCAAAATTGGAAGATATAATCCTGGTCTATTAGTTTTTGAACAATTTCGGGATAATTGGCGTCCGGTAACTCCACATCCGGTTTAACCCCGCCCCCGTCGTAGACCGTTCTTCCCCCGCGCGTTTTAAATGCGACCCTTAAGGAGTCCGGTAAATGCACGGGCTCGCCGTTTTCATATTTCACGCTTTGAATGCAGCGCCCTGATGGAATGTAATATTTGGCGATGGTAAGCTTTACAATGGAATTATAACCCACCTCCTTTGTATTCTGCACCAGTCCTTTCCCATAACTGATTTGTCCCAGGATGACACCCCGGTCCAAATCCTGGATGGTTCCGCTCACAATTTCTGAAGCAGAAGCGGAGCGGCTGTTGATTAAGACAACCAATGGAATTTCAGGATCAAGGGGCATTTGGCTGGTTTTATAAGATTGATCCCGCTCTTTTACCTTGCTTCGGGTACTGGCGACAAGCTGTCCCTGAGGAATAAATACATTGCATACCTCCACCGCTTCATGAAGCAAACCACCTCCATTATCTCTGAGGTCTAGAATCACACTTTTTATACCCGGGTGGTCTGATTTGAGTTTGCGCAAGGCTTCCCGGACATTTTTACCTGCATTGTCGGTAAAAGTGGTCAGCTGGATAAAACCTGTAGTGGAATCCACCATCCCCGAATAGGGAACATTGGGAATATTTACCTCGTCCCGAATTAATTTGATGTTTATTTTTTCTTTTACGCCAGGGCGTCTGACCGTCAGCTCTACCTCGCTTTTTGGCATCCCGCGCATGATCTGAAACAGGTCTTCGCTATCTTTTCCTTTTCCGTCCTGGCCATTGACAGCAAGGATTTCATCGGCGACTTTAAGTCCGGCTTTAAAAGCCGGGTAGTCTTTGTAAATTTCGGTGAGCGTGACGTAATCCCCTATTTTTTTCGCGCGCACGCCGATTCCATTGTATTTACCTTCTACTGCGATGCGGTAATTTTCAATTTGAACCTCACTGATGTAGTTGGTGAATGGATCCAGCTGGTGAAGCATCGCATCTATGCCGGTTTTCATGAGTGAGGAAGGGTCGGTCTCATCTACATAATTGGCATTGATCTCTTTATACACATTGGCGAAGATTTCGATATTCTTCGCGATCTCGAATTGCTTGTTCAGGCTGATGCTGGCGGCACTGAGCAATAGCAAACCAGCTGGAATGAGTAGGAGTCGTGTTTTTCTGGACATTTGTAATTTTTGCATATTGGAAAGACAAAAGTATGAACGGAAAAGGCCTGTTTCAAGTTTTATACATGCCATAAAAATGATCCTGGGAGGTTCAGAGCTGTCATCCATTCCAACTATATAAGTCCATCAATCATCAGTTTTAGGAACTACAAACGGGTGCGCCTCCCTCAGGAATGTTTATGTTCCGGTTGATCATATACTTCCGAATTCATACGGCATGCGCATCCACCCATGTTGGCATTTAATAAGCAGACTCTCCCCAAAATTTGATAACATTGTACAGTTAAACACCCCTTATGACAACTCACTCAAAAGAACTGGATCAGTATATTGAAAGATCGGAGCCCTTTGCCAGGCCTGTTCTGAAGCACTTGCGTGACTTGATACGCGGGGTCTGCCCGGAAGTGAAAGAGGAGTTGAAATGGGGATTTCCCCACTTCATCTACAGAGGGGCAATTTTATGTTCAATGGCCTCTTTCAAAGCCCATTGCGCGTTTGGTTTTTGGAAGTACAGCTTAATGGAAAAAACCAAGGCCCTTTTGCCGGAGAAGTCCGAAGCCATGGGGCAGTTGGGCAAAATTCGCAGTCTGGGAGACCTCCCTCCAGACGCAGTTCTGAAAGCCGGGATAAGGGAGGCCATGGAATTGAATGAAAAGGGCCTTAAAAAGCCCATACATGGGAAAAAATCTGTAGCAAAGGAAGCACCGGTCATTCCTGATGAGCTTCAAAGGGAATTTGATAGAAACCCATTTGCCGGGGATGCATTCCATCAACTGGCTTCCTCGCATAAAAGAGAATACATTGAATACATACAGGAAGCCAAAAGAGAAGAAACCCGGCTTCGCCGGATCCATAAAACAATGGAGAAATTAAGCGAGGGTGTGCCGCCCCAGCGGACTTCTGTTCCTAAAAAAGCAAATGTCTGATGATGTTGAAATTTGTGCTGAAGCGAACGCTGAGGGGTGTTTTCATGTTGGCCTTTATTTTCCTTTGTGGTTTATGGATCATTCGGTTGATTCCAGGTAATTATGCAGACTTGCAGCAACTGGAAAACCCTGTTGAAACTGAAAAAGGATTCAGCTTGGCCCACCAGAAGCCTTTGTTTTACTTTGCAATTGCAGGTTCGGTCTTGACTCAGGAGGGCCTTTCATTCCATTGGAATGGCGCGGACAATGCTTTTCACAAGAGCTTAAGCGATTATTTGCGATTTGAATTTGGGCATTCCGAAATAGATGGTGTTCCTGTCATCCAAAAATTCCGGAAAGCATGGTCCTGGTCTCTTGTGGTCCAGCTCCCTGCTCTTATGTTGCTTGTCTTTGGCAGCCTTGCGCTAGCTTTTGAATCTGTATTGCGTCCCCAGAAAAGGTGGATCCGGTTTTTGGACCTCGCACTCATTGCATTGCATTCCTTACCAGGATTTTGGCTGGCCACACTTTTGTTGTTGTTTTTTGCAAATCCCGACTACCTATCCGTATTTCCTACAGGGATACAAACACAGGCTTCTTCAAACCCCTGGCTCTTACTTTTCATGCGTCCCCAGTATTTTTTTCTGCCGGTCCTTTGTCTGGCCTTGCCCACGATGGCCTATTTAGTCCGCCTGCTTCGCATGGGACTGCTTGAAAGCACTGGTAAGTGGTTTTGGAAAAGGGCCTTGAGCACGGGCCTTTCAACCAGAAAAGCATTGTATTATGAAGCTTTACCCTTGGCCTTCATACCAATGTTAGCCTGGATGGCTGGAATTTTGCCGGCTTTGATTTCAGGGGCCCTGGTCATCGAGCAAATCTTCAGCATTCCCGGATTGGGACGGTTGCTGTATCAATCTATTGAGTCCAGAGATTGGCCAACGGTGCAATTCTTGTTTTTTCTTGCGGCTGCCATGACCATCGCCGGATTTATTTTAGCAGATGTTTTGTTACGCCTGGTTGATCCCAGGATAAAAATGAATACAGAGTGAGCTACAGCAGCTTCCTTCGAGAAAAGCCTATCCTTAGTTTGTCCATTCATTTTATGGCCTTGCTGCTGCTGCTTTCTCCGTTTCTCTCGGGAAACGCACCGCTGATTTGTCAATATAAGGGGAGCTGGTATGCACCCGCTTTTAGTCCGGCAATGACCCAAGCATCCATGCTTTCTTCTGATTTGCAATCCAAGGCGGATATGGACTATCGAAAATTAGAATATGATTTTGTGATTTGGCCTTTGATGCGGCAAGATCCACATCAGCTGCAGCCGGCTGCTGCCTGGCAAAAACCAATGAGCAAGGATACGGAAGGGAAATGTTACCTGTTGGGCTCATACGATTTAGGTCGGGATCTCTTTTCGGCCTGCCTGTATGGGTTTAGCCAAAGTCTCAAACTTGCATTGCTTGCCCTGGGTCTGTCCGGTATACTGGGGACGATACTCGGTTCCTTTGCCGTATTCCAAACGTATAGGTCGGAACGCATTTCCCTATGGTCGGTCGCATTCATCCTGGCCGGCATTCTGTTGATTTGGAATGAAACAGTTTATGTTTTTGAATTCGGGCGGGCTTCTTCAAGTCATGCCTTGTGGTGCATCGGATTGCTTTTGTTTTTTTTGATCATGGCCTACCTCTTTGCAGGTATGAAGCCTGCCATTCGCTTTCCCCTGGATCGGCTGGTTTTGGCTTATGTTGAACTTATGAAATCCATACCCGGACTCTTGCTTTTACTGTTGCTGGTGCAAATATTTATCCGTCCGGGGCAATGGGTTTTAGCGGGAATTATCGCATTTCTTTACCTTCCGGTAGTCATGAATTACAGCAGGAGTTTTGGCTACAAACAGGTAAATGAAAATTATATAGACGCATTGAAGACATTGGGTGCTTCGGATTCCTGGATATACGTCAAACACCTACTGCCCCGCATTGCCCTGGATTTACTGCCCGTTCTCTCATTTGGCATGGCAAATGTCATCTTGTTGGAGGCTTCTTTGCGCTTTTTAGGTCTGGGAATTGCCTTAAACGAAGTAAGCCTTGGAAGTATTCTGTACGCGGCTCGTGCAAATCCAAGCGCTTGGTGGGTCGTATTATTTCCAGGTCTGATGCTATTTTGGATGGTCTACAGTTTTAATGCCCTGGGTGAGTACTTGCGAAATGGCCCCTCTGATTCAAAATATCTGGGCTTGAAGGAATAAGCGCTTAAGACCTGCTCAACTTTTTTGTTGTCTTTTTGTCAAACAAACCGGATTTGGTTTTTGAGGTGGGCATTCCTTTTTTATCCGTTTTGGTATTTGCTTCTTCGGAGGGGCATCCCGTACCCCGGTTGCAGGCTGTGACAACCAGCATAAATCCGATGGTCAAAAGGCACAGTTTGAATTTATTTAGGCTGACGGAGCACCGCTCCAAGCGGGCTTTTGAAGAGGAGTGGTGAATGGATGTGCTTATTTTACAGGTATTTAAGGGCAGAGAGTTCTTGAAGCGCTTTATGCACGGCGCTTTCAAGCATAAAATAAATTCATATATGTATTGCATACGTAAAATATCTAATATATATTTGTGTCGTAAATTTAACCACTAAATTTTAAAAAATGAATAAAGCTGATTTGATCAATGTGATCGCCAAAGAAGCAGAAGTAACGAAAGTTCAGGCCGGAACTGCGCTTGATGCGATATTGACTGCTGTTGAAAAAAGTTTGAAAAAAGGAGAAAACGTAATCCTTGTTGGATTCGGTACATTCTCTACAGCTGAGCGCAAAGCCAGAACGGGAAGAAACCCTGCAACGGGCAAAGCGATTAAAATACCAAAGCGCCGCGTGGTGCGTTTCAAGGCAGGAAAGGGACTTTCTGATGCCGTAAAAAAATAATCTGAGTACAACTCTGAAAAGCCCGGTTCTCAAGACCGGGCTTTTTTTTTGACTTATGGGCACTTTCACATGCATTGGGGGAAGGCACTCCTGTAAAATCCCAAAGGCAGCTCACTCGAAGCGGGGGTAATGCCAACCATGCACCAGGATTCGCAGTAGATCTTTGTAATTCAGTAAGTTGTAGCTTTTTATAGCTTCCATTGTTCCTTCAAAATTGGTCTGGCGATTGCTCGTTGTGGCTTTATAAAAAGGAATTTCTGGAAGTACCGCTGGCCGGATACCTTCCATAAGAGCTGGAAAATTCGCTAAAAGCAGGGAAGAATCCGGACCATCATTGAAAAACTACATGTAAGGGGAATTTGATTTAAGAATAGTACTTACATTTGTTTTATTCCGGAAACCAACCGAAATCAATTAAACGGCCTGCCAGAAAACAAGCTTGTTTGTATTATGAATGCCAAGCTCAGTCAAATGATCAGCGACCTTAAAAAGGTTTTGCCCCGATTTGATGCAGACAGCATCAAAAAGAAAAAACATGCTTTGGATCAATTGCGGAAGGAAAGTATTCCCGCCAACCACATTCTTTTGGAGTATCACCATTGCCTCTTGTTTCTGCTGGCATATCCAAGTTCAGAAGAGCTTCGTTCAGCGGCTGAGCAGGAAATGCTGAGGATTTCGCATTTTATCCGGAACAACCCGCGCATGGCAGATGCGTTTCAAAATACCGGGCTGCCCTATACACCGGTGGTTTCAAATTTTTCTCATCGTCTGCTGCGTTGGTTGGTAAGTGAAGAATTTGACGTGCAGCTCGACAGCTTTGATGAAAAAGCGGATAGTCTTCCCAGTTACTTGCGCTTTACCCTACCGGATCTCGAAAAGGATTTAACGGAAGTATGCAGCAACAATAAAGAGCTCATTGAAACCCTGGGATTAAAAAGGGAACAATTGTTAGGATTTCTTCTTTCGGATTTTTCAAGACTTGAGCAACAGCCACTTTTGAAAGACTATTTGTTTGATAAATTGGGACTGGTATTGCGGGTCACTCCAAAAAACAAGGAGCAATCGATAGGATTCAATAAACTAACAGTTGACAGTATTTACTATCATTCCGATCTTTTAAAGGATTTTAATTTCAGAGATCTTTTGGATGAGGGTATTCCGGAGCCTGAATTTTTGTCCCTGGACATGAAATCCCAGATTCCGAACGTTGCCCGTCAGAAGTTGTTTTTTTTGCAACGGGAGACAGATCCTGTGACGTACATGGATCCTGAAAGTATCCGGTTTTACGCATTGGAACGTGGCATTTCCATTGCCCTTTACACGGTGACAACGGAAAGGCAATTGCCATTGGAATCCTACGTGGGGTACACCTTGTTTAAGAATGGATATCCTGCTGCATATGGTGGTGCCTGGGTTTTAGGTCGGCGTGCATTATTTGGGATCAATATTTTTGAATGGTTCCGGGGAGGCGAATCCGGATACATGCTGGCACAGTTGCTGAGAACATATCGACAGGTCTTCGGGATTGATTATTTTGAAATTGAGCCCTATCAATACGGGCTTGGAAACCCCGAAGGCATTGAGTCAGGTGCTTTCTGGTTTTATTACAAGTATGGTTTCCGGCCTGTAGAAGAGGCTATTGAAAAGAGGGCAGCTGCCGAGGCTGTCAAGATCCAAAAATCTCAGGACTACCGCACGCCGGCTTCCGTATTGGAAAAATTTACAGAATGCAATATGGCATTGAAGCTTGGACATTCCATTCCAATAGCCCTCTGGGAAATCCGGGATCAACTGACCCGTTACATCAATACGCATTATGATGGTAATCGCTATCGTGCAGAGCGCGGTTGCATTCAGTCCTTTTTACAAAAGACGGGGTTTCGAAAGCCCACCGAGCCGGAATTTCGAAAAGTCCTGGCAGATGTTTCCATGATTTATGAAGCCATGAACTGGACCGAGCCCGAAAAAGTTTTTCATTTGAAGGAAATGATCCTGAAAAAACCAAAGGATGTCTACCGGTATCAGGATGAAGTTCTCAAACTGCTAGGCTAACATACGTTCGTAAGTCAAGAAAAAGAGTCCGATAAAGATCAATGTTGGGATGGAAACCCCGGCAGTATCCGTGCGGTCTCATTTGCAAAAATCAGGAATGAACCCCTAGCCATTTTCCAAAAGTTCCTTTACGGCATCTTCTCCGCTGACGATGGCGCCCTCCATAAAGCCCTGCCAATCGGCAAGATGTTCTCCGGCAAAATAGCAGTGTTGATGATTTCTCCGCAGGGTAGGCATAATGCCAAACCACTGGTTTTTCCCATAAAAGGCATAGGCACCCCGTGAGTATTGGTCCACGCCCCAATAATATTTTAAACTACCAAGCAGGTATTTGCGGGTATCCCCGAAAGCCGGTTTAAGTGCATCCAGAATGAGGGATTCCCTTTGATCGGCCTTGAGTGAATTCAGCACATCTGCTTTTTCTCCTATGGCGTAGCAGATGAGCACTCCTGCTTTTTGATCCTGGTTTTTAGTGGCGTGGTAGAAGTAGTGTGCAGGGGTATCCGTGATCAGATCGAAGTTTTCATCCTTCCAAAAGCGTTCTGAAAAGACCATGGGAAACTTTCCGATACGTGCGTACTGCAGGCTATTTAAGGCATCTACATATTGGGGTTCCAGGGCGGGAAGCCACTGAATTTTTTGGATAGAGGCGGTGGGTAAAGTACAAATAAGTGCATCTGCTTTAAAGCTTTTGCCATTCTGGCAAAACAATTCCACGCCTGTTTTGCTTTGTACCACCTTTTGCACCTGGTGGTTGAGGAAGATGTGGTTCCAGCCTAATTCTTCGGCAATTTTTGTAGCCAACATGCCATTTCCCCCTTTTATCTTAAGGTCCATTTCATTTTTCTCGCTGCTCTCCGCATATTCTGCGAAGGCCGCATAGGCAGAGGTGTGCCGGATGCTTTCGCCAAAATCAGTGCTGTCAATCAGATCCCGAATCAAAAGATCCTGATCTTGAAATCCCCGGTTTGCCAGGTAGCGCCACCAATCCATTTTGTCCAATTTCTTCTTTTGCACTTCACTGAGTTGATTCCAGATTGTGGTTTTCTGGGCCCAGAACTTTTCCATTTCTGGGCTCATACCCCATGCACCGGCCGCAGCGTAGCTGCCCTCTTGGATGCGATGCGTTTCAAACTGGTTATTTAATAGTTCGAGGCTGTATTTCTTACACAAGTCTATGACGCGCTCGTGCGAATTGCCAACCCACTCTGCTCCCAGCTCGATGACGAGGCCGGGATTTTGTTCCGGGCGATGAGAGAATACACGTCCTCCGATGCGATTTCGTGCTTCCAGAATTTGACAGGACACCCCCTGTAATTTCAGAGAACGTGCTGCAGCTAAACCTGAAAAACCAGCTCCTATTACAAGGACTTTGGCAGGTTTTTTCTTGGGCTTTTTCTGATTCAGTAAGAGCTGTGGGGCACCTAGGGCGAATCCACCTACAAGTCCTGTTGTTTGGAGAAATGTTCTTCGTTTCATTTGGATTGGGTTTTAAGTGGGTAAAATTAAAACTAAGATATCAATTATAGGACAGCCTCGCTTGGATCGTGCTGGGAGGAGGACCGGATTTAATTAATCATTTCTTAATATTGAATATTCGGAGTCCCTGTGGGAAGCTTCTACCTTTGCCTTCGTAAAAAGTAGTTTAAATTTAAAAAGTGTGAAATGAAAACCAACAGTTGGTCTGTTATGACCGTATTTTTTCTATTGCTTTCAAACCTCCATGCGCAGGAAGTGAGTCCGACGGATTCCATCTTGAATAGCCACAGTGAAGTCCTAAACACATTAAAAAAGATTAAAATCAGTGGATACATCCAGCCGCAATTCCAATATGCCCAGTCTAAGGGTGTGAAGCATTATGGGAATGCCTTTGCCAGCGATGTTGACCAGCGTTTCATAATCCGCAGAGGACGACTAAAAGTGGCTTATGAAAGCAAACAATTCGAATGGGTAATCATTACCGAAAATACAGATCGGGGAGTAAGTCTGCATGATTTTTACGGAGTTCTAAAAATTCCTTCCTTGCATTTGGATTATACTGCTGGATTGGCAGTTCGTCCTTTCGGATTTGAACAAAGTTATTCAACGTCTACTCATGAAGGGCCTGAACGCGTTCGGTTTTCGAGCACATTGCTTCCAAATGAAGCGGATTTAGGCATGAAATTGGCATATTCAGGTATAAAACCTTTGCGATTTGAAATTGCAGTGTACAATGGAACTGCAACAGGGTCGGATTTTGATTCTTATAAAGATTTGGTTGGCCGCATCTCCTTTAAACAAAAACTGGGGATGCACCATTTAAGTGGGGGTGTGAGTTATTATTCAGGTGGAGTTGCACAGGGAAATTCAAATTTATTTAAAATGAGCAATGTCGGCGGAATACCTGGATTTGTTCTTCAGGATACGGCATCTCATTTAAAGGGGGACAAAGTCAAGCGGGAGTACTTTGGAGCAGATCTACAGTACACCTTGGATAACTCATTTGGTTCTACCACCTTACGGGGCGAATGGATCAGTGGCACACAGCCAGGGACTGTGAACTCCAGTGAGAGCCCGAAATCTTCTTCCGCACCAACCGGAGACAGTTATGAAAGACCATTCAACGGCATTTCGACTTATTTTATTCAAAACATAGGGAAAACAAATCTTCAATTTGTGTTGAAGTATGACTGGTATGACGCGAATACAGATGCTGGTCCGGATGATCTGGGTGTTGCGGGTAGCAATTTGACAGCAACAGATATAAAATACAGTAATCTGGGCATCGGATTGAATTACTATTACAAAAACATGTATCTGATGGTTTTCTATGACATAACATCCAATGAGAAGGCTAAAAATTTAGCCGGATATGCAGAGGACCTCAAGGACAATGTGTTGACAGTTCGCACACAATTCAAGTTTTAATCTAAAATCTTATATCATTATTTATGAAATCACTATTTGGAATTTTATGTACCGCGCTATTTGTTTTTGCTTGCAGTGGAGGGCAAAAATCAGAAGGCAATGCTGCGAAATCTCTTACCATAAAAGGGAGTGATACAGTTCTGCCTCTTGCGCAAAAAACAGCAGAAGTATTCATGAGCACACATCCGGATGTGGCTATTACTGTAGTCGGAGGCGGAAGCGGCACAGGAATCACAGCCCTTATGGATGGCAATACGGAAATTGCCATGTCTTCAAGGGATTTAAAATCTGAAGAAAAATTAAAATTACAGGAGAAGCAGGTGGATGTTGAAATCGTGACTCTGGCGGTGGATGCATTGGCCATTATTGTGAATCCGCAAAATACGGTGAGCAAAATTACACGTGAGCAGGCGGAGCAGATTTTTACCGGAGCCATCACAAACTGGAAAGATCTTGGAGGTGAAGACCTTCCCATCGTAGTGTATTCCAGAGAGAACAGCTCAGGTACCTATGAGTTCTTTAAAGAGCACGTGATGGACAAGAAAAATTATGCCACGACAGTACTGAACATGCCTGCAACAGGGGCTATTGTACAATCCATAAGTCAAACAAAGGGAGCAATCGGATATATCGGTTTGGCTTATCTGAATGCAGATGTCAAGGCCCTTGAAGTGTCATACGACAAGGGAACTACATTTGTGGCTCCAAAAATTGAAACAGCAAAAAATAAGACCTATCCGATTTCAAGGCCTCTGTATTACATTTTTGATAAAAAGAATGCTGAAAAGGCAAAACCTTTTGTAGACTTTGCATTATCTGCGGAAGGACAGAAATTGGTGGAGGAAGTTGGTTACATTCCATTAAATTAGCGGCTGATTATAGTGGTGAGACGAGCAACAGAAATACTATTTGAATGGATCATTAAGGGCTGCGGAAGTATTTCCGCAGTCATCGTTTTATTGATTGTGTTTTTTCTGTTCAAAGAGGGCATTTCATTTATTGGATCATCTCCATTAGAGAGCAACTACGGTCTTTATGTGAACCATAAAAACAGGATTACCGAACTCAGCGAGCACGACATCAAAAATATATTCGATCAAAAGATCAAGTATTGGAGTGAATTGGGCGGTGCCCGGGATTCAATAGTGCGGATTACTGCCAATGATCTGGATAAATATTTTACACAGGAACAGCTCGGTTCCAATTTGGAATACTTAAGTGTTTGTGTGAATCACTTTCTGGATACCGTTCCAGGTGCAATTGCCTATTTTTCTTCAAAACAGTTTGCACTGAGCGAGTCGGTCCGCGAAGTGCAGATTAAAAAAATCAGTCTTTGGAAATTTCTTTCCGGCCGCGAATGGTTTCCCACGGCACAGCCGGCGGCGATAATGGGTACCTTGCCCTTGTTACTGGGTACCTTGCTGGTGAGTTTTCTGGCGATATTGATTGCATTGCCTCTGGGACTGGCCGCAGCGGTCTATCTTGCTGAAATTGCAGATGAACGCATCCGAAAAATTTTAAAACCCATTATAGAATTATTGTCGGGTATCCCTTCTGTAGTCTATGGTTTCTTTGGATTGGTTGTCATCGTTCCTGCACTTCAAAAATTATTGAATTTGCCCGTGGGAGAGAGTGCGCTGGCGGGCAGTATTTTGCTCGCTATCATGGCTCTGCCGACCATCATAACGGTTTCTGAGGATTCCATCCGGACCTGTCCTTTGCATATGAAAGAAGCAAGTCTCGCTTTGGGTGCATCTCACTGGCAAACCATTTTCAGGGTTATTATTCCTTACGCGGCATCCGGTATTACCGCAGCGGCAATATTGGGAATTGGACGGGCTGTCGGAGAAACCATGGCCGTTTTAATGGTTACAGGAAATGCGGCCGTGATGCCAAGTTCCATTACGCATCCTGTTCGCACCATTCCCGCTACCATTGCCGCAGAATTGGGGGAAGCTCCTTTTGGGGGGCTCCATTTTAATGCCCTTTTTGCATTGGGCTGCATGCTCTTTATCATCACCCTTGTAACAAATCTTTTGGTGGAGCGCATCTCTATTAAAAAGAAAATGTCCTGAACATGCTGAGTTTTCCGGATCGGGTTGACAAAACAAAAAGATTGCAGCAACGCATTGCTTTTTTTGTAGCGCGCATGGTGGCCTATTCGATTATCCTCATTTTGTTTCTCATTTTGTTTTTTATACTGAAAAGGGGTGTTGGCGTCATCAACTGGTCTTTTCTAAGTGAAGTTCCCAAAAGCGGGATGACCAAAGGTGGCATTTTTCCTGCCATTATCGGTACATTGTATCTCGTAGCAGGAAGTATGCTGTTTGCCTTTCCGGTTGGAGTTCTTGCGGGAATTTATGTGAATGAGTATGCACGCGAAGGGCAGCTGAAGCAATTTATTAAAATGATGACAAACAATCTTGCAGGAGTACCCTCTATTGTTTTCGGATTATTTGGTATGGCTTTGTTTGTAAACCAGTTGGGTTTTGGAGCTTCTATACTGTCGGGTTCGCTTACACTCGCTCTGCTTGCATTGCCACTTATTATCCGTACTACGGAAGAAAGTCTGAAATCTGTGGATTCTTCTTTCCGCCATGCGAGTTATGCGCTTGGAGCTTCTAAATTATATACCATCCGCAAAGTGGTTCTGCCCATTGCATTTCCTAATATTATAACTGGTCTGATTCTAAGCATTGGAAGGGTTTCCGGAGAGACCGCGCCTATCCTGTTTACCGTGGCCGCATACTTTTTGCCGCGACTGCCACAAGGAATCTTTGATCAGGTTATGGCATTGCCTTACCACCTCTATGTCATTTCCACGAGCGGAACCGACATTGATTCAGCAAGACCCATTGCATATGGGACTGCGGTCATTTTAATAATGATTGTACTCATTGTGAATTTATCCGCCAATGCGCTAAGAAATTATTTTAGCAAAAAGGTAAAAATGAAATAAGTCATGTATCGTAAAGTTGAATCGAAAAATGTCCACCTCCACTACGGTGAATTTCATGCACTGAAGGGAATCAGTATGGTGATCCCTGAAAAAACAGTGACAGCCCTGATAGGACCTTCCGGTTGTGGAAAGAGCACTTTTTTGAGATTATTCAACAGGATGAATGACCTTATTGACAATGTCAAGATATCGGGTGAAGTGCTTATTGATGGAAAAGACATTTACAACATTCCTTCCTCTGAGATAGACAAACTGCGCAGAAATGTCGGTATGGTTTTTCAAAAACCCAATCCGTTTCCCAAGTCCATTTTTGAAAATGTAGCATATGGTTTGCGCGTAAATGGCATCAGCAATCAAGCCTTTATAGAAGCACAGGTGGAGAAATCATTGAAGCAGGCTGCACTATGGGATGAAGTGAAAGACAAGCTGAAAAAATCGGCATTCGAATTGTCCGGCGGACAGCAGCAACGTCTGTGTATTGCCAGGGCTATGGCCATTGAGCCATCGGTATTATTGATGGATGAGCCTGCATCTGCCCTGGATCCGATTTCTACAAGCCGGATCGAAGAATTGATTTACGAGCTCAAAAATAAATTTACCATTATTATCGTAACCCATAATATGCAACAGGCCAGCAGGGTAAGCGACTATACAGGATTTTTCTTGCTGGGAGATCTGATTGAATTCGGAGAGACAAAGAAAATCTTTTTGAATCCGGAAAAGCAACAAACGGAAAACTACATCACAGGCCGATTTGGATAACCACAAAATTTGGAAGGATGCTTCACGTAGAAAATGAAATTCAGGAACTCAAGGATAAGCTGATCACGATGTGGGATCAGGTTATCCTGCAGTTGGACAAGACACAACATGCTTTTTTAAATTTGGATCGCGACCTTGCACTGGAGGTGCAGTCCAATGAGAAACGCATCAATGCATTTGAACTAACGATCGATCGTGCCTGTGAAGATTTTATAGCTTTGCTGCAGCCCGTTGCATCGGACTTGCGATTTGTCATCACCTGCCTGAAAATAAACACCAATCTGGAAAGGATAGGCGATATTGCCTGCGGCATTTCTGAATTTATATCGGACTCTGATGCTGATTACAACCTTGAGATTATCAAACAAATGGAGGCAGATCATATGCTTGCACTCTCACTAGAGATGGTAAAGAGTTTGCGGGAAGCTTATCTGCTTGAAAATACGCTTAAAGCAAGGACGGTCTATAAACAGGACAAAATTCTCGATAAGATTAATGATGGGGCAAGCTACAAGGCCTTGGAATGCCTGGATAAATTTCCCGAACAAAGAAGGCAGACATTGCATGTGCTGTCCATCGTTCGCAAAATCGAGCGCATTGGCGACCAGGCTAAAAATATCGCTGAAGAAATCATATTCAATATCGACGCCAAGGTTATCAAACACAAACGCAAGGAGAAGGAAGAATAATACGGACGTCCACTTTGCAGGCTTTGTTGAAGCTCCTTTCCGTAGTTTGATTACAGGGCGAGCTCTTCCGAATCAGAAATATAATACGTTTACATTCGCGTGAATGGTGCATTAGCCAGGAAAAGACTGTGGAATGCTTTCCGGAGATGTCATCGTAATGCACTTTGGATTTTAGGTTCGTACGCTGCTTTGACCACCTGTGAGGATGACCGTAGATTAAATTATCAATAAAAATTTCTAAAGCTTTTGAACTCTGAAGTAGAACTATGCTTTCCTTCTACTTCTTTCATTTGGAATCGAGGGGCTGAAATTAAAGTCCGGAAAACATTTCACCGAAGGAAGATGAATCCAAATCAGATTGCCGGATGCAGTAAAATAGAAAAGGCCGGCATTTTCCAAAATGCCGGCCTTCTATCGGGTTGATTTTAAAGCGGTACTTTATTTTTTATAAGTACCATCAAAGTATTTGGTAATTACATCATTCCAAAGATAGTTTGCCACACTTCGTCCCATTTTGAGACCTTCAATATTGTCAGTCTGAATGTGGTAACCGCCCAGTACTCTTGAAATACCGGCCATTTCCGCAGTAGCTGTAAATGTGGGTAGTGGTAAGGAAACAGGATCTCCCGGAGTTTCCGTAATGGCACCGCAAAGGCGGGTTTCCGTTTCTCCGAATTTGTCGCTTCCGGTAAAAAGTTCAAGAATTTTGGCGCAAGCCCCGCTTACTGTGCTGTGCCCGGAGACATATGCAGGAAAAGGAGGTGAAACAAAATTGGCAGGAGAATAGGGATGCCATCTTTCAGCAGGAATTTCTTTTGTTCCCTGGTCTGGTCCTCCCCAACCCTTTATCTGTTGACCCTTGTAATATTGACGAACCAAAGTCCAGGGTCTGGAGCTGTCATAGTATCTCTTCGTCTCCCAGCAGGAAATGAATGCATCCATTGCAGTCGCTCCTACGGCGAAATACAACTTTACATCGCGGTCCAGATTATTATGATCTCTTGTAGATACCATTTGGGCAAAGCGCAGCCAGTGTCCAGCCTGACCGGTAGAACGTGGTCCATCGCGCATAAACTCAATGGTGGTTTTTCTCTGATGGTCCAGGTTAGCATTAAAGTCAATCACTTCATCTACTTCTTTTTTCAACTGCGGAGAACCAAATTTTGGGTAATCGGGTGCTCGGAATTGAGAGGAAGACTTCAGTCCGAATGGTTTAACACGGTACCAGTGCGGGGTAAGAAAACCGACCAGGAAGGTATCTCCCTTGGAATCGACAAAGGGTAATGGATGCCAACGGTCCGGATCGATGACCTTCTTGTAGCTGTTTATGGGTTTGTACTGGGTGTAATCCGAATAAGGCTGACCGTTTGATCCAATTTCATTGCCAAGTTGGTTGGCTCCGTCGTTGTGACGCGTTTCAATAATGGCTTTTGCGACCAGATTGCCAATTCCTTCCGGTTTCCGACGATCCATGCTTTTGTTTTTGGGATCGTATCCCATCTTCTTAAATTCTTTTAAGATGTACTCTTTGTCGGCAGGATATTGATCTATCAGAACCTGATACATGGCATAACTGATAGCAATTTCTTTGTTTTTGGAAGTTCTCTCGGCTGCGGGTCTTCGAAGCGCTCCCCCAAAACTGGTACCGATTGCTTTATCATCATAAGCAGCCCACGCATCGTACATGGCCATCATGGCAATTCCGAGTGATCTGGACTGAATGGTAGGTTTTGCCCCGACGCGGTCCACGTCATTGGCGGTAACTTCCAGTGCGACATCAAGCCATTTGGAAGCAAGGCTTGGTACATAACTGCCATTGGAATGAGCTTGAGATTTCAGGGACTCAAACATCCCCAAAAAGCAAAGCAGAAAGAGAAATTTCGTTTTCATTACGTGTCTTTGGATTGTTTAAAATATTTATAATTAATGGTTTACGAATTTGTCCAGGCCTTTGCGTTTTCTATAAAAAAAAATCTCAGTCATCCAAAAACAACCAATACCATGATTTCTATCTGTTTTATTTGTGGATGACTGAGATCGGGCTCCAAAACTATTTTAAAATCGAGTATGGGATCCAGTACGAAGCAATTTTAGCAAAAACCAAATTTCTGATGATTTCCTAGCCACTTTAGGTTATTCTTTCCATCTGTATTTCAAAATTACGACAACTCATGCCCTGTCCTGATTTTATTATGTAAATGGCTTGCAGGAATGGACGAATACCCCTTATAAATTGGTGAAAAACTTGCCAGTCGTATGGAGTAAGCTAACTTTGTGCTACCAATTATGTCTTTGCGCTGTTTAGTTGTTGATGACGATCCTCTGATCGGTGACCTGATCAAGCACTTTTGTTCTAAAACAGACCAGGTAAGCTTTTGTATCCACGTAACCACAGCGCTGGACGGGCTGAATCTTTTGTCAGCAGGTGGGCTTGATTTGATTTTTTTGGACTATCACCTTCCGGATATGAAAGGTCAGGATTTTCTGGAGAGATTGCAAAGCCAGATTCCGGTGATCATGGTTACCAGCGAATCTGATTTCGCGGCCAGAAGTTATGAATACGATCAGGTTGTTGATTTTTTGGTTAAGCCCATTCGCTTCGAGCGGTTCCAAAAAGCGCTGGACCGGGTCATCCAGTTAAAGAAGGATCCCGAAAAAACAACCATCATCGACGATTCCATCTTTGTCAAAGACGGAAGTAAGTTGGTGCGGATCTATTTTAATAAACTTCTGTTTATTAAATCAGAAGGCAATTATTCCAATTTTATTTCAGAAAATGGCCAGACCTTGAGTCTTGTCACCATGAAGGATTTGGAAAACCGTCTGCCCGGCGAGTTCATTCGCGTTCACAGATCTTATCTGGTAAATTCCAAAAAAATCCAGGTGATAAACCAGGATGAATTACTCATCCAGGATAAATCCATTCCCATTGGAGAGAAGTACAAAGCTTTACTTATGAAGTTTGTCAAGGCTTTTTAAGAATGTGCATACAAGCGCAGGACCCTTTTTATCAATCGGCCGATTTTCAATTCTAAACAAATTTTAATTTTTATGGGGAGTACGCTCAGGTGTGAGGGCTTAACTTTGCAACTTAATTGGGCGGTACGATGGGCAATTTGCGAAGCGATGTGCTTCGAATTGCTGAAACCATGGCGATTCTAATTTTAGAAATAAATATATCACTATGAATACCCGTACGTCTTTTCTTTTTTTCATTTTACTTTTTTTTAGATACTCTACTTATGTTCATGCGCAGGCAGTGGATACCATTGCAACGCGCAATCTGGAAGCCATCACGGTGCAGGCATATCGATTCCCCTTTGCGGAAGTGAAGCGTTTGCAAGAGATTCATAACGGATATATTTCCCTTGGAAAAAAAAACGAGTTTATTCAATTGCAGGATCTTCCTGCTAACATTGCCGAGAAATCGGGGCGGCAGATTTTTGCGAAAATACCGGGTGCATTTATTTATGATATGGACGGTTCCGGTAACCAAATCAATTTTTCCACCAGGGGCCTTGATCCTCATCGAAGCTGGGAATATAATGTCCGTGCGGATGATATTATGACGAATTCAGATATTTATGGGTATCCTGCAAGTCATTACAGCCCTCCGATGGAATCCATTGGCCGAATCGAATTAATTCGGGGAACGGGATCCTTACTCTATGGTTCGCAGTTTGGAGGTATGATCAATTATGTGACCAGGGAAATCGATACGTCGAAAGTACTTTCTTATGAAGGAAATCATTCAATTGGTTCTTTTGGACTGTTGAGCAGTTATCACAGCCTAAGTGGCAAATCGGGAAAGTGGTCCTACCAGGCCTATTACCAAAAAAGAGTATCTGAGGGGTACAGGGAAAATGCGCAATCCAATGCGCAGGCTGAATTCGCGCGGGTCATTTATGAAATTTCGAAGTCCATTCATGTCCGTGCAGAGTTGGCAAGAAGTCAATACCTTTTTAGAATTCCTGGACCATTAACCGATTCGATGTTTTATGCAGACCCAAAGCAGGCCAGCAGAAGCAGGAATTATTTTTCACCGAATATTTATGTGCCCAGTTTTCGTCTGGAATGGAAGCTGAATGATAATTGGGATTTGCAATGGACCTGCTCCGCAGTACTTGGAACCCGAAACAGTGTGCAGTTTATCGGTTTTGCAGATCAGGCAGATGCGATAGATCCTGTCAGCTTAATGTATAAACCCCGTCAGGTTGATATAGACCGGTTCAATAGTTACACTTCGGAGTTGAAATTAAACTGGAATTATCATCTGTTTCATGATGGCAACCATTTCATAGCAGGTATAAGGTACATCAACAATGATCTTCACCGAAGACAACAGGGAATTGGAACTACAGGAACGGATTACAATCTGGAGATCACCGGTGATTTCGGAAGGGATATTCACTATAAAACGCAGAATGCCGCATTCTATGCAGAAAACCTCTTGCGAATCAACAAACATTTAAGTTGGAATGCAGGTTTCCGTGTCGAATCCGGAGCAAGTGATATGACCGGCAAGATCAGCTACCTTCCCAATGAGAGAATTCCAGTTCAAGTCGATCATCATTATCCTCTGTTGGGTACAAGCTTGTCCTGTCGCCTGGACCGCACGAATGAGTTGTATGCAGGCTTCTCGCAGGCGTATCGTCCGGTTATTTTTGCAGACATTATCCCGGGAAGTATATTGGAAAGAACAGATTCGGATATTAAAGATGCACGTGGACACAATGCTGAATTAGGAGTCCGCGGAAAATTGGGCATGCGATTCAATTATGACCTGAGTGCTTTTCAGATTTTGTATAAAAACAGGATTGGAAGTCTGGTATTAACAGATGATTCAGGCCAATCCTATATCTATAAGACTAACATTGGTGATTCCCGGACAAATGGACTGGAATGTTATTTAGACTATCGTGCTGTTGAGACCTTCAACAGCGTGGTCAGCGTGTTTATGTCGGGTTCATTTTTTGATGGGTATTATCTGAATGGCAGAGTGAAAAATGGAAATGAAAATACGGACCTGAGAGGCCACCGCCTGGAAACACTACCCAAATGGATTTGTCGAAGTGGTATCCAGATTGCATACAAAAAACTTGCGGGTATTTTACAATACAGTTATGTTTCAGAAAGTTATTCCGACGCACTCAATACGCGTGTGCCGAGTGCAAATGGCGCAAAGGGCCTTGTACCGGAATATGGTATTTGGGATTTTAATATCTCTTACAGAATCAGCCATTCGTTTAGTTGCAAAGCAGGTATCAACAATTTAACCAACAAGCAGTATTTTACAAAACGTCCAACCGGATATCCGGGTCAAGGAGTATGGAGTTCTGACGGAAGGGGCTGGGTATGCAGTCTGCAAATGCGAATCTGAAAGTAGTGTTGGATTGCATTCAAAGCTTTTACTTTCTGACGAAAGAGAAGCGATCAGCTTGGGATGAAACAAAGGGCAATCCAAATGACCAGATGAATCATTCAGAGATAAAAGCATTTCGACAGTGTAAAAAAATGCTTAGGCGCTCGGATTGAAATACTTCATTTTTGGGAAAATATTTTTTTAGGTATTTTATTGCAAGATTGATATTTTGTCAGCTTATGTGCATCTGCTAAACCAAATTTTTGCTGCGATTTCATTCAAACGCTCACGCAGTGAGCGTACTTAAAAATGAAAGTGAATATTCAGTGCGTTGATTTTGAAAAATATCATACAGTGCGCTGGCTGCTCACCTCTTTTTCGATTTCTTCGACATAAGAACTCAAGGGAAAATCGATAATGGAAGCAATTGCCGAAGCATCCGGTGATTCCGTATTTAACTGACTTCGCATTTTTTCAATCAGATGCTGGAGTTCGAGCAATCCAAAAATCCGGATACTATTGATGAGTCGGTGGAAGGCCTTGTCATAGTCGTGTAGGTTTTTTTGATTTGCAGCTTGAATGAGTTGGCGGCTCAGATCCTTCCATTCACTTTGCAACAAAAGAATTGAACTTTGCATTTTAGAAGGATCGAAATCATACAACTGGTAGAGCGCATCGAAGGAAATGTGCTCAAAATGCTTTTTGAAAATGATGCGACAGATTTCCTCAATAAGTTGTTCAGACGAAACGGGTTTCTGAAGATAACCATCCCATAGTTTTGGATCAAAACCATTCCCCTGCTCGTTGTCATCTGCTCCTGAAACGATCAGAAAAAGTGTTCCCTCGGGTCGCAATTTTTCAAGTTGCATCCACTCCGAATCTGATTTGCTGTTCATGAAATTGAGATCAGAAACGATGAGTTCGAAATGGGAAGACGGATACTGGATAAACTCATTTGGGTTATTGAATGCATTCATTTGCAATCCCAGCCTTTCAAAAAGTTGCCTGTAGAAAAATAAAGTTTGGGGATCATCCTCAATGCAGGCGACGCGATGTATGTACATGGAAGGAAAGCTGTAGTTGACTTTTTGTTCCTTTTTTACAATTCCCATTTCATCAAGTTCGCAATTCAATACAAATTGGAAGGTGCTGCCTTTATTGATTTCGCTTTCAATTTTCAATTCTGAGCCAAACAATTTCAGCAAATTGATGACGATGGGAAGGCCCAATCCCACATTCTGGAGTTGTTTTGAAGTTCCCGTAACAGGTTTTTGCTGCAGTATATTTTCAATGTTGTCTTCCGAAATGCCAGGACCTGCGTCCGTAATTGAAAAAAGCACTTCATTTTCCAGAACAAGACGGATATCGAGGCGCACGCTTGTATTTTCTTTCGAAAAGCGGAGCGCGTTTGTGATCAGATTATTTAAAATCTGGCTTAGTCTGCCCCGGTCCGTACGAAAAGATTTTCCTTGAAGTGTTTTTTCGATATTCAATTCGAGGCGTATTTTTTTCGTCCTTGCCTCGAACAAGTGGGATTTGATAATCCGGTCGAGAAAAGCAGAAACAGGTAGATCCTCTTTTACGAGATTGATTTGACCGTGAATTAATTTACGGTAATCCAGAATATCATTAACAAGTGTTAGTAAGTTTTCCCCGCTAAATTTAAGGGTGTCCAGGAAAACTTGTTGGTCCGCACGGGGCTTGTTTTGTTGAAGCATTTCCACCATGCCGAGTATGGACTGGAGCGGATTGCGGATTTCATGGCTCATGTTGTCCAGAAACGATTGTTTGGCCCGGTTTGCCTCGTGTGCCTCGTCACGCGCCAATTTGAGCTCTTCCAAATTCCGATTGATCCTGGAGGCCATTTCCACAAATGTTTTGATCAGATCTCCAATTTCGTCATCTCGCTGAATGTCAAGTTGCACCTTGTCAGGATTTCTGCCAAAATTTGCAATGCTGTCGGTAATCGTACGGAATGTAATAGATTGCCGGCGCGTCCAGTAAACAGCAATCGCTATTGAAATAAGGGTAAATAACAAAGTGATGGAAATGATATTTGATTTCCATGCATTAAAAGTTGCGAGCAGGTCCGTCTGATTGGATACCAGATTGAAATACAGAGTATAGTTCTTTCTGGGAAAATCGCAGCGAATGACGGATTCCAGTTTTTCTTTATCGATGAACTTTTGAAAATTTGAATCTGTAGGATTAAGACGAATGAGTTTCGCTTCGAATTCCTGCATGTCGAGATTTGGTTCTTTTGCAAATTCAAAGCGAAACACCTGCGAAGTATCGGGATGTATCAGGTAATAACCTTTTTGGTTTAATACCCTGAGTTGATTGCCGGCTCCCGCAATTTTTGACAATTCTTTAAACACATAACTCAAATCCACATTGATAATAAGGATGCCCCATTTTTTGTCACCGTCAAAAAGCGGTGTGGCGACCCGGAGTGTAGGGACCATGGGAAAAATGATTTTACCATATTCCTGGTTCAGGTTAATTTCTGAAACATAAATGGAATCCTCGGGCAACTGTATGGTCTCTCTGAAATAGTCGCGGTCCCCTTTGATCTGAAGCATTTTTTCTTCTACGAGGAGCACGCGGTCTTCCTGCCTTTCTGCACGAATAATCTCCTTTCCTTTTTTTTCAAGGGACAGTATGCGGGCCTGGGCGTAATGGGGCTTGGCTTTCAGAAGTGCAAGCATTTCCTGTGCGACACCGTTTTTCAAGCCCTCCTCATCCATTTTCGTGATGTATTTTTTCAGGAAAGGATTTTTTGACAAAAACCAAACATCTTTCTGAATGTCTTCCAAAAATGTTTTGAATTGGAGTACAGCTGTTTCGTTGTTGTGATTCAGTGAGAGCGTTGCATTTTCAAGTACTTTTCGTGAACTCAGTTTATAGATTGCGAAGCCCAGGGTTGTTGAGGATACAACCATCAGTACAAAATACACCAATGCATTTTTTACGGTAATAGATATTCTGGGCATACAAATACTTGCGGTTGTCTGGCAAAGATAATATGGGGTAGATACAAAAAGAGTACAAGGCGGAGTAGGAAGCTGGTCTCGATCCAAAAATCAGAGAGCCGGAAGTCCCGGCTCTCTGATATGCAAAACTTAAGCGAAATAATAGGAAAGGTTAGGTATAGTTTCGGTTTTTTGTTTGGAGACACCGATCCATTCAATTTCTGCTTTTATGTTTTTAGCAGTTCAAAGAAATGAATTTTATTCTGCAGGCTGCACGGACATACTATGGTTGGGCGCAGATGCATTTAAAGAAAAGCGGTAGCTGTATCCAAAGCTAATCGAATAATCCGCGAAGGCTGCATCCCCCTGGACGTGTACTTTCGCTGCAGGATCTGTGATCACACTGTTTTGTAGATCCTGATTGGCAATGTCCGCAGCGCTTTGAATGCGGTTTCTTACAAAGTTTCTTGGAACGTACAGAGAAAAATTATGATTACCGGTGCGATAGGCAATTCCCGGCTCGACAGAAACCACATATCCGGGACGACGGTAAGCAACCTGACCGCCAAATGCATCGTAGGCCGGAATGCCTTCCCACCTTGAGGCAAGAGAAACGCTGAAATTGTCAAATAAAGATGTCATCAGTCCTGCACGGACAAAATATTGATCCGGGCATGCATAGATATTGTATCCATCAAGTGTTCCCAGCGTTTGTTTGCTGTCAAGAGGATTTTTCACAACAGTGGGTGCAGATTTATAGGCGCCGTTGGATTCCTTTGGATTAAACAAATAGTATCCGTTTGCAAATCCATATACACCACCAAATAACTGCCTGAAGCCCTGCAGCTCAACAGAGATGCCCAAACCACCGTCTCCGGGCTGTATGGCCTGATCCATTACCTGGAAGTCTAATTTCGTTCCGTCCGATTGTGGCACCTGATTATCGGTGGCATCATATCTTCCGGTAGGAAGTTTGAAGCCTAAACCAATCATGAGGTTTCCTCTGTTGGATTTTTCCGGATTGAAGACCCAATAATTCAAGCCAAGGCGCATATCTCCAATTCCGGCAGCATAAACGCTATAACGGAAGGTATCAGCAACAGGTTTTGTTTGTCTCAATACCTGCGAGCGTTCATTGTTTACGTAAGGAATGGTAAAGTTCAGTTGCCAACGTGAATTAAATCCGTAGGAAAAATTGAAATCCAACGCATGTGAATAAATATTTACGGCATTGCCGCGGTCATTGCCATTGGCATCGTGACCACCTCCCGTAATTTGTCTTTGGGGTTGTTCCTCGGTACCAACGTAATGACGCCAGGAGTGAAAATAGCGATAGTTGGTTCCAAGTTGGAGATCTCCGCGTAAGAGATTGTAAGAGTTTGAGGAGCACATATTCAGACCTCCCATTTGCCTGACAGCCACGCATCCTTGTGCATGGAGCTGGCAAAGCAGGAAGTTGCTGAAAAATGCAATAAATACAATGATTTGTTTTTTCATGGCTGATAATGTGTTTATGTTAAGGATAAGGGTAATCAGGCTGACGGATGTCTACAAACTTTATTTCTCGGCATGTTGCAAAGCCTGCATCTGATAAGCCATTGCAGGTTCTGAAAAATCCGGATCCGCAGATCTGTTGTTTTGAGTAAGGGTTGATTTATTTTGCTGAGCAATGTAATCAAGCAGGATAAACAGTGCTGAGCCAATTAATACCAGGTTCTTTACGATATATTGTCCTGTTAAAGTGAGTACAAATGAATTTTGCCAGGTGTCTGAAGGTAAATAAAGGAGCGGCAGAAAAGTCGTAAACATTTGAATTGAAAACAGGTAAAATGCCCATTTCGTCAATTTGGGCACAAGCCATAATATTCCGATGAGGCATTCAAAAATGCCTAAAAGAATTACGAATTGCTCCGAAGGAATAAAGCGGGCTAAAGTTTCATTGTGTAAATGGGTAACCAGGCCTTCCGCCGGAGATACTGAAATTACTTTTAAAAAGCCAAACCAAAAGAAAACCACAAATAATGAAAATCGGTTGAAGAGGATGACCCTGTTAAAGAGCTGATTTTGGTTTAAATTTTGAGTTTTCATTTCAGTTTGTATTAGGAATCGGATTGAATAATGTAATTACGGTTCGAAAATAGGTCTGCCAGCATCCCAGAGGGGAAATAATACATTAAGCGAAGCACGGAATTGATAAAAGGCCTTTTTTAAAGGACAAAAGACAACATATTATGTATGAATTGAATATGATGTCAGGTGTCAGACAGATACGATCTGTATTTAACAAGGTATTTATAAATCTCTGCCGCAGGAATAATGTGTTCGCCCAGAGTCTTTACCTTTGGGATCTAAACAGTTTATTTTGACGAAACACAATTTTTTTGCAGGTCCGGCCATTCTTCCCAAGCCTGTTTTGGAGCAAGCACAGGCTGCTATTGTGGATTTTGCCGGAATGGGTTTGTCTTTATTGGAAATTTCTCACAGGAGCAAGCCTTTTGAAGCAGTCATGGATGAAGCTGCCGCATTGGTCCTTGAATTGATGGGCCTGGACGATACGTATACCGTATTGTTTTTGTCCGGGGGGGCAAGCAGCCAGTTTTTTATGATTCCCATGAATCTGCTCAACGAAGATGAAACTGCATGTTATGTCAATACAGGGGTCTGGGCTTCCAAAGCTATTAAGGAGGCTTCTCTGTTTGGCAAGGTCCAGGTAGTGGCCAGTTCCGAGTCGGATCATTTCAGACACATACCCAAGGAAATACATGTTCCCAATGATGCAGCTTACCTGCACATTACCTCCAACAATACCATCTACGGAAGTCAGTACCACCAATGGCCGGATGTCCCGGTTCCTTTGGTATGCGATATGTCCAGTGATATTTTCAGCCGTCGCCTGGATTTTTCCAAATTTTCACTGATCTATGCAGGAGCTCAAAAAAATCTGGGACCCGCAGGCGTTACCCTCGTGGTGATCAAAAAGTCCCTGATAGGCCAGGCTAAACGAAAGCTGCCTTCTATGCTGAATTACAAATTGCATATGGAAAATGGCAGTATGTATAATACGCCGCCGGTATTTCCAATTTATGTGACCCTGCTGACTTTGCGATGGATAAAAGCCCTGGGACTTGAAGCGATCGAAGGACGCAATCGCAAAAAAGCTGAAACCCTGTACACCGAGATCGACAGAAATGCATGTTTTGAATGTCCGGTTGCAATAGAAGATCGCAGTTGGATGAACGTTGTGTTTGTACCTAAAAATCCCGACCACGAAGCATTATTTCTGGCGCAGGCCAAAGCGGCAGAGTGTTACGGACTTGCAGGTCACAGATCTGTTGGAGGCTTCAGGGCTTCACTGTACAATGCTCTCGAGCTAACAAGTGTAAACGCACTTGTTGAAGTCATGCAAGAATTTGAACGCAAGCATGCCTAAATCTCAGGCCTTTACCGAATCCCGGCTGTTGAACTATGCGGATTTTGCGCTCCCGCTTGAAATTGTTTATGAACATCGGCGATCTGCCCGGGTTTCGCTTGCAAAGGACAAGGCCATTCTTAGAGTTCCCGTTTTGAGCTCCTCCAAACAAAAGGAAGAGTTTATCCATTGGGCTCAGTCCTGGTTGCACAAAAAGCTTGCTGAGGATTCAAAGCTTCGTAGCAAATACACACCAAAAGATTACCGGAGTGGACAGCTTATACAACTCCGTGGAATGGAGTTTGAATTGCAGCTGACAGAGCAAGCCGGACGACAAACCGCATCAGGCCAGCGCAGGGGTCGGTTCATCTGTATTCAACTACCGGAAGGCATTCCTTCGCGGCAAAAGCAAAAAGTCTGCAGCACAATTATAAGCCGGATTCTTGCTTCCGTTTTCTATAAGGAAATCCATGACCGGGTCCACGAAATAAATTCGAAATTTTTTAATAAGACCATAAAAAGTATTCGCCTCAAACACAATTCCTCCAATTGGGGCAGCTGCAGTGCAAAGAATAACATCAATTTATCAACGCGTCTTTTACTCACTCCCCAATTTATCACAGACTATATCATCGTACATGAATTGGCCCACCTCGTCCATTTGGATCATTCCAGTCATTTTTGGGAACTTGTCGGCAAGGTTATGCCCGAGTATGAAAAGGCGGAACGCTGGCTAAAAAAGCATGGGGACGCCTGCACCTTTTAGCTTTGGTCAACTCTTTCCTTTCATCTTCAAAAGCGTCATTTCCCGGATTTGGAAATATGTGCAATACATGTAGCTTCCTTCCATGCATCGGGCTGGATTTCTCCCATTTTATTGACATATTTAAAAAATTGTAATATGTATTTTTTATTTTCATACATACTTATGTCAATTGCAGAAATTCAGGGCCGATGCTTTTATGCCTTCGACTTTGTCATTTCCTGAGACCTTTTTATGCGCATACAGTGCATGTGGCCTTACACAATCCAGTGATGAATGGATTCTTTGTCTATGGGAAGCGCTGTCCGATATTTTCGAATTGTCGGATCGACAGATGGATACCTTATGTTCATAACGATCCGTTTCTAAAGTTTAAATGCCTGTGAAAGAAGGAGGAGCATATAATTTTTACATGTGTAAATTTTAGGGGCTCCTGCAATGGACTGAATTTTTTTAAAAAATGTGCTGGAATCATGCAACATTTTGAAAATTTGGAGTCCTTAAGTAAAACGCAAACGGAAAATCAGGATGATGGATGAGCTGGAACGGATCAAAAACAGGGACCAGGCGGCATGCAGGGCCTTGTATGACCGCTTTTCCCGGCCTATGTACAATCTTTGCCTTCGGTTGACCAACAACAGTGAAGATGCTCATGATGCCCTACAGGAGTCCTTCATCCGGATTTTTCAAGGTATTGGTAGTCTACAGCAAGCGGAGTTGCTGCCTGCCTGGATCAAGCGCATTTGTATCAATACAACATTGGGAATGATGAAATCCAAAAGGAAAATGAATTTTGAAGATTTGGAGCAGCAGCCCTTTATGCACAAGCTTCAGGATGAATCCGAGCTCTTTTCCGAAATGGATCATGAATTAAACATGGAACTCATACACGAAGGTATCCGTCAATTGCCCGACCGGTATCGAATCGTTTTTACCATGCATGCACTGGAAGATTATTCGCATGAAGAAATTGCCTCCGCTCTGGGAATCGTAGCGGGAACTTCCAGGAGTCAATACCTCCGGGCAAAACAAAAATTAATGGACTGGATTCAAAAAAATAAAAGACATGGAAGACTATCTGAAAGAGTATATCCAAAGGTCACGACAGGACTTAGATAAAGAGCTCCCCCGAAAGGAACTTTTTGCTGAGATCATGAATCAAATGGAAAGCGGAAATGCTCGGCAGCAGAGCTTTACTCGCAAATTTACAGTACGCAGACTGGCAATTGCCGCAAGTCTTTTGACAGTGACCTTCTTATTTGTTGCTTACCTTGCCATTCAAAAAAGGGAGACACCGGATCTGGCAAATGTTAGCCAACAAATTGAATCGGATCAAGTCGGGAACACAGGTCCTGATGCAACAGAGGAGACGATTGAAATCGGGAAGCTCCCAAAACAGGAAACAAAAGATCCCTTGCGCAGTGAACCACACACAATGCCACAGAGCTCCCATTCCGTGCCACATCCTGTATTTGCAAGTGAACCTAAGGTGGCAAACATGGACCATGAGCAATCAAACGAACAATCGTTTGTTGCAGCTGAAAATACCAGTCCTTTGGACCAGGAGCTTGTTTCTGCGAAAGGACAGCCCTTTGAACTGCATAATCAAAATTCCATTACAACTGCGGACAGCATCGAAAATTCTATAAGCGAACATCCAATTGCAATGGAGGACAAAGCGCCTGTTTCGGAAGAACATGCTGTGAGCCCCACACAAGAAAACCAGCCTCCTGAGGCCCAGAGTGTGGGATCTTTTCTTAAAAAAGGCTTTCTTAAGTTTCTTTCTAAAAAAACAAAGGAATGGACTTCAAATACAATTGATTTCCAGACAGGAAACAGGGGGCATGAGTCCGCTCTTGCTGTCAACGTAAAAACCGAATTGCTTGAATTTTCAAAGACCTTTCATTTCGGAACAAACGATCATTAGTATTCAATCCAAAATTAATAAATACATTAAAATGAAAAGCAACACTGTTATCATCATGGCCGCTCTTTGCCTCTCCGTCTGGTCTGCGGCCGCCCAGGATCCTTCGCAATCAAAACCCAAAGGTGAGGATACGACACGTCTTAAAATGGGAACGAAGGAGATCATTATCGTTGAAAGCAAGGATCAGAAAGAAATGAAGAAGGAAGAGTGGGAAACGGAGCTCGAAGAAAACCTGAAAGAAGCCGAAAAAGAACTGGAGCAAGCGCGTAAGGAACTTGAAAAAGCAAGGGCGGAAGTGAAAAACGAGCAGATCGAAAATAAAGAGGAGGCGGAAAAGGAACTGAAAAACGCAGAAAGGGAATTGCAAAAAGCCGAAATTGAAATGAAGAGGGAGATTGAAAAAATGAGAAGAAAGAGAGACCCACACGGCGATCTGAAATCTGAGAACAAATCCCCGGAACCGGATTCAAAAGAAATAAAGAAGGGGAAGAACTCCGTAGCTAAAGTAGGATTACTGGACTTTGAACTCGGACTGGGATTCCTGAATGCAGGAGCCAATGTCGCAGAGCCCTTGAAAAATGATTTAAAAATGAAAGCCTGGGGCTCCTGGAATTTCAACTTCACTTTTCTGCCTACAAAGATTTATCTGGGTTCCCGCAACCTCATGTTGATGACGGGACTTACCTGGAGAATCGCTCAATATGAATTTAAAAATAAAATCAATTTTGAACCCAATAAAATCCTGGTTTATACGACAGATCAAAATATCAAAAAATCAGAGTTTATTACGCACCATTTGCAAATACCTCTTTGCCTATACACGGAAAGCAATAAAATTAAAGGACTTGGCAAAATCGGAATGGGCCTTGGGGCGTATGCGGGATTACTGATTCACCAGGAACATGAACTCAGGACGATCGATCCGGATCGCTTTATTGAAACGGAGGAAGATTTCGGATTTGAGGAATTCCGCTACGGGCTGACAGGCCGATTGGATGTCGGACCTCTGAAATTCTACGCAAATATGGACCTCAATACACTTTGGAAAGACAATGATATCAAACATATTGAGGCAGGTATTTGGATTGATTTTTAAATGGCTAAACGAGAGCACGATCTATTAACGGAGGGCCATTGTAATAAAGTAATATAGGTTTGAAGACATCCGTCTTTTACAGATCTGGAATTTGTTAACTTTCTTCATAATGTGGTAAGCCTGTATGTCGATGGATATACGGGCTTATTTTTTTATCCGAATATTTCAGAGCTGGCGAGATTTAAAAAGTCCAACTGAAGTGTTGGCAGTCGTATATCGTTGCTAAAGCCGAATGCACTGTATCTTCGTTCTTGTATTTGATATAAAACAACATACGCCACATGTCCGGCCGCCAGAAGGAATTCATAACATATGCCAAATCACTGGGTTTTGGTGAGCCCGGTTTTGCAAAACTCAGAGTTCTGGATGAGGAGGCAGATCATCTGAGAGAATGGCTGAACCTTTCCTATCACGGTGAAATGAGTTACATGGAACGTTATTTTGATTTGCGCATTGATCCACAAAAACTTGTTCCCGGTGCCCGATCTGTTATCGTGCTGAGCCTGAATTACGATCGCGAAATCCAGACATATGCGAATGGGCATCCAAGGATTTCGAAATATGCTTCCGGAATAGATTATCACGAAGTTATCCGAAAGAAAATAAAACAACTCAGTCAATGGCTGATAAGCCATTACAACTGCACCGTCACACGCGGATTTGTCGATTCCGGACCGGTCATGGAGCGCGTTTGGGCCCGTGAAGCAGGAATTAGCTGGAATGGAAAAAACACCTTGGCCATCCAACCAAAATCCGGTTCTTTCTTTTTTCTTGCCTGTCTTTTTACGGACGTAGAATTTGAGTACGGAACTCCCATTGCTGATTATTGCGGAACCTGCAGGAGATGCATTGATTCTTGTCCAACTGAAGCGATACATCCCGAAGGATATCTATTGGATGCAAGCAAGTGCATTTCATACCTCACAATAGAATTGAAAAGTAAAATACCCGAAGATTTTAAGGGTAAATGGGAGAATTGGATTTTTGGTTGTGATATTTGCCAGGAGGTGTGTCCCTGGAATCGTTTTTCAAAAGCCAGTGAGGTCCCTGAATTCGAAGAGTCATACCCGCTTTATAGCATGGATTTTAAAGATTGGATGGATCTTAATGAAGAAGAATTCAAGCTGCGCTTTAAAAAATCCGCCTTAAAAAGGAAGGGATTGCAAGGTATTCAGGAAACCATTGCCTTTCTTCTGGAGCCTTGATTTAGAATAGATTAAACTGCATTTATCGGAACCTTCAAAACATTTTTTTTGTTCTTATACAAGTTTGTCCCCTATATAGACCTCGTAACGGCATGGCAATATATATTGTCAAATCCAAGCAAGTGTATTTTTAACTTTGACAGTAGCTTCAGATTTTAGTATTTCTGTTGAATTTCTTATTTTTAGTTCGATAAACCTGAGAGAATGCTTAGAATTTTCTGTACAATTATAGCAATTGGCTTTATTACCGGGGCTTTTGCACATTCTAAACCTGCCCCCAACACCTTAAAGGTGGATTGCCCTTCTCCAATTACATTGATTGAAGGATCCAAATACGACACCACGGTTACAGGTGTGCCGAAGGTGACTGCAAATGATGGTGGAAAAGTTACGATTTCATATCTGGAAGTGTATCAAAAAGGGGATTGTAAGAACCGGGCTGATTTGGTCACCCGAATTTTTACTATTACAAATGCTGCTGGTGAGCAGGTCCGGTGTAATCAATACATAACCATTCAACATCTGACAGTAAACGATATCCGGGTCCCTGCTGATACCACGATAGATCACCCGGACAGCCTTACGACACTTACACAAAAGCTGCTGAATGGTTTTAAAAGTTTCGGCTCCGTCAGAATCAGTTACTTTGATACGCGGGTTTCACAAAATTGCAACATACCTGTCCGGATACGCAGACAATGGTCATTTGAAGATATTTGTAATGGGCAGGTGAGAACCGCTACGACTTTTATGAATGTCCACAAATATTTCAACAGTTTCAAGCAGATCATCAGTAAATCGGATGCAATATGTCTCGATGAAGGTTTTATTCAATTGACTCCCGTAGGTGAATTTACCCCCTATACGTACAAATGGAATACCGGCGACAGTACCAGTACTATTTTTAACCGAACACCCGGAAGTTACACCTTGACAATTACCGATCGCTTTACCTGTACCGCTTCTGTGGTATATGACCTTTTGTCCATGTCGCAGAGGGCAGATATCGGGGGGCAGATAAAAACGGAAACGGGAATACGCGTAGTTCCGGATTCGCTAGTTTTTGAAGATGAAAGTCTGATCCGGAAATATTGCATCTCCAGGGATGCAGGACTGCATTATGGATTTACTTTAAAGAGTCCCAAAACCGGTCTTTACAATTATCGTTTTGTAAAAAAGACAGAAGCACGTGAAGGGATAAGTACGAAGGATATTGTCCTGATTCAACGGCATATTCTTGGTCTAGAGCGATTCAAAGACACGGCACAGAATATTGCCGCAGACGTGAATTTCAATTACCAAATCACTGCATCAGACATTACGGAGTTGCGGCGCTTGATTTTAGGAGTCCGGGATACGTTTGCAGTTGCCAAACCATGGTATTTTCTGCGATCGGATTGGCGTGCTGTTGCGAAACCCAATCGGCCGATTTCTGAAATAGAATTCAAAGGCGTGAACGTCCCTAATTTTCCTTTGACCAATGTCAATGTGTATGTTTTAAAAATGGGAGATGTGGATTTTAGTTATAAAGGATTCCATCAAAATCAGACAGAGCTGCGCTCCAACTCAGCTGATGTAAAGCTGAGGGCTGACCTGTCAAAAGGAGCTCAGGTCCCGGTGTATCTCAGCTCGGGATTTCCAATTTATGGAATCCAGTTTAATTTGCATTTTTCATCAGCTCAGCTTATTGGAGTTGAAGAGGCCCAGTTGGCTAGTTCATTTTTTCATATAGATGGATCTGATTTGAAACTAAGCTGGAGCACAGGATCGGAGTTAAAATGGGATCCCGATAAACCTTTATTTTATATTCATTTTTCCGGCACTCCAAACTTTGAATTGGCCGAAAAAATTGAACCGGAAGCCTATGATCAAAACCTGATTCCACATAAGGTTGCTCTGGAATATACAGCATTCGGAATGCAAAAAAGTCAGGATGCGAAAGAATGGTTTTATCCAAATCCAACCCATGATGAAATCCTAATGAATGTGGGTGAGGGACCTTTCGACTTGAAGCTTTATGATTTGAGCGGAAGGGAAGTGAAAAGCTATAAGGTGCATCATGCGCAGCTTATTTCATTAGCTGATTTCCATACCGGAATGTACAAACTGGTTTTATACAAGGATGGGAAAGTAGAACAAAGCGGATGGGTTCAAAAGAATTAGTGGAATACGGAAAAGAAGATTCATTTTGAACATCGTATTGATTTTCCTGACCTAACTTGCGGGTATGAATATTGTTATAACAGGTGCCAGCAAAGGGCTGGGAAAGGCTATTGCCCAAAGCCTTGCTGAAAAGGGCCATCATTTGTTTCTTTGCTCCCGCAATGAAGGTGATCTTGATACCTTAAAACAGGAACTCCTTCAGCTAAATCCTCAAATTCGCATTTTTTATACCGCATGCGATGTATCGGACCGTTTCCAGCTGAAAGTATTGGCAACTTCCGTTTTGTCTGTGTTCAGGGAAGTCGATGTGCTTATTAACAACGCAGGTATATTCATCCCCGGTAAGATTGTAGATGAGCCTGATGGGAATTTAGAGCTCATCATGAAAACAAACTTTGAGAGTGCATATTATTTAACCCGTCTGTTATTGCCTAACATGCTTCGCCGGAGATCTGGACATATCATCAATATGTGCAGCATAGCGAGTTTGCAAGCTTATCCGGGAGGAAGTTCCTATGGAATCAGCAAATTTGCTTTGCTTGGATTTAACAAATGCCTGAGAGCGGAATTAAAAGAGTTTGGAATCAAAGTAACTGCAATTCTCCCGGGTGCGGCATGGTCCGATTCCTGGAAAGGAGCCAATCTTCCTGAAGAACGCCTCATGCAGGCACAGGATGTCGCGAAAGCAGTGCTGTTTGCTCTTGAATTGAGCCCTTCTGCGGTGCCCGAAGAAATATTACTTCGTCCACAGTTGGGTGATTTATAAATAAATCTGTTTTTTATGTCCACTCCTGGTTTTATACGCTACGAACCCTTAATATATGCACCTGCTAAAATGAGTACCCGCGCAGAGAGTTATTACCATTTAATGGATGCCCGCAGGACAATTAGAGACTTTTCATCAAAGCCTGTACCAGATGAATTGATCGAATATATCCTGCGAACTGCGGGTACGGCACCGTCGGGTGCAAATAAGCAGCCATGGACATTTTGTGTTGTACGCAATAAAGAGCTGAAGAGACAAATCCGGGAGGCAGCTGAAAAGGAAGAGTATGAAAATTACCATGGACGCATGAGTCCCGAGTGGTTGGAAGATCTTGAGCCATTGGGTACAGACTGGAAAAAAGCTTTTCTAGAAACCGCCCCTATTTTGATTGTAGTCTTTCGGAAAACATATGATGTGGTGAATGGCCAAAAGAAAAAAAACTACTATGTACAGGAATCTGTTGGACTGGCCTGCGGCTTTTTAATTTCAGCCATTCACTATGCCGGACTGGCCTGTCTGACGCATACACCCAGCCCTATGAATTTTTTACAGGACTTACTTCAACGACCTGAAAATGAAAAGCCTTATTTACTCATCCCTGTAGGCTTTCCTGCTGATGAAGTGTATGTTCCTGCCATTAGCCGAAAACCACTGGAGGAATTTGCCGTTTTATATGATTAAAATGCAAGATAATATTTAAGCGGGTTCTCCGCACTCTCATGCCAATACAGAATATATTTCTAGACAAAGAACTTCAGGGGCACCGGAGTGCAATTTATGCTCTGACTCCTTCATTTGAGCCCGGAAAGATACTGAGTGCCGGAAGTGAGGGCTGGATCGTAGAATGGGATCCTGCCTGCAGCGAGATTGGGGTAAAGATTGCAGATTGTGAAGATCGCATTTTCTCTTTACTCGTCTGGCCGGAATCTGATTTGATTATTGCGGGAGGCATGTCCGGAGATTTGTATTTCATGAGCAGGACAGATTCCACAAAGCCCAGGAGAATCCGCTTGCATAAAGGCCCTGTATACCGCTTGCTGAAAATTGGTGACATGCTGGTAGCGGCAGGAGGAGAAGGAATGCTCAGTGTTTGGGATCCCTCAAAAATCGAATGTGTGGGCAATTTATTGCTGAATAATCTGCGTTGGAGGTCTGCCTGTTACGATGCAGAACGGCAACAACTTTTATTAGGTGACAATATGGGCCAGCTGCACCGGCTTCTTGTTCCAGATCTTCAGCCATGTGGTCTGCCGCAAAAAAGGCATGGTAGAACTTTATTCTCCATGTTGTTGCTTCCGCAAGAAAATAAGTTGATTACAGGTGGGCTTGATGCGGTGCTGTGTGTTTCGGACAGGAATGGGGATACATCTGTTAAACTTAACGCACATTGGTATTGTATTAATGACCTGGTTTGGATGCAAGGCTTTCCATTCATAGCTTCGGCAAGTCGCGACAAATCTATTCGCATTTGGGATGTACACAGTTTTGATTTGGTGAAAGAACTGTCAAAGCCTAAATTTGCCGGCCATCATCACAGCGTAAATAGTTTAGTGTGGTTGCCGAATGAGCGACTACTCTGTTCTGCAGGTGAGGATGCACGTATATTAACATGGAAATTAGAATAAACTTATGATCCTTAGCGACAAGAAGATTCTGGAAGCCATTGAATCCGGAGATATTGTTATCGAGCCCTTTTCAATGGAGATGTTGGGAACAAATTCTTATGATGTGCATCTGGGTGAAACTCTGGCTGTGTATGATCAGCACGAACTGGATGCGAAAAAGCACAATACTATTTCATACATTAAGATACCGGAAGAAGGCTTTGTCATTCAACCGGGCACCATATATCTCGGTGTCACCCATGAATATACAGAAACGCATCATGCGGTTCCCTTTCTGGAGGGGAAATCAAGTGTGGGACGTCTTGGAATTGACATCCATGCGACAGCGGGAAAAGGAGATGTTGGATTTTGCAATACCTGGACTCTGGAAATAAGCTGCGTGCAGCCTGTGCGTATCTATGCCGGAATGCCTATAGGTCAACTCATTTATTTTGCTGTAGAAGGCGATGTCGCGAACTACTATAATAAAAAGCCGGGAGCAAAGTACAATGAGCCCACAAAGTTGCCTGTGGAGAGCATGATGTGGAAAAATAAATTTTAAACAAAAAAAGAGCGGAATTCTCAGCTTAATCTTTGTAAATGCATTTCTGCTTTGGGGCCTACCAGAATAGGAACTACCTCTTCTTCCACATTAGAAACTTCAAGCCCGAAATCTTCAAATGCAGGCAGGCTGAATTTCTTTAACATGCGGTAAGTATGTACAACCCATACTTCAAAACGGGTTAGCTCTGTATCCGCAGAAACGCGGGTATGTAATAAAATAAATTTGAAATCTGAATCGATGTGGTGTTTGCGAAGAGATGGATACGGGCTTTGAATGCTGACTTCCCCGCTTGCCACCATTTGTTCAACAATTTCGCGAAACATGGAATTGACGCGATGCTGTACTTTAAATCCAAATTTCAACTGTACAAAAAAGATTTCTTTTGGAACAATGGTATCAACATGGAAATTTTTGGTGTAAGGATCATCGAGAATATGTACATGAACGAACCAATAGACATCCGCACGTTTTGGCCTTTTGCGCAATATCGAATACATGATATTCGAATCAATGAGTTGTTTGCTATCCGACATGGTCAGATACACTAGATGGCTTGCTTCTTTTGGTATGGATTCATCCTGCATGACGTCTTGCAGCACCGGGATGTAATCTTTAAGAGGCACAAAACGTGTATGCTTGTCTCTGATTTTTTGGGCACTGTAATGCACAAAAACAACGGTTGCAAAAATTACAGTAAGTATCAGTGTAAACCATCCGCCATGCAATAATTTGTCGAAATTGGAAATCAGGAAAGTAGTTTCAAAACAGAGATATCCAAACAATAACATCAAACCCAACCAAGTCTTATGCCACTTCACTTTATAGTAATAGCTTAAAAGCATTGTGGTAATGATCATATTAATTGTGATCGCCAGTCCGTAAGCTGCTTCCATTGCTTCGGATGTCTGAAAAATCAATTGAACAGCAATGCATCCGATCATTAAAAACCAGTTGATGGTGGGGATATAAATTTGACCTTTAAAAGTGGAGGGGTAATTTACTTTCATCCGAAACCAGAGATGTAGTTTCATGGCTTCATTCACCAAGGTAAATACTCCACTTATAAGAGCCTGGCTGGCTATTACAGTGGCTACTGTTGCTATCGTAATTCCCATTGGAAGAAACCATTCGGGCATGAGTTCATAAAAAATCCGGGTATCTTTTGGAAGCTCTTGTCCATTCATATGACTCAATAACCATGCAGCCTGACCGAAATAATTTAGCAAGAGACAAGGCATAACAAAGATCCAGCTGAGACGAATATTTTGTTTTCCGCAATGACCAAGATCCGAATAAAGGGCTTCAGCCCCTGTAGTGCAAAGAAAGACAGCACCCAAAAGCCAAAAGCCTTTGGGATAATGAATTAACAGATTTATAGCATATTTTGGATTAAAAGCCGCCAATACTTCTGTGTGGCCTAATATATTATTTAGTCCAAGAATGCCAAGCATTACAAACCATATGAGCATAATTGGCCCAAAGGTTTTGCCCACAATTTGGGTTCCTACTTGCTGGAAACTGAAAATGGCTACAATAATTCCAATGACGATGGGCACAGTGCGTATTTCAGGATAGATGATCGTCAAGCCTTCCACTGCAGCAGAAATTGAAATCGGAGGGGTGATAAATCCATCGGCAATCAAGGTGGCACAGCCTATGATTGCAGGATATATTACCCATTTTGCGTTGTATCTGCGGACTTTGGCATAGAGTGCAAAAATGCCACCCTCTCCTTTATTATCTGCATCCAGGGCGAGGAATACATATTTTACGGTAGTAAGTATTATTAATGTCCATAGTACACAGGACACTCCGCCCAAAACAAGTTCAGGGCTGATAGCCTTTCCTTTTGTGATGGCTTGCATAACGTAAAGAGGGGAGGTGCCAATGTCTCCGAAAATGATACCGAGGGTAATCAACAAGCCTGCAAGGCTTACTTTATGATGGTGGGTACTGGTTGGAGGCATGTGTTAAACCGGGATTAAGTAAATCCGGGTAAAAATACAATTGCGCCATGCTTTATTCATGGATTTTTTTAAAGTTGACCCTAAATGGGCATTACTTTTTCACTAAAATTTAACCAGCAACAGGTGATTTATCGCCTAGCTTTGCCGTTATAAAATTGCTATGAAACAGATTATAAGTATTTTAATTCTGGCAGGAACTCTTGGCTCCTGCAATGCTCAGTTTGATAAATTTTTAAAGAAAGTACTTCCAGTTGAACTAAGCACAGACGATGTCGCCGCCGGTTTAAAGGAAGCCTTGACCGTTGGTACAGGGAAGGGTTCCGATTTTTTAGCCCAACGGGATGGATATTTTAAGAGCATTTATAAAATTGCCTTGCCTGAAGAGGCGCAATCCGTATGCAATAAATTGCGGGTTGTCCCGGGGTTTCAGTCCGTTGAAGAAGATGTAGTTGAAAAAATCAACCGTGCAGCTGAAGATGCAGCTGTGAAGGCCAAGCCCATCTTTGTGCAGGCTATCAGGCAAATGACTATTGCGGATGCCTGGAATATTTTGAAAGGGAATGACAATGCGGCCACGCAATATCTTGTTCGCACGACACAGCAGGCCTTGTATAATGAGTTTAAACCGGTAATTACCGAATCCATGGAAAAGGTAGGTGCATTGCAACTATGGTCTTCAGCGGTCAACCAATACAATCAGATCCCTTTTGTGAAGAAGGCAAATCCGGACATGTCAGATTATGTGACCAATAAGGCATTAGACGGATTATTCAAAAAAATCGAAGAGGAGGAAAAAGATATTCGTCATAATCTATCTGCACGAACCTCTGACCTTTTAAAAAAGGTTTTTGCCAAACAGGATAAATAAATAATATTCCCCAGAGGGCTGCGCATTTCATAAAAAAGGCAGTTGCTTTATAAGCCGGGAATGGGGGTATTCTCATGTAAAAAAAGAAACAAACAAACGTTTGTTTACCTGATGCTCATGAGTTTTTGATAAATGGCTTGCAGATCAGATTCCTGCCATTCCTCCTGATTTCCCTTGCATATTTGCATCAAAACATCGTCCTGAGCTCTGCCTCTGACCATGGCTTCATGGTAGCCCATGTCCGGCCTGAAGGTAACCATGGCGTATTTGGAAAAATAATCGGGATATTTTTTTTCCAGCAGCATCTCCAGTTTGCGTTTTCTTTGGAAAAGCGGATCAGCCACTTTGTCCCGCATTTCGATGAAATTATCTTCAGCAAGATCGGCAATGGCATCTGCGTTGGGCTTGCGCAGCCTGGAGAAGGATTCAAATACCTGATGCAGGTTCATCTCTCCGTCGAGCAGTTGATCAAGTACGAATACATCTTCAAAACCACAGTTCATCCCCTGCCCGTAAAATGGGATAATGGCATGTGCGGCATCGCCCATGAGCAAGATGCGGTCTTTGAAATTCCAGGGCATGCATTTTACCGTGTAGAGATAGCCTGTGGGATGCTCAAAAAATTCAGTTTCCAGCTCGGGAAGCAATCCCAAAGTATCCGGGAAATATTTTTGGTAAAAAGCCCGGAGTGATTCAGGATCTTTCAGATTTTCAAAACTATCCACCCCTTCAAACGGGAGGAACAGAGTAGCTGTGTATGTTGCATCGGGATTTGGGAGTGCGATCATCATAAAATGGCCCCTCGGCCAAATGTGAAGCGCATTTTTTTCGATCCTGAAGCTTCCGCCCTCACCTGGTGGAATGGTGAGTTCTTTATAGCCATAATTTTGAAAGCGCTGGCTGTAGTCGAAATGAAACCAGGGAGTCTGATCAAGCATCCATTTGCGTGCAACCGAGCCCGCTCCATCTGTTGCAATCAAAGGTCCGTTGTCCAAATGCAGGGATTCTTTATACTCGTTTTCGACAATAAAACTCTGTGCTTCTTTTCCTATAGCACTCAGACGGTGGTTAAAATGAATGGCCCCGGGTTTAATGTGCTCGATTGCGTCCATCAGGAGTACGTTGAGGCTTCGCCTGGAAATGCTATTGATAAACTCACCACTGCGGGAGCTGTATGGCTGATACTTTAGATCGCCGGATAGCTCATGAATCATACGACCGTGCATTGGAATTGCATGCGTCAGCATCTCTTTTCCCAAGCCTACCATTTCGAGCGCCTGGATTCCCCGATGGGAAAGCGCAAGATTGATCGAACGCCCGGCGCTCATAGCCCTTGTTCGCATATCGGGTCTTGATTCAAAAAGTTCGACGTCATAGCCTTTTTGCAGCAGACGAAGTCCCAGCATGCTTCCCACTAATCCGCAGCCTGCGATGTATATTTTGGAGGTTCGGTCACTCATGTAATGCCTTTTTCAAAATTTGAACAAAATCATAAATTTCTGTGAATCGATTGTATAAAGGAACCGGGGCGATGCGAATGACATCGGGTTCCCGCCAATCTGCAATAATGCCTTCGGCACTGATCCGGTCAAAAAGTTTTCGGTCGCCGGATTTCATCTTTATGGAAATTTGACAGCCACGTTCATCATCATTCCTGGGACTGATGATTTGGATGTTCTCATGGTTCAGTTGATCCATAAGTTGAAAGCAAAGACGCCCCATCGCAAGAGATTTTTCGCGCAGCTGTTTCATGCCTGCTTCCTGAAAAATTTGGAGGGATTCTCTCAGACAGGACATGGGAAGAATTGGTGGATTGCTTAATTGCCAGCCTTCCGCCCCTGGCATGAGATCCATGTGTGGCTCCATCTTAAACCGTTGCTGTTTATTATGCCCCCACCATCCAGCAAAACGCGGGAGTTCCTTGTTGTTCGCATGGCGATGGTGAACGAAGCAGCCTGCCAGCGTGCCGGGGCCTCCATTCAAATATTTGTATCCGCACCAGACCGCGAAGTCGGGACCATCGTCATGTAAATTCAGAAGTAAGTTGCCCGCTCCATGTGCCAAATCAAAGCCAATTGTGGCACCGCACTCATGTGCCAGGCGGGTCAATGATTTTATAGGATAGGCTTGGCCGGTATAATAATTTACCGAACCGATCAGAACCAAGGCAATTTGGGACCCTTCTTTTTTAAAGACCTCCTCTACTTGCCCGAAAGAAATGTAATCGGATCCCTCGGGAGGGCTTAAAACAATTAAAGCATCCTCCGGATCCATTCCATGGAAACGGATTTGGGATTCAACGGCATACCGGTCTGAAGGGAATGCGCTGTGTTCAATTAAAATTTTATATCGATTTGCCTGGGGTCTGTAAAAAGAGACCATCATGAGATGCAAATTGACCGTCAGCGTGTTCATAACCACCGTTTCCGATGGTTTGGCGCCAATAACTTCCGCCATAGACTCCGTAAGAAATTCATGGTATGCATACCATGGATGTTGAGCGGCATGGTGTCCTTTTACTCCAAAAACGGCCCAGTCATCGAGCTCCTGGTTCACGGCAGTGCGAATGCTTTTTGACTGAAGCCCAAGAGAATTTCCACAAAAATAGATGGACTCCTTTCCGGATGGAGTTTTAGGGATTAGAAATCGATCGCGAAAGGGGGCAAGTACATCTCGTTTATCTAATTCTTCAGCCTGAGACCTTGTGTATTCCATATGCTAATGTAATCCGGTTTTACAGACAAAAATAAGCCAATAACATATGCAGGATGGGTACTTATGGGACTTATATTTACCGGATGGATTGGCACTCTGCAATACAGGGTTTTAAACAGTATCTGCTTTTGGAGAAAGCTCTTTCTTCCCACTCCATTCAAGCATATATCAGCGATGTTGAAAAGCTTTCCTTGTATGCTGCACAGCAACCCGCTCGGCCTTCACCCGAGAAAATGAAGATTTCTGATGTAGAGCATTTTTTAGCCTGGATACAAGATTTTGTAGGAGAGCGGTCACAAGCCCGAATTCTTTCCGGTATCAAAGCATTTTATAAGTTCCTCCTCATCGAGGATCTGATAACGGATAATCCGGTAGAGCTCATTGAAGGACCCAAATTGCCGCGTAAAATTCCGGATGTTTTGAATGTTGAAGAAATAGAACGGATATTTGCCGCAGTTGACCTTAGTCAGGATCAGGGGCACCGGGACAGGGCCATAGTAGAGACTCTTTATGCCTGTGGTTTGCGGGTCAGCGAATTGTGTGATCTTTTGCTTTCCAATGTGTATCAGGAAGACGGATTTATCCGGGTCATCGGAAAAGGAAATAAGGAACGATTAGTCCCCATTGGTCAAACAGCTCTTGAGCAAATTCAGTTTTACATTTTGAATTACAGAAACAGCCTGCCAAAGGTACGCGGTCATGAAGATTTTCTTTTTTTGAATCGATTTGGGAAGAGACTCTCAAGAGTCAGCATTTTTAATCTGGTTAAATCCCTGGCTGCAAAAGCCGGAATTCATAAAGCAATCAGTCCTCATACGTTTCGGCATTCCTTCGCAACACATCTCGTTGAAGGGGGTGCAAATCTTCGCGCGGTTCAGGAAATGTTGGGACATGAAAGCATAACCACCACCGAAATTTACACGCATCTCGATATTCATTATTTGAGAGAAACCATTGCCCGGTTTCACCCCTTAAACAGTAAATGACAGATAAGAAGTTTTAAAGTAGAAATTAAAAGTAATAACTAAACCTCTCTTAATCTACCTTGGTAAATCTCAGATAAGGGCGAACGGTTTCATAACCTTGAGGAAATTTCTGGTCGGCCTCCTCATTTGATATACTAGGCAGAATCACGACTCTTTCTCCCGGTTTCCAATTGCATGGCGTCGCAACCTGCTTGTAGGCTGTCAGTTGCAAAGAATCTAAAACCCTGAGAATCTCATCGAAGTTTCTACCAGTAGAAGGTGGATAGGTAATAGTGAGCTTGACTTTTTTATCCGGAGCGATAATAAAAACAGAACGCACGGTGGACTTTTCTGTAATGCCTGGTTGGATCATCCCGTACACTTCCGAAATTGATTTGTCTTCATCTGCGATAATGGGATAGTTTAGTTTTACATGCTGTGTGTCTTCAATATCTCCTAACCACCTGAAGTGTTCATTCAATGGATCCACGCTCAATGCAATCACTTTCGTATTGCGTTTTTCAAATTCAGAAGAAAGGCGGGCAACTTCACCAAGTTCTGTAGTACATACAGGAGTGAAATCGGCAGGATGCGAAAATAAAATACCCCAATGGTCTCCAAGGTATTGGTAAAAGTCAATGTCGCCTAAGGTGGTTTTTGCTTTAAAATTCGGAGCAATTTCTCCTAATCTGATAGACATATTATTATTTTTTAGAAGGTAATAAAGAAACAAGTCTAAAAATACTGAAAATGCCTTATATGCGTCATCCCGATTCGCATATTTATTTCCACATTACAGGTTCTCATTCCGACTTAACTCAATTATTACGATTCGTAGGATCATACGATCGACTCCTTTGCAATCACCGCAGTTTCGGACTTCTTCACACTTTCTTTATTGTGTTCCGGACTATTGTTAAGATTGCGAAGAATGGGTCTATTAGGATTTATTTGCGGATACGGAACATTTCGAATTCCACGCGAAATCTGGCTGAAACACGAAGTCTTCTTTTGGACAATTTAAACCGGCGTGAAAAGTAAGTTAAGGAATAATGGCAATACTCATAGGGCGATGAAACAGGAACTTATTAACTATACATATCAGATTCCTATGATGGGTTGCAAAAACTATGTTATGTATGAAGATTATCCAAATCAAATCAGGTCCAATCGATACGAACAGAGTACCGGACGCTATACATACCTCCCGGTAAAATTCAGGAAAAACATTTTTAAAAATGTCAAGCTTATAACTACATTATCTCATTGAAGGTCCAAAGCAAAGCGTTCAGATCGGTTTGGCTGGCAAACTTCTATGTACTTGATTTCTGTAGTCAAGATAGCGCAGATGATCACTTCGGACTGCTGGATCTAACAAATGTTAGTATTAGTAAAATAACAGAACAAAATTTGACGAGGTTTACCATACTGAATAAGATCAAGGATAGTCTTTCTGCCGATTCCGGTTCGCTCCAATAACGGAAATACGGAAAATAGCGAATAGGTATTGTCACAGTCTCATGGATAGCTCCTTTGCACCGGAGATGTTCGGGAATTTGCTGATCTAAAGCTTCAATGTAGCCATCATATCTTTGTTTGAATGTAGTTCCCTCCAGCGTATATGAAAAGAGGTATACTCTGTCCGGATTGCAATCATGCTGATACAATTGAGCCGTGCCTGTTACTGCAAAAAAACGAAGGGCAATGGATCTGAATGGATCTTCAACATTCAAAAAGGGAAGTATAAAAAAACATGCAAGAATAAATACAATAAAACGAAGTAGCCAGAGCATAGCATTTGAATAATATTCAAAAGTATATAAATTTGACCTGTCAGGCTTAAGATGCAACAAATAAAACATTTTGGAAGTTTTCTGAAAAATTCGGGCAGGCTTATTTTAGGGAAGTACCGGAGTTGGCCATGGTACAAGAAGGGACTTGCCTGGTGTAGCTTCCTGGTTGCGCTTCACTTCATCTACCTGTTACTTTTAATAGTGGTCTTTCCCCCGCTCACGACTACCCAATTTGCAAGTCTTCTGCAAGGCCGTGGTTTACAAAGAGATTATGTAGCGCTTGATGAAATTTCAGGACAGGCGGTATTGGCAGTAATTGGCGCGGAAGATCAGTTGTTTATGGAGCATTACGGCTTTGATCTGGAAAGCATTGAAAAAGCCTTGGAGCACAACAAGAAAAAGCCGAGAAGGATGCGCGGTGCTTCGACGATCAGCCAGCAGGTAGCGAAGAATATTTTTTTATGGCAGGGGCGCTCCTGGTTTCGCAAAGGGCTTGAAGTTTATTTTACACTTGTTATTGAAACCTTGTGGTCAAAGAAAAGGATCATGGAGTTATATCTGAATTGTGCCGAGATGGGAAATGGAATTTTCGGAATTGAGGCGGCTTCAAGGGTTTATTTTAAAAAGGCGGCCAAGTATTTGAGTCGGGAAGAAGCTGCTAAAATCGCTGCAAGCCTTCCCAATCCAAGACGCTACAAGGTCAATCCGCTTTCATCCTATGTTTCGTTTCGGTTTCCATGGGTGATGCAGCAAATGGATCAACTTGAACCGGACGAAAATATTCAGATTCTTTTGCATAAAGCCTATTATAAGTAAGGTGGGAAATGATTGTGTAAGTAGGAGCTTATTGAAAATGATGCCCACGTGCTTCACCAGGTGGATCGCATTTATCTACCGAAGAGGCGCATGAGTTTTTTCATTTTCTTTTCATCAGCATCTTCCGCTCTTCCCAATTTCAGGATCCCCTCAGGTTCTGATTGTGCAGTTCTCAATGAGCAATGAAACCTTTTCAATCCGCTTTTTTGCAGTAAGTCAATGACATTTGTTTCATCGATGCCACCGGCCGCCATAATTTCTATTTGGCCATCTGATTGAATATTCCATGCTTTCAGGCGTTCCGCTCCTAAAAATGCCGTGGTTTGACATCCTGAGCTTAATACTCTGTCAATTTGAAGATCGATGAGTTGATTCAGGAGTTGTTCGGGGTCTGTAGCAATGTCAATCGCGCGATGGTATACCAGGGTTGCACCCATGGATTGATCGATTAATGCATGCATAAAATCCTGGTCCAGGTTGCCATCTTTATCTAAACCGCCGGCAACGATGGCATCTGCACCTAAATCGAGAGCCCTTTTCATGTCTGAAAGAATGAGTTCCTGTTCCAGAGGATCATATATAAAATCACCATTGCGGGGTCTGAGAAAGACGGCTAATTCTTTACTGAAGATTTTACGTGCAAGCGCAATCATCCCGGCGGAAGGACTTAAACCACCATGTTCCAGATCTACGCAAAGTTCAATGGCATCGGCTCCATAAATTTCAGCAAGGCGAACTGAATGTATGTCCGAACAACAAATTTCTATGGTCATTTCACACCAGGCTCAAAGATTTAACAGCACTTGCAGGCCATTCCTGCTTAAGCGAAGCGCTTGAACCTATCTTCTGCAAATTCCCAATTCAATACATTGAAAAAAGCACTGATGTAATCCGCTCTGCGGTTTTGATAAAGAAGGTAGTAGGCATGCTCCCAAACATCAATTCCAAACAAAGGCACGCCACCACATCCTGTGTTAGGCATTAAGGTGTTGTCCTGGTTCGGAGTAGAACATATTTCCAATTTCGATCCGGGAAGTACACATAACCACGCCCAGCCGGAACCAAAACGGCCCATGGCCGATTGTGAAAATTTTTCTTTAAAATTTTCAAAGGAACCAAAATTGGTCTGGATGGCACTTCCAAGTCCTTCTTTTGGCTCTCCGCCACCATGTGGAGAGAGCGTCTCCCAAAAAAGACAATGATTGTAATATCCTCCTCCATTATTTCTTAGAGGCATATTATTCATATCAAGGTTTTTGAGAATTTCTTCGATACTTTGATTTTCTAAGGGGCTGTCTTTGATAGCCGCATTTAGATTATTAGTGTAAGCCGCATGGTGTTTTCCATGATGAATCTCCATAGTCCGGGTATCTATATGAGGCTCAAGGGCTTGATGGGGATAAGGTAATTCGGGAAGCGAAAACGCCATAACGATAAGTTTTTGTAAAAGTATAACGTAGAAGTTAACGATGAGTTGAACGGTTCAAAATTATTTTTAAAATCGCAGGGTTGCTGGTGCAAAGCCATGAATAATAAAGAATTTTAATTTCTAAAACTTTAGGATATCCGTATCCGGTCCATGCTAATCTATGTTTGGTTTGAAGGAAATTTTCTTTTTAACTGATACCAGCTTAAAAATGGATGAATACCTACAGAAATCAGGATGATCAATACACCCGCATAAAAAAGGAAGTTCAATTCCTTATGCTCCCTGAGCAGGATGATGGCTAAAAAAATTCCATACACAGGTTCCAGATTAAAAATCAGCATGGCTGAAAATGCACTCAGGTGTTTTAGTGCTTTCAGCGCAAGTACATAAGCAACTACAGTACACAGATAAGAAAGAAGAAAAAGATAGATCCAGTCCATTCCTATTGGAAGGAAATGGGCTCCGGGATCGTTGTAGAAAACCAAGGGCATCAGACAACTCAAAAAAACCCAGACAGAAAACATTTCTATCCAGCTTATCTGCATGGCCTGGGCAGATCCGATGTACTTTTTATTCAATGCTGCAAAACAGGCTGAAAAAACTGCCGCAAGAATTCCAACGATGAGGCCAAAACGATAATTTAAATCAATATTTTGAATAATCATCCACATGGCCGGGATGGTCACCAAACCTACAAATACATCGAGGCGGTTGACTGGTTTTCTGTTGAATAATGCTTCGGAAAACGCCGTAAATACAGGAATCATCGCCAGGCAAACCATAGCGATGGAAGAATTTGCCAATTTGATGGATCCATAAAAACAGATCCAGTGCAATCCAACGATGCAACCTATTCCAAAAAATATCAGTCTGCTTTTCGGCTTTACATTTTTCAAGCCGCCTTGTTTAAGAACATACGGTGTCATCAGGATCCAACTCAGAAGTGACCTCCACCAGACCAACACCAGAGCAGGAAGCAGGATTACTTTGCCTAAAACTCCCGTAAAGCCAAAGAGGAATACTGCAAAATGCAAACCAATGAGGGCACGTTTGAGAGAATCCATTTTAATTTTTAAAATTGCGACAAATATCTATTTTTGTGCCCTCTTAAAAATAAAGATTTATATGTCCAGCTTGCGGGTAGGCGAAAAGGCCCCGGGATTTACCACACTTAATTCGGACAACAAGGAAGTCAGTTTGTCCGATTTCGTTGGCCGGAATGTCGTATTGCTTTTTTTCCCTTTTGCTTTTACAGGAACCTGTACCAAAGAACTATGCAATATGCGCGATGGTCTTGATCACTATGATACTTTAGATGCACAGGTATTAGGCGTTTCTGTTGATTCACCTTATGCCTTAAAAAAATATAAAGCTGAACTGCAGTTAAATTTTCCCCTGCTCACCGATTTCAACAAGCAGATTTCCAAAGCCTATGATTGTATGTACGAAGAATTTTACAATGGACTGAAGGGAGTGTCCAAAAGATCTGCATTTGTAGTTGACAAACTGGGCCATATCCGCTATGCTGAAATTTTGGAAAATGCAAATAATTTGCCTAATTTCGAGGCGATTACAAAAGTATTACAAAATCTCAACTGATATCAAGATGACACAAGCACATCCTGGAACATGGGAAGCAATTGAGGAAGAACTTTTGTTGGAAGATGCCACCGGAGAATTGTCCGAGCTCATTGTGTACAACGATGATGTCAATACATTTGACTGGGTGATTCAAAGTTTGATGGATATATGCAGGCATTCATTCGAACAAGCCGAGCAACTTTCCTTGATTGTGCATTTCAAGGGTCGGGCAGTTGTCAAAACAGCACCATTTACGGTCTTGCTTCCCATGAAGGATGGACTGTGCGACCGTGGTATATCAGCCGTCATTGATACGATAAAGGTCTAGCGCTTTTATTTCGGTACGATTTCATCTTTTACAAACTATCTTTGAAAAAAGACTTCATGGTGTGCAACAGTACTTGCATGCGCAACACTTTCGATTTGTTTAATTCATGAATGTGTATTCGATTCAGGAAGGATTATATCCGATTCCGGATATTGCGGTGGATGGTTACGAAGGTTTGCTGGCCATAGGTGGGATTCTGGATGTCGATAAATTGATCCATTTTTATAGCAATGGCATCTTTCCATGGTATAATTCAGGGGAGCCTGTCCAGTGGTGGAGTCCAAAACCTAGGTTGATCTTGTTGCCTGAAAAATTGCATATTTCATCAAGCATGAAAAATGTGCTCCGCAAAAAACTTTATACCTATAGTTGCGATTCCGATTTTCTTTCGGTTATGTTGCAATGTAAAACTATTGACCGCAAGGGCCAGAGAGGATCATGGATCCATGAAGAAATTCTTGAAGCATTCCTGAAGCTTCACCATATGGGTTTAGCGCATTCTGTAGAAATTTGGGAGGGGGATTCTATGGTTGGCGGTCTTTATGGTCTTGCCATAGGTCACATGTTTTGTGGTGAGTCCATGTTTTCAAAATTACCGAATACGTCTAAAATTGCACTTATAGCACTTTGCAAAATTCTGAAACAAAAAAATTTCACTTTCATCGATTGCCAACAGGATACCCCTCATATGCGATCGATGGGCGCAGAATTGATACACATCGAAGAATTTAAATTTCTTCTGAATCAGAATAAACAAAATGCCGTTCGAATGGAGTCCTGGAAATCAGGCAAACAATGCCTGGATGTAGTTGATCTTTAAAATGCATGAATTTTTTAATAAAAGCTGCCGATATGTATTCGATTAAAATGACTTTGATGAGCTCCTTTTTAATTTTCTTCTTTGGGCTTGATGCTCAGGAAAAGCCGGTGGGTTTGGATACAACAGTGCCGGTACCTGAATATGTGACCCTCATACAACGTGAGCATCCCAATGTGTTTGATGTGGAACGCGCATTTAAAAAGGAATATGAAAAGTCATCTTTTCAGAAAACGACCTATGCACAATTTTATAAAAGATGGATGCAGTGGGCAAGGCCTCGCATGAAATCGGATGGATCCGTTCAGGATTTTACTGCTGAGGAGTACCAAAATGAAGAGCGAACGAGACTTGAGCTGCGCACTAGGTCAAGTATTAAATCGCGGAGCGGAGCGGGAAACTGGAGTTTTGCCGGCCCGGCTAAAACCTATCATACGGACGGAACAACAAAAGTCACCTGGCAAACCAATATTTATAGCATGGATATTGCTCCATCGAATTCAAGTGTACTTTACGCTGGTGGGGAAAGTGGCGGCTTGTGGAAAACAACGGACAAAGGTTTGAACTGGACGCTGACGACACAAAATATTATTCATGATGCATTTAGTTCCGTGTGTATCCATCCTGCAGATCCAAATACCGTCTTTGCGGCAACGAGTACTAAAATAATTAGGACAGTCAACGGAGGACAAAATTGGGCATCGGTATATAGCGAGAATGGACTGGAAGTCTATGATATTGAAATTCAGAAATCGAACCCTAAAGTCGTTCTGGCAGCGACGAATTTAGGACTCTTAAGGTCTGTTGACGGTGGTGATAAATGGAACAGACTTTGGCCACAGCTTAGTTGGACCGTGAAGGCTCACATTGGAGATCCGAGCAAAATGTTTGCGGTGCGTAAGAATGGAAACTCCAGTTCATTTATGTATTCCTCGGACTCCGGAGCTACCTGGATGGATGGTGGTGAACGAATCTACAAACCAGACGCAGGAATAATCGTTACCGGTGCTCTCATCGCATTATGTCCCGGCAACCCGGACAAAATGTATGCTTATTTATGCGGAGAAGGGGGAAATCTAAATGGATATATTGGAGTATTTACAAGCGATGATAGCGGAATAAGCTGGTCCAATACGAATCCTCAGAACGCAATTGGTGGGGTGTATTCAATGCCATCTCATACCAATCTGATGGCCAATGATGGGACGAACGGTTTTACCCAGGGTTTTTATGACATGGCTATTGTTGTCAATCCGCAAAATCAAAATGAACTGATTGCGGGTGGCACCTCCTGGTTCAAGAGTTTAAATGGGGGACAAACCTGGCAGCCTTTAGGTGGATATGTTGGAAATTTACCCTGGAGTCACCCGGATATACAATGTCTTGTAGCAACGGGCACAGACCTTTGGATCGCCAGTGATGGTGGGATTAACTATTCAAAGGATTTCGGACTTAGTATGGAAGTCCGTATGGATGGCATTTCCGGGGCAGATCTTTGGGGATTCGACAGCGGTTGGAATGAGGATATACTTGTCGGCGGCCGCTACCACAACGGTAATATGGCCTGGTTCGAGAAATTTCCTCAGCAAACTTTTTATCGCATGGGGGGAGCGGAAGCAGCCACCGGTTATGTAAATCCGGGCCCGGGACGTAAAACTTATTTTTCAGATATAGGAGGGCAAAGTCTTTTGGGTGGATTCACAGAGGGCGTAAGGTCATTTCCGGTGGGATTGTTCCCGAATGAATCCTATGCCTATTATGCGAACAGCGAAATGTGCTGGCATCCGGCGTGCTGGAACATTATCTACCTGGGTCGTGAAAATAAAATCTGGAAAAGTGAAGATGGTGGCGCTACATTTCAACCCTTGTATACTTTTCCCGGTCCCGCCGATCACACCGTATTTGAAATTGAAGTCTGCCGCAGCAATCCCAATGTCATGTATTGCAGCCAATGGGACGGCACGGATGATGCGATTTGGCGCAGTGAGGATGAAGGAAAGACCTGGACAAAATGCAAACCCCTACCCCTGCCAAACAACAATGATCGCGTGAAGATGACGGCAAGTGCGATTTCCTCTGAAGTCATTTGGGTAGCCGTCACTTATGGTTCTAACGGCAAAAAGGTGTACAAAAGTCTTGATGGAGGTCGAAGCTGGTTGAATCTAAGCACTCTTATTTTGGATAATGTGAGGATAAGTGATATCCTTCATGCTGCCGGAACAGAAGGCGGAGTATATCTTGGAACCAACCGGGGGGTTTTTTACAGAAATGATACAATGCCCGATTGGATTCCATATTCCGACGGTTTGCCATTGAGTGCGGAAACCAATCGATTGAAAATCTTTTACCGCGATGGAAAACTGCGGAATGGCTGTTGGGGTTTTGGAGTCTGGGAAACAGCTTTGTTCGAAGAGTCGAAGGTTATACCGCAAATCATGTCAGACAAACTGAGCTCCTCCTGTCTGCGGGACACTTTTTATTTTGACGACCATTCCATTGTTATGCATCAAGGGACCCAATGGTCCTGGAGTTTTGAAGATGCATTATACGTGGAAGGCCAGAATCAACGACAAGCCAAAGCACTTTTTAAGACCCCGGGAAGGAAAAGAGTCCTTATGTCGCTGGAGACGCCCCGGGGTTTTTATTACGACACGCTTTGGGTGGAAGTGCATAATGAATGCGATAAAGACAGTTTGCCGGGCAGAGCTTTGTATTTAAATGGAAAATCTTCCTATGCCTTGGCGCAGGCTCCCGGAATAAAAACAAATCGTTTCACGATGATGGCCTGGGTTAAATCAGAGGGACTCCAAAAAGACTGGTGCGCCCTTGTGTTTTCGAGAAATGCATCTCAGGCTGCAGGAATAAGTCTTCTTGGCAATGGGGATATTCGCTACCATTGGGCCTCAGGTGGGTATAACTGGAATTCAGGTGCCCGTCTTGAACCAGGGGTTTGGACGCATCTTGCCTTAGTGATCGAGCCGAATTCGGCAACGATCTACAAAGATGGAGTACCTTATGTACATAAAACGAGTCTCGCTCTGAATGACTTTTATTCATCCATATCCATCGGGGCAGACCTGAATGGAGGTGACCGTTTTTTCAACGGCTGGATCGACGAGGTCTGTTTGTATGATCGTTCTTTGTCCCAAAATGAAATTCGTGAAATTATGCATCTCACGCGGACGCATTCTGCTGTGAATGGTTTATTGAGTTACTATCAGTTTAATGAAGGCTCGGCAAAAATATTTGACAGGGAGGGCAGTCATCATGGAGCTTTGTCGGGATCCGCGGAACTTGTCCAGTCCTTCGCTCCGGTAGGGCCAGGAAGTAGTAAGAGGTTGGACTTGAGTGCAGAAGGGGATTACCAATTTTTTCCCACAGGACTTACTGCCGGAATAGCACCGGGAACACAATTTCCCGAAGGTGAATTATGTGTCAGCAGAATAAATTATATCCCTTCAACTTATTTCGATCCTGTACAAAAGCCTGTAAGCCCATCCTATTGGATTGTTCATAATTATGGAACCAATAAAAATTTTGCAAACTTTAATTCGCTATTGTTTGACAACATAGGCTCTGTTTCAGCTTTGTCCGGAGATAAAGATTATGGACTATTTGGTCGTTTTGCAAATGCCGATACTTCGATTTGGTCCCCCCTCGCAAGTTCATCGTACCGCATTCCCGGGCCCGATGGTGGAGTGGAATTTCAAATGGTCAATATCCGGGAAGGACAATTGCTTATATCAAAGACGAATGCGGATACGCTTGTTGTTCATGTAAATGAATCAAGGGATAAAGTTTCCAGTCAGGGTATATCCGCGTATCCGAATCCAGTTCAGTCAAATCAGGGACCCATCCAGATTCATTGCAATTGGGATGGCCCTGTGCGTGGATTGTTAGTGGACCCGCAATCAAAAGTCCTCCGTCGATTTTTATTTGATAGCGATTACAATCTGGAAATCTCAGACCTAAGTCCGGGTTTGTATTTTTGTATTTTTGAGCATGCATCCCATATCGTATGTAAAGAACTGTACATAGTGGATGGGAAATAGGGAGCATTAAAATAAGCATGGTATGCGCTACCAGGAGGTATTGACTTATATGCATAATGCCTTACCCATGTTTCAAAGGCAGGGGAGGTCCGCGTTTAAAAAAGACCTAACGAATGTTCGTTTGTTATGTCAGGCATTGGGGAATCCGCAAAACCGGCTCAGGTGTATTCATGTTGCAGGAACTAACGGAAAAGGCTCTGTTTCACATATGATGGCTTCCATTTTGCAGGCACATGGCTACCTGGTAGGATTGTATATTTCTCCCCACTATCTCGATTTCAGGGAGCGTATCAAATGCAATGGGCATTATATACCGAAAGCATATGTAAAAAAATTTGTGACCGATCATCTGGATTTATTTGAAAGCGTAAAGCCTTCTTTTTTTGAAATGACTGTTGCAATGGCATTTCAGTATTTTTCAGATCGGGAAGTCGATTTTGCGGTCATTGAAACAGGCCTGGGAGGCAGGCTTGATTCTACAAATATCATCCACCCCATATTAAGCGTCATCACCAATATAAGTTTCGATCACACCGATATGTTAGGGGATAGTTTGCCTGCCATTGCTTCTGAAAAAGCAGGAATCATAAAACCGGAGGTCCCGGTTGTGATCGGCAGAAAACAAGAGGAAACTCAAGCCGTTTTTGAAGCTGCAGCCGGGAATCAGAAGAGTCCGATCTTCTATGCCTCTGAAGTTGTGGAGACCTATCAAGTGAGTAACAATGAGAGAGGTATTGATTCGGTGCATTGCTCATTTGGCAATGCAGCTATGAGCTTTCATCCGGATCTAAGTGGATTGTATCAGGGTGAGAATATACGGACTGTTTTAGCGGCTAGCCTGCTTCTTAAAGAGCATGCACAAATTCCGCTTGATCCTTTTAAAATCAGTACTGCACTGGAACAGGTGCAGACATCGACGGCAATGATGGGACGTTGGCATTGGTTGTCCACGCAACCTCCCGTTGTGTGTGAAAGTGCCCACAATGAGGATGGTATCCGTTTTTTGATAAAACAACTTCAGAGCCTTCCTTTCGAACAATTGCACATCGTTTGTGGTTTTGTAAAAGACAAGTCTTTGGATCACGTTCTATGCCAGTTGCCGAATCATGCGGTGTATTATTTTGTTCACGCGCAGATACCCAGGGCAAAGCCCGCAAAGGAGTTGCAGAGTGAAGCCGCTGACTACCATTTGTTAGGAAAGGCATATCATACCGTGCGGACAGGTCTTGCGGCAGCCATGAGGAAGGCTGGATCAGAAGATCTCGTACTGGTGACAGGAAGTATTTTTGTGGTGGCTGAAGCATTGGAACTGAACAGGGGAAGAAAAAAATGAAAGCACTGTTTTTTCAAGCGGATTGGAAATTGCTTTAATAAAATTAATATCATGAAACTGGCGATAGGAATAGGAGGAGCAAGTGGTTCGGTGTATGCACGTGTACTGCTTGAAAAGCTAAAAGAGGCAAGGGAGCAACATGATGTGTCTGTCGTATTTAGCAAGAACGGCATACGGAACTGGCATTTGGAAAATGATCCGGCTCAATTGGAAAAGCTTCCTTTTCCGGTATATGAAAATGATGATTTTAATGCGCCTTTTGCTTCCGGGTCGGGAAAATTTGATGCGCTGATCATTTGTCCTTGTTCCGCAGGCCTGATGGGTCGAATTGCACATGGCATTTCTGATGACCTTATAAGTCGTGCGGCGGACGTCATGTTAAAGGAAAGGAAAAAACTCATTTTGGTGTTGAGAGAAACTCCTCTGAACCTAGTGCACATTGAAAATATGCGGATACTCACACTTGCAGGTGCGATCATTTGTCCGGCCATTCCATCCTTTTATTCTAAACCGGAGACTATAGATGAATTGGTGCAAACGGTGAGCCTGCGTGCACTGGAATTGGCGGGACTGCAGACAGATTCGTTTACCTGGGGAAAGGGCAATTAAATTAAAGTGGGTCTTTTTTATCACAATGTACGGAATCACAATTCTGAAATTTATATCTGGGAAATTTCGGAACCCGAGGCATTTTTTCTGGAAGCGATTCCTTGGGATGACAAGCAACGCGTTTGGTTGAATACCCTTCACCCCAAGCGCAAAATGGAATTTCTTGCTTCCCGGTATTTAATTTACCATGTCACAGGTAAGATCGATGAGCATCTCTATAAAAATGAATTTGGAAAGCTTTACATCAGGGGAGGTGGACCATTTATTTCGATATCCCATTCAGGTACATGGACGGGTCTTGCGCTAGGATCTTCCAATGTAGGATTTGATCTTCAAGCCTATTCTGACAAAATTATGCGGATAGCTCCCCGGTTTTTGCATGCGGAAGAAATTGCCGGCATCCAGGCAAGTGGGGTATTCGAAATACCCCTGTTGACATGCGCCTGGGCAATCAAAGAAGCCGTTTATAAGGCATACGGTAATAAAGCCATTCACTTTGCCGAACAGATCAGGCTTTGTATGCCTGAGTCGTCAAATCAACAAATTCGTTTTGAATCCGTACAATTGGTATTGGAAGATTGCCGATTGGATTATACTTTGCATTATGATCATACTGAGGCATTCGCCTGGGCTCTTGCTCAGGAACAATAAATTTTTTGGGATACTCATTTTTTTAATCGGGCTGCTGTTCGGTTGTGGCCAAAGTGGGCCCCGCCAGGCTGAAGGTCCCGGAAAGCCAGGTCCTGAGGAGAGCAGCCTACCTGCTGATTTTAAAGAATTTTATGCACGATTTGAGCAGGACAGTTTGTTTCAAATGGAGCATATCGATTTTCCACTGAAGGGCTTACCGGATCATGCGGACCCGGATGAAAAGGATTACGAAGATTTTTATTACACTGCGGACCAATGGGACATCCATAAACCTATAGACTACAAAAAATTTGATGTGACTTTTGTGATGCTTGCAGAAATACTCATTGAAGAAAGGATCGTTGACAGGAAATATCAATTGACTATTGTGCGCAGGTTTGCAAAAGGATCCGGAGGATGGCGTCTCATTTATTACGCTGGATTGAACTCCTATAAGTCCCTGCATGAATAAGATGTCTTAAAAACGGATTGCCGGGATTATGAAAATATCTTTCAAAAAGAATTGATCCGGTAGTTTAACCTGGGACTTCTTAGATCAATTGGAAACTGGCAATTCCTGAAATAAAATGTGCAAATTTATTGCTCCGGTTAAAATGAGGACAGGCTCATATACGGAACCTGTCCTTCTGTCGGGATGACTGGATTCGAACCAGCGGCCTCTTCGTCCCGAACGAAGCGCGCTACCAGGCTGCGCTACATCCCGATACGGTTTGCACCTAATTCAAATGTTATTGGGCTGAGTCAGATTCTTCTTTGTTACCTCAACAAAGCGTATGTGATTAAAAGCAATTCCTAACTTATGAGTCTGGAGAGGTCGGCTAAAATATTTTGAAGACTAAAGGCTCCGGACATCAGCAAAATCAAAGGGTTCTTCAGAAAGGATTTCCATTGAATCCAAAGACAGCTCAACGAGAAATTTTAATAGAATAAAAAAGCTTGTTCAGCAACGGCCCTGCATTGAATCACAGAGGAGTTTATACGGGGAACGTCTCATAGCAAGATCAGAAATTCAATTCCGGTAACTTTTCCCGGAGTTTTGGAGCCACCACGCAGACTCGAACTGCGGACCCACGCATTACGAATGCGTTGCTCTACCAACTGAGCTATGGTGGCAAAAGTGTCGCACTGACCAGCACGGTTGCATCAGGTGGACAAAATTAAAAATAAACCAAATAAAACGAACAGCAAAGAGAGGAGATGTGCAAAGAACTTGCCATTACTAAAAAAGGCCGCATCTTTTGATGCGGCCTCCCTAATCCCTGTGGGAAAACAAATCCCAATTTTAAACGAAGCCTAAAAAACTCTCATTTATATCCTAAACGTGGCGAAATGCCAAATGGTTTTTTGTTTTAGTTAAGAAATTCCTAAAGAATTATTGGAGGACGATACTTCGTTCTTCCATGAGTTTGCGGATATTGATCAAAGCATATCTCATTCGGCCAAGGGCTGTGTTAATGCTTACCCTTGTAAGCTGTGCAATTTCCTTAAAACTCAAGTCTGCATAATGCCTCAGAATAACAACTTCCCGTTGCTCTTCCGGAAGCATATCGACCAGCTGGCGGATACGCGTGTGCATTTCAGAACGGATCATTTGGTCTTCCCTGTTGTCATCAGGGAGCTCCAGTACGTCAAAAATGTCAAAATCCTCATTACCGCTAACGCGAGTTCGACGTTTGTTGCGCCTGAATTGATCCACACACATATTGTATGCAATCCGTATCGCCCACTGTGAAAATTTTCCTTCGTGGTTGTAGCCACCCCGTTTCAGCGTGTCAATAATCTTAATGAAGACATCTTGAAACAAATCTTCCGCCTGCTCGCGATCTTTAACAAACAAATAGATGGATGTGTAAATCTTTTGTTCGTGACGTTGAAGTAATTCAGCAAAAGCTTTTTCGTTACCCTGGAGATACTGATCAATAAGTGCCTGATCAGACAGATTCATAACTTGCATACCCTTATTATTAAAAAAATGAATAAAGTGTAGAAGTTTAAATCTATAGGCCGATTTTAGATGTTGTTAAATAGATGGAATAAAGATAGGACAGCCGGCAAAGTAAAAATATTCATTAAGCCGTTTTAACGAAATTTTAACCGCTTGCGATGGCAATCTGCTACAAAGATAGCAATTAACCGACCAAAATCAAAATTTAATTGGTTTCTTCCGTCTTTGTCCAAAAAGTATTCTTTTTGCAGTGTATTACATCATATGAGCAGAAACCCTGAAATAAATAGCTACATAGACATTAAGGGAGCCAGATCTAACAACCTCAAAGAGGTTGACCTGAGAATTCCAAAAAATAAATTAATCGTGGTAACGGGTGTATCCGGCTCCGGGAAATCGTCACTGATCATTGATACCCTTTATGCGGAAGGTCAGAGGCGATATGTTGAAAGCTTATCGGCTTATGCCCGTCAGTTTCTCAACCGCATGAAGAAACCGGATGTGGATTATATTAAAGGACTTTGTCCGGCCATAGCCATTGAGCAACGCGTCAGCTCGACCAATGCCCGGTCGACAGTTGGCTCCCTAACGGAAATTTATGATTATCTGCGGTTATTGTTTGCCCGCCTGGGTAAGACTTACTCGCCGGTTTCAAGTCAGGAAGTCAAAAAACACGAGGTTCGGGATGTTGTCGACTTTATAAAAACCAGGGAGCAGGAGACGAGGATATATATTGCGTTTGAGCTCCAGCACCAATATCCCGATCGAAGTTTTAAACAGGAACTCGAATTTTTGTCTCAAAAAGGCTTTATACGGCTCTTTTTTGAGAACAAACTTCAGGAAATCGAGACCTTGCTTCAAAGCAACAGTCCTGTGCTGAAGAAAAAAGTGGCAGATAAGGTTTTTGAACAATGCTATATTGTAGTAGATCGCATTATTCTCCGTTCGTGGGATGAGGATTTTGAAAAAAGAATTGCTGATTCCGTGCTGACGGCTTTTGCAGAAAGCCATGGATCGTGCAGCATTATATTGCAGGAGGAGGAATTTCATTTTTTCTCATCCCGATTTGAAATGGATGGCATACTTTTTCCCGAGCCAAGTCCGCAGTTTTTTAATTACAATAACCCTTTTGGAGCCTGCACCTTATGTGAAGGATATGGACGTATCATTGGGATTGATGAGCGAAAAGTCATACCCAATTTTAACAAATCCGTTTACGACGGAGCCGTTGCCTGTTGGACGGGTGAGAAATCAAGGGAATGGCTTAATCCCCTATACCATATTGCCGAAAGTATTGATTTTCCGCTTCACACACCGTATGCACAGCTCACCGCCGGACAAAAGGAAATTCTTTGGGAAGGAAAAGGAACGTACCAGGGGATTTATGCTTTTTTCAAAGAGCTTGAAGAAAAACTATATAAGATTCAAAACAGGATCATGCTGGCCAGGTTCAGAGGCCGCACCATATGTACAGACTGCAAAGGAACCCGGCTTCGCAAAGAGGCTGGTTATGTAAGATTCGAAGGGAAACGCTTCGGCGATCTTATGTTTGTTCCTATTGAGGAGCTCTACGCATTTTTTACGTCCGTGCAGCTTTCAGCACACGATTATGAAATTGGAAAGCGACTTCTGTATGAAATAACAAGTCGTCTGGATGTATTGAATAAGATCGGATTAAACTATTTAAACCTGGACCGGCTCTCTTCTACGCTCAGTGGCGGGGAATCCCAGCGCATTCATCTCACCAGAACGCTGGGTTCCAATCTGACTTCCTCGATGTACATTTTGGATGAGCCCAGCATAGGATTGCATCCGCGCGACAGTGCCCGGCTTGTAGAAGCCTTGTTGCATTTAAGGGATCTTGGAAATACGGTGATTGTGATTGAACATGAAGAAGAGGTCATCCGGAAAGCGGATGAGATCATTGACATTGGCCCGGGCGCAGGCATCCACGGAGGACAGGTAGTGTTTAACGGACCCTATGCTGAATTTATAAGACAAGGACGATCTAACCTTACCGCCTCGTACCTAACAGGTGTTAGCAGCATACCGATTCCATTGCACAGGAAAACAAATGCCGACCGCATTCTTCTCCGGCAAGTCAACATGCACAATATTGAAGGTCTGGATGTTCAATTCCCATTGCAATGTGTAATTGGTGTGTCGGGAGTTTCAGGATCGGGAAAAACCACCCTGATTAAACATGTTCTGTATCCATTGCTGCAGGCACAGATCGATAATGAACATGTGGAAGCCCAGGCTTATGGCATTCTTGACGGAGCGTATAAGAGGATAAGCCAGGTTGAAATGGTAAACCAACAAGCTTTGGGACGTTCTTCAAGAAGTAATCCTGCAACATATGTAAAAGCTTATGACGAAATCAGGGATATCTTTAAGCAGCAACCTTTGTCCAAGCTGCGCGGATATCAACCTAAACATTTTTCTTTTAATGTTGAAGGAGGTCGATGTGAAAACTGCAAGGGCGAAGGTGAAATTGTAGTTGAGATGCAATTTCTAGCGGATGTTTCATTGCTGTGCGAGGATTGCAACGGGAAGCGGTTTACAAATGAAATTCTCGAAGTCCAATACAAGGGAAAATCTATTTATGATGTATTGGAAATGAGTGTCGAAGAAGCACTGGATTTCTTTGCGGACCGCAAGGAAATTGTAAAAAAATTAAAGCCACTCAAAGAAGTTGGCCTTTCCTATCTCAAATTGGGTCAATCCTCCTCCAGTCTTTCCGGAGGCGAGGCGCAGCGTCTCAAACTGGCTTATTATCTCGGGCTTGAAAGCAGTAGTGAGAGAATATTCTTCATTTTCGATGAGCCTACAACAGGCTTGCATTTTGACGATATCCGCAAACTGCTTTTTGCTTTACATGGGCTGGTCGAAAAGGGTCATACGGTTGTGGTCATTGAGCACAATATGGATGTACTTAAAACGGTGGATTGGATCATTGATTTGGGCCCAGGCGGCGGCAAGCACGGAGGGCGACTACTGTATGAAGGCGCACCGGAGGGAATCCTGGACTGTATGGAATCGCAAACCGCCATTTTTTTAAAAGGAAAGTTAGATGATTTAAAAAGCTAAGCCTGGCTGTTCAAGAGGGAGTGGTGCTTTTACTTTCGCGTCTGGCGTATCGCGGAAGTACTGATCTCCGCGCTCCTGTTCTATAAATGTGTATTACAAATTCAATTTTTACTTGTCCTGGGCATCCGGAATGGGGTTTTCCTGATTTAAAAATAGTGATATCCCAGGCTTGTCGGCGCTAAAAGTCATTGATTCTACCAAAGAGTACCGCATTTCAAAAAAATTAAGTGGCATATAATTTTATAAAAACCTATAATATAATTAAATATATATTATAAAAATAAAATTATAAAAAAATATACTCATTTTCTTGTTTCTCATTTAAAATGCATATTACATTTGCAGTGTACTAATTAACTAATACACTAAAACAATAAGATATGATACAATTACAGGACTTGAGTTTTGGTTACAGCAAGAGGAAGCCGGCCTTATTTCAAGGATTGGATCTTGATATTACGGAAGGAACGATCTGCGGAATCCTTGGAAAGAATGGTGCAGGCAAAACCACTTTATTGCGCCTCGTTTCCGGTTTGCTATTCCCAAAAGAAGGCGTGGCGCGGGTTCATGGACGTCTGAGTTCAGAACGCGATATTGAAATGCTGTCAGAATTGTATTATGTCCAGGAGGAATATATTCTGCCCGACGTGACTATTCAACGCTATGTGAATCTGAATTCCGCTTTTTATCCAAATTGGAATCAGGACAAATTTTACAGCATCCTGAATGAATTTGAATTACCGGAAAATGGACGTATCAAAGAATTTTCTTTCGGCCAGAAGAAAAAGTTCCTCATTGCATTTGCTCTTGCAACGGGTTGCAGATTGCTGATTCTCGATGAACCTACCAATGGTTTGGATATTCCTTCAAAAATTGTATTCCGGAAAGTTGTTTCCTCATCATTGACAGAGGATCAATGTATTTTAATATCGACACATCAGGTAAAAGATATTGCCAATTTGCTGGATCGCATTGTGGTAGTGGAAGGAGGCCGTGTCATTTTTAATGAAGATTTATTTGGCATTTCTTCAAAATACCGCTTCGACTTTCATCCGGGTTCGGCATTGCCGCCAAGCTACCTCTACGCTGAACAAGTCCCTGGTGGGCATATGATCATGAGTACGGCAGAAGGTAGTCAGGGAAAAACCGATTTGGACATTGAAATTTTATTCAATGCAATCATATCAAAATCCATTTAAAGAATACTATAAAATAGCGAATATGGAATCTACATTTAGTTTAAAGCGAATTGGATGGTTGGGGAAAAAGGAATTTTATGAATCCTTCCTGCCACATTTCAAAATCTTATCCATCGTATTAGCCGCAATGCTCTTTCTGAAATGCCTGATCGCGTACTTTGGTTCTGATCAAGTAAGGCTGACAGGATTCGAAGGTTTGTTTGTTGTTTTTGCATTCATTTACATTATTAATTCATTTTCAGAATTCAAGCACCTTGCTACCCGTGCGGATTACCTGAATCTTCCCGCGACGGCCGGAGAAAAGGTATTTACTAAATGGATTTTTGGCAATGTTTTTTACTGGGTGGCCGCTTTTGCTTTATTCATTTTATTCTATGTACTTCAAAATCTGATCATCGGTGTGATGATGCAGAAAAGCATTGATACGTACAACTTCCTGGACCCGGACTTGTACAAAGGCCTTTATTTCATCATTGTTGTTTTTAGTGTTTATTTCTTTGGCGCTGCTTGTTTTAATAAGGGTGCCTGGTACAAAGTTATCCTGTGGGGTTTGATTGCAGCCATTGCTTACTTACTCATCGTGTTTATGTTTGCTTATGCTTTATTTCCTGATATGAGAGCGGCTCTGCACGGCAATGAAGTTGAATCACAAAACGTCCCTATTGATCTGATTCTTGAAGATTTCTGGCTGATACGCGTCGGCGAATTTTTTATCAAATACTTAGCTGCACCTTTCTTCTGGTTCATGACCTATTTAAAATTAAAAGAAAAGGAGGTATAGTATGGAATTTAAAAAATCATTATCCATTTTTGAACAAATCGGAATGTCGGTGCAGGAAAATATAATCAATAATGCATGGCATGAAGGCGATCGGATCCCATCCGTAAGGGAGTTTGCAACAAGCATACAGGTTAATCCCAATACCGTGATGCGATCCTATACCCTGCTGCAGGATCAGGGAATATTGGAAAACCGGAGAGGCATAGGTTTTTTCGTTTCAACTGGAGCTCGCGAGAAGTCCATTCAATTCAGAAAAGACCAGTTTGCCGCCGAATTTCTGCCTGAGTTATTTAAGGCAATGGATCAACTATCCATTAGCTGGGAAGAAATGAAACACTATTATTCGAACTGGAAAAACAATCAAAGCAATGAAACTAACGCATAAAATTCTGGGAATTGCATTTATAATAATGCTTGCCGCCGCACTTGTTCTCATGATCAAAATTAAATTGGAAATGAGGCACTTTATGAATGAACGGACGGTTGGCAATCAGCAATGGGAAAAATTGGATGTTCAACTTTCGGAGTTTGATGGCTTGGAAGCAAGTGAGCATTTTGTCGTGAGATGGCACAAAGGAAGCCCTGCCGGCAAAATCAGTGTGGAGAACAATTTAAAAAATTATGTAAAAATTGATCAACAAGGCTCCTTCATCAAAATCCATATGGACAGCATCCACAACTACAAAATGCATGGAGATATAGTAATCGATGTGTATTCAAGTACATTAAACCGGATTCAGTTGAATGATTTTGTTCGATTCCAGGCGATGGATACCGTTCAGACAACCGCGTTCCAGATTCTCATGGGAGATCATTCTGAGGCCAGTCTGGTCGGACATGCAGATTCCGTTCAGATTTCCCTGAATGATTTTGCCGAGCTTCAGCTAAAAGGTCGTTCTGCATTTACGAAGCTCGTGCAAAGCGATCATAGCGAATGCGATGCAGAAGAATTTCAAGCAAAGGATTGCGATGCAGATTTACAGGATTTCTCTTCCGGCAAAATGAAGGTCTTGAATTACCTGAAAGTTGTCTGCAGTGGGCATTCCGAATTCAAATATTCCGGCGATTCTATTCGGGTTGAATCAAACGAACGCGATTTTGGCAGCATCGAAAAATACTTTTGATGCGATCTGTACCTGCCTCCAAATGGGAAACAGTATTTTGTGTTAAAAACAGAATATAGTTTTGTTTGGCTAATTATTAAATTAAATTTTAAGAATAAAAATTAACATTTTTTTGAACCTTTAGAATAAAAATTAAGTTTTCTTTAAAAACAATGTGGAGCATGCAACGTTCCTAATGACAGAGAATCCTTAATAGAGTAGGTCCAAGATCTACAGTTTTTTTGGAAGGCACATCAGCCAATTGACCTGAGAAATCTGATCCTTTTAAATGAAAGCCTGGCTTTAGATGGGATTCTATTTTTAAAAATGAACATGAAACAAAATAAAACACGGCATATGAAAACCTTAAACAATTTTATGAACACTTTGCGGCTTATCGGTTTCGCATTATTGTTCGCAGGACAAGCAAACGCATCATTGATCCATGAACCTGAAGCGGGTGTGGAGAATCTGATGGAATTGCGATTTTCTGAAACGAAGTGCACGGTGAAGGATTATTCGAATCCTATTCTGTACACGGCGCGTAATGAAAATCTGAACTTTTATTTTCTGAATGATGGCTTCTCTTTTCGCCTCCAGGGAAATCAAAATCAATCTGATGAACTAAATGCAGCCATAAGCCAGCGCTCCGCAGATCCAGTGGTGCTCAACTGGAATGGAATGAACGGAAATGTTGAAATCATTGGTGCAGAGGAAATGCGCGTCAATTCATCGGCATCGCGGAGCCAGAGTAAATCAATAGACTGCATCAATAAGTCCTTTCGCAAATTGTTTTACAATCAGTTGTATCCAGGTGTGGACCTGATGTATACAGATCATGACGATCAACTGGAATTGAATCTTATGGTAAAACCCGGATTCGACTATGCGAATGCCCGATTTCAAATCAAAGGAGCTACGGATGTGCGTCTTGAAAAGGATGGAAGTCTGGTCATTGAAACTTCAAATGGCTCTGTTTATTTTGAGCGGCCTTTAGCACATCAGGAAGGCAAGCCTGTGCGCGTAAACTGGAAAGTTCAAAACAATGAGATTGGATTCGACATTAAAAATGCAAATCCTGAAAAGGAACTTCGCATACAATCCATGCTCTCAAATGCTCCTGTGCGTATTTAAAGGGGCGTTACCTAAAAAGAAATTTCATTTTGCCGGAGTGCAGATCAGGAAACTCTGTCAAAATTGAAGGTGTAGTTAAGAGGGGCAGTTTGCAAAGCAGGCTGCCTCTTTTTATTTGGCGGAACTCTTGTTCCACCATTTGTGGCGAATGGTGTGGAGCTTAACAGGTAACTTTGCATTTAGTTTCGCAAATCCATGAAGGAGATCAATACCAGTTTAAAAAAACTAAATTCCAAATTGAAAGGAGAACTTCATTCAGACTCACTTTCTCAGGGAATTTATGCAACGGACGCAAGCAATTACCAAATAATGCCTGCAGCCGTTGCCTTGCCAAAAGATGAAGAGGATGTCCGTCTGCTTGTAAATTTTGCTTTAGAAAATCAGCTCCCGGTTTTAGCAAGGGGTGGTGGTACGAGCCTGGTTGGACAAACTGTGGGGGAAGGTCTGGTCATTGATTTTACAAAATACATGGATCAGGTGCTTGAACTGAATGTAGAAGAGCAGTGGGCTTGGGTGCAGCCAGGGATCGTAAGGGATGTGCTGAATCAGCAATTGACTCCGCATGGTTTGCATTTTGCACCGGATCCAGCTACCAGCAGCAGGGCAACTGTGGGTGGAATGATTGCAAATAACAGCAGTGGGACGCGAAGCATCCTTTATGGAAAGACCATAGACCACGTATTGGAACTCAGGATTCTTCTTGCTGACGGCAGTCTTTTGCATTGTAAAGAGCTTTCGCCGGAAACCCTGGAGAAAACTCTGGAATCGGAAGGCCGAATTTCAGAAATTTATCGAAACTTATTCCGCATTGTAGAAGAGAACCGAAGTGAAATTGCCACACGCTTTCCAAAAGTCATGCGTCGCGTCGGAGGTTACAATCTGGACGAATTTCTGGATGGCCGCTGGAATCTAAGCCGCATCATAACAGGCAGTGAAAGCACTCTTGGGATTATCCTTTCAGCAAAAATTCGCCTGGTGCCAAATCCCAAATTTCAAAGTTTGTGCATTGTGCACTTCCACGATTTTTTTGATTCCATTGCTCATGTCGCAGAAATGGTCCGTTTCAATCCGGCATCCGTTGAACTTTTAGACCGCATGCTCATTGAAAAAAGCCGGGAAAATATGGAGACCAGGCGCTATTGTGGATTTATTGAAGGAAATCCGGGAGGGGCTTTAGTGGTTGAATTTTTTTCGGAACAACAATCTGATGCCACCAACAAGGCAGAGGAACTGGCGCTTCACCTGAAAAATAAAGGAATTGGTTATGCATGGCCTGTGATTGCGGACAGAGCCGGAATGGAGGCTGTTTTTACGGTACGGAAAAAGGGATTGGGCTTATTAATGGGAGTGAAGGGCAAACGGAAACCCATTGCATTCATTGAAGATGCAGCGGTGCCATTGGAATCCCTGCCTGCATATATCAAAGAAGTTTTTGACTGCTGCCATGCTCATGAAGTGCCTGTCGTAGCCTATGCTCATGCCAGTGTGGGCTTGCTTCATGTGAAGCCATTGCTGGACTTAAGAGATCCGGCAGATATCGAGCGTATGAAACAAATCAGTTTGGAAACACTGGAGCTCGTTAAAAAATACAAGGGCAGCTGGAGTGGCGAGCATGGTGATGGTTTGGCACGAAGTCCATATAATCTTTCTTTTTTTGGTGAAAGACTGTATAAAGCGTTTGTGGAAGTTAAGAGAATTTTTGATCCGTCAGGGATCATGAATCCTGGTAAAATCGTGGATGCCCCTCCGGTTGACCAGCACCTTCGCTATGGTCCGGACTACAAAGACGGGGAATACAAGTCCATGTTCTCCTATCGTCAGGAAGGCGGTTTTGCGGATGCAGTCCACTTATGCAATGGGGTCGGTGAATGCCGAAAAACAAGCGGAGGGACGATGTGTCCTAGTTATCGTGCAACCCGCGAAGAAAAGGATACTACAAGAGCCCGTGCCAATCTTCTGAGATTGGCGATGAGCAACCAGCTCGATGAAAAAGGCCTGGAAAGTCCCTTGCTTTCTGATGTGATGGATCTTTGTTTGTCCTGTAAAGCATGCAAGTCTGAATGTCCAAGCAATGTGGACATGTCAAAATTAAAAAGTGAAGTTCAGTATATCCAGAAGAAAAAGCATGGTCTCGGAATTGCAGACCGTCTCATATTGATGCAGGATAACTTAGGAAAATGGAACAGCGGGCGGATGGCTCCTCTGGTAAATGGATTCTTGCGGCGAAAATTCATCAGGTTCCTACTTGAAAAATGGGCTGGTATCGACAAAAGAAGAATTCTTCCCGAATATACAAAGCATCCTTTTGAATCGACTCCAAACTCCACGAGTGCGGGAGAAAAACCCCAGGTCGTGTTGTTTGCAGATACGTACATGAAGTACCATGATTCTGCTGTAGGATTTTCTGCCAGAACACTACTTGAACGATGCGGCTTTCAGGTTCATGTATTCAGCCAGGGTTGTTGCCAGCGCCCTGCCATCTCCCATGGTTTACTTGATCAGGCGCGTCAAAGAGGGGAGTCCACTTTTCGGGCATTAAAAATTTTCCTGGACCAAAAGATCCCGGTAGTTGTCTGCGAACCAAGTTGCGCTACTGCACTTCGGGATGATCTGCCGGATCTTCTCGAGGATCCCCAATATGCCAGGTATGCGGATCAGATTTTCCTTCTTGAAGACTTTATTTTAAATCAAAAGAAAAGCAACAACTCTTCTATTCGGATTAAACCAGGCCACTATCTGCTCCACGGGCATTGCCACCAAAAAGCAGTTTTCACGACCAAGGCTCTTCATGCATTGTTCTCTGATCAGGATAACGTCAGTCTTGAAGAACTTCAGACCGGTTGTTGCGGAATGGCAGGATCATTTGGTTATGAAAAGGAGCATTATGAAATTTCGGAGCAGATCTCCAATATGGCGCTCATTCCAGGAATCAAAGAACGAAATCCTGATTCCCGGATCATTGCAACCGGTTTTAGCTGCAGACATCAAATAGCGCACTTTGCAGATAAGACAGCACGGCATTGGGTCGAATACCTTGAATTTTGATGCAGAGTCTATGGGTACTGCGGGATACAGTCCGTTAGGGCAGAAAACTAACGAACGTTTGATAGTTATTTAAAATGAAATCTTATATCGGATTTGATGTAAAACCGATGCTCAGGTTTTCTCTTTTATAAAGCCCAGAAAGAAAGCTCCACCCACACCTCCAAGAAAAGGAAGGATCAGACTCATTACATTAAATCCATTAACCCCTCCGTCAGACAGGTATTGACTCAAAAAATGTACGATCAGGCTTACTATATTTCCGCCAACCGCCCCCGCTATAAGATTCGACCCGAGTCCGGTGGCAGTGTCCTTAAAATATTTCAAAGCATACCCCCCGCCAATGCCCAAAATAGTGTTGATGATGATGTCCATTAAATCCATATACGACGAATTAGCAATAATCAGATGCCGAAAATAGGAAAGGCTGGCGAAAGCATTTCAAAAATATGTCCTGCTGTTCGTAATAGGGAAAGCAGACTCTTTGAAACGCCGTCTGCCCTGTCAGGAAATGTTGTAATTTCACTCGTCAATTTCAAGAGGGTATGTCAAAAAATTTAAGTCATCTTTCGGGCCGTAAAGCTTTGGATCAGAATTTATTTGATCGGATTGGGGAGGAAGTTGAAAAACATGGAGCTTTGGATCGCGATCGCGTGCAGAGTATTGCGGAAGAATATCTCATGGGTACTGCGAACGTGTTCGGAACAGCCAGTTTTTATGACTTTACCAGGGAGTCCAACCGCGGAAAGAAAGTCTTTGTCTGTAACGGGTCCGCCTGTTTAACAGCCGGTACACAAGAAAATCTGCGCGAAGCGCTCAAAGCCCGCTTCAGCGATGAAGAAATCGGAGAAATGTGCTGTCTGGGAAGGTGTCATGAAAATAATGCATTTCATTACAAAGGATCCAATTACTCCGGCGCGGCATTGGATGAAATGGACAAGATCATTGGCAAGGAGCTTAAAATAAGGGATGTCTATCGTACAAAATCTTCAGGGCACACTGTCCTGACAGGCACGCCCTTAAGCAATGAAGAGATAAAAGAACAATTGTTAGTTGTATTGAGCAAGGATCCTGGGTCTTTGCTCGATGAGCTTAAAATTTCAGGCTTACGGGGAAGGGGTGGTGCCGGGTTTCCAATCTGGATTAAACTCGATTCTTGTTTAAAAGCCGAGGGAACCCGCAAATTCATAGTTTGCAATGCGGATGAAGGTGACCCCGGCTCCTATTCAGACCGCTATTTATTGGAGCATCAGCCTGCATTGGTATTGATGGGAATGCTCATAGCAGGATACATCACAGGTGCAGACCGTGGTGTGGTGTACATCAGGGCTGAATATCCGGAGTCCGTTGAGGCCATTGAAGAAACGGTGCTTAGATTCCGGAATCTCGGTTTTACGGGTGAGAAGATACTTGGAAGTGAATTTAATTTTGAATTCAAAGTGATTAAGGCCCAGGGAGCCTACATATGCGGAGAAGAGACAGCACTGTTGTCCTCTATCGAAGGGCAGAGACCAGAAGTTCGTGTGCGACCTCCTTTTCCAGTTCAGGAGGGTCTGTTTCGCAAACCTACTGTGGTCAACAATGTAGAGACTTTATGCAATCTGTATTCCATTTGTAAAGAAGGAGGAGCCTGGTACAGTTCATTTGGAACCGCGAAGTCAACCGGAACAAAATTGATATCGCTCGACAGCCATTTCAATCGGCCGGGAATCTATGAAGTCGATATGGGCAGCCCATTGAAAGATGCAGTTTTCCAATTGGGAGGAGGATTCAAAACCAAAGTGAAAGCCCTTCATGTGGGAGGACCCCTCGGGGGCTTGGTACCCATTTCAAAAGTGGAAGATTTAACGGTCGACTTTGAGTCATTTTCCAGTCAGGGATTTATGCTGGGCCACGCTTCAATCGTTTCTGTTCCGGATAGCTTTCCCATTATTGAATATTTGGAACATCTTTTTGCGTTTACAGCTCATGAAAGTTGTGGAAAGTGCTTTCCGTGCCGGATTGGTTCGACCAGAGGTAAAGAAATGTTATGGAAAGCCCAACACGATGCGGATTACAAAGTAGACAGGGAATTGTTACTCGATTTATTGGATACCATGAAAAGAGGTTCCCTTTGCGCATTGGGAGGAGGCATTCCCTTGCCGGTATATAATGCATTGGAGTATTTTGGTGAAGAGTTGAAAGCTTTTATCTCAGATACGATTGTTTAAATGAAAAACGGAATGGCTGAGATGGTACTCGTACATCCGCAACTTATAAAAGTTCCTCTCCAAAAATTAGGAAATGGGAAATCCTGATTTACCTGCGACATGACCGACGCTTTTATCATAGCAATGACCCGCTCCGCATTTACAAAAGCCAAAAAAGGCGGATTGCGCTTTACCAGATCTGATGATCTGGGTGTGGAAATTATTGGATCCTTGTTGAAACAGGTTCCTGAACTTTCTCCGAATAAAGTGGATGATGTAATTGTGGGTTGTGCAAATCCGGAAGGAGAGCAAGGACTGCAGATAGGCAGGCAAATTGCTTTGCGGGCTCTGGGGGAGTCGGTTCCGGGAATGACGGTGAACCGCTACTGTGCTTCCGGTCTCGAAAGTCTGGCCATTGCAACTGCGAAGATCAGGTCAGGAATGGCTTCTTGCCTGATAGCAGGCGGGGTGGAAAGTATGAGTTTAGTCCCTATGGAGGGATATAAACTGGCACCAAGCTATCAGTTGGCTTTCAAACAGCCGGATTATCTGGTTGGGATGGGGCTGACTGCAGAAGCAGTAGCCAGGAAGTATGAAATCAGCAGGGAGGACCAGGATGCGTTTGCTCTTCAATCGCATGTGAAAGCCGCAAAGGCTCAGGAAATGGGATTGTTTAAACAGGAAATTTGCCCTGTGAAACTTCGTGAAATTAAATTTGAGGAGGGTAAGAGGACGGAGACAGAATTTTGGGTTTCCGAAGATGATGGAATCCGCAAGGATACAAGTGTGGAAGCCCTTGCTATTCTAAAGCCCGCATTCGCGTCGGATGGAACCGTAACAGCAGGAAACTCCAGTCAGACCAGCGATGGAGTATGTTTTCATATCCTCGTAAGTGAACAACAGTTGAATGTGCTGAAAATAGAACCCGTTGGCAGGATTGTAAGCTGCGCAGTTGCCGGCGTCGATCCACTGTTTATGGGAATGGGCCCCTGTGCGGCTATACCGCTTGCCCTCAGGCAAGCTGGATTGAAATTAAATGATATTTCATGTATCGAACTCAATGAAGCCTTTGCCGCCCAGACACTTGCTGTTATGCGCCAGGCTGATCTCGATCCGGATATTACCAATATGCATGGTGGAGCCATCGCCCTGGGGCATCCTCTGGGATGCAGTGGCGCTCGACTGACCATGACCGCACTCCTTGTATTGCGACGCCGGCAGCAAAAGTATGGGTTGATCACAGCCTGCGTCGGAGGTGGCCAGGGAATTGCAGCGGTAGTTGAAGCCATGTGATTCGAGTGCATTCCGGTTAATAAATTCGTTTTTATTTCTTAAGCATTTTAGCGTTTAATTAACGCAATCATGGCTTTACTTCTGCTAATATTGTCGTTCTAAAGTATACTTAATTGAGTAATAACCGTTCTATTCTCCCAGCTAAAAAAGAAATTATGTTGAAAAGTGTTTTTTATTTCTTGTTTTCTTTTGTTCTCTTGCAGACCGCGGGAGCGCAGAAATATTTTTCCAGGAATGCAGTAATTCGCATCCACAGCAATTCCAAAGCGGAAAAAATTGAAGGTGTGAATTCAACCGCCACCACAGTTATGGAGTTAACTACTGGAAAGGTAGAATTTGCTGCATTGATAAATGCTTTTGTCTTTGAAAAAGCCCTTATGCAGGAGCATTTCAATGAAAACTACATGGAGTCAACCAAGTTTCCAAAAGCGGTGTTCAAAGGAAGTTTTCCAGATCCCCAAAGCTTGAAATTAAGTACTCCGGGCAATTACAAAACCACGGTAAATGGAGAATTGACCATGCACGGCGTAACGCGTCCATTGTCGGCACCAGTGGAGTTTGTGGTTGATGATAAGGGCATTCATGGTTCGTGCACACTTATGGTTAAATGCAGTGATTTCGACATTACCATTCCATCTGTTGTCAAGAATACCGTATCAAACGACGTGGAAATTAAAGTCAGGGCAGACTATAAAGCCCTTTAAGAGACTGCATCCTGTCCAGACCTAGCATTTGTTAGTTTCCAAATTATTTCTTTTTCAGGCGGAGATAGCTGATAAAGGCATAAGGCTTCCTGTTTTCCAGATAGTCGGCCTGGCATTCATTTTGATAAGCTTCTCTTTCAAAGCAAATGCGATGATAGGCTGCGGTCTTGTTTTTAATAAGGGTTAAATGAAAGAGGAATTCAAGGCCATACCAAATATAAAACAAGAGGACAAAAAGTTCAGCCTGTTGCCTCAGGTGTATGCGCTCATGCCGGATCAGTAATACATTCGATTTGCACTTTGCATCGCGCACTATGATAAATGGCCATAAGCTCATGGCAATGGCAAACTTACCCGTAATCATTCTAAGGAGCCACGCATTGACCAAAATCATAGAGAAACTTTCAGCTAAAATAAGACATACTTGAGACTGAAGTTCAGTGTGTGGGGTATTTTGCATTTTCAGTTAAAGGAGGAGATGCCTGAAGGCCTGGCGGCAGACTCATAAAAGACCCTAAATCATCAGGACACCAAAGGAATACATGAAGATGGTTGATCTTGTTTAGTCAGTCTCCCGGGATCATTATAAACCTGACCAAGGGAGTAACAGGGAAACTGATGTCAGGTGTTTTGGCTCTTTAGATTTCATGTGCTTCCTGATCTTGTTTTTGCATATTTAAAGGAAAGTTCCGGCAATTGGTCAGCGAGACGTCTTCATACTTTGTATCGGAGAATGGAATGATCCCAGCTTATTTAGAAATTTTTGAATCTGTAGCTCTGGTTGTCAAAGATTTTTCCGAGATTAAAATGAGTATTTCACGAATGTTCAATTCCCGTAAATTATTATTCGCAGATGTTGTTACAAACGTTTGTTAGTTTTAGCTGATTTTGGGGAAAAAGCAATAGCCCTAAACTAAACTTTGATATAATTTATCTAAACCTTCTGAAAATTGCGTGCCGGCTACAAAAATAGCTGTGAGAGGCTGCATGTTAGCTTCCGCATTGCACTTGTGGAAGAAATTGTGGGAAGGAATCTGAGAAGACCTTTCCAAATCAATTTTATAAAATGCAACTAGAAATCTAAGCAATATTCTATTGTTGAAATCAATTCAAAATAGAACAGTCATAAGATCAGACAAAGAGAAATCTGCCAGGCTAATAGAGCTAGGGTGGATCCAAATTGAAGATGAGTTTATCCACAATGAAGATTGTTCAAAGTTGCTGATATGCCAAGGAATTGTGCTGTCGTGTGGAATATGGGCTCATGCATCTATTTGCCCTGAATTTAAAACGGTAGCGTACTAATTTTATCTTTGTAAAAATTCCAAAATGTATAAGATTCACTATTTCTGCAGTTCTCCAAAAAGGAGCTACATCCGCTCGTCGCTGGTCATTGGTATACTTGCAATTGGTTTCAGTTTATTTTCCCAGGAAGCGACTCCGGCATTTATAAGAGATAGTCTGGATATTTATGTAGAACGCGCTTTGGCGGAATGGAAAATTCCGGCCTGTGCCGTCGGTATCGTAAAAAATGGAAAGGTCATTTTGACGAAAGGCTATGGGCTGCGGAATCTTCAAACGGGGCAGCCTGCAGATGAACATACTTTGTTTATGATTGCATCCAACAGTAAGGCGGTTACCGGAATCGCAATGGCCAAATTGGCATATGAGAAAAAATTGAGTTTGGACGATAAAGTACAAAAGTGGATCCCCGAGTTTAAATTGGCAGATGCGCGCGTTTCCGGAATGGTCAATCTCAGAGATGTGCTGAGCCATCGGATTGGCTTTGAAACCTTCCAGGGTGACTTTTGCCACTGGGCTACTAATACAAGCAGCAATGAAGTGATCCAAAGAATGGCAAAGGTGCAACCAGTTTATGAATTCCGCGACCATTATGGATATTGCAATGCAGGCTATGTTGTAGCCGGTGAAGTGATACGTCGGGCCAGTGGGATGAACTGGGAAGACTATGTATCCCGCAATTTTTTTGAAAAAATGGGAATGACGGAAACCCGCCCGCTCAGCAGGGGATTTTCGAGCTCAGCAAACCATTGCCAGCCCTATACTCTTTATTACGATACCCTCTGTAGTTTGAAAGCCGTAAATGTGGACAACCTGGCACCAGCCGCAAGTATCTGCAGTTCTGTGGCAGATTGGAGCAAATGGGTTTTGATGGTCCTGGGTGAGGGTACATATAATGGGAAAGAAGTGGTGCCTGAAGCCGCAATTCGAATGAGCATGGAACCTCTCACCATAGAAGGCAGTTACAGACCGAAATTTAATAAGGGCCATTTTTCTCTTTATGGAATGGGATGGGAGCTGGCAGACTATGAGGGAAGGAAAGTAGTCTCACATACAGGCGGTGCAGATGGATTTGTAACATCTGTCACCTTGCTTCCTGAGGAGGAGTTAGGCGTCATCGTATTTACAAATACGGATGCGAATAGCTTTTACTATGCCTTGAGAATGGAGATTGTCGATGCTTTTTTAGGTCTTCCTTACCGAAATTACAGTCAATTATACCTGTCGCGTGCCAAGAAAAATGATGAGGCGCAAGCCAAATGGCTGGCTGATGTCAGAGACTCTGTCAAGCAAATGGCAAAGATGCCTGTTGCATTAAATGAATTCACCGGGACCTATACAAATGAGCTCTATGGGCATGTATATTTAAGTATTCAGGATGGGACTCTGACGATGACCATGGAACATCATCCGGGACAGTCTGCCAGATTAGAGCCCATCGGTGCTGACCGGTTTTTGTGTACCTACAGTAATCCGACGCTGGGAATCGAGGTTTTTCCATTCCGAAGAATAAAAGGAAAGCCAAGCACTTTTGACCTGAGCTGTGCTGATTTTGTGGATATGTCCGTTTACACATTCACCAGGGAAAAGTAATCCGTGAAAGTTTTATAAAAACCGCTTTAAGTATTTCTGTATTCGGTAAAAATATATTTAGATTTGTACCGCCCATGATCGGGATCCTCTTCCCTCATCAAATCAATTCAAGCTTTGTATTGGACGTCAAACATATTGCGACTATTATTCTTTTGTCTGCTTTGCATGGAGCTTCAAGCACAGGGTCCATCAGCTGCCTTGAGGCCAGAAATTATTGGGGATCACATAGATACCATCCGATTTACCAATGCGGAAGGCGGAAAAGAAGATTATCGTTTGGTAAAGAATACCTTATACAAGAGGGTTGAAAAAATGCCTGTTTTTACCGGTTGTGAGCTGGATCCAAATCCCGAAGAATGCTCAAAGAAAAAGTTAATCGATCTGCTCTATGTCAATATAAAATATCCGGCTGAAGCCAAGAAGCTCCGGATACAGGGTGTCGTGTATGCCAAGTACGTTGTCAGGCCGGATGGCAGCATAGCGAGTCCAAGGGTTGAGCGGGGAATTGGGGGCGGTTGTGACGAAGAAGTTTTGCGCTTCATCAGTGTATTGCCCAAATATACTCCCGGATTCCAGGACGGCAAGCCGGTTCCTGTGCAAATGACATTGCCGGTCAAGTTCCGCCTTATGAGATAAATACCCTTGCTTACCAGGGGCCCCTACTAATAGTCTGATCCGGGATTCCAAATAAAATTAAAATGACGGGCTTCAAATTTCAGAACCATTAAGGTTTTGTTAGGTATTTTTTGAATATGTCCTTAAAAAATATGCCTCTCAGAACCTACCTTTGCAGCGATTTTTAAAACCCAGCGAAGGGTTCGAAAGCCTATGAAGCAGATTATTATTTTGTTTTTTACTGTTCTTTTTGGATTGGGAAGAATGAATTCACAGTCTGCCCAAGAAAATGCCAATAATTATATTGCACAAGCTCATGATGGGCACGTGCACGGGGAAAATGGCTCAAATCAGGAGATTCAAGCTACCGGATCTGCCACTCCGGAAGCAAATCACACATCTGCAGAAGCTTCGGCACATGGAGAGGGGCATGAGACTCACGAATTTGATCCTAAGGGAACGGCATTTCACCATATTTCGGATTTAAATGTATACAGTCTGGGGCCCTGGAATTTTCCTTTGCCTTGTATTTTATACGCGCCTTCAAAAGGTTGGTCCATTTTTTCCTCAGGGAAATTTGAAATAGATGACGCACACCATGGCAATGGCCACAAAGTTGTGGATGCATATGTTCTCAATCATGGACGTGTAAACCGGATTTCCGGAACATTTCCGGATGGAATATTTGAAATTGATCGGATTGAAACGAAAAAAATAGAAGTTGCAGGAAAGACAAAGGAAGTGGACTATGTCTATGTAAACGGCGGTGAATTTGCTTTGGACAAGCCAAGTACAGCTGATGCGGGCCTTTTTGGAGGAGGGATCACTTCTTTCTACGATTTTTCCATTTCCAAGAATGTGCTCAGTATGTTTTTTGTCCTGATATTACTCAGCTGGGTGTTTTTATCTATGGCGAAATCTTATCGCAGGGCTCCTGGTACGCCACCTGCGGGTGCTCAGCTTTTATTTGAGCCCATCATCCTTTTTATGCAGGATGAAGTGGCAAAGCCTTTCCTTGGAGCCAAATGGGAGAAATACATGCCCATGCTGCTGTCCATTTTCTTTTTCATTTTGGGTTTAAACCTGTTTGGACAAATTCCTTTTCTTGGAGGATCCAACGTGACGGGAAATCTTTCAGTGACAATGGTACTGGCCTTGATTGCATTTATTGTTGTTAATGTAAATGGAAATAAACATTATTGGGAGCATATATTCTGGATGCCTGGCATTCCTGCATGGGTAAAGATTATTCTTACTCCGGTGGAAATTCTGGGTGTTTTTATAAAACCACTCACATTGATGTTGCGTCTTTTTGCAAACATTACGGCGGGCCATATGGCAATCCTCATTTTCATCAGCCTGATCTTTATATTTGGAGCATCGGGTGAAAATACACCTGCAGGTCTTGGTGCATCCATCGGGTCCGGATTACTTACCGTATTCATGATGTCCATCGAGTTGCTGGTTGCAGTGATCCAGGCATTTGTATTTACCCTTTTGACGGCCTCCTATATTGGTGCGGCCACAGAGGAGCATGCTCATGAAGAGCATGCACATCATTGATTGCCAGAAGTGGTGTCGGTGATTTTATTTTGACATTTAAATCATTATTCATACATAAAACAGTTTTTTATGGGAGGTTCAATTGCTGCTATTGGAATGGGTTTGGCCGCTATCGGCGCAGGCATTGGAGTAGGTAGTATCGGTGGTAAAGCACTGGAGTCTATTGCTCGTCAGCCAGAAGCGCTTGGAGATATTCGTGCCAACATGATCCTTACTGCTGCCCTTGTTGAAGGTGCTGCATTGATCGCGATCTTGTTTTCCTACCTGGTAGCGTAAACGATTATGGAAGGCCGCCTGGCGGTTGGCTAAGGAGCCTTCTGTTTTTTTACATCCTTTATTACAATTTATATGAGCATTGATTTTTTTACCATAACGTTGATTGACTTTTCGCCCCTCAAGCCTGATTTTGGTTTGCTTTTCTGGTCAACTGTGTTCTTTATTCTATTTTGGTTTCTGATCGGAAAGCTGGCTTTCAAACCCATAGTAAAAGCCTTGAAGGACCGTCAGGAGGATATTCGCAACTCTTTGGACGCTGCAAAAAAAGCACGTGAGGAAATGTCCAATCTAAAAGCGGAAAACGAACGCATCCTGGCCGAAGCCAGAGAGGAGAAAATGGTGATTATTAAAGAAGCAAAGGAGTCTGCAAATGTGCTCGTGTCAGAGGCTCGGGACAAAGCAAAGGAGGAAGCCCAGCGCATTTTGCAACAAGCTAAAATCGATATCGAAAACGCAAAGATGGCTGCCATGGTTGATGTGAAAAATGAAATCGGCGTTATGGCTTTGCAGATTGCGGAGAAGGTGATTCGTCAGCAGTTGCATGATCAACCTGCACAAGTGCAGTATGTCAATAAGCTGATGGATGAAATGAAAAATAATTAATTCGCACTATCTAATCCTTATCCGGTATGTCCCAACTTCAAATTGCCAGTCGTTATGCCAAGTCTTTGATTGACCTGGCTTCGGAAAACAAACAATTGGCCGAAGTGTATGAAGACGTTCAAAGTATTGCTGTGGTCTGTAAGCATCAGGAATTCTTATCGATGCTCAACAGTCCGATTGTCCATACAGATAAAAAGCTGGCAGTCATGCAACAGCTTTTTGGAGGAAAGCTAACAGATCTTACCATGAAGTTCACACAGCTGATGATTCACAAAGGAAGGGAATCTTTGCTGGCCTTGATCTGCAATGCATTTATCGATCAATACAAAGAGATCAAAAAGATTAAGACGGCTAAGGTGATTACCGCTCAGCCATTGGGTGAACAGGAACTTAATAATGTGAAAACAAAATTTTCGCATTGGTTAAAAGCCGGAGAAACAATGGAACTCTCTCAAAAAACGGATCCCCGGATTATTGGAGGCTTTCTTTTTGAAATGGGCGACCGCAATTATGACGCAACCATTAAGCGTCAGCTTGAGGAAATGAAAGAAAATTTGTACGACAAGAGCTATGTAAGCCTTGTGGAAAAAAGATAAGGATCCGTGCATTGTTTGAAAAAGTTCAGAAAATGCCGGAATTAAAAAAAACTAACAACTGTTAATATCACAACTGTCAACTAACAATTAATATTACGTATTATGGTATCAATCAGACCGGAAGAAATCTCAGCCATATTAAAGCAGCAAATTGCAGGCTCCAGCACGGCCGCTTCACTGGAAGAAGTGGGAACCGTACTGCAGGTGGGTGACGGTATCGCCCGTGTGTATGGACTGGCTAATGCCCAGGCTGGAGAGCTTGTCGAATTCGAAACTGGCGTTCAGGCTATAGTATTGAACCTGGAATTGGACAACGTGGGTGTCGTACTCATGGGACCTTGGGATGGAATCAAGGAAGGCTCAAAAGTAAGACGCACCGGTAAAATTGCGTCCATCCAGGTTGGTGAAGGCATGTTGGGGCGAGTTGTGAATCCACTTGGTCAACCCATAGACGGAAAAGGGCCTATCAGTGGTACCCGATATGAGATGCCCATTGAAAGAAAAGCGCCGGGTGTAATTTTTCGTCAGCCTGTTAACGAGCCCTTGCAAACCGGTATTAAGGCTATTGACTCTATGATCCCTATTGGAAGGGGTCAGCGCGAGTTGATCATCGGCGACCGCCAGACGGGAAAGACTGCGATAGCCCTGGATACCATTATCAATCAAAAGGAATTTTACGACAGGGGCGAACCTGTATATTGTATATATGTTGCTTCAGGGCAGAAATCTTCGACAGTAGCCAAAGTGGCACGTACTTTAGAAGAATATGGAGCAATGCCCTACACTGTTATCGTTTCCGCCTCTGCGGCAGATCCTGCACCACTTCAATTCTACGCTCCCTTTGCAGGTGCTTCTATTGGAGAATTTTTCAGAGATACGGGGCGTCCTGCTTTGGTGATTTATGATGATTTGTCAAAGCAAGCGGTTGCATATCGCGAAGTTTCGCTTTTGCTTCGCCGTCCACCCGGCCGTGAAGCCTATCCCGGAGACGTATTCTATCTGCACTCCCGTTTGCTGGAACGCGCCGCCAAAATTTTGAATAACGATGACATTGCGAAAAACATGAACGACCTCCCGGAATCCCTTAAGAAAGCGGGTATCGTGAAGGGCGGTGGTTCATTGACGGCTCTTCCGATAATTGAAACACAGGCGGGTGACGTTTCAGCTTATATTCCAACCAACGTGATCTCGATCACGGATGGCCAGATCTTCCTTGAATCTTCCCTGTTCAATGCGGGTATTCGCCCGGCAATCAACGTGGGTATTTCGGTATCGCGCGTGGGAGGAAATGCGCAAATTAAATCAATGAAGAAAGTTTCCGGAACCCTGAAACTTGATCAGGCTCAATTTCGTGAACTGGAAGCCTTTTCAAAATTTGGTTCCGACCTGGATGCCGCCACCAAAGCGGTCCTTGATAAAGGAAAGCGCAATGTGGAAATTCTGAAGCAACCTCAGTACAGTCCTGTTGCAGTAGAAAAACAAGTTGCTATTATTTTCCTCGGTACCTATAACTTATTGAAAGACGTCCCTGTGGATAAAGTCCACGATTTTGAAAATGTGTTCCTGACTACCCTCGAGCAAAAGCATCCTGCAATTCTCGAGAATCTCCGCAAGGGTCTTTTGAATGATGAGGACACCAAAATTCTTCGCCAGGTAGCGGATGAGCTGAGCTCGCAATATCGCATTAAACATTAACAGGACTTTCGAAATACATTTGTATGGCAGCGAATCTAAAAGAAGTAAGAAACCGGATCAAGTCCGTAATTTCAACCCAGCAGATTACCAAAGCAATGAAAATGGTATCTGCGGCCAAGCTTCGTAAAGCGCAGCAAGCCATTCAGCAAATGCGGCCTTATTCAAACCGTTTGAATGTAACCTTGAGCCATATTTTATCCGGAGGCGATGCAGGACAAGGGCTTTCTTTTGGCAAGGAAACGCATAAGAATAAACCTCTGATAGTTATTATCACCTCTGACCGGGGACTGTGTGGTGCTTTCAACGCTAATATTTTAAAACTAGCATCTTCTTACATCAAGGAAAATTATAGCCGTCAATACGAAGAAGGAAACCTAAGCATGCTTTTTATTGGCAAGAAAGGCTATGACTATTTTCGCAGACGACTGACGAAAGCCAATCTGATTGACACGTATCTTCCACTTTACAACCACCCGGACTACAATCAGGTAGCTGCATTGGCAGACAAGCTGATGTCCGATTTTTCAGCAGGAACCTACGACCAAATCGAACTGTATTATGGTCGATTTAAGAATGCAGGAACTCAATTTCCGGAACGTGAAGCTTATCTGCCTGTAGCCAAATTGGACGCAGGTACAGCAAATGCGGAGTCAAAAACACAAGCTGACTATATTTTCGAACCCAATCAGCATCAGCTGCTTGAGGAATTAATACCTTCCATCCTTCAAACGCAACTTTTCAAATGTCTGTTGGATACTCAGGCATCTGAACACGGTGCACGGATGACAGCTATGGATAAGGCTACCGAAAATGCAGAAGAAATGCTTGGCGAATTGCGGATCAATTACAATAAAGCGCGCCAGGAAACCATCACAAGAGAACTTTCTGAAATTGTGGGCGGAGCTGCTGCATTGGCAGGATAATCACTTTCAGGATCTCCTGTTTCCTACATTCCTATTCCTGTCAGAACCATCGTAGGCTTTCAAAAATTATCAGGCACATCCATACCCAAAGGACCCGCTAAATAGTGGTCCACCAATACACTAATGGGTAATTGCAAATTTTAGGTTGAAGATTTTACTTGCCGAGCGTAAGGAAAGAACATATAATCCTTGCTCCCAATTGTTATCCAGTATCACGTGGATCCGCGATTTGCCTTTCAACTTCACATTTCCTGACAGGTCACAGATCTGCCATTCATGCCAGTCTTCTTCAGAGTGAACATTCACGGCATTTTGTTCATAGAGTATATCGACTGGAAGAATATCATTGACTTCACTTGTGCTGGTGATTGTATTCAATTGAGCTTTGCGAAATCGAATTGAATAATCGCTTGCATCTTTCCATGTGATATAAAATTTGGAATTTAGATAACCCATATCGGATCCACTTTGATTTCCATTCGCCGTGGTGTTTATCCGCACTACATTTGTCTCGAGATTCTTACTGTTATTTCCAACAAAATAACTAAAAAATGCATCCATTCCGGTGGCAAGTTCATTCCAGCAAATACCTATGGTATCCCCTTTGCCACTGATTCTTGGATCTGTCTGTTGCAGATTTCGTCCCAGGGAATTTGTAATTGCCCTGAAGTCCTCCAGCTTTCCGGAAGTCAGGTTAAGTTTGGAATAATAAGCTTTGTTGGTACCTGTGCGTCCTGAAATCCAGGTAGTATTCAGCGATTGATCTGAAAAGAAGGCATCACCTCCGGTAGATGGACAACTAAACAAGGTCCAATCCAGAGTGTCTAATTCTTTTGCCAATGTATAATTGATACCCTTGTCAAAAGAAACAGCCGCCGTCATATTGCGGATGTTATTTCTATTGTTACGGAAAAGCACCGCAGTTCGATCCTGGTCTGCGATGAGCGTTACAGGACAACAATCGCAAGCCTCTCCAAGGCTCTTGTCCATGACTTCTTTGAATGTGTCAAAACTGTTTCCAAAATCATTGGAGCGAATGCTAACATACCTTGGCTCGGACCAATCCGTATTGAAGCGCATGTAGCTTACAACAGGCTGATTATTTGCGTCTATCGCAACCGCCGGAAACCGGCACAAAAAACCATTGGGAACCACTATTGGAATGGGTTTTGTAAAGGTTTTTCCAAAGTCTTCGGAACGAAGGAGATATATTTTACCGGATTCAGCCGGATTTTCTTTAAATACGATATAAACAAGAGCTCCATTTCCCGCAATTTCTGTGCTCGCCCATTCGGTCACAAATGCAGCTTTTCCTTCAATGTTCAATTCCGCAGGTGTCGTAAAACGGTCATCTTCCCATAGGGCATACGAAATATTTTGTTTGGGTTCACTACCCCATACGATGATCCCGTGTTGATCATCAAGTACAACTATTCGCGGTCGGACATTGCCACCGGACTGGGTTTTTGCCACGGAGATTTCAGGAGTCCAGTTTAAAGTTTGAGATAGGGCCATATGTAAGCACAAAAAGCTCACAGGAAACCACATCCAAAGCTTTGAATGAATAGGAAGACGTTCGTTCATGTCAAAAATTGCAGCTAATTATAGTACCAAATATACTTTTTAAATGATGATTTCTGAAGGGATCCTCTTACCACAGTTCTTATTTTGGAAATTTCGGCGCAATTTTTGCAAATAAGTTGTGGAATGAGAGCCATTATCCCGGTTGCAGGAGCCGGAACTAAGTTGAGGCCGCTGACCTATACACAGCCCAAACCGCTGATTCCAGTGGGGGGTAAACCTATTCTTGCTTATATTTTAGATCAGCTGATAGCAGCGGGGATCCATGAATATGTTTTCATTCTTGGATACCTTGGTGAAAAGATCCAGGAATATCTTGAAGAGAACTACCCGTTTATCATCCGCCATTATGTGATGCAATCTGAAAGAGAAGGGCTTGGACAGGCCATATACCTGTGTAAAGAACTGCTGCGTGAAGATGAAGAAGTATTGATTCAGTTAGGTGACACCATTTTGGATATTGACGTAAAAGTCTTGCAAAATTCAAAGTACAATACCCTTGCTGTCCGCAAGGTCGATGATCCGCGAAACTTTGGAGTCGTTGAATTAAATGAAAAGGGATTGGTCCACAGGCTCGTCGAGAAACCTCAATTTCCAAAATCCAACCTGGCAATAGTGGGCTTGTATTTGATTAAGGAGTGGCAAAAATTGCTCTCCTGTCTTGAATACAATATTCGCACAGGACAAAAAACGATGGGACTTTTCCATCTCACGGATGGACTGATGTGCATGCTGGAGCAGAAAAGCAGATTTGAAGTAATGGAAGTCAGGAATTGGTTTGACTGTGGACGCAAGGAAATTTTGTTGTCCACCAACGCAACGATGCTGGGACGCCATCATAGCCGTGACCCCGTGTCAATTTCAGGCAACAGCATCATACTTCCGCCAGTGAGTATTGGAAAGAATTGTCAGATCCATCATTCCATTATTGGTCCGAATGTTTCGGTTGGTGAAAACAGCCAGATCCGGAATTCCATATTAAAAGATGCCATCATCGGCAATTTTACGAGCCTTGAGGACGTTGTATTGCAGCATTCCATTATTGGCAATGACGCTGTAATCAAAGGAAGATTTCAGAGTTTCAACATCGGTGATAATACCGAAATAGACATGATCTGATGCCACGGGTAATACCGGGTTCATTTTGCTGTTTTTTCTTTGATTCAAATTTTTAACCTTTGCCTCTTGAATGAAGTGTGATCAGATGTATTCTATGAAACGGTACCAGATTATTGCATTCCGATTTGAGGGCTCCGGCAGACATTCAATGTGCGGTTTATTTCTGATTATAGCATGGGCTGCCTTCTTTTTGAGCTCATGTTCTAAAAAAGACGAATGTCCTGCAGATGAAATACTGGGCCGTCTAAGTTTAAATGACCAATCAAAGGTATTCCTGCCTTATCATACGATACGGTTTATTGAGTTTATTGATTCCACAGGCAAGGATACTGCGACTCTTTATGGCCCCAATGGTCTGGTGGTAGACAGTTCAAATACCATTGTTGAAAATATTTGTTTGGTGGATGAAGATCGCGCAGACCGGTATTATCGATCAGAACATTTTACAATAAACTATTTCGATCTGGACACTTCCCGAAAATTCCGGATTATTGGAAATTTGAGTGTAGTCGAAGACGTGCTGTCACCGGCTTCAACACCTCTGGATCCTGTCCTATACGATGAATTGAAGCTGACGGTGCATCGCGCAAATCCAAGCGTGAGTGGCGGTGTGGCAACCCTAGAATTTGTTGCTTCGGATCGGGGAAACTCATCGCGTTTCAGTGATAGCCTTAAGTTGCTTCAAAACCGCTATGCACTTGTTCCGCAAGTAAAAATAAACGACTCGACTTATACAAATGTGTTCGAGTACAGAAATGGGGATAGTCTCTATTTCTATTTTAAACCTCTGGTTGGGATCGTTGCGTTCCGCTCTTTGGACAACAGGTGGTGGAATTTGTCGCGCGTATTTTAAACGGCTTGGTTTCCTGATGCGGCTTCAAACTAACTATTGTTAGTAAATCTATTGATTTGGAAGATGGAATGAGCTCCTTGACGTCAGCATAGTTGGATTCGGCTCATTTCTTTTTCAATTTAACAGGGTGTGCCCTATTTCTCAATCGCAGGTGATTATTTTAGTTGCAATGCGACCCATTTTTAATATGTGCGTTCCCTGATTCAGTTCCTGAAGATCCAGTAAAATATCGTTTCCGGTTACAGTGCCGGTTTTACAGGGCTTTCCATCCAAAGTGTAAATTGCATAAGGCAAGGATCCGTATTTTCCGAAATACTGGATGCGGATCGACCTTCCACAAGGATCTAAATAACTGATCTGCACCTGTCCAGTATTGAAGTCATCATTGTTGCTGGGGATGGATTTGAACCTTTTAAAGAAATTCCAAATTTCCTGACTTGCATCAATATCTTTATTTGTATTGCCTATTCCGGATGAGCTTCGGGCACCTGGCCAACTATGTCCACCATTGCGGACTTTTAGATGTTCGACTTCTGTCTGTGATGCGCAATTTTCATAAAGAATGCGTTGTACTGTGGAACCTTCACTTACGATATCAGGGAGGTCTTCCACTTTGGCTTGATTAGGACAGGAGTTATTGTGAATCCAGAATTCGAGACAGCTGTCAACTGAAATGTTTGCGTTACTGCCTGTATAAGGTACGATCAGGTCGCTGGTCCCGTGAATCTGAAGAACAGGTATGCTATGGTTAGGATTGCATTGCTTAAATGCCGCCTCTGAAAACGTTCCCGATACAGAGGCTATTGCAGCGTAGGGAAAGGACATTTGGCATGCAAGAATATGCGACATAAATCCTCCGGCTGAAAATCCACATGCGTATACGCGTTGCTTGTCTATTGTTAATTCCTGAATCAGTTGTTGGGCAAGTGCAGCAATGAAACCATTATCATCACTTGTTGAACCTCCCGGAAACCCACTGTTTGTATTCCAGGAATTGTTTATTCCATTTGGATAAACTACAACAAATTTTTCTGCATCTGCAATTTCATTAAAGCCGGAAAAGGCCATAATACTTTGCGCATTTTGTGTAAATCCGTGTAATACAAAGACGAGAGGCATTGCTTCTTTGGGAGGCGTTGAAGGTCTAAATAAAATATAACTCCTGTTCTGACCTTGGTACAAAATGCTTCTGTTTTCCTGAGCACAAAGGAACCGTGAGGATGTTATTGAACTGAAGACGCAGAATAAGAGTATTACGCAGAAGGGATGCATTTTCGCAAAGTTATTTCCTGACTTCATTGCAGAGATCATTTTAGAATATGGAAATGAGTATGCAAATTAAGCATAAAAAAGACCACACTTCCCATGTCTTTATCTTTTGATTACGAACATAGGTAATGTGGTCTTTTGTCATGCCATTCTTCTTTTACAGATTCAGCTGATAGCTGGCTGGGAATGTCTGTATGAACGAATGGGGTAGTTTCTAGCCTACAAAAGTGTAAGCTTTTCCTTTGTTTCCGGCTCTGCCTGTGCGGCCAATCCGGTGGATATAACTTTCCAGATTTTTTGGTTCCTGAAAGTTGATGACATGAGAAACATTCTGAATGTCCAAACCTCTTGCAGCGACATCGGTAGCAACCAACACCTGGATTTTTTTGAGTTTGAACGCATCAAGTGCTCTCATCCTTTGCGATTGGGTTTTGTTACCGTGGATTTCGTCAACTTTAATACCTGTCAATCTTAGTTTACCTGTGAGTCTTTTGACAATATGTTTTGTTTCTGCAAAGACCAAAACTTTTTCAAAGTCTTTATCATTCAACATATTTACCAGGACATCAATTTTATTTTGCCCCGGTTTAATTTTAACAATCTCCTGATCGATTAAATCTGCAGGACTATTTTCGGAAACGAGCTTTACAGTTGCTTCATTTGTCAAAAGTCTTGCCATCAGACTTTTTTGTGTTTTATCCTCTGTTGCAGAGAATAGAATGGTTTGTATTCTGTTTTCCATACCCTCTGCAAGCTTCATGACATCATGAGCAAAACCCATGTCGAGAAGACGATCAAACTCATCGAGTACGAGAATAGAGAATTCGCTTAGCTTTAGTTTACCCTGCTGTACCAAATCAGCGATGCGTCCCGGTGTGCCAATCACAGCATGTACGTCACACTTTAATTTTAAAATATCTGTTTGTATGGGGGTTCCGCCAATAAGGCAAATGCTTACGAGGTGGAGATTTTTGCAAATGCTGTCAAACTCCTTTTCGATTTGAACTGCGAGTTCACGCGTGGGGCTAATGACTAATAGTTTGCCGGTATTTGTTTTGGTAAAAAGTTTTTCAACCAGGGGAACCAAAAAGGCCGCTGTCTTTCCGGTGCCGGTTTTTGCCAAACCTAGAAAATCGCGTCCCTGGGCAATAGGTTCGAATGCTTTATCCTGAATTTCAGTAGGAAATGCGTAACCCTTTTTCAAGAGATTGGCGATGATTCTTGGGTGTACGGGAAGTTCTTCAATTTTTCTTGAAGCTTGATAAGCAGGGGGTAATTCCGTGTGAACAACTCTCTTTTCAAAATGCCTGTGGTCAATACTTTTGCCCATAGGTCTTTTGGATCCACCACTTCTTCCGGAAGGATTGCGAGATGGGCGATCTGTTTGTGAATTTGACTTTTGATGTCTTCTGAATTCCATAAAATAAAATGTTGCAGCCCCGGATTGTTTCTTTTATCTGCTGAAAGAAAACCTGCCTGGGTTCTGCGGTTAATAAAGTAAAAACGAGTGGAACTTAATAAGGATGTATTCTTGAAGAGAAAGTAGCCAATTAGAAATTCTACTGTGCAGATATTACTGTGCCGCAAATATACGCATTAATTGAACAAACAAATGTTAATTTGTCTATAAGCTGACTTTGGGCTTACTCAAACAGTCATGCAATAACAAAAAAGCCCCTCGAAGAGGGGCTTTGAGATATTGAATTAAAAGTTTATCAGCGTCTGGCAATAGGGTAGCTTACAGAATTGTAAACTACATTTTCCGAGCTGTTTGGAGCGGATTGGATAGAATGCATGATTCCCGCAACATGTGGGGATGCCATTGAAGTTCCACTAAGAGTGGCATATCCGCCGTTCTTATAAGTTGAATACACACCGGAACCTGTTGCGATAAAGTCAACCGGAGGTTTGCCGTAGTTTGAATAGGAAGCCCATGCTTTGTTGCAATCCATTGCTGCAACTGTATTGATATTACTTCCGTTGATGCAGGCAGGCGTGTATAAGTCTGCATTATCAGAGCTGTTTCCTGCAGCAAGTGCTACCAGTGTTCCACTGTTTCCAATATTGGTCAGTGCTGTTTTAAAGCTGGAATTCGTGCTGCAATTTGCACCCCAGTAGCCTCCAAGACTCATATTCACTACGTCACCTGGTTCGTCATACGTCGCAACATGATCCAAACCACTGATAATTTTTGAAGTTTGGCCTGACCCCTGACAATTCAATACCCTGACTGGAACAACCACAGCGCCAGCACTGACTCCAACAGAGCCGATAGTATTGTTCTTAGCTGCTGCAATTCCAGCGCAATGCGTGCCGTGGCCATTGCAATCATCCGGTGTGCCACCAACAAATGATTTTGCATAAGGTGCACTGGATTGAACATTCAAATCAGGATGATCCAGGTCTACTCCGGTATCCACGATCCAGATCCATTTGCTTGAGGCGGAGCCATCTCCAGGCCCGTTTGCAAGAATAATTCCACAGGGTGTGGTTTGGGCTCTGGCAGTGATTCCTGTTTTTTCAACGGTAAAGTCCGGGAGTTTAACCACCATGTCATTTTCAATCATTTCTGTCATAGGGTGACTCAATAATTTCTTTAATTGGAGTTTGTCCAATTGGATTGCGAAGCCGTAGAACACTTCGGTGTAATAATCGCTGATTAAACTTGCCGGAATGGAATTTACGGCAAGCATTTTAGCGACTTCAGATTGGAAGGCGGCGCGCTTTTCCTGAGCTAAAATCCCCGCCTGTTCACGGTTGGCAGGTTTTTGATTAAACTGATAATCCTTCATCAATTCCGGCTTGACCATAACGATATAATGGTCTTGAATGAGATTGGAGGACGGAACAAGTAGCGGAGCCTGGTACACTTCTCCGCCATCTTTCTGACAACTGTTGGCTGCAAGGGCAATTACTGCAAAGGCTGCCAGAATTTTTAAGCGATTTGAGGTCATAATGAATAGTTTATATTTTGAAATATTAAAAGTTAAAGATATAAAACGTTCAAAAATATATAATTATTAGAATATAGATTCAGTTTTGATTTTTTCTAAAAGGCAAAAGCCTTCTTTTTTACTGAAAGTTTGGGAAATAGGGGCGTATTGAGGAATGGCCACTTGAGGCTTCACATTTTAAGATACTATTCCGTCCCGCCCAACATTGGCACAAATCGAAAGTCCCCAAAGCTTTCCTCTTTGTATTCGGATTCAGAAATCCGGGTTATCCGTTTCATTTTCTGGTAGGTCCCTTTGTTTACCGGAATTACCAGACAGCCACCGATTTTCAATTGTTCAAGTAAAGCTTTTGGCACTTCGGGAGCTGCGGCAGTGACAAGAATTTTATCAAAAGGTGCAAACATGGGCAAACCCTTGAAACCATCCCCAAAGAAAGTTCGTACCGCTGCATAACCAATTTCTTTTAAGTGAGCTGAGGTGTGTGTGAAGAGAGATTTTTGGCGCTCAATGGAGTAGACTTTTGCTCCTAATTCACTTAGAACACAAGCCTGATAACCTGAACCTGTGCCGATTTCAAGTATTTTATCTTTTGGATCAACCCTTAGGAGTTCTGTCTGGAAAGCAACGGTATAAGGTTGGGAAATGGTCTGGTCGCATTCGATAGGAAATGCAGAATCCTTGTAAGCCCATTCTTCAAATGCTTTGTCGAGAAAAAGATGTCTGGGAACAGCTAAAATAGCAGCAAGCACACGATCGTCTTGAATGCCTTTATTTCGGATTTCATCAACCAGCTTCTGGCGAAGCCCCTTATGCCGATAACTATCCGCTCCTTTGCTCATCCTGCAAATATATATAAAAAATATTTAATATGTTTTTTCTTTGTTACAAGGCCTTAAATTCGCAAACTTTTCGTTTATACGCTATGACCTATAAAATACAATTCGGCACAGATGGATGGCGCGCACATATTGCGAGGGAATATACTGTGGATAATGTACTTCGCGTCGCTGCCGCAACGCGAGACTGGATGCATCAAAAAGGGTATCGCAAAATTGTCATCGGACATGATTGCAGGTTTGGTGGCCAGATGTTTGTTGAAGAAATTGCTTCGCTTTTAGCGGAGGGTAGCATTGAGTGTCTCGTTGCCAAAGATTTTGTAAGCACTCCAATGGTTTCCTGCGGTGTGGTGCACCATCAGGCAGATCTCGGCATTGTGATTACAGCCAGCCATAACCCTCCGGACTACAATGGTTATAAGCTGAAGTCATCATTCGGTGCACCGACGCTCCCTTCTGAAATTGCCGAAATTGAACAACACATTCCTGAAGAGCCTCCTTTAAAAAAATTGAGCTTTCGTCAAGGCCTGGACCAAAAGAAGATCCGCTATGTAAACCTGGAATCCGAATATCTGGATCGCGTACATGCCCATTTTGATGTCGGGTCTATCCGCAGCCATATCCCGCTTGCATATGATGCCATGTACGGAGCCGGTCAACGTGTTATGGGTATGCTTTTTCCGGAAATGAAGGCTTTTCATTGTGAATATAATCCGGGGTTTAACAACACCCCGCCGGAGCCGATCACAAGAAATTTATCAGAAATTATGTCTTTTCTTGCGGCACATCCCGGTAAGTATATCGGTATAGCTAATGATGGAGATGCGGACCGGGTAGCTTTTCTAAATGACCGTGGCGAGATGGTGGATTCTCATCATATTCTTCTTTTGTTATTGCACTATCTGGTTGCCTATAAAAAGCAAAGGGGTAAAATCGTAGTGAGCTTTTCGGTCACGAATAAGCTTAATAAACTTGCGGAACATTACGGTTTGGAGTGCATTACCACAAAAATAGGCTTTAAATACATCGCCGAGTACATGGTACAGGATGATGTACTCGTTGGTGGCGAAGAGTCCGGAGGGCTGGCAATCAAGGGCCATATTCCTGAACGGGATGGCGTTTGGATTGCCCTTACACTCCTTCAGTTCATGGCAGAAACAGGTAAAAGCCTGGACGCCTTGGTCAGAGAAGTTTATGAAATTGTCGGTCCGTTTTATTATGACCGCATTGACCTGAAGTTGGATGCAGCGGAATTCGAAAGAGTGAAACAAGCACTTTGCAACCCACCATCACATTGGGGCAATTTCAGAGTGGACAGAAAAGAAGATCTCGATGGGCAAAAATATTATTTCGAGCATGATGCCTGGCTTATGATCCGTACCTCTGGCACGGAACCTGTCTTGCGAATCTATGCGCAGGGTCGTGATAAAGCTGAGGTCGATGCTATCCATTCTGCTGCCCGGGAAGAATTGAAGATCTGATCATGGCTTGATGCGGAATTTGATCTTCGAGATATTCCTCTCCCACAGAAACAAATCCAAACGATTGATAAAATGGAATCAAATAGGATTGTGCAGATATTTTTATGTCCTTCCCCGGAAAGAGCTCTAAGCATTTTAATATGCTTTTTTGCATAATGACTTTGCCTGCTCCAGACCTGCGATAATCAGGATGACTAACAACCCTTCCGATGGAAGCATAATCCGGATATGAAATTCCTGGTGGCACGATCCGGGTTAAAGCCACGAGGCGCTCTCCGTCATATATACAAAGATGATAAGACGGGAGATCTTTTTCATCCAGGTCCTGATAGGGGCAGTTCTGCTCAACTACAAATACCAATGCTCTTAACTGAAGTATGCGGTACAGCTCGAGTGCCGTCAATTGGTCAAAATGTTTGATACTGAATTCCATTGCAACAGCAATAATAGTAATTTTCTACATTTCGGCATTTCAATTTAGGTCAATTGGTGAATCATTTGCCATGTACAAATAGTCATGTCCTTATAATCAGGGTAACTAACAAATGTTCATATTATGAAATAATATAATATATTATAATTCTAATAATTCATATCAGTTAGAACATTTTCCAAATCGATAGAATAATTTCTACAAAAAAATCAGGAATTATTTGAATGGGATCCACTTGTTGAAAACTTGCGTTCATTTGATAAAGCTCCATTAGCAAAGCTTAACGATCAGGGTAGTTTTGAACATTTCCGCAATGAATTTGCGAAGATTGTTGCACGGATCGGAGAAGTCCCTTCGAAGCTATCATTAGATGTGCTGATGATGTTCAAGGTTTAAATCGTTCAAAGAATATTTGACCTAAGTGATGAATCAATGGAATTTCAAATAGCGGACAGGACAAGTTTCAAATTATTTGCAGGAATGCGGGTAAGGGATCAGGATTGTACAAATCAAAACATGGGTCATTAGTAGAATAGGCATACATACAGTGACAATATGAAGGGCTGCACGCGGATACAAATAAACCCATTTCAATGATAATGCATCATATACATGTATAACTGAACTAAAGCAAAATTTAGGAACAGAATGCAAAAACAATATCCTGAAAGAACTACTGAAGTCAGCTAATTATTCCTGCTGCTTAGTCTTTACCACTACCTGACTTAAGACGATGTCCATGAGCTTGCCTGAACATATACCCTGGACAGTTACTTTTGTTCCAGTTGCGGGTCCTGCCTCATTTTCTTTTATAAACCTGGGATCCATTTCGCATTGTATGTTGGCAAGAGGATCGCCTGTGGATAAAATCCATATCGTTTTACCTTCCACTTTTTGAACTTCAGAGAGCTCTGCGGAGAGCTCAATAATTTTATTCAGATATTTCTGATTTGCAGCGTTTTCATCTGCTTCAAATTCCGCCAACAATTGCGTAGTGTTCACAACGAAATCTGCCTTTGCCTCATTGAGATTTGCATGCGGCTTATTATACATTTTATAGACTACAAAGCCTGCAGCGAGCAATGCAAACAGAATCACAAATACTATTTTATTTTTCAGCATCATGTAATCGAATTAAATTCAAATTGTAAGCATCATTTATTTGTATTAAATTCCAAGCCAGCTTTCTGCAGATCTGTAACAGAGCCAACTTTTTTCATCCTGATCATATGCGGATTCTTCAATGAGAGCACCTGGTTTCAGCTCGCCCAATGGGAAGGGATAATCGCTACCCAAGGCAACTTTTTCAATACCGAACATGGAAATCAATTTGTCCAGCATATCTGAATCATGTACAAGGCTGTCCACCCAAAATTTACCAAGATAGGCCTCGGGTGAAATGGGATTGTCGATTGCCACCAGGTCAGGTCGGACTTCAAATCCGTGCTTGATTCTACCAAAGGTACCGGGAAAAGAACCTCCGCCATGGGCAAATGCTACGCGCAAGTCGGGAAATTTTTCAAACACCGCTCCAAAGATCATGCTGCATATGGCGAGTGATGTTTCAGCGGGCATTCCTACCAACCAGGGCAACCAGTATCGATTCATTTTTTCTTTGCCCATCATATCCCATGGATGAATGAATAAACTCGCACCCAGGTTTTCAGCAGCCTCGTAAAATGGAAAGAGTTCAGGTGCATTTAAATTCCAATCGTTGACATGAGATCCAATTTCTATTCCTGCCAATCCAAGTTCATTGACACATCGTTCCATTTCTAAAATGGCCAGTTCAGGATCTTGTAGCGGGACGGTACCAAGGCCGATGAACCGGTCGGGATATTGACGAACGACATCAGCGATATGATCGTTTAAAAATCTACTCACGTCAAAACCATCTTTTGGATTTGCCCAATAGGAAAATAATACAGGAATAGTGCTTAAAACCTGCATTTGAATTCCGTGTAAATCGCATTCCTTGATGCGTTGTCGCCCATCCCAACAGTTGCTCTGAATTTCGCGAAAGAATTTGTCATCGATCATCATCCGTGCCGTGCAGTGGGAATTGTGATCCAATTTTACAAAACCTCCGTAGCCAAATTTGGCAGCCCAGTCTGGTAACTTTTCCGGAAGAATGTGGGTGTGTATATCTATTTTTTTCAAATCAAACCGGTGTTAGGAATGATTAAAATAATAGCCAAGCGTTCTTTTCATTTCAGCTGGAAGCTCGGGAAGTTCTGAACGTGGAATTAATAATGTGGAAATATTGTGAAAGTCAATGAAGATCTGGTGTTTTCGTACAGTTTCCATTAGGTAATCATGACCTGATGAACCTCCGGTTCCGGACTTCCGTCCAAGCATTCGCATGACCATTTGGGCATGACGGTATCTCCAGTTTGTAAGTAGTTCATCCATTTCGGTAACTACGTTCAGGAGCCTGCAGGGAAGTTGAAGCAAAGGTTCCGTACCATATAAGTGGATCAGCAATGCTGCCATGTTGGCTTTAAATGAAAGTCTCATCCGGCCTTCCGCAATTTGTTGTGCATGGAAAGCTTCATTAAAAATATTTGCAAAATAATTGTCCGTATCGCCATTCATTTTTAAACGCATGGCTTTTTCATGTTCGGATAAATAGTCAGAATCTGCAATGGCTTTGCGTTCACGGTTGAGCATATTCTGAACAGCGGTCATATATTTTGCCTTGAAGTCGAAAATCTCCATATCCATAAAAGGGGTGCGTTCCAGCCAGGACTCTAAAAGGTCAAACAGGCTGTTGGATCCTTCAAGGGTCTCAATTTCTTTTTGCTGGCTTTCGCTGAATTCACGGTAATACGCGTAAGGTGTATAGCTGATGCGCTTGTCAAGTTTAAGTCCCAACATTACTTCAAGCTTTCTAAATTGAAAACTTTGAAAACCGGATGCAGGAAAAAGAAAAGCTCTGAAATCCAAAAAATCAAGTGGGGTCATGGTCTCCAGGATCCGGACCTGCTGAATCTGGATTTTTAAAATTTCATTTACCCTCTCGAGTCTTGAAACAGCAATGTCAATATTTTTTTCATCGACATTCTGGCTTTGGAACATGTTCATAACGGATCCAACCTCGTGAAGAATCTGCTTGAACCACAATTCATAGACTTGATGGATGATAATAAACAGGGTTTCTTCATGGGCTTCAGGCCCAAACTCACTGCTTCTAGGGTGTTGGGCATCCAATACCTTATCAAGACCAAGGTATGAACTGTAATGGATAGAACTGTATTTTTTTTCCTGGCTCATAATGGTTTATATGCGATCGCTTTTATTTCAATCAACAAATGGGGATGCGGTAGCTGATGAACCGCTACTGTGGTTCTTGTAGGACCTTCATAACTGAAGTAACTGTTGTACACTTCATTGTATCCTTTAAAGTCATTCATATTTACCAAAAAACTTGTAATCTCCACAAGATCTTGCAGATCTGCACCTTCTGATTGTAAGATATCTTTAATGTTTTCAATCACGGCACGCGTTTGGGCTTTTATATCCAGATCTGTGGTTCCCATTGCATCTACACTGACGCCTTCAAAACTATTATCTGAGCGTCGGCTGCTCGTTCCGGAAACAAATAAAAAATCTCCCGCACGGCGGATATGTGGAAATTTCCCACGGGGAGTTGCTTTTCCTTCGACCAGTTTTGACGATGAACGTTGCTGCATTTGACAAATATACACCATATCAGGTAAAGACCCCATACCAGGGAGCAGTTCTGTTTTCATAGATCATTCCATACTTTTAAAAAACAGATAAAAGCTTTACTGAAAACAGCTTTTGTTTTAGAATTCAGGGATAAATAGGTGGGCGGTATAAAAATAAAATGCAGGATCTCATATTTATAATGAATCTGATGAAGTGCACCTATCGGCGCGAAAATATTGGAAATGCACCCTAAATGGATTCAAGATCCATCTGCTCAGCAAACCATTTTCAACTTATCAAAAATTGTTGAGGGAGGATTTGGTTTATCAGAAATCTTCTGATTCCTCGTCTTCATCTTCCTCAAGCTTTACAACTGCTCCCGAGCTGACATAGTTGCACCATTCACAATCCTTTTTTCCGCATCCTGGAGTAAATACTCGGTTTTTGATTTTTTCATAAGTTTCAACAATCAGGTTTTGCATAAACTCCTTCTGTTCTTCCGTAGGCTCCACTTCAATAGAATCATATCCAAGATCTTTGTTTTGGTTTACAAAATAAAAACTGGAGCTCATTTTGTAATTTTTATACTTGCTGTGTTGCTTTAATAAGAGGGCGTAAAAAATCATTTGCTGCCAGTAACTTGTCCCATAGGGATTATTTTCATTGGGTTCCCTGACTTTTTTTTTGTCCGGCTTTCCTGTTTTATAATCCACCACTCGTATGCCATTGGGAGTAATGTCAATACGATCAAGTTTCCCGGAAATAGGTATTCCCTTGATTTCAGTTTTTATAGGTTCCTCAACAATGATGTTTAGAGATTTGCCCCATTCTTCAGAGAATTTATATAAAAAGCCGGGCAGGATCGCATTGCCTTCTTCCAGATAACTTGCAAACTCATGGTCAGTAAAATGCGACTTATACTTCTCCATTGCTTTTGCGAAATAGGAAAGTATGTTGTTGAATTTATTTTGTTTAAAATAATAGGGATGATTCATAAAGGACTCCAGTGCCATATGTACGGCGTTTCCAAATCCCAATGGAGCGGTTCGGGCACCAGGAATTTTTAATACTTTTTCATAGTAAAAGGCAAGCGGACAATCCAGGTATTTGCTTAAAGCGGTCGGATTTAAGGAGAAATATTCAAGGAATTTTTCAAATAAGCCATCTTCCAATTTTTGATATTCTTTTTTCATCGGACTCAAATCCAGAATGTGCTGATCAACCAGGCTGGATTCATTCGCAAAATGAGTTTTATAATCAACCAAACCGCTTTCAAGCATTTCTGATATGAAACGGCAGGGTACATTCGGCTTTTTGTCCTGACCTTTAAAATAGGAAGCATAGATTCCCTTTCTCGCACGAGTTAATCCAACATAAAATAGCCGGCGCTGATCTTCCTCCTGATTGACATCTTCTTCGATATATGGAGAAATCAGTTTATAGTCAGAGCGGTTTCTTCCTTGCCATTGCTTTTGTGAATTGTTGATCAGAAAAACATAATCGTATTCCAGTCCCTTGGCGCTGTGTAAAGTTGAAAGAACAACGCCTTTCCTGGTTCCGATAAAAGTTGTATTGGCGAGAGGTATGTTATTTTTTGAATACTCTTCAATGAGATCGATGCAGGAAAGTATGTTCAACTTGGGATTTTTTCTGCATTCTTCTTTTATGAATTCAAAGAAGGACTGCAAATTTTGCAGATGTTGAATTTTATCAGGGCTTTCAAGGATATACTGCAATATGTGAAATTCCTGGAATATCTTTTCTATAAGAACCTGAGGAGTAAAGTCAAATAATTGTTTTGAATAATTATTTATTATTTGTGAAAGAGATAAACAATACTCTCTATTTGTAATGGATGCCTTTTGCAAGCGCTCTTCATCACCGAGAAGTTGAATAAGACTTAAGTCCGGTTGTTGTAGCTTTTTTTCTTTGTCCTCCTGTTTCATTTCCTGAGTATGCCACGCCAATCTTGCAATATCAGTACTGTTCAAATCAATAAAGGGAGCATGGAGCATACGGTAAAGCAATGCATCATGACCGAAGGCCTGCTGATGTGATTTGCACAAATAGCGGAGAACATTCAGGACATGTTGAATAAAGGGCTCGTGCAGAACATTTATAAGTTTGTTTGTCTGGTAAGGGATTTGATTGGATTCAAACCATTTGACAAATAATTCAGCATCCTTGTTTTTTAAAAACAAAATGGCAATTTCATGAGCATCTACACCTTGATGAAGTAATGAACGGATCTGTTGACAGACATCCACTACTTCCGAAGTTTGGTCAGTGTACTCTGTAAAGATAGGCCTGAGTACAAAGTCTTTATTTTTACCTGAGGACTTCAGTTTTTTTGAAAGGGACTCATCTTTATGAGTGAGTCGCTCCTGATTGTTTTGAATCAGCTGATCGGCGATATCCAGAATAATTTGAGAAGAGCGGTAATTTTCAAGAAGTACGATTTTTTGAGGATCGTATTTCAAATCAAAGTCAATCATGTTTCGGACATTCGCACCCTGAAATCGGAAAATGGCCTGGTCGTCATCACCAACTGCAAAAATGTTGGGTGCATCAAAGTAGGACAACAGTTGAAATAAAATTTCATTTTGTGCACCATTCGTATCCTGATATTCGTCTACCAGTATGTATTGAAACTGCTCCTGATAACGGGCAAGCAGGGCCTCATCATTTTGGAACTTATCGATAACCCAGCGAATCATATCTTCATATTCATAGCGCTGCATTTTATCCAATTCATTTTGGTATTGATTGTAGAGTGCCAGGGCGGAAAGGGTTCTTTGCAATTTTCGGGCATATTCATTGTAGGCTTTTTCTTTGAAGTCTCCTGATTTGAAATTTTTGCCTGATCTACTGTAAATAAACTCAGGATCAGATCTTTTTTCAACCAAATGCAGTTCGATGTCTCGAATCATCTGGTCGGCATTCCAGTTTTCCTTTTTTATTTTTTCGAAAAAACTGGAAAGATTGAATGTTTCATGAAAATAGTTTCCATTGTATTTAAAAAGTATATTCTCCCGCTTCAGACCTTCCAGAAGTTTTAACAATAATTGACTTTTTTCCAGTTCGGATACGACTTCATAATCGGAGTACTGATTGAATGAATCCGGGTTATTTTTAATGATGCTGTTGCAAAAGGAATGAAAGGTGCCAATGGTGACTTCGTAAGCTGTGGGACCGATAAATTGCACCAACCGTTGACGCATATTGCTGGCTCCGGATTCTGTATAGGTGAGACACAAAATATTTTTTGGGCTTGTGTCGGTCTGCAATAAAATAGTTCCGATGCGTATTGCGAGGATCTGGGTTTTTCCAGTGCCGGGTCCCGCGAGCACCATGACAGGTCCTTCAATTAGGTCGACTGCCTGTCGTTGTCTTTGATTCAGGGATTTGTAAGCATTTTCAAACGCAAGGCTACTTTTAATTTGTGTACTCATTTTGAAAAGATGAAATGAAGGAAGCCAAATAATTTCAGGAGTGTGAGGGTCATGATCAGCAGAAGAAATCGGTAAGCCCATTTTTCTGCATCCGGTATTTTATTAGCCCAGTGTGCGGTAAGCCAACCTCCGAAGCCTTGTCCGATAGCAATGGTAAGTCCGATTTTCCATGAAACCATTCCGGCGAAATGAAAAAAGATCAAAGCAATTAAAGTGTAACCGGATACCATCACAATTTTCAGTGCATTCGATTCGAGTAAAGGATATTTCATATAATAGAGCATAAACGCCAAAAGGAATATGCCCATTCCCATTTGAATAAAGCCCCCGTAAAATCCGAATGTGAAAAACACGGGAATATAAATCCATGCAGGCAGTCTGAAATCCGGAACATGTAAATTCTTGACAGGCTTGCGATTAAAAAGCATAAATACCAGCAACAAAAGCATGAGGTATTTAAAGACAATCATAAACGACTGTGGGGAAATCCGGATCGCTACAAAAGTACCGACGAACGCACCTGCAACTCCCCAGACTAGAAAATACCACGAACTTCGCAGGGGTAAACGTCCTGATTTTTGAAATGCCTGTATACTACTAAGTCCCTGGACGACAATGCCAATGCGGTTTGTTCCGTTTGCCAGATTACCGGGCAGTCCGAGCACTTCAGTTAAGAAACCAAGTGTAATCACAGAACCATTACCGGCCAGAGTATTTATGCATCCTGCGAAGAATCCACCTATAATCGCAAAGGCGATTTCATAGTTGCTCATCTTTGCTGATTTGCTGACACAACTCAATTAAAACTCCATGTGTTGATTTGGGGTGCACAAAACAAACCCATTTGTTGTCGGCACCCTGTTTCGGTGTTTCGTTTAGTAATTGAAAACCGGCATTCCGGAGGCGATCCATTTCAAGCTGGATATCCTCCACATCAAATGCTATATGGTGGATCCCTTCTCCCTTTTTTTCAATAAACTTGGCAATAGCGCTGTCAGGCTGTGTCGCTTCAAGCAATTCAATTTTATTGGGCCCTGTATGGAAAAAGGAAGTAAGCACATGTTCGGATTCAACATACTCCTGTTTATATGGAGGAACCCCAAGCAGTTGCTCATACAGAGCATTTGCCATTTTCAAATTTTTCACTGCTATTCCTATGTGTTCGATATGATTCATAATATTCTATTCAAGTAAGATGTTTTTTTAAGCGACCCAGAGACTTAAAAACAGGATAAGGATAATAAAAACAATCAATATGAAACCGTATGAAAAATACAGGACAAAAGATTTGGCGATTGCCTTTCTCCGGCTTTGAGGATAGGCGCGCTTTATAGCTATTGCGAGGTAAACCATGAACAGAATGAAAGCAAGGAAAAAGAAAATCGCAGGAACTCCAATCAACATGTTGATCAAAAGCAACAGAGTCAAAATTAAAAAACAATAGCTATGGTAATGGATAGAGAAAATCAAATATTCGTAATAATATTTTTTTCGGGTAAAGTGTAGCAGTTTGAGTAAAATGGCGAAGATGGGCATCAGGAGAAATAAAGACATCGAGCCAAGTTTGTAAAGCTTCTGGATGAAATGCAATTTAAAGTTTTCTGTATCTCCGACAGATTTGATAAACTGCCTGGTAATAGTTCTTGAAAAATAATCGGGATGTTCGCCCTGACTGATAATAATGGAATCTATTTGACTTGCAGTTGGATTTTTGAATTTCTTTAGGGATCTGGCGTCAAATTTCAAATTATAACCAAAGAGGCTTAAGTTGGTTTTCCCGTCTGCGTCTTCCGTTTTGATTTCCAGGCTGTCTTCATTGATTTGTTCTATTTTCGTTTTATTCCCGTCACTGTCCTTAATTGAAAGACCCGGCCGCGATCCATCATTTTCCTTGTCGCCTGTTTGCCATTGGACCATGAGAAAAAAGACGAAGCTGATAAAAACATACAATCGTATGGGCGGCATAAACCGATTGCGTTTATTTTCTGAATATTCAATGCTTACTTTGCCAGGAAAACGAATAAGCTGGTAAATAGTAGAAAAAAATTTAGAATCCAGATGCAGCAGAGACTCTGCCAATTCTGAAAAATAATGAGTGATGGGCTGGTTCGGGCTATGATTTTCCTGGCCACAGTTCGAACAATAGTTTTCTCCTTCTCTAAATGGATAATTGCAATTGGCACAAACCCCTTGTTTGACTCTTTTCCGGGCCATACTGATTCAGATATTTTTACAATACACAGGGATAGAATCGAATGATCCGTACAAGATACAGAACAATGAGGTATTCATTGCATCTAAACACTTAAGGAATGTATCCGTTGCCGAAAAAATAATTCCTGGAATTAGACTCCTAAATGGATGGAAGTCTAAAGGCCAAACTCCTCTTTGATCTTTTTTACGAAATCAAGCTTTTCCCAGGTAAACAACTCAACTTTCATAGTTTTTTCGTTGGGTTTGCCAGGATTAAATGTCTTAGTAACCGTTTCGGGAGTACGCCCCATATGGCCGTAAGCAGCGGTTTCAAGATACATCGGTGTGCGAAGTTTCAGTCTTTGTTCGATGGCGTAAGGACGCAAGTCAAATAACTTCTCAATTCGGCGGGCAATTTGTCCGTCAGTTAATTTCACTTTTGAAGTTCCAAATGTATTCACATTCAAGCCGCATGGCCTGGCAATTCCAATTGCATAGGAAACCTGAACAAGAGCCTGATCACATAAACCGGCGGCAACCATGTTTTTGGCAATATGCCTGGTAGCGTAGGCTGCTGAACGGTCCACTTTTGAAGGATCTTTACCGCTGAAAGCACCTCCGCCATGGGCTCCTCGTCCACCATAGGTATCCACTATGATCTTTCGGCCGGTAAGTCCTGTGTCACCGTGAGGTCCTCCAATAACAAATTTACCCGTAGGGTTTATGTGATATTTTGTTTCCGAATTGAAGAGTTTCCGGTGCGCTGGAGTAAGTTTCCTCTTCACTCTGGGAATTAAGATACTGAGAATGTCTTCACGAATTTGGCTCAGCATTTTAGTGTCAGCAGCATCTTGTGCATTTTGACCTTTGCCGGGTTTCACAAAATCGTCATGTTGCGTAGATACTACTATAGAGTCTATTCGCACGGGCTGATGGTTGTCGCTATATTCAATCGTCACCTGGCTTTTTGCGTCCGGACGAAGGTAGGTCATTTGCCTTCCTTCACGCCGTATGGCCGATAGCTCGCGTAAGAGCATGTGAGCCAGGTAAAGTGGCAAAGGCATGTAATTTTCAGTTTCATTTGATGCATAACCAAACATCATACCCTGATCGCCGGCACCTTGTGCATTTGCTTTCGCTTCGAAATTGTCCTTTTTGACCTTTCTGTCCACTCCCCGGTTGATATCTGCAGATTGTTCATGTATCGCGGAAAGAATGCCGCAACTATTGGCTTCAAACATATACTCAGACCTGGTATATCCAATTTTGCGGATGACCTCACGGGCAATCTCTTGTACATCGAGATAAGCTTTCGACTTAACTTCACCTGCAAGAACGACCTGGCCAGTTGTAACCAGGGTCTCACAAGCCACCTTGGACTCCTTGTCATAGGCTAAAAAGTGATCGATTAATGCGTCGGAAATCTGATCTGCAACTTTATCCGGGTGACCTTCTGAAACAGATTCTGATGTGAATAAATATGCCATATTTTTATATTCAAGATTTTTAGATAAGACTGGCAAAGATAATCCTCTTATGTATAATAAGAGGCTGTGTGGGCAACCCTTGGACCGATATGCCCGTATTTTCATTAAAGAATTTGTTAATGATTGATATATTTACAAAACTAAATCCACCTGTATGGGAAGTCTAAAACCGTATTCCGGCCCCTTCGGTAGGCCTGAGCTGATTCATTTATTGCGAAGAACTCTTTTTGGGGTGAGCAAATCTGATTTAAATTCTTTTAAAGGCAAAAGTCTAAGCGATACATTGGATGTTCTTGTGACTTCAACGCCTCCATTGCCTGATCCTCCTGTCAGGGCATATTACAATAATGTAGACCCGGCACAGGATACGCTGGAGCTATACACGGATGCTCAAGGCAATAAGGTGTATGCTGTAGAATGGGGCAAAACATGGATTAATTCAGCCATTCCTGCAAATGTCGTCGGCAATCCAAATGGGGCCCGAAGATTGAGTTTGAAAAATTGGTGGACGGGTTTGATGATCCATCAGGATCGTACTGTTTACGAAAAAATGGTACAGTTCTATCAAACTATCCTGGTAATTGAGGAAAGCGTAGTGGAAAATCCAAACTCTGCCTATTTCACCCAGGAGCTGTATCGAAAATATGCATTTGGAAATTATAAAAAACTGGTCAAGGAAATCAGTCTGAATCCGGGAATGCTCCGCTATTTGAATGGGTATCTGAATACGAAATCAGCCCCTGATGAGAATTATGGAAGGGAATTGCAGGAGTTGTTCTGCGTTGGTAAGGGCGCCGGATCTGCTTATACAGAAGATGATGTAAAGGCGGCAGCTCGTGTCTTTACCGGCTGGACCTTACTCAATCGTGAAAATAACGTCAATATCAATCCAAAAACCATTTTCAATAAAACCAATCACGACACCTCGCCAAAGCAATTTTCTGCTTTTTACAACAACAAGGTAATCATCAACGATACCAGCATTACGGATCCTGCTCCTTTTGCCACCATTGAAGAAAGAAGAGCCTACGAAGAAATCAACCAATTGATTGAAATGATCTTCAGTACGGAAGAAGTCTCAAAGTATATATGTCGGCGCCTGTGGAATTTCTTCGTGTATTATGACATTACCCCTGAAATTGAAACGGAAGTCATTGAACCACTCGCCGAACTTTTCCGTCAGCACAATGATGATCCGGATCAAATGAAATACGTGGTCAAAGCTCTTCTGGGGTCTGAATATTTTTTCAAATCCGAACACCGGGGATGCATGATTAAAAGCGCTATCGATTTCAACGTGGGCATGGTACGTACATTGGAATTTCCATTTCCGGATGCGGCGAAACTGGAGGCGCAGTATTACATGTGGAGTTTGATACGCACTTACAACACAAATGCAGGACAGGATGTGAATGACCCACCTAATGTAGCGGGTTGGCCGGCATATTATCAGTTGCCTTCTTTTTATGAACTCTGGGTGGATACGTCAACCTATCCTGCGCGGAAAGGAGCTTATGAAGCCATTTCAAAAAGTTCATTTTCATTAAATAAGAACAGTACGTACGGTGGTGCAAGTAGTCCTTCCTATGGATTTACAACGAAGTTCAATTTTGTGGATTTCGTAAAGAAGTTCGACAATCCTTCCGATCCCAATGCGCTGATTGATGAAGCAGTTGAAATAATGCTTGGCGCTCCGGTTTCTCAAAAAGTAAAGGATCAATTGAAAACAAACTACCTCTTGTTAGGCCAGGCGACCGACTATTATTGGACAGATGCCTGGGAGGTGTATATTGCCAACCCGAATACATCAGACCCCGAAGGGAAAAGGGTGCCGACAATGCTTCAGGACCTGTTTAATTATCTTATGTCCTCGGCAGAATACCACCTTTGTTAAGCTTTAACCAATTTAATCTCCTTTTAAAAACTATAAAATGAAAAGAAGATCGTTTTTACAATCTGTTCCAATAACTGTAGGTGGGATCACGGTCACCGCACATGCCAATAGCCCTTTGCTGAATGCACTGACTGCTTCCCTGTATGATACAGATCGCGTGCTTGTGATCATACAGCTCAGTGGGGGAAATGATGGGCTTGGAACCGTAATTCCTCTGGATCAATATGCTGCACTTTCCTTGCCAAGCATTCGCGAACGTTTACTCATTCCGGAAAACAAAGTTCTGAAGTTGGGAGGTACCAATGACGCCACAGGTTTGCACCCTGCGATGAACAGAATGTTTGATTTATATAATGAGGGCAAGTTAGCTGTGATTCAAAGCGCAGGATATCCGAAATTCAGTTATTCACATTTTCGCGCAACTGACATATGGATGACGGGCTCTGACTCCACACAATACATAAATTCAGGCTGGGCGGGCAGATATCTCGCCTATGAATATCCCAACTATCCGGCAGGTTTCCCAAATAGCGATATGCCGGATCCACTCAGCATCAGAGTGGGCGGAAATATTGTACTTGGACTTCAAAATCAAGGAGTCCCTATGGCTATATCTATTAGCAACACCAGCGATCCATTGAATTTGACAGGCAGTCTGTTTTCAGATCCGGCGCCTGGAAATTATCTGGGCAAGGAGCTTGCGTATATTCGGGAAGTGCAACGCCAGACAGATAAGTTTGGTGATTCGGTAAAAAATTCTGCAGACAAGGGAAGCAATTTGTCCACCCTTTATCCAAAAAGCACGGAGCAGGGATATACGCTTGGTCAGCAACTGGGAATAGTCGCAAAATTAATTTCCGGAGGAATTAAGACTCGCATATTCTGGCTTAGCACAGGAGGCTTTGATACACACTCTGGCCAGGTGAACGCCAATGACCACACAACAGGGTCGCATGCGAATCTTTTAAAAGGATTATCCGATGCTATTGGTGCTTTTATGGATGATATCAAATTGCTTGGGCTGGAGGATCGCATACTCGGAATGACCTTTTCTGAATTCGGACGACGCATCATTTCTAATGCCTCCGGCGGCACTGACCATGGAGCTGCACAGCCCATGTTTCTCTTTGGTAAAAAAGTGGTACCGGGAGTCGTGGGTAAGAATCCTGTAATCGATCCAAAAGCCACAGCCAATTCTAACCTCCCTATGCAATATGATTATCGCTCTGTGTATGCATCGATTCTAAGTGATTGGTTCTGCGTTCCCGATGTGGACTTAGAGAATATTTTATTGCAGAATTTCCAAAAACTACCTTTACTGGATCCAGGTAACTGTATCCCTACCTCCGTGCATGATTACCATCAGAAATTAGGGGAAAATCTCGTCTATGCCTATCCCAACCCATTTGTGGAGTGGACACGGATAAAATTTGAAACCTATGGAGGATATACAATGATACAGATTATCAATAATGAGGGAACCGTTATTAAGACGATTCAGGATGGCGAATTACAGCCTGGCAAATATGAAGTGGAATGCGATTTGCAGGATGCACCTGCAGGTTTATATTATGTCAGACTTCAAAATGGACCTTTGCAACAAGTCAAGACGATGATCAAAGTGCATCCATAAAAAATAGATTTCGATACCACCATGAGCTCTGATCTTATGACAGGGCTCATTTTTTTTGTTGACATTTGCATGAGTTTTAAAACAGTTCATTAGGTTTACAGTTTATCTTATTAATTGATTATTGACATATGGAATCCATCTTTACCCCCGATATCCTTTTAGGCTTTTTTACACTTGTTGCTTTGGAAATTGTTTTAGGTATCGACAATATTATTTTCATTTCGATTCTTACCAATAAACTACCTGAAGCTCAACGTGAAAAGGCAAGGCGCACCGGTATCTTTCTTGCATTGTTTGCACGCATCGCCTTACTGTTCAGTATCAGCTTAATCATGGCTCTTACGGAACCCTTGCTTAAAATTGGAGACTTGGGATTTTCCGGTAGAGATCTCATTCTATTTATCGGAGGTTTATTCCTCATCTTTAAAAGTGTAAAGGAAATTCACCACAAGGTAGAAGAAGCGTCAACGCAGGAAGATGATGCCCATGTGCCTAAGAAAGTAAATTACAATAGCATTATTTTTCAAATCATACTCATTGATATCATTTTTTCCCTGGATTCGGTGATCACAGCAGTTGGAATGGTGAGCCACCTTTGGGTCATGATTGCAGCTGTCGTGGTATCTGTATTTGTCATGCTATGGTTGTCAAAGCCGATCGCAGACTTTGTACACAAGCATCCCGCAATCAAAATTCTGGCTCTTGCCTTTTTAATTATGATTGGTACGGCTCTCGTGGCCGAAGGACTTCATTTCCATTTTCCGAAGGCGTATATTTATTTTGCGATGGCATTCTCTGTTGGTGTTGAAGTGATCAATATCCAAATTGGCATCAGATCCGGAAAAAAGCGAATGAAAAGCGAAAGCTGATAAGAATATAATTACAGAATGGATAAAGCGCTTAAAAGCAGGCTCCTGATTTTAGGGATATGTTGTTTGCTTTTTACGCATTATTTGTTGAATCCATTTAGCATTGAGGAGAAGGCATTGAAAGTTATCAGTGTAGGTCTTTTCATGATTGTACTTTGGGTAACTGAGTATATTCCCATGCCGGCAGTGTCTCTCATTCCATTAGTTGTATTTCCGCTTTTGGGTATTGAGACCATTGCAGAAACATCCAGGCATTATTCCGACCCCATTATTTTCTTGTTCATGGGCGGTTTTTTTATTGCTCTTGCTATTGAAAAATGGAATCTTCATCAACGAATTGCATTGAATATTTTACATTGGTCCGGTAGCAATGGAAATCAGATTTTGTTGGGCTTTATGCTGTCCACTTTCATGATAAGCATGTGGTTAAGTAATACAGCTACAACTATGATGATGTTCCCGATAGCGCTTTCCGTTATTAAGGTGATGGAAAGAACTACGCCGGTTTCGCAAATGAAAAATTTCAGTATTTCTGTTTTGTTAAGTATTGCTTATGCCTCAAATATTGGAGGTCTTTCAACCATTGTAGGTACTCCGCCAAATACCGCTTATGTTGGATTCATGAACAACCAACTGCAAACGGGTATTTCATTTTTTCAATGGTTTATCATTTGCTTCCCGACGGCAATCTTAATTCTTATCCTGACGTATTTCCTGTTTAGTAAAGTCCTGTTTAGAAATGGCATCCAGAGGAATGAGGAAACAGAAAAGTATATTTGGGATCAGTTGAGATCTCTTGGGACATGGAGTCCAGCCGAAAAAAGAGTATTCGGAATTTTTATTTTCACGGCTTTTTTATGGATCGGAAAAGATCTGATTGTTGAATACACGAAATGGCCTTTAAATGATTCCATAATCGCGATGATCGCGGCATTATTATTATTTAGTTTGCCTTCCGGTATGGCCACTTTGGATAGTACCGTTGAGGATCAGGAGGAATTGGGGAATGTGAAAGGCTCGAACTTGTTGGTCTGGAATGATACAAGGAAAATGGCTTGGGGGATTCTTCTATTGTTTGGGGGTGGCCTGGCATTGGCAAAGGCAATGGAAAATTCCGGTGTAATGAAAATGATTGGTGATTTCATTTCGGCCAGAGCTCCGTCAAACCTTATCTTACTCTTGATTTTGGTCACTTCTGTCTCTATCTTTTTGAGCGAAGTCATGAGTAATATTGCCCAGGTCATCGTGATGGCGCCTATTTTGAGTTCCGTGGCCACAGCATTGGGCTATTCACCCATACTTTTAGGACTTCCAATGACTCTTGCTGCAAGTTGTGCGGGCATGCTACCTATGGGCACCCCACCAAATGCCATTGCATTTTCTTCAGGAAAAATCCCAATCCGAGAAATGATAAAGGCGGGATTTTTTCTGAATCTGATCTGCATTCTCTGTATTACATTTCTATCCTATTTCCTCGCCGGATCCGTTTTCGGAGTCGGGCAATCCGTTACGCATTGATCCGTAATTCAGAATTCAATAATTCAAATTTTGATTCTTCAAAATGAGAAAACAAAGAGATTTTGTCCCGAAAATTGTGATTATGACCTGAATTTGACGGTTACACTTATAAAAAAGGGGTACTCCGTTCAAAAAGTACCCCCTGTGTCCACAGTAGTTCTTTATGATTACCATGGCAAAAGCAAGGTAAAGCTAAGGCGCTTTGTCGGGTGGGGCGTCTGTGTTGAAAAAGAATTACACCAGTTAGGTAGGCTATAAAGAGTGGATTTTAATATATGTAAAATACCTATGTATGAAGGGATTTTAAATAGTGAATAAATTCTATTTTAGTCCTTGGTGCACAGGGTTTTGCAGCTTAATTTTGTAAAAATTTAAAGTATGCCAAGCAACCATGAAATTGAATACCGGATACACGGTGAGGAAATGCAATATGTTGAAATTGAATTGGATCCGGGAGAAACTGCCATTGCAGAAGCAGGCTCTTTTCTCATGATGGAAGACGGCATCCAGATGACCACCATTTTCGGAGATGGAAGTCAACAAACAGGGGGATTTATGGGCAAACTCTTCTCTGCCGGAAAACGGCTTCTGACCGGAGAAAGTCTTTTTATGACGGCTTTTACGAATGAAGCAGGGGGGAAAGCCCGAGTGAGTTTTGCATCACCTTACGCAGGTAAAATAATTCCCATGGACCTGAGCCAGCTGGACTATAAAATCATTGCCCAAAAGGATGCTTTTTTATGCGCTGCAATGGGCGTTTCAGTAGGTATCGAACTGCAAAGAAGACTGGGAACCGGTATTTTTGGCGGTGAGGGTTTCATTATGCAAAAGCTTGAAGGTGACGGAATGGCTTTTGTCCATGCAGGTGGCTTTGTGAAGCAAATCGAACTGGGAATAGGAGATGTTCTCCGGGTAGATACAGGCTGCGTTGTAGCCTATACCTCGCGGATTGATTTTGATATTGAATTTATCCGCGGTATCAAAAATATGGTTTTTGGAGGAGAGGGCTTATTTTATGCAGTTCTTCGGGGTCCCGGTACGGTTTGGATTCAATCTTTGCCAATAAGCAGGCTGGCTTCACGTATCATGCAGTATGGCGGAATGAATCGCAGGGAAGAAGGAAGCATATTAGGTGGCCTGGGGAATTTACTGGATGGAGATTCCTGATCAGGCCATTCCAAGAAATAAGTTATAGTGAATTTGTGATGGCCTTTGCTGATACAGATTGACTAGGCTTTTGGCTTTTTATAAACGGGAACCGTCGAACAAGGTTCTCCATACATAATTGAGGCGGCAACAGGTTTTAAACAAGCGGTTATGTCAAGGTAGGCAGATGGCGGTACCTCTTTATCACTGCAGCCTTTGATGACCAATTTGGCATCCTTGTATTGCAAAGGGTCTATGCTGTAAATTTTCTTTCTGAAAAATCCACGTAAAAATTCATCGCGGTTTCCGTACCAGATCTCCCTTGCAACATTAGAAGCGTAACTTGCAGCAAGCATATAAGCCCATGTGGGTATGATGGCATCTGTCGAACAATAAATGCAAACGTAAGCATCGCGACAAGTTTCCCAGTTAAATTCCTTGAGTGCATTTCTAAAATCCAGCTCTTTTAATATCAGGCCATGAAACAGGAAATCCTTAAGATCGAATGTAACAATAGGATCTGAAGGAAAAAACTCCTCGAGTTTGATCGTAACCAAACTACTGGAATCGACCCGGTTTATTAAAGTGTCAGGACTCATGTTCTTCTGCAATGGATAGATTAGGGGAAGGATCCGGAGTCATTAATTGCGTTTCCTCAATGGGTGCTGGTTCACCTATTTCATTTTCAGGAAGGGCGAAATCCTTTAATTTTGGAAGATCGGCAAGACTCTTCAATCCAAAATATTCCATGAACCTGTGTGAAGTGCCAAGCAAAAATGGTTTTCCGGGACCTTCACTTCGGCCAACAATTTCTACTAATTCCTTTTCCATCAATTTCTGAATGGAATGTTCTGAATTCACACCGCGGATTTGTTCTATTTCTGATTTTGAAATGGGTTGCTTGTATGCAATAATGGCAAGGGACTCCATTGCGGCTTTCGTAAGTTTTTTCTTGTTTGTCAGTTTAATATGTTCCGCAATAACGGGAAAGTGAGCAGGCTTGGATAGAAATTGATAGCCTCCTGCAATCTCTTTCAATTCAATGCCAAAACTGTCAGGAAGATAACGCTCCGTAATCTGTTGAATGGCTTCTTCGACATCATCCAAATGTAAACTAAGCGCGAGACTGTTTTCCAGACAATATTTAATTTCAGCGGGTGTAATTGGCTGAGGAGACACAAATAGCAGGCTCTCAACTGCCGGTGTATATGGATTTAAATTCATGGCCGCAAAATTATAGAGAATAACAGCTGAACGCTTTAAAGGTTAAACTAAATTTATTACTATGAAAGGATTAAAAAAGCAGGGTACCATCTAGGACAGACGATACCCCGCATAACCCCAAAAAACCAATTGAAACTTAGATTTTAACTAAGCCCCTTTTTTATTTTATCGTTTTCTTTATTTTATTCTTTATATCGAAATTACAGAATTTGGAAAGAATAAGTTCCAAATTTATCCCAGAAAGATAGCGAATTTATTTAGACATCCTCAATATAATTTCAACAAGTTACAAGGCAAAAAGATATATATTAAATAAATATTTAAATTCTTATTATTAACAAGCTTGTCCCGTTACATTCCCGAAGTCAGTCAATTGGTATGAACCTGGGATCAATTACTTCTTACAGATTTATGAGTATCTGGATTCTGCTTAATGAATGAACAACCAGTCTTTCTGATGTAGTCTTGATTTCATTTCCATTGTTACATATGCCTTTACGTAGCTTTGCCCATAAATTATTGTAATGTGACCAAACTGAAAACCATTTATGTCTGCACGGAATGTGGCTCAACAGCGCCAAAGTGGATGGGAAAATGTCCTTCATGCGAGGCATGGAATACCCTGGTGGAAGAGGTGGTTGCTGCAGAACCCAAAAATAAGGGAGTTAAGAGTTGGAAAGCATTTGAATCCGGACCCGTAAAGTCATTGTCCAAATCTCTGGATGCGCTCAGTACAGGCACTGCAAATCGGGTTCATACGGGGGACCCGGAATTGGACAGGGCTTTGGGAGGAGGACTTGTGCCAGGTTCAGTAACCCTTCTGACAGGACAACCGGGGATTGGGAAATCTACATTAATGCTTCAGCTGGCTTTGCAAATAAAAACGGAACGGGTGCTTTATGTATCCGGAGAAGAAAGTGAAGAGCAGATTAAACTCCGCGCGGATCGAATAAAAGTAAAAGGCACGCATTGTTTCTTATTGGCAAATAGCAATTTGAATAACATTTTAGCAGAAGCTGTTCAGATAAAACCAGGATTGGTGATCGTCGACTCCGTTCAAACCTTGTATTCTGAAGAAATTGAATCAGCACCGGGAAGCATTACCCAAATAAGGGAATGTACGCACCAGCTCATTCGCTTTGCAAAAGAAAGCAACACGCCCGTAATGATTATTGGCCACATTAATAAAGAGGGAGACATAGCCGGGCCCAAGCTTTTGGAGCATATGGTGGATACGGTGATCCATTTTGAAGGGGACAAAAATTACCTGTACCGGATTTTACGGGTATTTAAAAATCGATTTGGATCCACGGATGAACTGAGCTTATATGAAATGCATTCTGAAGGCTTGCGTCCCGTTACGAATCCTTCCGAATTGTTGCTTTCACAACATGAAGAGCAATTGAGCGGATCCGCCATCGCCGCAACTATGGAAGGTCAGCGTGCATTACTGATCGAAGTGCAGGCACTTGTGAGCGCGGCCATCTACGGTACCCCTCAAAGAGTTGCAAATGGTTTTGATAACCGAAGGATGGCCATGTTGCTTGCAGTACTGGAAAAGCGCTGTGGATTTTCACTTGCACAAAAAGATGTCTTCGTCAATCTTGCTGGTGGTATTCGAATACATGATCCTGCTGTAGACCTTGCCGTTGTCGCAGCAGTAATTTCATCCTTAGAGAATAAAGCTTTGCATAAGCATATTTGCTTTGCAGCTGAGGTAGGATTATCCGGAGAAGTACGAGCTGTTCCAAAAATTGAATCGCGAATTCAGGAGGCCATGCGCATAGGATTTAAGGCAATTTGTATTTCAAAATATAATTTAAAGGGAAGGGATCTGGACAAATTTAAAATCAATATAGTTCCACTGTCAACTGTTGATGAACTTTATGAAAAAGTATTCGCAAAGCTGAAATAAAAATCAGCTGGAACCTGAAGGGTGTTACATAGCATTTTATAAACGGACTCATCAGGAAGACCTAAGCGCAGCTGATTGTTTTACTTTTATTACAAGGTGTACATGTATTAGTAAAGTTTAAGCGATTCGCATTGGGAATAAGTAGATGCTTTGCTTTTCGTTTCCGGAATTTTTCATCCATCTTTCTCAAAATTCTTTAATAGCTGTTGTGTGCATTCGCATACTGGTTGCTTGTAAAATGAAAGCAATCGGCACGTCATTCAAATCCACAAATAAGGGGGGAAGTGTTTTAATAAGCTGGATTTATTGAATGCAATGAAGTGCCTACTTTTCAGTACTCCGGATATGTTGCAGAATTTTCTCTTTTTAACATTGTGCTGTGATGCTATTACCACTTGCTTTGAGTATACTTTTAATAACAAACGTTTGTTCGTTAATTCGTATCCGGTGTTCAAATTTATGATATTTTAATAAGTGAAAAATAAATGTAATTCCCTGTACTATCAGTAAAATGAAGTCCTGAATTTTTATTGTGCGAATCAGATTCTGCGAATCCCAAGTGAGATCGTCTGTCAGTTTACCCTGTTTTTTCATGATTGCATTTTCTTTAATTTGAAGAATAAATGAAGTGGGCTATTCAATTGCGGAGCGTTATTTTTACAGCATGGCAAGATACCATATCAAAAAAGTGGCTGTTTTAGGAGCGGGACTTATGGGTTCTGCGATAGCCTGCCATTTGGCAGGATGCGGTTTTGAGGTGCTGTTGCTGGATCTTCCTGCAACAGAGGGAGATCGCAACAGTCTTGTTGAGCGATCCTTGAAAAAATGTATGGGCTCTCAACCGAATCCCTTATACCGGGTATCTTTTGCGGACCGAATTGAAACTGGAAATTTCGAAGATGATATGCAGGGAATTTCAAATTGCGATTGGGTTGTGGAAGCAATTGTCGAGAGTCCAACTGAGAAGGTAAAGTTGTTTGACGCAATTGAAAAGCATCTTGGACCTCAAACTCTGATTTCAAGTAATACTTCAGGAATACCCATTCAAATGCTCATTGAAGGAAGGTCGGCCTATTTTCAAACTCATTTTTGCGGAACGCACTTCTTCTACCCACCGCGCTATATGCCCTTACTTGAGATTGCACCTTCCGGTCAAACTTTGCCGGAAGTGACAAATTTTTTTATGGAATTTGGGGCGACTTATTTAGGCAAGAAAACGGTCCTTTGTAAAGACACACCAGGTTTTATTGCAAATCGCATTGGGGTTTGCTGTCTGATAAAATCATTCGAATTGGCGGAAACGCTTAAGATATCAATTGGTGAAGTGGACAAGCTGACGGGATATGCACTTGGGCGCCCGAAATCTGGAACATTTCGGCTGGCAGATATAGTCGGCTTGGATACGGCCACATTTGTATTCAGGGATCTGAAACTGCGTTGTCCGGAAGATCCGATCATTCGCAATCTTAGCCTTCCAAAATCTCTGGCATTTCTGTTTTCAAATGGTCATTTCGGAAATAAGTCTGCTAAAGGATTTTATTTTAAGACAGACAAAATGGATGAACAGGGCAAGCATGTTATTTTCCAACTTGACCTGGACAAATTGGAATATGTTCCGGAAAAAAAGTCTACACTTGAGAGTATTAAACTTTCCAGACAGATTGGGAATTTAGATTTAAGATTGAAGACCCTCGTGAAACTTCAGGATCCCGGTGCGGTATTTCTGCGCAAAAGTTTGGGATTTTTGTTTGCCTGTGCATCTTCATCAATTCCTGAAATTTCGGATACAATCTATGGTATTGATGAAGCCATGAAATCGGGATTTTCCTGGGATAAAGGGCCTTTCGAATTATGGGATATCCTCGGGTTCGAGGAAGGAATTGAACTCATCCGCGAATCTGGAGAAGAGCCCGCAGAATGGGTATTGCAAATGCAGATCAGGGGCCTGAATGTGTTTTATAAAACGGAATCTGATACCTTTCAGCAGATCAATCCGGAGACTTTAGATTACCGTGATCTGCCCGAAATGAAATCTCAATTTCATTTTGCCATTGATGATAAAAACAAATTGGTATATGAAAATGAGGAATTGCGCTTACATGATATGGGTGACGGAGTATTATGTGCTGAGTTTACAAGTCCACATAATGCTATAGGGGAAGGTATCCTCAGAGGATTGCAGGAATCAATACGAATTGCAGAGAACATGGGATGCAATGGGTTGGTCATTGGCAATACGGCTAAGAATTTTACAGTTGGCGCCAATTTGATGTTGATCGGAATGATGGCCTTCCAATCGGATTACCAGCAGTTGGAACAAGCAGTACGTTTGTTTCAGCAGACATCGATGCACTGCAGATATTCTTCCATTCCGGTGGTTATTGCCACCCAGGGATATTGCTTTGGCGGAGGAACAGAATTGCTAATGCACTGCGATGCGGCTGTATGCGCTGCAGAGACCTACATGGGCTTCGTTGAGGTGGGTGTGGGAATCCTGCCGGGCGGCGGTGGAACAAAGGAATTTGCCAGACGCATGAGTCTTGATCTGAACGAAACAGTATTGGAAAACGCCTTACTTCTGCAGCGGTTTAAGACAATTGCCACTGCTGAAATTTCAAAATCTGCCTATGAAGCTTTTGACTTATCCTACCTCTCTCCGGAGCGCGACAGGATTCAGATACAAGCCGGGTCTCCGATTCTAAAAGCAAAGGAACGGGTGCTCGAATTGAGTGCAAATTACATAATGCCAGTGCCAGGACAAAAGATCAGGGTCCTTGGTCAGGGTGGGCTAGCCTTGATGTATGCAGCGGCTAACTCAATGAAACGGGCAGCTTATGCTTCTGATCACGATGTTCTCATAGCAAAAAAAATTGCACATGTACTTTGCGGTGGTGAATTAAGTTATCCTCAGGCAGTTACTGAGGAATACCTCCTGGATTTGGAACGCGAGGCTTTTCTGAGTTTGTGTGCCGAACCTAAAACACTGGCAAGAATTCAATATATGCTGGAATACAATAAACCGCTCCGGAATTAAGTGTCATGAATTGCCTGGCGGAATGTTTTGCCAATTAAGCCATTGTAGTAAATTTACAGGGCACAATAGTCCAAGCCAAAATGATGAAAACTGAATTCCTCACACCCGATTTATTTAATCAGTCTGCTGTCAAGACTGCTACGATCAATGGTCGTACCTGTGAATTGAAGCCGGGCGAAACAATACTTCAATTCGTCAGGAGGCATTTTGAGCCCAATCAGATACCTACGCTATGTGATGCACCGAACCTTGAAGCATTTGGTTCCTGCCGGGTTTGCAGTGTTGAAGTGTCTCGTCCGGGAGTTCCGGGGAAAAGAACTGTAGCTTCTTGCCATACTCCCGTGGAGGAAAATATGATTATCGAGACGGAAAGCGAATCCATTCAAAAACTGAGGAAGAATATTATTGAATTGGTGCTCACAGATCACCCTTTGGACTGTCTAACCTGTGAAGTGAACGGCAATTGCGAGCTGCAGGATGTCGCGGGACGTGTTGGTATCAGACAAGTGCGGTATCCTGAAGGTAAAAACCACCTCGATCGGAAAAAGGATAAAAGTCATCCTTATATGACATCCGACCTGTCTAAGTGCATTATGTGTTATAGATGCGTGCGGGCGTGTGACGAAGTACAGGGTCAATTGGTATTATCCGTAATGGGACGTGGTTTCGATAGTCAGATCATAAAGGGGATGAACCAAAGTTTTATGGAATCCGATTGCGTTAGTTGCGGTGCTTGTGCACAAGCATGTCCGACTTCTGCCATTTCTGATGTATTTCAATCAAAAGCTCTGGTGGGTCAGGAAAAAGTGCGTACTGTCTGTACATACTGTGGAGTTGGATGCAATTTGGAAGTCAGTGTGAAATCAGGAAAGGTCTTAAGTATTCAGGCTCCCTACGACGCACAGGTAAACATAGGTCATACATGCCTTAAAGGACGTTATGCTTTTCGTTTTTACAACCATCCGGATCGGTTAAAACGACCGATGATACGAAAGGACGGAGTTTTTGAAGAGGTAAGTTGGGATGAGGTCTATACTTACATCTCGGAACGCATGACCCGCATCAAAGAAGAATCCGGTCCTGATGCCATAGCCGGAATTTCATCGGCGCGATGCACAAATGAAGAGAACTACCTTATGCAAAAATTTATAAGGGCGGTCATTGGTACAAATAACATTGATGGTTGTGCCAGGGTGTGCCATTCACCCACAGCTCTTGGTATGCAAAGGAGTTTTGGAACCGGCGCTGCAACTAATAGCATCGAAGATTTGAAATTTGCAGATGCGATCATGGTCATTGGGGCAAATCCAACCGAAGGTCATCCTGTGACAGGTGCAAAGTTGAGGCAGTTTGCCATGAAAGGTAAAACGACGATCGTCATTGATCCCAGGCGGACGGAAATCGCAAAATATGCCACACATCATCTCCAGTTGCGTCCGGGAACCAATGTCGCTGTGCTGAACATGATGTTGTATTATATAATCCAGGAAAATCTCGTTCATTTGGATTTCATCGATCAGCGCACAGAGGGTTTTGAAGATTTTAAGAAAAATGTGCTTTCATTAAATATCGACGAGCTCGAAGCTGTTTCCGGCGTACCGAAAGAGCAAGCAAAAGCTGCTGCAATTGCCTACGCTACCTCTAAGGCGGCTATGAGTTTTCATGGCTTAGGTGTCACGGAGCATTATCAAGGTACCTACACAGTCATGTTGATCTGTGACCTGGCAATGATTACGGGGAATATTGGTAGAAGGGGTTGTGGAGTGAATCCCTTGCGTGGACAAAACAATGTTCAGGGAATGGCTGATATGGGTGTCCAGCCCTACCAGGGTGCAGGTTATCTGGACCATACAAAGCCCGAAATTCAGGAAATGTATTCAAAATTTTATGGAGCCAGGGTACCATCAGCCGCAGGTATGAAAATCCCGGACATGTATGATGCAGCTTTGGATGGCCGTCTTAAGGCGATGTGGATTATCGGGGAAGATCTCGTACAATCAGACCCAAATACACATAAGGTAGTTGCTGCATTGGAGTCTTTGGAGCTGTTGATCGTTCAGGAACTATTTATGACCGAAACCAGCAAATTGGCGCATGTGATTTTGCCGGGAGCTTCTTTTCTTGAAAAGGAAGGGACATTTACAAATGGTGAGCGGAGAATACAAAAGGTCCAGAAGGTAGTAGAGCCCATCGGAGAATCTAAAGCTGATGGCCAAATCATTGTAGACATCATGAACAAAATGGGCTATCCTCAGGCAGATTATAGTGCAGACACCATGTTAAAAGAAATTTCACAGATTGTGCCTTTCTTTGCCGGTGTAAAATGGGATGAGCTCGGCCAAAATGGTAAACAGTGGCCTGTAGCAGCAGATGGCAGTGATACGAAAATACTTCACGATAAAGAATTTAAAAGAGGCCGTGGCATGTTTGTGTTCAGGGAATATATCGAAACACCTGAAGTGCTCGAGTATTCCGAAGAATATCCATTAATTCTTACGACAAACCGCGTTTTGGAACATTATAATGCGGGCACGATGACTAGACGGACTGGAAATGCAGACATTGTAACCGAGGATCTCCTGCTGATACATCCACAAGATGCAGCAAATTACCATATTTCGGATGGTGACCGGGTTGAGGTCAGTTCCGCCAGAGGTCAGATCACGATTAAAGCAAAAATAACCGACGAAGTTAAGCAGGGCGTACTTAGTACCACTTTTCATTTTCCTGAACTCTTTGTCAATATAGTGACCTCCTCCATTCATGATTCAATAGCGAAGTGCCCCGAATACAAAGTGGTTTGTGTAAAAATTAATAAAGCAATCCCGGTTTAAGGCTGGCAAGTTGATTAGCGGTTTCATGGCCTGTGAATTATGTAATCCTAAGGTACCTTAGCAGGATTTCTCAAATAGCAGATATGGGAATAGATGATTTGAAAAATTTGTGGGTAGGTGATCGTGTTCAAATAGTCTCACGTAAAATATATGCCAGATTCGAAGGGATTCTTCCAAATGGAAATGCACAATTGCGATACAATGATAAAGTCTTAATTGTGGAGCCTGAAGATTTGACTCTGGAAGACGAAACGATCGAATTTCCTGAAATCAGTTTTGATGAGCCGGTAACCGAAAATGACGCAAAGCCAAAATTTCAACTTTTAAAAAATCAGTCCATTTTTGAACATGTGATTGACCTCCATTATGAAAAATTAGCTCCTGAGCGATTCACGAACCCACACGAACACATCATTGCTTTCCAAATTGAGAAATGTCAGGAATTTCTTGAACAGGCTATCCAGCGGCGTTTTCCTTTTGTGCGTATTATTCACGGTAAGGGCCAGGGCAAGCTCAAGGCAGCTGTAGAACAACTGTTAGTTCAATACAAAGAAGTGTATATGTACTCGACAACGCCGGATTTGGGAGCGGTAGAAGTTAAATTGGATTACATTTGAAGAATTCTGCAAATTTTAAATATAGGATGCAACATTGGAATAGGCAATGGGCTGTTTGGATTTCGGTGGTTCTGCTATTCGCGTGCCGGCCCGATTTCAAAAAGGAAAGTACACCTACAATTGGTGAAGTAGTCATCGGCTGTGATGTACAATTTAAAGAACTTGCCATGCAGGAAGAGGAAATTTTTGAGCAGCACTATAAATATGCCAATGTGCAGTTGAAGTATTACAGTGAAGCCGAGCTGTTTAAATTATGGTTATCCGATAGTTTTAAAACAATTATCTGTTCCCGTTCATTGAGTCCGGACGAAGTGCATTATTTCAAGACAAAGCGTCAGGTCTCTCCGCGACATTTCCCTTTTGCGATTGGAGCACTAGCTCTGGTGAGCTCCAGTGAAAGCAAGGATACCGCCATTTCGTTCGAAAAAATAATTGAGCTGTGCAATGTACCTTCCAAGGACCGGCCAGGATTTGACAGGTTGGTCATTGAAGATTCCCGGTCGGGTATTTCGCATTATTTGCTTGAATTATGTAAGGATACGAGTTTCAGAGGTTCCGTTTATGCATTAGAAAATAAGGAAGAAATATTCAACTACCTTTTGAAACATCCCACGGCGCTTGCAGTTTTAGATTGGAGTGAATTCAGTGATTCAGATAACAGCCAACAGAAACAATTATTGAAAAATTTGAGGATTGTTAAAATCAGCAGACCCGCAGATTCAACCCAAATGGGTTTCCTGGCGCCGGATCAGTACTTACTCCGGGATGGAATTTATCCATTACAACGGAAATGGCAGTTTATAAGCATTTCCGGAAAATCAGACCTGGCATTGGGATTTGCTTCCTTCGTATCAGGCGAAATAGGCCAGCGGATATTGCTAAAAGCCGGGCTTCTGCCACTTTACCAAACAGAGCGTTGGATTGAGTTTAAGGAAGGTGATTATAAAGTGATTCAGTAATTTCATAAATAATATTCTGAAATGGGTTATTTATATACCTGTATTTGGAATAAACATTGGCATTCCGCTTTGTTTATTGTTTTTTATTTTTAAAATTTGAATTGCAAAATCTTCCTTCTTTCGAGGCGTCACAGGCCCCTGTCCAAACGTTTTACTTTAAGTATATTTTAACCAACACAATTGAACGTGAGGCCCCTTTTGGATGTCAAAAGGATAATGAAATTATATGAATAGCTTGGGAAGCTAAAAATCCGTAAAACCATGAAAAAACTTAATTTTGCGCACATTTCTCAAATAAATCAAGTCGTCATGAAGTCAAAGCAAATTGGGATACTCGTCCTTTTTCTTTCCTCTGCTCTTTTGCAAGCGCAGTCAATGGAAGAGGGATTGCGTTATCTTGAAAATGAAAATTATAAGGCAGCACTGATGAGTTTTCAAAAAGGTGCTCAACTGGATCCCAAGAACTATATGTTTTCCTTTTACATCGGTGAGGTGTTTTATGCACAGGATATGCCCAAGGAAGCCCGTGAAGCCTACACTAAGGGTCTCGAGATTAGTTCAAAATGTGACGCCTGCGAAGTAGGTCTTGCAAAATTGCTCCTCGATGAAAATAAAGTGCAGGAAGCAAAAAAGCATTTTGAAGCTGCGCTGAAGGGCAACAATAAAAATGCAAGCGTTCAGGCTTGGGTGGGTTCTGCATATCTGTACAGCAAAAACCCCGATGCACAATCGGCACTTGATTATTTAGTGAAAGCGAGGGACCTGGACCCAAAACAGTCTAAATATTGGATCTACCTGGGTGACGCCTACCAGGCTAAGGGAGATCTGGGCCTTTCGATGACCTCTTTTGAAACCGCCGTTGAAAAAGATAAAAAGGATCCGGAAACCTATGTCAAGATGGCCCGGATCTGGGCTTCAAGTGCCAATCTGGACTTAGCCATTGAGCGTCTCGAATCTGCAATTCAAATCAATCCAAATTATGCGATAGCGTATAAAGATCTTTATGAATTATACATACGAAAGAAGCGCCTTGATAAAGTGGTGCCTATTCTTGAAAGATATGTCGAATTGAGTGGCTCAGATGTCGATGCGAAAGTGCGCCTTGTTAAATTCTTGTGCTATCAGGCCAAGGATTACAATCGGGCCATTACCGAGGGTTTGAAAGTTCTTGAGACCAATCCGGATCAGTATACCTTGCATCGTTGGTTAGCCTGGTCTTATTTTGAAAATGGTGAATTCGGAAATGCGCTGAAACAAAGCCAGGAACTCTATAAGTCATTTGAGTCAGACCCCGTGAACCGAAAACAATTTGCCAGCGACTATGAGTTTGGTGGTAAATCTGCATTGAAATTAAAGCAAAATGAACTTGCTGAAACGTATTTTCAAAAATTGATAGAACTGGATCCCGGAAGAAGTAAAGAAATTATGGGTTTGCTGGCTAAAGCCTATTATGATCAGAAAGAATATGCAAAAGCGGAAAATTGGTACAATAAGAAAAATGAACAGCAAGCCCTGAGTGTTACAGAATTACTATACCTGGGTTTATCCCAAAGAAACCTCATGAAATATATTGAGGCCGATACAGTTTTTGGAAAGATTCTTGAAAAATCACCAAGCTATGAGTATGGTTGGCTGATGCGCGCCGACATAAGAAATAAAATGGATACCTCAGAGCAGAAAGCATTTCTAGCTAAGCCATTCTACGAGAAATATATTGAACTTGCTTCTGCAAATCCTGAAAAAAACAAAGCCGGCCTGATTGAAGCCTATTTGTATATGGTTGTCTACCATGCTCAGAAAGAGGCTTATGATACCGCAAAATCATATTGCGAAATGACCTTAAAACTCGATGCCGAAGAAAGCCGCGCAAAGGAATTTATGAAGATTCTTGTTGGATCTGGTTCGAAACCAAGAGGAAAATAAAAATTATTTTTGACAGCAACGGGTACAGCGAATAACTAACATTTGTTAGCATAAAATACATATACAACTTACCCGATATAAGGGAGATCCGGATATCACTTAATTTCAAAATTGAACAGCTCTCGGCCGTTCAAAAATCCTTGCAGCCGATCTCCGATTTGCACAGCGGAAACGCCTGCCGGGGTTCCGGTAAACAGGAGATCGCCTTTATTTACTTTAAAGTACTGACTCAGGTAATGAATAATTCGTGGTACATCAAAAATCATATCTGTGGCATTCCCCTCTTGAACGGTTATCCCGTTTTTCAGCAAATGAAACTTTAACTCTTTCGATTCCAACTCTTCAACAGGAATCCAACTTCCCACCGCTGCGGAATGGTCAAAGCCCTTACTAATTTCCCAGGGTAGGGACTTTTCTTTGCATTTCTGCTGAAGATCCCTGGCCGTAAAGTCAATGCCTACAGTTACATGGCTAATATAGGACCACGCGTTATCTTCAGCAATAGATTTGCCTTTTCTGCAAAATTTGAAAACCAATTCAATTTCATGGTGCAGATCTTTGGTGAAGTCCGGATAATATAAAGGCTTGTTGTCCTGAAGCAAGGCCGTGGCAGGTTTCATAAACAGTACAGGTTCAGCCGGAATTTTATTGTTCAGTTCCTTAGCGTGCTCTGCATAATTTCTTCCAATACAAAAAATATTCACAGGATCTTTCTGTTAATGTGACGAATCAAATTTTGGGCTTATTACATTTTCATAGAGTTGATGTCAGGCCAGTCCCGTAAGTGCCTTGACTTCTGCAACAGTTTTTGCAGCACGCTCCCTTATTTTGGCAGAGGAATGCTTGATCATGTTTTTAATTTCCTTTTTATTTTGCAACATGTCTTGTTTCCGCGCATGCAAAGGTTCCACAAGTTCAATTAAACCATCCGCAACATCGTCCTTAAGCTGACTGTAACTCAAATTCCTGTTTACATACATATTAAGGAGCTCCGGGTAGGATTTGCTGCCAGAGGCTTTTAACAGCACAAATAGATTTTCTACTCCCGGACTCATTTTGGACGAGTCCACTTCACCGGTATCCGTGACAGCGGAACGGATTTGTTTTCGGATTTGATCGGGAGATGCAAATACATCTATAAAGTGTTTTTCACCGGCGCTTGCACTCATCTTTCGGGTAGGATCTGCCGTAGACATGATCTTTGGTGTTTCCGTAAACAAGGCTTCAGGAAGAGTAAAATAATTTTTACCGGCGACGTAATTGAAACGGTCGGCAATATTTCGACTCAACTCCAAATGTTGTTCCTGGTCCTTTCCAACGGGCACATAGTCGGCCTTGTAAATAAGGATATCTGCTGCCTGCAATACAGGGTAAATGAATAAGCCCGCAGAGACAAATAAGTCTTTGTCTTTTTCTTTGATCTGCTGGGTTTTATCTTTAAACTGCGTCATCCGGCTCAATTCACCATAGCTGCACATGCAGGATAGGATCCATGCCAATTCGGTGTGTTCAGGCACATAACTCTGTATAAACATATGCTCTGGTTTGATACCACAAGCCAGCAAGTTGATGGCCAGGTCCCAAACATTTTCACGCAACTTCACCGCATTGTAAGGCATGGTCATAGCATGGTAATCCACAATGCTATAAATGCAGTCATAATTATCTTGAAGGCTGACCCAATTCTGTATCGCACCGAAATAACGTCCAAAATGAAGTTTGCCGGTTGGCTGAATGCCACTCAAAATGACTTTTTTCTGATCTTCCATAGTGCTGGTAAGAAATTATTTGTAAGCGATACAACTTATTTCAATTTGGACAAAGCGCGGTAGTTCAGCAACCTGGACCAATTCGCGGGCCGGAGCTCCTTCTTCCGGAAAGTAGGTGCTGTAGACTGCATTGATGGCCGCAAACTGGTTCATGTCTTTTACGAAGACAGAGCATTTGACGACGTTTTCAAAACTCATGTCTGCAGCTTCCAGGATTGCTGCTATATTATCGAGAACGCGGTGCGTTTCTTCCTGGATATTTTGGTTTTGTAATGCACCTGTCTTGGGATCTATTGCAATTTGACCGGATACATAAAGAGTTCGTTCAATCTGGATGGCCTGGCTATATGGGCCAATTGGCTTTGGGGCTTTTTCTGTGAAAATGATCTTTTTCATATGGAGAGAGTTTATAAAACAAAAAGCTCCTCATATCAGATATGGGAGCTTTTAGATAATTTAATATTTTTTGGATCAGGCCTGTTCTTCCGTAGCGCCTTCGGCTGCTCCCTGGATAACTACATTGCCTTTGTAATACATGCTGCCTTCATGCCAATACGCATGGTGCATGATGTGGCTAACACCAGTTGTTTTGCAAGTCGCAATTTGAGGAGTTTCCGCTTTGTAGTGCGTCCTTCTTTTTCTCTTTCTTTGTTTGGAGTGCCTCCATTTTGGATTTGGCATGACAAAAAGTTTTAATTCGATTCAAAATTCTTTAAACCATCCCATATCGAAGGATCGGTTTGAGGACCATTTTCCGTTTGGATTCTGGCCAAAACCTCCCGGTCGCAGGGTGGATTTTCCATATTTGCGCAATCTATAGTCTGGGAGATGGGAAGTGACAGGCAGATATACTCATAGATTACAGCTGCTAGTTTCAATTCCGTTTCTTCCGGCGAAATGCAGATCAAACTGGGATCCGACATAGGGTCTGTTCCGGTTTTGACATAAAGGTCATAAGAGCCCTGAACAGCTATGTCTATTTCAGCAAGACAGCGGTCGCAAATGGAATGGTAACTTCCGCTGATCATCATTTGAATCGTAGAAAGATCCTCTTGTTTGTCAAGAATCACTTCTACTTCAAACTTAGCTCGCCTAACAGGGCTGGCTTCAAAATGATCAAAAAAAGAAGGCCCTATTTGCCATTTGAACTGGTGAACCCCATTCCGCAAACTTTTTAGCGGAATCGCATACGCTTTTAAGGGATCCATAGATACGCTTTAAAAATGGACTGCAAAGATATAAAAATCCTGAATTTCCAGAGAATAAGTACTAAAATTCTGAAAATTAGCAGTCAATCACAGATGTTTAACAAATGAAACTGCATCCGATTGTCCTTCTAAATGAAGAAAATAGATTCCGGCAGGCAATGAAGCGATCTGAATTTTCTCTTCAACGAATCCCTCCCAGCATTTTTGTCCAAATCCATTTAAGATGCTGCCCTTGATGGGCTTTTGCAATCCCTCAATCCATAGATTATCTGATGCGGGATTTGGCCAGATCCGCAATTTTTCGGAGTGTCCGCTCGGATTCGAATTGCCTACAGGATTGTTGCACATAACCCGGTTCAGAATGGCCCACATTTGATTGCAGAGAACTATTGGAACCTCATCGAACCCATTGCCATTCGGGTTTCCCATGCGCAAAACAACTAAGTTTTGACTGGGTACCACGCAAAGTAACTGCCCGTTTTTGCCAATTCCTGCAAACATGTCTTTTGGTGCTTCAGGAGCGTAGGATCCCGGAAACCGCAACTGGAGTCCTGGGAGCATAAACGAAGGCTTCCCATTCAGCCACCATAAATATCCATAAGACTCGTTGAGAGACTGTGACGGACTTACCATAGCTTTGAAATAGTTTTGGTCGCGCATCAGACTGTCACCATTCCAGCTTCCTTTATTTAATATGAGAAGCCCAAAACGTGCCATGCTTCTTGCGGTTGAAGCGTATACGTTGTCGTATCCGGAGGTGAACCACAATCCGGTCATACCCGTCCTTGATTTTAATCTGGTTTGGATGTACACATTTTCATTCAGGCCTGTGGCCTTGCTGAGAACATCCCGTAAAAGGGTATAGGGTGCATTGTGGTAAGCCCAACGGGATCCGGCGTCGGCTTTGTAGACCAGGCAGGAGGGTTCCAGGCAGTGGTTATCCGGAACTCCATCGTCAAGTCCGGAACTCATGGTGAGCTGATGCCGGATCGTAATCAGATCTTCTTTATTTTGGGGACAAGAAGTCCAAGACTTGCCAAGGTAGGCAGAGCTGGGATCCGACAATTTCAAAAAACCTTCCTCCTGAGCCATCCCAATCAAAAAAGCGGTGAGCGTTTTTCCGGCAGAAGCCCAATACCAAAGGGAATCCCTGGTAAATGAATTAAAATATTTTTCCAAAACAATTTTACCGTCTTTCAATACGATAAAAGCCTTGCTCTGTTCCGCATCCAGAAATTGATACAAGGAATCAATCTTATCCACGCACCAATTCATCGAGGACGGATCAATGGTTTCCCATTCATTTCCCGACAAAGGAGGAAAATATGATTTCTGAGCAAAGAGTGTTCCTTGTAAAAATAAAAAGATAGCAAACAGATTTCGTATCATCATTGGATTTAGACAATTGAAGTCAGCATTAGTTTAATACAATACATTTCCTATTTCTAAAAATGTAACAAAGGGGCTCATGGATTTTGTGTTTCGGGCAATTCGGATCAGCCTAAAAAAAAAGCCTTCCGAAAATCGGAAGGCTTCTTATTTCGAATGAAATTTTTAATTAGAAACGGTATTCCAATCCGAAGCTCACATCACTCATGCTAAGACCGATACCAAATGTACCGAATGCATCTCCGTCGCCAACAGTAGTACTGTTGTAACCAATGCGACCGAAGCGGCTGTTCAGTGACCATTTTTCACCGATCATGTAGGTAAATCCGGGAGCAATGCGAATGTCGATTTCTTTCGTTTCAACTTCTGCAGGATCTTTTGAAGTGTTGTAAGCAACACCAGGTGCAAGGTACAGGTTGAATTTATCACCCATACTGAGGGAATAACGCAATTCTGCGCCTACTCCAAATTCACTGCTTTTTGCATCGGCGATTTTGTCTTTGTGGCTACCGATATTGATTCCAACCACAAGCGCCATTTTGTCGCTGAGGTCATAACCAAAATGAGGAGTAAAGCCAAAATGACTTTCTGCATCATTGCTGTGGAAGGCAAGATCGATACCCGTGAAGAGTTTGCCCTGAGCAAAAGAAGAAATGCTCAATCCAAGGAGCATCATTAAAGGTAAAATAAGTTTTTTCATAATTTAAGAAGTCTACGTTTTGTTAAAAAATAATAAGGTTTAAAAATCAAAATTAGAAATGATACCACAATCCAAAACTTAAGCTGCTCATATTCATATCTACATCAAACTGAGTTGCCGCATCGAAGTCTCCCACTTTTGTAGAGTTGTAATTGAGCAATCCCATTTCTGCATTGATGGACCATTTATCTGCTAACATGTAAGAAATACCCGGGCTAAGTGAAACATTGAAAGTATTTGTTTTAACGTCGTTAGTACCATTATCAGCCTTCAAGCTTGCATAGTCCACACCAGGAGCAAGGTAGAAGTAGAAATTGTCACCACTGTGCCAGCAAAAACGATATTGGGCTCCGATGCCAAAACCGCTTGTAGTAACCTCAGGGTCTTGTGTTTTATCCTTGTTTGAAGTATAGAAAATGCCACCAACTAGTGCGGAATTGTCATTCAGCCAATATCCGATTTTGGGTCCGAGCAGAAAAGTGCTTTCATTGTCGTTTGATGAAAATCCAAGATCGAGTCCACCAAACATTTTGCTTTGGGCGGATAGTCCTGTGAAAATCAGGCTTAGAAAAAGTGAAACCAAAAAAAGTTGTTTTTTCATAATGAGTAAGTTTTGCGTTAAGAAAAGGGTTAAAACAATGCAAGTTTAACATTATGTTGAGCTCCCGCCAAACTTTCATTAACTTTTTTTACACATATAGGGGGTTGCCAGTCAGTCGAAAAGAGGAGATCTGGACTCCTCTTTGACGTCCATATTCCTAATTCACTGATTGCCCATTAATTAGCAAGAAGGGAAGGCAGGTCTAGGCGTAACTGGTTTTTAACTGAGATTCCGAGGCAAAACGTTCGATGGAAAGCTGGATAAGCCGGTCGATTAATTCCGGGTAGCTAATTCCGGAATAGGCCCACATTTTTGGATACATGCTTATTTCCGTAAACCCGGGCAGGGTGTTTATTTCATTTACCAACAGCCTGTCGTCGGCAGTAAGGAAGCAGTCCACCCGCCCGAGTCCTTCGCAACACAGCGTTTTAAAAGTTTTTATCGCTAAATTTTGTACTCGCTCCGTCTGTTCGGGGCTAAGTTTTGCCGGTATTTCAGTTCGCGAGGCTTTATCGTCCAGATATTTAGCTTCGTAAGAATAAAAATTGTGGTGACTGATGACTTCCCCTGGGATGGAAGCTATAGGGTCCTCATTTCCAAGAACTGCACATTCAATTTCTCTTCCGGCAATAAACGCTTCGATAATCACTTTGCGGTCAAAGCTAAATGCCAGGCGCAGCGCCTCTTTGTATTCGCTCTCATTTTCAACTTTGGAAATACCCACACTGGAACCCAGATTGGCGGGTTTTATAAAACACGGAATTCCCAATTCGGAGGTAATCCGTTCAAACGGTGGTTCAGGATCGTGCTTATGCAAACACAGATATTTCCCAATTGGAATGCCTGCTTCGCGAAGTAAGCGCTTCATCACATCTTTGTCCATTCCCACGGCAGAACCCAGTACACCAGCACCCACAAACGGTACATTTGCAAGTTTCAACAGCCCCTGCACCGTGCCGTCTTCACCAAAAGGCCCATGTAATATGGGAAACACAACATCCAATTGGGCAAAGTGTTCCTTGTTTTCAACAGGAACCAGAGTGCCTTCACTCTGTGGGCCCAGGACGACAGTTGAATGGCCTGTTTTTTCAGGCAAGGACGTTCCGGACTGTATGGCCTCACTCAGACTTCGCTCATTGAGGACGTGCCAGGCTCCTTTTTTGTCTATGTGAATCAGGACGGCTTGATATTTCGTACGATCGAGCGCGTCCAATACATTTTTTGCGGATAAAATGGAAATTTCGTGCTCTGCGGATTTACCGCCAAATAGGATTCCGATGTTCAACTTTTTATGTTCCATAAGCGAGGACTTTTGCCTTAAATAGGCAAAATTATAATATATTAAATAATTATATAATATGTAAAATTTTTATTAACGAATGCGCAAGGTCCGGCCTTTGTTTTTGAAGCCGAGAATTCCCTTAACTTTGGCAATCGATTGCAAGTTCGTCAGGACTTTGCAAGAAATGTAAGTTTTTTTCATGAAAAATGATGCCAGGGGTTTCCGCTTTTCCGAACTTGTTCTTTTCCTGAAGAGTAAGAGTTTTGGCCATACAATGCTTCGTTTTGGCATTGTGATCGTTTTACTTTGGGTTATACACTCCATTTGCCTGAGGTTGTATACGAATCATGGCCAGAAATTAAAAATGCCAAAATACATCGGAGTTTTTCTCGATAAAGCCATCGAGCATGCGCATTCAAAGGGATATGAGGTTCAGGTTCTCGATTCGATTTTTATAAATGGAAAACCGGGAGGCCTTGTTCTTTCCCAGATACCCAAAGAAGGCGCTTTGGTTAAAGATGGACGCACGATATACGTCAGCGTAACCAAATATCATGCAGAGCAGTTCCGTTCTTCAGAATTGCCCATTCTTTATGGTAAGAACTTTAAGTTTAAAAGGGATGAGTTGCATAATATTTTTGAACTCAATACGCGGATTCAGGGAGGTAAATTTGACCCCGGACCCGAAGGACATATTCTTGAAGTCTATTATCATGGACAGCGGATCATGGATGGTGAATTGCGAAAGGACGATGTCCTGATAAACCGGGGAGATACGCTGGATTTTGTCATATCCACATCCGTGGGAGGAAAAATTGAAGTTCCCGATCTACTGTGTAAGACCATGGCGGAAGTTGAATTTTTATTGAGCAGTTATAAATTGGAACTTGGAAAAGTGGAGCATCTGGAGACGATCGATGATGTCCCATCTTCATTTATTTCTGAACAATTCCCCCATCCGGGGGAGTCCGTTCCGTTTAGCACCCAGGTGGATTTAAAAATTTCTCAATCGAAGCCACCGCATTGTAAATAAACATTGCAAACAGCAACAAAAATTATATTTATGGAAGACATAAGCGTACAGGACTTGAAGAAACGCCTGGATCAGGGTGAAAAAGTCTTTTTGGTCGATGTTCGTGAGCCCTACGAGCATGAAGAGTTCAACATAGGAGGCGAGCTGGCTCCCTTGCAATCCGTTTTACCTCTGAAGATTAGTGAATGGAAAGACCGCAATCAGGAAGAAATTATTGTGTACTGCCGAAGCGGCAACCGGAGTCAAATGGCTAAAATGATGATGACCCAGGCAGGATTTGTGAAAGTCAGAAACCTGCTTGGAGGAATGCTTGCCTGGAAAGAGAACGCGTCCTCCTGATTTGTGTATCCCTTATGCTGCAGGACCCCAGGGAGCTTGGCAAAAGGGGTGAGATGCTTGCGGCGGAATACCTGCTCAAAGCAAATTATCGCATCCTAGAAAGAAATTGGCGCTTCAGTAAAGCCGAAATCGACATCATAGCAGAAAAGTCTGGTGTGTTGATTTTTATTGAAGTCAAAACGCGCAGCGACACCCGGTTTGGTGAGCCCGAAAGTTTTATTTCTGCCCGGAAGGAGAGGATGATGCAGGAGGCTGCCGCGGCTTACATGGTCGAGAAGCAGTATGAGTGGGAAATCCGATTCGATGTCATAGGGATCTTGCTGGCCGGCAATGGAACCTTCAGCTTACGGCATTTTGAAGATGTTTTCTTTTGATTTTCTATTGGCCTTTATTCGTGTGGAGACCTGGAGCCCGCATTGCTAACAATTGTTAGCATCTTTAAACCAGCCGGCATACATGTGATAGTTTTCTGCTGTGCGCTTGATATAAAATGCAAAGTCCTCTGCATGAAGTGCTTTGATTTTTTTTGCCGGAATCCCACCATAGATAAATCCGGATTCGAGCCTTGCATGTTCAAGTACCACCGCGCCCGCAGCGATCAGTACATTGGATTCGATATGGGCATGGTCCATAACAATAGCACCCATGCCTACGAGAACATCCGATTCAATAAAACAACCGTGTACAATTGCACGGTGTCCAATGGAAACCCTGTCACCCACAGTCGTGGCTGCTTTCTGATAAGTGCAATGAATAATAGCGCCATCCTGAATGTTGACTTCATTTCCGATCCGGATTTTATGTACATCTCCCCGGATAACTGCCTGAAACCATACACTACAGCGGTCTCCCATAATCACATCTCCAACGATTGTTGCATTGGGAGCAATATAACAATCGTTGCCCCAGCGAGGTGAGATGTCGCCAACAGCAAGGATAAGTGGTTTCATTCTGAAAGAATTATTTTTGGTGAATCAAATTCGACTTGTTATTCCTTAACTCTGCTTATGGAATAACCTTCATTGGAAAGTAACTGAAGTACGCCACCCTGGCCACCTAAATGGCCTGCGCCTACTGCGAAAAAACAACTTCCTTTTTCCATTTCTGCTTTCATTTTGGGAATCCAGTCTTTGTTCCGTTCAAACAAAAGAAGGCTCAGATAGGGTTTTAAACTGAGGTCTCCGGTTTCAATAGATTCACTCATCTGATGCAAATCCTGTTTTACATATTGATCAAACATCACATCCGTATGATCGCTTTTGGAACTGTCCGCAGACACCGCATCGAACAACATTTTTGCCTGAACCTTGTACGGTATTTTATCAAAAATGGAAAGTTGAAAATCAATCGTCTCTAAACCGAGCAACTCCTTGTTGGATTTTTCGGCCATTTGACTTAATTCCATTTCATAGGATTTATAGCTTCCGTCTTTCAGAGCCATTGGGTTGCCATCCGTACCTGCTAGGGCATTCAGGAAAAGTGGTTTCATTCTATCGAGCATCATCATAGGCAGGCCCATGTGATCAAAATAATCTTTTATTTTAGAATATTCTTCTTCCTGAAGTAAATCACTCAGTTTTTTATCATCTTCCATGAAGACCTTGTCCATGATCCCCATAATCTTGCTCAGATCATTCATATCATCCATATCGATCTCCATGAAAATGCGCGAACATTTATTGAAGGCGACATTAAATCCGGGCGGCAGAAAGTACTTTTCTTTTGGAATCATATGGATGGTTCCAAAGACATAAGAGGCTGAAGATTGCCCCTTCTTTTCGATCTTCCAAAGCAAACCTTCCTGAAATCCGGATTCCTTTTCCTGTCCAAAACTCAGCGTTTGTAAAAAAAGTACGCCCAATGCAGCGGACCACCATTTCATATTTTATGTTTTAAGGTCGATTTTGTAACATCCATTCGTAAAATAAAATTCCTGCAGCCACTGAAACATTTAAGGATTCGATTTCGCCAATTTGCGGAATTCGCACACTTTCATCAGCAATTTGAAGGATTTCCATTGAAACGCCCATTCCCTCTGCACCAAGAACCAGGGCCAGTGGCCTTTTTAAATCTGTCTGCCTGATTTCCTGTTTCGCTTTTTCATTCGCACAGAGTATAACAACGCCGGATGATTTGAGTTGCTTTAAACTGTGTAAAAGGCTTTTTTCCCTGCAAACCGGAAGCCGCAGTAATGCACCGGCGGACGCCTTAATGGATTCTCCATTGATCGGCGCGCTGTTTTTCTGACCAATCACAATTCCATGGATTCCAAATATTTCAGCCGACCGGGCGATGGCACCAAAATTGCGTACATCCGTTATGCCGTCACAGACTGCAAGGGCGGGAGAAACACCATTGAAAAACAAACCGTCCACGAGATTACCCAAATCCCGGAAGTCAACCGGAGTGGTCAATCCAATCACTCCCTGATGCTGTAACTTGGAGATCCGGTCCAGCTTAGCCTTTGGGACTTCTACGACGGGAATTTTCCTCGATCTTGCCAATTTTAGCAAAGCACCCAGCTCTGACCGCTCCAATGTTTCGGAAAGAAATATTTTTTGAATTTCCGTTCCGGCAGCGATTGCTTCTTTCAAAGCGTTCTTCCCCAGAATCAAATCTTTTTTGTCCATATGGGCGTTAAAATTATTGTTAATTTTACAATTCGCTAAAAATCCACATTTATGAAGATTAAAATGTATATATTATTAATTATCAGTATTTTACAAATTAATAATTATCTGAATGCTCAAAAACAGACTTCGCTTGATCTGGCGCTCCGCACGATCGAACAGTCCGCTCCCTCTTTGGGCTTGCAGGCTGAGGATATCTCAGACCTGGCTGTTTCAGATATGTACAGCTCATCCCAAAATGGGCTCACCCACGTGTATCTGAATCAGAGGTACAAAGGTATTCCGATACACAATGCTATAACCTCGGTCCATATCACAAAAGAGGGAAAAGTCTTTGACAGTCCATCCCGATTCTATAAAAATCTGGCAGGTCGAATCAACACAACAAGGCCACAGATTTCAGAAACGGACGCTCTCGTGTCCATCGTCAGAGATCTCGATATCCCAAATGCCCTGATTCCTAAAAATGTGCGTCGCAACAACGAAGGACTTAAAGAAATTGAAAAAACAAATTTTACGCATTCAGCCATTCCTGTAAAACTGGTTTACACTGAAGATAAAGAAGGAAACTTGCGTTTGTCCTGGGACTTAAGCCTTGATCTGACTACTTCGGATGATTATTGGTCTATTCGGGTTGATGCTGTCAACGGCACCTTACTTGACAAGCACAATTTAACTATCAAATGCAAATTTGACCATCCGGGGCATTCCAATTGTGTGAGCAGAGAGAAGGCCTTCAATCCCAATCCCAAACCTGTTCAGCAAGTTCTTAAGGAATTGAACACACAAGCTATGCAGCCTTCAGCACCAAATAGTTACAAGGTTGTTGCTCTTCCGGCAGAAAGCCCAAGGCATGCAGCTCCCTCCATCGTTGTGAGTCCTGCAATACCTGCCGCATCCCCATTTGGCTGGCATGATACGGATGGAAAAGCAGGCGCGGAATATCAAATAACCCGTGGAAATAACGTTTGGGCCTACCTGGATCGCAATGCGGACAACTTATCAGATGGCAACGAACCTGACGGTGGAGCGGATCTCATTTTTGATTTTCCGTATGCGCCAAATGATGAGCCTGATACATATACAAAAGCAGCAACGACCAATCTTTTTTACATCTGCAACATGGTTCATGATATTACCCATGGTTTTGGATTTGATGAAGTTGCCGGAAACTTTCAGGCAACGAACTATAGCAAATCTGGTGCCGGCAATGACCCTGTCAGGGCAGAAGCACAGGATGGCTCCGGTACGGACAATGCAAATTTCTCAACACCTGCAGATGGCAACAGTGGCCGTATGCAAATGTATTTGTGGCTCGCTTCTCAGGAAGAAACGTACATCACGTTCCCTGACTCCCTGGCATCACCCATTGATTGCAGAAGGGGAGGATTTGGTCCGGCTCCTACGGTCACTCCTCTGGAAGCAGATGTCGTGATTGGAAATGACCATTCAGGAACACCTACATTAGGCTGTGCCAACGGATTTCGCACTAATGAAGTTGGTGGTAAAATAGTCCTGATCGAAAGGGGAACCTGCGAATTTGGACAAAAGACACTCAATGCCCAAAAGGCAGGCGCCGCAGCAGTAATCATCTGTAATTTTGAAGATGTGTTTGTGAATATGGGTGCGGGTGCAGTCGGTGGACAAGTAACCATACCGGCTTATTTTACGACAAAGTCAATTTGCAATCGTTTGAAACTGTTGATTCAAAACGGTGGTTTGAAAATTGAAATCAAAAAACCAGGTGCCAATGCCGGCCCGGATAGTTTGGACGGAGATTTTGATAATGGCATCATCGCACATGAGTTCGGACATGGAATTTCCAACAGACTTACCGGAGGGCCAGCAGCGGCAAATTGCCTGAGCAATGGCGAGCAAATGGGAGAAGGCTGGAGTGATTTTATGAGCCTTATTTTTACAGCGAAACCTGGCGACAAGGGAACAAATCCGAGAGGGATTGGAACGTTTGCATTAAATGAACGTCCGGATGGATACGGAATTCGCAGAAGGCCCTATTCAACAGATATGTCCGTCAACGAATTTACTTATAAAAATATAAACCCTGAAGTACACGACTTAGGAGAAGTCTGGACAACTGTTTTGTGGGATCTTTATTGGGCTTTAGCAGATAAATACGGTTATGATCCCACATTCAGCAATAAAAAAGCGGGAAACAATATCTGCATCCAATTGGTATTTGACGGCATGAAAATCCAGCCATGCCGACCCGGATTTCTGGATGGCCGCGATGCCATCCTAAAAGCGGATTCTGCAACGAATAAGGGAGCTAACGCTTGTTTGATTTGGGAGGTCTTCGCGCGCAGAGGAATGGGCTATTTTGCAAAGCAAGGTTCAAATAATACCGTAAATGACGAGACAGAAAGCTTTCTTGCAGCTCCAATCTGCATCAATAAAGTTTTAATAAACAAGACGGCAGGTTATTATAAAGATGCTACCACTTTTGTCCGCACGGATGTAGTCAAACCGGGTGAAGAATATGCCATCACCATCGATATTAATAACTACAAGCCCGCTTCCGTCACCAATGTGAATGTCAAAGATCTTATTCCTTCCGGTTGCAGCTATGTTGCAGGATCTGCAAATATTGCTCCTGCTATCAATGGCAACGAGCTGGTTTGGAGTATTTCTCAATTGAAATCTCTTGAAACAAGACGCATCAGCTACCGTATTCGTAGTAGCAATACGATTGCTTCTACCACTCTTTGGTACGATGATATGCAAAATGGCGACGCCAATTGGGATTATGATCTTTTTAAAGGTCAGTTGACTTGGTATCTGGAAGATGGTTTTGGCGTTGATCAATCATATGCATGGATTGCTGAAGAGAAAGAAGGCTATTCCAACGACACCTATCTACGTACGAAAAATCCTTTTAGGGTTGAACAGGATAACACTTCTTTGCTTTTTTATCATTTTTACAATACGGAGAAAGGTTTCGACGGAGGTCTGGTTGAAGTGTCGACTGACGGATCATTTTGGGAGCCTGTAACGCAAAATCAATTTTCACTGAACGGGTATACTGGGCTCATCGACTACCAAACATTTGTTGTTCCCAATTTGAATGCATTTTCAGGACAGAGTCAAGGCTTTATACCTACTGTTCTGGATCTGACAAATTATAAGGGCAAGGATGTGTACGTTCGTTATCGTTTCGGTCATGATAGTTTAAATGTAAGTCCGGATCGTACCCAGTTATTGGGTTGGGTAATTGATGATGTTGAATACATCCAACCACAGTTTTATAATTCAGAAGTTTGTCTGACAACCGCGGAAGGAGACCAGGAATGTGCCAGTTTGTTTGGCAAAGGAGTACTTGCAGACTCTGATAAGATTGTAAATTCAAAGGAAACGGGTGCTGCAGCATCGATCCGCATGTACCCTAACCCCGCGCAAGAAAAAATTGCGCTTCGCTTTGAACCAGAAATGGGTATTGAGCAGATCTCCTTTTCTAATTTAAATGGGCAAATTTTGAAATCGGTTCCAATTCAAGGAAATGAAACATTTTTGAGTGTCGATGTTAAAGATTTGCCGAAAGGAATGATCCTTATAGAAGCAAAAGGTAGTTCAAAATCTTATGTTCAAAAACTGATCCTCCACTAGAAGGTTCTGTGAATACAAAATGCCCTGAACGATTGAAAACCGGTCAGGGCATTTTTATTATAAGTGGGATAATTTTTGAATTTAAGGTTCGAAGACCTGAATTTTTTTGGTGATTTCGATAAATTCTTTTGTGAATTTACCTTCATAGCGTGTTGCCCTGATAATGTGATTGTCAATCCAGTGGTAATTTCCGCCTCTTGGTTTATTTAGCAAGAGATAGTGGTATTTGAAGCCCTTTTCTGTGAGCCATTTTTCAGTGATATCCTTGTGTTCATTTGTGCGGCTGGTAAAAAAAGTAATGATATGGCCTTCTTCAAACCATTCATTAATAACTTTTACGGCATCCGGATACGCTTCGGCGGTCACCATTCGTTCGGGTTCTTCATTCGGAATGTCTTCGCAAATAGTTCCGTCAATGTCAATCAGAAAATTCTTAACTCCATCGGGCAGTGTCGGTGAAATGAGTTTGCCATGTTCGTCGAAGAGTTGATGTAAATGCCCCATAGGTGGTTTTATTGAAATATTATTGATCTCAACTTTTACTCCTCTTCAGAATGGCTCTGTTCGTTTTCATGAGGTTCAGTGGCTGCTGAGTCAGATGCATCCTGATCAGGTTGAGAATTTTCACCCTGAACCTGAGGTTTGTGATCTTTTTTTCGCGAACCTTTTTTCGAGGACTTTATTTCTTCAGCGGCTTTTGCTAATTTTTCCTGCATGTCCTCTGGAATTTGATCCTGGGCAGCATGAATAGTTTCAGAAATTTGAGCTTTAACTTTCTCTTTTTCTTCTTCAACTTTTTCTTTCCTCTCAATTCGCTTTTGAGACTTCTCTTCGCGCTTTTTCAATTTGGCAGAAAGCTGCTCCAGTTTTTCTTTTGTCTCCAGGAGTTCATTGAGTTTAGCTTGTTTTGATTTTAACCGCTCCTCAATGAGCTTAATTTTAGCTACGCGGATCTGAGCTTCCAGTTGGCCGTCCGTAGTTGCAATCCTCCGGTTTTCAAAATCTATGTTTTTTTGTTCGAAGGCGATGGATTGTTCCAATTTCTTAATTGCACCAAGTAAGCCTTCAAAACGCTTGCTCAAGCGTTCCGCAGCGTTTCCCTGATCCTCCTGATTTCCTGATCGGCGCTCTCTGCGTTCCCGAATAGCTTTGAAGCCTTCGTTTAATCTGGTCATGACATGCTGGCGGTCTGAACGAAGAAGGTCCTTCCCTTTTAAATCATTTTGAATGCTCACTAATTCTTCAAACAGGGGTTTCAATACGTTGCCTGCTTCAATTCTCTTCAAAACGTCATCAATTTTTTGTTGGATGCTTTGAAAAACCTCCCTGGATTTATGCTGCAGTTCGCTTTGTCTTGCTTTGCGAAGTTTCTTGAGTTCTTCAAATAGGGAGTTTGTTTTTTCCTTAAGGGAATCAGAATGATCGCGCATCAGATTTTTATCAAAAATGTGTTGCTGCACATTTGCCCAAAGATTGCGCAATTCTTCCCACAGGCTTTCGTCGTATTCCTCGAGCCTTTTGATTTTATCTCCAATATCTTCCAGTTCGGATTTATAATTCCGGTACAGTTTGTTAGACAATACCACAAAATGCCATTCGAGCTGTGCGCGTTGTATGACATCTGATTTTTCAACTTTGAGGTCTTGAGGTAAAATAGATTCGGCCATAGTCAACTCCATCACCCGATGAATTGAAGAGTCAGGCAGTTTCAGATCAGATCCCTCTCTCCAGTGGGACATCATCTGGTTATAAAAATCTTCGGAAATATCCTTATCCGGAATACTCCAAATTTCAATTTTATTGTCATCTGCATTCAGGGCAATGGCCAGCAATACCCTTTCTTCTTTGTCATTGGTCCCCCAAATCACCAACCTGGATCTCATTCGTTTGGATTTTACCTGTCTTTAAATTATATTCAATGTCCTCTCCTTCAGAGGATTGGATAACATTATTCTCAATTAAAAAAACGTGTTTGTCACTGGCATTACATATGCCACCGGAAACTATAACGTATCAAGCGTGCAAAAATCAATCCAAAAAACGATAAAAACCAATTTTTCAGACAGATGTTCCGTTGACTAAACCATTTTGAATGAGGTTCAGGGCTATTTGTACGGCATTCGTAGCGGCCCCTTTCCGAAGATTGTCTGCGGTAATCCAGAGATTAAGGCTTTTATCCTGTGATTCATCGCGACGGATGCGTCCTACAAACACTTCGTTTTTGTTTTTTGCAAACTGCGGGGTGGGATATTCAAAACTTTCTGGTTTATCCATTACCACAACACCAGGTGTGCTTTCCAATAAGGATCTGATTTCGCTGAGGTCATATTCATTTTCAAATTCTACGTTGACGGATTCGGAGTGACCTCCATGTACGGGTACACGCACGGCAGTGGCTGTGATTTTCATTCCGGGGGATTCCAGTATTTTCCGAGTTTCATGTACGAGTTTCATTTCCTCTTTCGTGTACGCATTTTCTAAAAAAACATCGCATTGTGGAATGCAATTCTCGAAAATGGGATGATGATATGCACGAGGTTCGGATGGAATGCGTCCTGCCTTTTCTGCCTCATATTGTTGTACAGCTTTCATGCCGGTTCCTGTAAAAGATTGATAGGTGGAGATGACAAGTCGGCGAATTCCATATTTTTTAAACAAGGGGTTCAAGACCACAACCATTTGTATAGTGCTGCAATTTGGATTTGCAATAATCCGTCTTGAACGATCCAGCGTATGAGCATTAATCTCTGGTACCACTAGCGGGCATGAGGCGTCCATTCTCCAGGCAGATGAATTATCCACAACAAAACAACCCTCCGCTGCCAGTTTAGGTGCCCATTCCAGGGAGGTGCTTCCTCCTGCAGAAAAGATGGCAATGTCCGGCTTCAGGGAAACCAAGGTGTCTAATCCAATAACTTCATAGGTCTTTCCATTCCATTCCATGCGTTTACCCACGGAACGCTCTGAAGCCACAAAACTGATCGTATCATATGGAAAATTGAATTCCTTCAATACATCCAGAACAACCTGGCCGACTAGGCCGGTAACACCTACAACAGCTAAATGCATCTTTGATTTTTTTACAAAGTTAAATAGGGCTTTCTGAAACCGAATTTATTAACTTCGTATTATGAGAAACACCCTAACTATGGCATTGCTATGGGCAGTGTCGCATTTATATGCACAATGGTCTGAAGATTTCAGTCACCCGCTGGATTCAACGTGGTCAGGATCGTTGCAATCATTTCAAATCAATTCAAATGAAAAACTACAGTTGCAGGCTTCTCAGTCCGGGGAGGCATCCTTGTGGCATTCTGCCAGCATCTTTTCTGAAATGGAATGGAACTTTGATTTTGGATTGGACTTTAGCCCTTCGTCTTCGAATAAACTGGTTTTCTTTTTACTTGCGGATTCGAGTGATGTGCAGTCAAAGCAGGCTTTAACACTGGAAATCGGAGAATCCGGAAACGGCGACCGTTGGAGAATTTATTGGAGAGAAGGAACTAATAAAACTTTATGGGCTGAGGGAACGGTAGGTCAATTTGCAACGGGTCCTTTGGAATTTAAATGTTCCTTGCGCTATGACAAAGGAGGGAGCTGGAATGTAAAAATGGAGAATAAAAATGGGGAGCTTACGAGCAGTACTTTTTACCAAGTAATTCCAATTTCCAATCCCCAATTCTTTTTTGGTTTGAATTGTATATTTACCGAAACCAGAAAAACAGCTTTTTATTTCGACAATTTCTATGTAGGCCCTACAGTGGCGGATGTTTCACCACCGTCTATACTGCGCATTTCAAAGGCGCTACCAAACCAATTGATCATTCGGTTCAATGAAGAAATAGATACCCTTAAAAGCAATATGCATATGCATATTACATTGGAAAAATTTCAGTCAGTTCTTTTAAGGCACTGGATCACAAAAGCAGAACTCCAACTGGATTTTGCATCTGAGCTTCCTGTAAATGAAGAACTCAAATTACATTGTGATTCGGTCTATGATCTCGCCGGGAATGCGATGCATGATACGATCGAAATATTTTATCTGGATCAGAAATTCGCGCCTTCTTATCTTGAGGTGCTTATTTCTGAGATATTTCCGGATCCCACACCGCAGAGGTTTTTGCCAGAAAAGGAATATGTGGAATTGTACAATCGTTCCGGCAAAACACTCAATCTTTCCAATTGCCATTTTTCTGATTTAAGCTCACAATTTGCTTTTCCAAATATACATTTAGATCCATACAGTTATCTAATCCTGTGTGATCAATCGGACACCTCCGTTTTTTCGCAATATGGAAAAGTTTTGGGAATAAAGAATTTTCTTTCACTTAATAATTCAGGTGATCTTTTAAGTTTGCGAGACTCCAACGGAGTATTAATTCACCAATTGCGTTATAATCTGGGAAATTATGGAGACCCGTTGAAATCAGAGGGAGGCTATTCTCTTGAGCTCACCGGAATTCAGGACGTGTGCAATCTAAGCACTTTACTGCTTGCCAGCAAAGACCCGCAAGGTGGAACACCGGGAGTGCAAAATTCATGGTATATTGAAAAGGTTGATTCTTCAGGGCCTGTACTAACAGATGTTTATGCGACAAGCGAGTGGGAGATTATTGCCGTTTTTGATGAAGAGCTGAATCCCCAGATACCTTATCATGCAGAATTGTTTTCCATATTTCCATCGCGAAGTATTGCAACTGTGGATTTTGAGGCAGAGTCTTACAATAAACTTGTTCTTCTTTTGAATGAACCCCTCGTGCCGGGACTCCAATACCAATTGATGATGCACGCAGTTGAGGATTGTATGGGGAACCCCATTGAAATTGTGAGCATGGACTTTGGCTTGCCTGAACAGCCGGAAAAAGGGGACCTTGTTTTGTCCGAAGTCCTTTTCAATCCCTTGCCATCTCATCATGATTTTGTTGAGGTTTACAATAGAAGTCAGAAATTTCTGGATTTGTCAAATCTCTATCTGAAAAATCCAGTTGCGAATTCAATTTTGTACCCGGTTCATTCAAAAAGGTCATTGGCACCGTTCGGTTATTTGGCATGTACCCAGGAACCGGAAGATCTCATCAACACTTATTCCCATGGAATATTTACAAACGTATTCATGATGGAAATTCCACCTTTGGAAGATGAGGGTGGATGCCTTGTATTGGGTGTTATGAAGAAGAGCCAGTTATTCACTTTGGACAGTTTTTGCTTCCTAAACACATGGCACCATCCTGTTCTTGAAGAAACTGAAGGAGTATCCTTGGAAAAGGTCAACATGTTTTTGCCTTCTGATGCGAAGTCCAGCTGGCAATCTGCGGCAAAAGATTTTGGCTATGCCACTCCGGGTGCTCCCAATAGCCAGGTATTAAACACAGGTCCCGGAATTTCACAAAGGCCTTACACGCTTAGTACTCATGCGATCTTTGTTGGTGACTTAACTGAGAAGGGAGCATTGAGAATCGAATTTAATGTACAGGAAACTTCCTATTCTTGTCGTCTGGCTTTGTTTGATCTGTCAGGTCATTTCCTCGCTTTGTTGCATGACGGACGAATTCGCCAGGATGAGATCCTGCAATGGTATGGTGAATCAATAGGGTCATTTTTTGGGCAAGCCGGGAATTATATATTGCAAATTCAATTCATGCACCCATTCAGGAAAACTCAGGTATTTAATGAACGCTTGACTGTAATCCGGTAAGCCAAAAAGAATCCTTGCAAAGAAGTAATTCTTCAGCCTTGGTTACATTTGCTTGATCAATATGTCAAAGCAGTCGGCATATCAATATATTCAAATAGCAATTGTCCTGGTGATTTTTGCTGTAAGTGCGCTATTTTTATTTCCACCTGATTTTTTGATTGCAAAGCAGATTTCCAATTTTGCCATTCATTGGATGCTCATTTGTCTGTTGGCGGGTATTTTAGCTTTATTTCTTAACAATGAGCTCTACTTATTTGCCTGTTTCATTAGTTGTGGAATCATGGCCTTTTATCTGATGAATTCATTTAATACGGAACTTAAAATTTCCAGGCTTGCCAGCCCAAATTCTATTGAGCTTCTATTTGCAAATCCTACATTGAGTAATGACGATGGTAAGCTGACACTCGCAAGGATAATTCGATGTAATGCAGATGTGGTCTTGCTTGAGGAATTTACTCCAAACTGGATTGCTGAAGTAGAGGCCATCAGATCGTATTATCCCTATCAAATAAGAATTCCCCGCGCAGATCCGCTGGGAAAGGCAATTTTGTCAAAGTACCCGCTTCTCAGTAATACTCAACATGAGTTTGCATCGAATCCTGTACTTCATGTTGCACTTTTAAATAAACACAATGACAGTTTTCAAATAATCGTTTCAAATTCTTTACCCCCTATAACGATGAGTTCTTTTAGAAGTCTGGACCTGTTTTTGGATTCGCTTTCTGCAGAGCTGCAAAAAAGTCTTTCAAATGTCATTCTTGCCGCCAATTTCAATGTAGTGCCCTGGTCAAGGGAGCTTCGCAAATTCAGAGTGCAAACGGGTTTGATGTCTAGCCGCAGGGATAATACCGATGCGGTTTCCCAGTCAGGCAGCATGGATATTCTGAATGTTCCAAATATGGAAGTTTATTACTCCGGTGATCTGGAATGCGCGGGATTTCAACTCTTAAGCGATACAAAGGGAAATCCTATAGGCGTTTTGGGAAGGTACCAACACAAAATTGAATTCTAGGGTTTTAGGGCGGAACAACAGCACTGCAGCATAGATATTTTTTGATTTATTTGTTTACCTGGCGCAGTTGAATTTTTAAGTTTGGTTTTCTTTTAGGCAAGCTGTTAGAGTCTAGACATTTTAATTGCAGTAGCGCTAGCAGTTTGTGATGTTTGGCATGCAATAGGCGTTTTATTGGTAAAGTTTAGATAATTTTAACGTTCATTAGTAAAGGCCGTATGGTAGAATGTATTTAAAATTTGAAACGATTACTTCATCATATTAGAATTGTTTTGATAGCTACGGTGCTGCTTGGTTGTCCGTTTGGACCATTGCAAGCAAAACCTACACCCATTCGGATTCCTTTTCAATATGTGCAGTCTTTCATCATCCTGGATGTAAAATTGCATCAGCTTATCCCTTTGAAATTGATATTTGATACAGGGGCTGAACACACCATATTCTTCGAACGCCGGTGGACTGATTTGTTTTCAAATGCCTATCAACGGGAGATCAAGGTGATTGGTTCTGATCTGCAGCTGGAGCTTCCCGCCCGATTGAGCGTGCCGATGAATCTTAGCTTTTCAGATCGATTTAGTTTTGATGGACCGCTCATTGTGCTTGAACAAAACTTGACGAATATTTCGCAAGTCATCGGGCAACCCATTCACGGAATTCTGAGTGCTAATGTTTTTAACGGATATCTGATTGAAATAGACTATCGCAAACACCTCATTATTTTGCATCCACATCCTTGGGAAGTGCCCAAGGACTATACAGCTATGGATATTCAGGTTTATAAGGGTAAACCCTATTTAAAAACTAAAATTCAACTAAGTCACTCGGCTTTTCAGGATGTAAATTTGTTGCTGGACACAGGAGCAAGTTTATCCTTACTCATGTATCGGGACTCCAGTTCGCATATGAAATTGCCGGATAAAGTGATTCCCGGATATCTTGGAAGCGGACTTGGAGGAATGCTGACCGGTTATGTCGGGAGAATCCAGCGAATCAATATGGATAGTTTTATTCTGTATGATGTATTTACGCACATATTGGATATTGAGTCCGACATCGGAAAAAATGAGAAACTGGTTAAAAATGGTTTGTTAGGAAACCAAATATTGGAGAAGTTCAGTATAATATTTGATTTTCAGCATGCGAAGGTCTACCTCAAAGCAAACAAGAATTTTGATAAGCCCATGAATTACGATAAAAGTGGACTGGTCATTATCAGTGGGGGAAAAGATTTACAGGAATACTATTTGGCTAATGTGATGCCAGGTTCTCCTGCTGCTGAGGCCGGTCTTCACCCTGATGATCAATTGCTGTCAATCAATGGAATTCCAGCTGGATTTCTCAGCCTTGGTTCCATCCAATCCAAATTGCAAAAGGAAGAAGGAAAAAGGATTACTTTGAAAGTCAGAAGAGGCGGTAAGAAATACAAATTTCAATTTTTACTGAAATCCCTTATTTAAACAACGGGGAATTATATTTAAGTGAAGCCTTTTGATCATGAGTAACAATATCCTGTTGCATTCTATTTTTACAGCCTAATAAATTGCGGTTCTATGAAAACCATGTTTGAAATGGTGAAGGCGTTTCCTGCGCAACTGATTGAGGCAATGGAAATTGCAGATAAGGCAACTTTCCTTCCTCATGCCAATGGCTTGCAGAATATTTTGGTGAGTGGGATGGGCGGATCTGGAATTGGGGCAGATTTTGTATCCAGTTTCATACGTCAGGAATGCAACCTGCCTTTAATCGTAAGTAAATCTTATGAATTACCTGAATTTGCAGGACCTCACACTTTGGCAATACTATCTTCTTATTCCGGAAATACGGAAGAAACGCTGAATGCACTGCATCAGATAGAACAGAAAGGATGTAAAAGAATAGCGATTTCTTCAGGAGGCAAGCTTATAGAATATGCAAAGGAAAAAGGAATGGATTACATCCAATTGCCCACTGGCTGGCCTTCTCCCCGAGCATGTCTGGGATATTCTATAGTTTCTCAAATGTATGTACTCTATAAACTGGGTCTTATTGAAAACCATTTTATTACCCAGCTGCAAAGGATTGCGAAAGACCTGCAGGCAAATTCCGGTGAAATCATACAACGTGCAAAACATCTGGCATCCTTACTTGAATCAAAAATGGTCGTTATTTACAGTGGGGACCGGATGGAGCCAGCAGCGGTTAGGTTCAGACAGCAAATCAATGAGAACAGTAAAATGCTATCCTGGCATCATGTACTGCCTGAAATGAACCATAACGAACTTGTAGGCTGGAGATGGAATCAACCTGCACTTGCAGTTGTATTTCTGCGAAGCGAAGAAGATCACCCCAGGGTTCAGGCGAGAATGGAACTAACCAAGGAAATTGTGAGCCATTACACAGGGAGCATGATTGATGTTTACGGCAAAGGCAGCTCCTTGTTGGAAAGAAGCTTCTATCTCGTGCATCTGTTGGATTTTGTCTCCGTTTTCCTTGCAGATTACAACAAAGTTGACGCAACGGAAGTTAGGGTTATTGACTTTTTGAAAACCGAACTCTCAAAGTTGTAAGTGATCCTAAAAGCAGCAGCAAGACGGATATCACAGTAGCACAATAAGCTATGATATCTCCATATTTGAGGTATATGGTTTGCTGCCCTGAAAAATGGATTGTTTTTCTCAAAGCCGCGTCTTTACCATAACTGGTTGGATTTAAAATCTCCCCTTTCGCATTAATGAAACAGGAAATGCCTGTATTTGCAGACCGGGCGATAGGTCTTCGGTATTCGATAGCCCGAAGTGCACCAAAATACAAATGCTGCCTGTAACCCGGCGTGTCATCCCACCACCCATCATTGGTCATGATAAAAATAGCCTCTGCTCCTTTCCGGATGTAATCTCCAATATAGGCGCCATAAATAGATTCATAACAAATTACAGGTGCAATTTTTAAATTGGATTGCTCAAATATGCTCCTTTGAGCTTGTTTACCTAGGCCATATACAGAACCTCCAAGAATATCCACAATTGGTTTTAAGAAGGGGAGAAACTGCCGGTAAGGAAAAGTTTCCACGCCGGGGACAAGTTTCGATTTGACATATACCGGATATTCATTGGAATCTCCACAAATAAGGGCAGCGCTGTTCTGGACTTCAAAATATTCGGGATTGCCCATTCGGTTTGGCCTTGCAGCGGCTGTCAGAGGCTCACCTTTTTGAATGGGTTTGATAGTTCCCAGTCCCGTTACCAGGCAAAGAGAGGGATAAACGGAGACGATTTGTTTCATTCTGGCCAGGCTCCAATGTTCTTCAAAGTTGCCGCTTGTAAGGAATTCAAAACTCGTTTCGGGCCAGAGCAAAAAACGAGTGTTAGGACTCATTGCAGAGCGCGAAAGTTTTTCATATTTTATCATTTGCAGTTCCGGATCCACCTTGAATTTTTCATAATGGGGCTCGTAGTTAGGCTGCACAATACCCACTTCGACAGGCTGGCCATCAACATTGACTTTATCTAAAATTTGCAAAGAAAGAAAGGGAGGCAAAACAAGAAGAAGCGTCCAGACAAGAATTCGCACATATCTAAAAGTGGACTTGGTAATGATCTGGAGCATTAGCACATTGAGCAGGAGGATCCATAAACTTCCACCGAATGTTCCGGTGAATTCATACCATTGAATCCATTTGGAAACAAATGCAAGTCCGTTCCCAAGGGTTAGCCATGGCCATGAAATTTCCCAGACATGATGGACCCACTCAAAACAAATCCAAAATGCCACAAAGGAAATCCAACGCAATCGCGGAAAGTATCTTCCCAGTTTTACCGCTGCGATCCATGGAGCGGTCATGAACAGGCTGTTTAGGCTGAAAGCGACAAGACCCGGAATAAGCGCCGCATTTGCAACCCAGTACGTAGCACAGATGTTCCAAACCAAAAAGCCATGGAATGCAATCCAGGCATGCCTGGATAAGGGTGTTGGGCCCGATTTTTCAAGATCAACAGAGGTGAGCATCAAAGGAACGAAACCGATAGCAAGCAAGGGACTGGTAAAAATAAAGGCCTTTCCAAGTAAAACTCCGCTTAATGTGGAAAGTAAAAAAGGTCGGTCCAGCGGCTGAAGGGGTTTGTACTTCCATTGAAACAGCAGGCTTATACTCATCCATACTCCAAGAGTGAAAAACAGAGGATAATCACCCCAAAGTAAAAGGGATTTCATTTTCAGGGCTGCAAAAAAAGCCGCTGCCAGGCACACCACAACGGAAGAGGCAAAGAAGATCGAGCGCGTATTCATGTTTAATCCGGGATCGGAAAGGTACAAAAGGCGACAGCCTTTCAGCGGGGATTTTTAAACAAGTGCGGCTTATTTTTAGCATGAATCGCATTTTATTAGGCAAATTCTTGATTTTAGACTATCTTTGCACTCCAAATTTTTACTGATCATGAAAAAAGATATCCATCCCGCTTCTTACCGTTTTGTGGTTTTTAAGGATTTTTCATGCAATGAAGCCTTTTTGACCCGTTCTTGCGCTCTGACAAAAGAAACTATAGTATGGGAGGACGGCAAGGAATATCCTTTGGTACGTTTGGAAATTTCATCGAAATCTCATCCATTTTTTACGGGTAAAATGAAATTTGTGGACACCGCCGGTAGGATCGACAAGTTCAATAAGAAATTTGCTGGTTCCAAATTTGCAAAAAATTAATACTGAAGCCCCGCAACAAGCGGGGTTTTCTTTTATGAGCAGACGCAATCTCATCTTAGCAGAGCCACTGCACCGCGATCATTTTAAACCCTTCAGTTGGGCCAGACCTTTATCTTCATTCCGCCTTGGCATTTTTACAATTGCAGAAAAATGGGCGCTCCAATTTCATGCAGAAGTTAGCCCATCTACCCCTGCATATCTTTCGGGAAAATTTTCCGCGCAAATTGGAGAGGACAATTTTATCGTCCAGGCCCACGTGTTGCCAAATGTAGAACTTTGTAATCGCATAAGTGAATTGGCCCCTGGTGAAATGTTAATGATGGGTGATCTATGGCTTGCAGTCCGGCTTGATCGCAGGAAGACGGAGGGCTTTCTGAAAACACCACATACGGACGGGTATCCGAAGAAGGAGGTGGAGGCTTCTTCAGTAAGAGGCCTAAGCCATCTCTGGGAGTTGTTTCAATGGAATGCCGATGAGCTTGAAATGGATTTTGAAATAATTTCAAGAGGTCGTTCCTCAGCTCCACTCCACGAGAGCAATACCCTGTTTGGAGATCGCATTTTTATTGAGGAAGGCGCCCGTGTGCGTGCAAGTATTCTCAATGCAGAAACAGGGCCTGTGTATATCGGGCGTCACGCGGAAATAATGGAGGGTTGCATGATCCGGGGCCCATTTGCAATCTGCGAAGGATCACAACTGAAAATGGGAGCCAAAATCTACGGGGCTACGACCATTGGACCCGGGTCCCGGGTAGGTGGTGAGCTCAACAACTCAGTCATTCAGGGTTTCAGTAATAAAGCCCACGATGGATTTTTAGGAAATAGTGTGGTTGGCGAATGGTGCAATATTGGTGCGGACAGCAATAACTCTAACCTCAAAAACAACTACGAAGAAGTTAAACTATGGAATTATCATCGCGGTCGATTTGAATCAACCGGAACCCAGTTTTGTGGCCTTTTCATGGGCGATCATGCAAAATGTGGAATCAACACGATGTTTAATACCGGAACCGTAGTAGGATTTGGTGCCAATGTATTCGGAAGTGGCTATCCGCGTCAGTTTATTCCTGATTTTGCATGGGGAGGTGCTGCTGGTTATTCCACTTTCCAGCTGGAAAAATTCTTTGATACGGCTCAAAAAGTATTCAACCGCAGGGATCAGATTTTGCATTTGGAGGATCAGCGCATAGCACGGCACGTGTTCGAAGAAACGGGTTCCTACCGCTCCTGGGATAAACCAGGGGCAATCCATTGAAATGAAGATCAACTTCTGGACAAAAGCCATCAGTTATATTATCGAGCTGCCGCTTGAGTCCCGTCATTCAATAAAAAATCCGAGTTTATCTCTGTATTTGTCCTGTGGGCAATTAAAGCTGGTCACAGAAGGAGCCATTTATTCCTATGGACTGAAGTATTACCATTTTGTCCAAAGTTTTGAGAGGCTAAACATCCAGGCACTCCATCCTGAATCCGTTTTGGTTTTAGGTTTGGGAATGGGAAGTATTCCTGAAATTTTAGAAAAGAAACTTCAGATCAAATCTCAGTTTGACCTTGTGGATGATGATCCGGAGATCATTTTCCTTTTTGAAAAATACAAATCATTTCTGTGTACGGCTCCAACAAGGGTGTACTGTGAGGATGGAATGGATTTTGTCAAGCGCAACGGACCGCAGTATGATTTAATCTGTATGGATATTTTTCAGGACCGCCGGGTTCCAAAAAAATTTGAATCTGCATCTTTCTTGTATGCTCTTAAATCCAGATTGAACCCTGGTGGTGTGTTGATCTTCAACCGGCTTGCGATTGATGAAGAGGATAAGAAAAGCAATGCTCTTTTTTATGAGGTTTTTCATCAGCTGATGCCGGAATCAGTAATACAGAAAATGGCGTACAACTGGATGTTTGTTTTCCGTAAACCGCAGGATAATAAAGCTACTGGCGAATAGAAGCCAGGGAAGAGTCTTCTAAGTTTTACACGTAAACAAACACTTGTATGTTTACATTAAAGGATGTCTGATGATCTTTTAACGTACTGAAATTTCTCCCAAAAACAGCCAGGCTTTGTGTCCTGCACCCGGAAGCCCCGCTTCAATTTCACCGTGGTTCCTGATGAGAATCTTCAGGTATCTTCCCTTGGCAGATGCACACGGAACTGTTGGATTGAGGTATTTGGATTTTGTATCGCTGATTTGAAATTTTACGGGATCTGTGTATTGCTTTCCATCTAAGCTCCAGCTGAACTCAAGATCTTTTGGCCTGTATATCCACGCACCGGGTTCATGAAAGAATTGAAATTGGACAGACTGAAAAGCCTGATCTTTGCCAAAATCAATGATGGCATGAAAATCCTTTCCTTCCATCCCCACCCATTCAGGACCACTGTACTTTAAAGAGGGTGCTTCGATTCCATTTAATAAGACTTGTGATCCACCGGTAAAATATCTATCCGCTGGTGTCTCCAGGAGCTGGATGTTTTTTCCTGAGGCAAGGTGATTCTGATAAAGAATGCGCAAAGGTTTTCCAATGCTGCCATCCGACAATTGGTACCAGGCTTTAAAATCAATGTCATGGTCAAGTATAAAACTATCCTGCTTGAGATATTCACTTGCGATGTCACCATTTCTGACCGTTTCAATCAAAATTTTTCCGGCAACGGGAGGTTTTTGAAATACAAAAACCAAGCCTTTCTCATCTCCGACACTGGTGTATCCAAGGTCCAGCATACCTTGTGTCAGGCTCATATCCTGCTTTTCAAACCAGGAAACATGGTGTTGCAATCGCTCAAGAAAATTGGCATAATCCTTTTGTGAAGCTGAAGTCCAGTTGACTTCAGCAAGTGCTATTGCACGCGGATAAGCCATATATAAAACCTGTTTATCGGTTTCCATATATTCTGTCCACACATTTCCTTGCGCGCCCATAATATACTTACGTTCGTTAGGTTTTAATTCTGAGGGAACAGGTTCAAAGGCGTATGTTCTCGATAAAGGTGTGTATCCGCCAATTGCAAGGGGTTCGGATGGATTAAGGGATTGGTAACTGTCAAAATAACAATGGGATCCCGGACACATAATGACGTCGTGCTTGGCACGGGCAGCCTCAATTCCGCCTGCCATGCCCCGCCAGGACATAATGCTTGCATTTGGGCTTAGTCCACCTTCCAGAATTTCATCCCAGCCAATCATCTTTTTACCTTTAAGGTTTAGGTGTTTTTCGATTTGCCTGATAAAGTAACTTTGTAATTCTTCCTCGTTGTTGAGTTTGTTTCTGCGCTTGACTGTTTGGCAGTTGGTGCATGCTTTCCAGTTCTCCTTTAAGCATTCGTCACCACCAATATGGATGTAGGGTCCGGGAAAAAGCTCGCACACTTCGTTTAGAATTTCTTTCATGAACCAAATGCTCGTGTCTCGTGTGCAAAGGACTCCTGACTGAAACACACCCCATTGTGCAGATACGCTTCTTGAAGAACTGTCGCAGCTAAATTCAGGATAGGCAGCCAGCGCTGCAGTAGCATGCGCAGGCATTTCGATTTCCGGAATGATAGTTATATAACGTGAAGCGGCATAAGAAATGATATCCTTGATTTCATCCTGGGTGTAATAACCTCCATACCTCATACTGTCATACCGCGGTGGAAAATCTCCGGCATGGCCCTTAAGTGTTGCATCCCGAAATGCACCGGTCTCAGTCAACTTTGGGAATTTTTTAATTTCAATTCGCCAGCCCTGGTCGTCAGTGAGATGCCAATGAAAAAAATTGTATTTGAATCGCGCCATAAGATCAATATAACGCTTGATGAAGGAGGTAGGGAAGAAGTGCCGACTCACATCGAGATGAAGTCCTCTGTAAGCAAATCGTGGCTCATCTTCTATCAGGCAATAGGGAAGCAAATTCTTTTCGCGGTACAAATCATTGAGTTCAACCAACTGAGTTAGCGTTTGCAAAGCATAAAACCATCCTTTGGGCTCTGAAGCAACAACCCAAATGCCATTTTTTGTGATATGGAGTTTGTAGGATTCCGGTTTTTCAAGATTCGGGTTCAGACTTAAGGTTATACTCCTGGAATGTACTTCCTTACTTGACTTGGTCTTTTGAATTTTGAGGCCATCCCTCCTGAGAAGGCTTGCAAATGCTTTTCCAATTCGTTCTGCTTCTTCATTTTTAGGCGGAATATTCAGGCTTGTGATTTGTGCCGTGTTGTAATGTCCACCGACAACCTGGATGGTCCTTGGCTTCGGAATGAGCGGAAATTCCTTGTAAATGGAATTTTGGCCGTTTAGGGAGAGGCTAATACAAATTGAAACAAAAAGTAATATTTTTTCCATCAGTTGAACGTTCATTTTGAAACATGGGAATTAGCCCATAACAGATTTTATGTATAAATATTGCTCAAAGATATTGGTTTGGGTTTTCATTCAATCGAATTAGCGCATGGATTCATTTTGGAATACTAACTTTGCCATCCTGAATAAAAAAACAGATGTATACCATTAATATATATTTAAAATTTGCATTGATTGCATTGTTTCTGCTCAGTGGTTTGGTTTTGGCATTTACCATCAGCTTTTGGTATGCCCTTCCTTTGATTCTCGTGGGGCTCGTTTTTTTAGTGAGCTATATCTTGTTGGGAACTGTCCAATCAGCAGCAATGATGATGCAATCTATGGATTTTGACGGTTGCGAAAAAAGGTTAGGCCTTACACTGAGTCCATCTTTATTGTATGTGACGAACAGGGCATATTTTTTTCTTATTAAAGGCAGTATTGCGATGCACCGGAATCAAATGGATCAGGCTGAGCTTTGGCTGCAAAAAGCCCAGGATCTCAAATTGCCTACAGACAATGAAAAGGCTATGATTCTGATTCAAATGATCAATATCCACTTAAGTAAAAACAGAATTACGCAAGCAAACAATGCCTACCGTGAATTAAAAAAGTTGAACCTCTCGGGCGATATGTTCAAAGAGCAATTGAAAATGCTCGACGATGTCATGAAGCAACAAGGGCGCATGAAAATGGCGGGACAAATGGACAAGCGCATGATGTTTAGACCCGGAGGAAAGCGCAAAATGCCTCGCATGCGTTAAGGAGGACTTCTCATTCCGGCTTCGCCAAAACTGCTTTTTCCGTTTGTGCCTTCAATTGGCAGATTTGTTTTATTTTGTTGGATTAAAGAACCAGCTCTTATGAGAAATCAAACGGGCGGCAGCAAAGGGAAATCAGCGCCGTCATTCTTATGGAATTACATACTTCCCGGTTTGGCAGTCTGTTTAATTTCGTGGAGTTCCTGTTCCGTTCAAAAGCCAAATGAGTGGGTAAATCCATTTGTCGGTACAGGAGGACACGGCCATTGTTTTCCGGGTGCCGCCTATCCTTTCGGAATGATGCAATTGAGCCCGGATACCCGGTTAGAGGGATGGGATGGTTGTTCAGGATATCATTATACAGATTCCCTAATCTATGGTTTTAGTCACACGCATCTTTCGGGGACGGGTGTACCCGATTACTGCGATATTTTATTTATGCCAGGTACGGGAAAAGCGCATTTTGAAAATGGAGCTGTGGGAAAGGAAGGATACCGGTCCTCCTTTGATAAATCCACAGAACATGCAAGCCCCGGCTTTTATGAAGTTTTTTTAAAAAACTACGGTGTTCACGTTTCGCTGACCGTTGGTAAAAGGACGGGCATGCATAAATATTTGTTTCAACAGAATAAAGAGCCCTGGATCCTTATTGACCTGAAGCATCGGGATCCTCTGTTGAAAGCGGCATTCACAAATTGGGGCACACAATCGATTTCCGGATACAGGCATTCCACTGCCTGGGCGCGAAATCAAACGCTTTATTTTGCTGCGCGCTTTAGTAAGGCCATTCGCAAAATAGAATTCAGTCCGGATTCGATGGTAGCGGTTCTCTATTTTGACCCGGGTTCTCCTCACGAGCTCTATGTCCACATAGGCATATCCGCAGTTGATGGGGACGGTGCATCGAAGAATCTGGATTCAGAGTTCAATGATTTCAATTTCGGGAAGTTGCACAGATCTACCCGCATGGAATGGAATCGAATGCTGGGAAGGGTAAACCTGGATGGAAATGCAGCAGGCCCAAAGGCTGTTTTTTATACCGCTTTGTACCATTGTCTTATTCATCCCAGTTTATTTCAGGATGTCGATGGTAGATATAAAGGGATGGATTCCCAAATTCACAAAGCAGATTCCGAAGACCACTATACGGTATTTTCCCTTTGGGATACGTATAGGGCAACACATCCACTTTACCAGTTGCTGTATCCTGAATACAATGATAGGTTTATCCGAACCTTTCTCAGGCAATTCGATGAATGTGGCCATCTTCCTGTATGGGAACTTGCTGCTAATGAGACCTGGTGTATGATCGGTAGCCATTCTATTCCGGTTATAGCCAATGCATTTGCGCACCGCAGAATTCATTTTGATTCGGCTCGGGCCTGCAAAGCCATTTACAACAGTCTCACCACCCAAACGCATTCCGGGCTGGCATTTATGCGAAAGGGCTTTATCTCGGCCACAGAAGAAGCCGAATCGGTTTCAAAAACGATTGAAAATAGTTTGGATTATGCAGCAGCCTGTTCCATAAGACCGGACTGGAGTCCTGTTTTCAATAAGGCGTCCTATGCGAATTTGTATAACCCGAACAGTGGATTTTTTCAGGCTAGGTCAAACAATCGCTTTGTGGAACCATTTGACCCAAGGGAAGTGAATTTCCATTATACGGAAGCAAATGCATACCAATATTTGTTTGGAGCTCACCATGATATTCCGGCTTTGATCCAGTTGTTTGCAATGCGTCAAAAAACAAAATCGCGCAGTGCGATTTTGGAAGAAAAACTGGATAAGCTGTTTACCACCGGAATGGAAATGACCGGCCGCGTCCAGGTTGACATCACAGGATTAATCGGTCAGTATGCTCATGGTAATGAGCCCAGCCATCATGTGGCTTATCTGTATAATTTTACAGATCACCCGGAGAAAACACAACAATATGTTGCGCGGATCAAAAATGATTTTTATTCCAATCAACCGGATGGATTGATTGGTAATGAAGATTGTGGCCAAATGTCTTCCTGGTATGTTTTTAGTGCTATAGGATTTTATCCCCTACATCCTTTTAATGCAAGTTATGAAAGAGGTTTGCCATCCTTTCCTAAATTAAGTTTGAGGGTTCCCGGACAGCGTCCAATTCATATCTCTTCTGATTTAATTTCGGGTGGGGACCTTGTCCGGAGTATGACTATTAATGGGAAACCATCCGGTTTGAATTTTTCCGTTTCCCCGGGGGACCAAATTCATTTTAGCAGATTTCCAAATTCAATAATAATTCCGAACCCAGATCGCTCAGAAAAATGGGATTTGCCCATTCAGCCCTTTGTACAATCCGGAGATCAGGTTTTTGAGGACAGTACCTGTATTCGATTGGAATCCACACTTGGTCAACAACTGGAATATACATGGGATACCACCAGCCGGTCTGTTATGCGATACCAGGAACCCTTGTGCATAACTAACAGTTGTTTGTTATTTTTCCGGGCCGTGACCGATACAAATAAAGGATCGTGGTTAAGTGCGCGGTATTTTAAAAAGCCATCAGGTGTTCATCTGGAATTGAAATCAGATTATTCTTCTGTATATCCTGCCTCCGGACCCTCTGCATTAATTGACGGGTTGAGGGGTGGACTTGATTTCAGGGATGGTTTATGGCAGGGGTATCAGGGCAAGGACCTGGAAGCCATTATCAGCTTCACTACACCTCGCGACATTCACCGGATGCAGATTCGATTTCTGCAAGACCAGAGATCCTGGATTATAATGCCATCCAAAGTTCAGTTTTCAATTTCAGAAGATGGGCTGAATTATACAGAATTGCCGGACATCATAAATACGATTCCTCTGGAAGATGAAACAGCAGTGATTAAAACTTTTAGCCAGGAATACAGTGGAAAAGTAAAATGTATAAAGGTGAAAGCGCTTAACCCCGGTAAAATGCCTGCCTGGCATTTAGGTGCAGGAGGTGAGTCCTGGATATTTTGTGACGAAATATTTTTTGATTGATATGATGATTCGGAGGTCTTTTCTTCAGGCGGGCATGTGGTCCGTTCTAAGTTCGAAAACATTGCTTAGTTTGTTTTCTCAGTCAGCTGCTGACTCAGGGGCAGGCAGTTTCACTTCCGGACCCAAGGTGCTGGCAACCTGGAACAACAAAAAGGCCGTGGAGGCTGCATGGGATGTCATATCCACTGGTCAGAGGGCTCTTGATGGGGTGGAAGCAGGCGCCAGAGTGCCTGAATCGGATCCCATGGATACCTCTGTAGGTTATGGCGGTTACCCGGACCGGGAGGGCCGCGTGACACTGGATGCCTGCATTATGGATGAAAAGGGTAATGCCGGATCTGTGGTCTTCCTTGAAAACATCATGCATCCTATTTCTGTCGCCCGTAAAGTGATGGAACTGACCCCGCACGTCATACTGGCCGGAGAAGGAGCACAACAGTTTGCACTTGAGCAGGGTTTCAAAAAGGAAAACTTGCTTACCGAAGAGTCCCGCCAGGCTTGGGAAAAATGGAAGGAAAAATCCCTCTATAAACCAAAGATAAATGCCGAACGCCATGACACTATCGGTATTTTAGGTCTCGATCGTGCAGGAAATTTGTCGGGTGCGTGCACGACAAGTGGTCTGGCATTTAAAATGCGGGGCCGGGTTGGGGATTCTCCCATTATAGGAGCAGGTTTATATGTAGATAATGAGGTTGGGGCTGCAACAGCGACCGGACTCGGTGAGGCCGTAATTAAGAAAGTTGGCGCTTTTTCTATCGTTGAAATGATGAGGCAGGGAATGCACCCCCTGGATGCCTGCAAGGAAGCAGTTCGACGCCTGACACATATAGATACAAAGGAGGAGTTTCAGGTCGGTTATATTGCCCTTAATAAAAAGGGGGAAATAGGGGCATTTTCCCTGAGACCGGGATTTGAAGCCGCTATGATCACGAACGAAGGGTTCACTCTCGTGAAAGCAGATTCCTTGTTAAAATAAGGCACTTGTTGATTTTTGGGCTTATTCATTAGACTCTATTGTTGAATGCGGAAGGTTCTCGAATTTGAGTCCTTGGCATACATTTTCAGGGTCACATCACCCATTTACCCTGCCCGGGGTAGTACTCACTTCAACTATTTTCTTTATTTGTTCTACTAACATTATAAAAAATATGATGTGTAATAAATTAAATAACAACAGATAGCATCTATTTTATCTTATTATGAATTTGTCGGATGCTTGAAAACCGGGTCGCTCCGTGACTTTTGGCACTTATTTTGCTATTTTATAATATGTTCAGAAAAACCGGAACTTAATACATGGAAGTGATCAGATATGTTGCAGCAGATGACCATATCCTTTTTTTGAAAGGTTTCAAACTGTTGTTGGATCAGGTCCAATGCCGTTTCCCGCTGGTATGCCATGGCGAGGCATCCAATATGCAGGAACTGCAAAAGATCATCGCTTCCGAGTTACCAGATCTGCTTTTTCTGGATTTAAATCTGGCGGATACAGACGCCAGTCAATCTATACCAAAACTCAAGGAACTACACAATGCGATGCGGATTATCTGTGTCAGTATGTATACGGATGAGAAGCTTGTCCGCGACGCATTAAAAAAAGGTGCCGACGGGTATCTTTCGAAAAACACGGATTTGTTGGATTTAACCCGGGTCATCGACGCCGTTTTAGAGGGTGAAGTTGCAATTTCCAGTAAGGTCAGAATTTCCGATGCCATCAAAAAGGAACTAACAGGCTCGGCTAATTTAAATCGCTTCAATGCGAAACTTCTGCTGACCAAACGCGAGAAGGAAATTCTGGAACTCATCGTAAAAGGGAAATCAAACAAGGACATCGCTGCTTTACTCTTTATCAGTAAAGATACGGTCAGTGTTCATCGGAAGAATTTGATGCGCAAACTGCATGTGCAGAACGCATCTGCCCTGCTCAAGGTTGCCTACGAATATAATCTTATTTGATCCCCCAGATCAAGGAGAAGAAAAAGAGGATCCCTGGAACACTCGTGTTCATGGGAGATGCACATATAATAACATTGATAACTGTTTTACTTCAATCCTTTAAACCGAATTAAAAAATGAAAAAGGAATCGTTTACGTACTTAATTACAAACATTAGAAGGAAATTCTTTCCGCAGCTCCTCGTGGCTGCATGGATTTCTGTGATGTTTGTCCAGAACATCTCTGCGCAAGTCTGTCCCCTCGCGTGTGACAATCTTGTGCAAGTGTCTCTTGACGAAAATTGCCAGGCGGTTATTACGCCTGACGTTTTGCTTGAAGATCCCGGAGTAGGTTGTCCCTACACCGTTGTCGTTTTTGCACCAAACGGGAAGCCAATTCCTAACGCAACTGTAACGGGCAGCCATATCGGTCTGACTCTTACGGTAGCGGTATATTTAGGAAGCAACTCCTGCTGGGGCTCCATTTATGTAGAAGACAAGTTGCCGCCGGTCATTATTTGCCCGCAGCCAGATACAGTCTTTTGCAATCAACGCAATTACATCCCTTCCGATCCAATAGTGTATGACGCCTGCACGGATGTGACCCGTCATGTCATCTCGGATCAAATCACAAAATATCCTTGTGATTCCGCATTTGCCGGAAAAAGGGTGATTAGCTATTATTACACAGACCGCAGTGGTAATCATTCAGATACCTGCAACCAGTGTATCTATTTTGATAAAATAGATCCCTATCTGGATATTGTATGGCCCAGAGATACCATTTTTGACTGTCTGACAATGGATACAGTGCCATTGCCAAATGTTACGGGAGTTCCAACAGCAGGAGGCGAACCACTTTATCCGGATTGGAGCGTATGTAAAATCGCGATAGCCTATGAAGATCAGATTTTGCCTGTTTGCCCAAAATCATTTAAGGTACTCAGAAAGTGGACCTATATCGATTGGTGCAGACCTTCAGGTCAGAATGTGATCGTTCACCATCAGATAATAAAAGTAGTGGATGACCGTGGGCCCATTCTATCCTGCGCACCAAATGTTTCCATCAGCACAGATGTTTGGACATGTACGGGGACTGCATTGTTGGCACCACCAACAGTTATCCAGGAATGCAGCAATACAACTGTAAAAGTGGGATACAAAATAGCTTCTGGAAACGGTACACCAACTTATGAAGGTACTTCTTCTGCAAATGTTACTAAGTTGTCAAATGGCTTATATAGCATCACGGGATTGCCTTTGGGTCTGAACTGGGTTGTTTTCCAGGTTACAGACGAGTGCGGAAATTTTACAGATTGTGCCACAGAAGTATATGTAGAAGATAAAGTGCCACCAATTGCAGTTTGCGATCAAAAAACAGTGGTTACTCTAACAATAGATGGTTCTGCAAAAGTTTTTGCTGAAACATTTGACGATCGCTCGCATGATAACTGCGCAATTTCGCGCTTTGAAGCAAAAAGAATGGATGATGGTATTCCATGCAATACTCCAGGTGGAAATGAATGGGGACCTTACGTGCTTTTCTGCTGTGAGGATATTGGAAAAACTTTAATGGTTGGTTTCCGGGTTTGGGATATTCATGGCAATTCTAACACTTGTATGGTTGAGGTGGAAGTTCAGGATAAACTGGGCCCTTACATCGTATGTCCCCCTGATATCACTGTATCCTGCGAATATGATTTTACGGACCTTAACGTATTTGGTACGGTTAGAAATAATGTTGCGGACCGTAAACCTATCGTGATTAATGATCCCAAAAAATCCTTTTCAGGTCCTGCCATAGACGGATATGCATATGACGGATGTGGTGTGACTGTAACGGAGTCTGTAAGCTATGACCTTAAATGTGGAACAGGTAGAATCTATAGGACTTTTGAAGCAAAGGACAGGGGTGGATTGGTATCCAGATGTACCCAAACGATCCGCATTAATGATTACACTCCGGATAATATTCAGGTTGAATGGCCAGTGGATTATATAAGCAGTACGAATTGCATGTCGAAGCCGCAACTTTCACCTGATGTGACGGGAAAACCAAAAATTATCGGAGCAGATAAATGTTCTAATGTGGTAACTACATATGATGATCTGGTATTCACTCTGGATCCGGATGCATGTCTGAAGATTCTTAGAAAATGGACGGTCATTGATTGGTGTGTATGGCAACCAAATGTGGTGAATTCACCGGGTTATTGGACGCGCACACAAGTGATCAAAATTACGAATTCCGTTCCACCTGTATTCGTTACCAGCTGCCAGGATCGCACGGTTGATGTATTTGGTCCGGGCTGCCAGGGCAGGGTGGATCTCATTGCAGAAGCTACAGACGATTGTACCGATGTAACCGCTTTAACATGGTATCACACCGTGGATTTGTATAACGACAATACTGTTGATGCTTCACATACGGGTGCCGGAAAAGATGCTTCAGGTATCTATCCTATCGGTGTTCACAAAGTTACTTTTACGGTTACGGATGCCTGCAACAACCGTTCGGTTTGCACATTTTTGCTTACCGTTCGGGATGGAAAAAAGCCAACACCTTATTGTCTTGGTTCTGTGGTAACCACAGTCATGCCATCAACGCAAAGTATAGAAATATGGGCGAAGGATTTTAATCTGAACAGTGATGACAATTGCACTCCAAAGGATAGCTTGAAATATTATTTCCTGATCAATGGCAGGTTTGAACGTTCGATGATTTTCAATTGCTCAAACATCGGAAAGAATATTCTGAGAGTGTATGTTGTGGATCAGGCTGGAAACTCAGACTACTGTGAGGTGGAACTGGATGTTCAGGATCCAAATAATGTATGTCCTACGGGACTTACGATTCAAGGAAAAATTACGACATTGCTCAATAATCCGGTGAAGGGTGTGTCTGCGATCTGGGAAAGGTCTAATCCTCCCGGAACTAACACGACCTACACAGATCAAAGCGGTTTGTTCAGTTTCAGGAACATTCAATCTGGTATGTCCTACTCGATCAAAGCCGATAAATCTGCCGACTCTTATATCAATGGAGTGAGTACTTATGACATCGTCTTAATTCAAAAACATATTCTGGGTACGCAAACCTTTGATTCTCCATACAAATATCTGGCTGCGGATGTGAATGCAAGTTGTACCATAACTGCTGCAGATATTTCAGAAATACGCCGGTTGATTCTTGGTAAAATAAGCCAGTTCGACAAAGTTCCAAGCTGGAAATTTGTCCCGGTGAACAGCGTGTTGCCTTCTCCTGCTGGGCCTTGTGGATTTGAACATGCCATCAGTTTCAACCTGATCAATAGAAATGAAATGCAGGCCAATTTTTATGGTTTGAAAATGGGTGACGTCAATATCGATGTGGATGCCAGCAATCTGCAAAATGTTTCAGGACGCTCTGCGGATGCGCTGAATTTCTATGTCAATCAGATTGCACTCGAAGCTTCCAGGGAATATATTTTACCGGTTTACGCCGACAGAAATATGGAACTTGAGGGATTCCAGCTATCCTTGAACTTTAACAGCAGAAACCTGGAGGTGATAGAGCTGGTAGATGGTCAGATTGAATTCAAAAGTGAGAACTATCAGATCAATGACGGCAGTATCCGTATCGCTCAAGCTAACGAACATACGTTAACTTTGAATCCGGCAACTCCGGTCTTCTATATCAGACTCAAGGCAATTGAGCAAGCCAGTCTGAATGATGGTTTGTCCATGGATGCCAAAAGCTTGCGCCCAGAATGCTATGATGCTCAATTACAGATTAAACCGCTTCAGTTTGAAGTTCGTGGAAATGAAACTCCAAGAGAGATCACAAGTTCCATCTTGTACCCTAACGCACCGAATCCGTTTAGTACATCTACTACCATCCGTTTCGAAATTCCTGAAGCCCAGGAAGTGGAGTTCATGTGCTACGAGCTGGATGGAAAAGTGATCTACAGATCTTCGAAGTTCTACGGCAAAGGCCTTCACGAATTCGAACTCAAGAAATCCGAATTAAATACCTCTGGCATGTTTTTCCTTCAGATGAACACCAGAGACTTTACAGATACAAAACGATTAATTCTTATCCATTGATAAGGATTGAGTAAATGCAGTGTTATTGCCTGATCATGGTGACATGGTCAGGCTTTCTTATTGGAATAGCTTAAAAAAGAATTAGAATCCGGGATTTGAAGGCTTAAGAAGCCTGAAAATAAGTTAAGAACAGGAAATTCAATGAAAAAGAATTAAATTTGCGATAGACACCTGTTCCTCACATAGTTTAGGTCAAGCCGACATCAAAGCTCACAATAACCGAACGCAAAATCAATCTTGCTTTTTCAGATACGGCCAAAGGGATTGTATTATGAAAATTTCTTATATGCAGTAACAAGATTATTAAAGCTATATTAACTTTGTCAACGGATTTATTACCCAAATCCAGTAAATTATGAAAAATCTGTTTTCTTTCCTCTTCCTCATGTTGGGACTCGCTGCATCCGCGCAGTTGAATTTCCAAATTGCCTCTGTCAGTGGAAATCGCAACGATACCGTGCAAGTTCCTGTGACCGTGACGGGTTTCAACAACGTTCTCGCCACACAGTATTCGTTTAGCTACGATTCCAATGTGCTGGCCATCGTGGATGTTGTAAAAACAGCAGCTTACGATGTCAATTTTTCAACACATATTGGAAGTGCCGTCGTAAAGAACGGTCAGATCGGCTTCACATGGGATGCTCCTGGTGGTGTCGGAAAAAATATTAGCAACGGTACAACCCTGTTTACCCTGAGGTTTAAGCTCATCGGCAAAGAGTGCGATTCTTCTTTCATCAAGTTGACCAACAAACCTACTTCCATAGAAGTACTTGATGGAAACTTCAACACGTTGAACCTAACAGCCAATGATGGAAAAGCGAAGATCAACGGCGCAGGCTGCCAGGGGGGTGGCCCTCCTCCGGATACCAGCGGACTGCAGATCATTGCCTCTACGGAGACAACTCCTGCAGGTATTGTAAAATGTATAAAAGTAACCGCAAAGGGATTCAAAGCGATTCAAACGGCTCAGTTTACCATGCATTGGAATAATACAGTAGCTGTTTTTGATACCGTAAATTCAGGAGCTTTATCGCTTTCCTGGGGTCAAAACTATGCAGCCTTGCCGGATCGAAGCGGCGTTGGCATAAACTGGGATGCAGGACGCGATCCTTTGACTCTTGCAGATGGCGTAACCTTGTTTGAAGTCTGCCTTAAACCCGTGGGTGCTCCGGGCAGTTCAACGGATATCAGTTTTGATGGCACACCCGTTCTGGTCGAGTTTACCAATGGTAACGGCGATGTGGTCAATGGTAAATTTACGAAAGGCAAGTTGACCATTACCGCCGCTCCCTCTCAGGTAATCAATCTGTATGTCCGGGATACTACTGTCGAAGAGGGTGCAGAATTTTGTTTGCCCATCCGCGTTGATGGTTTTAAATGTGTTCAGAATTTCCAGTTCAGCATCAAATACGATACATCCAAATTAAAATTCAAAAAAATAAACGGGATCAATTTACCGGCATTGGGGCCTAATAACTTTAATGTGGTAAGGGATTCCATACGGGTTACATGGGATGCATCCACGGGCCCGCAGGATCTTCCAAATGGTTCTGCCCTCTTTTTTGTGTGCTTTGAGTCTTTGCTCTCGTCGCCAAATTGCCCATTTGACACGCGTCTTCTATTTACAGATCTCATCGGCAGCCCGATAGAGTTTTCCGATTGCAACAGCAATAACTTTGCAGTGACGAAAGGAGAACCCGATTTTACAGTAACCTGCCGATCGACGATACCACCGGTCACCATAACGCTTGGTACAAAAACAAATGCAAAATGCGATGGGGACTGCAATGGAAGTGTCAAAGGCACTGTGGTAACCGGAGGTAAAGGCCCATTTGACTATGAATGGCAGCTCCAACCCTCTGGTACAGTCGTATCTACTGTATTGGAGCCTACCGACCTCTGCGCAGGAAACTATAAGCTGGTAGTCATTGATAAAGGAAATCAAAATTCAAGAACCAGCTCTGTGACCGTTTCGATTACAGCGCCTCCGGCAATAACCTGCACAGCAGTGGTAACTCACGTGCAAACAACGAATGATGGAAAAATAGATCTCACCGTCAGCGGAGGAACACCACCTTATACTTTTGTGTGGTATCGCTTACCCAACAAACCCAATCCTCCCAAGACAGATGAAGATCCATCCAATTTGCCAGCCGCAGACTATGAAGTCAAAGTAACGGACGCCAATGGATGTACGAAAATTGATACATTCACCGTCAACCCTGCGCCAATACGCGTTGTAAGCTTCAACCGCATCGATTCAAACCGATGCAACAAAGATTGCAGGGCCGTCGTATTTGCAAGTGCCGGAGGAGGAAAAACACCTTATACCTACTCATGGAGCAATGGAGATAAAGGAAATCCGGCAGATTCTCTCTGTGCAGGTACCGTTATCGTGACGGTGACGGATGCAAATGGAAACACAGCTACCGGGTCATATGTAGTCACAGAACCTGATGAAATTGTCATTACCCTTGACAGCACCAAAAAATCTTCTGGTACGAATGGGGCAATCTATATTACTGAAAAGGGCGGGGTGCCCGGCTATACCTATCAGTGGAAGAATTCCAGCGGCCAGGCCGTCGGAAATACACAGGACCTTGTAAATATTGCAGCAGGTACCTATACAATTTGTATTACGGATAAAAATGGTTGTGTCAAATGCGCAAGCCTAGTATGTGACCCTGATAATGTACTGCCTCCAACCATTTCGGTAACATTAACGGTCGACCCGAAAAAAGGCAATCGTTCTGTAAGTTGTAAGGGTTCCTGTGATGGAGTCATAACGGTGAGTGTGACTTCAACAGATCCCAGGTTGCCCTATAAGTATGCCTGGTCACATAATTCAAGTTTAAATTCAAATACTGCGAGTGGACTTTGCCCCGGGAACTATAGAGTTACTGTAACGGATGCAGCCGGAAACAGTAAAGTGTCGAGTGATATTTCCGTGACGGATGCACCTCTTTTACAGGCAAGTGTAAAGCGTTTGAAATGTGCAACTACGAATACAGACGAAGACGGAAGTTATGAGGCTAGTTTGTCTGGAGCTGTTGAACCCGTAGTCTATGAGTGGTGCAGTGGTAACAACCAGAAAATTGCAGAAGACCTTGCGGGTGGAACCTGCTTTTTGAAAGTCACGGATGCCAACGGATGCACAGCCTCCGAGGATTTTACAGTATGTATTGGTTCGACACCTGATGCAGAATGCTACAAAGGAAGGCTTGCCATTTCACCGAATGGCGATGGCTATAATGAATTTCTGGTCATTAATTGTGCAACCCAGTTTGAAAACTTGCTTACCATCTATGACCGGTGGGGTAATCAGGTATATGCTGCCCGCAATTATCTAAACACCTGGAATGGAAAAGATGATGAAGGCAATGACCTGACAGAAGGCACTTATATGTGGATATTGAAGGTTAGTGAACCCGGAAAAGAAGAGAAGTATTACAAGGGGACAGTAACAATAGTGAGATAATTTATTGTAAAATAACGATTTGAATATCATGAAAAATTTATATATATTATCAGGTTTCACGATTGGAATGGTATTGACTGTCAGCTTTAGGCTATCCGCACAGGATCATGCCACTGCATTGAAAGCGCAGGCTGTTTACAATCATTATCACTTAAATCAGTTCCTTCTGAATCCTGCAGCAACAGGCTTTAACGGCCAGTCTCAACTGCTATTTAATTATAGAAATCAGTGGGCAGGATTTGATGGTTCTCCTAAAGTATTGACCCTGGGTATAGATGCCAGCCCGGCTAACAATATGGGTCTTGGCGCTATGATTTACAATGACAATTTTGGTGTGGCCAACCGCTTCCTAGGTCAGATCAACTATGCCTATAATTTTAAGCCTAATGACGATATGAAAATGGCCCTCGGTATTTCCGGAGCCTACATCCAGTACAACCTGGACAATGAGGCCATAACGGATCCGAATCACGAAGCACCGGATCCTCGGATCAATGAAGCTTTGAATGGTGAAAAGTATTTTGCAGCAGATTTTGGATTCTTTTCAGAGATCCAGGGGAAGTATAGAATTGGAATCAGTATTCCTCATATTGTTCAATCCAAACTCGAAGATTCCAATATTACAACTAACCAGCCTGAAGTGAAAAAACCGGTGAGTTTTACAGCATTCCTGGGGGGAATCTGGCGTCTTCCTGAGTATCGCCTCGTGCTAGAGCCTTCAATCGGCTTGCGTAAAATTTCTGACGTTCCTTTTGGTACCGATTTAAATATTTTAGCCCGCTTGCTTGACGATCGGCTCTTTGCCGGATTTACCTATAGCTATAATCCATCCTGGCATAGAATCGCTTTATTGGGCGGAATCAAAATCGATCGTCTTGGGTTCTACTATTCCTACGATCAATCCTACCTGGAATTCCAGAATTTCAACAATGGCTCGCATGAACTCACTCTGAGTTTTGATATTGGCGGACCTGCGAAGAAAGTGGAAAAAATGGATGAAGGAATGACAAAGGCTATGCCGGAAGAACCTATGAAAAAGGAAGAAAAATAAGAAGATATCAATAAAAAACTAAAGGTCGCTGTATAAAGTGAAACAGCACAAAAAGCCTACCTGCGGGTGGGTTTTTTGTTTTAAGGAATATCGTTTCGAATAGGAAAGCAATCAATAAACAAGAACGAACAAATTTGCAGGAGGAAATGCCCTACTCGCCTGAGCCGAAATCCGGGACAAAGGATGACCAGCAATAATACATCATGATTGCTGGGTTTTTTAGAACAGAACGGCCCAAAGCCCTCAGGCTTCAAAATATAAGGCTGGAATTATTATCTGTATGAAAACTGGTTTAGCTCAACCTTAACAATAGTAATAGGTAGAAAGAAGACACCGGAAAATGTCAGCATCGGACAAAACAAAGGTCCTGCAATCGGATCACATGGGTAGTATTGACAAATTGGAATGGCGAGAAGTGAAATAGATATTTTAGGTTCTCATCCTATCAGGAGATCATTCTTTTTCAACCTCAACCTTTACAGGAGGAGGCTCTGTAACGATTCGGACTTTCATGATCATCATCTTGATTTCATCTGTGATCTTATAAACTACTCCTTCTGCAGGTTTGCCATTCGCGTCCGCGTAAATCTGCATAAAAAGTTGTTGCTGGCTATTATTCATGACATCCCAGCTTACATCATTTCCATGTTCGTCTTTTAAAGGGAAGTTTTTCGTCATTTGCCCAGATGAACCTAAATTATACATTTCAAGTAGATTCAGTTTTTTAAGGCCTTTTGGTTCGTAATAGCCTTCAGGTGTAGGAACCACAAGTGGGTCTTTGAAGTTTTCAGAAGAATTGGCTGCTTGTGTGCCGCCTGTTTTCTCGTTGTCAGAACCTTTGCAAGCCATTAAGCTCACAACCAATGTTATAGAAAGGAAATAGAGGATACGCTGCATCATATTTGATTCGTAGTTTGATTGAGGGGACAAATCTATTCTGATTTCTAAATTTAATTACTCAATAGCTTGTTAATTGTGTATTTACGCTTTGTTTTTCCATAAATTTGCCCCCCAAACAATTTGCTGAATGATGTACCAAAGGGTCCTGCTTTATCTAAGTTTTTATTTGGTTTTACTGACAGCGTGTTCCAAACCTGAGTCAAAGGAATTCGACGGACAACTCTTTACGCGTATTCCATCAGAGCAATCAGGTGTAGGATTCAACAACCAGATTACAGAAACACCCACTGAACACATATATACTTTTAATTATATATATAATGGTGCTGGTGTGGCTATTGCGGATTTTGACAACGATGGCCTTCAGGATATTTATTTCACGGGAAATCAGGTTCCGGACCGCTTGTACAAGAATTTGGGCAATTTCAAATTCGAAGATGTTTCTGAAAAGGCCGGGATTTTAGGTTTAGGAGGTTGGAGAAACGGTGTTTCCACGGTAGACATCAACAACGATGGATTGACAGACTTGTATATATGTCGGGGAGGTTTCAAAAACGGACCCGAAAATAAAAACCTGCTTCTCATCAATCAGGGTGCAATGAAGTTTGCCGAAGAAGCAGAAAAATATGGCATTGCGGACCCGGGATATTCTATAACCTCCACTTTTTTTGATTACGATTTTGATGGTGATCTGGATTTGTTTGTCACCAATCGCCCGGAAAGATGGGGAATCCGAGAGGATTCCATACTGATGGTAAAAAACCTGATGGCAAAGGGAGAATTTGATCCCAACACGACGAATAAACTGTATCGGAATGAGGGCAACGGGCATTTTATAGATATATCCAAGGCGGCAGGTATTTATCCATGTTATGGGTATGGCTTGGGCGCTCTGGCTGGGGACATAAACAAGGACGGAACCCAGGATCTCTATGTCGCCAATGATTTTATTGAGAATGACTATCTGTTTATCAATTATGGTGACGGGACTTTGAAAGAAAGCATCAAAGCTTTGACTAACCACGTCCCATATTATTCAATGGGCGTTGATTTTGGCGACATCAACAATGATGGAGATGAAGAAATACTTGTCGTGGAGATGCGTCCTGAAGATTACAAGCGATCCAAAACCACCATGCCGGCAATGCAACCTGCTTTCTTTGCCAAACTGAAGTCGCAAGGTTTTCAAGATCAGTACATGCACAATGTGCTTCAATACAATCATGGCAATGGTTTTTTTACGGATATCTCTCAAATGGCAGGTGTGGACAAGACCGATTGGTCCTGGGCAGCATTGCTAAACGACCTGGATAATGATGGATTCAAGGATATTTTAATCACTAATGGTTACCGGAGGGATGTCTATGACAGGGATACCAATGACAAGATGTCCGAATTCCTGAAAAAGAAGAATAATGTAGTGGACAGCGTAGAGCAGGTGCTTTCTATTCTGCCTTCCGTCAAATTGGTCAACTATGTTTTTAAGAATAACAAAGACCTCACTTTTTCAAAGAAGATGAAAGACTGGGGCTTCAATGAAACCAGTTTTTCAAATGGCGCAGCTCTGGGGGATCTGGACAATGACGGGGATCTCGATTTGGTAATAAATAATATTGATGATCCCGCATTTATTTACAAAAATAATATCCAGGGCAGCCAGAATTACCTGCGCGTGCAGTGTGAAGGCGCTCCTAACAACCGTTTGGGAATCGGCGCAAAAGTGACCATCTATTATGGAGATCAAATGCAATATGCACAGCTTAAAACAAGCCGTGGTTACCTTTCTTCATGCGAGCCTTTTGTTCATTTCGGTCTTGGAAATGTAAATAAAATCGATCGCGTGGAAGTCGACTGGCCTGATTTTAAGAAGATAGTACTAACGAACGTTAATGCAAATCAACTTCTCAAAGTCGATTATAACAAGGCCAATGAAACATCCAATTTTGCAAAGCAATATAAGCCCTTGTTTGCCGAACATACGCAGGCCAGCATACTGCCAATGTACCTGCATATTGAAAATCTCTTCGACGATTATAAAGTGCAGAAACTGTTACCGCATCGCATGAGCCGGCTAGGTCCTTTCATTTCTGTTGCCGATGTCAACGGCGATGGAAAAGAGGATTTTTATGTTGGCGCACCGCATTTCAAGGCAGGTCAGCTTTATTTGCAAACGGATTCTTCAACTTTCAGAGTAAAGAATGTTCCCATATTTGAAAAGGACAAGGATTATGAGGATATGCAAAGTGTGTTTTTTGATGCGGATGGCGACGGAGATAAGGATTTATATGTCGTATCAGGAGGCACGGAAATGGATGAGACATTACCGATTTATCAGGACCGGCTTTATATAAACGATGGAAAGGGGAATTTTACCAAAGACCTTTCAAACCTGCCTCAAATCCGTTCCAGTGGTTCTTGCGTAAGCATTGCAGATTTTGATGGTGATGGAGATTTGGATATTTTCAGAGGAGGCAGAACCATACCAGATAAATATCCCTATCCTCCAAAATCTTACCTCCTAGAAAACTCAGGTAACGGAAAATTTATTGATGTCACAGATCAAAAGGCTGACCAGCTTCGCAATGTTGGAATGGTGACGTCTGCCGTTTGGACCAATGTAGTTGGAGATGCCAAACCAGATCTTATGGTTGTTGGCGAGTGGATGCCCGTTACATTATTTGAAAACCAGAATGGCAAACTTGTAAAAGCCGATGGTTCAAAATTCAATTTCAACAATACGGAAGGGTGGTGGAACAGGATTGTGGAATCTGATGTTGACCAGGATGGCGATCCTGACTATATTCTCGGAAATCTTGGAGACAATTATAAATTCCACGCATCCAAAGAGAAGCCATTCATGGTGTACTGCGATGATTATGATCAGAATGGAACCTACGATATCGTTCTCGCAAAATTCAATGGGAAGGACATGGTTCCAATCCGCGGGCGGCAGTGTTCGTCAGAGCAAGTGCCTTCTATAGCAAGCAAATTTCCGAATTACACATCCTTCGCGAATGCGAATCTTAAAGACATATACGGAGAAGGTCTTGAGGCGGGACTTCATTACCAGGCGCACACTTTTGAAAGTGCAATGCTTGTAAACGAAGGAGGTAGTTTTAAATTAGTTCCTTTGCCGCGGCAGGCTCAGTTTTCTACGGTACAGGCTATCGTAGTGGAAGATTTCAATGGCGATGGAAAAAAAGATATTGTGATGGGTGGAAATTTGTTTAATGCCGAAATTGAAACCACAAGGGCCGATGCATCCGTGGGTTCGGTATTTCTTGGCGATGGCAAAAATATTTTTGCAAAAAATTTGAAAGTAAATGAATCCGGATTTTTCATCCCTTATGATGTAAAAGATATAAAATCAATTCAAGTAGATGGCAAGCCATGCTTGCTGGTAGGCATCAACAACAATGCCTTGTACTTTTTCAGACATTTATAATTTATTTAAGTTTAGTCATATGATCCTGAATTTGTCAGTGAGAAATTTAAAATACGGTCTTCTTTTTATTCTGTTCGCAGGTGTATTTGCCTGCCAAAGCGGACATGGAAAAAGGCCTGCGGTGAATCCTGAATTGCCGGCGTTTGAATTGCTTCCCAAGGATAAAACCGGGATTGCATTTTCCAATAATCTAAAGCCGGATGAATTGCCAAACCCTCTGGAATATATCAATGTATTTAACGGAGGTGGTGTCGTGTTGGTGGATATCAATAATGACGACCTAACAGATGTTCTTTTGACGGGGAATATGGTACCCAACAAATTGTATTTGAATAAAGGCAACTTCCAGTTTGAGGACATTACCGAAAAATCAGGTATTGCAAAATTCAGTGGTTGGTCCACCGGGGCAGCTGTTGGTGATCTCAATAACGACGGATTTGACGATATCTATATTTGCCGTTCGTATTTTCCCGGCGAACCTGATAAAAGGGAAAACCTGATGTTCATGAATAATGGCGATCTGAGCTTTACGGAGAAATCCAAAGAAATGGGCATTAACGACAATGGCTATAGCATATGTGCCAGTTTTTTTGATATGGACAAAGATGGTGATTTAGATCTGATCGTTGGAAATCATCCACCGGACAGGATGGCCGGAGCACGGACACATTATGCGCATTTTCATAATCCTGCCATGGAGACATCCAATCATCTTTATAAAAATAATGGAAACAACACGTTCACAAACGTCACGGAACAGGCGGGTATTCTGAGTTATGGATGGACACTTGGTATTGTGACCTCAGATCTTACGGGTGACGGTTATCCGGATATTTATATATCTGTTGATCATGAACAGCCAGACTACTTTTTTGAAAATCAGGGTGATGGTCGATTTAAGAATATACTTTTCGATGCCGTAAAGCATACCTGCCACAGCGCGATGGGTCTGGATGCTGCAGATTTTAATAATGACAAGTTGATTGATTTTATCGTACTGGACATGCTGGCAGAAGATAATTACCGCGAGAAAGTAAATATGGCCAGTATGGATATTGACCGGTTTTGGGATTATGTAAATGCAGGTTACCATTACTCGTATATGAGGAATATGTTGCAATTGAATAATGGCAATAAAACATTTAGCGAGATAGGCCAGATGAGCGGAATACATAACACAGATTGGAGTTGGAGTGTCTTGTTTAATGACTTTAACCTGGACGGTAATAAGGATATATTTATTTCAAATGGATATTATCGCGATTTCCTTAATAAAGACTTTTTCAAGCCCATGGTCAAACATGCAACAGAGATGCAGGAAAAAGGCGAATCTTCCGAATCCATTGCCCGTTTTTTAAGGCAGCAAAACGCGAATATGGTGGCAACCAAAGTGCCAAACTTCTTTTACTCAAACAATGGAGACCTTACCTTCAAGGATATGTCTGCAGAAATGAAGCTGGATTATAAGGGATTTTCTTCCGGTGCAGCCTATGGGGATCTCGATAATGATGGGGACGCAGATCTTGTCGTAAATAATATCGACGAACCTGCACTGGTGTATAAAAACAATGCGATAGAGCGGTCTGCGAATCACTTTTTAAAAGTAAAGCTCAAAGCACCTTCTTCCGCATTAAAATACAATTCCAGACTGGAACTCGAAGACGGAAAGGAAACGCAAGTTTTTGAAATTTTGAGAACAAGGGGATACCAATCCGTAGTCGACGATTACGCATATTTTGGTACAGGAGACCGCAATACATTCAACTCTTTGAAAATTACGTGGCCGGATGGAAAAGAGGAGGTCCTGCAAAATGTGAAGGCAGATCAGATCCTTACGGTTGATTATAAAAATGCAAAAACACCCGTAAAGCAAAAGGAGAATCTACAGCATTTGTTTGCCGATAAGACAACCCAGTTGAATGCCCTATTTGCGCATAAGGAAAATGAATATGACGATTACAGGAAACGCCAGATTTTATTGCCTCATAAAATGTCACAGTTTGGACCAGCCATTGCCGTTGCGGACATAAATGGCGACGGATCTGATGATTTTTTTGTTGGAGGAGCCACCGGTCAGGCCGGTGCAATTTTTGTCCAGAATCCTTCCGGCTTATTCTCCTATTCCAACCAAAGTTGTTTTGAAGCAGACAAAAATTTTGAAGATGTCGGGGCCCTCTTCTTTGATAAAGATGGTGATGGGGACATGGACTTGTATGTAGCGAGCGGCGGCAATGAATTTGACGATCCGAAATCCTATCAGGACAGACTCTACGAAAATGATGGATCCGGTAATTTCAAAAAGACCAATGCCCTGCCTGTGGAGTCGGGCAGCGGAGCTTGTGTCAAAGCCGGTGACTTTGATGGAGATGGTGATTTAGATTTGTTTGTGGGTGGGCGTCTGTCTCCCGGCAAATATCCTTTTCCGGGAAAGTCCTACTTATTTGAAAACCAGGGAGGACAATTCAAAGATGCCACTGACAAATGGTCTGAGGGACTTTCGAATTGTGGTATGGTTACAGACGCCGTGTGGATTGACCTGAACGGGGACAAAAAGTTGGATTTGTTTGTCGTGGGCGAATGGATGAACCTGAGTCCATTTATTCAAACAAATGGAAAATTGACAAACGCCACTTCGCAGTATGGGCTCGATGAGACAGGAGGTTGGTGGAACAGGATTGTCGCAGCGGACGTGGACAAGGATGGGGATACCGACTTTATTGTTGGGAACCTGGGCGAAAACTATAAGTACCGCACCACAAAAAACAAACCTTTCCAGGTTTATGCAGGCGATTTTGATGGCAACAACAGATCAGATATCGTGCTTGGTTGGTATAAAAAGGACGGTAATCTGTTTCCTGTTCGCGGAAGACAATGTTCTTCAGAACAAATGCCCATGATTCTGGATAAATTTAAAACTTACGACCAGTACGGCAAGTCCACATTGGAAGAAGTATATGGGGATATGCTGAACAACGCACTTCATTATAAAGCAAGCACATTTGAAAGTGTAGTGCTTTTAAACCAGGGGGGTAAGTTTGAATTGAAGGCTTTGCCCAACAGGGCTCAAATCTCTCCGGTAAATGGCATTATTTACGAAGATCTGGATGCAGACCAGATTCCGGATATCCTAATAGCGGGTAATTTGTATGTGTCCGAAGTAGAAACAGGGAGAGCAGATGCCGGGACCGGACTGTTCCTGAAGGGCAATAAGGACGGTTGGTTTACAGAGTGGAGTCCTGTTCGCTCTGGCCTGGCTTTGGCCGGAGACGTGCGAAACATTTTGCTTCTGAAGAAGACCTATTCCGGCCAGCCTATGGTTTTGGTGGCAAATAACAATGGCCCAATCCAGCTCATCCAGGTACAATCAGGCCAGGCAGTTCAGTAAGCCCGGGTATTCCAAATGTGGTCGGAAAGTGCGCTCCTCGTTTGAGAATTATTAAGAATTTATGTGATCTAAACAATTGAAAAGCAATTGTTTAAACATATTTAAATAAAATATTAAAAAAAAAGATGTCCAGAATATGAAACTGTATATCTTTGCGTAGATAGAGTAGGCCTCTATAGCTGAGCATTTAAGGTATGGGCTCAGCTGTGGGGGCTAAAGGATGAAGCCGACGAAGCCAGTCCCTCTGTTAAAAAATATTGTTGGTTAAATGGTGTTTCCTGTGTAGAAGCCACAGGTTGCATGATTTGACTGTCAGTATACGTACGAAGCAAAAAAATTAATTTAATAACCAAAACTATTTCTCATGAAAAAGACGAATTTTTACGTTCTTGAGTCTGCTTCATGGTCTCTCAAATCTCTCATAACCGGTGCTTTCATGCTGGTCTTGCTGGGAATTGCGAATCATGGATCAGCACAGTCCGCTCCTCGTTCTCCAGAGGATGTTCTTCCCCCATTGAAGTCCAAAACGGAATGCATCGAGATTGCTAAAGGCAATAGCGAGGCACTTTTGGAACAAATGAAACAGATCAATGATCCAAACAATCCGCAGATGGCATCATTGAGAGCCAAGTACAATGGCTATCAGTTTGTAATCAATCTAAGTACAGAGCCTGCATTCGAAATGCCTATTATTCTGGCTCAACTTTACCCTTCCATGCATCCAAACAGCAACGATGGCACGGCCACCGGAGCTTATGGCTTTTTTACGAAAAGCTGGAACAGGGAATACAGTGAGATTGTAAACAACTTCAAGAAGTGATGCAAGCTTGCACACTTTGTGTTTTGAGAAGCAAGTCCTTTTATTTAATAGCAAAAACCAAAATCTCATGAAAATGAATTTATCATCTAATCCTTTTAAAACCTGTAGAGGTTTATTCCTTCTACTGGTGGGATTGAGCTGGACGCTCGGCAGCCTTCAGGCGCAGTGTCCGGGGAAATCACCTACCTGTAGATTTGTAGGAACAACAGCTACTAACGACACGATCGTTCCAGCCCTCGTGGTGGGATTGAATCCCGGTACTTGTTTGGCAACGATCAACATCCCACGTCCTGCTCTTAACACAGCTGGTTGTGGTGCTGTTGCTGACCCAAGTGGTTCTTTTGTAAACGGAACTACAACGCCACGTAACGATGCAGGATGTTCTTTTGCGAATGCTTGTAACACCACATTTGGTTGTGGAAACGTTACTTTGCAAAGCATACCGGTTCCGGCTGCACCTGCAACAAACTCTAACAATGCGACGACCAGTCCTTATGACGTAAACTGCGGACCAGTTCAAATCGTTATGGCTGGAGACTGTGCTGCTACTTTTGGTAGTACTTCTCCTGGTATCATCGTTGGAGGTTGTAACGTAGGAACAGTTACTACGGGTAATGGCACGAACGATACGATCAGAGTACCAAAAGGTCTCTACAACGCATCAGTTATTGCAACAAACGGTTTCATCCAATTCCAGCCTTCTATCGGATGGGAAAGCTCATCTACTTTCGGTGAAGGATCTCCGAACTTTACGGTTCGCGTTCCTACAACTTGTTGTGAAAGTATCAACAACATCACCAACAGCTGTGCGCTTCCTACATTCTCCGGATCAGGAGGTCGTTACTATATCAGATGGACATCAGAAGCAAACGATGGTACTGTTACCGGTATCCAGCAGGTTGTTATCCAGGACTTGGAACCACCTACCTTCGTAGGCTGTCCTAAGGCTGTGATCATCAACCTCGGACCTGGCGAATGTTCCGCTTCATGGGATGCTCCACCAATTATGGCTATGGACAACTGTCCTTCTGCAAACTTCGTAAACGAAGCTACATCTGTTGGATGTAATGCCGGATTTACCTTCTGCGGATATGACGCTGTTAACCCATCAGGTTTTGTATTTAACCTGACCAACAATACTGCTGCTACAGTTGCAGTAATTGGTTTCATCAGTTCGTTCTCTGCAGGTTGTGCTGGTATCACCAGTACCGCAGGTACGTTTGAGGTATATCAAAAAACGGCTGCGAATACAGGTTGGGATGCTGGTATGACCGGTTACAATGGTAACCCAAATACAACGGGATGTAATGGTGTATCTCCTAAAGCATTGTGGACCCTCGTAAAGAGATCTACTGCTGCTGACGGAATCCGTGCACTTCCTGTAACTGCTCCTGCAAGAGATACATTCTATATTGGTGGAACTCAGAATCCGACAAGAGACACAGTATATGCTTGCGACGGAACTTTTACAGTTAACGTAGGATCAACCAGAACTTCTACCCTTTTCTTGAACCCTGGTGAAACCAGAGGTATGTTCATCGGTGGAGGTTTGGGAACACGCTTTGAAATGATTTCTCCTTCATTCGGATCTTGTAACACAGGCCGTCCGTTTGGAGATGGTAAAATGCAAATCAACACAGGTATCATCACAGGTGGTATCGCTTCTAACACTGCAGCTTCTATCGGTCACATTGGCGTTTGCCGTCCTATCGGTTATGTAGGAGATGTGATCTATGCAACTGCTGACAATATGATCCGCGTTAGACAAACATGCGGACAGCCCTATGGCCCTGGATGTTACTTCCCAATCGGATGTAAGACTCTTTGCTATGAGGCTACGGACGCTGCCGGAAACATTGGTACTTGTAAATTTGACGTGTGCGTAAAAGCATACCCAAATACTGTAACTGCACTGGCTTGTCATGATGAAATCCAAATCAGCTTGAATGAAAACTGTATCGCTACAATTTCAGCTGACGAAGTACTTTCAGGTGGTCCTTACAAGTGTTATGATGACTATACTGTAGAAGTACGCGACTGGATTACAAATGCAATTATCGACCGTCAGGCTAACGTACCTGGTGTACAGGTTGGAAGCCAGGATATCGGAAGATCTTTGAAAATCACAGTTCGTGACCCTGCAACCGGAAACAGCTGCTGGGGACATGCAACAGTGGAAGATAAACTGCCACCTACTATGACTTGTGCAAGAGACACTTGTGTTCCTTGTTACAGCCAAATTACTCCTGCATTCACAGGTTCTCCACGCGTTTCTGACAACTGTAGTGGTTACAGCCTTACTTACAAAGACAACACCACTCAGGGAAGCTGCGTAGCTGGTTACGATCGTATCATTGTTCGTACCTGGACTGCTGTAGATGCTTATGGAAATAAAACTTCTTGTGCACAAACCATCACTGTGAGCTTAGGTTCATTGTTGGATGCAGAAGTTCCATTAAACTGGGATAACATCGACAATCCAATGCTTTCTTGCGCTGGTAAGTTTGATGCAAATAAGGATGTGACTCCTCACTACCTGCCATACCCATACTGCGTTGACGGCTATTTGCTCGACTCTGCACATTGGTTTGCAACAGGTGGATTCCTTCCAAGTCCAAATGGTGACCTCGCTGGTGAGCGTCTTCCAATGACTTTGGGATGGAATTGTATCGATGCCGGCGAGTATGCTGGTCACCCAAGCCCATATCCAACATACTACCCTGCACACCCAAGCTGGAGAGCTAACAATCCAGTATGTTGGGGACCAGACCAGGTAGTTATGTGGCATGGAACAGGATATCCAGGCGGTGTAAACTGTAAAAACCTGGGTGTAACCTGGAAAGACATCACGATCGATCTGGCTAAGCCAGGTTGCGATGCAGGTGCTGTTGGTTGTTACAAAATCCTGAGACAGTGGACTGTAATGGATTGGTGTACAAGCCAGATTGGCGGACACAACCAGATCATTAAAGTTGCTGACTCTGAAGGACCAAAGATCCTTTATCCAGACACGGTTATCGTGAACATGGAAGTATGGACTTGCACAGGCCGTTGGGAAGTTCCACCAGCCTGGGTAATTGACAACTGTAGCAATGAAGTACACTATACTGTAGAAGTTGAAGACGGAACCGTTCTTGGAAACGAAACCTCTGGTTATGTTGTAGTTAACATGCCTACAGGTATCCAAAATGGTTATATCGTAGCTGAAGACTGCTGCGGAAACATCACGAAGAAGAGAATTGCTCTGAATGTTCAGGACAACGTTCCTCCAGTGGCTGTTTGCGAAGCGAAGACTGTTGTTTCTATCAATGGAAATCAATCTCCTGGCGAAAACTTCGCGAAGATCTTTGCTGAGTCATTCGATCAGGGAAGCTTTGACAACTGCTCACCTCACGTATTCTTCAAGGTTATCCGTATGGAGCACCTGAGAGGTACAAACAATGGTAGCAACGCAAACCAGGCTGATAACGGTTCTAACTGTTCCGGTATCAATGGTGATGACAATTCAATCCTCGATGGAAATCAGATCTACTTCGACGATCATGTGAAATTCTGCTGTTCAGACGTTGGAAAAACCGTTATGGTTGTCTTCCGCGTATTCGACCGCGATCCAGGCACTGGACCAATCTCTCCATCAAGAATGAACCCAGGTGGTGCTCTGTTCAACCGCTTCAGCGACTGTATGGTTGAGGTTGAGGTTCAAGATAAGAGTGTACCTACTGTAGTAGCTCCACCAAATATCGTTGTAAGCTGCTGGTTCTGGTTTGATGTAGACAATCTGGACGATCCTAATGACGCTACTTTTGGTAAAGTCGTTACTGATCTTTCAGCTCGTGCTAAAGTTAAAACTACTGACCTTGTATGCCACAACTATTGTGTACGCAATGACATTACCGGATATCCTGGTTATGTTCCTGGTGCACCACCTTCAAACCCACCAGCTTGGAACCGTGCTTGCGAATACTATCAGCAATTGTTTGATACTGCTCACGCAGATCGCAAATACGAACTCGTATGGGGATTTGACGGATATGTTCTCAGTACTTGCGGTAATACTCCAACAATCAGTGTAAACGACAATCGCGAATGCGGTCAGGGTCAACTTACCCGTACGATTGTAGCACGCGGACCTAACGGTATCAGCGTTACAGCTACACAAACGATTTGGGTAGTAGACTGCGATCCATTCTATATCAACCGCGCAGACAACTGCGATTCTGACGATGACATTACCTGGCCAGGTAACTGTACAGGTCAAGCTACAACCATCGATGGTTGCGGTGCAGACATCAGTCCGGACAATCCATTGCTTGGAAGACCTGTAATTGAAAATGGCGCAGATGACCTTTGCTCTTTGATCAGCATCGAATACTTCGATGAGATCTTCACGATTGAGCCAGATGCTTGCTTCAAGGTACTTCGTAAGTGGGTTGTTATTGACTGGTGTCAGTACGATCCTAGCATCGACCCAGTAATTGGTCGTTGGGAATACTTGCAGATTATCAAAGTTCATGACAATGACAAACCATCTGTAAGCATCTCAGTCGGAGACTGTGAGCCTGCAGTGAAAACGAATGGCGTATGCTATGGACACCTTACCATTACTGCAGATGCTACAGACAACTGTAGCCCGGTAGATTGGCTTTTCTATGAATACAAAATCGATGCATTCAATGATGGAAAAGGAGCTCATTCAGGAAATGACTTCGTAGTAGGTCCGTTGACGAAGAAAGAATTCGCAGCAGGTCGTACGCCGTTGTTCCATGAGAACCCATATGCAGACAATCCGAACAATCCATTCGAAGCGAGTGGTACGTATCCGGTTGGTATTCACAAAATCTGCTGGTATGTAGAAGATGGCTGCGGTAACGTAGGTATCCAGTGCCAGTTGTTTGAAGTGAAAGACTGCAAAGCACCAACACCATACTGTTTGACTGGCGTGATCACAGTACCAATGCCAACGAGCAAGTGTGTAACAATTTGGGCTAAAGACCTCGACAGAGGTAGCTATGATAACTGCACAGATGCAGATGACCTGAAGTTCTACTTCGACGGAGACCCAACAAAGACAAGCATCACCATCTGCTGCGACGATTTCGTTGCTGCAGGAGCTAATGATGAATTGGTAGTTGATGTTCAGATGTGGGTTGAAGACGAAGAAGGAAATACGGACTATTGCAAAACGGTAGTAATCGTTCAAGACAATCAGGATGTATGTCCTAACACAGGCTCAGCTAAAGGTAGAATTACCGGAGATCTGAGAACTGAAAACAATGATGAGACAGAGCAAGCTGATGTACAGCTCTTCAAAGCTACAGATATGATGAAGCAAATGATCACTCTTGCAGATGGTAAGTATCTGTTTGGTGACCTTGCAGCTTCAGCTTACCGCGTAAAACCTGTAAGAAATGATGATCCTGTAAATGGTGTAAGTACTGCAGATATCGTTAAGATCCAAAGACATATCCTTGGAGTTGAGACGTTGAACAGTCCTTATAAACTGATCGCTGCTGACGTTAACCTTAGCAACAACATTACAGCATCTGACGTATCTGAAATCAGAAAACTGATCCTGGGTGTAACCAGCCAGTTCAGCAAAACTCAGTCTTGGACATTCGTTCCATCATCTTATGTTTTCGCTAATCCTGCACAACCATGGACTGCTCCTCGTGAAGCAACTATGGATGTAGTGAAAGGTGCAAACATGGTTGAGAACTTTGTTGCAATCAAAATGGGTGATGTTAATGCAACTGCAAGAGGCCACAACGTAGCCGGAAGCACGAGCAGAACAAATGGAGCACTTCAGTTGGAGGTAGCTGACAACAATACGG
>CAYTNG010000010.1:0-147947 GCA_964439105.1 uncultured Saprospiraceae bacterium
ATGGAAGGGCCATCGCTCAAAGGATAAAAGGTACGCCGGGGATAACAGGCTGATCTCCCCCAAGAGCTCATATCGACGGGGAGGTTTGGCACCTCGATGTCGGTTCGTCACATCCTGGGGCTGGAGAAGGTCCCAAGGGTTCGGCTGTTCGCCGATTAAAGTGGCACGTGAACTGGGTTCAGAACGTCGCAAGACAGTTCGGTCTCTATCTGTGGTGGGCGTTGTAACATTGAAGGGAGCTGACTCTAGTACGAGAGGACCGAGTCGGACGTACCGCTAGTGTATCTGTTGTGCCGCCAGGTGCAGCGCAGAGTAGCTATGTACGGACTAGATAAGCGCTGAAAGCATCTAAGCGCGAAGCTATCCTTAAGATGAGTGTTACATGGGGTCGTAGAAGACGACTACGTTGATAGGCTATAGGTGAAAGCGTAGTGATACGTTCAGCCGAGTAGTACTAATTACCCCAAAGCTTCCTTTTTTTATCTTCTGCTCTTTCCTCTTCCAACCTTTTTTTAAGAATTTTTCCAACACTATGATCCAACCGTTTTACTACCGTGTAAAACAATTACTCTAAAGAAATACGAGCCTCGCTCAAAAGTCTTAGGTGGCTATTGCGAGGGGGTTCCACCTCTTCCCATTCCGAACAGAGAAGTTAAGCCCCTCTGCGCCGATGGTACTGGACGCAAATCCGGGAGAGTAGGTCGCTGCCGTTTTTTTTCAAAAGCGCTGCACATTTGTGTCAGCGCTTTTTTTTTGCCCAAAATCCTCCAGGCCTTACACGGCCAACTTCAAAAAGGCAACTGTCAAGCCGCGAAACCTCTTCCATTTTTTTCCAAAGAAATTCTCTTACAAAATGAGTTACCATGCGTAAATGCTGCTGCTCCGACAGAAAATTTTCCGCTATTTTTTTCATTTCAAAGGGGGTCTGCCATTTTCAAAATGCCTCTTTTTCTTATGCGTCCGCTAAAATGGATTGCCTTATTGCTTAACTAACTAATGTTCGTTTGTAGCAGCACTCATTTGAGCTTTGTTGCATAGCTCAATGTGAAAGACCTCAAGGAGATCTCCTCCCATAAACAGGAAAAACCAATAAAGCCCAAAGCAGGGCTTTCCCTGATGTTGCGGAAATGAAAAGGCTTCATTAACTTTAACACATTATGACAGCCCGGGATTTAAAATATTTACTGGTTTGGCTGTTGCCCCTTTTTGCCTGCTGCGGCCTTTACATGGGGTCCTGGTATAGTCCGGGTAGCTTTTATCTTGCATTTATATTGGTTCCAATTCTTGATGCACTGTTTCCCATGTATGAGGATAACTTTACAGAGCCAACAAAGAAGATCCGCGCAGACAATGCCTTTTTCGATGTATTGCTCCTGCTGAATCTGCCTGTATTGTTTGCCTTATTGTTTTATTTTATCTACACAATTTCAAAGGTCCCGCACAGTGCACCGGAGCAAATCTTTCTTTGCTTGAATATGGGCATAGCTCTGGGAGTTCTGGGAATAAATGTGGCCCATGAGCTCGGGCATCGACAGTCCCTTTTTGCAAAAATTATTGCGCAATTGCTTTTGCTTCCATGCCTCTATATGCACTTTACAAAAGAACACAATTATTGGCATCACAAATATGTTGCGTCCGCAAAAGACCCTTCCTCTGCAAAGTTGAATGAACCATTGTATACATTTTGGCTCCGGAGCATTTCCGGAGTATGGAAAAATGCATGGCAAATTGAAAAGCGATCCTTATCTGCACGGGGGCTTCCCTGGTTCCATTGGAGGAATGTGCTGCTTTTAAAGATCGGTTTGCAATTGAGCTATCTGATTGCCGTCTTTATTTATGGAGGTATCTGCGCCGTACTTGCAGCTTTGGTGGCCGCATTTATTTCCATTTTGTTGCTAGAAACGATCAACTATATCGAACATTACGGATTGCTACGGTCTGTTTCGGCGCAGGGTAAACTGGAACCTGTACGTGAAAAACATTCCTGGAATTCAAATCATAGCTTAGGCCGCATTTTCCTGTATGAACTTACGCGGCATCCGCAGCACCACCAAAATGCAGGTGTGAAATACCAAAACCTGGAGAACATCCGAAACAGTCCGCAAATGAAGTACGGCTATCCTGCCAGTATGCTGCTCGCAATGATACCTCCTCTTTGGTTTAAAATTATGAATCCAAAATTGGATTCAGCACCGGCCCGGTTTTAAATAAAAGTACTTTATCCTGCTACGGCTCGCAGTACGTCCAGTAACTGCTGGTCTTCGATCATCCCTGCACATTTAAAATGATGTTCTGGACAAGCCTTTTTGCCATGTAGTCCGCAGGGCCTGCAGTCTAATGATCCCTTATATTGAACAATAAAGGAGTGTTCGGAAAGCGGGCCAAATCCGAAATCCGGAATGGTACTGCAATAAATGGCGCAAACAGCTGCATTCACGGCTGAGGCAATATGCATGGGCGCCGAATCATTGACATAATTCATGACAGCTTGTTTCATGACTCGTGCAGATTCCACAATATTCAAAGTTCCGCATAGATTTGAAATCTGAAGCTTAGCATGTACTTCTTTTGCTGCGAATTTGATCTGTTCACATAATTGGTGATCCTGTTTCGAACCCAGCAAAACAACAGTATATTTTGGATCGATTTTCGTTAAAAACGACACCCATTTTTGAAAGGGATATTGCTTGGTGAACCATACAGAAGCAGGAGCTATTGTTATGTAAGTCCCATACTCCCCAATTTGAGAAACTAACGAATGTTCGTTTGATGCATAAATGCGTGGAAGCCCGGCTTCGCTGTCCGTAAATTCTTTAATGAGCAGGTGATTTCGCTCTACCTCGTGTATTTTTGAAGGACCGCCAATCTGATGGATGATTCTGCGGTCAAACAGAAAGGACAAGGGGTTTTTGTCAAATCCCGTTTTAATCCGTGCCCCCGAGCATGCGGTCAGCAATCCGGTGGATGCAAATCGCTGCAGATTGAACAGCATATCATATTTTGCTTTACGCAAATGCCCGATGAGATTGAAGAGTTGTTTGTATTTGCTCTTTTTTTTATCCCATATGAAGATCCGGTGTACATGCGGATTGTTTTCAAAAACCCCCTCATTGCCCTTTCGGATCAGTACGTCAATTTGATCATTTGGGTAGTATGCATTCCATTTTTCAATCAGTCCGGTGGAAAGGATGCAGTCTCCTAAAAAAGCAGTTTGAATAAATATAATTTTGGCCATGCCTTGCAAATTAGTGATAGAATTTTTCAGCTTGATGCATCCATTGCATGTATGTAGCCATACGAAAACAGCAATGCAATATTACTCATTTCAAAGGGCAGGGATCATAAATTTCTTCATGCCTGATGCAGCATACAGCTCATACAAATGTTGCGAACCGGAATGGATTTCACGGGTATCAGAATCCAGCCATTTTTGTAAACAATTTTGCTTCTCATACATTTACTATATTCGATAATACAAGTGATTTTCGACGATAGAATTGTTGAATAGATTATTTATACCTTTGCAAAAATTTTAATCATGGAGCAGGTTGCAACACATTTAAAGTACCGTGTTAAAGATATAAATTTAGCCGATTGGGGGCGTAAGGAAATTGAGTTGGCAGAAGCTGAAATGCCGGGTCTCATGGCCCTAAGGGCTGAATATGGATCTGCTAAACCTCTGGCAGGTGCCAGGATAGCCGGATGTCTCCATATGACCATTCAGACGGCTGTTTTAATAGAAACCCTGATCGAATTAGGAGCGGAGGTGAGCTGGTCTTCCTGCAACATATTTTCAACCCAGGATCATGCCGCCGCTGCTATTGCTGCACGCGGAATCCCGGTATTTGCCTGGAAGGGTATGAACAACGAGGAGTTTGACTGGTGTATTGAACAGACCTTGTTTTCGTTTGAAGGATCCAAGCCATTGAACATGATTCTGGACGACGGTGGGGATCTGACCAATATGGTCCTGGATCACTTTCCCGAGCTGGTAAAAGATATCCGCGGCATTTCAGAGGAAACGACTACCGGAGTGATGCGTTTGTATGATCGGATGCGGAATGGCACTTTGCCCCTTCCCTGCATCAATGTGAACGATTCCGTTACCAAATCCAAATTTGACAATAAATACGGTTGTAAGGAGTCCTGTGTAGACGCCATCCGCCGCGCAACCGACATTATGATGGCTGGTAAGGTAGCGGTAGTGGCCGGATATGGTGACGTTGGTAAAGGATCTGCAGCATCGCTAAGAGGTGCAGGTTGCCGTGTGATCGTTACAGAAATAGACCCGATTTGCGCTTTGCAGGCCGCGATGGACGGATTTCAGGTGATGAAAATGGAGCAAGCTGTAAAACATGCCAATATTATCGTTACGGCTACAGGAAACTGCGACATCCTGACCGAAAAGCATTTTCGCAATATGAAGGACAAGGCGATTGTTTGCAACATCGGTCACTTCGACAATGAAATCGATGTAGCCTGGCTGAACCAAAATTTTGGGGACTCTAAAGTGGAAATCAAACCGCAGGTAGATAAATATAATGTTGACGGAAAGGACATCATCCTACTTGCAGAAGGCCGTCTGGTCAATCTGGGTTGTGCTACAGGCCATCCTTCATTCGTTATGAGTAACTCTTTTACCAACCAGTGTCTTGCGCAGCTGGAACTTTGGCAACATGCGGACAAGTATGAAAACCAAGTCTATACCTTGCCAAAAAGTCTGGATGAAAAAGTTGCAAGGCTTCATTTAGGGAAGATCGGAGTTGAGCTCGAAGAATTGAATGAAAAGCAGGCTGAATACATTGGAGTTTCCAAGGAAGGTCCTTACAAAGCAGAATACTACAGGTATTGATATGTATATGCTGATGGGCTGTTGAATTGAAATTGTCGATGAATCCTGGAAGCAGCCTGCGCCATTTCTTTTTCGTTGGTTTTTTTATTTGTCAGGTCTTAGGATCTCTTGCGCAACAGTCAAGAGTTGACCGTTTTCTCTTACATTCGGATACGCTCAGTCATTCCAGAGTCATGCTGGCGGGTGGATTTCTTGCTGGAACCTATTCGGCATTTTCTCTGGGCTTGTATCATGCCTGGTACAGTAAAAATGGATTGGGCAAGTTCCACTATTTCAATGATTATTCTGAATGGTTACAGCTTGATAAAGCGGCGCATGTATTCAACAGTTACTTTCAATCTGCTTACGTATACCAGGGAGCTCGCTGGTGTGGGTATAAAAGCAACCAGGCCTTGCTGTGGGCAAATTCTGTTGCCTTATTATTTCAAGCCACTATCGAAGTCATGGATGGTTTCAGCACAGATTATGGATTCAGTTGGCCAGACATGGCTGCGAATTTTGCAGGTGCCGGATTCTTTACAGGTCAACAGTTGCTATGGGGAGATCAAAAAATAAAGATTAAGATTTCATCGTGGCCAAAAAAGTATTCGGTTGCACCGGTCAGTTTCGAACCTGGATACAGTTTTCGGGATCGGGCTTACGAGCTGTATGGTTCCGGATATTTAAACAGTGCTTTGAAGGATTACAATGCACAAACTTTTTGGTTGTCCTGGAGTCCTGAAAACCTGCTCAATAAGCAATGGACTGCATGGCCCGATTGGCTAAATGTATCGTTGGGATATGGGGCCGATGGACTTTACGGTGGATTTAAAAATGAATGGATCAGGGAACATATTGTGTATGACCTCCAGTACATACCCAGGGAAAGACAATTTTATATATCGCTCGATGCGGACCTCACAAAAATCAAAACAAGGAGTCCTTTTTTACGTACGCTGTTCCATCTTGTCAATATCATAAAAATCCCGGCACCCGCTTTGGAATACAGCAGTAGTGGAAAATGGAAAGGGCATTGGGTGTTTTATTGAATCGTTTACATCATCATTTTACAATGGAAATATCTCCACTATATAATTTTGGTCCCGATATATTACTTTGTACATGAATGCTGTAAATGTAGACACCGGGATTAGCCAATTGACCATTTGAAGTTCTGCCATTCCAAACTGGGTCAGTAGTTGAAATGTAGATAAGATTACCCCATCTATCGAATATTGAAAGTTTAATAAATTTATAATCAGAACCTATATAGGGAATCCAAAGATCGTTGATTTGGTCGCCATTTGGAGAGAACGCGTTTGGAAAATATGTTTTATCATTCCTTAAGATTTTAATGATCAATGGAATTGAATAAACACATCCTGAATGGTCTGCAAAAAAAATAGTAAGTGTTTGATCAGTGCCGGTGTTGATTTCAAATTTGTCTCCAGATAACAATCGGATATTGGTGGAAGGAACAGACCATATGTCTTTGACAGATCCTTTTAGAACAGAGAAAGGGATGACGGCCGATTGATTGAGCAATAAATCGATGCTTTGTTTCATCTGGACAAGCAATTCATTTCCATCTTGGATGCTAACAGTATCTTGAACCATACAAGCTTCTGCATCAATGATGGATAGGGAATAGTTGCCTGGCGACACCTGATCAAAAATTCCAGTCAAGTTTAATGATCCATTTAAGAAATAGTGAAATCCTGGAGCCCCGCCGCTGAGCACATCAACTTGAATGGAACCGGTTTCGCCAAAGCACTTCGGATCCCGGCTTACAATTTGATAATCCAATGGCGGAACTTGTCGGATGGTGATGGAACTGGAATTTGAACAACCATTGTAATCGGTGACTGTAAGGTTATAAGTTCCTGGAGAGACGAGAATATCTGATTGCGTACTGGAATTGCTCCATAAATAAATCGGATAGGGGATGCTTGTTTGGATGCGACTCAATTGATTCGGACAAACCAAAGAATCAGCGATCAAAGAGGGCAAAGGAATCGGAAGGCCTCTGACATGTAAGGTCAGGATAGTGTCGCAACTTAAAATTCCGGTAAGTGTATCTTTGATCACATCACCGGGCCTGTAATTACGACCTTCATATTCAAGGGACAGATTCTGGCAAATAAAAGTGTCTTTGAAAAAAGTCGAAAGCGGTAAAAAATCAACCGAGAAAGTGTCCCGATGAAAACAACCTGCCTCATTTTGGATGGAGAGCCAATAAATCCCAGGCTTTCGAATTGATTTTGAAGTCAGGGTATCTCCATCACTCCAAAAGAACATTGCATTGGGAAAATTGAAGGCAAGATCAAGAAAGTCATTGGAACAAAGGGAAGTATCAGATGGAAGAGAAAATTCAGGTGGTTCAAAAATATTTATTAGGATATGTGCAGAATCATAGCCGCAGATGCTGTCACCAACAATGTAATAATAAGTTCCATCCAGGGCAGAATTCGGATCGAGTAGATCATTTGCAAGGTGGGTGGGCCCCGACCAAGTACCTCCAGGAGAGTAACAAGTGCCTAAATAATTTTGAAGATTTATGGATGAATCATTTTTACATAATTGAATAGCGTTATCCGTACCTGCATGATAAAATGGTCCTGTAAGATTGATCGTGGCATAAGCGGTGTCGGAAATTTGATTTTTATAAGCAATGAAGCGGATAAATCGAGAACCCATGGTTGGAATACATGAAGTATTCATGTATTTTAAATTGCGGATAGCCAATTCAAAGCTATCATTGGTAGTAAGCAAACTGGGAATTAAAGACAATGAAAATGCATCGGTACGGTATTGTGATCCAAAACTCTGTGTTATTTGTAATTGTTCTGCATTTCCATCGATGGGATTGAGCATTTGAATGACAATGGAATCCATGGTACCATAATCTGAAAACACGTCGGGGTCATCATCCGAAAGAAATGGAAATGGATTGTTGCAATTGAGGGAATTTGTAAATCCATTCATTTTATCGCCAGAACTGTTATTGATGTCCAGGTCAATGAATACATCGCAATCTTGTGGTTTGTACATCCAGATAGAAGATCCATGAATATCGCGTTGGTAATAGCGTGGATCAGAGAAGTTAATGGTGCACAAATATTTGAAAACTTTACTGGAAAGATTTAGTGAATAATATTCGTCGTTGCCGGTTAAAACAGCGATGGATTGATCCCCGCAACTTTGGTGAAGTTCGATGATATCGATAACCCTCATTCCATGAGGGAAGTCAAACACAACCCTCCATTGGCTTGGATTGGCCGTATCAAAACCAAGCAGGCGCCAATTATTTACAAGATTATTCGTATCAGTAGCGTAAAACTCTGAATGGCCCGTATATGCCGTATGGTGACTTAGTAAACCTTTGTTTCTGATGTATGGATCCAAGGGCCCTTTGTATTCAAAGTAGGGACTGGGTGGATTTACCTTGAAAATTCCATCTTCTCCAATGCCGAAAATAAAACCATATCGATCGGAATCGTAACCGTCATGGAAAAACCTTAATACAGGATTAGGATTGTTGATGGGTCCTCCCCATTTCACAGCATTGCAGTAATCCATCTCATAAAATCCAAATGGACGACCCGTTTCCAGCATAACAAACTCATTGGTCACAGGTCTTATTGCAAATTGCCTGTTAGGAATTTTGTCGCACTCCAAGCTGGAAGAACAATCATATAAATTAATTTTAAAAATATCATAACCGTAATTGTTTAACCTGCTATAAATTGAAATGTAAATAATTTGAGAAACTCCCTGGAGCCCGCAGGCTCCAAGGAGGATATAAATCAGCAAGGCTCTCATGGTTTCATATTTTAATAAACCGCCGCAAAATGGGAATGGACTGCGAACTAAACTCAATCAAATAGCAAGCTGGGGGTAAATTTGATACTTCGATTTTGTTTTGCGTAACTAATTCCTTTTTTACAATGCTTCCATTCAGATCTTTGACAACAACAAAAGTGTTCAGATCTACTGCATTAAAAAAGAGTAAATCAGAAGCCGGATTTGGAAAGATATCCTGCCATTGATTGTCGCTTTCATATTGAAGATCAAGGCTATAACCGGAGTTGGATTCATCGATTAAAATGTTACTGATTTTTGAATCTGATCGATCGATTTGCCAGGCATGAATGGGTGTAAAAAATGGTTTGCGAAAAGAAATTTCCAAAGCCAAATTATTCAGAATTTCAGCGTCTAAATGAACAAATACCAATTTTAGGATTCCATTATCGTTGTCAACTTTCCACTGAACAGAGCAAACATTTTGATTGATAAGCCTGATGCCAGTAATATGCTCAACATCAAATCCAATTTTCAAAGCTACTGAAAATACATCAACGGATTTATAGTGACTAATTTGGAGCCAAACGCGATTGTTTGTCAGTGGTAATAAACTAAGTTGAATTTGATCATTAAAATCGCGTGTGAGTATAGGAGGATCCGCTCTAAAACCGCAAGTGGTGCAGGTTGAGTTCAAATCCCCTGTGGGAAATCCGTACCAGTCTTCAACCACCGGATCTGTATCCATATTGATTTCCGAGCAGTTGGTAACCACGGGTACCAGGTGTCGATTTTGTGAGTTGCAATCCACAGAGAACTGGTCAAATTGCGTATTACTCACATATTTCCATTTCAAAGGAATGTTATAACTGCCACTGATTAAATAATTTTCAAGATGAACAATGTCACCAGTAGTAACTGACCCGTTGTTATCTGCATCCGCAGCAAATTGTTGCCATTCATAATAAAATGGGCAGATGTTTCCTAAAATAAAATCGCGAATAATGTCAATGTCAAATTCATCAATACCACAATAGTCGTCTTCCGGGCCAAGGATGCAAATTTCATAATCACAATCATCGCGCAATTCACTGCATTCATAATAGCCATATGCATCGGTATTGATGGCATCGCAAAGCGTATAATAGGGATCATAAGCCATTGAAACGCTTACTTCGCGATCAGGCAAGCCATTGTCAGTGCTGCTCCCTCCAGAACAACTAAATTGACCAGGTATCAAAATATTGCCGTTCAATTCAACAGGAGTTACATTGATATCGACAGGGTCCTCCTCTGAATATCCAGAGCAAACAGTAGGGCAGGTAGGAGTGATGCTTGCTAACCTGGTAAAAGCTGTTTCAGCTGTTGCATTGGATCCGGATATTACTGTGAAAATAATTTTCACCAACTAATCATTATCTTTAACTTCAACTGGTTCGCAAATATCACCTATATCAAAAGATAATTCGTAACCATTTGCTGCTATTACTACATCATCGACATAAGTCGCCCTTATTTCATAATCAAGAATTTTAACATTGTTTGAAAATATGACTTCCATCCTGCCAAAGACATCTTCGGTGCTGCTCATATTGATCCTTGCGACTATCGATTTAAACCCACATAAAGGACCATAATCTTCCGCGGTCAGCATCTCTCCCGAATAGCTCGTCGGGCATTGACAAACCGAGAGTCCAGGCACGGCAATCATCAGTAGTAATATAAATTGATTAAGATAAACTACAAATTGATTTGTAGATGGTGGGGTAGAAATATATCTACCATTGCACAAATTCTTTCTCATGGTAGAGGTTTTAGTTGGTTATAAATCTAGACGAATATAATAGAATTATGGAATAATACAAACATATTCCATAATAAATTCGGGAGTGATGGAATTAAAAGGCATAAATTTTATATTTTATAAAAATTCAAAATTTTGTTTCGCCGCTCTTTACAACATTCATAAGGATTTTTAAATGCAGTAGTTCGTCAGGCAAATGTGAATTACAGGTGTGATCCAGCTATAGTTACTGCTTTTTTCAGGTATGATTCCATAAAGCTCCACGAAATCCAGTACTGAATTTGGTTTGTAAGAATTGGAACTGCATTTTTGTGATGCAATACTTTCCTCCATGTGTAAATCTATTTTTTTCGTTTTTTTTGCAATATGCTTGCTTGAAATTGGACAAGCCCAGGATCGCGTTTTTGCCCGGACCTATCAGTCCAATGTTATCCCAAAGGGTGGTTTTGATTTGGAGTACATCGCGACGCTCCGATCCGGAAAGTCCGATGCAGAAAGTCCCTATGCCTTAGGAAGGTATTTTGACGCAAGATGGGAGTTGGAGTTTGGTCTTGGTAAAAACTGGCAGACTGCATTTTATTACAACACTTCAGATTTTAGTTTTCGGCTTAAAGACAGTGTGGGTGGAGCAGGGGCAGAACAAAGGGTATTCAAGACTTCTTTCAGCAACGAGTGGAAATGGAAGCTTTCCGATCCTGTAGCGAATCGCCTTGGTTCTGCATTGTATTTTGAATTAACGGCGGCTCCTGATGAATACGAATTTGAAACCAAATTCATTCTCGACAAGCGATATCTGAATGATTTGATAGCTTTTAATATCACTGCAGAACTCGAATTTGAAACCGAGCTGAAGTGGAATGGTTTGGAATTGGAAAAGGAAATTGAGTTGGAGTATCCTTTTGAACTGAACCTGGGATATATGCATTTTCTGAAGCCTGAATTGGGAATAGGGATTGAACTGCGGCATCATGGCAAATTTGAGCACGGCGAACTCGAATATGCTGCCTTATTTGGAGGCCCGAGCGTTTATTTTAATCAGGGTAGATTTTTTGGCGTGCTGAATGTTTTACCCCAATGGGCGAATATGCATAAAACAGAGGAACTAAAGGCAAACATTGATCGCGTTCATCACGAAGCACTCGAGACAAGACTGCTGATAGGATACAGTTTCTGAAATTATGCGAAAAACTGTTCGATACCTTTTCTACCTTTTGCTTTTTATTATCATAGCATGTGCTCCCAGTTTGTATGAACCCCATCTGGAGGATCCTGTTGTTCAGGCGAAACTTCTTGCCGGCAGAAAACTCTATATTGAAAAATGCAGTGGATGTCACAATTTATTCTTGCCTGAGCAGTTTAGGGAAGATCAATGGGAACGGAATCTGGAGGAAATGCAGCAACGCGCCATGATTGACGATGAACAAAAGAAATCGATTCAGGATTATCTCGTTTTTAAATCAAAGGGCACACTGAAATAAACTAAAACACCTGCATCCTTTTGATGGTCTCAGAATGGAATAATTGGAAGCGAATGAAATAAAAGCCCCTTCATTAAGGATAAAGTAATCCAACAAGGGTGTCCAATAGCCCTGTTCAAGCGAAGCTATCCTTTTGCGGGAAGTATTTTTGATCTCACTTCCCCGAATCCTATGCGGTATTTGTCATTGTGGGCATAAGCCCTCATAATGATGGAATCTCCATCCTGAACGAACGTTCGTTCGGTTCCATCCTTCATTTTTAAAGGCTTTGTGCCCTTCCAGGCGAGTTCCAGCATACTGCCGAAAGAGTCTTCGGTACTGCCCGAAATAGTTCCCGAAGCACAGAGATCGCCGACCTCCATATTGCAACCGTTGACGGTATGATGTGCAAGTTGCTGGCTCATATTCCAGTAGAGGTATTTCATATTTGATTTGCAAATCAGGTTTTCTTCTCCGTTGGGCGTTTCGAGAAATACTTCGAGGTGAATGTCGTAATTCAGAGGGCCGTCCGTTTTGAGATAATCCAGCAAAGGCTTTTCCGGAATAGGGCCTGTCGTTTTAAAAGCCTGGAGAGCGTCCAGGTCAACCAACCATGCTGAAACACTGGACCCAAAATTCTTTGCAAGAAAGGGTCCAAGAGGAATGTACTCCCATTTTTGGATATCCCTGGCAGACCAGTCGTTGAAGATCAGCATGCCCTGAATGTGTTCTTCCGCTTGCGCAGCAGGAATGCCCTGTCCCAATGGATTGGATTTCCCTACGACAAAGGCCATTTCAAGTTCGAAGTCCAATTGTTTTGTAGGTCCAAAAACCGGAGCTTCTCCATCTTTTAATTGCATTTGTCCTTTTGGACGGTGGATGTTTGTTCCTGAGACAACAATGGAGGAAGCGCGACCGTGATATGCCACCGGCAAATGGAGCCAGTTGGGTAGCAGTGCGTTGGCGGGATCGCGGAACATCATTCCCACATTCGTGGCATGTTCGCGACTGCTGTAGAAGTCTGTATAGTTAGCCGGTTTCAGAGGGAGCTCCATATGGGCATTGCGAAAATCAAGCATGTGGGGTTCTGTCGGATGCCTGTTCGCGACACCGTTTTCAGATGCAAGGAGATGAAATAATGCAGAACGCAATCTGCGCAAGGATTCCTTTCCTTTTTGCAATATTCCGTTAAGGTAGTTTGATTTAAAATCACCGGATGTGAATCCGTTTACTTTGAGTACGCCTGCCTCACTCACGGAATACAGATCAAGTACTTTATCTCCAATGCGCGTGCATATTCTTTTTTCTCCGCTGATATGCCTGTACACACCCAGGGGTAAATTCTGAATGGGAAAATCAGTGGCCGGATCATAGCTGACCCATGAATATTTTTCAGGGTTTAAAATCAGTGGCTTTGACATAGATCGCGTTTTAACTAACAGTAGTTAGTATTGCTCTAAATAATTTTTTCAACAATTTTTCGGACAGTCTGACTGTCTCCCATGGTATAGAAATGAAGGCACGGAGCCCCCTTCGCGATAAGTTCTTTGCATTGGGCAACGCACCATTCTATACCCGCTTCTTTTGCAGACTGGTCCGTTGCAGCCTTGCTCACCGCTTTGACGAGATCATCCGGGATATTGATGTAAAAATGTCTGGGAACAGAGTTGAGCTGGTATTTCCTGGTTAAGGGTTTTATGCCCGGAATAATAGGGACATGAATTCCTTCGCTCCGGCAGGTGTTTACGTAATCGAAATATTTCTGATTGTCGAAGAACATTTGGGTTACGATGTATTCTGCACCGCTTTCAATTTTCTTGCGCGTAAATTTGAGATCGGACTTCATGTTGGGAGCCTCAAAATGTTTTTCAGGATAGCCGGCGATGCCGATACAAAAATCCGTCCTTGCCCCGTTTTCGATGCTGGGATCCAGGTAAACGCCCTGGTTCATCCTTCCAATTTGCTGCACGAGATCGAGTGCATATTCGTTTCCTCCCGGCTCAGGAATAAACTTTTCATCAAACTTTCGAGCGTCACCCCTCAAGGCGAGCACATTCTTGATATTGAGAAAGTGCAATTCGATCAGAGCATTTTCTGTGTCCTCACGGGTGAAGCCTCCACAGATCAGATGGGGCACAGCCTGGACTCCGTAATGATGCATAATCGCAGAACAGATTCCAACAGTTCCGGGTCTTTTCCGTATCGCAATTTTCTGATAGTAACCACTTGGCTGAACATTGTAAATAAATTCCTCCCTGTGATAGGTTACATCGACAAATGGAGGTTTGAACTCCATGAGAGGGTCCAGAGTCTGGAAAATGGAATTGATGCTTCCGCCCTTAAGTGGGGGTAGTACTTCAAATGAGATCAGGGTTTTGCCTGCTGCGTTTGCCAGATATTCTGTTATTTTCATCATAGGATGGACTGTGTCGCAAAAATAGCAAATCTACAAGGGATAGACTTTCTCTGTATGAATGCGAAGAAAACAAATGAGCTCCCACACGCTGAAGCTATTTTGGAGGCTTTTTCTTGTTCTTGAAGTCACCTCGTTTCAGAGCTTCTATAAATTTTACCCAGGCGAGTGGTGAAAAGATCTGCTGGGGTTTAAATTGGCCTTCATATACGGCATTTTGAGCTTGTTGGGCGAAATACAGGCTGATTGCGGATCGTCCGTCCGAAGGGATTCCGGGGGCGATGCGTTCCAGGACATCTTTCGAAAGATTTTCTGATGCAATCGTTTCAAGGTCTTTTTTTACTTCCATCTCCAAAAATTCAAGTTTGAAGTGTTCGCGCGATGGAATCGAATACACAGTTGCCTTCTGAAGCTGGAAGGTGTCGGGCTCCAAAGTGATTTCCCGGAAATAGCGATCTTCACTTAAATCAGGAGGTATTTGTAGATAAAGAATTTTATAACCCAGATATTGAAAACGTAAACTGTCCCCCGGCAGGACGGGCATAGAGAAAAAACCCTGATCATTTGTATAAACGGCTCTCCTTGTTCGTAATATACCCACATTCACAAAAGAAAGAGGTTCCCTGACCTCGTTGTTGAGACTGTACACCATACCGGAAAACTGAATGACCTTCGATTCCTGGGCAAAAACCGCAAGTCCGGAAGCAAGTACAATAAAAATGATGAGGAATCTGGACATTCTTTCGGATGCTTGCATCATTTTTAGTAAACGCTTAAGCTGCAGTATGCGGTACATTTTTAGACTGGAAATTGACATAAACTTATTCAAGCTTTTTGAAATTGTATTTACGCGACTGCTAACTTTGAAATAAAAAGGATGCAAAGGTCTCCAGTGATTACAATCCTAGGTATTCTAAGTTTCCAAATTTCGCTCGCTCAAATTAAGAGCGGCCCCATGTTGGGAGCAGTCGAATACCGCACTGCCAAGGTCTGGTATGAATTGGACAGGGATATAGCTGTCCAATTAGAATACTGGAGGATGGACAAACCTTCTGTTAGAACGAAAGTGGACGGACAGGCTTATGATAAATTTGAGTTCAGGATCCGAACGTTCTATCTAACAGGACTTGAGTATGGTCGGAGCTACTCCTATCAACTTTTCTCCAAAACGGGTCACAAAGCGCTGGGATCTACGGGGCAATTTCGAACTCAGGATTTGTGGAATTTTCGTAAGCCGGCGCCTGATTTCAGTTTTTTAACGGGAAGTTGTGCGTATTTGAACGAAGCTCTTTTTGATCGTCCCGGGAAACCCTACGGCGGAGACAGCAGTATTTTTGAATCCATGGCAAAAGAAAACGCTGCATTTATGCTTTGGCTGGGGGACAATTGGTATATGCGGGAGGTGGACTTCAACAGTGAGTGGGGAATCTGGTACAGGGCATCGCATGATCGAAGCAGTCCGGTCCTTCGCAATTTTTTAAAAGCGATGAGTCATTATGCCATTTGGGACGATCACGATTATGGTCCGAATAATGAAGGAATTTCTTATGTTTTTAAGGAAGAGGCTACAGAAGTTTTCCGTCATTATTGGACGAATCCCCCTACGCCGACGCAGGGATTTGGAACCTACACCGCATTCCGGTATAACGATATCGATTTTTTCTTGTTGGACAGCCGGAGTTTCCGGAGCTCTGATGAAATGAAGGATAGTCTCAACGGTGCAGTGAATGTGCACAAAAGCATGTTTGGAAAAGAGCAAATGGAATGGTTGGAAAATCAATTGGCAAACAGCAAGGCTCCATTTAAAATGATCGTGAGCGGAAGTAATGTTTTGAATTTATACAGCAGGTATGATTGTCTTGTCCATTATCCGTCCGAGTTTGAGGAATTAATTCAATTTATTGAAACGGAAAGTATAAACGGAGTTCTTTTCTTATCCGGGGACAGGCATCACAGCGATATGGTCAAAAAGAAATTAAAAGGGGGTTATACTACCTACGATATCACCAACTCACCCCTTACATCCGGGGTTCATAAAATAAATGATTATGAAAGATCAAATCCGGATCTTCTGTCAGATATGTTGGTGGAACAACAGAATTATACGCGAATAAGCGTTGCAGGGCCGCCTAAAGACCGTAGGCTTCAAATTGAATTTATGGATATAGGCGGCAAGCCTCTTCGAAGTTTTGAGATTAGGGAAACAGACCTTCGTTTCCCCAAATAGCTAGGGCAGTAGTTTAAATGTAATCGTGAATAGGTATGTAAAGATTCGCAAGATCCAGGTTTTGCATCTGCGTTTTTCAAATGCAACAGGCATGAAGCTGGCAACACATTTATTATACCTGTAAGAAGGACGCTGTTTACCGCAGTGTAAGTTAATGCATACCACATACCGTTTCGGACCTGCACATCGTGTTTCTATTCATACCATTTGGAGTTTGATGTGTTTCTAAATATGGATGAAGTACAATATTGTTTTCGATGAATACAAACAAACGTTAGTTAGTATTTTTTGGCCCCCGATAGGATGATCCCTGTTCGACCGGCATGCTCATTTGGCGTATTGCTTTTAAGTCCTTTTGTTTGTGGTGAAATTTACCTTGTGATACATTGGTTTCACTTTTATTTCAGGACGTCTTCCGGTTGAGAGTTCAATAATTCCGGACTGCGTACAAAACATATGAACTTAAAATTCCGAATGCAGGTACAATTTTGCATATCTCCTTCATTCGCTTTTGAATTTGGGGAAAAGAGAATCATTTTGTAATCTGTTCATTTGAACCTTTTCGCTCAGAGGCCATTCGCGTGTAATTACTATGTACTGCCCAACTGTTTTTTCAAATTAAATTTGCGAATTACCTGCCATTGATTATTTTGATAGTGAAGTAGGCAGATATTTGCCAGCGTACATTTTTCAGAAATTATTTTTTGAAGGAGAAATGCCCATACAGGGCTGAACAGGGAAGGTTTCAGATCTTTCGTGGCAAGCGTGATATGGGGATGAAAATCCGGATGCAGCGTATCTTCTGATAAATGAGTCGTTTCTTTCAATACAAGCCGGAGTGCCTCCCGGAATTTTAAAAGTGCGTCTGTTTGATCTAGATGCACATACAGAACGTGTTGCCCGAAAGAGCCTAAACCTTGCATTTTGAATTCAAATGGATCCTGCAATTTGCAAAAAGTACAAAGCACATGCTGCAGATGTTCGAGTTCGTTCTGTCCAAGTTCAAAGGGTTTAATAAGCGTGAGATGGGGAGGCGCATTCATGCTTTTATTAATTCCGAACTTTATCTGAAGAAGAGCCTTCAAATTCTGAATTTTACTTTTTACCCGGTAGCTGGGTATCCAGGCAATGAAGTAGCGGTCTGCTTTCACTTCCTTCATATTATTAATGAAGGTATAATGAAAGTTCGTCCATTATAAAGACTTCTGCAAAAGATATACGGTATTTTGCTGAATTTAAGAGACCAGCGCGGCCTCGGCGGTTGCCTTAGCAGTTTCCTCTGCCTTAATTTGATCAAGGTCCGTGCGAAGATTTCCAATAATGAAATCCTGTCGCTCGGAAGTGTTTTTGCCCATGTAATATTCCAGAATTTTTTCAATGTGAGAGTCCTCATTCAGGACCACAGGTTCAAGTCGTATATCCTCACCAATGAATGCTGCAAATTCATCAGGGCTGATTTCACCTAGACCTTTGAAGCGGGTAATTTCAGGTTTACCGCGAAGTTTAGAAAGTGCTTCTCTTTTTTCTTTTTCGGAATAGCAATAAAATGTTTGTTGTTTATCTCGTACGCGGAACAATGGAGTTTCGAGAATAAATAAGTGCCCGTTGCGGACCAGTTCAGGAAAGAATTGCAGAAAAAAGGTGAGCAACAATAACCGGATGTGCATCCCATCCACATCCGCATCGGTAGAAATGACGACCTTGTTATAGCGGAGATTGTCAATTCCATCTTCAATATCCAATGCGTGTTGAAGCAAATTCAGTTCTTCATTCTCATAAACGATTTTCTTGGTCATACCAAAGCAATTCAAGGGCTTTCCGCGCAAACTGAATACGGCCTGAAGTTCTGGATCTCTTGCTTTGGTGATAGATCCACTTGCAGAATCCCCTTCCGTGATAAACAGAGTGGTTTTTTCTTTGACTTCCGGTTTCAGTTTCGTATCGGAGAGATGGAATTTGCAATCCCTGAGTTTTTTATTGTGGAGATTCGCTTTTTTGGCGCGCTGGTTGGCCAGTTTTTTAATTCCGGCAATTTCTTTGCGTTCCCGTTCAGACTGCAGAATTCTTGAAAGGAGTTCCTTTGCGGTTTCCGGATTCTGATGAAGATAGAGATCGAGTTCCTTGCAAACAAAATCCATGATGAAGCTTCGCAATGAGTTTCCATCCGGACTCGTGGTTGTAGACCCCAGTTTGGTTTTCGTTTGGGATTCAAATACGGGCTCTTCTATGCGCACGCTGATGGCGCCTATCGCGCCTGTGTGAATGTCTTTGGAGTCGAAGTCTTTTTTGTAAAAATCCCGGATGGTTTTGACTAAAGCTTCGCGAAAGAAATTGAGGTGTGTGCCTCCCTGGGAAGTGAATTGCCCATTGACAAAGCTGTAGTATTGTTCGCCATATTGACTACCGTGTGTTAGTGTTACTTCAATATCTTCACCTTTCAGGTGCACAATTGGATATTGGAGTTGCTCACCGTCTGTGCGGCGTTCCAGCATATCCTTCAATCCATTTCGGGATACGTAAGTTTTTCCATTGTAATGGATGCGAAGGCCGGCATTCAGGTATGCATAGTTCCAAATGCGGCTTTCAACGAATTCCTGCACATAGCGGAATTTTGGAAATATTTTATCATCCGCACGAAATTGGATTTCGGTGCCATTCACTTCATCTGTATTCTTGAGGTTGTACTCTTTAATCAGATGGCCTTTTTCAAATTCGGCGATCTTTGTTTTTCCATCGCGAATAGATTGCACTTTAAAATAGCCTGAAAGTGCATTTACTGCTTTGGTACCAACACCGTTTAGGCCGACGGACTTCTTAAACGCCTTGCTATCGTATTTTCCTCCCGTATTGATTTGGGATACACAGTCTACTACTTTGCCCAGTGGAATGCCGCGACCATAATCACGGATACGAACCATACCTTCCTGTATTTCTATGTCGATCTCTCTGCCATACCCCATGACATATTCATCGATGCAATTGTCGATCACCTCCTTGAGTAAGATATAAATTCCATCATCTATGTGGCTTCCGTCTCCCAGTTTGCCTATATACATTCCGGGCCTGAGCCGGATGTGTTCTTTCCAGTCGAGAGACCGGATATTTTCTTCAGTATAATTATGTGGCTGGGCCATAAGGGACGATTTAAGGCTGTAAAGGTAAAAACATATTAAAATTAATTATAATTTGATTTCAGTCAAACAGCTTGCTTCCGGCTAAAATCACCCCATTTTACTCTCTTTTCAATCCGGCTGCAAAGCCCGATAGGATTCAGGTTCTTATAGTATAGGGCCTCTTCCGAAGAACGGAGTAAAATGCGGCAGCAAAGACCGCAGCCCGTTTGGCTTGAAGGCAATGAAAGGAAGTTGGTGTAATCTACTTTTTACCGGTTTCCACCTTCATCAAGGCCACTTCAGCCTTCAGGTAAGCACGAAAAAGATCCAGATCCTTGCTGATATCCTGATAAACGCTAGTCGGCGTATCAAAGTTAAATTGTGTTACATTTTTTAGTTTCTGGAGCAGGTTTTTCTCTTGTCGTACGAGAGTCACATATTTGGACAAATAATCGGATTCCACCTTTTTTTGAAAGATTTCTTCCTTAGTCGTGCGCGGTAGTTTGTCTTTTAATTCCGGATTATAGGCCTTTGGCTTTTCGTCCAGAGCCAGGCTGTCCGCTGCATTTTTGGGTACCGGAGGCATCAATTTTCGGCTCCGGTCTGAAACGCGGTCACTCAGCTCATGGTTTTCTTTGTACAGAGTTTCCATAATTTTTCCAAACAGACTGTTTAAATAATCGATGTTCGGTTTTTTAAGGGCCTTGTTCCACTCTTTAATTTGCTTCTCAAAGTTTTTGCCGTCCTGTTCTTCCTTTTTGAGTTCACTTTTTGAATATTTAATGGATGGCTTAGCTATGGAATCCTGAATAACAGGGTGTCCAAACGCAATTGAAAGATTAAAAAGGAGGCTTAGTGAAATGATTAGAGATTTCATAGGGTGGATCAGTTAGACTGGCAATAGCTGGCAAAAGCGGCAGAGAGATTGTCTGCAATCATTTGGGCGGAACGGCCTTCAATGTGATGCCTTTCAAGCATATGCACCAGTCTTCCATTTTTGAACAAAGCAATTGCAGGTGAAGAGGGCGGATAAGGGATCAGGAACTCCCTTGCCGTAGTAACCGCATCCCGGTCTACACCGGCAAAAACGGTGTAGAGTTGATCCGGTTTCGGGCCTTGTTGCAAAGCAATGCGAACGCCTGGCCTTGCATTTGCGGCGGCACAACCACAAACCGAGTTAATAACCAGAAGCGCAGTACCCTGATTGTTTGAAAGGGCCTGTTTCACTTCTTCAGAGCTCAACAAAGATTTAAAACCAATCTCTGTTAATTCGCGGGTCATGGGTATAACTAATTCTGGTGGATACATCTTTAACAGTTTAGACCTTTTAAAACGAAAAACAGGCTTATTTGTTCTTTAAAAACAGGTCGATTGTTAAAAAATCAACTTCTTTCTGATAAATTGAGCGGTGGAGAGGACTTTCAACATAATTGGCCATTACTGCCAATTAATTAAAGACTTGCCCGTTGAAGCTGTTGTATTCGCTTATAATTTGTTTATGCGATTGAAATTAAAGAATCTTACATGGAAGGAATTTTTGCCTTCCATTATTTTGGTGACAATTTGTTCCGGGATGCGCCTTTTCTCCCAGTCCGATGTCTTTGAACTACCGGCAATGGATACCGTTTATGACGAACGCGCAAAGAGTATTTTTCTTTACCGGAGTCAGCCGGATAAGGAAGCCATGGCTGTGATGACAATGGGTCATAGTGACCGGCTGATCCTGAATTTTGATTTTCTCGTTCCAAGTCCGGAAGAATTGTATTACCGCATTTTTCATTTTAATAAGGACTGGAAAATGGATGACATGCAGCAGGAGGAATACATGCCCGGTTTTCAGGAAAACCAAATTTACAATTATAAGGCATCCAGTCACACCCACCTTCCCTTCATCCATTATTATTTTGACATCCCTTCAGAAGCATTTAAAATCAGCGGCAACTACCTGGTATGTGTGTATGATCGAAATAAGAATGTGCTGTTTACGCGCAGGTTTTTTCTTAGCGAAAGCCGTGCGAATGTGGTCATCCGTTTTTTAGACCCCCTGGATGTCCAGAAGAAAAGGACACATCAGGCCTTGGAAGCAGAAGTGCAAACCAGGGATTTAAATATTTCAAATAATGGCAAGGAACTTTATTTGCAGGTTCTGCAAAACGGGAACCCGCATACCTTGCAGGAGCGCAGTATCCCCAATTTCGCCTTCAACGATAAATTTGAATTTAACAAACCGGACGATTTACTTTTTCCCGGGTTAAAAGAGTACAGATTTAAAGATATCCGCAGTATTATTTCCAAAACGCCGGATATCATGTATTGGGATGTTGCGGAAGGGCAGTATCATGCCTGGCTGATAAAGGATGCCATCCGGGAAAGCAGACCTTATTATACAGAATCTGATCTCAATGGCCGGTATCTCATCCTGAATCGGGATGTTGCCGATGCCAGTGGCGCTTCGGACTATGCATTGATGCATTTTACGCTGATGGCAAGCGAGCCTTTTGAAGAGGATCTATATTTATTTGGTAAATTCAGCGACTGGCAGCTGAAACCGGAATTTAAAATGGACTACGACGAGAGCAGACATGCTTATCAGGGGAGTGTGCTTCTGAAGATGGGTTATTACAACTACATGTATGCGTTGCGCTCTGCAAATGGTAAACCGGATCCAAGTCCGGTTGAGGGGGATTGGTATGAGACAGAGAATGATTATGTGGCATTGGTATATTACAGGCCATTTGGCAGCAGATATGATCGCCTTTTATTTGCAGGTCAGTTCAACTCAAACTTGTAAAATTCTATCTGTTCCATGATTCAATTCGTCTGAATTTTTCGTTAATACCTCGAAAGCTTCCAGCTTTGGGTTCAAGACTGATTAATATTGTATTCATTTTATGCGTATGAGAGTATACTGCCGCTTGTTTATTGCACTCTTTTTTAGTACCTCCTTTTTAAATGCTCAAAAGGAATGGAATCTGAATCAGTGTATTGAGTATGCAACCCGCAATAATATTCAATTGCAGCAAACGGGTATAAGTGTGGATATCTCAGCAATTGACATCCGGGAAGGCAGACACAAGTTCTTTCCCGATCTTTCCGGCATGATCAATAGTGGTAGCAGCTTTGGACGGAACATTGATCCGACCACCAATAGCTTTACTACCGAGAATATTCTGTATTCCAATTACTCGCTTTCTTCCTCAGTCGTTTTATTTCAGGGTGGCTTTTTGCAGAATAGCTTTAAGCAAGCCAAATACAATCATGCTGCGGCTACCCAGGATTACCGGCAAGCCGTAAATGATCTTAGTTTGGGCATTGCCAGCATTTATCTGAATGTATTGCTGACGCAGGACAATCTTGAAGTTGCCATGAAAAACCTGGAAATAAACAGGATTCAGATGGACCAGATGGAAAAGATGATTAAAGCAGGGGTTCGTCCGGATGCCGATGCGTATGAAGTAAAAAGCCAGCTGGCAAGAGCTGAGCAAAACGTGGTCACAGCAGAGAATCAACTGGATCTTGCCTGGTTGCAGCTGCGGCAGTATATGAGATTTGGTCCGGAGGAGGAAATGAGCCTGGTGCGTTTGACGGAGGAACAGCTGAACAGTATTAAATTGGAAGTATTCAGTTATGAAGATCTGATTGGAACAGCATCGGCACAACAGCCTTCCCTTGAAGCTGCAAGGATCAGGTTGGATGCGGCTATCCTGGGTGAAAAAATTTCCAGAAGTTTATTTTATCCTTCCTTATATCTCAGTGGAAGTATTGGTAGCAGGTATTCGGATGCTGCAGTCCGCCCCAAAGAATACGGTACTCAGAGGATTGCGGTGCCGGGAGTCTTCATTGACGGCAAATCTGTTCAATTTGAACAGGATTACCCGAAGATTTTGGCGACAGAAGTGACTCCTTTTTCAAGGCAGTTTGACCAATTTCTCGGATACGGTGTTGCACTATCATTAAACATACCGATTTATAGAAATTACAGTGCACATGCAAGTGCACAGCGTGCAAAGCTGAATACCAAACTGGCTGAACTTTCGCTGGCTCAGAAAAAGGAACAGCTGGATCAAAATATTTATACCTCCATTGCTAATCTGAAAGCAGCGGCGAAGGCATTGGATGCAAGTATGAAATCTTATGAAGCAGCCAAGTTTTCTTTTGATAAAACGCAGAAGAAGCATGAAATTGGTGCTGCAAGTACGTTTGAACTGAATCTGGCACAGAATACCTTACAAAGCGCTGAATTAAATGTGGTGATGGCCCGATATGATCTTGTATTTAAGCAAAAAGTACTCGACTATTATGCCGGTAAACCCATCCGTTTATAAAATATAAAGAGAGCTACATGATGAAATTAAAATCTTTAAAATGGTATTGGTGGATCCTTCTTCTATGCATACCAATACTCGTGTTTGCGGCAATCTATAAAGCTAAAAGCAAGCCAAAAGGAGAAGAGGTTTTGATGGAAAATGTGGAACGGCGCAATATTGTTGAAACCGTTTCTGCAAGTGGAAAAATCTTTCCTGAGACCGAGATTAAAATTTCGTCTGATGTTTCCGGTGAAATTGTAGAGTTGTATGTCAGAGAAGGAGATAGCGTCCATACTGGTCAGATTTTGGCGCGGGTAAATGCAGATGCCTATGAATCTGCAGTGGAGCGCAGCAGAGCAGGTGTGAATGTAGCCCGCACCCAGGTAAAAGCCAGCAGCCACACCATTGAGAGTGCCAGGCAATCAGTGGAACAGGCAAAATTGCAATATGAGAACGTAAAGAAAATTCACGAAAGAAATAAAAGTCTTTTTTCTGACGGCATCATATCCCAGGCTGATTTGGAATCATCGGAAACGAGTATGAAAAATCTTGAACTGGCCTACAAAAATGCCGAGGTGGCTTTGAAAAATGCACAAAAGGGATCTGAAACAGCAGGCTTCCAGGTTTCTGATGCCGAAGCGGTATTGAAAGAAACCCGGACGAATCTTGGTAGAACCATTATTAAAGCCCCTGCAAGTGGGGTCATTTCCAAATTGAATGTTGAAAAAGGGGAACGCGTTGTGGGAACCATACAAATGAGCGGAACCGAACTCATGCGCATTGCAGATTTACACGCCATGGAGGTACAGGTGGAAGTGAGCGAAAATGACATCGTCATGGTGAATACCGGGGACGAGGCGGATATTGAAGTGGATGCCTATACAAACAGAAAATTCAAAGGCACCGTAACGGAAGTTTCAAATTCTGCCAGCAATATTTCTAGTCTCGGAAATGCAAATCTTTCGACGGATCAGGTTTCCAAGTATATCGTAAAAGTTCGCATCGATAAAGCGAGTTATATGGATCTTTCAGGGGATAAGCGTACTCCTTTCAGACCAGGAATGTCAGCTACAGTGGAGATTAAAACGGCGCGTGCGGAACAAGTTTTATCAGTACCCATTCAGTGCGTGATCGCATATGATCCGGAAGAGGAAATGAAAAAGAAGAAAACCAAGGAAAATGAGTTGAATAAAGTGACTCAGGCTCAGCAAGAACAAAAAGTTGAAAAACGAAATGAATTCAAAGAAGCGGTTTTTGTCGTTTTGGGAGATACCGTTTCTCGGGTTGATGTGGTGACAGGTATTCAGGATTCCGAATTTATAGAGATTAAATCCGGGTTGAGCGGTTCCGAACTTATTGTCACGGGTCCATACGTTGCGCTTTCGCGAAAATTGAAAAATGGAACGAAAGTGCACAAGAAGAAAGATGAGATGAAGAAAGAGTAAAACAGGGTGCAGGTTCAGAATTCCAAACTAAATTTAGAAGGATAGGGGAAGTGATTCAGCCGATTTGTACCGCAGGATACTTTTATTTCCGACCTTCTTCGGAGAACATATTAGAGTAGTAAAAGGGGGTGTCCGGACAATGCATAAATTTTACAGAACCCCGGAAAAAGTTCAGTCTAAAATTATGGTGATTTTCATTTAAGCGATATTCATCGATACAATTTCAATTCTATTCTTGTTAGAGTAAAATAAATTTAGTGCCAGGCTGATTTTTCAGAAGGGCGTTCATCGGGATACCCGGGGCCAGGATGCTGCATGCATTTTTTTGAACTTACGAACAGTTGTATGTTTTTGATGGATCCTTGAATCCGATCAGTAGTTATGGGAATCTGCAAAAGGACCTATTGATTCGGAAGATTCTTCATAATGTGAAGCAACTCTTCCAGCTGGGTCCTTTGATTGGAGAGGCGGGGAACTTTTTGTTGTGCGCCAATTTTATTTTTTGATTTCATCCAATTCATGAAGGTTCCGGGAATGGCCTGCTGGACCTTTAGCCGGGTAAGCGCAAGGTTATTGAATCGCTTAGCTTCATAGTCGGAGTTGACTTTTTTCAGACTATCATCAAGATGGTTGGCAAAGGCTTCCAGATCTTTGGGAGCTTCAACAAATTCGATCAACCACTCATGCCCGCCTTTTCCGGACGAACTCAGAAAGACAGGTGCGACGGTATATTCAACGACCTTGACGCCAAATTCCTTGCAGCTTGCCGACAAAGCTGCATCCGTATTGGAAACCATGACTTCTTCACCGAACACATTAATGAATTGTCTGGTACGACCTGTTATTTTAATTTTAAAAGGGAACAAGCTTGTGAATTTTACCGTATCGCCAATTTTGTATCTGAAAAGTCCTGCGTTGGTAGTAATTACAAGAGCATAGTTTTTGTCCAATTCCACTTCTGAAAGATTCAGCGTTTTCGGATGTTCGCGTTCCCATTCTTCCATAGGAATAAACTCATAATACACTCCGTTGTCGAGAAGCAATAACATGTCATCTGATGCCGCGTCTGACTGGATTGCAAAATAGCCTTCCGAGGCATTATAAGTTTCCATGTAATTGAAGGAATTGGAAGGAAAGAATTCACGGAAGGGTTCGCGGTAAGGAACAAAACTCACGGCGCCATGTACAAAAACCTGCATGTTCGGCCAGATTTCAAGAATATTTCGTTTTCCTGTTTGTTCCAGCATTTTTTTGAACAGTACTACAGCCCATGTAGGTGTACCGGCAATTAACCGGATATCTGTTTTTATCCCCTCTTTTGCGATGTATTCCAGTTTCTTCTCAAAATCTTCCTGCAGTGCAATTTCCTTTGGTGGAAACAAACGATTGATCACGAGGGGATGCAATCTTTGGTAGATTATAGCCGAAACATCACCGACAACAGCTCCCGGAAAGCCTTCCATATTTTTGGATGAACTTCCTGCAAGGAGAATACTTTTGCCCTCGAAAATTCTGGGATTCTCCACATTGTTAAAGAGACTGGTCAGCAAGCGCCATCCGCCTTTTGTATGGCATTGCTTATGGTTGATATTCGTGACGGGGATGAATTTGCTTTTATCGCTTGTTGTTCCTGAAGATTTTGCAAAATACTTTACCTTCCCCGGCCAGAGAACATCCGGTTCACCGCGCATCATCCTGTGAATATCCGCTTTAAAGCCTTCGTAATCCTGAACAGGAAGAAATTGGTGCCAGTCATTTGACTTTTTAAAGCGCTCAAATCCATATTTGGTGCCCCATTCAGTTGGTGTGGCCGATTTGACGATTTTGCGGAGCTCTTTTTCCTGGGCTTCTATGGGATGGTTGATGAAATAATTCATCTGTGTCCTGTGTATTTTTAAATACTGGCTCCATATGGCATTGAAAAGCTTGCTCATCCGCTTGATCAAAAGATGGCCCCAAAGGTAAGCAATGCCTCCCGTACAATAACTACCTTAGCCTGGCGGATTGGTGGCAGTGATTCCAGCCCCTTCAATAGGGAATCTTAATTTGATAGGTTTTATGCTCCGGATTGGGAAGAGCGGACTTGATCAACCAGGGGTTATACAATTTCAGTTGGCGGTAGCTGATCTGGTTGAGGTGGGCGAAGTCTGCCAGGCTGGGGATACCTGTATCCACGCTCACTTGCTTATACTTTTCAAGGGGTGTGTAGAGCTCACTTTTTTGAACAAAAAAGCCAAATTTTTCCGGATTCTTCATAATCTCCTTTATAGCGACGATTCGGAATACATACCGATTGGTTTCATCACTTAGGTTTAATTCATAATAACTGTCCTCTTTTTGTTCTTCCATTGCCTTTTGAAGAGCTGTAGGTCCCATGTTATAGGCTGCAGCAGCAAGGGCCCAGCTTCCAAACCGATCTTTGAGTTTTTTAAGATACTTACATGCGGCCAGAGTCGATTTTTCAGGATCGTTGCGCTCGTCTACATAATTGTTCACCTCGAGATCGAGCTCTTTTGCTGCTTCGTCTTTGAATTGCCATATACCTTTTGCACCAGCGTAAGAAACGGCATTTCTTAGAGAACTCTCTGCAACCGCAAGGTACTTTAGGTCGTCCGGGATCCCGTTTTCATGAAAAATTCGCTCAAAAACCGGGAAGTAGCGCATGGCTAACTTGATATGAAGCAGCATGGAACTATGGTAATAGCAGTTGATGAGGAGTTCGCGTTCCAGTCGCTCGCTGATATCAAAATAGTCAAGGGGTATTTCTTCTCCGGCGAAGTCATATTTATCTGCCAGCTTAACCGGGTGAATAGTTTGCGGCAAAGGATCATAGCGGTTGTTGAAGGGGAGATCCGAGGAGGTGTATAAAACCCAGATCGTCAAGGTCGCCAAAAGGGATATGCTTGATACAGGAACCCAATGCTTAAAGAAATCGGCTTTCATTATAACATAACGCTATAGCTATCAAATATATGATTCGGAAGCGAAAGTATAAGCAGATGGAAGCGAATAATGCCTTGACAGTGAAGAGAAGTCAAAAAAAAGCCCTGGATGTTCATCCAAGGCTTCGTTTCAATGAATTTTAGGGATCGGGTTATGCTTGTCTGACTAGTACGTTTACTTCATTTTTAAGGACTTCAACAAATCCTTTGAGAATCTCAAATTGACGTTTTTCACCTGAGTTTTCTGTAACTTGAACAATGCCTTTTCCCAATGAAGATACTATGGGAGCATGATTTTGCAAAATTTCAAACTGCCCCTGGATGCCGGGCAGTTTTACTGCACGGGCTTCGCCTTCAAACAATTGGCTGGTTGGAGTAAGAATATACACTTTCATAAAATCAATTGGCTTCAGCAAGAAGTTTTTTACCTTTTTCGATAGCTTCGTCAATAGTTCCCACCAGGTTGAAAGCCGCTTCGGGATATTCATCCACTTCTCCATCCATGATCATGTTGAAACCACGAATTGTTTCTTCAATGGGCACGAAGACACCTTTGATACCTGTAAACTGTTCTGCCACGTGGAACGGTTGCGAGAGGAATCTCTGAACGCGACGCGCGCGGTGTACAACGAGTTTGTCGTCTTCTGAAAGTTCTTCCATACCAAGAATTGCAATGATATCAAGCAATTCATTATAGCGTTGCAATATACCTTTTACGCGCTGTGCAGTATTGTAATGTTGTTCACCGATGACAAGCGGGTCGAGAATCCTGGAAGTTGAATCCAGAGGATCCACAGCAGGATAAATTCCAAGGGAGGCGATTTTCCGGCTCAATACGGTGGTTGCATCGAGGTGGGCGAAAGTTGTTGCCGGAGCAGGGTCCGTCAAGTCATCCGCAGGCACGTATACGGCCTGAACAGAGGTGATGGATCCCCTCTTTGTAGAGGTAATGCGCTCCTGCATGAGACCCATCTCTGTAGCAAGAGTCGGCTGATATCCCACCGCTGAAGGCATACGTCCAAGAAGAGCCGAAACCTCAGAACCCGCCTGGGTAAAACGGAAAATGTTGTCGATGAAAAAGAGGATATCCTTTCCGCCTGCAGGATCATTGAGATCTCCGTCGCGGAAATATTCAGCTACTGTAAGACCTGACAAAGCCACCCGGGCTCTTGCTCCGGGAGGTTCGTTCATCTGACCGAAAATAAATGTTGCTTTTGAATCCTTGAGTCCTTCACGATTTACTTTGCTCAGGTCCCAACCTCCATGTTCCATACTATGTTTAAAGTCATCGCCGTATTTGATAATGCCGGCTTCAATCATTTCACGGAGAAGGTCATTTCCTTCGCGTGTACGCTCACCCACACCTGCAAATACTGAAAGTCCACCGTATCCTTTTGCAATATTGTTGATCAATTCCTGGATCAAAACTGTCTTGCCAACACCTGCACCACCAAACAGACCGATTTTTCCACCCTTTGCATAAGGTTCAATCAGATCGATTACTTTAATACCTGTAAACAATACTTCCGTTTCTGTTGAAAGGTCTTCGTAGGTAGGGGGTTTTTTGTGAATGGAATAGGCATTTTTCTTGGCAACTTCGCCTAAACCATCTATACTTTGTCCAACTACGTTAAAAAGGCGACCTTTGATGTCTTCTCCAACAGGCATGCTGATCGTCTCTCCTAAATCGATGACTTCCGCTCCGCGGGTCAGACCGTCTGTGGAATCCATAGCTATGGTACGCACACTGTCTTCGCCGAGATGTTGCTGTACCTCCAGGATCAGGTCTTCCTTTCCTGGCCTTTTGATACACAAGGCGTTAAAGATTTCAGGAAGGTGGGAACCTTCCGCTGAGAAACTCACATCCACTACGGGACCGATGATTTGCGATACGCGACCTACATTTGACATATTGAATCTGTTCTTATAAGTTCTAAAAAGACGCGCAAAGATATTTACAACTTTGGCAGCATTCAAAAATATTGACAATCCCTTGACAGAAAAAAGAGAAAGCTGGTCATGAACCAACCCGAGATGTGGTCTATTGAGCAACTGATGGCAGATCTGAACGCCGGAGCCAGAGGTGCGGAGCTTGAAAAGCTGTCGCTGCAAATCCTGAAAGCCGGATATTATCAAAGGGCAGCAACATTTTGGAAGGCGGACCCTGCAAAGATCCTGAATTTGGCGCAGCAGGAGCTTGCGCCGGAGATCCACCGGATTGCAAGTGCTCTCTGGACCGCTGGTTTTCGAGGGCCTTTCATGGAATGGAGCCTGTTGCTGGCTCGCTCGGGGAGATTTCTTCCGTCAAATGTGCTTCCCAGCTGCATGGATCATGCCATCAGAGATCTGAATTGGGCTGTTTCCCTCATTCCGGTGATGGGGCCTCTCGGAAAAATGCTAGCGGGCCTTTTTGAGGAATGGAAAATATTGGATTCCGAAGCATGGAAGGACCCCTTGCAGTTTGTCAAAAAGGAGCAAAGGGAATTTGCCATTGGCATGTTACGGGATGTACAGCCAAAAGAGGCCATACAGGTTCTGCGACAGAGCTGGTCAGGTTTGAAGGAAGCTCAAAAACTGGTATTTCTTCGCAAAATGAAAAGACAGCTGAACAAAGAGGAATGGTCGGAATTGGGCAGCATAGTGGGTTCGAAAAGTGCATTGCTTCATCTGGAATGGCTGAAACTTGGACTGGGATTGAGAGGGGAATATGCAGAAGAGCAACAGCAACGATTTGAAAAATATACGGCAGGCGGGAAATTTGATGGATTTTCCTTTAGCTCGCCACTTCCGGTAGGCTTTGATCAAACGAATGCGCAGGTATTCCAAATGCTGCCGACCTGGTTTATATCGGAAAAGGAGGGGTTTTCGAGCTTTTTTAAATTTTTGAATCAACATGAATTGGATGTTTTTTTTCTGGAGGCAATGGGTTCCTGGCCGGATTCCAGCCTGGCAGCAGCCTTTTTTGAATACGAATGGAGCAGAGAAATACTTTCTGAAAATTACCCTGTTGAAAAGCTATTTGGAGCTATGGACCATGCCACATTCAATGCCTGTTGTTTGAAATGGCTGGACATGAATGATGACCAGATTGACCTGGAAGCCTTTCTGCATGCAGTACAGCCGGACAAACATTTCTGGAGTGACGCATTGTGTCAGCGAATACTTGAGCTAAGAGAGAGGAAGGCAGTTTTAAACAAATATGATCTCGATGTTTTTTGGCAGCTTCTTCCTTTTAAAATCAATCCGGTATCAAACCTTATTCCGAAAATACCCGAGGAATGTCGGTTTTTTATGAATACCGACATTCATTTCGAAAACGTGCTGAGGTTTCGAAAATGGATGAGGAGGTAGATTTTAAATACTCCGTGCCGGGAATTAACTTTTGTGCAACAAAGAGCGGCAATGGTTTTTCCTAATTTTGGGTTTTCAAAAAACAGTCCTGCTTATGAAAATGCTTTTTTCACCCAGTATATGGTCCATCGCTTTCCTTCTGATTTTGTCCTGTTCTGGTGTGGCGACCGATTCCTTTTCTTTTACATTGGAAAATAAAGGATTGACCGCCGACGCTGCGATTACAGAAGAAGGGCAAATTCTCCTTTGCGGCGAATCCGCCGTCTATAATTCAGATAAGGATCCTTCTAACAAAGATGCCTTTGTCTACCAGTTTAACCCCAAATCAGCTACGAGCGTGGGTTTTTCATTTGGCACCCCGGCAGTTCCGGATCGATGTGAACGAATGTTCGTTAGTAAGAAGGATATCTATATCCGAGGCTACTCCGGGGAGGACAAGGAGAGCTTTATTATGAAAATGGATGCAGCTGGAGACTTTAAATGGGCACTTAAAGCTCCCGGCCACCAAAGTACCGATCAGGCTGAGATGGCTGTCAATGCGAATGGAGATGTCCTGATCGCGACGAAGAACCTGGCGGCGGAAGCCTATGATATGGACTTCCACCTATTGGATGCAAATGGCCAACACCTCTGGTCCCGAAAATTAAAATCGGTTGAAGTGTTGCAGGATATTGATGCGTTGAAGGATGGAAGTTTTCTCATCAGCTTTAAGCAAAAAGGAGCCTACCTTGACGGACAAACGCGGAAGCGATATTTGATGAATACATTCGACCGCATTGACAATAAGGGGGACCTGGTCTCTTCCATTAAATTTCATTTTGATGATGATCAGGTGCATGGAGTGGTGTTCTCTGAAGTCCTGGAAAATCAGGAAGGGCAATACTATTTTCTTGGGAGGCTGGAACTGCAAAAAGGCAATGAAGGGCATATTTACTTTCTCAAAGCGAATTCAGACGGGTCCTTGATTTACAGCAAATTCGTTGCAAATGGGCCGGATTACCGGATACGGAGTGCGGTATTTACTCCTAAGGGGAATCTCCTGGTTCTGGCAGACGGCTATGGCAGAAAAGGAGGCTTGCTCTATTTTGAGATGAGTCCGGACGGGAAAATTCTATGGTCTCGCCAGATGACAAGTGCACAATATGATCAGGCCATACGCGTGTTGGGAGCTGAAAAAGGATCCTGGATTATTTGGGATCGCCTATTTCGTTTTTCAGGCTTTCACATAGATCCAAAAGGGCAATCCTGTCTTTCCGATGAACAATTTCCGGAGATGCAACTCCAGGACCTGGCTGTCCAGACGGACCATTTTAAAGGGCAGCTTGAAATGGATAGCGTGAAATGGGATAAGCTCCATTTTGATATAAAGCGACATGATTTTCCAGAGCTAAAAAGCGACTGCAAATAATGGATTCACTTTAAAGCCTAAACTTTGAAAATGGTCAAAACCAGGGCTTACCAATTTGAATAAGAAAAATGGCAATAATGCCGGCATAGATTAGATTCGAGTACTGCAGATTTGGGTATTAATTGTCAATGCCATACTTTCTCAAGCCTTATGGCAAATAAGTCCAAACAGGGCATTGTTTGGAAGTCAGAAGTCTTCGGCCTTGTATACAATTCAATACATTTGGGCAATAATTTGTGAAGTATGGAAAATAAGGTCATACGGCCACGCGCAGAGGAGGCATATGCACAAGAACTTCAATCCCTTCTTGAGGAGGATCAACACCCAACACCTGAAAACTGGATTCTTTCTCCATGGGCGGTTTTACACTATCTCCTCGGCGGTAAAACTCGTTCCGGAACGAATATCACTCCGAAATACATAGGCGACAGAAAGCTACTGGAGATGGCCATCGCAAGTTTGATGTCAGACAGAGCACTCTTGCTTACAGGAGTTCCCGGCACTGCAAAAAGTTGGTTGGCTGAACACCTGGCTGCAGCCATTTCGGGTCATTCCTCATTATTGGTCCAAGGCACTTCTGGCACCAATGAAGACTCCTTGCGTTACGGATGGGACTATGCACAGTTAATTTCGAAAGGGCCCTCGGAATCTGCATTGGTCAGGGGGCCTGTCCTCAGGGCAATGGAATTGGGACAGATCGTCAGGATTGAAGAGTTGAGCCGCATTCCTACCGAAACGCAGGATGCATTAATCAGCATCTTGTCGGAGAAAACCATTCCCGTACCAGAGTTGAATATAGAAGTGCAGGCACGCACAGGATTTAATGTAATTGCAACTGCAAATGACCATGACAAAGGTATTTATCCCATGTCTTCTGCACTTATGAGGCGTTTCAATCGCCTGGTGATGCCTCTCCCGGAGAACCTGGAAGACGAAGTGCGCATTGTACAGCAGCGCGTCCTGGAATTGGAGCGTGGTTTGCGGATTCCTTTGGACGCCTTAAAAAAGGGTCATCTTGAAAAGTTGGTAACTGTATTCAGGGAATTGCGCTCAGGTCTCAGTGAGGATGGAAAGCAAAAAATCAAGAGCCTGAAGACAGGCTTGAGTCCAGCCGAAATCATCAGTATGGTGCATCAGGCACGTATTCAGAAACATTATTTTTCTGACCAGGAATTTGGCCCGGTTCACCTAATGCAGTCTTTTGTTCAAAGTATCAGGGGAACTGAAAAGGAGGATCTTGTGGCATTGCAGGAATATGCGGAGACCGTCCTGAAAAAGCGCCCGGAATACAGGGAATGGTATGAACAGATCCGCAAAGAAACAAAGCCAACTAACTAACGTTAGTTAATATACGCAAACAGTACAATTTCATTGGAACAGCGCATATACGGCATACGGCACCATGGAGCAGGATCCGCACGCAGATTGCTGGCAGCTCTCGAGTCATTCAAGCCAGAAAGCCTGGCTATTGAATTGCCAATGGACTCGGAGCCCCTTCTGAAAGCTCTTTTTCACACCAACCACAAACCTCCTGTCGCTTTTCTGTACTATGAGGAAAAGCAGGCCGAGCATGCGATATACCTTCCTTTGGCGGAGTTTTCACCGGAGTATCAGGCGCTGAAATATGCGGCGCAGCATCGCATACCCGTTCATTGCATGGATTTGCCATCTTCGGTTTCGTTGTGTTCTGAAAACTTCAGGGGGGATCCCTCGGGGGATTTAAATGCTGAGCAGAAAAGAATGATTGCAGATCCTATAGCTTATCTGGCAAGGCAGGCGGGATTCAAGGACAGTGAAAGGTGGTGGGAGAATTATTTTGAACAGTGGACAGATCATGAACAGCTATTTACGGTGATCCAGGAATTAATGCGAAACCTCAGGGAGAGAAGTAAAGGCCTGGATGACCGTGAAACACTATTGCGGGAGCAACATATGCGTCATGTATTGCGGAAAGTGTACCGGAAAGGCTATTCAAAATTGGCGGTGATTTGTGGCGCCTGGCACGGTCCGGTGCTTGAAGTCGAAATGGTGAAGGATAAGAAGGAAGCTTCACCAGTCATCCAAAAAGAAAAACAAACAAACAGTTGCATCATTCCATGGACATACAGACATCTTCGCAGCAGTCCTTCCTATACGGCGGGAGTTCCTGCACCTCTATGGCATGAATATTTGTTTGCAGATTCCCAACGTGCGGCCTCTTCATTTTTATCTCGGGCAGCACAGACACTTCGCAAAGAAGGATGGGAGGTAGCGACTTCTTCTGTAATTGATGCAAGCATTCTCGCGGAGCAACTTGCCATTTTACGTGAATTACCCACACCCGGAGTGGATGAGCTTATGGAATCTATGCGGGTTTCATTTGAGAAATCAGCAGGAATTCTGATTGATGATTTCGATGACAAACTTTTGTGCGGAGATGTGACCGGAATGATTGAACTAAGTCTTCAGAGTCTTCCTTTCGTTGTGGAGTTTCATGTGCGCCTGAAACATTTGCGTTTAAATCGTTTTTGGAAGGAAGCTCATAATGAACAATTGCATTTGGACTTGCGGAAGTCTAATCACCTGGAGAATTCAAAGTTCCTCCATTTTTCAAGACTGATTGAACTTCCCTGGGCATATGAAGAATCGTCCGAGTTAAAAAGCCTGGGCAATTTTCATGAATACTGGAATTTTCAGTGGCACCCGGATCTTGAAATTTCTCTCGTTCGGATTGCCATGTATGGTACAACCCTCCAGATGGCTGCCGTCCGGTATGTCGGAAATCACCTGCATAAAATAAAATCGCTGGAACAACTATCCAAATTGCTGGAAAGCACTTTAAAAGCAGACGTTCCTGAATTATTGAACCCAATTGGTACGCGGATCGATGAGGTCTTATTGGATGATCAGGATGTAGTACAATTGTGTGCAATGATCACGCCATTGGTCAACTCAATGGATTATGGAAGTCTTCATAAGATGGATGTTAGCTGCATCAAAATTATTTTGGATCGATTGATACCTCGGGTCGTTCTTATTTTTCCTGAGCGGAGCAAACAAGTGGATGATGAGAAGGGAAAAGCATTGATGAGAGCTATGCTTTATGTCCATGATTATTTTACGCATCGTGCGGAAGATTCCAATTATGATTTATGGAAGGAGCAATTGCATGGAATGAGCTACGATTCGATGGTGCACCCGGTTATCAGAGGTAAGGTATGGTCCATTTTACTGGAAGAGAAATGGGTGGATACGGAAGCATTTATCCTTGCGATTGAAAAGGAATTTAGTCTGGACAGAGATATTCCACAAGCGGCAAATTGGTTCGAAGGATTTCTGCACAATCCATCATTGATTTATTATTTGGAAGAACGGGTGCTATTCTGTCTTGATCAGTGGCTTTGCAACCAGGAGCAGGAGCATTTTCATAAGCACTTGCCCCTTCTGAGGAGGGTTTTTGCAACAATACCTGCAGGAGAACGCCAAAGAATTTTTACGAGATTGAAGGGCATTACAAGCCGGAAAGAGGAACCCTATCAAATGCTTGACCCGAACAGGAAAGCCTGGATGGATGCGCTCTTCGCAAATTTGCCTTAAATGAACTTATTCTTCCTCTTCAGCCAATTCTTCTACCTGTTTCTCTGAAAGCCAGAATTGATTGGGATCATGGCCTTTGTAGATGTGAATCTTTTGTAAGTTGACTAACTCCAGGATGCCCAGAAAAATAATGATCGCGTGGATGCGGTTTTCACAATCTGAAAATAAATTGTCGAAATGGGCTTTGCCCTGAATGCGCACCTGGTCCAGTATTTTGGTTTGCTCTTTTTCTATGTCAAACTCATAATTGTAGATCCGATGGACGATGGTTTTTGGACCCTCATTAAAGCGTTCCATAACCCTCTGGAATACTTTAAGAAGATTGAATAGATTAAGGGTTTCCCATTCGGCATCAACCAGGGCTTTTTGAGCGAGGGATTCAAATTCTGTTTTGAGGTTTCCTCTGGGAATGCGGAAGTACCTGTCGTCCTCCATTTTTCCCATTTCCTCTATAACCTCTTTAATTGATTTGTATTCGAGCAGCTTTTGAACCAATTCTTTTCTTGGATCAATTTCCTGATTGTTTTCATCCAGTTCTTTTCGGGGCAGCAACATTTTTGCTTTGATCCTGATCAGCGTAGCCGCTACAAGGATGAACTCGCTTGCCAGGTCCAGGTTCAGATCCTCCATTTGACGGATATACCCTAAAAAATCTTCGGTAATCCGGGCAATTGGAATATCATTGATGTCGAGCTCATCTCTTTCAATAAAAAAGAGCAGAAGGTCGAAAGGGCCTTCAAATTGCTGTAACTTAATGGTATAAGTGTTCATGCCTGCATTTAGGGCTGGCGAAGTTACTTCAAAAGCTCAAGCCTGGCAAACAAATGGACACAATCTGGTTAACTTCGCTCCCATGTCTGCATGTCTCCACCTCATTCCTTGTCCGTTAAGCGGTGCGAATCTGGATCAATTGAGTCCTCAATCAATTGAGGCCGCCCGTTCTTTGCATGCATTTGTGGCAGAAAAAGCAAAGACGGCGCGCCATTTTTTGAAAGCGATATCGCACCCACGTCCCCTTGCAGAGATTCAGGTTTATGAAATTCCCCGGGGTGAAGATTCCACATTTGTAAAGGAGATGATCGGCATGCTGAAGAATGGAACTTCTCTGGGCCTCGTCTCTGAAGCAGGGATGCCATGCATTGCAGATCCCGGATATGAATTGGTTTTAAGCGCGCATCGCGAAGGAATAGAAATAAGGCCCTATGCAGGCCCAAATTCAATGACCATGGCGCTTATGGCTTCCGGTTTACCTGCGCAGGAATTTTGTTTTCACGGATATCTGCCGGCAAAAAAAGATAGCTTGCGGAATGCTGTGATTCGCGTGGCGGAGCAATTGAAAAAATCCGGTGTGACCCAACTTTTTATGGAAGCTCCTTATCGAAACAAACAGGTTTTCGAAATTCTGAAACACAATGTATCACCAGATCTGATCCTTGTTGTTGCAGCATCTCTGGGCACTGAAGAACAAATCATTTCACATGCAAAACTTCGCGATTGGAATAATCCGATGATTGAAAAATTTTACGACAAACCTTCCATATTTATTTTAGGAAAGTTACCGGGTGACATTGAAACTAAAAGAAAATAGAATTGGCCTGTCCTGCAGGATGCTGACGAATCCGCGATGCCATGCACAAGCGTCGAATGGAATTTATTAAAGGCCTCATCTTTGGATTGTACATTTAGAACTGGAATTATATACTGTAATCAAAATGGCTGCTATGGCAATTTTAAATAAAAATAACAGGCAGGTTCGACGTACGGTTGAATTTTTTAGGCCTCTACCAGTTAAAAAGGTTTTATTCATCCTTTATATGTACTTTAATAAATTCGTCTTTACGGTAAGCTTCGCACAGGATACGCTGCGTGTGGGACCTGAGGGCCTGGACCTTTGTTCGGGTCCGGATTATAAGCTGGTGTGGCAAGATGAGTTTGAAGGAAATCAGTTGGACCGCAGCAAATGGTTTAGTTATTTTCCATTTACAGCAGATGGTTCGGATTCCTGTGCAGCCTGTCGGGCATTGGTGGGATCGGAATATCTGGCGGACGACAATTTGATTTTAAAAGATGGGATTTTACATATTCTTGCAAAAAGAGATTCCGTGCAATGGTTTGGAAAGACTTACCAGTATAGTTCCGGCAGTATTTTTTCGATGAAAGGTTTCCGGTACGGCCGGTTTGAAATAAGATGTAAGCTTCCTAAAGGAAAAGGCTTCTGGCCCTCTTTTTGGACAGCCGGAGACGGTGTCATTGAAGAGATCGATGTTTTTGAGTCCAAAGGGCACATTACCCGACAGCTGCAGAGTAATTATCACAGCTGCTATGATAAAAGTGGATGTCAGCAACCAAAATGGCATTGGACTCCGGATCAAACACAATGGAATGTTTATGCAATTGAGTGGGATCCTTATTTTATCCATTGGTATGTCAATGGGAAAAAAGTCAGGACGATGGCCGGTTACAAAAATAGTAAGAATGACAGGGCGATCCGCAAATGCAGACTAGAGGAAGGATTGTATGTTCCGCTTGCTGCCTACCCGCGTCATAAGCATCGAATTATTTCAGGATTGGGCGTGGGAGGTGTATTTGCAGGTAAGGTATCATCAAGAACAAAACTTCCCAATACAATGGACATCGATTATATCCGCATTTTTCAGCGCGATATACCTGAATAGGAGTGCAGTTGTTTTTCAGAAAGAAGATTGGAAGGATTGATGGCTTTGAATTGGAACCCTTCGTTTGTAAAATATTCGAGCACCCTAGGGAGCACTTCAAATAATTTGGATTTGGCTTTCAGAGAATCGTGAAAAACGATGATGGATCCGGGCTGCGCTTTCCGAACTACGTTTTGATAACATGCTTCTGCACTTAGCTCCGCATCAAAATCGCCGCTGAGTACATCCCACATTACGATAACATAATGGTGCTTGAGAAAGCGGGATTGAGAAGGGCGGATGCGCCCATAAGGCGGGCGGTACAATTTTGAACCGCTGATGATTGCTCCTTTGCGAACATTGAGGATGTAGTCAATGTTTTCTGATCCCCAACCGGAAAGGTGGTTATAGCTGTGATTCCCTACGGTATGACCTCTGCGAAGAAGGTCTTCAAAAAGTTCAGGGTATCTTTCGATATTTTGGCCGACACAGAAAAAACTGGCTTTTGCCTGGTACAGATCCAGTTGATCCAAAACCCATGGAGTGACTTCGGGAATGGGTCCGTCATCAAAGCTGAGATAAAGCTCCTTTTGATCTGTTTCGATGCGCCATACCAGATCAGGAAACATAGATTGAAGAAAACGTGGAGTGAAACTCAAATACATGAAAACAGGAGCTTTACAACATGAGCAGGTAAAGATCATCATTCAATACGGGCGAGGCCGAATTATTTTAATGATTAACAATATCTTATGAGGACAACTCCTCATATTTGCAAGCTGTTTATATTAAATTTAGAATATGGCGCGATTGAGATTTGCTCCAAGTCCTACCGGAGCTTTGCATATTGGTGGAATCCGGACGGCACTTTATAATTATCTGCTTGCGAGGCAGCTGAAAGGTGCATTTATCCTTCGCATAGAAGATACAGATCAGGCAAGATATGTTCCGGGTGCTGAAGAATACATCATTGAAAGTCTGAAATGGCTGGGTCTGCAACCCGACGAAGGACCTGGCATGGGAGGAGAATATGGGCCTTACAGGCAATCCGAACGCAAGGAAATTTATTTCAAACATGCACTTCAGTTGATTGAAAAAGGCGAAGCATATTATGCCTTCGACGATCAGGACGCATTGGAAGCTTTGCGGGAATCAGATGGTGGAAATCAAAAGTATGATGCGCAAACGCGTCTGCGCATGAAGAATTCACTCACTCTTTCTTCTGAACAGGTAAACGAACATCTCCAGTCTGGAATGCCTTTTGTCATCAGACTGAAGGTGCCAGCGAATCATCACATCCGTATCGAAGATGCGATTCGTGGGGAAGTCACTTTTCAGACTTCGGAATTGGATGATAAAGTGCTCATCAAATCTGATGGCATGCCTACCTATCATATGGCCAATGTTGTAGATGACCGTTTGATGAAAATCAGCCATGTCATTCGCGGAGAAGAGTGGTTGTCTTCAACGGCACATCACGTCCTGCTTTACAAAGCATTTGGGTGGGAAGATCAAATGCCTGAGTTTGCGCATTTGCCATTAATTCTGAAACCAACCGGAAATGGAAAATTATCCAAACGCGATGGCGCACAGTTTGGCTTTCCGGTTTTTCCATTAGATTGGAAAGCCGAGGATGGAAGTGTATTCATGGGATTCCGGGAATTTGGCTTTGAACCCGATGCATTATTGAATTTTCTCGCCTTGCTTGGGTGGAATCCCGGCACCAATCAGGAGATCTTCCATCTGGATGAAATGATTCAGCAGTTTTCCATTCATAAAATTGTCAAATCAGGAGCCCGGTTTGATTTTGACAAAGCCAAATGGTTTAATCAGCAATATTTGCTGAAAGCGGATGCGGCAGATCAATGCAAGAAGATAAGCGCAGATTTTTTAGCCAAGGGCATTGCACTTTCCGATCAGCAAGCGGAAGGAATATTCCGGATGTACCATGATCGCGTACACTTCTTCCAGGAATATTTTAAATATGGCTCCGCATTTCTAATCGATATTGAAAACTATGACGAATCATATATTTCCGGAAAATTCAAAAATGAATTTATAGGAGTACTTTCCTCCTTTCAATCTATCCTTCAGACACTACCGGGGTCGGATCGTCAGGAAATGGAATCAAAGGTCAAGATGTTTGTCGCGGAAAATTCTATAAAGGCCGGTGAATTTTTTCCTTTGCTGAGAGTCATAATGACGGGGATTCCAACGGGACCCGATGTGTTTCAAATGTTGTTGTTCTGCGGAATCGAAAAACTGAATAAAAGGATTGAGAAATTTGTACATTTCATTGAAAATAAGAAGAGCCTATGAAAATCAAATTTTGTGGTGCGGCTCGTGAAGTCACGGGGTCTTCGCACCTGATCACACTGGATAATGGATTTAAAATATTATTGGATTGCGGATTGTTTCAGGGAGAAGATGCGGACAATGATGCATTGAACTCACAATGGTATTTTAAGCCTGAGGAAATCGACCTCATGATTTTATCCCACGCACATATTGACCATTGCGGGCGGATTCCGAAATTGGTGAAGGATGGTTTTCAGGGAAATATTATTTGTACTCATGCCACGCGTGATCTCACGGAAATCATGCTTATGGATACGGCTCATATCCAGGAGCGAGATGCTGAATTTTTAAATAAGAGAATAGATCAGAGAGTCAGAAAACAGGGTTTGCGCAATGTAGAAAAAGTCGAACCTTTATATAAATCGCTTGACGTCACGCGCGCAATGAAACAGTTTATTTCCGTTTCATATGATCGCTGGATCGACGTTGCAAAGGGAATCAAATTGCTGTTTACGGATGCCGGACATATTCTTGGGTCTGCGAGCATAAATCTGATTTTTAACAAAGGTGGAGACGAATTGAGATTGGGATTCAGCGGAGATATCGGCAGGCCAAATCGGCCCATTTTAAGGAACCCGCAGGAGATGTGGCCGGCAGATGTCATTATTACTGAATCCACCTATGGCGATAAACTTCACCTTCAGCAGCCCGCGGAAAAGGATAAGTTTATAAGCATAATAAGCGATACCTGTGTAAGCCGCAAAGGGAAATTGATTATTCCGGCATTTAGCCTTGGCCGGACCCAGGAGCTCGTATATCTGCTGGACCAGTTGTCTAATGAAGGCCGCCTGCCCAGCATTCCGGTTTATGTCGATAGTCCGCTTGCAGTGAGTGCTACGGATATTTTTAAAGAACACTCGGAATGTTTTGATGACGAATTATTAAAATACATTTATACTGATCCGGATCCATTTGGATTTAAAAAGCTCAACTACATTACGGATGTGGCCGATTCGAAGCGCCTGAACACGAGTAAGGAACCATGTATCATTATTTCAGCTGCAGGAATGGTCAATGCGGGCCGGATAAAACACCATGTCTACAACAATATTGAAGATCCGAAGAATACGATTCTGATGGTGGGTTATGCGCCCCCCGGGACAACAGGCGGCAAGCTGCGTGATGGAGCTAAAGTGATCAAACTTTTTGGTGATGAAAAAAAGGTAAATGCAAAAGTTGAAATTATGGATTCTTTCTCTGCACACGGAGACAGGGATGAAATGCTTCAGTTTTTAAGCAATCAAAAAAACAGTTGTAAGCGCATGTTTCTGGTGCATGGCGATTACGAAGTACAGGTTCCCTATCGCGAATATTTAAAGGATAATGGATTTCATTACCCTGAGATTCCAAAGCTTGGCGAGGAGGTACAGTTGTAAAAAATTCACTTATCCTGGTCAACTAGGATGTCTTTTGATTCAATGTATGTGAATTGAATACAAGCCGGGCCGGCAGTTTAACGGAACACACAGAATGAACAAATATTTTATAGTATTCCTGTAGACAAAAACAGAATACGAGCCAAATATCCTGGTCAGGCCATCTGTTTTAATTTGGATTTTAGGATAGAAGCAAAGTTTCGGCATTTTGCGACAAAGAATATGGTGAGATTTTCCTTACTAGCCGATTCCTGAATAAGGCAAGTAAACGGAAAAATCTGGTTCATCAAATTTCAGTGGAAGAGTTCTAAAATGGAATTCTTGAAGTCCGGTAAGATGCAAAACAGGAGATTTGCATTGCAGACTATTCCTGAAACAAACTGAATTTTTATTTGTACAAACCGCGGTGTTGTAATAGGTTTGACTGACTGGAATAAGTTGCGGAAATATTTTCTTTGGTAAACACTTTATCCGTTTCTCCGTAGGCCATGAGTTTCTGATTAATGAGGACCACACGGTCAAAATAAGCCTGAACGCTGTCGAGATCATGATGCACAACAAGTATGGTTTTTCCCTCCCGCACAAGGCGTTTGAGAATTTCGATGATCCGCTGTTCGGTTTTGACATCTACCCCGACAAAGGGTTCATCCATGAGAAGAATTTCAGATTGCTGACACAGTGCCCTGGCCAGGAACACCCTTTGCTGCTGCCCTCCGGAGAGTTCTCCGATCTGTTTGTGCTGAAGCGCCTGAATATCCAGTTGCTGGAGAGCATCTGAGATGAGCAAATGATCTTCATTGTTTAATCTGGCAAACAAACGTTTGTAAGGAAAACGTCCCATGGATACGATATCATATACGGTTGCTGGAAATTGCCAATCGACTTCATCTTTCTGAGGCACGTAAGAGATGTGAGTTAACTTTTCTGAAGCCGGTTCTCCCCATATGCGAATGGACCCGGCACTGGGTTCAATCAGATTCAGGATGGCTTTGAAAAGCGTTGATTTACCTGCGCCGTTTGGTCCGATCAGTCCATAGATATGCCCGGGCTCAATTTTCAGATATATATTGCTCAAGACCCTTTTATTCTCGTAAGCAACAGACAAACCGTTGATTTCGATCGCGTATTTCATTTTTGAATCATTCATCTTGATTTCTTTATAAGAAAGAACAATGCGGATGAAATAACCGCAATGAATAAAATGAGCAGGAGAGCAAAGCGGGAGTTCCCGGATTTCTGTTCGGCAGATTCAGGGACATTTGAATGTGCCGAAAGTGCATCTGCAATAATCTCTGCATTGTGGCGCAACATCTTGATATACGTGTTTGCCGGACTTTTATCGTCGCCCAGTGAGTCTGAAAACAGTTTTCCTCCGATGCGGATATTATTTTCCCGAACAAGTTGCTCCATCAGTTTTGGATTGATGGTGCTTTCAATAAAAACTGCTGGTATTTTTTTGTCACGGATCATTTTATTTACCCTGAGAAAATCACCGGTCTGTACATCTGCATCTGTTGAAGTTCCGAGAAGAGATTCCACCTGTAGTCCATAACGGTTCCCGAAATAGTGGAAGGCATCATGCGAAGTAATCAGGACCCTTTGCACTGCAGGTATGCTTTCAATTTTTTGAACAATATAGGTATGAAGGGAATCTAATTCCTGCAAGTATATTTTTAAATTAAATTGATATTCATCTGCATGCAAAGGATCGAGTTTGGACAAGGCAGCAGCAATATTGCTTGCATATACTTTTCCATTTTCTGCATCCATCCATGCATGGGGATCTGTAGAATTTACAAAGTGAGGATTTGAAATTGGAGTAATTCCCTCTGTAATCAGAGCCTTCTTTGCGGCGCCGCCGGATGAATTAATCAGTTTTTCGAGCCAACCTTCAAAAGTTAAGCCGTTTATGAGGATCAGGTCAGCCTGATTGACTTTAAATACGTCATTGGGTGTGGGTTCATAAAGATGAGGATCACTACCGATCGGTACGATTACATCCACATCTATTCTTTCGGAGCCGATGACACGCGCCATATCTGCCCACATGGATGCGGTCGCAAGGACTTTTGGTTTGCCATTGCTTTTCCCTAAAAGAGGAAGGAGGAGAAAAGCAAGAAAGCAATACTTCATCAGGATTGCGGTTTTACCAGTAAATTTTGGGCCGTCTGATTTGTGATCCATATGGCTGAGGATTGATTGACTTTAATTTCAAGTGAATGATCATAGGGGTTATAAGCTGCTATTTCTAATGCAGCTCCGGGTGTAAGCTTATTTGATTCGAGGTACCTGAGAAATTCAGGTTTGTGGTGGCGGACGCCAAGTAGGGTAAAGCTTTTGCCCGGCAGGGTTGCGCTCGCAAGACTGACCTGATGCCGGTATGTGAAGCTTCCGCTTTCATTTGGGATGGGGTCGCCGTGCGGATCAAACTTGGGATATCCCAGGAAAGCATCGAGTCGGTCTACGAGATCGACGGAGCGAATGTGTTCCAGTTGTTCGGCAATTTCATGCACTTCTGCCCAGTTGAATTTAAGTTTTTCCGACAGAAACACTTCCCACAGGCGATGTTTTCGGAGTAGCGTCAGGGCCGTTTTCTGTCCTTCACGGGTAAGATTTACCCCATAATACCGTTCATAACTCAGCAGACCTTTGTCTGCGAGTTTGCGAATCATGTCTGTAACTGAAGCAGCCGAAGTCCCCAATTCTTGAGAAATGGCTTTCGTGCTCACCGATGCTTCCGGATTGATTTGCATGATTTTGTAAATTGCCTTCAAATAGTTTTCTTCCGATTCTGAAAACATAATTTAAAAATTTAGACAAATCTAAAAAATTAATTAAACAAGTAAAATATTTTTTATGGATGCAAAGTTTGGCGTTTTAGCAGAGTTGATACATTCCCGTTATTCCGAATTTCCCCCAAGCTATAAGCCGGGTGCCATTTCCAGGGAATTGGTGGATCAGATCATTGAGTTAGCCCGCTGGGCACCAAACCACAAAAAAACAGAGCCCTGGAGGTTTATCCTCCTGGACGGTGATGCCAGAAATGATTTATCTCAGTTCCTGGAGGCTGATTTTGATGCGATGAACCCGGCGCCTTCAGATCCGGTTAAAAGAAAAAAGTCTGGAGAGAAAGCCCTCCAGTCTGCAGCCGTTATGGCCATATGCATACAGAGAAGTCCGGCAACGCTTATTCCAGATTGGGAGGAGACTGCAGCTTTAGCTTGTGCGGTCCAAAACATTTGGCTTGCATGCACGGCTATGGGAATAGGTGGGTATTGGAGCACGCCCGGTGTAATAGAAAGGATAGGGCCCTTTCTGAAACTGGAAGAAGGTGTCCAATGTCTGGGCTTATTTTATATGGGTTGGTCAGGGGCACCTGCGCCCGAAAGGAAACGCAAAGAATTGGATCAGATTCGAAAATGGTTTTGAGGAAAATTCACAGGAATTTGAGTTCAGGCTACTTCCGGCTCATTTTGTGGAAAAGCTTCCGGAAGAGGGTTCCTGGATTTACTTTCCTTCCTGATCCACCATCCAGCGGGCATCCAGGTGGATGAGGCTGTCTATACTGATAGACATTTTGACCGCTTTTTCCCGGATATGTTGTATCCAGGCTGAGTCGGTAGGTATATAAGCGATCAACCCACGTACTTTTTCCTCATAATCGTTTTTCATATATCTTTTCTGGTTGAGGACGCTTTCTGCTTTTTCAATAAAGCCCCAACCAAGCCGGTTCAAATTGGCATCGGTTGACAGGAGAAGGACCAAATCTGTTTCGCGTAATTGATCTATAAACAGGGTTTCATTTCCTTTTAGCATGGGCAGATTTCCGGGTTGGTACACTTCGTTGAAGTAGTACCAAAAAAAGTTTTTGTGAAAGCTGTTGAAAATTCCCAAATTGAATAAGCTCCAGTAGTAGGAATCTGCGATGACCATGACATTGGGACGTTTTTTATTGGTGTCGCTTTCGAAGTGGCATTTCGGATAGGCTAATTTAGGACCTGAAAGTGCAAACATCAGATTCAGTCCTTTCTCAATATCATTATCGTCGTAGCGGGGTGTACCCCATTCTATTTCGGACCAATCCAACTCCGGAAGATCTTGTTGCAGGCTACCTTCAATCGAATGTATCAGGGAATCTGCAACAAGACAGGCCGCATAATGGGACCAGTGAATGCCATATTTTGGATAGAGCGGAATCGCACTGCTTTGTTTCATAGACAACAGCCAGGCGTTGTAGTCGATGGTGGGTATCTGAAGGCTATCTGCATAAAAACGGAACCATTCGTAATTCGTTGAGTCCCGAGAGTACTTTATGCTATCTGGGAAATACTCAGGGAAAAACTGAGCTTTGCTTGCTGCAAAACCCAAAATCAATTTCTTATTGAAAGACTCCAGTTTTTTTTGAATGTCTTGAAGTTGCAGCATGCGGCCCCGGATACTGTCTTTGCCGATGAAATCCCTGCCGTAATACGCTGCAATATAATTATACTCATACAAGTAATTGTCTTTACCCCTTAGCACGGATTTTGCATGCAGTACATCAAATAAATAAAAATCGAGTTGATTGTGCAGGCGCACGAAACTGCTGCGGAAGCCAAATTCTGCATTGAGGTAGCTTTCCTGGTATTGTTGGTATCTTCCTTCAAACCAATTTTTTTCATTGAGATTTGGAACAACGATAGTTTCGATACCACCTCTGAGTGCTTTAACGCGGACAGGTTTCCAGATAGATTGAATCCAGGGTAAAAAAAGGAGTAAGAGAAGTCCATAGAAGAGGTAAGATCGCATATCGTGTTCTGGCTTCATCTTAAAATCTAAAGTAAATAAACGGATTAAATCCGGAAGCGGTGATCATGGATATACAAATGGCCAGAAGGGCAAGTACAATGGGCATTGCGACATAGTGCGACTTCAGGGAATAGTCTTTAAAAAAGAGGAATTTCTGTATTTCTTCTCCTGCTTTTGGTTTTGCGAAGAATGCAAAAAAGGCAGCGATCAGGGTATACAGGATGTAATCTTTTTTAAGTTCGAATCCCGCGGCGCCCTGGTTTTCCATTCCGAACATACAGCGCAAATATTGGAAAGCATCGCTCAAATGTTCTACCCGGAAGAAAACCCAGCCCACCATGACCAGTAAGAAACAAATTGCGGTGCGTGGCCATGGTCCGATTTTATCATATATTTTAAGAAGGGCCATGCGTTCAAGCACAAGCCACATGCCATGATAGGCGCCCCAGAAAATAAAACTCCAGGAGGCTCCATGCCAAAGTCCGGATGCTAAAAAGACAAGCCACAAATTGAAATACAAACGTTCGTTCGTTTTTACCTGGTTGCCTCCAAGTGGGATGTAGAGATAATTTTTCATCCAGTTTCCGAGTGTGATGTGCCACCGGCGCCAGAACTCGGAGATGCTTCCGGAGATATAGGGATTGTCGAAATTTTCCGGAAAGCGGAAGCCAATCATTTTTGCAATGCCAATGGCCATATCTGAATAGCCGCTGAAGTCAAAATAGATTTGAAAACTGTAGGCCAAAATTCCCGCCCATGCGGTTCCCGTTGTCATGTGCTGGTAGCTGGAGCTGAATATGTCGTCTGCATAGGCTCCGAGATGGTTGGCGAGTATGACCTTTTTAGACAGACCGATAACAAAGCGGTAAAATCCGGTAAGTCTGTTTTCCATTGTTTCATTCCGGCTCCTGTCACTTATTTGATCTGCAAGTTCATGATAACGTATGATGGGACCTGCGATCAGTTTAGGAAAAAGAATGATATACGTTTGATAATCCCAAAAATGCTCGAGGGGCTTATGTACTTTTCGATATACATCCACTACATAGGTGATGGTTTCAAAAGTGTAGAATGAAATACCTATGGGTAAAACAAGTTTGATCCAATGGATACTTTGAAATCCTGCCAATTGAAGCAGGCTATTGAGGTTCTCGATAAAAAAATTGCTATATTTAAAATAGAACAGTAATCCGAGGTTGATTGCCAGTGACAATATCAGGTAGGCTCTGCGTTTTATGGGGTTGTGAGAGGAATCCATCCATTTTACAAGATGAAAATCGAGGAGGGTCGTACCGAGAATTACAAAAATAAATTTTGGAGCACCCCAGCTGTAAAAGAAAATGCTGAAAGCAAGTATGACTATATTCTTGTATGATTTTCCAACAAGGTAATAGCACAGCAGGAATGCCGGCAGAAAATACAGAATAAAAACGATACTGCTAAAAACCATAGTGCCCCGGCAAAAGTAAGAGAATATTTCATTTGGTTCTGCGCATGAAATAGGGACTGCGCGAAGTGGAGCCTATGTCCGAAATTTATAAATTTTCGCTGTGTGCAAACCTGATGCACAAATACAGTAAAATCCGGGATGCGCAATCCTGGTCAGGAATGTCCGGCAAGTATGATGACCCACTCTCCGACTATTTTTACATCCTGGAGCTGTTGCTTAATGTCTGTCAGACTGCCTGTAAAATAACGCTCATACATTTTAGAAATCTCCTTTGCAAAACAAGCCTCCCGATCTGCTCCAAAGGCGAGGATCAACTCCTCCATACAGCGCAGCAATCGATGAGGAGATTCATAGAGGATCACCGTACAATGAAGGCTGGCCAGCCATTTTAGTTGGGTGGCACGCCCCTTTTTCTGAGGAAGAAAGCCGTTGAAGAGAAAGGTGTCACATGGCAAGCCGGAAGCTACGAGAGCGGGCACAAAAGCCGTGGCCCCCGGGAGAGCAACGACCGGAATGCCTTCCTTCCTGCAGGCACGAACCAAAAGGTAGGCCGGATCCGATATTCCCGGAGTTCCTGCATCAGTCAAAAGAGCAATCCGGATTCCTTCTTTGAGTTTATCTATCATCATTTGAAGAGACCGGTGCTCGTTTTGGGCATGAAAACTTTTCAGATTTTTTTCAATGTTAAAATGATGGAGCAGCTTATTGCTCACCCGGGTATCTTCTGCAAGGATGAGGTCTACAGAGGATAGAATTCCGAGGGCCCGGGGAGTCATATCCGAAAGGTTGCCAATAGGAGTTGGCACCAAATAGAGACATGGGCAGGGGTCCTTTACTTTATCCATGATATTCAAACACCTGCATATCCGTAATTATTGTTCGCTGAGGGTGTATCTGAAATTTTCAGTTATCGGATTGGTAAGTAATTTTTTACAACTGTTTTCCACGATCTCTTTTGCAGATGGTTCATCATTGGCCTGGATGAGCATTTCGATATGTTTTCCAATCCTGACATCCATTACACCATGTATGTCCAGAAAGTGCATATTATGAGCAACGGTTTTCCCCTGTGGGTCCAGCAATTCCTTATGAGGCATGATGTCGATCTGGGCTTTAAAAGATTTCATGAATTTTGAATTTCAAGTTTATGATTTGGAATAATAAGACTCATCAAAATGTGCACGAGGACTGCAACACTAAGAGCTGCTGTTCCGATCCAGAAATAGCTCAAAAGACTTAACAGATCCACGATAGGTATCATGCCAAAGGACTTCCACCATTCTTTTTTCATTTGGATCTTCACTATTTTTAGTGTCGAAATCATGAGCGTGGCAAAAATCAGGATGATCAATACGAAAATGAATGGTTGAAATAAAACGTCAAAGGGATCAAGAGGATCATGGTAAAGGGCAAGAAGTCCTGCAAAAAAAAATCCATTGGAAGGAACAGGCAAGCCACTGAAATAATAGGAGGAAGCAGAACTGCTGATGTTATACCGGGCCAGGCGGAATGCTGCCATCAATGCGAGGACGAATGACAAATAAGGCAGCAGGGTGCTTTGAGGGAGTTCACGGCTCATGATTTGAAAGCAGATCATGGAAGGCACTACTCCAAAGCTGACCACATCGGAAAGAGAATCCAGCTGCACGCCCAAATCACTGCTGAGTTTCATTCGCTTTGCTACAAAACCATCCAGGAAGTCAGCGATTCCGGCAAGTACAATAAAAGCTATACACCACGGCCAATCTCCTTTCTGGAGGCTGACCAGCGCACTGCAACCAAAAAACAAATTGCTGGACGTGAGAATATTTGGAATGGTAAACATATCCGGCGTACTACATTGCAAAAGTAATAGATAAGGGCATACCGCTTACGTATGGAATGCCAGCCAATTAAATTTTGTATAATTTTGGTATATTTTTAAAGTTTTCTTCACAAAACATAATGCCAAAGGTGTCTGTTTATGTGAATTCATCGTTATGGTCCAAAGAAATTGAATGAAAGGAGCAGTTTACATAGCCATTTTATTGTGTGCATTTAACCTGAAAGGGTTTGCACAACCCTCAAATGATAACTGCAATAATCCGATAGTGATTGGTGATGTGACCAAGTTTTGCAGTAAGACGGGTGAATATACCAATGAACTGGCGACGGCATCCGGTTACGGTTCGGCAACCTGTTGGTCAAGCACAGGCCGGGATGTGTGGTTTCGCTTCCGGGCCTTTTTCACAGATGTCAACATTACGGTGATTGGAACGAATCCCGGTGGCACTCCCGGGGGAACTCTCGCCAGGCCCCTTGTCGCTTTGTACCGGGGAATTTGCGGTGGCACCATCTCCGAACTGGAATGCGGTGCAGACATTACAGGAAAGGGCATCTTAAGTATTTACCAGGGTGGACTCGTTGTTGGGGCAGACTATTACATACGGATCGATGGTTTAAACAACAATACCGGTACCTTTCAATTGTGCATCAATAATTTTAATCCGCCGGCCCGCGCCGAGCAGGATTGCGACCGATCAACGGTCTTATGCGACAAATCCCCTTTTGTTGTGCAGAGGTTAAGCGGTGGTGGTGTGTTCCCGGACGAAGCAAACAACAGTTGTTTGGGAGATAACAGCACCCAAAATTCAGAATCTTCCTCGGTATGGTATTCGTGGGAGGCTGCAAATGATGGAACCCTAACGTTTGACCTCAGGCCATTAAATCCCTCAGATGATATCGATTATGCCTTATACGAACTTCCAAGTGGAATACACAATTGCAGCGACAAGATAGTCCTCCGCTGCAATGCAACAGCTCCGCCTTGTGCAGGGCCTACCGGATTGAATTTTACAGACAATGACATAACAGAAGATCTAAACTGCAACAGCGGTGAAAATGGCTATTGCAAATTTATTGATATGAAAAAGGGTAAAGCATATACCCTGATCATCAACAATTTTTCAAATACCGGAATTGGATTTTCCGTGGAATGGGGAGGAACAGGCGAATTTTTGGGCCCGGAAGCTAAATTCGGAATTGATCCGCCTTCTGGCCTCAAGTGCGAAACGGATTTTGTAGTGACAGACTCCTCCACGCTGAGTCAGGGAACAATCGTCCGGTGGACCTGGAACTTTGGAAAAGATGCCATTCCCCAAACCGCCAATGGCAGGGGACCCCACACTGTAAATTACAGTTCATTCGGAGAAAAATATATCACGCTGACAATTGAAACAAGCTCTGGCTGCCAGGTTACAGATATTCGCAGATTGTACGCCGAACCTTGCTGCGAAGATCTGCCCACTCTTAAAATTTCGCTGGACAGTTTGCGAAATCTCAGCTGCTTTGGATCCAATGACGGCATGATAGCTGTTCGCGGTGAATTAGGTTCACCGTATGAAGAAATCATTAATGGAGTGAATACCCAATATTACCAATACAGCCTGGATGGGCAGGATTTCAGCTCTACGGGCCGGTTTACCAATCTATCCGCAGGACGCCATGTTATTTTCATTCAAGATCGCAAAGGTTGTCTGGATTCTATAGAGGTGGTGCTGACTGAACCAAATGAAATTTTTCCAAATGCGGGAAGTGATATTGAAGTTGAATTAGGCGATCAGATCCAGTTAAACGGATCCGCAATACCCAATGATGCCTATAGTTACACATGGTATCGTGGAGATAGCATTGCCTGCGTCCAATGCCAGAATACATCCGCTTTGCCCCTGCATGATGGTTATTATGCATTGCAGGTTACGAATGCTAACGGTTGTTTGGGTGTCGATTCTTTTTTTGTTCGCGTCAGGAAGAATTATGAGATTTATCCGCCTAATGTATTTTCACCAAATGGGGACAATATCAATGATGTGTTTTTTGCGGGAGGGAGTAAATCACTTGTAAACATTGACGAGATGCAAATATTCGATCGCTGGGGAAACCTGCTTTACCAGGGCGAGAACCTTGTCCCTCGAGTGCCTTCCAGTGGATGGAATGGCAGGGCAGATGGCGAATTCTGTCTTCCCGGCGTATATGTGTATCTGATTAAAGGTCGATTTTTGGATGGATATGTCAAAACGGTAAGTGGAGACCTTACACTCTTGCGATGATGCGGCTTGGCTTATTCTTTGGGGTCCTGATTTTTTTGGTTTCCTGTACAGAGGAAAAAAAGGAAATGAACGATCTCGAAGCCGGACAATTCAGCAACAAGGAATTATTTTTGGATGTTGACCTCAGTTATAGCGATTCTGCCCTGATACAAATCCGCATAAAGGCTCCGCAAATGATTCGTTATACAGAAGAATCGGAGTTAAAGGAAGAATTCCCAAAAGGTTTTGTCGCCTATTTCTATGACAGAAACCAGCGCGTAATCAATACACTTGCCTCCAAATATGCATTGCGTGTGCACAAAGAGCAAAAGACCTATATGCGGGATAGTGTCGTGTTTTCAACCATAAATCAGGAAATAATCAAAACCTCTGAATTAATTTGGCATGAGGATCTTGGTACATTGACTACAGATAAATTTGTTCGCATCATACGTAAAGATGAAATATTGCAAGGCTATGGCTTTGTAACGGATCAAAATTTCACTCAAGGCAGTATTAAGTCCATTGATGCAATCATACCTTCAGAAAAATTATTCAAAGAAGAATAGATGTCGAGCATTGCTTTGAACTGGTTCATGTACTAAAGAACATGAAGTCGCCGGTTCTTCTAATTTTATTTTGATGTCGAATTTTTATCTCATTACTTGTGTGGCGTGCTGATCTTTTTCAGGTGCCCGGTGCATCTTTTTCAATTGGGTACATTGAATAAGTTTTTCGAGTTCAGAAAAGCAGGAATATTGAGGAAGTGAACTTCATTTCTATCCTGCTCCTCCTTATACTTCTCTACAGGAGCAATTAAGTATAAGGGAATTTTGGAGCAGATCGCTTTATCTATCTGAACCTGGAAGGATGCCCATGCCGCTTGCATTGCGCGCTTCATTTTAGAGAAGATTCCGGCTCTTGTCATTCTGATGAATTAAGACAACTGCTGTAATACCATTGTCGATTTTCTCACGCTGTTGCATGTTTTAGGGATCGACTTAGCCGGCATTTGCTAAAATATATTTTCAGGAACCGGGGACTGCATATGATCCATGGAATACACCTTATACGGATGACCAGGGGCATAGATCAAATTTGGCTGTAACGAAATGGAAAATAAAATTCTTAGAAATACGAAACGGGTTAGGCACAAGAGCTTGTATAAATGCATGGTGTCGAAGAGAATTTGCTGAGATCCGGACGGAATTTGTTCGGGATGCATTCTATTTAAAAATTGTTGAATGAGGGAACCGATTCTTGCAATGTGCCGGTTGCTTCCCAAATCCATAAACCACAATTTAAAATCGAAGCGATACGAAGTCAGGCCGGCTTTTGACCTGCCTTTAAACGCATAATCCTCTTTCCGGTTTTATCAAACCACAAGGGATCTTTGCAATCGGGATCTCCATGATAGTTAAAAGTGATTTCAGTTCCGGCCTTTATTGCTTTTAAGGCAAATACTTCAATGCAAATGTTATCCAGGTCGTAAATGTATTCGGCATTGGGCTTATAGGAATGATTGTATAAGGAACCATATCCAAGTGCGATAGCTGCCTGTTCATCCCGATCTCCCCAAACAAAATAGTAATCGTGCAATTCGGTTTCATGGATGATATCCACTTCAGATTCAGGAATGAGGATCAATGGGCAAATTTCAATAAGTGCAGCTTTGGGAATATCCGTTGCGCAGAATACGCCCCGACCTTTTTGCTTTGTTGGGCCGAAATAAAGACCTGGCAATCTTTGCATACTGGAATGTGATTTGCAGGTAAAAGTATTAGCTTTGTCTAACTTTTAGAGCATATGCAGGATGTAAAACTTTTTTCCGGAACTTCTTCCCGGACACTCGCAGAAAGCATCAGCGATCATTATGGATTTTCTCTGGGAGACCTTAAGCTGATGCGATTCAGCGATGGGGAGATGCAGCCTGTGATTAATGAGTCCGTTCGAGGCATGTATGTATTTTTAATACAATCGACCTATGCTCCTGCTGAGAATTTGTTTGAGTTACTTCTCATGATCGATGCGGCCAAGAGAGCCTCTGCGGGTTACATCTCTGCAGTGATTCCGTACTTTGGATATGCACGTCAGGACCGGAAGGATAAGCCGCGTGTTCCCATATCTGCCAAGCTGGTAGCGAACTTGTTGCAAGCTGCAGGTGCCAACAGGATTATGACCATGGATCTTCATGCGGACCAGATCCAGGGGTTTTTCGATATTCCTTTGGATCACTTAAAGAGTGAGGCAATCTTCATGCCCTACCTCGAAAGCTATATGACGGAAGCTACGGTTTTCGCCTGCGCAGATGTTGGGGGCGTAAAAAGAGCTCGTGCATATTCCAAGCATTTTGGCAAGGACCTTGTTATCTGCGATAAATACAGAAAGAAGGCCAATGAGGTGGAAGGAATAACGGTCATCGGCGATGTGAAAGGCAGGGAGGTCATCCTGGTGGATGATATTGTAGATACGGCCGGAACCTTGTGTAAAGCATCGGATGCCCTAATTGAAAAAGGCGCGGTCAGTGTGAAAGCCATTTGCACCCATCCGGTGTTATCCGGAAGGGCCTTTGAAACCATTGAGGCCAGCCAAATTTCCGAAATGATTGTGACAGACTCCATCCCATTGAAACGGACCAGTCCAAAGATCAGCATATTGAGCTCCGCCAAGCTTTTTGCGAAGGCGATACGGAATACCCATGAACATCGTTCAATTGAAGCCCTTTTTGTAGAGAAATAATTTGTATTTCAGCTTTTTATTTATCTTTGCGCTCCCTTTTCGGGCTTTTCTAAATAGTCAAGATATGGAAACAGTTGTAATCAATGGCCGCGCAAGAACAGAAATGGGCAAATCGGCCTCCAGAAGCTACCGTCGTCAGGGCGAGGTTCCCTGTGTACTTTATGCTAAGAATGAATGCCTCCATTTTACGGCAAATCCGGCCGAATTGAGGTCCTTGCTTTATACTCCGGAATTCAAAGTCGCAGAAATCCACCTGGATGGAAAGGCGCATCGTTGTATTCTTAAAGAAGTTCAGACCCATCCGGTATCTGATCAGGTAATCCACCTTGATTTTCTGAAACTTGTGAAGGGAACCAGCGTTAAGGTTGAGGTTCCTTTAAGGCTCAAAGGCGCTGCTATTGGGGTAAAATCCGGTGGTAAGCTTGTTCAGAGGGTTCGTACCGTGAAAATCAAAGCTGCGTCCGAGAACATAGTTTCTGAAGTTAATCTTGACGTATCGAATTTAGACCTTGGTCAAACCATGAGAATTCGCGATATTGAGGCGATTCAAAACGTGGAAATTATCAATCCTGCCAGCACCCCGGTGGTAGGTGTTGAAATTCCAAGAGCACTGAAGAGTGGAATGGCAGAGGAAGCGAAAGCCGCTGCACCTAAAAAATAATAATCCCATTTTCATAAAATGGAAGGCCCGCCACCAGGTGGGCTTTCTTGTTTAGGCTCCAGACCGGTGCCTTTCGGGTTTTGGCAATTTCTGGCAGATGTAGTCCTGATGCAGACCTTTTGAGATTTCTGAGGATGTACAACCTGTCATAAAATTGTGAGCAGGATAAAAACGAAATTGAAGGGCGTATGAGTGAATTGCGTATCAATCTGGTCCAATTGGACCTGAAGTGGGAAGACCCGGAAGCCAATCGAATGCAGATCGAGCAGATGTTGGCAGATTGTCTTCCCGGATCCACAGATGTATTCATCTTACCTGAAATGTTTACGACAGGATTCAGCATGGCTTCTTCTGTCTTGGCTGAAGATATGGATGGACCAAGTATAAATTGGTTGCAACAATTGTCGGAAAAGCATCAGGCGGCGCTTTGCGGAAGTCTCATCATCCGGGATATGGGCCAATATTATAATCGGCTTGTTTGGGTTGAGCCGGGATTCGTGAGTCCTAAATTTTATGATAAAAAGCATTTGTTTTCAATTGCGGGTGAACACAAGCATTATTCCGCCGGCCGGGAGCATTTGACTCTGGAGTACAAAGGCTGGAAAATCAGTTTCTATATATGTTATGATCTGCGATTCCCTGTTTGGAGCAGGAATACCCAGGGAACTGATCTGATGATTTATGTTGCCAATTTTCCAACAAAGAGGGCCGGGGCTTGGAATCAGCTACTGCCGGCTCGGGCCATTGAAAATCAATGTTTTGTTGCTGGAGTAAACAGGGTGGGAACTGATGGACTGGGAATAGACTATCCAGGTGATTCCGCCGTTTATAATTTTGAGGGTGAGCGTAAATTGCATCTGGGAGACAAGCCATGTCAGGGAGGGGTGTTGCTGCAGAAGTCAGAGCTTGAGATCTACCGGAGGGCGTATCCTTTCCTGAACGACCGGGATACTTTCCTGTTAAAATAAGGGGCAAAAGAGAGTATTTTCAATATAATATTGTTAAAATCAAGCTAAAATAAATATATATATTTTATAATATGTTATTTCATATTATCTTTGACAGGTTCAAGCAATTCAAAATGGGCTTTGTAGTGGAATACACATGTTATAGGCTTTTTGTGAGTGTGGCTTTATCACTTCTCCTGTTGGCTGCCTGCAATCCACCAAGGGTGATGGTAGCCGAGCGCCGTTCAGATACCGAAGACAACGGCAAAGTGTGGATCTTAAGGGAGAGTGTCCTTTCGCTGGGAATGCAGCAGCTCGGTACACCTTATCTTCGGGGAGGTAAAAACCCTAAGGGTTTTGATTGCAGTGGTTTGGTGTATTTTTTGTTCAAGGCCAATGGCCTGGAAGCGGGATCTTGTTCTACAGATCAATGCATCCTGGGTGAAGAAATTCCAATTGCGGATGCACAGCCTGGCGATCTTTTGTTTTTTGGAAATGCCAAATCCATCAGTCACGTGGCCATCATCACGGCAAATACAAAAGAGAATTTATCTGTTCTGCACAGCACTTCGTCCAAAGGGGTGATCAACGAAAATATCATTAAAAGTGATTATTGGATTAGAAGATTAAAAAAGGCGGTGCGCTTCGAATCTTACCTTAAGTCCGGTCCCGTCGCTTATCGGTAGTCCCTCTATTCAGAATTCAGAAACAGATCGTTGGTTTGGGTATGTTGCGGGGAAGACCCGTTTAATGAATGTATCTCGCCATTTCACGAAGGACGAATAGTTGCACTTTGTCCGGTTTCGGAAGTCAAAACTTGTTTTTTGAAATGCTTACGAACGTTCGTTCATAATCTCTACTTATTGCCTAAGCGGATCTTATCGTTTGAAATGAATCCTTTAGATCCTATTTACTTGATCGATCGCTGGGAGGTATTCGACTTCTGCTCAAAGGAATTTCATTTCAAAAAGGAATTATAAGTCCCTCAATAAATAGGGCTTCCAGGGTTTATTAATATTTTTTATCATCATGTTCATTATATTTGGATTGATTGTTTCGTTCCAATTCACTTCAGGACTAGACATCATTTAGTCATCTTTAATCGTTGGGGAGAAAAGGTATTCGAATCTTTCCATATATCAGATGAATGGGATGACCGGTTTAAAGGAGCGGAACTCGCTCCGGATGTTTTTGGATATTATCTGAAGTATGATTGCAATGGAAAGAAGACCCTTAAAAAAGGGAACATTAGTTTGTTGAAATAGTAAGAATAGTGCCGCAGGCAGAGCGTTGAAAACTAGGGTGGAGCTTTTTTCATCTGCATTCAAATGGCCCATAAGACCTTCCCGTAGCTCTTATTCAAAATTCTGTTTTACTAAAGTCGGGCATTGTTTATTCTTTACTATTTACCCTCAGTTTGAAGATTTCATTTCTTTTCGCCCGGATCGTTTCCGGACTTAAGAGCTTTATTTTGCATGTTTCCCCTGCACTCGTCCTATCTTTGCAGCCAAATTTAAAATGATGATTCATATTATTTTATTTGGGCCCCCCGGGAGTGGAAAAGGCACTCAGGCAGCCAAAATGGTTGAGAAATATAAGCTCGCACATATTTCAACGGGTGATTTGTTCAGATCCGAAACTTCCCAAAAAACCGAATTGGGTTTAAAAGCATTAGAGTACATGAGTAAAGGCATGTTGGTGCCGGATGAAATAACTATAGGCATGTTGAAAAACAAAGTGGCCTCAATGCCAGATGTAAAGGGCGTTATTTACGATGGGTTTCCAAGAACCGCTCCTCAGGCTTTGGCATTGGATAATATGTTATGTGAAAAGAATGAGGAAATTGGAATTTTATTATCCTTAGAAGTCCCTGAAGAAGAGATTATTTCGAGGATCTTAAACCGTGGATTGAGTTCAGGAAGGCCGGATGACAATGATGAAGCGATCATCAGGAAAAGGATCCAGGTCTATTTGTCTGAAACGGCTATTGTTTTTGAACATTACCACAAGTCAGGCAAATCATTTAAAGTGGATGGTGTAGGAAGTATTGATGAAATTTTTGACAGGCTTTGTGCACACGTTGACCGGATCTGCTGAAATTGACATATGGCTGAACAAAATTTTGTCGATTACGTAAAGATCTTTTTCAGGTCCGGGAAGGGAGGAGCTGGCAGTGTGCATTTTTTTCGCAGCAAGCACAACCCGAAAGGTGGCCCGGATGGCGGCAATGGCGGCAGAGGCGGCCATATCATATTGAAAGGCAATGCCCAGTTGTGGACATTATTACATCTGAAATACAGAAAACACATTTTTGCAAATGATGGTGTCAATGGGGGAGAAAATAACTGCACCGGTGCAGACGGGATTGATAGTATCATTGAAGTTCCCTTGGGAACTGTTGCGGTGGATCCGGAGACAGGCATAAAAGAGTTGGAAATTACGGAAGATGGGGAAGAAAAGATACTGATGCCCGGTGGAAGAGGTGGCATGGGGAATAATTTTTTCAAGTCGCCCACACAGCAGGCTCCTGATTATGCTCAACCCGGCGAGCCCGGACTGGAAGGGTGGAAGATACTGGAACTCAAAGTACTTGCTGATGTGGGTTTGGTTGGATTCCCGAATGCTGGGAAATCCACACTTTTGTCAGTTATGACTGCTGCCAAACCAAAAATTGCCGATTATGCTTTTACAACGCTCGTCCCGAATCTCGGCATTGTATCTTATCGGGATGGCCGTTCCTTTGTAATGGCTGACATACCCGGAATAATTGAAAATGCGCATCAGGGAAAGGGTCTGGGACTTCGTTTTATACGGCATATTGAACGGAACAGTGTATTATTATTCCTGATACCCTGTGACAGTCATGATATTCGCGGGGACTACGAAATTCTCATCCACGAGCTGGAACAGTATAATCCTGAGTTGTTGGATAAGCCAAGGGTGCTGGCCATATCCAAAATGGACATGGCGGAACCGGAATGGAAGCAACTGATTTCAGGGGACCTCCCTCCCGGTGTACCGGCTGTCTTTATTTCTGCAGTGGCCCAACAGGGCATCGAAGAATTGAAGGATGTCTTATGGAAGACTCTTCAAGGCTAACCTGATTTTACATATGTTGCCCCTGGGACTCTGGTTTGGTTTTCTTTTGATCAAATTCATCCAGGGCTTGCTGCGTTTTGTCCCAAAATTCAGTAAAAAGAGGCTTGGCCTTACTCCAAATCCATTTGGTCTTTTCCGGCATGGATTGCAAAGTGGGAAAGCAAATGGAATTCGTTCGGGTATCCTCACTTATTAAATGAAGCCGGTCAAAAAACCAAATCGCAGAACTATAGAGCATCAGGCCTATCAATGCGGAAACGGTTCCGCCTATTAGCTTATTAATAAAATTGATTTCGGCAGTTTCAAGGACTTTTTCAAAACCCCTGCCGATGAGGCGAATTGCAAAAACGATGAGTAAAAAGCACAAGAGGAGTCCCAGCAGTATCGATAGCCGGGCATCGAGCCCTGTGAGCTTTTCGATAAGATTTATACCGATAAAGGAGAACTTCAGCGTTACTAAAATAGCAATGAAGATGCTGAGGATTCCAAAAAAGGATTTGATAATTCCCTTGCTGTAGCCCATGTAAAAGCCGAAGGCGAGAATCAGGACGCAAAAAATGTCAACAAACATGGCCTGTTTTTTGCAGTTTTAAATTTTTTGCAAGATGCGGAAAATTGGTTAGATGAGATATATATTTAATTATTCTTTTATATGAAATTGCTTCATTAATTGGTTTTTAGGTTTAAAATGACGATTTATACGCCAAATATGCACAGAATTGTCCGCATAGGCATGATCCTCTTCATTGCGATTTCTGGTTGGTCCCAGATGAAGGGCAAACCTGAAATTCTGCACGAGCAGACAAATCTACCCAGGGTCTTTATGATTGGGGAATATGAAAAGCCCTATGAGAGCATGTCCGCAGGCTATGATAAAATGCTCTTGAATGCCTATGGAGATGATTTAACCCGTGCATTCTATGCCTGGACGTCCATTCTGATGGAAATGGAGAATTATGCCAGGGAAGTGCATTTTGATTTGAGTGGGCTCAAACTTTGGATGAATGTTTTTATCAACCAGGATGGTACGATTCAGCACATTGTATATTTTCCAAAACCGAACTCCCGAAACATGGAGTTTGAACTTCTGACAGATTTTCTTAACAACTTTTGTAAGGTATATCGGTTTAAAGATCCTTTAACCGTGAAGTGCGCCCATTTTGGAAGTGCTTCCTTTCCAACATTTATAAGCAGGAACTGACCAAATCTTTGGCTTTCATTGATTACGGGTTTTCAGATGCGGAATGAAAGTTAAAGGCAAAAAAAAATAGCTCCTGGTGAAGGAGCTATTCCCTTTTGATTTATATAAAGAAAAACTGTTTAGATACCCAGTTTAATCATCTGTTTGCCAATGAATGCACCTTGCTGTTGACCGGCTTCGAGGCTAAATCTGTAATGGATTCCTCCATAGAGAAAAGATTGCGCTATTTCATCTGCCATTTGCTGGAAAGATTTATAAGAACGTGGTGTTCCATCAATGTCTTTTCTGTATTCATGTGTACGATCCGTGAAAGCATAATTGTAACCAAATAGAGAACTCAGAACTTCAGAACAAGCCATTGCAAGAGCTGAGGAGCTTGAAGAATATTCCGGCGTAGATTGAGGATTGATCAATGCCAGAAAGTCTTTGTCAATATTTTCCCGGATATAGGTTTCCGGACGCAGAATATTGTATTTGTATTTTACACGCCATGCGTTCACAGTTGCATCATGCATGGACATGCCTATTTTGGCAAATGCATTTGCTGTAAAAGCGAGGTCTTTGTTTTCAGATTCGAGGATGGAGATCAAAATGGCTTCCATGTGACCTGCCATTGTAATTGCATAGTCCTGGTCATCGTTCCAGAATTTGACCATTGTTTCTGTATTTTCGTCCAGATTGCGCACCCTGTTACGCACATCCAGCGCATTTGCATAGAATTGTGAATTGGTCAAAGTGGAAAAAGCCGGAGGGCTGGGCATATCCATGTCTGATGCATGTTTCAGAAAGCAACGCACATCACCCCAGTATGGGAGCATTGGTTTTTTAATATGAGAAGAGCTAGGATCCCATATACCCTGTCCTTCCGGAAAGGTATAATTGGAAGGGTAATTATTGAGATAAGCTTCATCCTGACCATCTGTCAATGAGTAGTTGTAAATAGCTTTTGCCATCATTTGTCCAAACTGAATGGATTTTTGAATGACGTCTGCTGAAAGACCCAGGCTGTAAAGTTCTTTGGATTCCGCGTGTAATTTGTTGATGCGTTCAACTGCCGCAGGTGCAGCATTGCGGTAAAACTTGCCGAACAGTTCTTTCATACATTCATTGACTGCCAGAGACCAACGAACTTCACCTCCTTCGTAGAGAACGGGAAGAGCGGTTGCATCCAGTCCGGTGATCTTGCCTTTGAAGCTTGGTTGACCTTCAATCCCCAGGACAACGGATTCGTAGATTCCCAAACCCAGGTAGGCGAAAGTTCTTGCCGCAATTGGGGGCGTGTATCCCGGCATTTCAGGTGTAAGCTGGACACTCAGGCGCATCCAATCTAAAGCCACCTTTCCAGATTCGGTGTTGGCTTTACTCAGTTCGCTAAAACTCGTAGTTTCCTCTTTAGTACAGGCAGCTAAAAACAAAATAGCCACGCTCAAGCAGTTTACCAGGGATGTCTTGAATTGTACTAATTGCCTCATGATCGTAGATTTAAAAGATTAATTATTCACAATGAAGCCTGGACTTAATAAAAGCTCAAATCCAGACAATGTGATTGAGGCATTAGACCGGAACCGATCTAAAGTAACAAAGGGAAGAATACGTCACGAAGTTAAGCAAGCCGGAGCAGCTTTTGCAAGTTTCACTTCAGATATTTTTAAAATTCAGGGTTTACCCTGAGTCTATATACAGCTTGATATTCAATTATATGTATTTATTTCCATATGTAAAATACCTATAAACATATGTTTATATCGTAAATTCCTTTATATAAAGAAAAATTCGGGCTATAAGCAGTCTTGGACTCATGAAATCCAATTGCCTTTGCGGTAATGATATGGCATCTTGGGCGGAGTTAAGCCCTCTCCTCAGGATTTTCAGCAACTTCCAGGATTCGTTGTTTACGTCTAATGTTATTAAATTACTGAGGCTCATCGTTTTACTATTTGCACCCTGAGCGGTGGAGTCTCTTTTTGAACTAAGGTAGGGATATAGGAAAGCTTGATTTCAACATCTTCTTTACCGATGATTAACGATTTGGTAATCGTTTCAATGATGCTTTTCTTTTTTGGTGAAGTTCTTCCATGGCTTGCGGAGATTTTGAGCATCGTACAGTGTAATACTCCCCAATACTTGGACCAAAAGTTCGGTTTGTTAAGTTAAAAAATGACATATTAGGCAGTCTTATTTTTTATTGATTCTTCATAACGTTTATTTGGAGATTGACCGGTTGTTTGATGCTTTTTTTGATGATAATACGTGATATGATTGTGGACCCCTTCAAAGAGTTCAAAACCGTTATCGCAAGGATTCAAATAAATGTAATCGTATTTAAGCGTCTTCCAAAATCTTTCAATCCAGACATTGTCTGTGGCTCTTCCTTTTCCATCCATTGATATAAGGATAGATTCTGATTCCAGATAATGTGTCCACATCGAACTGGTAAATTGAGATCCTTGGTCTGAATTGATAATCATCGGTTTTCCATTTAATGCTATGGCTTCTTTGAGAGCTGCTATGCACCATTGTTTGCTCATGCTGTTACTGATGCTCCATCCCATAATTTTACGACTGTAAACATCAATAAATGCAATCATATACATAAAACCCTTTGCCATTGGGATGTATGTTATATCAGTACACCAAACTTGATTGGCATGAGTGATTTCCAGGTTTCTCAATAAATAAGGTTTAATAAATTGCTTCAGGCCTTCTTTTGTAAGGTTTTTTCGACGGTATATAGTTTGCCATCCCATAAGCTTAAACAACCTCCTTATTCTTTTTGGTCCTACTGGATATCCCATTTCTTTCAAAAGATCCACCATAGATTCCACACCTTCAGTCGGATGTCGCAACAAATGTTTATCCATAATATTTATCATTTTTACATTCTCTGGTTTTTCTGGTACAGATTGATAATATAAAGTACTTCGTGGTACGCTCAATAGCTCACATTGCTTGCGTATGCTCAACTTTTGAACCCGCCTAGATATCATGTCTATGCGGTGTTTCATATCCCCAGTTTCTTGCAATTTTGTTTTAAAAAAGCATTCTCGACTTTGAGTTGGCCGATATGTGCATACAACTTTTCCATTTCCGAAGAATCTGACTGATCAGAAAATCCTCTCTCCCTTTCAAATACCAGATTCATATTCTCCAGAAATTCTGTCTTCCATTTGGAGATCATTACTGGATTGACATCGAACTGAACACTGAGTTCGTTCATTGTCTTCTTGTTTTTGATGGCTTCGATGGCCACATGGGCCTTAAAGGCAGAAGTAAATTTGCGTCTTGTTTTTTTCATATGGTTCAATAAATTTAATGATTTAAAATTAACTAAACCTCTGGTCTCAATTTAGGGGAGTATTACATATGATAAACCTGATCAAATCAGATGCGATAATGGACCGGAATTTATTTCAAACACATTGGTATCCTATTGTAGTGCGAAAGAGATTAATTAAAATACATTCAACCTGGTAAGCCGACTCAGAATGCATTTATTGAAATATTTAATCGTAGTTACAGAGAAGATATACTTGATGCTTATTTGTTTGATAACCTTATGCAGTTAAGAAGTTTATCAGAGGAATGGAAGGAGGATTATAATTTGAATCATCCACATAAATCTTTTAACAATAATAGTCCTTTGAAGTATTTAAAATCAAATCACGATATTTTAAATCCAATTTATTATCAGTCCGGGAAACACGGTACTTACAAAATATGGCTTTGATTTATTATATGTCCATATTGAACAAAGTCATTTTTTAAGTAAATAGGAAGAATTGTAACTTGTTACAATGAATATTTGTGATTTGTTACAAAGCGCATCTAAATAACTGTCTCATAGGTCAATAATTCCTGTTTGTAACAAATGCCAATAAAAAAATGTGATTTTTTTGTATTACTTTTATAATTACGTCTGGCAGGTTTTAATGCAAATATTTCTTACTGAACAATTAAATTTCAAACTATGAAAAAATTTCTCAATTTTATTATTGCTGGAATAATATTATCAGCAATCATTTGGGCCTGTGAAAAAAGTATTCAAGAGAATCACGCCAAAAGCACAACTCATTCTAAGTCTGTAAAGTTAGTTCAAAGATCTGCCATTGATGATTGTTTTGATAATACAGATTGTTATCAAACCCAGGACTCAGCAGTTCAACTTATTAACGTTAACGGGTACTCTCCGTGTCAGATATATGCCATCTATGATTTATGGGCATGTTATTCCTTAGGTGGTGTGTTACTGAAATTTACGATAGCAAATTTTCAAGTTGGATTAATCTCAAATGGATGTGACTCATTACAAACTCGTTGGGACTCAATTTTAGCCATTCCTGATTACAATCAGTATAATTATGAAATGGATGTATTTTACCTTGCTGCCAAATCATCCTTAGAAAGATACCTAATGGGTCAGTTTTTTGCCAATTCATCTCATCGAGATAGTTTCCCATGTGCGGGTGGAAGTTATGGAACATTAACCACAGAGTTCTACAGTGCATTATGTTATAAATGGTGCGCAGTTGAACTTGGTGGAATACCTCCTGTAACTATTTTAACACAGATTATTTGTGGAGATGCATGCTGTAAAAGAGAAGTAGAATGGTGTTGGGATACAGCACATAGTACGTATTATTCTGGCTATCCCTCATATACCGATTATGGAGATTGTGGTAATTCTCCATTATACAATTGCTCCGGAACTAGTGGAGGTGGGAATTGCGCTGATCATGATTGCGAACCCTAATAAATTTCTTTAGTAATAAATAATATTATTTTTGGTCAAAGTAGCTACCTTGACCAAAGGTAATTTAATATAATTAATGAACTAAATATGAAATATTTTTTAACCCTACCCTTGTTCTTGATTACCAATTGTTTGATTGCCCAGATTGACCAATTAGGTGACATTTTTATTGGCAAGCAGCCAATCTGGTCTCATGTTTCAATTGATAGCACAGCAATCGGATACAAAGGTAGAACTGGAATGGATTATTTGGCAACTTTAGCTGAGCGAAAAATCCTTGTGAACGATAATTATATTTATCAAATTAACGATAATATCTTTGAAAAATTATCTGGCGGATTTATTGAAAAAATCAATTTAAAAACTGGAAAATCAATTTGGAAGAATTATTTTGATCTTAGAAATTCTTCGAAAAGGGAGTATACAAATCATTTTTTTATTAATTCTCATAATCAACTTGAACTTCTAAACTTTAGATATTCCTATGACACTGTTGATATTTTCTCTCCATCTTGGGATAATGGAAAGCTGACGGTTCGAAAATATGATTTAACTTCCGGAGAAGAAATGTATATATACCATTCTCCAATTAATGACCCTAATTACCCATTATTTAAAGCTAGCAGGAATGTATACTCATATCTTAATAAAAACTCCGTTAATGGTTACGATTGTTATACAAATTATATTGATAAAAGAATACCTTCATTTGGAATGGCAAGAACAAGAATGGATTCTTTGGGTAAATTAATAAATATTGATGCATCCAATGATATTTATGGCATATATAAAAATATTAATCCATTCGAAGATGTTCCATATTTATTAAATGAACAATTTGATACAATTATTAGATTAATTCATACTTATTCCAGAAAACCTTATATCACAGGGGACACTATGGAGTTTAGTTTATATTTCATGGATAAAAATTTAACATTATTAAATAATCCAAATCTCGCTGACAAAATATCAAACATTAGAGAATATCAGATGGTCTCATTGAAAAATGAACATATATGCATTTTGGGAACAGAATACTTTGAAGACAACTCATTCCCAAGGCAACATATATTCGTATTTGGTTCCAATGGCAATTTATTAGAAGAGATAGTATATCCTGCAAGAATTAATAATAGTTTTGGTACATGTATCGGATTGCTAAAATTAAAGAATGAGCCTGGCATTTTATTGCTTAACAAATATTCTAAAAATCTAGATAGTATAAATTTGTCTTTTTACAAAAGTGATGGAAAAGGTAATTTATCATTTTTAGCAGAAATAAAAATGAAGGATTATTACAATTTGGCAATAGAAGGATATTTGGAAGAATTAGAGGACGGTAAAATAATACTCAGTGGTTTATTCAGACAAGCTAATTTAGATGTGTCTCAATTACCAAAAACTGAAAGATTTATCACATCATTATGGGATTTAGGTATTACAACATCAAATAAATCAATTAATGAATATCAATCGGAAATTAAGTTGCAGCCAAATCCTACACAAGGGTCATTCAAAATTGATGGAATAAAATTTGAATCTCAAAATTATTTTATCACAGTCCATAATGTTAATGGGGAATTGATTTTGTCCAAAAGTGCAACTCAAAATTCCGACTTAATTTTATCATTGACTGGATTTGCTACGGGTACTTATTATTTAAGTATTTATGATGCTAATAATCTTCAAATATTTCTTGGGCAAATAATAAAATTGGGTAATTAAATTTTAATTCATTGTTCCTCCTAGACGCAAATTTGTGAAATCCTAGAGAATATGAAAAGAGTAATAGTCTGTATAATTGGGTGCTTATTTTTTAAATATAATAATAGTGCAATTTGCCAATCATTAATCAATGGTGATTTTGAGAATAGTTCTTTGTCAATTTGTGAATACAATATTTCTGATCATGATTTTAATAAAAAAATGCCAGGTGTTGTTGCATTTGGAAAGTCTTATATTAATAAAATGTATATAGGAGAAATTGATGTATTAAAGAGCGGATGTTTTGTGAACCCAAAGAGTGGTAATTGGTGCATTGGTCTTGCTAGTGATTATATTACTTTTAAAACATCTGATGCTATTGCTCTTGAACTAGATGCAAATTTAATCCAAGGTGAATATTACCAACTTACGTTTTCTATTTATGGCAATACATCATTTAATGAAACATTGAGTGGAGTTATAATAGGTGAATCAATAATAGGTACAGATTTAGGAATAATAATTGATTCTTTAGGGCCAATTGCTATGAATTGGAAAGATATCTCTATTGAATTTAGAGCGCAACAAAACTCAAAGTTTATAACAATTAAGAATGGCCCAGGAATTAAATCATGGAATCAAGTAGATGATTTTAAAATTAATGTGATTACAGCTAATATAAATGCTTCTGTTGATTCTCATGAATTGAATGTTTATCCGAATCCTACAAAAGATTATGTATTTATAAATACTTCTGATATATTTAAAGTTTCCCAAATTAAAATTTGGAATTATTTTGGTGAGCTTATTTCAAAGACTACTGATTTATTAATAGATCTTTCTAATGAGAAATCAGGAGCATATCTAATGGAAATTACTACCACCAAAGGATCTGTTTATAAAATAATTATTAAGAAGTAAATATTACAAAAGATACCCGAATCCTGCTAGCAATTATATTGTCTTATTGAATTCAAGTTCCAAAAAATGCATTATCATGTAGTTTCTATGGAAGGTAAGGTTATCTACGATTTTTATTCAATTCAAGAGGAGTAAATTATAATCCCAATTTACAGATATAAAGCTGGCTCCTACATGATCAAAGCAGATGATTCAAGACATACACAACACTCTAAGATTTTTATTTAAGAGTAATATACAAGTTGATATTGAAGGTATTTTCTCATTTTTTGTGTACAGCTTATCATATGAAGAATAAAGTATAATTTTTTAAGGGAAAGTTTTGACCGCACAGAGTCCAAACGAGTGTACCAAGTCCGTTTCCAATACTTATATTACTGTAACTTAAAACTAATTATACAGCCATAAAAAAAAAGAAAGAAGAATTGGATGCCATATTTGAAAACATTAAGACCAAGGAAGAATTTCAAACACTTATGGAGCATCTTTATAAATGTGGAGTAGTGACTACTTAAATTTATTATTAGTTCAGGAAACTGGTTACTTACACGTGCTTTTTGGCCTTCAAGGGGCAGTTGACAACTATGCAATGAGTCTTAACTGCGACGTTGGTACTATTTTACTCAAAGGGTGAGCTAAAGGCTGATTTGCAAGCAGGAATGGAATGAATTGAATTCAAGCGTGCACTAAGGTTGCACGAAGATGTAGAATTTGGTATAGCTTGTTTCAGGATCTGTGTTAGCCATAATTTCGATATCGACTATTTGGGGACCCTCTTTGTCTTTACTATCGTAGCGGAGTTTAATAATGCCTTTCTTACCAGGTTTGATGGGAAGCCGGGGCCAGTCCAGTGTGGTGCATTCGCAGGCAGACATCAATTCAATTATTAGGTCTTGTTCACCAGTATTCCTGAAATGAAGTTCACGGGAAATCAGATCCCCCTTTTTAATAGACCCAAGATGGTAACTCGTGGAGTCGAATGTAATTTTTGCCTTTTTAGTTTCTGGCTCGGCTTCAACTGCGGTGACGACATGTACTATTTGCTCTGCATCTGAGGGCGCAAGAGCAGGCTGAACAGATTTACATGAAGGCAACAACAGTAGCCAGCCAATAGTTAAAAATGCGTAACTCTTTGACAGGACAGGTGTGTGCATATTTCAAAGTACAGTCCGGGATCCGGATGGATCAGAAGCATTTATTTTTTAGGATTTTTTGCGGGGCCTGATTTTTTGTTCAACACTTCTTTTTTAACTTCAATGGAAGTGGGTCCGGCAATTATTTTGAATTCGGTACGACGGTTGAGGCGATGTTCTTCTTCAGAACATTCTTCATCATTCGTGCAGTGATTCAGCAATTTCTCTTCACCATATCCTTTTGCGACGATGCGTTGTCCTGCAATTTTTTTACTCATCAGGTATTTTTTTGCGGAGTTTGCCCGACGTTGTGAAAGCTTTTCATTGTAGGAATCAATACCCCTGGAGTCTGTATGCGAGCTAAGCTCAATGACCATGTCAGGATATTTATTCATCAAATCTCTCAATGCATCCAAATCTTTTTCGGCATCAGGCAAAATTTTGTCATCATCGAAATTGTAATAAATATTGTTGAGCCTGATGGGTTCGTTGATGGTGATGATTTCGACATCGGATTCTGGGGGAAGCACGCGCAGGGTTACTTCCTTTTTGATACTTTGGTCTTTGGAAATTCCTACTGTATTGACTTCAAATTCTGCAGGAAAATAACCCTCCTTACTCACAACAACTTTATAGGATTTGTCCTTGTCCAGTAAATGTGAAATTTCATTTCCCTGTGAATTTGATTTAGACTGAGCTTCTCCCTCTTTTCCTGCCGCACTTTCGATTAATTGAGCAGTTGCTCCTTTAATGGCTTTTTTCTTTTCATCCAACACGATAGTAGTGAGGTCAATGACGAGTTTTCTCTTACTGATAAAATAGATATCGTCGCAGCAAGTTTTACTTTTCAGAGATTTGGATTGAGGATCCGGACGATTTGAAACAAGGACTGCACGGTCTCCTGCAGGATTCAGTCTGTAATACAAATCATCCGTACTGGAATTGACAGGTATACCCATGTTTTCAGGTGTGGACCATTCTGATCCATTCCATTTTGAACGGAAGACATCGAAACCTCCGATTCCGGGCCATCCGTCTGAACTAAAATACAAAGTTCCTTCAACCATAAACGGAGACAATTCGTCTCCATCGGTATTGATAGATCCCAGATTCAATGGTTCACTATATTCGGCTTCGGCAATTTTCCGGGCATAATACAAATCAAATCCGCCTTTGCCTCCAGGGATATTTGCTGAAAAAATTAAAACCGTATTTCCGTAAAGTTCACCTTCAACAGGGTGGCGGGAAAGGTACTCACCATTTACGCCTTTTACTTCTATTGCAGGACTCCATCCGCTGGCAGTCTTCGCAGAAGCATATATTTTGGACTCCTCCATATGGCCTCCATCGGAAACAGCACGTGTAAAAAACATCGTGTTTCCATCTTTTGAGAAACTGACATTCGCGCTGTGGTATCCTACTCTGTTGATCAGCTCCGGGAGGATTTCGGATTTCGTCCATCCTTTGCCTTCGCTGAAACTGCTGCTGTATATTTTTGAAAACATAGAAGGATCATCGGAATTACCTTTCGTCTCTTCCGTTACTTTTTCTTCCTCTTCTTTTTTAGTTTCTTTCTTTTCTTCTTTCTTATCGCTCTTCTTCTTTTCTTGTTTTGCTTCGAGTGATCCGAAGTAAATATTTCCGCCACGATCCAGGGCAGGTCCATTTTGGGATTCAGGTGTGTTGATGTTATTTCCTGCGTTTTTTACCTCGATACCGAGATCTTCTTTCATGTTTGCCCGCAATTCAATTCCAGCGAGTTCAACGGCTGCTTTTTTCTTGAGCACGTCATCGGTACCCAATTCGATATACTTTTTAAATTCTTCTGCGGCTTCCGTGTATTGTTCATTCATTTTAAGAGCTTTTCCGAACAGGTAACGCTCTTCGATATATTTGTTGGCCTTATCGCGGGCCAGGGCTCGATTGAAAACGACGGTTGATTTATTGTAATCCCGAAGTAGATAATGCGTGCGTGCAATTTTAACTGCAATGTCTTTATCCTTAACTTCCTTGTAGGCTTTTTCATATTGCTCCAAAGCCCTGTAGTATTGACCGAGCTCTATTTGTTCGTCACCGGAACGAACCAAAGCATCAGGAGTGTTTCCCGTTGCGGGTTGGGCAAAAAGTGAACTCCCGAAGAAGAGCGAGATACAAAAACTAATTGCAAAGTGAGATCTCATTTGGGCTAAATTTTTATTACGTTGCGACAACAATTCAGTTAACTATAATTTCTATTGAAGTACCTGCTTTTAGGTATCAGAACCTTGGGCAAAATACTTTGGGCTTCGGGTTTGGTTTTTTGACAATGGCACCTGTATAGCTTATGCCGATTTCAAGAGCGCCAAAACCGGAAGGATCTTTTGCATTTGTTAAATCGGAAACCGTTTGATCATATCCGATCTGGCCTTTTATCTTGCCATATTCAATTCCAGCCATAATCTGAAGGGCATCACCAAAACGCATACCCAGGCCCGCATTTAAGCGGATTTTTTTCTCGGGGTCATATAAATAGCTTGCAATACACTGACCAATTGTTTCATTATTTTTTTCGAGACTGCGGTAATAGAGCGTAGGGATCAAATCCACTTTTTCATTTAAATGATAGCGGAAGGAGCTTTGCACATTGAGCAGTGTTTTGAGCTTGCTGCCAGCTCCACTTCCTTGTATGCTCACACTTGGTTGATTCAGATGGCCTAAAGAGAAACCGGCTTTGAGTATGTGTTTCTTTAAGGATACGGGAACAGTAAGAGCCAAGCCGGCGGACAAGTCATTATAACTTCCTTTTGCTTGTTGAAGTTTCATCAGGTCCGGAGAACTTGTAGTTCCGGTGCTTATTTGATCATAGAAGCGCGCTTTTTCGGGATTTTTCGCATTCAGACTGATGCCACCGTATTGAGCGCCAAGCGCGATATCACCACCTCCAATGGCGAAGTGGTAAGCACCGGAGGCCAGAAAGCCACCTGTGCCAAGGTTAATATCTCCCGAACGGTCATTGAAAAAACTGATGCCCAGAGATGTCCAGTCCTTTTTGCGAAATGCAAAACCAAAGTTGACATCTAAAGTGACATAAGGGGTCTTAAAGTCTGCAGAAAATCCACTTGGAGAGACGGATTGGTCGCGGTAGATACCACTGATCCGGTAGGTGCCGTTAAAACCACCAGTTTGACCAGGATTAATCAATACAGGAGCAAATTCAAACTGGGTAAAATGGAGGTCTTGTGCGAAAACGGATTGCAAACTGCACATGGCAACCAAACCCAGGAATAGTAGAGACAATTTTTTCATGCCGTATTTCTTTGAAGGCGAAAGATACTGATTCTTAAAGTTATGAATTAAAAAGCTGAGCTCCTTGAATGAATTTAACTATTTGGCTAAATGAATCCATTGGAGATAACGATCCCAGTCTGCAATAAAGTCTACATCCTGTAAGACTTCAAGAGAGGCAAAAGTGCATTTTGCATTCTGCAGTTTATCAACAGTTTGAGAATAAACCCAGCGGCTGCCCCAATCGATATCTGTAAAAAGGGAAGGAATGGGCTTTTTTAAGCCAAGTAGGTAATAACCTCCATCTGCTGCAGGGCCTAAAACGGCATCCCTGGTTTGCAGACATGCAGCAGCATGATCCAAATGGCGTGATTCAAGCCAGGGGCAGTCTGCACCAATAATGATTGCGGACGGATGTCGTTCCAGAACCAGTTCAAAGGCATTTTTCATGCGTATGCCGAGGTCTGTACCTTTCTGGAGTTGTTTCTGGTAATACATATGCTGCCAGGCATCACGTGTATCAATAAAATCGCTGTAAAACAAGTATTTAGGACCTTGGTAAGAGTCGGATAAGATTCGGGTAATGTCCAATAAGCGCAAATAAATGTCGAGGGCTTTTTCGTCACCGCATTCCCTGGCAATTCGCATTTTAACTTTAGCCAACACCGGGTTGCGGATGAACAGAATAAGTGCAGTTTGATTCTGAATCAAGACAGCCAAAGATTTTAATCCTTTAACGCAGACGATCCATGGATTTCACAAGATTTTCATCCTTGCGTATCGCCCTCGTGGCAAGCCAGCAGAACATCAAGCCCAAAGCAGTAAGCCACAATCCCGCACCTGGAGTGAACTGGTCCATTTTACCTGCATGGTTAATTTGATAAAAGGGCACGCCAATACCCAGCAACATCTGGATAAGACTTGCAACGGCGGTAATGAGGATTTGCATGATGCGTTCTTTATACAAGAAAACCGCAATAAGCACCAACAGGCCGGCCACTCCTGCGCCAAGCAGCAACACAAAACTTTCCTGGGTGTAAAATACCAGGTCGGCGAATACTCCGGGACCTTCGGCACGTGTGGAAGCAATAATAATATTGGGGAGCCACTGAGCTAAAAAGCAAAGGCCACCGAGGAACAGCCATATGGATTGAATGCGTTGAATCATTTTTTAAAAATTAATGAGCTGACAATTAAGGGCTTCCTCTTCCAGAAGAGATTTCGCCTAATTTTGCAAAGTTATGGAGGAGCACACACTGAGTCATTGGGAAAGGAATATATATTTTCATGAAGTGGACCTCACAATTATTGGAGCTGGGCTTGTGGGTTTGTGTACCGGTATTGCTGTATTGAATGCGCACCCGGGACGCAAAGTACTGATCCTGGAGCGGTCGCCTATGGCTTTGGGTGCAAGTACCCGAAACGCCGGATTTATCTGCTATGGCAGTCCCACAGAGTTGCTGGATGATCTGAAACAACAGCCTCCGGAACAAGTTTTTGACTTGTTTGGTCGCCGCTATGCCGGGGTACAGAAATTACTTTCTATGACCGGGAAAGAAGAAGTGGATTGGATAGCGAAAGGTGGGCATGAATTGTTGGACGTTCATTTTCCTATGGGACTGTTGCGACAGGAAGACCTCGATTTTTTAAACCGAAATATTGAGCTTGTTACCGGATTGAAAGATTATTTCTATTTTGATGAAGACAGGCTCATGCAAAGCCCTTTTCGCCATTTTCAGCAATGGATTGCGAATGACCATGAAGCAGCTGTACATCCATTGAAAATCTTACTAAAACTGGAAGCCCTTTTCCGCGAAAAAGGGGGCCGTATCCTTCATGGCGTCAGCATCCAAAACTGGCAGGAAGAGAATGCCGGGGTGCGGATTGAAACAGATGTCTATTCTCAGATGTATTCAGGAAAATTACTTTTTTGTGTCAATGGTTTTGCACCGCGTTATTTTCCGGGAATAGATGTCAGGCCGGCAAGAAATCGCGTCCTTGTGCTTCGGGTGACCGGGACTACGCTTCCGGAAGGTTGCTTTCATGCAGATCGCGGGTTCATATACTTCCGCAAGGTCGGAGATTGCCTGTTGATTGGTGGAGGAAGACATCTTGACTTAGAGCATGAATACTGTGACGATTTTGGTTTTCAGCCAAGAATAGAATCGTTTTTAATTGATTTCGCCAAAAAATATCTTTTGAAAGATTCAAACTTTGTTGTGGAAGACCGTTGGACCGGTATCATGGGGATGGGTAGTGCGAAGTCACCAATTGTAAAAATGGTTTCCCGACATACGGGGCTGGCTGTCCGCATGGGCGGCATGGGACTTGCGCTTGCAAGTACAACTGGAATAGAAGCCTGCCGGATGATATATGGTACAGGCGAGTAAATGCGTTAATGGAGGATGAAATTTGGGATACATACCGTATTTGTGTTGCTGTTGTTTTTATTGCCGTCAGGTGAAGCAAAGGCACAACAGGACACTGCAGCTCAGCGCGTTCGGGTGATTCATGCGGATCTGCTGCGGTTTGAACGTTATTCCGGCAGGGAAATTCAATACCTCTCCACCGATGTGCTTGTTAAACACAAAAACAGCTATTTGTTTTGCGATTCCGCAATTATTGATGGCAACCAGGTTCGGGCAATGGGGCATGTCCGGATTGTTGAAGGGGACAGTCTTCAAATTTTCAGCGATAGTATCGTTTACGATGGCGACAAACGTACGGCAGATTTGATCGGCAACATCGTAATGAAACACAGGGATCAGGAATTATTTACCAGTGAAATGGCCTACGATTTTGAAAACAGAATTGCCAGTTATGTTCATGAAGGGCTTCTGGTTTCAGATCAGGCAAAACTGAAAAGTAAAAGAGGATATTATCATGCAGCAACAGGGGAGGCCTATTTCAAAGATAGTGTCATTGTGTTGCTGAAGGATGGAATGAACCTTTTGTCAGATACACTCAGGTATCTTACCCGGGAGTCTAAAGTTGAATTTGTCGCACCGACATTGATTGAACAAGATACACTTCAGATTTATACAGATCAGGGTTATTACCAGGTTGACAGGCAATTGTCTTATTTTGGAAACCATCCGAGATATAAGCGAGGTGGACAAATTGCAGAGGCAAGAGATATTTATCACGATGCAAAATTAAACCTGATCACTCTTGTGCATGAGGCGCTGATAAAAGATGATAAGCAAGAGGCAAAGGCGGACAGCATTGTATTTAATGAGAATTCAGGTGATGTATTCCTTTTTAAAAAAGCATTTTACAAAGAAGGAATTCGAGAACTCGCAGGGGATACCATTTGGTATAACCGCAAAAATCATTCATTGGATGTAAAAGGTAAAACAGAAGTATTGGAGGAGGGAAGGTTGATTCGTGCGGAAAAATTAAAATACAGCGGTCAATCTTTGGAAGGACTTGCTTTGGGGAATGTGATTGTAAGTGATACAATTGCGGGTTATCGGATTTATTGCGATACCTTTTTGTATAACAAAAAGGATAAGAAATTTAAAGCCTTCGGGTCTGAACAGCGTGCCTATATCGCTTTACAGTTTGACAAGGATTCCCTTTTTATTTCAGCGGACAGTTTATTGTCGGGACAGAGTGTGGAGAGCAGTGATACATTTCAAAATATGAGAGCCTGGGGCAATGTACAAATTTGGAATATCAGTTTGAGCGCCTTGTGCGATTCCCTCTATTTTTCAGGAAAGGATTCCAGTTTTTATTTGTTCGATGATCCGGTTATTTGGTCAGACAGTGCCCAGTTAAGCGGCGATTCCATTCGCCTGATTTTGGAACATAAGAAAATGAAGGATTTGTTTTTATTCCCAAAAGGATTCATAATTAGCAGGGATCATGAAGAGTTCAATAATCAAATTAAGGGAAAGGAAATTAATGGGCACTTTACTAATGGAAAGATGGACTTTATGACCGTAGAAGGAAATGCCGAATCTATGTATTTTCTTAAGGATGAAAAATCAGGATACATTGGTGGAAACTTTATTCAATGCAGTAGCATGAAATTTATTTTTAATGATTCAAAAAAAGTGGAGACCATTTATTTTTATAACAAACCAAAAGGAGGGATCCTGCCCCTTTCTGAAAGCAGGAAAAAATTTTTGGATGGGTACAGACCCCGTTACAATGAGAAGCCGGAATCTGTTCAGGATATTATAAAATGGACTAAGAAATGAGACGAATTGTTGTTGCTTATTTGTTCTTTCAAAATTTGAATTTTTTAATTGCGGGTTCTTTGTTTTCGGATAGTTTGGGGAAAGTTTTCAAATCCCCTGATTTGGAAAACTATCTTGATTTATATCAACAGGGCAACAAGGGAGCTGAGCTCTATTACAATATTGCTTTAGCTTATGAACGCAATCTGGATTATCCGCGAGCAATATTATTCGCAGAAAAAGCATTGCGGTGGGATCCTTCCTGTAAGATTTGCAAAGTCCTTTTATCCCGAGTTCAACAAAAAGCAGATCTTAATGTATTCTCACTCCCCGGGTTTTCATTCTTTGGGCATTACAGAAGTATAGTGCAATTTTTGCCTGCGCTGTACTGGTTTGGATTAGCATCCCTATTGCTTTGTGTCTTTGTGTTTGTCCATCTACGCAGAAAGGAAGTTCTATTGAAATATGTCTTACTTTTCTGTGCATTGGTTTGTATGATCAACAGTGCGATGTTTGAGTACTTACGAAATCAGAGTGGCTATTATATCCTCATGACTTCATCTGCACTTCACTGGTCTCCGGACGCCACTAGTAAAGTCAAAACTGAAATGTCTGCAGGCATGAAATTAAAAGAAATGGATCGCATTGGCGAATGGGGAAAATTCCGGACACCGGAATACGACGAGGGATGGATTCCGCTCAGTCTAGTGGAAAAAATCGAGTAATAGGTCTTAAAAAAAGAAAGCCTTTTGAATTCGTTGCTTCCGAATAATGGGAAATCGAAAACGTTTCTCTTAGAGAACGTCTACAACGGTGCGGTCTTCGCGAGTCTTTTTGTAGCTTACGGTACCTGGTTTTAATGCGAACAGGGTAAAATCTTTACCTATGCCGACATTTTGTCCCGGGTGGTATTTGGTACCTCTTTGACGCAAAATGATGTTGCCTGCAATGGCTTGCTGGCCACCAAATAATTTTACGCCCAGGCGTTTACTATTACTGTCCCGACCGTTACTGGTACTACCTTCACCTTTTTTATGTGCCATGGCTTAGAGATTTATTGATTAGGCCTGAATGGATTCAATTTGAATTTGGGTAAATTGTTGGCGGTGACCGTTTTTCTTCTCATAACCTTTTCTCCTCTTCTTCTTATAAACAATCACTTTATCACCTTTAACATGATCGATGACCTTTGCGGAAACACGCGCTCCGGAAACGGTAGGCGTTCCGATCGTTGTTGCAGCTCCATTAATCAGCATTAATACCTGATCGAAATTGACAACAGAGCCGCGATCAGCATCAAGGTGGTGAACATACACTTTCTGACCTGAACTCAACTTGAATTGTTGTCCTGCTATATCTACAACTGCTATCATAATGGATGGTCTTTATTTTTGGACTGCAAAAATACGCATTCTGCTCAAATCCAAAGAAAAAAAGACGAATATGGGAGATTTTGTTGCTTATTTTAACTATTTCTTTACATAAATGCCAGTAAATGAGGTGAATATGCGAAATGGACTTTAATGGAGACCTGTGAAATTCAGGGACCATTGTAAGGGCAGGATGTATAAATTAGGTTTTTCAGTCATACATAGTACACCCTGATTCAGCAGGTAAATTTATTTATGAAAATAGTTCATAAATAATTTTTAGAAATCTTAACAAATAAGATAACTTGTTGCTACCAATTGTTCATTTTTAAAAAGCAAATTATGAGCTTAGATCCGAAGCAAATCAGGAATGTAGTGTTACTTGGCCACTCGCACAGTGGAAAGACCAGTTTAATTGAAAGTATGCTATTTGAAGCAAAGGCAATCAGCCGGAGGGGTAGCATTGATGCAGGAAATACGGTCTCTGATTTTTCGGAGATTGAGCAGGAGAGAAAATCCAGTTTGTTCAGCAAGCTCATGCACGTTAGCTGGAAAGATTCTAAAATTAACATTATTGACACGCCAGGTTCCGATGATTTTGTGGGAGAAACCTTATCTTCCATGAAAGTGGCTGATCTTGGGATCATGTGTATCAACACCGCTCATGGAGTTGAGGTTGGAACGGAATTGATATGGGAATACGCCGATACATTTCATTTGCCCATCCTCTTTGTCATGAACCAGTGTGATCATGAGAAATCCGATTTCGATTCAACCCTGGAACAGGCGAAAGAGCGCTTTGGGAATAAGGTCATACCATTTCAGTACCCATTCAATAGCGGAACAGGTTTCAATTCTATCATTGATGCCTTGCGGATGGTGATGTATGAATTTCCCGCAGATGGAGGAAAGCCCGTTAAAAAAGAAATTCCTGCTTCGGAAATGGAGAAGGCCAAAGCCATGCACAATGCCATAGTTGAGGCTGCAGCTGAAAATGATGATACACTTATGGACCATTACTTTGAGACGGGAACCCTGGATGAATCCGAACTTGCAGATGGTCTCCGGAAAGGTATTGCCCACCGTAGTCTTTTCCCTGTTTTTTGCTTGAGTGCAGTTAAGAATATGGGTAGTGGCCGCCTGATGGGATTTATAAATGATGTTTGTCCTTCTCCTGCAGATCGCCCGGCTGCAAAGCTTAAAACTGGAGAATTGCAAATCAATGCCGGAGGACCTCCGGTTATTTTTATTTACAAGACCATGTCGGAACCTAAAGTCGGCCGCGTCTCTTACTTTAAAGTATATAGCGGAAAAGTGAAAACCGGTGACGAACTGATCAACAATCACAACAGGAATTCAGAGCGGCTGAATCAGATTTATGTATCGAATGGAAAAAACCGCGAGGCAGTTCCTGAATTGGTTGCAGGTGATCTTGGGGTAGTCGTCAAACTTAGAGACAGCCACACAAACAATACATTGAGTTCAAAAGGAAATGATGTTGAAGTTGAAACAATCCCATTTCCCGAACCTCGCATACGCGTTGCTCTCAATACAGAAAACAAAAACGATCTGGAGAAAATTATCAAAGCGGTTCATGAATTGCAGGAAGAAGATCCTACACTTGTTTTAGAACAATCTCAACGTTTAAAACAAAATATATTGCACGGGCAGGGGCAATTGCATCTGGATTTACTCAAATACAGAATTGAAAAATTACATGGCTTGCATATCGATTTCATCAAGCCCAGGATACCCTATCTGGAAACCATTACAAAGCCTTCGGATACCACTTACAGACATAAGAAACAATCTGGCGGTGCCGGGCAGTTTGCCGAAGTGCACATGCGCGTTGAACCCTATCATGAAGGGATAGGTGATCCGGCTGGACTGACTGTCCGGAACAGGGAAATGGAAGAATTGCATTGGGGCGGCAAGCTCGCATTTTATTGGTGTATTGTCGGTGGTTCTATCGATGCCAAATTTTCTTCCGCAATCAAAAAAGGGGTCATGAACAAAATGATCGAAGGGCCGCTAACCGGATCATATTGTACTGATATCCGGGTGTCTGTCTTTGATGGGAAAATGCATCCTGTTGACAGTAACGACATGGCTTTTCAAATTGCAGGAACCATGGCTTTTCGAGAGGCTTTTCAGGCTGCCGGTCCGCAAATTCTGGAACCTGTTTATGAGTTGGAGATTCTTTGTCAGGATGAAGCCATGGGGGACATTATGGGTGATTTACAAACCCGCCGTGCCATCATTTTGGGTATGGATTCCGAAGGGCATTACAAAAAAATAAAAGCGAAAGTTCCACTTGCCGAAATGCACAGCTATTCTTCCAGCCTTCGGTCCATGACACAGGGCAGGGCAAAGTTTTCCATGCATTTTAATGAATATGCTCCCGTGACTCCGGACATTCAGCAAAAATTGATTTCTGATTATAAAGCAACTTCAAAGGAATCAGAGGAATAGTGTAGATCACCGGGAATTGAATACTTAGATAGGTTCAAAGTCGAACATCTGAATTATAATCAGACGAGAAAAGCATTGTCGTTCTGAAGATACGATGAGCCAGGCCTATGATTTTGGGAAGAATGAAAACATCCTTTTTCCCGTTTGATTTTATGGGAATTCACAAGGGAGCCTGGGGTCGTATCTTGGTGTTCTTAAAAATAGAAAAATAAGCTAGTATATCATATGTGTAAGCAAGTCATCGGCTTTTGTAGCCTTTTGTTTTTGTCTGTTCCACTCGTGTCAAATGGCCAGGTAAAAATCAATGCATCAACTTTTGGAGTCCTGGAAGCCCGGGCTTTGGGACCCGGCACAATGAGCGGGCGAATAACGTCCATTCAAGGGGTCAACAGCAGTCCTAAAACTGTTTACATCGGCACAGCCGGAGGAGGTGTGTGGAAAACAACTAATGCAGGTGCTTCCTTTAAACCGGTTTTTGATAAATATTGTCAGTCTATTGGAGCCATTGCGATTGATCCGGTGGATCCAAACATTGTGTATGTCGGAACAGGGGAAAGCAATTTGCGAAATTCTGTTTCCATTGGAAATGGAATATACAAATCAACCGATGCTGGAGATAATTGGATTAGAATAGGGATGGACAGCACGGAGCATATTTCAAAAATCCTTATAGATCCCAAAGACTCAAAAAATATTTACGTTGCGGTTCCTGGTCCCCTTTGGTCTGACAGTCCCCATCGAGGATTATATAAATCTTCTGATGGAGGGAAAAGCTGGACCAAAATACTCTATGTGGATGAGAAAACAGGTTGTGCGGATATCGCAGTACATCCTACGAATCCAAATATCATTTATGCGACCACCTGGCAATTCAGGAGAAAAGCGTTTTCTTTTGAATCCGGGGGAAAAGGATCTGCGATATTTAAAAGCGAAGATGGAGGACAACACTGGACGAAATTAAATAAAGGATTGCCCGAAGGGGATTTTGGAAGAGTAGCCTTAAGTCTCGCACCAAGTGCACCGGATCACTTACTGGCAATCGTCGAATCAAAAAACACGGGATTGTATATTTCTGAAGACGGTGGAGCCAACTGGAAATCTCAAAGTGCTACGCTAAATGTTGTTTCACGCCCCTTTTATTTTTCTACTTTAGTCATTGATCCCCTGGATCCAAAAAGAGTATACAGACCTGCATTCAGTTTTTCTTATTCAGACGATGGAGGTTATTCCTGGAGTGATGCAAGCAATGATGGCGGATGGGTACATAGCGATCATCATGCACTTTGGATTGATCCAAAAAATACAGATCACATGTATCTGGGAACGGACGGTGGAGTTTATATTAGCAATGACAGGGGTGTGACCTGGATCTTTTGTGGCAATTTGCCGGTCGGCCAATTTTATCGGATTGCTGTTGACAATGCACAACCTTTTCGCATTTATGGAGGATTGCAGGACAACGGTTCATGGGTGGGACCCAGTGCTGCACCGGGCGGAATTACCAATGGAGATTGGAAAGGACTTTATTGGGGGGATGGATTTTGGACGGTACCTGACCCCATTGACTCAAATACAGTGTACGCAGAAAGTCAGGGCGGAAGTTCTGCCCGCATTGACATGCGCAACTCAAAGTCCTATAACATAAAACCGCAGCAATTGAAAGGGCAGGAAAAATTGCGATGGAATTGGAATTCGCCAATTGTTGCAGGTATTTCCAATCCCCGCAATTTGTATGTAGGGGCACAATATTTATTTAAATCAACAGACCAGGGTCGCAACTGGGAAGCAATTTCCCCGGACCTGAGTACAAATGACAAGGCGAAACAGGAACAGGAAAGTTCAGGTGGCTTAAGTGCGGATGTGACAAGTGCGGAAAATCATTGCACGATCTATGCAATTGCCGAATCACCGTTTGATGAAAAAATAATTTGGGTTGGCACCGATGACGGAAATGTACAATTGACCTTAAATGGAGGCAAGACCTGGAATTTGTTGAATGCAAATTTCCTTTCTACCGGTATTCCGAAACAGGCTTGGGTGAGTTGGATAGAGCCTTCAAAGCATAACAAACAAAGGGCTTATATCTGTTTTGATGCGCATACGACAGGAGATCACAAGACTTATGTGATTAAAACAGAAGACATGGGAAAAAGCTGGACCCGAATAGAGAGTAAGGATTTTACGGGATTTGCGCATCGCATAAAGGAAGACCCGGTAGAGCCTGGTTTACTGTTTCTGGGTACTGAAATGGGGCTTTTTGCAAGTCTCGATCAAGGTAATAACTGGTTCAGAATGAAGAACAATATCCCTGAATATGCATTGGTGCGCGACATTCAAATTCAGGAAAATTCATCTTCCCTTGTAATTGGGACGCACGGCAGAGGTATCTATGTGATAGATGACATCAGGGTTTTCAGAACGATGAGCCTTCAACTTGCAAATGAAGAAGTGGTCCTGTTTGATAACCGGCCGGCTGAGTTAACGACCGGGACATTTGGGGGCTCAATGAAATTTGGTCCATACTGGACTGCTCCAAATCCATCAGACCTTCCTCCAGTCAGTTACTACTTGAGAGAACGTCAGATGACGGGCGAAATAAAAATTGAAATACTGGATATGGATGGTAATCTTATCCAATCGTTACCCGGTACCAATCGAAAAGGCATCAATCAGGTGAGTTGGAATCAACGGATGAAGCCGGGAAGAGTCGCTGAAGGTGGAACTAAGATGGATTTTGCTGCTTTTTCAGCACCGAAAGTCCTACCGGGTAAATACCAGATTAAATTACGTATAAACAAAAAGGAACTTCTAGACACGATTGAATTGTACCATAAGGATTCGGAAGATTATACTCTTGCCGACAGAAAATTGCAATTTGATGTATGCATGAAATTTTATCGCATGCATGAACAACTTGCACGCGTAGTAGAAGACATCTCTAATAGACAGAAATGGATAAAGGAGACCATTCCACAGATTAAAAATTCCAAAAACAAAAAGTTCCTTGAAGAATATGACCACAAGTTGGAAGACTTGCGGTCGGGTCTTCTGGCATCGAAACAGAAATCTATTTTTGCGGATGAGGAAAGGTTAAGGGAGCGCATTTCAGACGCGTACGGATCTATCGTAGGAGAACAGATGAAGCCATCTAAAATGATTATAGACAGGGCCTCAGATTTACAGACTGAGGTAGATCAGGCAGAAAAGGATAAAAACCGCATTATCGAAGAACACAGTGCCAAGTTTGAGAAAATTGTTAAATCAGAAAAGGTGGTGTTGAAAATTAAATCATAAATAAAGGTAGACGAGCCTGTTTTTTCGAGTTACAGAAATACTAACAAACGTTAATTAGTTAGGTTAATTACCGGATAAATATTTTCAGTAAAATCACTTATATATTAAAGCGACTTCGTACGTCCTCCGTCTACAGGAAGATTGATGCCTGTGATATAAGATGCCATAGGGCTGGCAAGAAAGCAAACTGCGGAGGCCACTTCATCCGGACTTGCAAATCTTTTAGCGGGAATGGCGGAAAGCATTTTAGCGACAACCTCCTGTTTTGAAATGCCTTTGGAATTGGATTCAGAATCAATAATGGATTCCAGACGTTCGGTCATTGTTGCACCGGGAAGTACATTGTTTACTGTAATACCAAACTCCGCAAGTTCATTTGCAAGTGTCTTTGCCCAGTTTGCAACAGCCCCTCGAATGGTATTTGAAACGCCTAAATTGTCAAGAGGTTGTTTGACGGATGTGGAAATGATATTGATAATTCTGCCATATTTCTTTTCTTTCATACCCGGGAGCAAGGTAGAGACCAGAATATGATTACTTATGAGATGCTGTCTGAAGGCCTCTTCAAATTGTTCTGCTTTCGCAGAATGGGCAGGTCCTGCCGGAGGCCCACCGGTATTGTTAACCAAAATGTGGATATCACGATCCATTGCAAGTGCCTGAATTCTTTTCTCAAAATGGATGGAGTCGGCCATATCGGCAATAATAAACTGGTGTTGCAGGTGATGATTTTTTGGCAAATGCGCGATAAGTTCTGCCAAATCGGCTTCGTTGCGTGCAAGTGCAGTGATATGCGCACCAGCTTGTGCCAACTTGAGAGTACATGCTTTTCCGATGCCTTTGCTTGCTCCGCAAACCAATGCATTATAATTATTTAGCTGAATAGGAATCATCCATTATTATTTTAACAGGCTGAAATTACCTTTGAATACGTCGGTAGTAAGTCCATTGCAATCCAGATATTCTACCTCGTAATAATAGAGGTAGGTGTCATTAGGATTATCCGAACCGGGTGTCCATTTGTCATTTACTTTATTCGTTTCAAAAACCTTTTTACCCCAGCGATTGAAAATGACCCATTTTAGTTTTTTGATGCGCTGGATTTCTTCTGGTTTGATATAGGGTTGGAAGGACTCATTTCCAACTTGACCATTCAGGCTGATGACATTTGGAAATTCGATGAAGCGGTTGATTTTACGGTTCAGTGAAAAAATTTCTTTGCTTTTACTAATTTCTTTACAAGCTGATTTAGCAGTCACTGTGTAGATGCCGGCTTCAGAAATTTTGCTTACATCGGTATTCATCCCATTGCTCCATCTGAATTCGAAACAATCACCATTGCATAATGCCCGCAATTCAATCGTATCTCCATTGCAGATACTGTCCGTGCTTAATATTTTTAAGTTGACATTTGGAAAATAAGAAATGATTACCGTATCTCTCAGAATCGTATTGCAGGCATCATCCAGTTGCACTTGGACCCAAATTTTACCTTCATTTTTAATTTGAATTTCAGGAAGCGTTTCTCCGTTGCTCCATATTATTTTCATAGTCCGAAGAGGATCCGGAATACTCAGTGTTTTACTGGAATCAGGACATAGTGTAATTTCAGAAGGTAAGAGATCATAACTGGGTGCAGGATTTGTTTCAATCATTTCAAAGTCGTCAACAAAATAATATATTGCTTCTGATCCAGGATTCACAGGGCGCTTTTTGCCAACAAAACTGGTGTCTCCTTGTCCCAGTGGAGCAAACCTTCCAACGATGAAATGATCTTCGCCACCACAGGCCTTGTATTCAAAGCTCAGTCGAATGTAATTTTTTGCATCAATAAATTCTCCTTCTTTGCTCTTAAAAGTGGGTGTCAGCTGTTTCAGGGGTTCAGCTTGCGGATAAATTGCTTCCCCTTTTAAAAGGTATACCCCAATTTCATCTATAGCGTAATTTAAATTTTGAGTGCTACCCTGAATCCAGAAACTAAATTGGTATGTTGCCCCGGCCATTAAGGTAGTACTGAAATGGTTGACCAGGTATTCGTGTTTTTGAAAGCCTGTGAAAAACCCTCCATGTTTTTTACCACTGTGAGGGTATGTGGATCTGAAATCTGGAGTTCCAAAGGTAGCAGCGTTCCAGTCAATTGGATTATTTGCCCCCAGGCCGATTCCGAGTTCCTTAAATCCGTTTGCATCGCACGCATCGCATTGTTCGAATCCAGGGTTAGGAATGAGGTTTTGGGCATCCAGGATGGAAAAGCAGAGAAAAGACAAAGAGACAAATAGATATTTCATTTGTATCGGTTCAGTTTCCTTGACGAAGATAGCGATTTTAGATAAGCGGGATCATTTGAGAATTTGCCAGCAGAAATGTCAAAAACAAATGACATGTCTTAAGACATGTCATTTGTTTTTTAGAACTTTTTGATTGGATTCTGGGAAATCGTTCTTAAGCTGCCATTTGTTGTGCTTAAGATTCCAATTTCACCAATAGAAAAAAATCCCAGCTGTTGAGACACAACCGGGATTTACCTATTACTTAGTTAGAGAAAATTATTCAGGTACCACTTCAAAATTCACCTTGCAGCTCACTTCTTTATGGAAGTCAATCGTGGCAGAATAACTACCTGTTGTTTTTACTTCCTCTTCAAGATGAATTTTTTTGCGTTCGACCTCAAGATTGCATTGTTCTTTTATTGCCTGAGCCAGCTGCACATTGGTTACGCTTCCAAAGATCTTATCCGTAGATCCAACCTTTGCACCAATTTTCAGAACGACATCTTTCAGTTGGTTCGCCATCGCGCGGTAATCATTTACCTTTTTATTTTCGCGGGCCTCTTCTTGACGCTTCAATTCAGCAAGCTTGCGCAAGTTGGAATCATTTGCCAATAGGGCGATTCCCTGTGGAATCAGAAAGTTCCTACCATAACCAGGGCGTACTTTTACCACTTCATGCTTTTCGCCCAGGTTGTCCATATCTTTCAATAAAATAATGTCCATGATTTTCGATTTTACTTATTTTAAAAGATCCGTTACGAAAGGCAGAATTGCCAAGTGGCGTGCGCGCTTGATTGCAGTAGCAACCCTTCTTTGATATTTCAATGAATTACCTGTAAGCCTTCTTGGGAGCAATTTTCCCTGTTCGTTTACAAACTGGATCAAAAACGCATCGTCCTTATAATCGATGTATTTCAGACCAAATTTTTTGAAACGGCAGTATTTAGATTTTTTCTGACCGATGTTAGGATTACTGAGAAACTTTATTTCGTCTTGTGTTGCCATGATTTTAAAATTTAATGTGCTTATTCTTCTTCATCAACAATGACTTGTGGAGCGACGTAGGCTGCCTTAACCGGTTCAGGAGCGGGGGGGGCGGCTGCCACAGGCACTTCTCTGGATTTCTCAATCCTCTGTTTTTTGCCGATTTTACCATTTCTCTTGTCTTCATTATACTTGACACCATATTTGTCAAGCTTAACAGTCAGAAAGCGCAGGATGCGCTCGTCTCTTTTCAGGGCGAGTTCCACTTTTGCATTCATTGCTCCGGTTTCAGCGGAATATTCCATGCAATAGTAAACTCCGGTATTGCGATTGTTTATGGGGTAGGCTAACTGCCTGAGTCCCATCTCATCTACATGGATAATGCGCGCACCCTCATTGGTGAGCATATCCTTGTAAGTCTGAGCTGTCGATTTTACTTCATCGCCCGACAGTACTGGATCAACGATGAAGCTTACTTCAAAATGACGCATAAATGATTAAAAATTTATTTTTAAAGGGCTGCAAAAGTATGGAATATTTCTTTTTTTGCCAACTAATTATAAGTATTTTAGGCATTTAGGCTTTTTAGAGCGGATTGGAGGACCTCTAGGTAGGTGTTGACCGTGCTCAAATGGGTTCGAAAACTAAGAATTGCAAGGCGGATCCAGTAAACACCATCCAAGGTGGTGGAGGATACGAACACGCGACCATCCTGCAATACAAAATCTACGATCTTTTGGTTGAACTGATTTGGATCCTCACGGACCGATGGGTATCTGTAGATGCAAACGGATGTTTCCGGATAAGGCCCTACCAAAAAGCCCATTTTGCGGACTTCTTCATAAAAATACCGGCATAAGAGGATTTTTTCATCCAGGCAATCCACAAAAGGTTTTAAGCCATAAAGCCGCAAGGGAACCCAGAGCCGGAGTCCGCGAAAATGTTTTGTCAGTTCGGGCGACAGGTCACAGGGACTTAGTTCTTCCTGACTGTCGAGTGCGTCTTGCATATAAGCAGCTTTGTAATAGTGAGCCGCATACTGGGATTTGACGTCCTTAATCAATACGGCTCCAAGGCCATAGGACAAAAAAAGCCCTTTGTGAGGGTCAATTGCAAGGCTGTCTGAACGCTCAATTCCTTTAAATGCATTTCGGACAGGCGAACCGTCCGGATAATGTAATTGACTTAGAATAAAAAAACCACCGTATGCGGCGTCCACATGGAACCATAAACCACGATTCTCGCAGATTTCAGCCATTTTATCCAGGGGGTCTATTGCACCCGTATCTGTTGTACCAGCCGTGCCTACCAGAAGAAATGGGATGAGCTTTTCATTTCTGTCCTTGTCGATTTGTTGAAGGAGAGCCTGCGTATCCATTCTATAGTGGGAATCCGTGGGAATTGTCCGAAGTTTAGCTGAGCCCAGTCCAATGATTCTCAGTGCTTTGTGAATACAATGATGAACCTGGGAGGTAAGGTAAACACAAGCCTTATCGTATTCAGCAGGTTGAAGGCCTTTGGCTTCCCGGGCAGTTACCAGGGCAATCAGATTGGCGATTGAACCACCGCTGGTTAAATTACCCAGGCTACCCTCGGGATAACCCATCAGTCTGACCAGCCAGCGAAGGATCTCATTTTCAATTTTGACCGCACCGGGGCCCCCGTAATAGATCCCGGCATACTGATTAAACAAAGCCGCATAATAGTCTCCCAAGACTCCTGCGAAAATGCCACCACCGGGAATATAACCCAAATGCCCGCCCGATGCAGGATTCAGACCATAGCCCAAAAGGTCTTTGTCCCACTCATCCAGAATTTCCTTCATGCCCACAGGGGAGTCTGACTCCGGTTTGAGCTGGAGTAGCCCTTTAAAAGAACCAAACTTTTTATAGGCAGAGCCGTTGTCAAGACCTCCGATGAAGTTCTTGGTTTTGTCAGCTGCCATATCCAGCCAAAGTCGTCTCTGTTGATCACTTGGCTCCAGAAACCTTGCAGATTTTTCAAGTCGCATGAGCTCGGAAACAATAGAATTTTCAGTTAAATCGCGAGGTATGGACATAATTTAAAGGGTCGTAAAAGTTTTGTAAAAAAATTGTAAAAAAAACCCAGCGGCTAAGCTAGTAACAGATTCTTTCGTATTTTTAGATTCTGTTGGAAATAAAACGCCTATCCTCATTGCATTTCATTTGAAATGTATTAGAAAGATGTGGGTTTCAATAAAATAAGAGACAATCTTTTGAATTTGGTCTAAATTTATTTACGCTTCTTTCGGGCAACTTGCATTTCTGTTCAGTTTTAGAAACAGTAAAGTGCGCTTGTAAATGAGGCCATATGTGATTTATTCTTCCAATGGTTGAAAATTATTCGTTTTGATACAGGCTTTGAAGCCTTAATAGTGACATCAATGTTTAACAAAGAGGAAGTTTATAAAGCTTTACAATTTCATTTTGGATTTGAGCAGTTTAAGGATAACCAGGAAAAAATAATTTTAAGCCTTCTTGAAGGGAAGGACACATTTGTCATAATGCCAACGGGTGGAGGTAAATCGCTGTGTTACCAGCTTCCCGCTCTGATGCTTCCGGGCACAGCAATCATTATTTCACCTCTTATAGCTTTAATGAAAAATCAGGTCGATTCTATAAGGGGTTACGGCCAGACAGACGATATAGCGCATTTTCTCAATTCTTCGCTCAACCGCGCTGAAATTAAACAAGTAAAGGACGACATTGTAAAAACGAAGACGAAGTTGCTTTACGTAGCTCCTGAAACATTACAGAAAGAGGAGACGATTGAATTTCTCAATTCGGTTGAAATCAGTTTTATCGCAGTGGATGAAGCGCACTGCATTTCCGAATGGGGTCACGATTTCAGGCCTGACTACAGAAGGATCAGGGATATGATCAATTCTCTCAGGAAACATGTTCCAATCATTGCATTAACCGCTACGGCGACGCCTAAGGTGCAGACGGACATCATGAAGAGTCTGGAAATGAATGCACCTGATATTTACGTTTCCAGTTTTAACAGACCCAACCTGTATTACGAAGTTCGTCCGAAATTGAGCCGTGAGCAGGCGATCAAGCAAATCGTTCAAATTATCAAAATGCATCCCGGTGAATCCGGAATCATCTATGTGCAGGCACGCAAAACAACAGAGGACCTGGCACAGATTTTACAGGTAAACGGTATAAAGGCAGCACCTTATCATGCAGGCATGGATGCGAAGGCGCGTACACAGGTGCAGGATGATTTTCTTATGGAGCAGATTGATATCATCTGTGCCACGATTGCATTCGGAATGGGCATTGACAAGCCTGATGTGAGATTAGTCATCCATTTTGATATTCCCAAAAGTCTTGAAAACTATTATCAGGAAACAGGTCGCGCCGGCAGGGACGGCATGGTGGGAGATTGTTATGCCTTTTTTTCAAATGGAGATTTGTTGCGACTTGAAAAATTCCTTCGCGACAAACCTGCATCTGAACGGGACATGGGCGCTCAACTTCTGGATGAAATGGAAGCCTATGTGGAAAGTGCGGTTTGTAGAAGAAAGTTTGTGCTGCATTATTTTGGCGAAGAGTTCGAACCGGAACAATGCAAGGCCATGTGTGACAACTGTAGAAATCCAAAACCGCTTCAGGAAGCCAAGGATGAAATGTTGCTTGCACTGAAAACCATCCATGCACTGAATCAGAATTTCGGAATAAAAACATTGGTTGAATTTATCTGCGGTGTGCGAACAAAAGACATACTGGATTACGATCTTGACAAGCATGAATATTTTGGCAAAGGGACTGAAAAAGGTCAACTCTACTGGTTCTCCTTATTCAGACAAGGCATCCTTCTTGATTATATACTCAAGGATATTGAAACCTATGGAATCCTGAAATTGAATGCAAAGGGTCAAGAGTTCTTGAATAAACCGCATTCCGTATTGGTGAGCATGAATCATGATTACAGCGACACTGCAGCTGCTCTGGAAGAAGATGCCACACCAGCGCAGGGCGCAGCTTTAGATCAGAATCTATTCACCATTTTAAAAGAAATCCGGCTTGAAGTTGCAAAAAAGCATAAAGTCAAACCATGGGTGATTTTTTTCGATCCAGCCTTGGAAGAAATGGCTACACGCTTTCCTGTCACCGTTGATGACCTGTGCATGATTTCAGGTGTAAGCAAAGGCAAAGCTGAAAGATACGGCAAGGACTTTATTGACTTTATCCAAAAATATGTTGAGGAAAATGATATCGAAAGGCCGGATGATTTTGTAATAAGGCAGGTAGCGGATAAATCAAAAAATAAGGTAGAGATTATTCGGAACATAGATAAAAAACTTCCTTTGGAGGATATCGCGAAAAACCTTCAGATGAATATGGAAGAACTTATGGAGGAACTGAATATGATTGTATCCTCCGGCACGCGGATCAACATTGATTACTACATAAATGAAAATGTAGATGAGTATTCAAAAGAGGATATCTATGAGTACTTTAAACATGCTGATTCAGATTCACCTGAAGAGGCCTATAAAGCATTGAAGGAAGATGACATTACCTTCGAAGAAATCAGACTGATACGCTTAAAATACATGTCTGAAATTGTAAACTGATGTGGTGTATTCCCGTAATTAATGGACCAAATCTGAATCTGACGGGCTTTCGCGAGACTCACATTTATGGTGCTAAGAGTTTTGATACCTTTTTGCATGAATTGCATACCGCATTTCCTGAAACCGAAATTCCTTATCATCAATCTAATCAGGAAGGACAACTGATTAGCTGGTTACATGATTACCGTACAAAAGCAGATGCCATCCTGTTAAACCCGGGCGGTCTCACACATACATCCATTTCCTTACGCGATGCTATCGCTGCAATACAAGTCCCGGTAGTGGAAATTCACCTGAGCGACATACAGGAGAGGGAATCATTCAGACAGTATTCTGCCATTCGTGAAAATTGTTTTTTTCATGTGGAGGGCTATGGTCTTCGCGGTTACGAAATTGCATTATTGCGGATTCTCGAATATCTAAACATTCAATAGACTTCTCACTTCTGCGGATGAACGATTCTAAAATGAACGCAACGAAGATTCTTCTGGATTCGCCCTGGGATCGGTTTAATCAATTGCTTTCTGGTATGGCCATTTCCTCTGTTTTTCTAATTATGGATGAACATACAAATCGTTTTTGCAAAATGCACTTCCTGCAAAATTCAAATTTGAATTCCTTCCATGAAACAATCGTACCTGCCGGCGAATCCTCAAAATCTCTCCAAAACTGTCAAAAAATTTGGGAAGAATGGATGGACAAAGGCATGGATCGTCATTCTCTTGTCATCTGTTTAGGCGGTGGAGTCGTATGCGACCTGGGAGGCTTTTGTGCTTCCGTGTTCATGCGCGGAGTAAAAACCATTTATGTGCCTACCAGTCTCATGGCCATGGCGGATGCGGCAATCGGGGGAAAAACAGGAATTAATTTTTGCTTTTCCAAGAATATACTTGGTAGCTTTTATTTGCCGGTTTCTATCGTCATAGATCCTGATTTTCTTTCAACCCTGCCGGATCGTCAAATCCGAAGTGGCTTTGTTGAAATTATCAAGCATTCTTTGATCAGTCAGCCTGCATATTTTCCGGAGCTGAAGGAGGAGACTTGGCCCCTGTCTTCCGGCCGAATGATACAATGGATAAAACGTTCCATTGAAACGAAACTGCATTTTATTGAAGACGACCTTCTTGACCGAGGCATGAGGAAGGCGCTTAATTTCGGGCATACGATAGGCCACGCAATTGAAGCCTGTACTTTTGATAGCGAAGAACCTTTGTTGCATGGAGAAGCGGTTGCATGGGGCATGATATGCGAGTTGAGTCTATCGGCTCAGCGCTTTTCATGGAAGAAAGAATTGCAGGACGAGCTTGTGAACTGGATTCGTTTTTTTGCTCCGAAGTATGACTGGAAGGATTCCGTTTTCAGCCATGTGCAATCCAGACTGAACTCAGATAAGAAAAAAAACAAGGGTGAAGTATTATACAGTTTACTGGAAACTCCCGGAAAACCAATTCTGGATCAAAGGATAACTGAAAACGAGTTGTTGAATTCTTTAGAATATTTACATTTATAATCTGATTTTTGTTGAGACTTTAAGATGGAGTTACGCGATAAAATTATCCAGACCTTCAGCAAATTGCTTAAGGAATTTAAATTTACGGATATCTATTCCGGAAATAGTCCGGAGGATCGTCCCTGGTACAATAAGGCGATTTTGTTTTTCTGGAAGTGTGTCTTCGGATCTTTGGCATTTTTTTATCTGTGCCTGATTCTGGTCTCTTTCGACAATCTTCCTTCTTTTGAAGACCTTGAAAATCCGAATTACAATCAAGCTTCAATCATCTATGCAAATGACAAAAGTATATTGGGAAAGCTGTATACCGAAAACAGGGAATTCATTCCTTTTGATAGTTTAAGTCCGTCCCTGGTCAAGGCCTTGTTGGCAACCGAAGACAGTCGTTTTTACAACCATTCCGGAATTGATTTTTTTGCATTGACACGTGTTGCTATACGGACGATTTTATTCCGCCAGCAAGAATCAGGAGGAGGGAGTACGATTACGCAACAGCTTGCGAAATTGCTCTTTGAGCGACCTGATATGGAAGGCAGAAATGCATTTGTAAAGGCTTTCCTTATGGTTAAAACCAAAATGAAAGAGTGGCTGACTGCGGTGAAATTGGAAAGGTCTTATACAAAAGAGGAAATCATCGCAATGTATCTTAATAAGTTTGATTTCTTATATGGCGCAAATGGCGTGCAAACGGCATCCCAAACTTATTTTGGTAAAAATCAAAAGGCGCTCACTCCGGATGAGGCAGCGATGCTTATTGGAATGCTTAAAAATCCTACCCGTTACAATCCAAAACGTTTTCCAAAATTGGCGGCAGGTCGCAGAAACACAGTACTTGAACTGATGTACAATAACGGGGCTATTTCAAAAATCGAAATGAAAGAATTGCAGAAGAAGCCCATAGATCTTAGCTACTTCAAACGCGATTCACATCTTGAAGGACAAGCTCTCTATTTCAGGGCATTTCTGGCGGAATGGTTAAAACAATTGTTTGAAGACGAGAAATACAGAAAACCGGATGGATCCAAATACAATCCTTATCAGGATGGCTTGAAAATTTATGTTACAATAGATCCCAAATACCAGCAGATAGCAGAGAATGCGGCAAGAGAGCACATGCAGAAAATCCAAAAAGCGTATTTTAATGTTTGGGCTAAAGAGGATCCCTGGACCTACGATGCAGCCAGCGAGGTTTTGCAAATACGAAAGGAATCCTTGAATCAAATGATCAGAGAGACCGAGCGGTTTTACCATATATGGACGCGATATTATTCTACATTGATGGCGCAACTGGAATCCGAAATAGGTGATGTCGATGTAAATGATAGAACCATCCAACGATTGATCAACGAAACAAAAAACCCGGGATCTCTGAAAAAAGAATTTGCAAAAGCTCAGATCAACGAAACCCAATATCAGTTTTCACTTAAAATATTAAAATCAAAGTCCTGGCCTGAGATAAGCCGCGTCTGGAGTTCATTTGAAAGTGAAGTAAAAAAGGAAATGACGACAGCTATAAAAATGAAAGTGTACGACTATCAAACGACTCTTGAAAAAGACACTGTCATGAGCCCGCTGGACTCTATCAAATTTCATCGAAAACACATGCAGATCGGATCGCTATCCGTGAACCCGCATACAGGGGAGATCAAAGCCTGGGTAGGCGGAACGAATTTCCGGTATTTTAAATATGACCACGTTACGTCCCGCCGTCAGGTAGGCTCAACCTTTAAACCATTCGTATATGCTACAGCTATTGCCCTTCAAGGCATTTCACCTTGCAGCGAATTTCAGGATATTCAATATACGATACCCGCGAATGACCCCAATTTTCATTTGCCGGAAGCATGGTCTCCCGGAAACTCTGTAGAGACCTTTAGCGGAGAGAAGATGAACCTCTATAAAGCACTTGCTTACTCCGTAAACTCCATTACAGTAAAGTTGGTCATCATGTTAGGAAGCGTGGAGCCTATCCGGGGTCTGTTGCATAACATGGGCATCGACTCTTCCATGAAACGAAAAGACGGAGGTTATCTGATTCCAAAATTTCCTTCTATTGTCCTGGGCTCTTCTGATTTGTCCGTAATGGAAATGACGGGGGCGTATGGCACTTTCGCGAATAATGGAGTTTATACCAAGCCCTATTTCGTCTCTAAAATAGAAGACAAAAACGGAAGAGTGATTTATAAAAACACACCGGTCAATAATGTAGCACTTTCCCCAAATTACAATTATGTGATGGTGGATTTGTTGCGAAGGTCAAGCCCCTCCTGGACGCTCAAAACACCGAATGGTGGGAAGACAGGTACCACAAATAATTTTGTAGATGGCTGGTATATGGGTATTACGCCTGACCTCGTCGTAGGCACTTGGGTAGGTGGTGAGGACCCCTGGATCCGGTTTCTATCCTTAACGCTGGGGCAAGGGTCTATTATGGCAAAACCTTTTTTTACCAGCTTTATATCCAAATTGGAAGCCGATTCCACATCGGGCTTCGATCCCCATATTCAGTTTATGCAACCTACCGGGCCGATTGATATCGAACTGAATTGCGAAGTATTTAAGAAAATGATGGAATCCCATGGGTCTGGTGAGGACCTTCTCCAGGGGACGAAACCAACCAAGCAGGATGAGATCTTTGAAGATGAATAGTTTTACCGGAAGGCTTCAAATGGCATGTTTGGGCAAGGCCTGAACATGTTTGGGGCTTTGCATATTTCGATTTAAGTTTGCATATCTATTTCTGTCCTATGTTCGCACTGGCAGATTTGCTTGAAATAAAGAACGATGAAGCCTTCACTTTCTGCATTGTACAATGGGATCTCTCTTCTCTCACTGGGATTATGGGGGTATATTGACAATAATTTTCAACTTCATACCGGAATAGTGCCCATTGCTTCCGGACTTGTCTTCATGTTATTTTATTTTCCATTGAGGCAAGCCACATTGAATTGGGTACGCACCATACAAGTGTTGACTGCATGTCTTGCATTTTTACTTTTATGGCCTTTTAAACGGAATGCGGAGCAAGGGGATGTGACAGCCATGCTCCGGGTCGGATTGGAAATTTTTTCTTGCGTCATTGCATTATTTTCCTATTTCAGGTTCCTAAGAAATTCGACAAATGACCGTTAGGAACATCAAACTTGCGAGCTGGTATTTTCTGGCGCTGATGCTCTTCGCATGGGCTACTGCCTGCTTTCCTCCGGTAGAAGAGGATTTTAATTCCATACACTATTCCCTGAAGGATCCGCAAGTGCGCAACATCATTGAACTGAAGGACAAAGGCAGTTTAGACTCTTTGGCATCCTATCTGAATGAGAAAAAAGCATCCTACCGTTATTTGGCTGCTATGGGATTTGCCTCTTTGAAAGACAGTGCATCGGTTCGAAAACTAATCCCTTTGCTGTCAGATCCGGTCGAGGGGGTGCGTCAGGCGGCGGCGTTTGCAATTGGACAATCAGGCCAGGTTTCTGCGGAAGCAGATCTAACCAAGGCATTCATAGCCGTAGATTCCGCGGGTGAATTCAATAAAACGAATTCAATCATTTTGGAGGCATTGGGAAAATGTGGATCTAAAACATCCTTGGACTTTCTATGCCAGATCAGCAGCTATACGCCAAATGATACTTTGCTGGTGTATGGTCAAATCATGGCTTTTTACCGGTTTGGAATAAGGCAAATGTTTTGTCCGGATGCTGCCGAAAAGCTTGTTAAAGTGGCAACCAATGAGGCCTATCCGGAGTCCGTACGCCTTGCTGCAGCGCATTGTCTCCAGCGGTTTAAAAATCTGGAACTCAGCTCTTACACTGAAATATTGCGAAAATCCTGTAATGATGAGAAGAATCCATTAATCCGTATGTGTATTGTCAGCGCACTTGGAAGAATTCAAGGAGCCAATGTTTTGAATGCCCTGGAGGAGCTATACTCGCGTGGTTTGGATTTACGCATTCAAACAAACCTGATCAAAGCACTTGGCAATCATACAAGTCTGCAGGCCCAGAATTTTGCCTTAAAAGTAGTCCAGAATCCTTCCGTTTCAGTTGCAAGTCAGGCAGCACAATATCTTGTTGAAAAAGGATCACCGGAGATTTTCGAAGAACTTAAAAAGCTTTGTGAACAAAAGACTTTGCCTTGGCAGGTAAGGTGCCTCGTTTTTGAATCCGCATTGCGGCATGTACCTTATTTTATGATGCTGACAAGAAATGAGCTTTTGTATAAAGTGCGTGGAATGATAGCCGCTTCTAAAAATCCATACGAAAAGGCCGGTTATATTCGCGCTCTTTCAAGTCATACCAGTGACCTGAATACAATTATTGCCATGTCAGGACCCAAGGCAGCTGATTATGTCAACACGACGATTGCAGAATGTATAGAGAAGATATTAGACCGAAGTGATTTTAATACGGTATTCAAAGGAAGTTTAAATCCTGTGTATCCTTCGCTTGCACGTTATTTCGAAGATCAGTGTAAAACAGGAAATCCGGGATCACTTGCCGTTATGTCTTCAATTTTCAAAAATAAGAGACCGCTCATTGAAAAATATTTTAATGCGGATTCTATGCTCACTCTTGCCAGACAGAAATTGAGTCTGCCTCGAGATATTGAAACATATAACGAATTAACCAAATGCATCGCAAAGAGAAATAAAAGTTCCTTTCTTCCGGTCACTCCGGCATACAATCATCCTATTGACTGGACCGTCCTCGAACCTTATGGAGACACTATTGCGGTAAAGCTGATTACTAACAAAGGAGATATCTCTCTTGATTTGTATCCCGCCTATGCTCCGGGATCAGTTTCAAATTTCATCAAACTTGCAAAAGACGGGTTTTACAAGGATAAATTTTTTCATCGTGTAGTTCCAAATTTTGTTGTTCAGGCGGGTTGTCCCCGTGGTGACGGATATGGAAGTTTGGATTATTCGATCCGCACTGAAATTTCTTCGTTGAACTTTATGGAATCAGGTCTGGTGGGGATGGCAAGTGCAGGAGCAAATACAGAATGCACCCAGTTCTTTATCACCCATTCACCTGCCCCGCATTTGGATGGCAATTACACGATTTTTGGAAAAATAGCCTCGGGTAATGACGTACTTGAAAGCATCTACCAGGGTGACAGTATTCAGAATATTGAAATCATCGATAAACAAATTAAAACTACTAATAAATGAAAGTTACACCATTGACTGGCAAACATATTGAGTTGGGTGCCCGGATGGCAGAGTTTGCCGGATACAATATGCCCATTTCCTATTCTGGTATAAAAGAAGAGCATGAAGCTGTACGAAACCGGGCAGGAATTTTTGATGTGAGCCATATGGGTGAATTCATAGTTCGCGGAAAACAAGCTTTTGACCTGGTACAAAAAGTAACATCCAATGATGTTTCAAAACTGCGGATAGGACAGGCACAATATTCCTGTTTACCAAATCTGAATGGGGGGATTGTAGATGATCTGTTGGTGTACCGTTTACCTGAAACCATGTGCGAGGCAGGCGAACAAGCGTTCATGCTTGTTGTGAATGCCTCAAATATCGAAAAGGACTGGAATTGGATAATTTCCCATAATACGTATGATACCCGCATGATCAATATTTCCGATGAAACCGGATTGATCGCCGTTCAGGGTCCAAGAGCTACTGAGATCCTTCAAAAACTAACGGATGTTTCCTTAAAGGACATCAAGTACTATCATTTTGCCAAAGGAAAATTGGCAGGGGTAGATAATGTGTTGATATCTGCAACAGGGTATACAGGAGCCGGAGGCTTTGAGCTTTATGCCGAGAATGCATCTGTGCTCCATCTCTGGGATGAAGTTGTGAAAGCCGGTAAAGATGAAGGGCTTATTCCGGCAGGACTTGGGGCCAGAGATACGCTTCGTCTCGAAATGGGATTTTGTTTATATGGCAATGACATCGATGATCATACTTCTCCCTTAGAAGCAGGACTGGGATGGATCACCAAAATCGATAAAGGTGAATTCATAGGAAGGGACTGGCTTTCCAGGCAGAAAAAGGAAGGTCTGAATAAAAAACTTGTTGGTTTTACAGTTGAAGACCGACGTGTACCACGCCATGGATATCCGGTCGTGGATTCGAATGGCCATGAGTTGGGAGTTGTAACATCCGGAACCCAGTCTCCTACATTGAATATACCGATAGGCATGGCTTACGTACCTGCTTCACTTGCTGTTGAGGGCCAGACGATCCACATTGCTGTAGGGTCCAAGCAGATTCAGGGTCGTATTTGTAAGCTTCCCTTTATTCAAAATCCTTGATTTTTAGTTAAGGACTGAACCTTTTATTCCTGATTTGTTATTCTAAAGCAAGGATATGGAATATCAGGTTTGTAAGGAAAAGTTTGTAGAGACGTGGGGCAGGTTAGGCCCTCAATGGGGTATTAATAAAACGATGGCTCAGATTCATGCGCTCTTAATGGTTTCCCTGGATCCTATGTGTGCAGATCAAATCCTTCATGAATTGGACATCTCCAAAGCAAATGTGCACATGAATCTCAAGGCATTGATAGATTGGGGCCTGGTGTACAGGGATAGTAAAGAGGGGGTTCGGTGTGAATATTATTATGCAGAAAAAAACCTCCACACTATATTTAAGCAAATACTACTTAATCGGAAAAAAAGGGAGCTTGAGCCAATGCTCCTTGAATTAGCACAGATTGTTGGCTGCACAGAAAAATGTCCGCAAAGCAAGGAATTTAAAAAAGTAGTCACGGATTTAAAGGACTTTACTCAAAAAGCTGACCGTGCGCTGGAACTTCTTCTCAAAACAGATTCGCATTGGTTTTATAATACGCTGATGAAAATGCTTTAAGAATTCCCATTATTTAAGAACTTTACCCTAAGTAAGCGAAGCATTGTGAATATTAAGCCTTTTCATTTTCTCCATCCCGATTATTCAAAAATAAAAGATTCTGAGGCCTTTATTGACCAGGTGAGGTGGCTCTATCCGGACATGAAGAAAGAAGACATGTTTGTTGATTTGAGGCATGAAGCACTTTTCGTTTACCGCATCAAATCAAAGGACAAGCTGTATCACGGCATCATTGCAGCCGTGGATATTCATGATTATCTGAAAGGCCTCATAAAAAAACACGAAAACACGCTTACGCAACAGGAGGATAATATTGGTAACCTCATGATCGAACGCCAGGCTATCATCAAGCCGGTTCTTATTGTGTACAATGAGCGAAAAAAAATAAAAGAGCTCATTGCCAAAAGCTTTCTTGGAGTGCGACCTAAATTCAAACTGCGCTTTGAAAAGGATGAGCAAATTCATGAATTCTTTGAAGTTCAGGACAAAACATTTATTGCCCAGTTTCAAAGAGAATTTAAAACAAAAGTAAAAAAAGCTTATATCGCAGATGGTCACCACCGCATGGCTTCCATCAGTAAATTATTGCTGCATAATCCGGAATTGGGCAAAGATTCTCTGAATCATATTATGTGTGCCCTATTTGATTTTTCAGAATTAAGTATCTATCCTTACAACCGTTTAATTCGCATAGCTGATTTGCATTCAACTGCAGATGTAATCCACTTTCTGAGCAAGTATGCCGCAATTACTCCGTTGAAAAAACCCAGAAAGAGCCAAAGAAAATTTGAAGTAATACTCATTTCTTCAGATCAGACATTTTCCATCAAATGGAATAAAGAAGTAATCCAGTATTTTAAACAAAAAAATGGGATTGCATTTGACATGGATATTTTCAACGAACTTCTCCTGCATGATTTGATGAATATTGAAAATATTCGGTCCAGTGACCGGATCATTTATTATGAGGGAGTAAAGTCTGTGCGTTCTATGGTAAAAACCCTTCAGGAAAAACCGGAATATGCAGGTTTCGTATTCTACCCTGTGCGGAAAAGAGATTTTATTAAAGTGGCTGATGAGCATATGGTCCTTCCGCCAAAAAGTACATGGTTCGAACCCCGCATTCGCAATGGTGTTATTGTACAGGATTTGCAAATCGGATATTATAAAATGTAATCTCAAACAAGGCATTTCGCCGGAGTTTACCTGCGATGAACAGAAATATTACAGCAGACTTCATACATACGGGAAATTCGGGTTTCGTCTCTAATCACCTTATTGTCGTCGATTCGTCAGGCACCATTCTTGAATTCAGAAAAGCATCTCCCGAGGAATTGGATGCATGTGAATATTATCCCGGAATATTGCTGCCCGGCTTTGTAAATGCACATTGCCATTTGGAATTATCTCATTTGAGAAATGAATTTTCTTCCGGAACAAGGCTGATTCCATTTTTAAAAAGCGTTGTGCAGCACCGCGAATCGCCCGTCGAACTCATTCAAGAGTCTATTCAAAATGCAGATCGGGAAATGCTTTTGGAAGGGATTGTTGCTGTAGGCGATATCTCCAATAAGACTGATACTTTTGAAGTCAAACGAAAAAGCTCAATTCAATATAAAACGTTTATTGAGGCCTTCGATTTTTTACAGGACGAAAAGGCCGGATATTTTTTTGAACAATACAAAAAAGTGTACGAAGCATTGGGAAACCTTCCCGGCACCATGGTACCGCATGCACCTTACAGTGTTTCAAAATCCCTGTTTAAAAGAATTAACGAATTGAATGCAGGAAGCCCGGGTGTCATCAGTATACACAACCAGGAGTCTACTGATGAAGATTTGCTTTTCCGATATAAGGAAGGCGGATATCCCGGATTTTGGGAATCATTTGGATTTCCAATGGATCAATTCGAGATTACAGGGAAAGACTCGATTTACTATACGATGGAACATCTCGATCCAAAACATCCTCTGCTTCTGGTGCATAATACCTGCACGACAGCCCAACAAGTTTCAGATGCAATCCAGTGGAATCCCAATGTGTTTTTTGTAAGCTGTCCCAATGCCAATCTCTTCATTGAGAATCGGATGCCTGACTATAGCAGCCTGATAAGCGCCGGAGCAACTATCTGCATTGGAACGGACAGTTTGAGTTCGAATTGGAGGCTTTCTATTTTAAATGAGATCAAAACCATCCTTCAATACAATTCGTGGCTGAAGCTCGGGGAGCTTTTGAAGTGGGCCACATTTAATGGCGCAAAAGCCTTGCAGATGGACTCTGCATTAGGAAGTATCGAGTCAGGAAAAAGGCCCGGAATAAACTGGATACAAAATGTAAGGGGCAATGAAAACATTGGAATTGTGCTTTCTGGAAATGCCGCCGTCAAAAGGTTAATCTGATTTAATTATTGCTTTTTGGTAAAAATCAGGCGGTACTTCTCATGGCCTAAGACAAATCCATTTTCATCTTGCTGAAGTATTTTGTATTCGCTTTTCACCTGACCCTTGTCATCTTTAAATAAAAAAGTCTGATCTTTTACTTCCCATGAGGAGCCAACAAACTGTACACGGTTTGCAAGGTCAGAACTCGTAATAATCTTTCCATCAGCTGCCAGCTCTACATCCAAATGTACTTTGCTTACCACATTATCGGCAAAATCCATGGCACCGGTGGCGACGTCTCCTGCAGCCTCTCCCAGGAGGATGCCCATTTCTCCAAGGTCTTTTCCAAATGCTGCGATACTCTTGGCAAAGGATTTGGCAAAATATTCCATCTTACCCTCCGCCGTGGAAGTATCAATAAAGGAAGTATCCATTTCGACATCCATTTCAATTTTGGCCTTGGCCAAATCATCCTTGACTTTTCCCAAGGCAGTGTTGATACTGTCTCGAACAGCTTGTTTGTTAAATTGAGTTTGATCTAATTCAAGATGAGCACTGTACTTTCCGACCATATTTGTTTTTTTTATTTCTTTTGAAGTGCAGGAGGTAATGCATGTTAGGATTACCATAGCAAGCGTAAAAAAATTCAATTTCATTGTCCTTTATTTCTGAACAAACATACACAACGTTTTCTTTTCAAACAGGGTTCCCGAAGAGGTCAAATTAACATTCTTGATTCCTGACCCGCTTTTACCAAATTTTAGAGTTTGTTCACTGCCCAACTTTAACTTTATTAAAAAAGAAAGAGAAAGCATTTTTAGTAGCTTTGTAAGGAATCAATTGATTATGAACCGCAATGAATTTATAAGTCTTTTGGCGCAACGCCGGTCTATGTCTCCGGTGCATCCTTCTGCATACTTAGACCCGTATTCAGGACCCTGGACAGAGTATGAAGCCATCCATTTGATTCGCCGGCTTTGCTTTGGTTTTCGCAAAGAGGATATTGATCAAATGGTGTCTAAAGGACTGAACAAAGCGCTATCTGATTTACTTACCCTTGATGCCAGCCCAAGTCCTCCCCTGAATATTTACAGCACGGCACAAAAGCCTGATCCAGATGTTCCGTTTGGGCAGACTTTTGTGAACGCCCCTCTGAATGGAGCTTTACCGCTTGAATATTATCAGGCACGTACGGATGTATTCAAAGCCTGGTGGGTTGGCAATATGTTGCGACAGCGTCCCAATATTACCGAAAAAATGACCCTCTTTTGGCATAACCATTTCGCCCTCGAAGCTGATAAAGTCCAGTTTGCCCAGGCGATGCATCAGTATTATATGTTGTTGCGAAACAACTGTCTTGGAAATTTTAAAACATTGGCCAAGGCTATAACCCTGAATCCTGCCATGCTGCGGTATTTGAATGGGTACCTGAATGGGAAAAGTGCCCCCGATGAAAATTATGCCCGGGAATTGCAAGAGCTCTTTACGGTTGGTAAAGGGCCGGACTCCAAATACACGGAAGACGATGTGAAGGCAGCTGCGAAGGTCCTTACAGGTTACCGCATCAATCCTTTAGTCATGCCAATGAACTACTATTTTGATTTCACTCAGCACGACACATCCAATAAGAGTTTTTCCGCATTCTATAAAAACAAAATCATCACAGGAAAATTTCTTGGCCAGGGTGAACAGGAATTGGACGAATTAATTGCGATGTTGTTTGAGAATGTCGAAACGGCAAGGCATATCTGCAGGAAGGTTTATCGTTTTTTTGTGTATTATGAAATAGATGATCTTATTGAAACAAATGTGATCCGTCCGCTGGCGGATTACCTCGTGCAGCAGAATTTTGAAATTAAAAAAGTTCTTGAACGCCTTTTTAGTTCTCAGCATTTTTTTGATACATCAGTACATGGCTGTGTTATAAAAAGTCCGCTGGACTATGCCGTAGGACTATGCCGTGAGTTTGACATTTCATTTCCGGTTGCAGTAGATGATGCAACTTTGATACAACAGTACATTGCCTGGGGTGGGGTTGCTACATTGGCAGCTTATCAGGGATTGCAGATAGCAGAACCGCCGGTTGTAGCTGGGTGGCAGGCCTGGTACCAGCAACCTCAGTACCATGAAATTTGGGTGAATGCAGATTCACTGGCCAACAGGAATACTGTAGCACAAAATCTTACCAGCCCAAATGGTATAGATATTCTCGGGATCAAGCTAAAGATGGATCCTACTGTATTCACGTTGAAACTTCCGGGGGCGGAATCTGCAGATCAACTGGTGCGGGACGCAGTGCTCTATCTTTATAATTATCCTTTGTCCGATACGTCCTATGCCTACTTCAAGTCTTTTCTGATAACGGGCTATCCTGACGACAGTTATTGGACCGCTGCCTGGAAATTTTTCAAGGCGAATCCAAATGATGCAATGGCACGGTCTGCCGTCGAATCAAGGTTGAGTGCCCTGTACCGGGAAATTATCCTGCAGGCAGAGTATCAATTATCCTAACAATTGTTAGTAAAACGGATCTTGGAAACTATTATCATTACTTAAATTGTGTTCAATTATATGAAACGCCGCCAATTTTTACAAACCACTGCTGCGGGTGTCGTTGTTCCAACGATGCTCAATGGCATGTCCATAAATGCTTACAGCGATTCATTGCTGCTCCAGAGCATGGTACATCCCGGAGTAGATACAGATCATGTTTTGGTCCTCATTTATCTCGGGGGGGGTAATGATGGATTGAATACGACCATACCATTAAATTACTATGACAATTATGTCAAGGCCCGGCCAGGTATATATCAGAATACCAAAGACCTTTTACCATTGAATGGTTATCCCAATCTTGCACTGCACAGCTCAATGAAAGGTTTTCAGACAATGTTCAACGAAGGAAAAATGTCAATTGTGCAGTCGGTTGGCTACCCGAATCCGGACTTTTCGCATTTCCGTTCTACAGATATATGGACTACCGGTGCAGACTCAGACCAATTGCTGGACTCGGGTTGGCTGGGACGCTATCTGGATACGGAATATCCGGGGTTTCCGCTGGGATATCCAAATTCTAAAAATCCAGATCCGCTTGCCGTACAGGTAGGTGGTAATCTTCCATTGCTTTTTCAGGGTCCAAATGCGCAAATGGCAATGAATGTTTCCAACCCGGATATCTTTGGTGCATGGCCAAATGGAATTGACGATCCGGCCCCTTCCAATAATTATGGAAAGGAGCTCAGTTTTATCCGGACGATCAACAGACAATCCAAATCATTTGCAGATGCTTTGTTGCAATCCTATTTAAAAGGAAGTAATAGTGGGAGCTATCCTGCAGGAAATTATCTCGCCGATACCTTAAAAGTAATTGCAAGAATTATCAAAGGGGGCCTGAAGACCAGGCTTTACCTTGTGAGTCTGTATAACTTTGATACGCATTCGGAACAAGTGGATTCTACTGACAAGAGCAAAGGGACGCATTCCGAACTATTAAAACTGCTTAGCGATGCCGTCTTCTCGTTCCAACGCGATCTGGAAGGTCTTCAGCTGGACAACCGGGTTTTGGGGATGACATTTAGCGAATTTGGCCGAAGGATAAAGGAAAATATGAGCGGGACCAATGGAATTGGAGGAACAGACCATGGAGCTGCAGCACCGCTGTTTGTTTTTGGCAAAAATGTCATCTCCGGTGTTGTTGGGAATAATCCTTTTGTTCCGGCTACTGTAAACGAATATGATAATATACCTATGCAATATGATTTCCGCTCGGTCTATTCCTCCGTTTTGCAGGATTGGTTTTGTGTCAAAGATCCGGCCTTGACACAAATCATGCTACGCAATTATCAGCAGCTCCCTATTGTGAAAAAGTCAAACTGCATTACGGATTCGGAGGACCTTACCGATCAGGAAAACTTGCTGGAATTGAAAATCAGCACAAACCCTCTTTACGATCATGCGGAGATTGAACTTACAAGTATGAGTGGACATGCCCAATTGCAATTAATCAGTCCGATGGGTAGGGTTGTTAAACAGATCTTTAAAGGTAAGCTTGAAGCCGGGCTTCATCGCTTTAGCATTGAAAATGAAAACTATCCCTCAGGAAATTATTACCTGCGGTTTCAGCAGCATTTTGCACAAAAGACGCTTCCCCTGATGATTGTCAAATAATGGATACAAACAAACGTTTGTTTGTATCCGCATGACCTTCATAAGTTCCAAAGGGTGGAACGCTATTCGAGATTCAGGACAAAATCTTTTGGGTAGGTGACCTTATATCTGAATCTAAATTTTTGCTGTTCGGATGGTTTTAAATTATATACCCACCGAAGTTCACCGGTTTCATTATTGGAGCTGGCCCCCGACAATTCATCCACCTCAACTTTAATTTCTTTCGCTGTCGACAAGGGTAATTGGTCCTCCACAATAAGCTCGATGGCTTGTGATTTTTTGTTTTTTATGATAAACTCATATCCTTTTGTAAGCTCAACTTTGTCTGAAAGGAATTTGTTTTTGGAGTAGTCCTTGATCTTATTTCGTTCTATCACGATGTTCTTATCCCTTCCCAATGATAATCTGAAAATGTCCTGAATCGATTGCGTATTGATGAACACTTTTCCCTGGAAACTGCCTTCAAAAAACAATTGGGCTTCACCATCGATCAGATTTAAATCTTCCCAGTCGCTGATTTCCGCAGTCAGGAATGCATCTGCGTCCAGTTTTGGTATTGCATAATAAATGTAGCGTGCGGGAACTGAAACTCTTTTTATTTCAACTTGAAATGGTTTATTATTTGACAGTATCGTATAAGGTAGGTCGATATTGTACATTCTGCTGGTGACTTGCTCTTTTTCACTTACATACACTTCAGCTCCTGCTGCTTGTGCTTTTAACTCCATAGCTGCAGGCGGTGCACCCCTTTGATAGGAATCATATGCAACAGGTGGAGATTGATTGCGCAGAAACCAGGGAAACAATACAGGACGGTCACCCCGCATCAATGGATTTGCAGTTGCAAGGCTGAGTTTGACATTTTTCCAGTCTTCTCCTGTTTGCTGGTTCACTTGTGCCTTATAAAACAATTCTATTGGAGAAACCAGGTCTTTAACCCTGACGTCGTAATTCATCGTCCAGCTTGCTCGCTGCGTGTAATAGATCAGATCCAGTTCTACCGTGCTTGCGGTCTTTGAAATCAAACTTAAAACCAGTTCGCTGCTGGGTTCCTTCTCACCCTGATTTATTTCGGCAATCTGGCGATCTATTTTATCAATGTCCACCTGAAGTTCTTTTGTTTTCTTTTCCAGTTCGTAAATTTTTGGAAGGATTTCTGCCAGTTTTGATTTCTGATATTCTACCAGCAATTTTAAATCTTCTAGTTTGGCATTTGAGTTCGGAACCCCAACAAGTTGCACCTGATTTTTTTGCAGACTTGTCTTTTCAAATTGCAACAGGAAAAGCACTTGCTCTTGTTTTGCCAATTCATCCTTCACAAGGCCTTTCTTTTTTAGAAGCTCCTCTGCCTTATTTTGATTTGGCTGAATGTAATTGAGTTCATGGCGTACAGCCTGAATAATAAAATCCGAAGAACTGCGAATCTGAATGCTGTTAGCATCTATTTGATTGGCTAATTCCTTGATCCGTATATCCTGAGCACCCGGTACCAGTTTCAGTTTTACTTCGCGAAGAACCTGGGCACCGTTCAGGAAAACCGTGACTTCTTTTACTTCATTGGAAATCACTTGTTGGCCTTCCGAGATGGTTACGCCCAACATACAGGGCAAAAAGAATAAAGCTTTCATAAAGCAATGGATTTTAGATGTAAACGATGAAATTCCGGAATTCATTTTGACAGGAAAATAATTAGTAAAGCAATAACATTAAAAATGTCAGGGAAAATCAAGTCAAAATGAGTTAAAGTAATGCGGCTCCTATGACTCCTGCACTGTCGCCCAGCTTGGGTTTGAGAAATAAGGTCTTTAGTTCATCATTAAAAATATATTTCCTTACCTCTTCCTTGCCTGCATCATAGAGTACATCCAGATTTCCCAAGCCACCTCCTAAAACGACGACATCAGGATCAATAATATTGATGACTGTGGCCATTGCTTTTCCATAATAGTGGAGGAGCCTTTCAATGGTTGCAATAGCTTCCGCTTCTCCATCTTTGTAATGCTGATATATTTCAGCCATTGTGAGGTTTCGTGCAGTGAGTTTGTGATAATATTTTTGGCAGGCAGGTCCCGAAATAAAAGCTTCCACACAACCCCTTTTTCCACAATAACACAGATCGCCGCCATCCTCAAGAATGTTATGCCCCCATTCGCCTCCAATACCATGCTTGCCATGTATTACTTTACCATTTACCACTATCCCGGAGCCCACACCCGTTCCCATGATGACTCCGAAAACTACTTCGGGTTGTTGGACGTATTCGGGAACGATACCCAAAAGGCTTTCGGCCATGGCAAAGCAGTTGGCATCATTGGCAATGCGGAATTCAATCCCCAGGCTTTTTTCAAGGTCCAGTTTCATGGGCCTGCCCATCAATCCCAGCGTATTACAGTTTTTGACCAGATGGGTATCTTTATCAATGATTCCCGGAGTACCCATTCCAATGCGATGGGGTTTACTTCCCGTGCGTTCGGAAAGCTGTTGAATCAGTTTGAAAATTTGGCCCAGAATGTGTTCATAGCCCTCTTGGGCTTCTGTGGGAATCCTGAGTCGCTCAATAATTTCCAATTGTCCTTCCATACGAAGAACCACCCCTTCTATTTTGGTACCACCCAGGTCAATACCCCAAAGCAATTCAGACATATTTTGATTTCTATCTGCTAAGATACAATTTGAATGGCGGAGGCTTTCATTGTCACAGAAAGGCTTTTGACCATCCCCCGGTAATCTCCGTCGATATGATGATCCTGTTCAGTTTCGAGCTGGACATCCAGACTGGTCGCTCTAAGAAAATGGCTTAGCCGGGATCTTAAGATATTTTTTGAGAATACCATAAACATTAGTCCTGGTATTTGCCAAAGCTTTGGTTTTTTCATGATAAGGACATCCATAATACCATCATTGACGGAAGCTATGGGGGAAACGACCGCATTGTTGCCCATTTGTGAAGAATTCGCAATTTCAACAGCCCATGCATCGCTGAAGGTCTGCCCGTTGATTGTTATCGTAAAAAGAGGACTGTCGCGATGCAAGGTAAATGCCAATTTCAAATAACTCCAAAATCCGCGCTTTCCGTCCTTACCAAAATTTCTGGCGACTGTAGCACTGAAACCTATACCTGAAGTATTACAACACAAGCTACCGTTGACATCAAGAAGGTCCAGCGTGTGCACTTTTCCATGTCGCAGGCTTTGAATGGCTTTGGCCGGATTCATGGGAATGCCTAAATGCCGCGCCAGGCCATTTCCCGATCCCGTGGGTACCACACCAAGGATGGAATGGCTTCGAAGGACTCCGGGCAGGAGATCATTAATGGTGCCGTCACCTCCTACGGCCACAATACATAAGCCGGGTTCGTCTTTGTATTGAGCAAGGATACTCTGACTGTGGCCTGCATAGCGGGTATAGAGTATCTCATACGTAGAATTTCCCATATAACTGGAGATCATGGACTCCCAGTCGCGGAGTTTTCGATTTCCTGAATTAGGGTTGATGATGAATAAAAAGGAGTTGGGTCCTTGTTCCATGGAAGCTCAAAATTAGTCCAAATTTGAGCTTCGTCCATGAATATTGGCTTCCAAATACAATTATTCATCGATCGTAGGGCTTTGAAAAGTAGCTTAAAAAGGCCTTTTGGTCGATTATTATGTATTATTTAATACTTTGCAATGCATAGTACCTGATTTGGTAATATCTTTGTTCCATGAATATCGACAATGCCATCGCACAAATGAAAAAGGGAGTTCTGGACATGTGCATTTTGTCCATAATAAACAATGAACGCATGTATCCTTCTGACATCATTCAGCAATTGAAAAAGTCGGAACTCATAGTTGTGGAAGGGACCCTGTATCCTATTTTGAGCCGCCTCAAAAACAGTGGTCTCCTTGAATACCATTGGCAGGAATCACCCTCTGGCCCGCCAAGAAAATATTTTACCATTACACAAGAGGGTAAAAAGGCTTTGCAAGTCCTGGAACTGAGCTGGGACCATTTTGTAAGTTGTGTCAATCAATCACTTAAAACAAAATCCAATCATGAATAAAATTCACCACATCAATCTTGGAGCATACCCGTTTGCCGTAAACGATGATGCATTCCTGATGCTCGACGAATATATGTCCAAACTGGATCTCCAATTTAAACGCTCAGAAGGCTATAAAGAGATCATGGAGGACATTGAGTCCCGGATAGCCGAATTATTTAAAGAGTATCTGGGGCAACAGCAGATTGTAACCATGGAGCATGTTGAAAAAATGATACAAGTGATGGGCACTGCAGATAAAATGTCAGATAAAGGAGCGGAGGACGCATTCGAATATGGTCAAAATTGGAATTACCACACAGGAAAGCGTTTGTTCAGGGATCCTTATGATAAAAAGATCGCGGGAGTCTGCTCGGGTATCGCACATTATTTTGGTATCGAAGATCCAACCTGGGTTCGCGTAGCTTTTGTGTTTTTTGGGATGTGGGGATTTGGGATTCTTCTGTATCTGATTCTCATGTTTATAATGCCTATCGCCTATAGCTCTTCAGACCGGCTAGCAATGAAAGGAAAGCCGATCAATATTCAGAATATTGCAGAAAAAGTTGAAGAGGAGATTGATGAAATGTCAGATCGCTTTGACCAGTGGAGAGACAAGTGGAAGCGCAAAAAGAACAGGAAAAAATGGTCTGCGTAGTAAGCCGGGGAGCTTCAATGGCTGCAATTCATAAATACTGGTTTAAAGAATTTGCAGCTTGTGTGCAGCTTTAAAGTTTGACCGGCCTCGAAAGCTCCCTATCTTCGCAGGTCATGGAAATAATCCAGAATTTTATTGGAGGAAGCTACTGTCCCCCAGTCCAGGGGCAGTATTTGGACAACATGAATCCGGCCACGGGTCAGTGCATCAGCAAAATTCCACGGAGTAGCGAAGAAGATTTGGATGCAGCTGTTCAGGCTGCACAGTCTGCGCTGCCTGCCTGGCTTGCAATGACTGCAGATGATCGTTCCAGAATTTTGTATCGGATCAGTGAATTGATAGAGGCTTCACTGGAGCGACTTGCGCGGGCTGAAACCCTGGATACAGGAAAAGCGATCCACCATTCCAGAAACATTGATATTCCAAGAGCCGCCTCAAACTTCCGTTTTTTTGCTTCAGCGGCCGCTCAATTTGCTTCTGAATCACACGATCAGCCTGGCCACTCTGTCAACTACACGTTGCGGCAGCCCATTGGTATCGTTGGTTGCATATCGCCATGGAATCTACCCTTGTATTTGTTTACATGGAAAATTGCTCCGGCGCTGGCAGCAGGCAATTGCGTCATTGCCAAACCATCGGAGCTAAGTCCTACTACAGCTTATCTCCTGGGTGAGCTAGTCAATCAGGCCGGACTGCCGGCAGGGGTTTTGAATATTCTCCAGGGTTATGGATATGAAATAGGCGAGCATATGGTTAAACATCCCGTAATTAAGGCGATTTCATTTACGGGTGGTACGAAAACCGGCGCACGAATTGCTTCTCTTGCCGGCCCTTCATTTAAAAAAATGAGTCTAGAGCTGGGCGGTAAAAACCCTTGTCTGGTTTTTGCAGATTGCGAATATGAAACTACACTCAAGCAAGTAGTGCGTTTGGCCTTTTCAAATAACGGACAAATTTGTCTTTGTGGTAGCCGTATTTTGATAGAGGCTTCGCTATTTGAGCGTTTCAGGGATGACTTAATCCAAGAAGTTAAAAAGTTGAAAGCCGGAGATCCTTTGCTTCTCGAAACAAAATTGGGATCATTGGTCTCACTGGATCATCGTGAAAAGGTGCTTTCCTACATTCGTCTTGCAAGTGAAGAGGGTGGTAAAGTACTTTGTGGGGGCAAGGTCCCTGAATTAAAGGGCGAACATGCAAACGGGGCTTTTCTCGAACCAACTCTAATTGAAGGACTGGGCCCTCAATCCCGTTGCAACCAGGAAGAAATTTTCGGCCCGGTTGTTACCTTGCAGCCTTTTCACACAGAAGAGGAAGCTCTAAGCCTTGCGAATGCAAGCAGTTATGGCCTGGCCTCAACACTTTGGACACGGGACCTTTCAAGAGCCCACCGGCTGGCTGAGAAGCTGAATACGGGCATTGTATGGGTAAATTGCTGGCTTCTCAGAGATCTGCGTACTCCATTTGGTGGGATGAATGCCTCCGGAGTCGGCAGAGAAGGAGGATGGGAAGCGATGCGTTTTTTTACGGAGCCAAAAAATGTATGTATTAATTTCGGGCCGCGATGAAAAATGTACTTGAGGCAACCAGCTTTCACTTTGGCAGATACCTTATTTGGATGGGTCAGGCTTTTCTCCGGCCTGAACGCTTGAATATGTATTGGAAGGAAACCTTGCGCCAGATGAACAGCATTGGCATAGGATCTTTAGTTATTATAGGGGTAATTTCCATATTTATTGGTGCTGTAACGGCAGTGCAATTTGCTTACCAAATGCAGGGATCCATTATTCCACGGTATTACGTAGGCTATATTGTAAGGGATATGACCATCATTGAGTTGGCTCCTACTTTTTCGTGCATGCTTCTTGCCGGAAAGGTGGGCTCTAACCTTGCAGCCGAAATTGGCGGAATGCGACAAAAAGAGCATATCGACGCCATGGAAATCATGGGTGTGAATACAGCAGCTTATCTGGTACAACCTAAAATCATTGCTGCGCTGACGGTTATCCCTATGTTGGTCTGCATTGGTGCATTTATCAGTATTATCGGAGGTTATATTGCCGTAGTGCCCACAGGATGGTTCTCTCATGGAGAATATATTCAGGGTTTGCGTTCCTTTTTTGAGCCCTATAATGTCTGGATGATGTTTGTCAAGGCATTGGTGTTTGCATTCATTCTTACTACCGTGTCCTGCTATCAGGGTTATTTTGTAAAAGGGGGCAGCATTGAATTGGGAGATGCAAGTACCAGAGCCGTAGTCTATTCCAATATTTTAATTCTGCTCTCTGATTATGTGATCGCAATGTTGATGACTTCATGATAAGGGCTTGTCATATATATAAAAGTTTCGGACAGCAAGAGGTGCTCAAAGATGTATGCTGTGATTTCGAGCCCGGTAAAGCGAACTTGATTATCGGCCGTTCAGGTGCAGGTAAAACAGTTTTGCTGAAAATTCTCATCGGCCTGCTCAATCCAAGTCAGGGCGAGGTTTGGTACGACGATGTCGAATTGAGCGGATTGAATAAACAGCAATTGAGAGAATTGCGAATGCAGATTGGAATGTTGTTTCAAGGTTCTGCACTGTTCGATTCCATGACCGTAGAGGACAACATCAGATTTCCTCTCGATATGTTTTCAAAGATGACGCGGGCTGAAAAAAACAAGCGCGTTGATTATTGTTTGGATAGGGTCAATCTGGCCGGAAACAACAAAAAATTTCCATCCGAACTATCCGGTGGTATGCAAAAGAGGGTCGGGATTGCCCGCGCGATCGTTTTTAATCCGAAGTACTTGTTCTGCGACGAGCCTAATTCAGGATTGGATCCAAAAACATCTATGGTTATAGATGAGCTGATCTACGGGATTACACGAGAAAACAATATTATCACGATTATCAATACGCACGACATGAACAGTGTTATGGATATTGGAGATAAAATATTTCTGCTCCACAATGGCCAGTTGGCCTGGACAGGCAATAAAGATGAGGTGCTGACAAGCACAAATCAAGTTCTGGATGCTTTTATCTTTGCGTCACCTTTTCTTCAGAAAATCAAAACAAAGTTCACAGAACAGCACTAGACTGTGTCCTCTTTTTCTTTTCCGTGCAGGATTTCCCTATATACGCTTTCCCCTTTATCATAAACTTCTCTGCGATTAGAAGCTGATTTAAAGCGATCATGGCAAGGAGCATTCAGAGAATGCAAGGCTTTGAATAAAGAACTCGGCAGGGAGCAGTTGCTTACACTTGTTAGTAATAAGCAGGATCTACTGACCTTTATAAACCGGTTTGGATTTTCTTGAATGCCTCGAGCCCGCAATCTAAAAATTTAGCATAACTTTCTACTCCTTCGCGATAACCTCTTGGATTTGCTAACACCTGTTCGTCAGGACTTACCAGCACATATAAAGGTTGACTGTTCTGATTAAAATTCACAATCTGAAAATCTGCCCATTTGTTTCCAATATTGCGAAGTTGCGATTTCCTGGATGCAGAAATTAATGGCGTCTCAAGCGGTGTCCGGTCATCTACATAGAGGGATACCAGGACATAATCGTTGGCAATTTTGCGGCGCACTTGTTCATTGATCCAGATGTGTTCCTCTGTTTTGCGGCAATTGACACAGCCATAACCGGTAAAATCAACCAGCATAGGTTTTTTCACCTGTTTCGCATATGCCAGGCCTTCATAATAATCCTTAAAGCAGTCCAGGTTGTTTGCACATTTTGTGAAGGATGGATATTGGCCTTTGATTTCAGAAGTGACTTCCTGTTTTGAAAGAAAATAATTGTAGTGAGCCGGAGGCGCAAGTCCGCTCAAAAGTTTGAGGGAGTTGTACGTTTTAAATTCCTCATTGTATGAAAAGCCCGTCACGAGATAAATCGTGGCAGCTAAAGACGTGATTGCGAAGAACCAACGGGTGGCGGACAGTTTGACGATGGGACTGTCATGTGGAAATTTGAGTAAACCAAACAAATAAAGGGTCATCAACCCAAACAGAAGCACCCAAGCACCCATGAAAATTTCATATCCCAATATTCCCCAATGTTGGCACATATCGGCTACGGAAAGAAATTTGAAAGCCAGGGCTAATTCCAGAAAACCGAGTACCACTTTTACGCTGTTCATCCACGAGCCTGATTTCGGAAGTGAATTTAAAAAAGCGGGAAATGCGGCAAACAACCCAAATGGGATTGCAAGTGCCGTAGAAAAACCGAGCATGACGACAAAGGGTCCCATTTTAGAAGTTGCCGATTGCACAATGGCAGAACCAATAATCGGTCCTGTACAGGAAAAACTTACGATCGCCAATGTAAACGCCATGAAAAAAATTCCAATCAGGCCGCCGGATTCCGAAAGCGCATCGCTTTTATTTGCCCAGCTGCTTGGCAGGGTGATTTCGTAATATCCAAAAAAGGAAAATGCAAAGACAATAAAGATGATGAAAAAGAGTGTGTTCGCAATCCAGTTGGTGGACAACTCATTTAACGCAGTTGCACCGAATACAGCCGTTATGAGAATGCCGATGGCAACATAAATGACAATTATGGATAGCCCATACAGCAAAGCGTTTTGAAATCCTTTTCGCTTGGTATCCTTTGTGAAAAAAGAAACCGTTAGGGGGATCATTGGGAAGACACAAGGCGTAAGGAGAGCAAGCAAGCCACCCAGAAAACCAAATAAAAATGTCCAGAACATGTTCTTTCCTTCGATCTTCTCCTCGCCGCAATGGCCTACTGGATTTTTGAGGCTTTCGACGAGTTGAGGGATAAGCTGATCAATGTTTTGACCATCCTGCTTCGGGCCTATGTGAATTTCGCCTTCAGTTTCTAGTTTGAAATTTTTTTTTGAGGGGTCAAAGACAAATGCGATGCTTTTTGGTGGCAAACATCGGCTTGCATCGCAGGTCTGAAAGCTAAAGAAACCGGTAATGGATTTAGTAAGATCCTTTACATGAATCTCCTGACTAAATTGTACTTCATCCTTGAACTTAACGAGTTTCATCTCAAAAATCTCATCGAAAACTTCCATGCGGTGAGCGGATGTCTCAACTATCTTTCCATTTAACTCATAGCTTCCCGTAGAATCGAATTCAATGGAGGTTGGAATGGGACCATCCTCTCCAATGAAATGGCTATAGATAAACCATCCGTTGTCAATTTTTGCATGGAAAACCAGTTTGAAGCTTCCATTTCCCAGATCCTCCAAATTAGAACTCACCTTAACAGGATCGAGTATGCCCTGGTTTTGATTAGGCAGGCCGGTTACAGAAGGAATATCAGATGAGAGCGGTGTGCCACTTTTGGTATCTTCCCGGCGACCGTCGGCAAACAATACAAATTCTTCACTTGTCGGGGGGATGCATTTTTCGCTGTTGCAGCTCATGAAATAAGCTGAAATTTTTACCGCTTTATTTGTGTCATTGAGTTTAAGCTTTTGCACAAATTCCACTCTGTCGTAATATTTGGATACGATCAGGTTGTCAAACAAAGGCTCCGGTCCTTCTTTTTTATGACCACGTTCCGTGGCTTTCCCCAAAATTTCCAGTCCCGGAGAAGGGTCAACGGTAATTTCTGTGGGTTGTGCCGCATTTGGATCCGAACTTTGACTGTAAATGGCCCATCCCTTATCCATTTGGGCAATTAAAACGAACTCATAAGTCTTGTCACCGACTTTTTTTACCTCATGAGTCCAGTGTACGGGTTGAAGAACTTGTGCGTGTGAAAGCAGGCAAAATATTAACAGTGAGCTGATTAGCCAAAGTTTTCGCATGGATGTTTGTATTTGTGGCCAACAAAAATAGGACAAAGCAGCCTAAAGAGGAAGGGAAACGGCAACAGCGGAATGATGGTTTAACCTCGGTTTAACCAAAGTTGAGCTTGGATCAGGCTATGCTCATGGAATACTGATTTATCCATTTCAACAGGGAGTCAAACATGGCGAGGCCGTCTGCATTTCCCAGAGTGGCTTCTGCCGCTCTCTCGGGGTGTGGCATCATGCCATATACATTTTTTTGTTCGTTGCAGATTCCGGCGATATTCAGGCATGAACCGTTGATGTTGTTTTCATCGTTCACTTCACCATGGGGTCCGCAATACTGAAAGAGGATTTGATGGTTTTTTTGCAATTTTTCCAAAGTTGCCTCATCTGCATAATACCTGCCGTCAGCATGGGCAATAGGAACCATATAGGCCTTTGAAATGTCGAGGGTACAAGTCAAGGCAGTATCGGTGGAATAAGGCTTTAGATAGATGTTCTTACAGATGAATTTTTCATTCATATTGGCAAGAAGTTGACCCGGGAGCAGATGGGCTTCACATAAAATCTGGAAACCATTGCATATCCCGATAACCAGGCCCCCTTCATTGGCAAAACGGATCACTTCTTTCATAATTGGGGAAAACCGTGCAATCGCACCGCAACGCAGGTAATCTCCATAGGAAAATCCACCGGGAAGAAAAATGCAATCTCCCGGATTATAGCCCCTGAGTTCGGTTTCTTTATGCCATATTTTCTCCACCCTGCGTTTTAAGACATCCCCCAAAACATAGACCATGTCATCATCACAGTTGGAACCAGGAAAAACAATTACGCCAAACTTCATATTACCAATTTTGAAACTGTAAAAATAAGGAAGCAAGAATTAAGAACAGGTGAAGAGTTTCCAGAACCAGGGGATTTTTAAGGCGGGTGAGCAGAAGTCCGCACAAAATAGATAGCGGTACAAACAAGATCATCAGATGCGAAATTTGCCGCAGTTCAATAAAAAAGCTGCTGAACAATGAGATCAACAGACACCAGAATAGCAAATCAAAAATTTTCTGGTGCTGAATGCTTTTTTTCAAGAGAAAGTAATTGTAGCTGGAAAGACAGATCAGCACGAGGATTATGAGCCAGGTCAGGGCTACCCAACCTTTGGAACTGTATACATAGGAGAAAATATACGGACTGAAAAAACTGGAAATTTGCTTCTCATAAAATGCACCATGCAGATTGAAAAGGTATAAAACAAACATATACAATAAGTACAGGTTTATAAAGCCTCCTATAAGTTGAAAGAATTCGCTAAGTTTAAAACCCCTTAGTACAATTAAACCAACTACACCAAGAAAGAGTAAGATGAAATAAGGTGGATAAAAAATACTTGAAACCCCAATTAAAAATCCAAAATTAAAAAGAGGTATTGGAACTTTTTTCTTTTGGTAAATGCTGAACAGGGGTATGAGGCTAAAACAAAAAAATACATTTGCAAGCATAACAGCGCTCAAGCTTAATGTTTGCGGGTGGACTCCACATAACAGGATGAACACGATGCTCGGGAATAGCTGACCTTCGGGAATCAACTTAAACTGACTTACCACACGCGCGATGAAAATAGCTTGTAATGCAATCAGCACGCAAGCGAAAAATATTTCCGTTTTTTTACTGAGGGCAAGGTAATTGTAAATTAAATCAAACAACCAGTTTTGCTCAAAAATGGGATTCTGAATACCCGAAAGCCAGGCACCGGCATGCATCAGGAACGCATAAGGAACCAACAGCAGAAGGCTGAAAAAGGTGTTTCGCTTAAAAAGTTCTAGCAAGATGGATTATTCTGCTCAAAATTAGCTTTAAGTCCAATAAAACCAAAAGGCCGGAAAGGTATATTTTAGGATATCATTCCTATCAACTGCGCAAATCATACACAAGGCATCACAGATTCCGCTTTTTATTTAACATTAGGCCGCAGTCTGCTGTTATATATCTTTGCGACCTGATGAACCGAAATTTTACTTTAAGTGAAATCAAAGCACCTGTCAAAGCTGCTTTGGACACTTTTGATTTTCACTTCAGACAGGCCATGAAAAGCCGTGTCGCCCTTCTGGATAAAATCACCTATTACATTGTTAAAACCAAAGGCAAGCAATTACGTCCCTTGCTGTCCCTGCTCTGCGCACGCTTGTTTGGCGAGGTGAATGAAAAATCCTATAATGCCGCAACCCTTGTTGAACTGTTGCATACAGCCACTCTTGTTCATGATGATGTGGTTGATGATTCATTTCAACGAAGGGGATTTTTTTCAATCAAAGCACTCTGGAAAAACAAGATTGCAGTGCTGGTTGGCGACTACCTTCTCTCGCGGGGTTTGCTGACTGCATTGCGGCATAAACACTTTGATTTGCTTGAAATCCTGTCTTCCTCTGTAAGCGAAATGAGCGAGGGGGAGTTGTTACAGCTCGAGAAGGCACGGCGTCTGGATATAACGGAGTCAATCTATTTTGATATCATCCACAAAAAAACGGCCTCACTCATTCGTTCCGCCTGTCTATGTGGCGCTAAGAGTACCTGTCAGGATGAGTCTGCCCTGAAATGGGTTTCTGAATTTGGTGAAAAGATTGGGATTGCATTTCAGATAAAAGATGATCTGATGGACCTTTCAGACGATGATACCGGTAAACCCAAAATTGCCGATATAAAAGAAAAGAAAATGACCCTGCCCCTGATTTCTGCATTGGAACAGGCTCCCAGGCCTCTCAAACGTCAAATTATATCTTTAATCCGAAATCAGAATGAAGACCCTGCTGCCATTCAAACAGTAGTTCAATTTATAAGGGAGCACAAAGGCATTGAGCGTGCAAAAGCTAAAATGGAAGAATACCGTGACCAGGCTATTGCTCTTCTGAAAAACCTTCCTCAAAATGAAGCCAACCTTGCCTTGGAGAAGCTATGTTACTTTGTAACAGATCGGAAGCAATAGAAAGAGCTGAATTCTAACCCTGATTTCGCACAATCCGGACTTGTTACAAAGTGGACGCGATCAGCAAATCGAGATTGGTGTATTTGATTCCGAAGTGTTGACTCAGGTACTCATTCGTCAAACAGCCCTTATAAGTGTAGATGCCGTTTCGAAGTCCTTTATGTTGATAGATCAACTGCTCGATACTTCCTGTATCTCCTGCTTGCTGAATAAAAGTAGTAATAATATTGCTAACGCCAATGGAAGCGGTTCGAGCCACTTTGGAAGCAATATTGGGAACTCCGTAATGGATGACTCCATGGACGATGCGCGTAGGTTGGTCATGGGTGGTCAGTTGGCTGGTCTCAAAACATCCTCCCTGATCAATGCTCACATCGATAATAACGGAACCCGGCTTCATTTGCATCACCATCTCTTCGGAGACCAATAATGGCGTACGACCCGTTTTGCTATGAACCGCACCTATGGCAACATCGGCGGTCATCAATTGCTGCGTAAGTGTAATAGGGTTTAAGGAAGAGGTATATAATTGGCGGCCAATTCGATTTTGGATGCGAATCAACTTGTGAATATTGTCGTCGAAGATCCGGACAGAGGCACCAAGTGCCAGGGCAGCACGGGTGGAAAATTCTGCTACAACTCCGGCACCCAGGATCACTACTTTGGCTGGAGGGACACCGGATATGCCACCCAGCAACAAGCCTTTTCCCTGAAGAGGGTTCGACAAGAGCTCAGCGGCCGTCTGGACAACAGTGATCCCTGCAATTTCGGACATAATGCGCACAAGAGGAAAAGTACCGTCATCGGCCTGTAAATATTCCATGGCAATGGCAGTTACTCTTTTTTGACGAAGGGTCTGAATATATTCGGTATCAATAAATGGAAGGTGAAGTGGAGATATCACAACCTGATTCGGATGGAACCACTGCAATTCTTCCTTGTTTGGAGGTGCAACTTTTAAAATGACATCACTTTCAAATACCTTTTTGCGATCGTCCGTGATGAAGGCTCCGGCCTCCGAATAATCCCGGTCGCTGTAATGTGCTTTTTTTCCGGCCCCGCTTTCCACAATGATGTGATGCCCACGAGCTACTAGATTGATGACAGAAGCAGGAACCAAAGCTACTCTGTTTTCCATCAGCATACTTTCACAGGGAATGCCAATGCGCAAGGACGATTTTGCCTTGTACAACTCCAGCATTTCCGGCTGCGTCAGGAATTCCTTTTGAGGTGAAGATGAATACAGGGGATCTTGCATAATTTAAAAGCTTAAGGTAATGTTTCTTTGTTGATTTTCCAAAACCTCAAGTTGGATATTCAGTATTTTCTCCGGGTCCGCCACACCTTCAATGAGTTCGGGCCATTCAATGATACAAATCGTACCAGAATCGAGATATTCCAGAATGCCAAGATCCAAAGCTTCTTCCCTGGAATTCAGGCGATATAAATCCATGTGATAGAGCATCCTTATATTCCAATGATTCCCGGTGCAATGATACTCATTGATGATGGAAAAAGTGGGACTTCCTGCTTCCGACTCAAAGCCCAATTCATGGGCAATTGCCCTGACTAAGGTCGTTTTGCCGGCGCCCATCTCCCCATGCAGCATAACCAAAGGCTTTTCATGCAATAGATCAAGCACTTGCCGTGCAATTACAGGTAGTCCTTCTTCAAAAAAAGAAAAGCTCTGCAGATAAGCCATATTTCATTTTGTGTAAAAAAAAGCCACGATGATCCACCGTGGCTTTTTTTTATTTGATTTTTCTATTAATCCTTTAGCATCAGTTTGCTGGCCGGCACTTTTACATTGACAGATATTTTTTTCATATCAATGGGTCCATTCTGCGACTCAATGGAATACGGAAATACATAACCACCTTCCACTTCTTTGTAATTGCTGTATTTAGTTTCCATTTCCATCTCCTTTCCCATTGCATTTGACTTCATTATGGTTTTTACAAGCAAATACTTTTGTGGGTCGAGAAGGTAATAACTCACTTTCCCTTCGGGATTCGTGCACTTCAGTTTATGACATTCGGTTCCATCGACATCATCCAAACCAAGATATTCCACTTTATTTCCTTTTTTGGAATAATCACACAGCTCACCTGTTAAGTCGAAGCGATCTTTCGATTCTTTCAAAACTTCTGCCGGAATAGGCTCAGGTTGTGTTTGTCCCCCAAAGGGCATAAATGACCATCCCGAATCTGGTCTCATAACGGTCCAACCGTCCATACCCATCACGGAAATGTCCACCCGCATTCCTTTTTTGTTTACGATAGTCGTGGTTACAGGAATTTCCATACCCTGGGCGCTTACAACACCTTCCATCACAACGGATTCAAGCGATTGCAATTTGTCCTTTCCACCCAGAGCCTGCAAGTGCTTTTCGATCAGTTCATCCGCCGACTGGCTGAACCCATTAAGAATGCTAAAAAGACTTGCGAAAAGAATAGATAATTGTTTCATGCACATGTAATTTTCACGTAAAGATACATTAGAGGAATACCTGCTCATTGAGATTTCAGTCGGATAGGGCAGTTTTAAGGATTAATTAATTGAATTTAACGATCGGATGGAATCAAAAGGGCCCGCAGTCCTGCAGGCCGACAGTTCTCATCGTATGATGGGTAGGATCAATAGCCATGATAACGGGTATCGCCGTCATGTTTCTGCCTCCAGATTTCACGATCCAACCGGTGGTGCATGCGTTCCAGCTTTCTTCTCTCAGCCGGACCTAATCTTCCATCCCGAAGCATCCATCTTTTTTGATGTTGGATGTGCTTTCGTTGCTGATGCAATCCTATCATTTCCTCACGGGTCAGCTCTCCGGAGCGCCATCCTTCCCGAATCCGTTCTCCCTGACGCGGACCATCCCAGGTATCCGGAACATGACATTGTGCATTGACAATCCCCGCGGAAAGACAAAATCCGAAAACCAAAATTCTCATTGTTGTGTTCATCTTCTTTAATTTTTAAAGTTCTATGAGGGAGACTGGCGGAAAAGAACTTGGATTAACCATCTCGCTCCCTTTAACGAAACTTTAAAGAGGATCAGCAGGAATTATATATAATAATAATTTAATATGTAAAATGCTTGATTATCTTTGCCTCAAACTCGGAAAATGCCACAAAATCCCAACCATAATGAAATGGATCACATCCTGACGCTCAATGGGATGTACCAAAATTACTTTTTGGATTATGCATCCTATGTCATTCTTGAGCGTGCCGTTCCGGCAATCGATGATGGTCTGAAACCGGTTCAGCGCCGCATACTGCACAGCATGTATGAGAAAGAAGATGGCAGATACCATAAAGTCGCCAATCTGATCGGGCATACGATGCAGTACCACCCTCACGGTGACGCTGCTATTGGAGAGGCGCTCGTAAACATGGGACAAAAGGATCTTCTCATCGATACCCAGGGCAATTGGGGGGATGTTCGTACGGGTGACTCCGCAGCCGCTTCCCGATATATAGAAGCCCGTTTGTCCAAATTCGCATTGGATGTCGCGTTCAATCCGGATACAACTGCATGGCAGCTGAGCTATGACGGCCGGAATAATGAACCTATCGCCTTGCCCATGAAATTCCCGCTGTTGCTGGCTCACGGGGTGGAGGGGATTGCCGTAGGTCTGGCTACGAAAATACTTCCCCATAATTTTGTTGAGCTCATCAAAGCCTCCATTCAGGCATTAAAGGGAAAAAAGGTGGAACTCTACCCGGATTTTGAGATGGGTGGTTCCATCGATGTCAGCGAATACAATGAAGGATTGCGAGGTGGACGTGTGAAGGTCCGCGCAAAAATTGATATCGAGGACAAAAAGAACCTGATCATCCGTGAGCTACCCTTCGGGATTACCTCGGGGAGTATGATTGAAAGTATTGTGAAGGCATCGGATAAAGGGAAAATCAAGGTCAAACAAATATCCGATCACACGGCTAAAGACGTCGAAATACGCATTGAGTTGCAACCCGGGGTGTCTCCGGAAGTGACCATCGATGCGCTCTATGCGTTTACACATTGCGAAACCAGTATTTCCCCCAATTCCTGCGTGATCGTTGATGAAAAACCAATGTTCCTCTCAGTCAATGAGATTCTAAAACGTTCGGCAGCTCATACCCGATTTTTACTGGGCCGTGAACTGGAAATCAAACAGGCTGAACTGGAAGAAAAATGGCACCTCACATCTCTGGAAAGGATTTTCATTGAAAATAAAATCTATCGGGATATAGAAGATTGCACGAGCTTCGAGCAGGTTCTTGAAGTCATCGAAGCGGGATTGAAAAAATTTGTGCATACACCCTCAATGGGCGGAAAAGCTCCTGCATCGAAAATACGCCTGCATCGCGATATCACCAGAGAAGATATTGTGCATTTGACGGAGATCCGGATCAAACGGATTTCTAAATACAACAAGTTCCATACGGACGAGCAACTAAAAGCATTGGAGGCGGAAATCGCTCAGGTAAAATATGATCTTGAGCATCTCACCGAATACGCGATTGCTTATTTTGAGCGGATACTCGAAAAATACGGCAAGGGCCGTGAACGCAAAACGCGACTGATGCAGTTTGAATCCATTCAGGCTACACAAGTGGTAGCTAACAATAGTAAGCTCTATGTGAATCGCGAAGATGGATTCATCGGATATGGTTTGAAAAAAGATGAATTTATCAGGGAGTGCAGTGACATTGATGATATTATTGTCTTTAGGGAAGATGGCAAAATGCTTGTAAGTCGTATCGCAGAAAAGACATTTGCGGGAAAAAATATTATCCATGTAGATGTCTGGAAGAAAGCGGACGAGCGAACAACCTACAACCTGATTTACCTGGATGGCGAATCAGGAAGGGCGATGGCCAAGCGGTTTAATGTAACCGGAATCACCCGTGATAAAGAATATGATTTGACCAAAGGTCATCCGAAATCAAAGGTCTTGTATTTTTCTGCAAATCCGGAGGGCGAAGCGGAAATTGTACAAGTAGTGCTCACCTCAGGATGTAGTGCGAAAATTAAAATTTTTGATTTTGACTTTTCTGAACTTGAAATAAAGGGTCGAAGTAGTCTGGGAAATATCGTTACCAGATACCCGGTCCGGAAAATCACTTTAAAAGAGAAGGGCAAATCCACACTGGGGGCCCAGAAAGTTTGGTATGACTCTTCTACAGGCAGGCTCAACACAGAAGAGAGAGGAATTTTATTAGGTGGATTGAATAGAGGAGACAAACTCATCAGCATTTATAAAAATGGCAGTTACGAAATTACAGAGTATGACCTCAACAATCGTTATCAATATGAGGAACTCCTTTACATTTCTGTATTTCATCCGGACATGATTGTCTCTGCTTTGTATTTTGAAGGGGAGAAAGGCTGGTCGATGGCTAAGCGATTTAAAATTGAAACAACAAGCCTGAACCAGCGATTCCAATTTATCAGCGAAAATAAAAACTCGAAACTCTATTTTGCAACGACTCATCCTGATCCTGAAGTTCTGTTTACTTACAAGCGGAGAAAGGAATCTGTTGATGAAATACTGACCATCGGGGAATTCGTCGAAGTGAAGGGCTGGAAAGCTATTGGAAATAAAATAGAAGACACTCCGCTTGTGCGCGTGCTCGATCAGAGCAAGCCGGTTTCCAGGAGCAAAACATCCGGAAGTTCATACAAAGCGGGTGATACAATAGAATTTGATATGTAATTTATGTGAAACAAACTAACGTTTGTTTGTATTTTTTCTAACAGGGCATTCAATGAATTAGTCAACCCGATCATAGGGGTATAGCTCTTAGGATCCTGAGCTTTTCGAAGGAGAAGCCGGATAACCAGAAATGTGTGAACACTTCCTTGAATGGAATTTGAACGAAAATCTGTATAATACCATACTATGAATTTGTTACAACAATATCGCCTTATTGGACTACTGGAAGGAATCTCCTATATCCTTCTGTTGGGTATAGCCGTACCTTTGAAATATATAGGAGGAATTGACCTTGGGGTAAAGATGCTTGGCTTGCCGCATGGCTTATTGTTCATCGCATTTATAGGCTACAGTTTTCACTTTTACGATAAACTTCAATGGAAGACTTCGGTCCTTGTCCATGCAATCGCAGCATCTCTATTGCCCTTCGGGACAATACACTTTGACTACAAAATACTGAGGCAACTCACACAAAAATAAAGCCTGGGCTACATGTTGCCGGCCTATTGCATGAAGCGGCTTGGGAAGTTTACGTGCAGTCCGTTTTTGTATATAACAGGCTTTTTTACAGGCTGTTATAGCGCAATTAGGGCATTCGTTCTTTTCCTCTTGCAAATGATGTATATTTGATACATCATGAAGAAGTACATGCTATTTTGGATTTTGCTTAGCACGTGCGCTCGAGAAATATATGCTCAGGTCTTTGTGGAATTATCCGTCCCGCAAACCATCGAGCAATGTCTCGGGCTGCCTGTTCAGGTTCGAATTAGCAATGAAGGAAAAATGCCGTTGCGGGATGCGGATATTCAGCTGCTGATTTCAAATCATTTTCAATACCGCGGCAACAGCCTGTCCGGTAACAATATCGAAGTACTCAATGCATCTGATCCGGCAGGTCCCCTGTTCCGGCTCCGCTTTTTGGATGTTTGCGAAAGCACTTCCTTCCAGTTTTGGATGGATCACAATTGTGCTGCTCAGGGACATCAGGATTCTCTTCATCTGATGTTTTCGCTTCCGGGTACAAAGATTCAAACAAAAAACCAATACATTCAAGTCTATAGTCCGCAAGTCAGCATCCTCAACCTCGGACTTTTTTTTGATGAGAATGATCAGGTTTTCAAAAAGAAATTTACCATTGTTAATATTGGTCAGGTTGCCATGGATGCATTTTTACTCTTTATTGATGGTGATGACAAAATGCAAATTATCAACACCAATCTTGGCCAACTGAGCTCAAATGGAGACACCCTCTATTTCAATCCGGCTGATTTTAGTCAAACCGGAAATTACAATGGATATTTCGAAAGAGGCGAAACACTCACACTTATACAGGATATTAAGGTGGATCCTTGTGAAACGGAATTCAAAATCAGTCACAAATTGCTCGTGCCCTGCGGGAAACAGCAATGTGAATTTGCTATCCAGGAAAATGTAAAATTGCTGGCTATAGTGGGTAAGCCAAATCTGGTCGTCACACAGGATACACAAATATATGCTTCTCCTTGCCGGGATGGAGAAGTCCATCTGAACATAAAAAATCAGGGAGATACGAGCAAATTTGATCTCGGAAACAGCATGTATAACCTCGTACTTAATTTAGGATGGGCTCTCATCCGGAATGGGCAATTTACGGATCCTCTTCAGGATAATTGCCTTAAACTAACATCTGTAAGTATTACAGGAAAAAAAATACCCATTGTGACATCAGGTTTTACGGGTTATGGTATTGATTTTAGAAAACTCAATATGGACCCGGATGGTCCGGGTGGCCTGGATGATCTGGACGGAGATGGATTTTATGACGACTTATTACCTGGTGATAGCATCCAACTCAAAATCATTTATGAGATGGATCCCAATTGCATAAGGCCTGGCTGCGATATAGAGGTGTTTGAACGACGCATTCTTCGTTTGAATGCAAAATTCAATAACTATTGCGGCGTAGAGGGCACTTATGACAACTATCTTTCCAATCATAGCTATTATTGGAGTCGTCCAAGTGTATCGACACTGAGATATAAATCCATATATGTGGATAAGCAACGGGATACCGTTCAATTTTATCTGCAGAAGAATTTGTATCATTTTCTGGAGGATTGTGATACGGACAGTATAGTGGTTCGAATAAATTTGCCCACAGCTGCAGAATTTCTTACGGGATCGGTTATTCTGGTAAACAATAAGCCGGTTAGCTATAAAAAGAATGGCAATGTGATTACTTTCAGTTCGGATACGAGCAACTTTATCGTCAGCATCCCTTTGGTTTTTCATTGTGATCCGGCTTCAGGTTCCGGTGGTGTCAATACAGCTTGCACTTTTTGCCTTGGAAGCGGGGGCCCAAGATTTTCTATCGGCATTGATGCAGATTATTACTGCAACAGTTGTTATTCCAAAATTCCGCTTTATTGCGGAAGTACGCCTGCATTTCCGGTCGTTTGTGACACCAGCGTTGTTGGCGTGAACAGTCCTGCGAAACTTGTCATTGGGGATGTGAAGCTAAAGCGACTCACACTTGGATATAGGGATTCAACGCAAAGCAGCCACGTAAATCCGGACATCGATTCGCTGAGTCACAATTATTTTTTGCCCTATGACACCTTCCTCATGCAGGTTCCGTTTGATGTGTTGTGCGATGCAAACTTCAGCAATATAGTTTTTAAGCTGGCCATTGCTCCACGGTATTATTACATTAATGGAGTTCTTGACACCATCAAAGAAGTAGATTGGCTTGCCGATACGCTTCGTTATTTTGACAGAGAGACAAATCGCTGGTCTACTTGTGTGGGAGCGCTTGGGCCCGAAATATTCAGTCAGAATACCAACAATTGGTACCACTACTATCTGAGAGAAATGGATCTGAGTTCGATGTTTGGCGGATGCCTCCGCGGCAGTTTGTCGAAGCCCGATTCCATGCTGCTTACCTTAAAGGGGGTGATTCGCAATTTTGAATTGTATCAATGGGATAAGGCAACCGTTTACACGGATTTGAACTTTTCCCAGGACGGTTGTGCCATGCAATCCAGGAAAGCTACAACTTTAAACATCCTCTCCGGGAAGCCGGCTGCCGGCTCCGCTTATTTACGGCAAGCCTATTTTTCAGATCCGAATTATAAACAGAGTTCTGCATTCTTATCCGTGTGCGGTACTTTCCGGTTGGAAACTGCTGTGGACGCCTATGGTTCTTATGCAGATGCCTCAGATCCTTTCCCGAATGAATTCAGAAATGCGTATGTGGCGGATCAGATCAAAATGGTCATACCTCCGTTTTTCAGTTTTAAGAACAACAATCCAAACTACACGCGAATAAGCAGAATCCCCCCTACAGGCAATTTGAAATATGACACCGCATATATTCAGCCCACGATTACAGACAGTGCCGGATATACACTCCTGTTATTTGACAAGTTTAATGATCATCAGGATCATCAAATCGTGCAACATCAATTTTGGTTTGACCTCGAACCCGATTGCTACAACAATGCTTCGGATACGATCCGCATTTTTAAAAAATTCAGATATCATCTGCACCATCCGGACTCTTCCTTTCATAAATATTTTGAAACGGAAAGCAAATATGCTGTCAACACTTCAACTGCAGAACTCTTCTTCCCGGATGTGCGAAAACAAATTTTAAAAGATACGCTGGTCGTATGGCCTTTCAGCCTGAATTCCAAAAATGAAAAGTCAGCCCCTGCAAAATATTTTACCTACAAGCATAACTGGCTGTTGGTTGAGAATCTATCAGGACAGGTCTTTATTGACAGTCTGGTTGAATACGACAGTCTCGGCAATTCGCAGAAACACGCGGCAATTTCTATTGACCCGCAACATATCGTTTTTGAATTGGACAGTTTGTACGGCAGGCGGGACTTTAAATTTTTTACGCATTTCAATGATTGCCATTCAGACTCTTTGGTGATATTCTCAGGCAACTCTTGCTCGGCTTATCCCTCCGATTATTTGAATATTTCAGGCACATGTAAAGACTACAGACAACGAAAAGTGCTGTACTATGACCCTGAAGATTCGAGAATACGCCTCGAAATTTTGACCCAGCCGATGGATTCCCTCGCACAACCATGCGATACCTTTAGCTATTCTGTTTTAGTTTATAATTCGGGGCTAGGCCATAGTTTCAATAATTCTCTTCATTTCATTCAGCCTTCCGGACTGAACTTGCTCTCAGCTGTTTTGGAATATCCCAAAGATTCATTCCACGTGCTGCCCATTCCATTTCCCGGAACATCTGGCCAGGAATATTATTGGAAACTAGAAAGTCTATTGTTGCCACAGGGATTTCCGGGATTTTATCGCGTAGATGAAAATCAATATTGGATTCATTTGAAGTTTGCAGGAGATTGCCGATTGGAAGATGGGCAATCCTTGTCTTTTTATACACAATCGAGTAATGTGTGCAATGAAATCCGGAGAAGTGAAGTAGTGAGTTCCACGCCTTTCTCATTTAGTAAGCAAAGCCAGCCCGAGCAAAATCTGTATGATCTCCGGTTGAGTTTTAACGCAGACAGTGCATGCGGTGAAAAGTTCAGCGCAAAAGTCATTCTGATTTCCAGAGACAGTATGGTCAATCAGCAGGAGCAAAAACTATATTTTATTTATGCAAAGGAATTGCGTTTTATCCCGGGTTCTTTTAAGGCGGGTAAACACGTGAGGGTTTCCGCTGCGGGCTTCTATCTGTTGGATGGAATGGAGTCTGTTGAGGTTCCTTTGGATGGGCATATTGCTAAGGGGGATTCGGTGGTGTTTGAACTTGAGCTGGAACGCACTTGCATCGAACTTTGTAAAACAACAGATTTTAAGATTATCCTGAATTCACCTCAGCCGGTTAGCTGTGCACAGGCTGGCGGAGGACAATGCGAGCAACTCCTGAAGGTCCAGCAGTGGAAATTTGAGAATATTTCGGTCAGTCCGCACATTTTAATACTTGATTCAGATGTGCGTTCACAATTCCTTCCCGGAGGCGATGAGTGGCTGGATTTGCGTTATCTTTTGAGCAACCGCTCACCCTTCACGGGGAAAACGGACTATGCAGTAAACCTGTATTACGATCAAAATGCTAACAATCGTTTGGATACGGGTGATGTTTTGATTTCTGCGCATCAGGTCAAAGGAGATGCAGTGCCGGGGTTAGACAGCATATGGGTACCATGGAGTTTCCGCATACCCGGAAAATATACCTGTCATTTGATCATGGAAATCAACCCTGTTGAGAACCCCTGTCTCTGCAATGGAGATACTTTGATTATTCGTTCACCTGTTATTTCGGGAGAATCGCAGATACATCGCATTTGCTACGATCAGAAAATCCGGATTGGCTTTGACTCCATCCCTTTATACGCCTACGAATGGTCGAAAAAGGACCGTGTCGATCAGCTGAGCCGTTCTTATACCACGTATCAGTATCCGGACACATTAATTCCCGGACAGTCGTTGTGGGATACCCTGCTTGTTGATGTACAAAAGAATAAGGGCTGTGCATTTAAGGATACTGTATTTATTCAGCTATTCCGTTTAGATGCCAATCTTCTGTTGCTGGATAGTATACTCTGTCATGGCGATCACGATGCGGTGATCGAAGCGAATGGAATAGGCGCTGCAAATCGTTGGACCTATCATTGGACAGGTCGGCCGGATACGACAGCACGGTTGTCAGGATTAGGTCCCGGTACGTATGTTGTTGAACTTGAAGATACATACGGTTGTAAGTCGATGGATAGCCTGACTCTGAGTGAACCGACACCCTTACGGTCTTCTCTTGCCATTACAAGCGACTACAATGGCTTCCCGGTGTCTTGTTACGGCGCCCATGATGGAAGTGTCCAGGTTCAAATTTCAGGAGGGACGCCCATGTATCATTATAATTGGACAAATGGTAGTACGGGTGATAAAGCAGAAGCTCTGGGTTCCGGTTGGATTGAGCTGATTGTGTACGATGCACATGGATGTCCGCTGTCGGATTCCATCTTTCTTACGCAACCCCCTCCGCTTCAACTTAGCGGAGAAAGCAGTCCGGCGGGATGTGATAATGAACATGGCGGTGCAGCTATCGTATCTGTGAAAGGAGGTGTTTTGCCATATGCGTTTTCCTGGAGCAATGGCCAAAAATCGGATACCATTCGCAATGTGCCTAGTGGAAATTACATGGTGCATATTCTGGATGCAAATCAATGTCCTGCAGATACCGTACTTTATGTGGATCAGCGTCCTGATCCGGATATTTCCCTTAATATTACGGATACAACTATTGTATATGGAAACAGCATCCGTTTAAGTGCATGGAGCAATGCCTATCTTCCCAAATATAAGTGGAGCCCTTCTCAACTTGTGTCCTGTGATACCTGTGCTGCTGTTTTTGTTTCACCCAGGGATCAAACCTATTTTGAAGTTGAAGTAAGGGATGCCTATGGTTGCACCAATCATGCAGCGATCCTGGTGTCTGTGCGAATTGTCAAAGATGTTTGGGCTCCGAATGTGTTCTCTCCCAATGGTGATGGAGTCAATGATAAATTTACGATTTACGGTACTCCATCTCTTCTGGAAATCGTTTCCCTTCAAATTTTTGACCGCTGGGGTGAGTTGCTTTATGAAGCGCAGCATTTTCCACCAAATAATCCCAGCTATGGATGGGATGGAATTTTTAAAGGAGAGCCCATGAATCCTGCTGTATTTGCCTACTTGGCCTGGGTCCGTTTTGCAGATGGTGAAATCCGAAAATTGTACGGAGATGTAACATTACTAAAATGAGGATCTCTTTGAAAAGCTGAAAAGTACAGTATAGTCAGTATCCCGGACGTAATATTGCCGATTCGGAATTTTTAATAAGAGCATAATTAAATGAAATCAACACCAGAATGTTTCGGTGGCTCTTATAAAAACAGATGGGACCTCATCTTGAAATCAGGTATTTTATTTTAACTTGGGATGGAGAAAAAATGGTAAGCATTTCATTTTTTTTGGAGCCCTTTTTCGATTCATATCCGAAAACAGAAAGGGAAAGTTTCAGATACTATTGTTTCAGGGTTTTAGGATGAAACTGCTGCTTCTTGACCTGGCTGGTTATCTAGGAAGCGAAAGTATGCTTTCTTCAAACAGATCGGTAGTATAACTGGCAATAACTGTCTTCCGGAAAATAGCGTTGCGCCGTAAGCTGGATTTGTTCTTTGTCGAGCTTTTTGTAATTGTCGAATTCATCATACACAAGATCGGGCTTACCCAGCCATTCGGCATAGGAAAGATTCAGCGCCTGATTCATTAGCCCGAGTTGACTAAACAGATAGGCACTTTCATTTTTATTCATATACTTATCCCAGTTGTGCTGATCAATGGGGCGTTGTTTGAGTTCGCGTATGATGGACCAAAATTCTTCCTCGGCTTCTTCAATGCGGTGATCCGGGTTTATTTTTGCTTCTACGAGGATCAGGCCCGGATCAACTGTAGAGGTGATGTAGCAGTCAATGGAGGTGCAAATCATCTTTTCTTTTTTCAGCTTACTGAACAAAAGTGAACTTTTTCCCTCCGCCAGAATATCCGTCAGAAAGTCCACTGCATAAAAATCCGGATCCATGCGGCCACAATAGGGAAATGCATAATAGAAGCCTTCTTCCGGTATCTCCTTATGCACCGTGTGGGATCTGATGGCTTCCATTTTGGGTTCATGAGGATAGCTTCTTTCAATGAGGGGGCCCTGCCGGATGTCTCCAAAGTATTTTTCAACGAGATTACGAACGTTTGTTTGTTCCAGATTTCCGCTGATCACCAGAATGGCATTTCCTGGGTGATAATAGCTGTGATAAAATGCGGATACATCCTCGTAACGCAAATTTTCAATGTGGCTTGGACTCAGGCCGATGACCGGCCAGCGGTAGGGATGCTTTTTATACGCCATGTCCATGATCTGATGCGTAAAAAGACCATAGGGATTGTTCAGATAGCTTTCACCAAATTCTTCTACAACGACGCGTTGTTGCGTTTTAAAATCTTTTTTGCTTACATGAAAACCGCTGATGCGTCTGGATTCCAGCGCGAGTATGCGTTCAAGTTGTCCATAGGGTGCTATGGAATAATATTGCGTCGTATCGGTTGTGGTAAAGGCATTGCAATCGCCTCCTGCATTTTGAAGTATTTCATCAAAGTCAATTCCGGGCCCGCAGTTGGAAAACATGAGGTGCTCAAATAAGTGGGCGATGCCCGTTTGCGTTTCATGTTCGTCGCGTGAGCCAACCTTGTAGAGCAGGCACACAGCTACCAACTTCGTATTGGGGTCGTTTTGCAGCAACACCGTCATACCATTGTCCAAATGGTATTTTTCGAATGAAGGTATTAGGGGATGTGATTTCAGGATGTCAGACATTTAAATCGTTCCTACCATTTTCGAAGGTACGACCCATTCGTCAAATTCTTCAGAGCTCAGGTATCCCAGATCCATTGCAGTTTGCTTTAATGTTTTTCCCTGCTTATGTGCGGTTTGGGCTATTTCAGCAGCTTTGTAGTATCCGATGTGGGTATTTAATGCAGTGACCAGCATCAGCGAATTTTCCAAATGCATCTTAATATTTTCGGGAATCGCCTCAATTCCAGTTGCGCACTTGTCATTAAACGACATACAAACTTCTCCAATGAGTTTTGCAGAATGAAGAAAATTATAAATCATGACGGGTTTAAAAACGTTGAGTTCAAAATGACCGGTTGCTCCACCAATGTTGATTGCGACATCGTTTCCCAAAACCTGGGCAGCGACCATGGTCATGGCTTCGCATTGCGTTGGATTGACTTTTCCGGGCATAATCGAGGATCCTGGCTCATTATCCGGTATGTACAATTCGCCTATTCCGCAGCGCGGCCCCGATGCCAAGAGACGAATATCGTTTGCAATTTTCATGAGGCTGCAGGCAAGGGTTTTTAATGCGCCGTGGGATTCTACTATGGCGTCGTGGGCTGCAAGTGATTCAAACTTGTTTTCGGCAGTGCGGAAGGGAAGACCCGTCAGGTTTGCGATATGCGCTGCAACATTTTCCGGGTATCCCGGAGGTGTATTGATTCCCGTGCCAACCGCCGTTCCTCCCAGGGCGAGTTCCGAAAGATGGTCCAGGGTATGTTCGACAGCACGAATGCCATGATCCAGCTGGGAAACATATCCTGAAAATTCTTGTCCCAGTGTGAGCGGAGTCGCATCCATGAGATGTGTCCGTCCGATTTTGACAATTTCGCGAAACTGTTGTGCTTTATGGTTGAGGGTATCGCGAAGGCATCGCAAACCGGGAAGTGTGCAGTCGTGTAAAATCTTATAAGCTGCGATGTGCATTGCGGTAGGAAAAGTGTCGTTGCTGGATTGGGATTTGTTGACGTCATCATTGGGGTGGAGAAATTTTTTCTCATCTAAAAGACTTCCTCCCTGCAAAACATGAGCCCTGTAGGCGATGACTTCATTGACGTTCATGTTGGACTGGGTTCCGGAACCCGTTTGCCAGACGACCAGAGGAAACTGTTCATCGAGTTTGCCTTCGAGGATTTCGTCACAAACGCGCAGGATCCATTCTTTTTTGTCTTGAGGCAGCACGCCGGCTTCTGCATTCGTAATGGCAGCAGCTTTTTTCAAATAGGCAAATGCACGGATGATTTCAACCGGCATCCTGTTGATATCTCTGGCAATTTTAAAATTCTCAATGGAGCGCTGCGTTTGTGCACCCCAATAGACATGTGCAGGCACCTGCACGATGCCCATCGTATCTTTTTCCTGTCTGTATTCCATGATTTCAAGTTTTGAGAGCGTAAAGGTATGATGAGCCAGCCATTATAACTGTCAAAAATGATCAGTAGTTTTGGAAGGATCTTTCGCTCAGTTCGGAAGGAATTGAAAGAAAGGTAATTAGGCATCCTGTTTTAACAAAATTCCGGATTAAATTTTTGCTAAAATTAAATGTTTGGGATAGGATCAAGTACCCCGTTTCTCTAATTTAAAATGCTTCAACTTTCAGGGATGAGGTCAAAGAGGTCAAACGCTCCGTTTCTGAATCTTAAGATGCTTTAATGTTTGGGATAGGATCAATACAATATTAAATTTAACAAAAAGCAAAACCAATCACATTTTAATAAATTTAGTCGACTTAGCTTTGCCATAGGAATTAATGAATTTAATAAAATATATTCCCTGACGTAATTTTTCTACAGAGACTTTACCTTGAGTATCGATTCCTGAATCAATAATAACTCCTTCAGTCGAATAAATTATATACCTAAATGAAGAATGGCTTTCATTCAAATAATATAAATAGTTCTGAATTGGATTTGGGAAAATATAAAATTCACCATCGTCGACAATTGATATATTACTTAAAGGTGATTCCATAGTTGTTTTGATTATCACAGATCCAAATTGTGTAGGTCGTTGATGCCTAGCCTCTCCTATTATTGCCAAACCACCGTCTGAACACACTGTCATCTTATTTCCAAAACTGAAAGTATCCTTTTTATAAAAATATTTGAACCAATTTAAATTCAAATCTTGAGTTAGAGAAACAATGCTTATTGTTCTTTGGCTTTTATTTACCGGAGTAAGATTCATGGCTACATAATATTTATCATCTGCACCATCAATCATTGAGATGCCACAATAAGCTTCAATACTGTAATTCGGTACATCTATTGTTTTTGTAGAGATCTCATTTCCTTTATTGTTTAATTCTATCAACTCCAGTGATCTTTTGCTATTTAATGTGTCATCAACAGAAGCACAAATTATCAAGCTAGAATCTTTAAGAAACATATCTCTTGCATATCCAATAAGACCATGAAATTCATATGTCCAATTTAAATTGCCAAATGTATCAATTTTGAAGACATAGATTGAATTATTATCTTGAAACGAGTTCTTTATTCCAGTGAAGCACAATTGGCCATCTTGCGTTTCCTTTGCATAATAAAGACCAATATTGTTTTCAATATCAACTTTGATTTGTTTGCGAATACTTCCATCAGCATCAATCCAATTCAATGTATATGCATCAAGTGTTAAACTGTATGATGTTGCCAATATTCTTCCATCATCAAACAAAACTAAATGTTCAACTTGACCATCTATCATTTGTTTTGAATATATCTTTTGAAGTTCCACTTCCCCCTGCTCGTCCAAAATAAGAAGTACATTATAATTTTGCTCTCCTGATGAATTTGCCGCCGAACCCATAAAATAAGATTTATTATTTCTATGAGTAATATTATAACCAGATCTACTGTAATCTGCATTATGATCTATGCCTGTAAAAATTGAATTCCAAAAGACAAGGGATCCAAAATGATTATATACCTTCTCTTTTATAATATTGCCACAATAATCAAATTTTCTAAATAAAAAACCATAAGAACAAATACTTGTATCGAAATCACCTCGGGAAAGTTGAACACCTAGAGTAATTATTTGATTTTTTTCTTTAAAATCAAAAATATCCAAATAATCCTCATCACAATTAGCGAATGTTTTATAATATTCAAATGTGCACTGTGCAGATAAAGTTTGATTCAGGATCAATAAAATAAAAAAAAAATAGGATTCATGTGGTTAGTATTTGGAAAGCATAATTAATTAAAATTGGTAACATTTTAGCAACGCTACCCAATTTATTTTACAAATCCATTAATATTTAAATAAAATTCCACTTGACAAATGTTTATCCTTTTTTACTATTGAATAATAATATATCCCAGAAGAATTATTAAGTAAATTAATTTGAAAATTGTCAGAGTTAATGCTGGCAGATTTATAAACAGAGGAGCCAACTGAATTAGTTATCTCAATGGATACAGGCGTATTATGCTCACCTAAATAAAAATTAAATAAACCAGTTGATGGGTTTGGTAAGACCAAGGCTACTGGAGTATAGTAATTATTAGTACCTGTGCTTTGTTCTATTTTAAAATTATCAACCTGGTTCCAGGCTTTAATTCCGATTGTATTTCGAACTGTAATAAATTTGGAATTTTGACTTGCAGTAAATTGTAATACACACTCCCGCCATTGCATTGAAACTGGGATTAGGGTATCTATTTTTGTACCAAAGATTGAATCGGTAATGGATTCACCAATTTCAACAGGAGCTAAACTGCTACTGAATGATGTATTACCATATAAGTAAAAGGATAGTTTATAGGATTGGCCAACTACTAGTTCATTTGTAAGCTCGATTGCAATTGCATCCGTGGTTGTGTCAACACCCAGACCAATACACCAGTTGCCGTTTTCAGGGTCTACATAACAACCATAGGTCAAAATATCCATCTCCCCTCTATGCTTGTTGCTAAAAGAAAATTTTTTACCAAAAGCATAAACGTTTGACATTTTTAAATTAAAAACAGAATCTATGAGATTGTAATCACAGTCAGTGGAGTTGTTTTTTTCAAAATTACCATTTATAAAAGATTGACCTGAAATGATGGAAATTTGAAATGAAATTATAATAAAAATCAAAAATTTTGCCATGTTATTTGAGTTTTATATTTTGATTATTTTACCGAGAAAAAGCAATTGATTTCTTTTATCAATGATATGAATATAATAATTGCCGGGTGGAAGATGTTGAATATTATACTTTGAATTTGAGGTACTTAAAATAAATTCACGTATAAGATTTCCGGATTCGTCATATAAGTAGCCTTTTGAATCTTTGTCGTGAATTCCTTTTATTTGAAATGCGTCGACCGTGGGGTTAGGGTATGTATAAATACTCAATTGAGCTTTTTCTTCCCTTGTGGCAACATTAATTTGCAATTTGTTTGCATCCCATAATGAAGTGATAAATCTTTCAGTATAAGTATACTCACTTGGTGTTACATCACGTCTTCTGAATCTGCCACTCAAAACAATATTGCCATTATCTAATTGTTCCATTTTGCTGTTATTTAAATTGTAAGCATCTTTCAATGGAACCTCTAAAACTAATACCATATTGCCATTGCCGTCAGATTTGTAAAAATTAAATTGACTGGGATTATCGGAAAATTTATTCTTTGAAAGGATTAATGAACCAGGTGAATTCTTTAACTTTAAAACTGAATCAAAATCTCCATATCTATCCAGCATTTTATTCTGAAAAAATATTTCTTCCTCAATTTCACCAGTTGGCTTAACAGATATGATCCTCCTTCGTGGGGCTGATTTATCATTAAAATATTCCGTACTCCTTATTAAAAGAATACTCCCTCTTTGAGGGTAAATTTGGTATTCTTTAACTGGAGTCACAAATGGAGAGATATCGTACTTTCTTAGTTCCTTTAAATCTTTGTCAAAATAATAAATGGATAACTCGAGACTATCTCCTTCAATATATGGATAGTTTTTAAAGGTATGCGATACTCGTACTAAGGTATCTTGCTCTTCATTAGTAAAAAAGGGAAGATCCTCATAAGCATAGCCATTAAGGTATTTTTTAAATATCTCAGCCGAAGTCTCCATGGAAAGGAATTTACCCACTGAGTCCATTTTTATTTTAGAAATTCCAAGACTATTTCTAGTGGGGCTGGACCAAATTGTATAGCAATCATATCCATCGCTCTCATTTTTTCTTAAAGTAGCTTTATAATCTAAGGAAAATTCCAAATAACTTGTATCATGAATGGCCGAATAGCTAACATATTTTTCAGTTCCATATAGTGTGTCGTACCTATGAATCGCCAATTTACCCGTCAACCAATCATTAATACCCGCAATTAAAGTATCCGCGGAATGTCTTAGGTTAAGCAATTCTAAATCTCCACTTTTATTTATAAAGAATCTCTTTGTTTGTTCTCTTTTAATTGAATTTCTTAAATCAATGAAATTACTCCATAAACGGCGACCGGTATTTAGATCAATTTTTTCAATAAATACGCCGGAATAGCCATCTATGTAATTTGAATATACGAGGTAGGCGGAATTCTGTGATATTAATATTTTATAATCACTTAAGTATGCAAAATAATCCATGCCAGTCCTTCCTTTATATCCAATTGCGGAGGAATCAATTGCCACATGAGACCAGATAGGCTGTGAATTGAGAAATACATCACCCAATGGATCAATTTGAGAAGACAAATTTTGAAGGGTGTATAAACTTAATATTACATAAATTTGAATAGCTTTCATAGTCAAAAAAATGAATTACATAGTTAAAAATACCATTTAATGCCGATATTTTTATTTCAATATTGAAATGGTAAAGCAATTTTAATACAAGCCAGGCTTATGCTAAGGTTCACAGGAGAGATGATCACAATCGTTTATATAGGTTCCCTGACAAAGCCCGTCCGGTGTACCACTACAATCCCCAAAATCAGTATATGATGGAGTATGCATAACTAATCGAGGAGGAGACAAAGTATTATCCCAACACCATAATACTTCTTTTTTACAGCAAGCCTCTCCACAAGTCACATTATAATGTATAATATGTACCGGATTTGTTCCGTAGGTGTATGCACATGTTTTAAAACAAATCGAATTGTAAAATTCGCTTGTAAAAGTTTGTCCTCCTTGGTCACAGGCAAACGAATCCCGATACGTGGAACTACTAAACAAGCTTCTCACTATTTGCGATTCAAGAGTGTCCTTTGCCGCACGATATAAAGCGGTTAACTCCGCATTCAAGGTAGCGTAATCACCAGCAAAATTAAGTAACGAGTCCCAACGATATGCCAAGCCGTTACAATCTGAATCAGTTGAATCAATTGTGGCGGTAAAGTCCGCTATGACATATTTATGAATTACACCTAATACATCACATTTGTACAAATCAAATTTGACTTTAATTCCACAAGGGTCATATCCTGGAAGTGTTAAAATTCTAATACTATCATCTTTGATCAATGTACATCCGCTCGGATCAAAGCAGGGGTCCGCACTACGTTGTGAAATTTTGTGATTAGGTGATTTGATAGATTTCTCAAAGAAATTCTTTTCACAGGCAATTAGGATTGTGGCAAAAATGGTACCGGCAAGAATTAAATCTAGTAGCATTTTCATATTTTCAAAATTTAGGAGTTAATTAAAAAATATCAATGTAAAAGCCTGCCAAACCTAATATAAAAAGCAATGCAATAAGTTACAAATATTTATTGGTATTTGTTACAAGGAATAAATAGGGATGGCTGAGACGGATTTGCAGATGAATATTGTAACAAGTCACTAAGATATATTGTAACATGTTATAAATATTCATTGTAACAAGTTACAATTCGGGTAATTTACTTTTAAGAGTTGTACTTTTATATACACTTTTGTAACAAATCAAGGCCATATTTGTGTCTGATAAAATTATTTCAAAACTATTCAATCAAATTTATGCCAGGTTCATTTAGCCCAACAACCGGATCATTTATTCAATTGTCGCAAGGTCAGGACATGGTCGCTGACTGGATTACGCTTCAGGGGAATCTCGGGATCAGTGTGAATGAATCCAATCCCAAAGCACATGCATTCGGAATTGAACGGGTGCAGGAAATATTGGATCAAAATGGTTGTGTAGGTATACGCGTTTATAATGGTTTTTATGACTCCAAGAGAAGATTCGTTATAGTGGGAGTAGATGAAGACGGAAATGATATGACATCGGGAAGGATCCTGGATTTTTCTGCCCCTTGTCCACCTACCTGCGCACCTACGAATTCTTTGGGTTGACCGTAATTACATTTTCTGCAGTAATTTGCAATGCTGTAATTGCATTATTGAGTATTGTATTTTATTCCAAAACAAGTCCAAATAAGTATATTAGGTCTTATTGCCTTGCAAAAGGAGTAATTGATGTACTAGCTCTCGCATTGAATAGATTTGGCATAAATAACATGCCATTGTTTTTTATTTTGATTTGGTGTGAAGCGTATTTTATATTAAATTTCTTTCTAATTCGTTCTCAGACTATTTCTAAGGTTCCCAGAATCAGTTTATTTATAATTGTCTACTTTATACTGCTTGGTACTTTTTTTCTTTTTGAAGATGTATTCAAATTCAGCGTATACAGTCGGATCATGGAAGGGCTTATTATTTTTATGTTGTGTTTAATTTATTTTAATGATGAATTTAAACATCCTAAGGTAGCTAATTTATTTACAGACTCAGCATATTGGTTTGTTGCTTCTTTTTTAACATACTATGGGAGTTCCTGGTTGATTTTGCTTGGCTCCACCTACTTCTTATCAAATAAAGGCAACTTTGTTTATATTTGGGATCTTCAGAATATCCTTTCGATTTTACAGAATATACTAATCTACATTGGCTTTAGGAATTTGAAATGAGCATAGTCAATTTTATCCTGATCGGAACAATAATTACTTTGATCCTACTTATAGGGTTCATTGGATTCGGTGCTTATCAACAAAAAAGATATATTCAGATAAAGGATGAATTGTCTCGTCTTGGGAAAAATCAGGAAGAAAAGCTGGCAGTGGCCGTAATTGAGTCTCAGGAAAAAGACCGTAAGAGAATGAGTGAAGAATTACATGATGGAATATCACCATATCTCCTGAGTGCGATACGCGCCTTAAACTTGAATTTACAAGAGTCAAAAGATGAGTTGCAAACAAACCGTATCCTAAAAATCAAAGAGGATGTGGAAACGAGTATGCATATGCTGAAAAATGTTGCGTATATCCTGCATCCTGCTGACCTGGAAAATTCCGGATTATTGCTCATCCTTCAGGATTTCTGTGTATTTATGGAGCACTCTATGGATTGTAGAGTGGAAGTCCATACCAATCTTGAAGAAGTAGGTATGGACCCCATGAAACAATTGATTCTTTACAGGATTGTTCAGGAGCTCATAGTAAACGCGATAAAGCATGGAAATGCTAGTAGTTTTAAAATCAGTATATTTGAAAAAATGAATGAATTCAATCTGATTATCTTTCATAACGGCAGTCTATTTCTTAAAAAGGATTATATCAAAGGACTTCAAAACGCAAAGGGACTTGGATTAAAAAATATTCAACAGCGCTTGAATTTACTCAATGCTGAAATAATATTTTATAGCAATAATGATTTAACTGAACAAAGTATTCAAATTATATTTCCCATATCGTAAAATTGCATCTGGTATATGGATCGACCCAAAAAAATAAGAGTCGCGCTTACGGAAGATCACGAAATTACTCAAAAGGGATTTATCGAATACATGAAACCTTATGACGATATTTTGGTAGTTCTGCTAACGGATAGTGGCGAAGATTTAATTGAAGCATTAAAGGCAGTTGAGGTCGATGTAATATTCCTTGATCTTAGATTAAAAGGAATTGGAGGAATTGAAACGGCCAGGCGAATTCGGGAAATTGACAGGGAGGTAAAAATTATAATACTAACGGAGTCGGAACTTCCAAGCCAAATATTCAAATCTTTGAAGGTTAACGCAAACGGCTATCTAACCAAAGCAAAGACTAAGGCAGATGAGTTATATCGCGCAATTAAAACTGTAATGAACGGAGATTACTATTGCAATGAATTTGTAGAAAAGATACTCGGTAAGCAGCTCATTCACAATAATCAAATTGAACCATTCATTCAAGACCTTTATGTGGAATTTTCCGAAATAGAAAAGCAAATTCTGAAACACACCTGTGAGCATAAATCAGCCGAAGAAATCGGAAAACTCATAAAGAAAAGCAAGAGTCTGGTTGATAACTATCGCTCTGCAATGATAAAGAGGACCAAGACGAACAACATCGCCGGTCTGGTGCAATATGTCATAAAAAATGAGATTCTGGATTAATACCTGTTTTCAGCAGCTATCTTCTTATTCGGTTCGCATTCAAGCCTGAGTTCCCTATACCTTGACTTCTGGGTGCATGGAGGTTTGTTACACATGAAGTCGAGTTCTAATGGTTTAGGAGCTGCGAGATTGTTAAGACTTTGGTAGCCGGTTCTGTAAGTTTAAGCGGACTCATGCGTTTTTTCAGCTGTACAGTTTCGATGCTCTTCAGGAGGGCTCCGGTATTGGCACAAAGGATGGCAATAAAATCGGCTAAGCAGGCGGCCCTTGCCCTGAAAAAGATGGTAAAAGGCCTAAAATGAGGAGAGACGAGCCTATGGATTGAAAAAACACCACGGGTGAAGACAAAATCTGGTGGTTTTTGCGTTGGTCAGAGGTACACCGGAACAGTGGGATATGGCAAATTTTAACATTCCCGCTGGTCTTTAATTGCCTATTTTTGTGGCGCTCTAAAACAGCTTATCATGCGTTGTATTCTTTTTACCCTTTCCATTTTGTTCCTGGCAAGCTCCGCTTTTACTCAGCCCTTGCAGTTTATTGACAAAAATGACTCCTTGAAAGCAAGAAGCATCGCAGTGACTTCAGATGATTTCGGAGCATGGTTTGCTGCTGTAGTCCGGGAGGATTCTTCCTTGTTTCTCCTGCAATTCAACTATTGCGGCGCTGTGGAACAAAGTCACCATGTGGATTTGGGTGGTCAAAAAGTCTCACAGGTTCAAGTCCATCATCTTGGACAGCGTAAATATCTGGTAGCTGCCGTTTTACACGACGGCGGCCGGTCGAGGATTCTGGTTTTCTATACCAGCAATGCCATCATCTCATCCGCAAAGACAATTACAGCACCCGGAGGGGGTTTGCTCTACCGGAATCCAATGATTTCCGTGTTGGACCCGGACAGAATTTTGTTGGGATTTGAATACGCAAATACTTCAGGAAAAATGAGCAGCCGCGTCGTTTCTCTGGATCAGAATCTGAATACCCGCTGGACCCGGCATTTGTCTGACAGCAGCAATTTGAAATGGATTCTGATGAGCAGGAGAGATGCCTTTTTGGTAGCTGATGGAGTTCAGGTACGGAAATACGACACAACAGGAGCAAATATCTGGACCCGGACTTTTCCGCGGCAGGCAATGGTTTATAATTCTGTGCTGCATGACGACAGTCTGGTCATTTTTGCCACCGACTATCTCGATCCGATTCCGGACACAGGAGTAGTCAAGCGCGTCAAATACAAGCAAATTATTGCCTTACATGAAGACGGGGATTTTAAATGGGAATCAGATCGCATTCGAAGCATCAAAATGCCCGGCACCCTGAATGAATACAACAATCGGCTTTTCTTCAATGCCAGAAAGCAAGTCGTATTTCACGGTGTCGACACGCTGACGGGAGACAGCATTCCCGTGCTCATTGCGCATCGTCTGAATGAAAGCGGCAAGGTGAGCGAGTCTGTGTACATCCCGGCAGGAGATACCATCAGGGATTATATGGCAGGCCTGATTAATGATGGGAATGTGGGTATATGCGCAGTACTTGGAAATGATGTTTCCGGAAAGGGATTTCTGAATATCAAGGCAAGCCAGAAATTGGATGCATGCGATACTACGCATTTTAGCATATTACTCCGTGGATTCTCCACAATGCATGCGGACAGCCTCTATCGTGCCGGCGATTCCATTTCACTCGTGCAAGCCAAATCTTTGACAGCAGTTGAAGAAGCTTTCACACTGAACCGCGTTTGCGAGAAATTTGATTTACAGGATAGTGATATACCAACCCCTCTGTGTAAAGGTGATTCTGTTTTTCTGGCAGGAATTCAGTTTCCGAATGCAAAGTATGAATGGAGCAATGGCTCTATGGAGCCCGGGACATGGGTGAAAACAGCCGGAAAATATTCTGTAAAAATCGATTATTGCGGTAAGACCGCAACCATCACCTATGATGTGTTTTATAAGATGTTTCCCGATGTCGTATGGCCGGATATCGAAGAGTGCAATTACCCGCGACGTCTGTTTGCCGACAGGCCTAATGCAACTTATAAATGGGCAAGTGGAGAAACAAGCTCCTTTATAGATGTTTCAGGTCCGGGCACCTATGTCGTATCAGTGACGGAATGTCAGTTTACCTATAAAATGACCTTTACCGTAAAATTGCCCACCTTTCCGAACGAGTTCAAGCATTTCAATATGTGCAGCTACCCGGATACCATTTATGCCTATCAGGCGCCAGGTGCAACTTACCTTTGGGATGACGGCAGTACCAGAGGATCCAGAGCAATAAGTCGTCCCGGCAACTATTCTGTAACGGTCATGTATTGCATGTCCACTTTTACGCAAAATTTTGAAATCAGTAAACTGGAGAATTTCAATTTGCCCATTTCAGATTCCTGCAGTGCCTTTCCTCTTGTCTTGGCAGTATCCAAACCCAAATCAAGCGATAAAGTCAAGTGGAGTACGGGACAGACTACGGATACCATCCAGGTGTCAAAAGCCGGAGTGTACCGGGCAACGGTGGGCGAATGCGACGAACAATTTACTGTGTCCGTCAAGGAAGAAAAGATCCTGGATTTTCCCAACGTCTTTTCACCTACTTCGGAAATCAAGGAGAATAAGGTTTTCCTGCCTTATTTCAAGGATGCTTCTGAAATTACAGAATACAAGCTCGTTGTTTTTAATCGTTGGGGTCAGAAGGTCTTCGAAAGTAATAAACTGGCGGAAGGCTGGGATGGCAATTTTGAAGGCAATCCTTCACCGATTGACACCTATACCTATTATGCAGAATATAACAGAGGTGGATGTTCAGACAGGACACGTGTGAAGGGATCAGTGAGTTTACTTCGCTAGAAGATTACACATCCTGTATAAGGAGCGCTAAGGAGAATTTACTTTACGATACTACCCGGACTGTCCCCTGTATCAGGGCTTACGAACGTTAGTTTTCCATCCGCATTTTCAGCCATGAGAATCATCCCGTTGGACTCGATACCTTTCAGGGGGCGGGGTGCCAGATTTGCCAATATCAGTACATTTTTACCTACGATGTCTTCCGGACGGTAATGCATGGCAATGCCACTAACAACTGTTCGTTTTTCAAATCCCAGGTCAAGCTCCAGTTTTAGGAGTTTATCGGCTTTGGCTACTTTTTCAGCACTCACAATGCGGGCAGTGCGCAGGTCGATTTTTGCAAAGTCATCAAATTGGATGGTGGACTTCAGGGGATGATACACA
>CAYTNG010000011.1:0-43003 GCA_964439105.1 uncultured Saprospiraceae bacterium
TCAAACAACCGGTCAATCTCCAAATAAACGTTATGAAGAATCAATAAAAAATAAGGCTGCCTAATATGTCATTTATTAACTTAACAAACCGAACTTTTGGTCCAACTATTGGGGAGTATTACAATGGACAAAAAATAATAGGCAAAGTATTTAAGGATTAACTTAGAATAAAAATAATACCTGGGAAGTAATTTGACTTTCCAAGATACTTTTAAATTTATAAGTATGTTGAATAAATTTTATAAACTTAATGTTTTAATAATTTTATTATTAACTAATTCGCAACTAGTTTCGCAATGTAGTTTTGATTTGATATCACTTTTTGATAATTGTGAAGAAGATTTTATGGAACTGTTTGAGGCTAAGGGTAATTCAATTATCGCAATTGGAATCAAACAAAATAGAATTGGTGTCAACCCATTGGAATGTAAAAATGGCTTTTTCTTTAGGAAATTTGATTATTGCGGGAATGTATTAAATGATAGAGTTTATGGTAATTGGGACTCGCTTGAATATAGGGAGTCAAACTATACTGGTTTAGTTGAAATTACAGCCACGGATTTTAGTCAAGCTGGCTATAACGTAGTTTCTAAAAATACTGATTCCTACTTTATGGGGCAAATTTATGATGAATTCAAATATAGTCACATCTTTCTAGTTCTTGATTCTGATGGTAATATAAAATTCCAAAAAATATTTTCAAACAATCAGATTGAAGGTTATATTAAGAATCTAATTAGATATGATAATGAAAGATTTATTGCCATTTCTATTTTTGAAAATGAGCAATATATGTATTGGTTAAATTCTAAAGGTGAATTATTAAAAAATGTTAAAATTGAAAAGCTGGAAGGAGGTGGCTTGTACTTTTCAGCAGTGACTACAGACAAACAGCTATGTTTTACCGGGTACAAGGACTTTACACCTATTGGGGATGCAAATTCACTATTTATAACTAAAATTGACACATTCGGAAACATAAATTGGACCTATAGTGCCTCAAAGAATATTGGAAGTGGAAGAGATATTTTTGTTACAGATTCCAGCATTATCATTTGTGCATTGAGATATGATTCTTTACTAGGTAATGACGCAATAATTTTATTAGAATTAGATAACTCGGGAATTGAGCTGAGTAGAAGGGTTATTGATGTACCTGGCTATAAATTGAGAGCCTACAATGTCTCAATTACCAAAAGCATGAATAGCGGTTACTTTATTGTAGCAAGTTTGAATCCAACGTATAATAATAATACCAATACTTCAATGAGTGTTGTTGCATTAAACAATAATTTGGAATATAAATGGCATAAATACTTTTTTAACAAAGATCATACTTCATTTGGACAGAAAATAATTGAAGTTTCTGATGGTGATTTAGTAATGATTGGTAAAATAAGAAGAAGGTCACCAAATGCTTTTGGCTCTAGAATAATTAAATTTAAAAATCAAGACGCAGTTGGTATTCATGAGGAAGTGGAAACTAAAGAAGGTTTGATTTTATTTCCAAATCCTGCAAAACAAGAAATTTATTTTAGCAATTATATAAATCAACCACTTAATTATGTAATATTTGCTTATAATGGTCAAAATATTCAGAGTGGGCGTACACTCGATAGAATAGAGATTAGTAAATTAACTCCTGGTTTATATTTATTACAGTTAATAAACAAATTTGGGATAAAAGATTTAATTAAATTCATCAAGGAATAGTCGAATTATTCTTGTTGAATATTCCGGTCAATGTGTAACTGTAACGGACAGCAAAAGCCGATTAATTCATTAAGGTAAAATACTAAAAATTAAAACTTAATTTTTATTAAATAAATAATATCTTATGAATCAATTTACATCCTCATAATGCTTTTCAATTGTTGTGTAAGTACCCCGTTTTCCGGACTGATAATAAATTGGATTTCAAATATCGTAATTTAAATTTAAATACTTCAAAGGACTTATATTGTTCAATGATTTATGTGGATGATTTAGATTGTAATCCTCTTTCCATTCCTCTGATATACTTCTTAATTGCATAAGGGTATCAAACAAATAAGCATCAAGTACATCTTCCCTGTAACTACGATTGAATCTTTCAATATACGCATTCTGAGTGGGCTTTCCCGGTTGAATGTATTTTAACTTAATCTCTTTCTCACTACAATAGGACACCAATGTGTTTGAAATGAATTCCGGTCCATTATCACATCTGATTTGATCAGGTTTACCATATTGCTCTACTAGTCTTTCCAAAGCCATGGAAACACTGTTTCCTGAATGCGAATAATCAGCCTCAATGCAAAGTGCTTGCCAATTATAATCGTCAATGATATTCAGTATTCTTACTTTTCGGCCATTCGTTAATGTGTCATGCATGAAATCCATGCTCCAGGTATGATTCGCAATCTGAGGTGCGAATAAAGGCTCCTTGTTGCGATGCGGCAATCTGCGTTTGTAATTGCGTCTTTTATTCAAATTCAACTTATTATACACTCGTTTTACTCTTTTGTGATTCCAGACTAATCCTTCATTACGAATGCGTTTAAAATAATAGGGATATCCTCGTGTAGGTTTTATTTCAACAAGTTCTTGAAGTTTTCCAATGACTTGTGAGTCATCCTTTTTTGATTCATAATAATAAACTGATTTGGGTAAGCCAACTGTTTGACAAGCTCTGGTGATACTTACTTCATAGGCTTCCTGAAGATAAGCAGCTACATTCTTACGATCACCAGGCCCTACCACTTTTTTGAAAGAACATCCTTGAGCATTTTATTGTCTAAAGAAACTTCAGCAAACATGTGCTTTAATTTCCTATTCTCTTCTTCCAACTCCTTTAAACGCCGTAAGTGCTCTCCACTCATTCCTGAGTACTTCTTTTTCCAATTATAAAAAGTTTGAGGATTGATACTTAATTCTCGGCTTATGTCCTGGACAGATCTACCGGATTCTGCCTCACGAAGGGCTTTAACAATTTGTGATTCCGTGAATTTTGACTTTTTCATACTGGTTAAATTTAATTGTTTTTTCCAAATTATAACCAGTTCGGATTTTAGGGCTACTTACAGTTGGACTAAAAGTGCGGTAAGATAAGTTATAAATTATGATATGTAAGATAATCTTATTATATGAAAATGTCCCACTGAATATTTTGTGATTTTTCAACTTGACAAAAGTATAAAGTAATGGATTTAAACATTATGTTGTAATTTGTTTGACAGCATCAATATTCTTATTAAGAAATCGGAATTAAGTGTTCCACACTATGGCTAGGTGTAAAATTATTTTATAGAATTCGTTCAAATTAGCTACAACTGAATCAGTTAAGAGAAGCTTCCAACCAAGATAATGCTTAAGAATATGAATACTATAACATTACTATTTCAATATTTCTGAGTTTAAAGCTATCTCTCAAGCTTGAATTGCAAATTATGAATTGATAATTGTTTTCGCGATGTTCAGTTTTTGGCAATTCGAAGGTAAATTCTTTTGCTTGCCAATTTAATGTATCGAGGCTGGTATTTGTCAATGGATGATTCGCAGAAAAAATGACATGATCTTTATCCAGTAATTCAAATTGAACCAGAGAATGAATTGAATCTTTAAGAAATAAAAATTCACAACTTACTTTGGCGTATTTAGATTTGTAATAAGGACTGTCTTTCTCAAATGTATGAGCTGGATAACATTCTTTGCCCGGAGCTACAGTTAACTCCTCGTTTAAATAACTCTGTTGTTTATACCAATGTTGAGTAAAGTAATAAAAATATTCTGTATAATCCCATGTTGTTGAAAAAAAACATTTGTTATAGTTATAAATTAAAACTAAATTAAAACTAGAAAGTGCTATCACCAAAATGAATAAAATAATGCGGAATATTTTCTTAAGCCTGTCATATAATTGAAAGGAAAATCCAATCGCTAAGCACCAGAAAATAGAAAGATCGACATAATTTCTTTGGCCATACGAACAGCCATACGAAACGGCATGCCATGAAGCATATACATAAGACATAAGAAAAAATAGCAGGCTTACGTACATACCCGGCTTATGTTTCTTTATTATTAAAAGTACGAATATTATTAGGAGTAAAAAGTAAATGGGGTTATACAATAGCAAACCATTATCATGGGACAACCAAAGATGTACTATTTGAGGATTGTACTTATAAATAAAACCTTCGTCGCCATACGAATAAGCCAGATATGATCCATAAGCATACTTCCAATACAGAAATTGAGGAATAAACGCTGCTATAAACGGACATATCATCCCAAAAAGAGATTTACCCGGATAGTTGTAAATATGTGATTTCACCTTTCTTAATGTTGAACCATTAAGGGACAATAAATATATTACCGGCAGACAAATAACATTTATTGGCCTGATTATTACGATTAAACCTGCAATAAAAGAGGTCAGTGCCAGTTTAGAAACTGAAATATTATTGTTGCCAATTGTTTTTGTTAAATATAATTCCAATATGATTAAAAAAGCGGAATAACAATGACTCATGCCTGTGGAGTCAATAGCATAATAATACCAATTTGTGCTTAGAAAAATGATTCCCAGGCTTATTAAGGACTGTTTTTCACTAAAGAATTGAATCAGGATTTTATAAGCAAAAATCAACGCTAAGAGCGTATAAAACCATGCTGATATATTCGGTATTTCCTGGTAAATGTGGGAAAATCCATCTGGATTCAGGTGGGCTAATTTTACCAGGCTGTGAATTAATATAAAAAAAGGAAGTTGCATGAGCGCCACGCCTTATGTATATTTCGTTAATATTCTATTATGGCTACTGTCAAACTTAAAACCCAGACCCGTCTTATTTACAATATTTTCAGGCATTTTTTCAGCTGAAAAATGATATATAAATGTTGCAGGTAAATAAACATAATATCCGCTCTGGTCAGCAAAGATTTCGCACTTCCAATCGAAATCTTCTAGCTTTTCATGCTTGTAAAATATTAGTAGAGCAAGTACGATCGCACAAAAAAGTATGAGGTATTTTTTCATTCTAATATTTTTGCAAAGCAGAATTTGATGATGGTTCACATCTTTATCGGTTTAAACGATCTAGCTGCCTCTCATTATTTAAGCGTTAAGTTTGATTTCAAAATTAGTGTAAAATACTCCAATTAATGAAACAAATGTACAGCGAGCTAAATCACTTGTTAAAGTCAGTTGAAAACAGTGCGCTATTTTATATTAAAGGTGTTCTGTTCCGGTTGAAATATAGTTTACATGAAAGGTGTATAAAAAAGTTGAGGATAGCCTAGTAATAACTGAAAGTTCACTCTAATCATGATGCTCCCCTTCGCCTTTTGTCATTTGACTAAGTAAATAGTAGGCGCCGGCAATGACAATGTTGTCTTTTTCCGAAATGGATTCGAATGGAATGATTTCGGTATAACCCATATCGGTGACGCCTGTGTTGACCCGGACCTGTCGGAATACATGGGTATCCTGCTGAATATAAATATAATGTTCATCCCCATTGCTTACAATGGCTGCTTCAGGAAGCGATATGGTTTTTGATTCGTCAACCTGAATGCGCGCTTCAATAAACATACCGGGGAGTAGCATGTCATCGAGCTGATTCATCCTGGCATGAGCTATTACTGCCTGTGTATTGTCTTCAAAGGCTTTGTTGATGCTGAAAATAGTTGCCGTATGCACACTATGCGGATCATTGATTATGGTGAAGCTAAGTTGCTGACCGATATGTACTTTGGCCACATCCTGTTCGTAGATCGTGATATCGATGTGTAAGAAGCGGTTGTCAACTATTTCAAATTGGGATATATTGGGTTCGGCGTACTTGCCGATGCATAAGTTTATTTTTTTGATATAGCCCGAAATTGGTGCGATCATAGCAAATGAAGGCTTCATATTTTCAGCGCGGAAATTATCAGGTGCAACCCCAAATAACTTGAGTCGTTCCGCCAATAGTTTTTGTTTGGCTAAGCTTGTGTAATAATTATTTGTCGCCTGCTGGAATGTTTTTGCCGAGTTGATGTTCTCTTTTTGTAATTCTTTCTGTCTTTCAAACTCCGTTTTCAAATATTCCAGCGCGTATGTATTTTCCAGATATTCCTGTTGTGTCTGCAGAAATTCTACGTTTTCAAGAATGGCAAGCGTTTGCCCTTTCTTTACGAATTGTCCTTCGACTATGGGAATTTCTTTTACAATACCTCCTATAAGTACGCTGACCTGCGCTTTATTTTGGGGAGGCAATTCAAGTTTTCCGTTTACTTTGAGAGTCGATTTCAGATTGCGGTAAGAGAAGTTTCCAACTTTTAGTTCGATTGCTTTTATTTGTTCATCAGTAAGTCTTGTTTCGATCTTCTGATCATGTGCTTCCTGGTCATGAGCCTGAGAGTCTGCCGAGGATTGCGTTTTGCAATGCGCTAAACTGCATAGTACTACAGGGACGAAAAATCCAAAAAGTATATATTGAAAGATTTTATTTTTCATGAAAGAACTTATTAATTGTTGATTAAGGATTTAAGATGGATTGCTGATAAATTGTAATTGTGGAGTGTTTGTAAATACATATTCCGGATATTGTATGCTTCTGTAATGGATTGAATGTATTCGGAATAGCCTATATCTCCGGCTTTATAGGATGTTGTTGCAGAATGGATGAGGGTTTTGGAAAGTGTTCTACCCTCTTTTTCGTAATATTCCAATTGTTGTTGATTCTGATGGTATTCTTCCCGTGCGGTTTTGAAATCTGCGTTTAAATTTAATGTGAACTTATCGAGATCCGCTTCTATTATTTTTGTTTGAAGGTAAGCAGCCTGAACTTTCGCGGATTGCCCGGTCTTGAAAAGAGGAATATTTGTTCCCAATGTCCAGCCCCAAAAGGAGGATACCTTGTCAATGCTTTGTGTAAATGCCCCAATTTGAATGGAAGGGTTCCAATGCGTTTTTTCAAGCTTCCATTCTGAAAGGCTGACCCGCCAATTATTTTTTTGAAATGCATAGTACGGGTTTGATTCTAATGAGGCTGTATCTGTATCCAAAAAAGGCGACACCTTCATTGGTTCACCGGTAGTGATTAAAATAGAGTCTTTGATGCTGGTCCATTTTTGTAATTCTGTTGAAGTGATTCTAATTTGAGATTCAACGGATTTTTTCAGAAGGGTCTGTTTTTTGAGCTGGGCCTCTGCGTTTAATTTCTCCAAAACATTTGATTCACCCAATTGGTATTTTTTGGCTGCAAATGTTGCAAAATCTCTGTAGATCAATTCCTGGTCTTCGATTACTTTCAGGAGTTGCTGGTAATGATCCAGTTGATAATAGGCTATGGTTATATTTTTTATCAATTCACTTTTGGTGATAGACAAATTTGAATTAGCCAACTCAATTTTTGCTTTTTGGAGTTCCACTTCTTTTGCAATGGTGATGGGATTTTGTATGCCCGTTGTGAAACTAAGATTATAGTCATTTTGATTTCCATTAATTTGCCCATGCTGATACTGAAGGCTGATGGGATCCAGTGCTAATTTGGATTTTTTTAATTGAATTTGTTGTTGGATGGCATATTGACCTGAGTGCAAGAGGGGATGATTCCGCAGTGCGAAGGAAATGCAACTGTCCAGGGAAATATTTTTGGCTGTCCCTTCAGAAGAAGAGGAAAGGTCCTGGCAATGGGACTGATTTGACATTATCGTCGTTGAGAGCAGCAATGTAAGTGAAAGAGCAGCCCCTTTTACGGACATTTTTTTGTTCGAACTAAATAGAGAATATAATACCGGCAAAACAATGAGCGTGAGGAGTGTCGAGGAGATCAAACCACCTATGACTACGGTTGCAAGAGGTTTTTGTATTTCACTTCCCGCTGAAGTAGACAAGGCCATGGGTAAAAAACCCAGGGAGGCCACGGCAGCTGTTGCCAGCACGGGACGAAGTCTTGCTGTGGTGCCTTTTATAATCCGTTGCATTATATCCGACTCTCCCTGTTGTTCAAGTCTGTTAAAATAGGCAATTAATACAATGCCATTCAATACGGCGACTCCAAACAAAGCGATAAATCCTATTCCGGCGCTGATGCTAAAATTCATATTGCGAAGAGCAAGGGCAAACACGCCACCTATCGCTGCAAGCGGTATAGCCGAAAAAATAATAAGGGATTCTTTGATAGAACGAAAAGTAAGGAACAAGAGAAGAAGAATTAGCAGGAGAGCAAGTGGAACCGCAAAAGTAAGTCTGCCTTTTGCCTCCTGAAGATTTTGGAAGGTTCCACCATATTCAATATAATACCCTGAGGGAAGTTTTAGTTTGCTGTTGAGTACTGCGGCAATATCTTTGGCAACACTTTGAATGTCTCGATTCCGCGTGTTCACTTCAATGACGATTCTGCGTTCACCGTTATCGCGGCTAATTTGGGCCGGTGCAGATTTAAATGATACATTTGCTAACTGAGATGTGGGAATCTGGCTTCCATCGGCCAGGGGAATAAGGATATTTTTAACCTTGTCGATATCTGCATCGTGGTAATCCGCATACCTGACGACAAGATCAAACATTTTATCCCCTTCATATACAAGACCGGCTTTTCCTCCGGCCAGTGCGGTATTCAAAATTTTATTGGCATCGGCGATGCTCAGTCCAAATTGAGAAAGGCGATCGCGATTCCATTTCACGATTAATTGAGGCATACCCACTACCCTTTCGACTTTAATATCTGCTGCTCCGTTGATGCTACTTACAAGTTGGGCGATTTCATTTCCTTTTGAGCTTAATATTTCCAGATTGTCGCCGAAAACTTTTATTGCGATATCCGATTTGACTCCGGCAATGAGTTCATTAAAACGCATCTGAATAGGCTGCTCAAAAGACAGATTGACTCCGGGAATCACCGAAAGTTTTTCATTCATTTTTTCAGCTAACTCCTCTTTGCTTTGAGCAGACGTCCATTCCTTTTTATCCTTCAGAATGATAATGAGGTCTGCACTTTCAATAGGCATCGGATCCGTTGGAATTTCTGAAGTTCCTATTTTTGAAACGGCTTCCGTCACTTCCGGGAAATTATTCAAAAGGATTTTTTCCAACTGTGTCCCCACTTCAATTGTTTGTGTCAGACTGCTACCCTGCCGGATTGTATAGTTGGTAGCGAAATCGCCTTCATCTAATTCAGGTATAAATTCTCCTCCTAGCATATTGAACTGGAAGATGGAGGCTATCAGCATAAGAGCAGAGCCAATTAATACAGGGATTCTGTGTTTAAGGAAAAACTGTAAGGAAGGGCTATACATTTTGTGGATCCAATGAATAATCCGTTCGCTGATATCCTCTTTTACCTGAATATTTTTTGAAAGAAAAATCGAGCTCATGAGTGGCACATATGTTAAGGTTAACAGGAGAGCACCCAAAATTGCAAAGCTTACGGTAAGGGCCATGGGACGAAACATTTTACCTTCAATTCCCACTAAAGCAAAAATGGGTACGTAAACTATCAGAATAATAATTTGACCAAAAATGGCGCTGTTCATAATTTTTGAGGCGGAGGAAATCACTTCCCGATCCATTTGACTTTGATTTAGAATATGACTTTTGAATTTGTCGTGTAAAAGAAACATCATGCTTTCAACAATTATGACGGCACCATCCACTATCAAACCAAAATCCAGGGCCCCCATACTCATGAGATTTGCAGAAATGTCAAATGCGTTCATGAGAATTATTGCAAATAACATGGAAAGGGGTATTACAGAAGCAACAATAAGGCCGGCTCGGATATTGCCCAACATTAGTACAAGTATGAAGATGACAATCAATGCACCCATGAGCAGGTTGTGCTCAACTGTTCCGATTGTACTTGAAATTAATTTAGAACGATCCACAAAGAAGTCCACATGCACTCCATCAGGAAGAGAGTGTTCTACCTGGATCATGCGTTGTTTAACATCTTTAATAACGCGGACTGAATTTTCACCCTTAGCCATAAGGACAACCCCGCCTACCGTTTCACCCTCGCCATTTCGAGTCATGGCACCATAGCGCGGAGCATGACCAAATCTTACCTGTGCAATGTCTTTAATAAGAACGGGCATTCCACTCTTTCTTGTAACAAGTGTATTTTGAATATCCGCTAAGGATTGGAGGAGGCCTTCTCCCCTAATGAAATAAAGGTTGGGTCCTTTATCAATATAGCTTGCACCAGTATTTTCATTATTATCCTTTAAAGCATCATATACTTCCAGGATGGACATATTCATGCTTGCAAGTTTCAAGGGGTCAACAGCTATTTCATATTGTTTCAGTTTGCCACCGAAACTACTCACGTCAACAACTCCGGGAACACCCAGCAGCTGTCTTTTGACGATCCAGTCCTGGATGGTGCGCAGATCCATTTCATTGTATTTTGAACGGTGGCTGCTATCAACTGTTAGCGTGTATTGAAATATTTCACCAAGTCCGGTTGTGGGCGGTATCATTTCAGGGGTGCCATAAGATTTTGGAATATCTTCTATAGCTGTTAACAATCGTTCGCTTACCAGTTGTCTTGCGATATGTACGGGAATCCGGTCTTTGAATACGATGGTAATAACAGAAAGGCCACTCCGGGAGGTGCTCCGAAGTTCAACAAGTTCAGGTAGATTTTTAAAATGTAATTCAAGAGGGTAGGTAATAAACTGCTCTACTTCCTGAGTGGCGAGATTTGGCGAAACGGTTATTACCTGTACTTGATTGTTTGTGACATCCGGTAGTGCGTCAATACTTAGTTGGGTGACTGAATAAAGTCCCCAGCAAATAAATACAAGTATTAAAACGGATGTAATCAGTTTATTTTTTACGGAAAATCGTATGATGCGATCAATCATCGGCAATGCATTTTAATATAAGAAAACAGAATAGCCTGAATGAAGAATTCAGCTTTTCAAAAAGGATCCGGTAGGGATCTGGCAGGGATGTTTGCAGGAGTTAGCTAAGCCGTGGAGGCTTCCAGAATTCATTCATGAAAAAGGAAGCAGGAAATTGCGAAGGAGGAAGCACTTCCCTTGACGAAGTCAGGACCATGTATTCAAAGGCCTGTTCGCAATTAAGTATAATCAGGGTAGAGCAGCACGCACAAGAGCAGAAAGGAGAACATGTATCACGAGTAGAATCCTGATCTTGGTGGGAGTGGTGATCATGCGATAATACTTTGTTTTCAAGTAATGTGTAATGATCATTGCATGGCACTAAAACCAAGCTGAAAATATAAAGCGCGAGAGAAGCGGCTATCATATTTCTTGCAGGAAACATCCTGTAAAGATAATTTATTTCCTGAAAAGCCGGCCAACATGTAATTAAAGTAAGGGATCTTAGGTGGCTGAGTTTTTTGTTGACTATTTTAGATGAGTACTTCTTCCAGCCTGGTTCAAATTTAATTTCAAACCGGAAAGGAGCATATCTGAATGAAGAGAAATGGAAGAGTTTGCATCCGGAATCTATACGCTTTCAGGAATTCTCAATACGGAATTCTTCAGCCAGTTTTGAAAAAATAATGGAATCCTCATACGTACCGTTTATAAAATGGTGTTGTCTCAGGATACCTTCCTGAATGAAATTAAATTTTTCCATGAGTCTTCGCGAAGGAAAATTTTCAATTCCAACTAATGCTTCTATTCTGTTTAAGTTCAACACGTTAAAACCATGTGCTATGATGAGTTTCAGAGCTTCAGTCATGAGTCCTTTGTTTTGAAAATTCACATCTTCCATTACATAACCCACTTCAGATCTACTGTGCTCTGTATTCCAATTGTGAAGACCGCATCGGCCTATTATGGAATCTGTAGTTTTATCCGTCAATAGAAATAATTTAAAACGGCGATTGTAGCTGGAGTATCCATTTTTGTATTTATTCTCTTCTTTGTAATAGGCTTCATCAGTCCTGTGTCCCAGTATTTTTTTTATTTCAGATTTTGGAAGGGACTCAAAAATGCGAGTCATCTCTTCTGGTGAAATTGCTTTTAACAGGAGTCTTTCTGTTTCAAAAATTTCAAAATTCATGGCATAGGATATAGCTTCGATTTAGAAAATAGCAGGATGTTTTGTTTCTTTTATTATTTGGAATCCCTTGATTTTTGAGTATTAATTAACCTGGGTAAGTCCTTGTGCATTCATGCAAATTAAACATGCGAACGACAAGAACATACGGCTGATTCGGTCTTTCTCATGCATACAAATAGGGTTCATTCGAGTAAGCCAGGTTTCTAATATTTTCAAGTACGTGTTTCATATAGGCTTTCCAAAAGAGCCTGGCAAACAACCAATTTAGTGGATAGAGAAAAGCTATATCAGATTGCAAGGTATAGGAGTATTCAACAAGAATTTTATTTTTTTTAATTTCAGTAGTTTTCCATTCCCCTGTAAATTTTGAAAAGCCCAGCATCCAGGACTGGAAATCACTCACTTCAATTTTCCAATAGGCGTTTTCAATTCTTTCTATTACTTTATCAATGGAGGCAAAACCACCTTTTTGCGTTAAGGATTTAGCCACGAAAACTTTTTTGCTAAAGCCAGGTTGGCCCCAGTTTTCATCTTCGGTGCAGTGGGTCACCTTGGGCATAATTCTGAAACCGGTATGGACTTTTGATACATCGCAAAGCATAGGTGTTTTAAAAGCCCGTTCCAAAGAGCATTGGAAGATTGAAGTTATCTTAACTTTTGTGATCATTTTAAGTTGTGCGGAGAATAATTACAGGGATAAATTTATGTATTGGTAGTTAAGTAAAAATACTATTTTACTTACAAGGCCAGCAGTGTGAACAAATTAGGACAGTTGCATTATAAAATCTTTTCTCCAATCCGCATTAAAGGAAGGTGGTTGGAAATGGAAATTTAGGAGAAGCAGTATTTCTGTTCTCGGGGCCTTCGCATTAAGCTTCTTTTCCAGGCAAGGGTGCCAGGTCGATTCCCAGTTCGCGAAGCTGTTTGTCATCGAGCGCGGCGGGTGCATCTATCATCATGTCACGTCCCATGTTATTTTTTGGAAATGCAATATAATCCCGGATGGAGTGACTTCCCTGCATGACAGCGCATAAGCGATCCAGGCCAAATGCAATTCCTCCGTGTGGCGGTGCACCATATTCAAATGCTCCCAGTAAAAATCCAAATTGCATTTCTGCTTCCTCCTTCGTAAACCCTAGGATTTCGAAGTTGCGCGCTTGTAGTTGGCGGTCGTGAATTCGAATGGATCCGCCTCCAATTTCAGCACCATTGATGACCATATCATATGCGGCGGCACGGATGGATGCAAGTTGTTCCCGATTGGAATCATTCATTTTATCTAAGTCCTCCGGTAGCGGACTTGTAAACGGATGGTGCATTGCAAAAAACCGTTGTGCTTCTTCATCCCATTCGAGCAATGGAAAATTAACTACCCATAAAGGTTTAAAAATGCCTGGTTGAATAAGATTCAATCTGCGGGCGACTTCAAGGCGGAGGTCGCCCAATTGCTTGAGGGTTTTGTCGCGATTGCCCAAGAGTACAAAGACTACATCTCCGTCGGATGCACCAAGTCGCCCTGCCATTTCTCTCAAATCTTCATCCGAATAAAATTTGCCGATGGTGCTTTTGATGCCTTCAGAAGTAAATTTGATGTAGATCAAACCTTTTGCGCCTATCTGTGGTCGTTTTACCCATTCCGTGATATCGTTCAACTCCTTGTTTGTGAAATGGGCATCGCAGTTTTTTACTACAAAGCCTTTAATACAATCTGCCGAATCAATTAATTGAAATCCTTTCCCTTTCAGAAAGCCCAGATCCTGGAATTTTAAATCGAATCGAAGGTCGGGTTTGTCCGATCCATAGTTTTCTATAGCCTCATCATATTGCATTCGTGGGAAGGCACCTAGCTCCTGGTGGAGACAATTCAAAAAGAGATGACGAGCCAAACCCTCAAATGTTTGAAGGATGTCTTCCTGCTGAACGAAGGCCATTTCGCAATCAATCTGTGTGAATTCAGGTTGACGGTCAGCACGCAGGTCTTCATCACGAAAGCACCGGACTATCTGAAAATATTTATCCATGCCGGCAACCATGAGAATTTGTTTAAAGGTCTGTGGAGATTGCGGCAAAGCATAAAATTGCCCCATGTTCATACGACTGGGAACTACAAAATCGCGGGCTCCTTCCGGAGTGGATTTGATGAGATAGGGAGTTTCTATTTCGACGAAATCGAGACTGCTCAGGTATTTGCGCACTTCGAGTGCAATTTGATGTCTGAACATGATTTTTTCCTGAATAGGGCTGCGACGTATATCCAGGTAGCGATATTTCATGCGCAAATCATCTCCGCCATCCGTATCATTTTCAATAGTAAAGGGCGGCACTGCAGAAGTATTCAATAGCTCCAGTTGTTCAACCTGAATTTCAATATCTCCTGTGGGACGGTTTGGATTTTTACTGCTTCGTTCGCGCACCAGTCCACTTGCCTGGAGAACGAATTCACGGCCGCACTTGCGGGCTTTGGAACACAGATCTGCATTTTCATCCATATTGAAAGCAAGCTGAGTGATTCCATATCGGTCCCTGAGGTCTATAAAGCTAAGGCCACCGAGATTTCGAACAATCTGAACCCAACCGGCGAGCTGCACTCGTTGGCCAACGTGCTCCATGCGGAGCTCTCCACAAGTATGCGTACGATACATGATTTTGAATTTAGGGCACAAAGATAGACCAATGTCTGAAAGCCAAACTATTGCCTTATGGAAAGGAATAATGCCTTGTACGGATCTTTTATTTACTTTAATCTCCATTTGACGGATCAGAAGAAAAGATTCTAAGAACTGAATAAATGCAGAATCTTTCCCTTGGCAGCCTTTATTTACTTTGTTATCAGAAAGCAAGCTTTTAATAACACCCTAATTCATTATATATGCTTGTGAAGTCTTACTCGGCTGCCGTCCATGGCGTGGATGCTTGTCTTATAGTTGTCGAAGTCAGTGCCGGAGGAACCGTGATTGCCGGAAAGAACAACTATTTCATGGTTGGATTACCGGACAATGCGATTCGCGAAGGGGCTCAGCGAATTGAGGCTGCGGTGAAGAGTAGCGGGTATCATTTTCCGAGAGTGCGGTTGATCATAAATCTTGCGCCTGCTGATATTCGAAAGGAAGGATCATGTTATGATTTGCCCATTGCCTTAGGAATTTTAGCTGCCACACATCCGCTTAAGGAAGATCGTTTGAACCATTATTTAATTATGGGAGAGCTCAGCCTGGACGGTGGAGTAAGACCGGTGAAGGGGGTGTTGCCGATGGCTATTTTGGCTTTGAAAGAAGGATATAAAGGAATCATTATTCCTAAAGAAAATGCCAGGGAGGCTGCCATAGTGGGCAGTCTGGATATTCTTCCGGTAGAAACATTGCGTGAAGCCCTGCATTTTTTTGAAGGCATTCATATTATTCCGCCTTTTACTGAAAATGTACTTGCGGAATTTGATATGAAGGATGCGAAGATTGTGGATGATTTTGCAGATGTGAGGGGTCAGGAAAACATCAAGCGGGCATTAGAAATTGCTGCAGCCGGTGGGCACAATGTCATATTGATTGGACCCCCGGGTGCCGGTAAGACTATGTTGGCAAGGCGACTACCGGGAATTTTGCCTCCCTTTAGCATGGGCGAGGCACTTGAAACAACGAAAATCCATTCTGTAGCAGGTATCTTGGCTTCGGGATCCGGCCTTGTCCGGCAACGGCCTTTCCGGGCGCCTCATCATACCATTAGTGACGTTGCGCTTGTAGGTGGTGGTTCGAATCCAATGCCGGGAGAGATTTCCTTAGCGCACAACGGTGTCTTGTTTTTAGATGAATTGCCAGAGTTTAAGCGAGCGGTATTGGAAGTGCTTCGTCAGCCCATGGAAGAACGCAAAGTCACCATTTCAAGGGCTAAAATTTCTCTTGACTATCCGGCCAGCTTTATGCTGATTGCAAGTATGAATCCATGCCCCTGTGGGTTTTTTAACCACCCAGAAAAGGAATGCGTATGTGCACCAGGCCAGGTAAAAAAATACCTCAGTCGCATCAGCGGACCACTACTGGACCGAATTGATCTCCATGTGGAAGTAACACCTGTCAGTTCAGATCAGCTTATGGAGAACCATCGAAGCCAGGAGGGCTCTTCTGAAATCCGTCAAAGAGTACATGATGCCCGAAATCGCCAGGAGACAAGGTTTTGGGATAGCCCGCTGATCCATTTTAATGCGCAAATTCCTTCCGGTCAGGTTCGCGATATATGCAGGATAAGTGAGGCGGGCCAAACATTATTAAAAAATGCAATGACTAAACTGCAGTTGTCAGCAAGGGCATATGACCGCATTTTGAAGGTGAGCAGAACCATTGCGGACCTGGATAATTCTGAAGAAATCGCACTGGAACATTTAGCGGAAGCCATTCATTTCCGTAGTTTGGATCGCGAAGGCTGGACGGGATAAATTGAATTGGGGTTCTTTTGGCAGATCCTTTTTTCCATGCAGGCTTGTCATTCTATTTGAGATTTATTGACAGTTCCTTATAGGTCCGGCATCTATCTTTGTCCATATGGAAGTAAGAGCTTTGCAACTTTACAACAGTCTTAGTGGTCAGAAAGAAATTTTTAAGCCAATACAGGAAGGTCGTGTAGGCATGTATGTGTGTGGGCCTACTGTTTACAATGATGTACATCTTGGAAACTGCAGAACCTTTGTGTCCTTTGACATCATTTACAGGTTTCTGATGCAATCAGGGTATAAAGTTCGTTATGTGCGAAATGTAACCGATGTCGGTCATTTGTTGGATGATGGTGAAGACCGCATGTTGAAGGGAGCAAGGCTTGACCAGTTGCAACCCATGGAAGTGGCTCAGAAATACACCAACGGGTTTCATGACATGATGCGAACCTTTAATGTGCTTTCCCCAAGTATAGAACCAAGAGCAACAGGACACATTATTGAACAAATTGAAATGGTTCAGGCTATTTTGGATCGTGGGTATGGTTATGTTAAAAACGGTTCGGTTTATTTCGACACGATCAAATTTATTAAGGACGGGAATCCATATGGAAAGCTTTCAGGTCGGGTTGTTGAAGACCTTTTGGCCGAATCGCGGGATAATCTTAAAAATCAGGAAGAGAAAAATCACCCCTCCGATTTTGCAATTTGGATCAAGGCAAGTGAAGAACATATCATGCGCTGGAATTCGCCCTGGTCGGTAGGTTTTCCGGGATGGCACCTGGAATGCTCTGCAATGAGTACAAAATATTTGGGTGAGCAGTTTGATATTCATGGCGGAGGTAATGATTTGAAATTTCCGCACCATGAAAATGAAATTGCTCAAAACACGGGTGCATGCGGATGTACACCGGCTCATTATTGGCTGCATGCGAATATGCTCCTTTTGAACGGACGAAAAATGTCTAAAAGTGAGGGTAATACCATTTCGCCGCAGGAATTGTTTAGCGGAAGCAGCCCTCACATCAGCAAAGGATATTCACCAATGGTGGTGCGCTTTTTCTTTCTTCAGGCACATTACAGAAGCACACTTGATATCACGGATGAAGGATTGGCAGCTGCAGAGAAGGCATATCGAAGACTTATGGACAGTTTGCGTATAGTTTCCTCCGGAGATCTCCGCTTTACGGCCAAAGCAGGTAGCAGAGACGGAGATGTGCACAAACTTATTCAACAGTGCGAGGAGGATTTATGTGATGATTTCAATGTCCCCAAATCACTGGCATCGATTTTTGAATTGTGCAGCATGATCAATGCATTGAAAGATGGCCACCTGCCTGCAGATAGTTTTTCAGATGAAACCTGGATTAAGGTTTGCGAACACCTTCGTCGTATTGTTTTTGACATTTACGGTTTACGTGATGAAAGCAATGAAGTTGGAAGTCAACTTGTAGACAAATTGATGGCTCTTATTATTGAACTTCGCAAAGATGCCCGGGACCGAAAAGATTGGGCAAGTTCAGACAAGATCCGCGATGGATTGAAAGAAAGTGGGATCCAGCTTAAAGACGGGAAGGATGGTACAGAATGGGTTTATATTTGAGTATAATTATTGGAAATTTTTAAGATGCGCATTATACAGGGAATCTTTGTGGGTATGATACTGGTAATGTTTTATGCCTGCAAAAATGAAAAAGCAGAAAAATCAAATGCCGTAAAAGCGGAAGCACTGAGCTATCCCGTTTTTCATAAGGACAGTGCATATGCATTTGTTCGCCAGCAGATCAAATTCGGGCCACGAATACCCAACACAGAGGCGCATCGGAATTGTGCAGCGTGGATGGCTGAAAAATTAAGATCATATGGTGCTACTGTCATTGAGCAAAAATTTCAGGCGAAAGCTTTTGATGGCACTATTCTAAATGGAATCAATGTGATTGCTCAGATCAATCCGCAGGCAAAACGAAGAATAGTTCTCGCTTCGCATTGGGATACGAGGCCATGGGCGGATTCAGAAGTGGATCCAGCAAATCGAAAGAAATCCTTCGATAGTGCGGATGACGGACCAAGCGGGGTGGGTGTATTGATTGAACTTGCGCGCCAGTTTCAAAAACAGGCTTTGAATCAAATTGGCGTTGATATCGTTTTATTTGATCTTGAAGATTACGGTGAAGAAAATAATTCCGATTCCTGGGGACTGGGATCTCAATACTGGTCCAGGAATTTGCACAGCCCCGGTTACAGGGCGCAATATGGCATTCTGCTGGATATGGTGGGAGGAACAAACCCCGGGTTTTACACTGAAGACTACAGTGTGTACTTTGCCAAGGATATCGTAGAAAAAGTTTGGGGCCTCGCAGAATCTATGGGGTATTCTGCATTTTTCCCAAAAACCTCAGGGGGAGGGGTAATGGATGACCATTACTTTGTCAATACTCTTGCAAAGATCAAAATGATTGACATCATCAACCGACCGGATGGCAAGCGTTTTCCACACTACCACCATACCCTTAAAGACAACATGGATGTCATCGATCCTTACACTTTACAGATGGTTGGTCGCCTCTTGATTAAACTGATCTATCAGGAAGATGCAGGTTTGATCTGATTCCGATTCGTTTTCTAATTAATTCCGAAAATACAAGATCCTTCCACAGCAAAAGGAATGAGCAGTTATTGCTCACTTTTGCAGCTGCGGCATCGACTGTTATCTTCTGATTGTGTATTTTCGTACATCTAAATAAGCTGATATGTCTTTTTTTCAGAAAATATCTTTGCCCTGCGGTATAGTTATGGTTTTTGCGTTGACGGTTCATTCCCAGGCATGGAATGACTATTACAAGTTTAATCCATCACAGACCCTCCAGAAGGTACGCTTCTATGATCGTGATTTTGGACTAACAGTTGGTAGCCTTTACAATGGGTCAACAAAGAATATACATTTGACACATGATGGCGGCAAATCCTGGGAAGATGTTTCCTCCGGATATACCGGCACCCGATTTATGGATATCTTTTTTCTGAACAGGGATGTGATTTATATTAGCGGTAATGATGGATTGATTTTGAGATCTACAGATGCGGGTCTTCATTGGACGACACTTAAAACGGGTACGACGGAACAATTATGGGGTATTCATTTTCAAGACAGTAAGGTCGGAATTGCCGTAGGATCCAGAGGCCTCATTTTGCGCACACGCAATGGAGGGGATGATTGGGAGACGCTCAACAGCGGAACGATCAATCTCTTTTATGATGTCAGCCGGACGCCGGGTGGTATTTGGTTTGCCAGTGGTTCTAACGTGTTACTGCGATCGGAAAATGGAGGGGACAGTTGGGAGCCGGTCGATTTTTTTCCATTCGAAGCTCCTGCTGATTGGATTCGAAGCATGCAGTTTGTCAATTCCAATATTGGATATGCCTGTGCGGATATTGGTAGAATTTATAAGACGACAGATGGCGGAAAAAACTGGCTACGGTTACCATCTATCACACAGGATCCATTGTTTGAAGTTGAATTTCTGGATGAGAAATTTGGATTCATTTGTGGTTTTAACGGAATTATCTTAAAGACGGAGGATGGTGGTCAAAATTGGATTCAAATGGCAAGCCCTCTTGGCACGGAGCATTTGTATTCTTTGGACCTGGTAGATCGGAATACAGCTTATATTTCTACACACTTTGGGCATATTCTGAAATTAGATCGCAGCACATCGAGCGAACACTTGTTCGTGCATGAGCTGACTGGGATCTATCCGAATCCTGCGAATGATTTTATTTGTTTGGAAGGAATTGACGAAGCAGGGCAAGGGAGGCTTGAAGTTCAGTTTCTCAGGCCGGATGGAAGTAAAGTTTCACCCATTTATAAGGATGTGGAAGGATGTATATCTGTAGAAGGTCTGAATCCCGGCATCTATTTTCTTCAAGGTGGCAGAGGGAACTTTCGGTTCAGAGGGAATTTCATCAAACTTTGAGTAGTTGGGAATCTAAGGATGTGGTTTCGGTGAGGTTTAGGAGGGAATAGGTGTACATTCTGAAGGGAGCAAGACCTCGTATGTTACTCCTAAAGGGCGAAGGAGCATACCGAAACGACTATTTTATCTTAAATAAGAATCGACTTTCATATTGAGTTAGTGCCTGGCCTTTGGCCAGGCACTAACTCATGCACCTATAGTCATGCTGATGCTGATACTGAAACGAGTTCAGCACAGGAGTTCAGCATGACTTCAGCATCTCCCGCCATGGAGGTTTGTCTTCGTTTATTTGAAATTTACTTGAATTGAACTGTGGATATCAGCAAGTCTGGATTAGATTATCGGAGGTATCGTTTCCCATTGAGGAGATGCTGAAACAAGTTCAGCATGACTTGATAGGGGTGAATGAGGTCATGGCTGCAGCCATGACCTCATTCAGGATGCATTGAGTTTTGCTCGCATTTTATATTTTCTAGTTGTTTGGTCTCAGGTCAACACGAGATCCTCGAGGACAGTCATAAACGAAGGAACTGGGTACTACTGCGCTTGGTACGAAGAACAAATAAGGTAATGCTTTGCCAAAGGCCGAGCATTATGTCGTATGTTACTCCTAAAGGGCGAAGGAGCATACCGAAACGACTATTTTATTTTAATTAAGAATCAACTTTCATATTGAGTTAGTGCCTGGCCAAAGGCCAGGCACTAACTCACGCACCTTTAGTCATGCTGAACTTGTTTCAGCATCTCCCGCCACGGAGGTTTGTCTTCGTTTATTTAAAATTTACTTGAATTGAACTGTGGATATCAGCAAGTCTGGATTAGATTATCGGAGGTATCGTTTCCCATTGAGGAGATGCTGATACTGAAACGAGTTCAGCACAGGAGTTCAGCATGACTTGGGTGGTGCGACAGATAGCTAGGCCGAAGGCCTAGCTATCTGTCGATATAAATTGGGTTCAGTAACAGAAATCTGTCAGTATGAAACGAGTTAAGCATCTCCCGCCATGGAGGTTTGTCTCCGTTTAATTAATATTTACTTGAATTGAGGATCTCAGGGAGTGGGTACATTATTTAATGATCAGGTAGCCAAGGATGATCCATCCGATTCCTTTGAGGAGGAAAAACAGGAAGGCTGCCAAACCCATTTTTTTAAGTGTAGATTTATCAAACATAGAACTTAAAAAAAGGGAGTGCCTTTTGTTTGGTCACCCCCCAACCCGATATTCAGGCGTTACACGCCCATTATGTCTTCGTGCTCACAACAGGATTCTAAAAGAGCCTGGATAAACTGACGCTATCAGAAATAGTGCCTGTTTCCAGTTTAGAGATTCGCCTGCTTTAGAATCGATGGTGCGTTCACCGCATTTCATTTGATATACCACTCAGAACACAATACATGGGGATGAAATGCTTTGATGAATTTCAAAAATCCAAATCAACTCATCCCCATATACCAGTTCAAATTTTTGGCTGCTGTTTCACAATGAGGGTATGTGTTCAAATTCACTGTAAAGTTCTGACAAAGAATTTATAAATGAAATTGATAGTTTCTATATTTGTATAGATTTTATCTATATGAATTTACAACAACTTGAGTACATCGTTGCCGTCGACACGTATGGTCAATTTCTGAAGGCTGCAGAAAAGTGTTTTGTCACGCAAGCTACTCTGAGTATGATGATCCGCAAACTGGAGGAAGAGCTTGGTGTTCGCATATTTGACCGAAGCAGGCAGCCCGTAACTGCTACGGAATCCGGAATGAAAGTCATCTCCGAAGCACGCACCATTTTGATGCAATGCGAGCGCCTCCGGGAGCTGGCACATGAAGAAGTCAACGAATTAAAAGGAGATTTAAAAATGGGCATCATTCCTACGCTGGCGCCTTATTTGTTGCCGCTTTTTCTGAATGACTTCCTTAGCAAGTATCCAAAGGTGCAACTTCATATTTTTGAACTCACCACCGAAGATTTAGTAGGAAAACTTGAAAAGCGCGAACTGGATGCAGGCTTGTTGGCAACTCCCCTGGGAAATTCAAATTTAAAGGAGTTTCAATTGTTTTATGAGGAATTTATGGTTTATGTTTCGGAACAAGATCTTCTCATAAAGAAAAAATATCTTTTGGCAGAGGACATTGATGTAAATCAATTATGGCTTCTGGAAGAAGGCCACTGTTTCCGCAGTCAGATTATCAATCTTTGCGAATTGCAGAAAAAGGAAATGCATCTGCGTCAGCTCGACCTGGCTGTTGGCAGCATTGAAACTTTGAAAAACCTGGTGGACACTTACAAAGGAATTACAATTATTCCAGCTTTAGCTTTAAACAATTTATCCACTCATCAGAAAAGGCAGGTTCGATATTTTCGCACCCCTGCACCGGTACGCGAAATCAGTTTGGTGACACATCACTATTTTGTCAAGGAAAAATTACTTAAAGCACTGATGGATGAAATTCAAAACAACATCCCGGAAACAATGCGCCAGCTAAAACACCGGGATGTCATACCCTTTTAAAAGCTATGAACACTTTTCAATAATTGATTATCATCGTTTTTGCAAATGCACTAAACCATACATGATGAAATGCAATAAAAGATGTACATAGAAGTTTGTTACATTTGCTTTTTACATATCTATCTCCGATGAACCGATTTCAGGACTTGACACTTAAAATTCTTTCTTATGTTGGAAATGAGAGCACAATGTGAACATTGTCTTTCCCCGCTAGAAATGGACGGAGTTGCTTATATCTGCAGCTATGAATGCAGTTATTGTAGTGCCTGTGCGGTTAAATTTGAACACAGCTGCCCAAATTGTAAGGGCGAATTAAAGGAAAGGCCAAGGAGGAATGTGCTTAACTAACATTTGTTTGCACGCGGAGAAAAGTACAATAACTTAAGCACCATGCTACAAATTCAATTGAATCCCTTCCCGCAAATAAGTACGGAACGTCTGCACCTGCGGCTTGCTGAACTGAGTGATGGTCCTGAGATCTTTTACTTACGAAGCAATGAGAATCTCATGCGGTATCTCGATCGGGCCCCATTGAAGGACTTGTTGGAAGCCGAACAGCTCATAAGCAGAATTCGGGAGGATGCAAAAAATAATCAGGGATTGAATTGGGTGATCAACCTGAAACCTGAGACTCAGGTTATAGGGACCATCGGCTTTTGGAAATTTGACTTCCCGAATTTCAGGGCGGAGATTGGATATATGTTGCATCCGGAACATCAGGGCAAGGGACTTATGAGTGAAGCAATGAAGTCCGTACTGGAATATGGTTTTCATACAATAGGTTTGCATTCCGTTGAGGCCAATGTAAATCCGGAAAACGAAGCTTCCATACGATTGCTGGAGCGCCACGGATTCCGGCAGGAAGCTTATTTCAGAGAAAATTATTTTTATGACGGTCGCTTCCTGGATAGTGCCATTTATTGTCTTTTAACTCCAGCTCAAAAGAGCTTTCACTAATTCGATATCGAGGAATCTAATGTTTGCTTAAAAATTATTTTTCAGCTGCTGTTCCAAGAGATACTTAGAGCAAAGTTGGCATCATTCAATTTCTTATATTTGTATACATATAGAACTCCAAAATGACAGCAATTGTAATCTACATCGCATTTTTTCTTCTCATGCTCGGGCACGCTGCGATTCAATATTACGGATGGTATCGAATGCATATGGAATATTATCTCAATCCGTCCAGGCCCTTTAAACTTTTTATGGCCCTTATTTTTTACACGTTTGCAGTGAGCTACAGTGGAGAATGCATTAGTGAAATCATGAAAAAAGCTGATTTGAGCTCTGATCAGACGGCCTACTGGATATTGGGCATCTGCTGCTTCGGTTTACCTTCTCTTTTTATGTACATACTGGCGCGTCGGGATGCCAAAAGAAGAATGAAATTGGATTCTTCGCATGCAGAATAGAAAGGGCTATTTGGAACACGTTCTCAGATCAACAGGAAACTAACTAAAGAACTTTTTATTATTATATTTCAACTCTACATTTTCAATCGCGCTGAAAATGTTGTTTTGTATGTAAAGTTCATAAACTGAAAGTTAGGTATATGAATAATTAGGATTAGTAGCCTGATGGCATTTCAGAGCAATTTCTAAGACCATCCAATGTTACTACATAACCTGGACAGCGTTCATGTATTCAAAACTCCCTATTGATTTTACCTGTAGAGCCAAAGGGGCCTGTTCATCAATTATTTTGGGGGTTTCGCATAATATTTCGGGGGATTTGTCCTCATATAAAAGTCAGCTATGATATGATGCTAGATGATACTGGAGAAGGCTTTTACATTTGGAGTCTAATCCCACAACGATTGTGGGCCAAACCTAAATTTCTGAAAAAGTATGAAGCCTGAAAGAATTAAATTTCTAAGGATCAGTTGCATGATCTTTAGCCTATTTATTTGTACTGTGGTTGGATTTTCGCAAAGTCTGAGAATTTCCGGTACCGTCCACGATGCACAGAACCATTCCGCTCTTGAAGGAGCCAATATCAATGTAAAGGGGGCTAATTTGGTAGCCATCACCAATACCCTCGGTGAATTTTCTTTGATGGTCGATAATTCGTTTCCTATGGTTTTATCCATTAGCTATATCGGCTATACAACAAAGGAGCTTAAAATTGATTCGGCAGGATTTTATCCGATTTTACTTGACGAAGCATCAAAGGAATTGGATGAGGTCCTCGTTGTTAGCGGGTATACTACCCAGAAGAAATCAGAGTTTTCGGGAGCTGTTTCAAATATTACAACCAAGCAGCTTATGGTAAGACCAGCTTTGAGTTTTGACCAATTGCTGGGGGGCCAGGCTGCGGGGATAGATTTGATCCAACCATCCAACGTATTAAATAATACACCAATCATGCGCATCCGGGGCATCAATACTATTACATCCGGATTGTTTCCCCTTGTCGTTTTAGATGGTGTAAGCATGTTTGTAGGATCTATAGGTGGATTGATTGGCAACAATCCTTTATCCGATATCAATCCCAACGACATTCAGTCCATAGATGTACTCAAGGATGCTTCTGCCGCTGCGATATATGGTTCTCGCGCAGCAAACGGGGTTATGGTTATTACGACCAAGAAAGGAAGCAAAGGACGTGTCCGTGTGAATTACGATAGCTGGGTTAGCAGAAGCACTCCTTATAACCTGCCGAAACTTCTCGATGCAAAAGATTACGTGATGATAAAAAATGAGGCGATGGTCAACTCAGGTCGTCAGCCTGGTTATGCGCTCATGTATAATGCGGACAGCAGTATTGTCAACACGAGCTGGTATGATGTAGCTTTCCGTCCAGGCTATTCCACTAATCAGAATATCAGCATCTCGGGTGCAAATAATTCAACGAGGTATTATTTTTCTACCGGTTACACCTTTCAAAACAGTTACATACGCTACAACAGCTATGAAAGATATTCAACGCGTCTGAACATAGATAATCAATTAAACAAATGGATCACTATCGGAGCCAATGTAAGTTACAGCAATGGCATAAATACCGGTCCAAACACGGGAGCCATTGCAAGCAATACGCTTGCATCTTCTTCCTATAATTCAGAGTACATTACCAACGAACCTTTAGGTCGTATGACCTACGTTCTGCCGCCTAATGTTCCTGTGTACAATGCCGATGGTTCCTATAGCATTCAAAACCGGATCAGCGTGGGTTACGGAAATAACAATCCAAGCACTATTGGAACCATCAATGCTTATAATCTGGCCATGGTTCAAAAGCTGGATGTAAATACTTCCGAGAACAACACCCTGATGGGAAATGTATTTGGAGAATGGAAAGTTTTAAAAAACCTCATATTAAAAACCAGTTATGGATTGAATCATCTGCAGGTTGAAAATGAATCATTTTTTAATCCGACACATGGAGGTGGGGCCTCTGCAAACGGAGTTGCCACAAATTCGTTTACAAAATATTATCGTTCGGATTGGACGACCACATTGCGGTATGAAAAGAGTTTGAATCAGGAGCATAATTTTGGCATACTCCTGGGACACGAGCGAATAAGAACTACAATTGACGGTTGGGGTGCCAGCAGGAGCAATATTACAGATCCTGATTATTCGAATTACCAGGGAGGATTTGTAAATATTTCACCCTATGGAAATATTTCTACAGAGAATGCATTGTTGTCTTATTTTTCAAATCTTACCTATGATTTTTCCAAAAAATATTTATTGAGTTTTAATTTCAGACGCGATGGGCTTTCTGCCCTTGCAGAGGGTAACAAGTTTGGAAACTTCTGGGGAGCATCTGCCGGATGGAATATTGACAAGGAATCGTTTTATCCGGTCAGTGGATTTTTCAGCAACATCAGCAACATAAAACTTCGTGCAAGTTATGGTATAGTAGGTAACAGTGAAATTGGAGATTATCCGGCTATTGGTGCATATGTATCTAACACCTATGGAGGAAATCCAACACTGATTTATGCGCAAGCTGCGAATCCGGATTTGAAATGGGAGACCAGCACCAAACTTGATATCGGTTGCAACTTTAGCTTATTCAATGATCGCATCGGCGTAGAATTTGATTATTACCGGAACGATATAAAGGATTTGATCCTGAAGGCTCCTCAAGCCCTTTCTGCAGGGATTCCCGGAAATTACATCAACCAGAATGTGGGTAGCATGTACAATCAGGGTATAGAACTGACGCTTTTTGGAAATGTTATAAAACGCTCCGGTTTTTCCTGGGATGTGCAGTTGAATTTCTCCACCCTAACGAATAAGGTGACAGATCTGATTAGTGATGTGTACGTACCCAGTATATTCGGAGTACAGAACATGACACGGGAAGGATACTCCATTGGATCCATCTTTGCAGTTCCAACGAAAGGTGTAAATCCCGACAATGGTTTGATGGTATTTATCAACAGCGAAGGAAAAGAAGTACAATACAATCACATTGGTTCTCCTCGTTGGACTTATATGGATGGCTCAGCGGCACCGGCCATCGACCAATACAAGGACGGAGTTATACAAGGCCCTTCCCTGCCAAAATATTTTGGCGGATTTACAAATAACTTCAGTTACAAGAGATTTGATTTAAACATCCATTTCACATTTGTAGGTGGAAATAAACTCTATAACGGAACGCGTGCAACAAATTCCGATCAGCGATATTTCAATAACGGCACCTTTATCAAGGATCGCTGGACCACACCAGGGCAGAAAACCGAAATCCAAAAACTTCAATATGGCGATAACGTTTCGGCAGGATTTTCCTTTTCTGCTACCTCAAAGGTGGAAGATGGAGATTATCTGAAATTGAAAAGTATTTCATTAGGCTATAGTATTCCCCTGGAGGGAACGGTATTAAGTGGAAAACTTGCATCGCTCCGCGTATACGCTCAGGCAGTCAATGTATTTACAATTACCAAATACAGGGGATCTGATCCTGAAGTTTCCATCAACGGAAATTCGATACACAGTGGAAAGGATCAGAATATCCCGCCTAATGCACAGGTGTTTTCTTTAGGAGTTAATCTTGGATTTTAATTTCATCGCATTTTACAAAAACGAATATGAAAAAAATACTTTATTTTTTTGCAGCCTTAAGTTTTGCATTATTGAGTTCTTGCGAAGGAGATTTTCTGGATACAGATCCGAAAACCAGCATCGACGAAGCCCAGGCATTCAATACACCGGGTAAAATCCTGGCGCAGGTAAACAATTTGTATGGACAATTGCAAAAGTCCATTTTTTATGGAGGGCGTTATATCATTTTTAACGAGCAGCGTTCTGATGAGTTTGGACAAAATGATGGTAATGCCGCAACCGGATCTGCAGTGTGGAATCAGAATGTAGCTTCTACAAATGAATACGTCAACGACCTTTGGTCGGCAGCCTACTCTGCAATTAATGCATCCAATATTTTAATGGATCAACTCTCCAATACAAAAGTAATTTCCGACAGCCTTGCAAAGCTATATATCGCTGAGGCACGGTTTGTGAGAGCCCTCAGTTACCTGAGCCTCGTTCAGACATATGCCAAACCCTTCAATCTGGATAAGACCGCCCCGGGAGTACCCTTAAGGCTAACACCCATTCGTTCGGCTGGATTCAATGACCTTGCGCGCAGTTCAGTGGAGGAAGTGTATAACCAGATTTTAGCTGATCTCGATTTTGCTGAACAGAACTTACCCGTATCCTATTCGACAAGTCAGTTGAATTCCTCCCGTGCACACAAGGCGACGGCAATCGCCTTGAAGACCCGCGTCTATTTAAACCAGAATAATGTGGACAAGGTTATAGAAGAAAGTGCTAAACTGGTCCCTTTGCAAAGTCCATTTGTGTATCAGGCTTCCGGAATTTCACATCAGTTGGAATCCAGTGTCAGTGCTCTTTACACCGGAAGTTATACCGGAGCTGAATCCATATTCAGCATTCCCTTTTTGAATTCCACTACGGAGACACCTCCCTCTCAATATTCTCTGGCTTTTACCTATTTAGCGCAACCCATACTTTTTCTTGCTAATGGCGGCATTGTAGCAGATCCTGCCTTGAGTAATCCATTGGATGCGCGATCCGGATTGATTGGGGTGAATTCAGCAAAGTTGAAAGTATTGAAAAAATTTGGAATTACCACCGCACCGTTCCGCGACTATGTGCCAGTCCTGCGCTATGCGGAAGTCATGCTAAACTACGCGGAAGCAGCTGCAATAAAAGGAGATCTGACACTTGCCGCGAACCTACTGCTGGCAGTGCGCCAGCGTGCACATGCCTCTTATCAGTTTCCGGCGGATAAGATCAGTACGAAGGATGAGTTGATTAAAACAATCCTGAATGAACGCCGTATTGAATTTTTAGGTGAAGGACTTCGTCTTCAGGATCTTCAAAGAAATGTGCTCACTCTTCCCGCTAAGACCGGAAGTATTGGTACAGCCCCAGAAGTGTTATCCACAGCAAAAAACTATATCTGGCCTATTCCAAGCGGGGAATTGTCAACAAACAAGCTTTGCGTTCCTAATTAATTGAGTTTGCTTCGATCGGACCAATAGCATTCCGGGTCCATCGAATTCTTTTTACATTTGGGAATGCAAAGGAAGAATTCAGCCGATTCAGGAAGCATTTTAAGTATCCCGGTGCTGGTTGCAGCATTGGGATATTTTGTTGATATCTATGACCTTCAGCTTTTTAACATTATTGGAAAGGAGTCTCTTGAAAAAGGGCTGAACCTGCCAGCAGACCTGATTGCGAAATATGACTATTTGTTGTTTCTGTGGCAAATGGGAGGGATGTTGTTGGGTGGAATTGTATTTGGAATCCTTGGTGATAAACTGGGTAGAAAATCCGTCTTGTTTTCTTCTATTCTCATTTATTCCCTTGCGAATATTGCAAATGCATTTGTAACGGATCTTACCCAATACCAAATCATTCGGCTCATAGCAGGATTTGGTCTCAGCGGTGAACTAGGCGCAGCAATTACGCTCATTTCTGAAATAATCGATAAGGAGCGACGAGGCTGGGGCACTATGATCATTGTGTCTGCCGGTGCATTGGGTGCGGTAGCCGGAAATCTTATTGCCAAACAAACCGAATGGCAGATGTCCTACATCATAGGCGGAATATTAGGTCTTCTCTTGCTTGCTTTCCGTGTGGGAACATTCGAAAGCGGACTTTTTGACAAGCTAAAAACGGACAAGGTGCAGAAAGGTAATTTCTTTATGTTGTTTCAATCCAGGAGTATTTTTTTAAAATACATAGCCTGTATTATGGTGGGTCTTCCGGTTTGGTTTGTCCTGGGCATACTTGTGAAATTTTCCGGAAAATTCGCATCCCATATGCAAATTTCAGAATCGGTATCTACCGGAGATGCCATCATGTATGCGTATATTGGTTTATCAGTGGGTGATTTGATAAGTGGGTGGATGAGCCAGTTGTTCCGGAGTCGCAAGAAGGTGGTATTCGCATATCTTGTTTTTTCTTTTGTACTCACCCTGGTTTATTTATACATGCGAGGTATCAGCAGCAGCGCTTTTTACTTTTTGAGTTTTGCTTTGGGAGTTGCAACAGGATTTTGGGCCCTTTTTGTAAGTATTGCTTCGGAACAGTTTGGAACGAATATTCGGGCAACAGTAACCACTACGGTACCCAATTTTGTACGCGGAGCGGTGATACCGATTACCCTTTCATTTAATTATCTATTGGACCACGTGGGTATCGAAGCTGCGAGTTGGATCGTGGGCGGAGTGTGTATCCTTCTTAGTGGTATTTCCACATGGTCATTGCGGGAGACCTTTGCAAAGGATCTGGATTATTATGAGACCAACTGATCTTCCATAGAAGAAAATATGAGAGGAAGTCCGGGTTCTGCAATTCTGCAACACATTTTATCTTTTAAAATTTTTAGCCGGGCAATCTAAGTTTAGGGAGCTAAGTCTTTCTGATGACTTTGAGTCTTATACATTCGGGTAGTCCTTATTCAAAATTATTTACGGCATTGGGAGTTGAGGAGGATAAGATCCTGAAGTGCTTATGTTGCAGGAATTTAAAATACCAAGCAGTTAGCATATTAAGGAGAAAAATAGAATTGAGTACCACGAGCACGGATGTCTCCCGTATTGAGATAAAAAAAAATGAGGAGACTGATTTCAGTCTCCTCATCCGCGTGTGCTTAAGGTGTTACTTTAATCCGGTTTCATCAAGATACCTTTAAATCATCAATTTCAAGATACTTTGACGATAGCATCCATTAAGGATGCTGCCGAATTACATTTTCTTTCTGCAAGCATCAGTACACACGTGGCCTTTTTCGCCATGAGCGTAAACGTGTTTGCCGTCTTTGCAAGCGGCTGTACAAACGTGAGCTTTTTCAGCCATAGTTTTTTCAGCAGCTGGTTTGCTAGCTGGAGTTTTAGCGGCAGCGGCATTGTTAGCAGCAGTGTTTGCAGCAGCTTTGCAAGCATCGGTACATACGTGGCCTTTTTCACCATGAGCGTACACGTGTTTGCCGTCTTTGCAAGCAGCTGTACAAACGTGTTTTCTTGTGTTTGTAGCAGCAGGCGTTGTAGCTGGCTTGGCAGCTGGTTTAGCAGTTGTTTCTGTTTTAGGCTTCGCAGGAGCTGGTGTAGCTTCTTTTGAAGTTGGGTTCGTTTGGGCAGAAACCACCAAAGAAGAACCTAGTAATAATGCGAAAGCGATGAATGCGTTTTTCATTGTTAAATATTTGATTGTTAAGAATTAATAACTGGTGACGAATTTTCTAAGAGAAGATGCATTGTAGTTTCTGACTGACCTGTTGTGTATCCTGAATACCTGTTTACAATTTGTACGGGCTTCTTAAATCTGCTCATTCTTGCATCTGCATTGCAAATGTAGGATGTGTTTTTATTTACGCGCTATACTGTTCATTTATTTTTAAAATTTAACGCTATCTTTTAAAGGATCTGAAAACGCTTTGTTAATGCAACTTAAACGGACTTGAATTTAGCGTTTTATGTATTCTTAAACGGGATCGGTTTTATCTTTGGTAATCTTAGTCCAAAACTAGACATATTGCAAATTCGGGTGAAGGTGGAAAATCGGAAACGAAAAATGTAGCATAACGAACGGGGCTTTGCGCAGGTTTGGCATTCATTGAACGTCAAGCAAGGAACAGAAGCCGATAGTAAAACCGGTGATGAAGTTAACAATTAAAAGCCAAATTACTAATGTCCAGTTCGAAACTGCTGCTGAATAACGGATTGCTGCTGATGCTTACCACCTCAGACCGCACTTTCACAAAACCCATGTTATGCGTCCGTTTTTTTATGAATATCTAATACTTTTATTATTTTATTTGTCCCCTTGTCGGTTCTTTGTTTATGTTTTTATTTAGACCTTGTAAAACAAAAGACTGAATTCCTGCCAAAAAGAGAATTTATAAAAATTCATGACCGAATAATGATAACCCAGGTGAATCAACAACGCCAAGAGGAAAACATCAAGCCGTTTGTGAGAACGCCAATCCCAAAGAGATAAGGTTAGAAGCAAAGCATCTCCTAACAGCAATCCAAACGGTTGCACAACTGTTTCGTTACCAATTTTTGGAAACAAATCCAGCCCAAACTCGAAGTAATTATAGATAATCCTGTCAAAAACCGCAGTAAATAGGGGGAATACTGTACAGAGCATATAACGTGCATGTACTGCAGCATTTTTTCTGTGATAAATGGCCAATCCATAAAAAATTAAAAACACTGCAAGGGCAATGAGTACTGAGGCTGTAAAAAAAACATCTACCTCACTTAATGTTGATTGTTGGTTTGTCCTATATTTAAAGAGGTCAACAGTGGAGAAAGCAATTAGCGGAACAAGGAAATAAGATAGTTTTCCCAATAGTTGATGAGTCTTCTTTTTTTTAGTTTTAATAAGATAGGGCTGCACAACCAGCAAAACGCACCAGAGAATCATCAAACCGCCATGAATATGCATGCGAAAGTTCTCCTGCTTGAACAAGGCACTAAAATAACTTAGCCAAAAACCAAGTACTACCAGCACACAGAATACCAAAAACACAAGATGACTTTTTCTAAATAAGAACTGGTTTAATTCCATTACAGCTTTTTGACTTGTTTATTCATATTTTACAACACTAAGTCTAAAATGATGCGCAACGGTCCGCAGCTATGCGCTGAGAGGGACTTTCACCCAAATGTATCAATTGAATCGTAAACATCAAAGTTTCCCTGATCTTTCTGGAGACCTCAAATACCCGCGTTGCGTAAAACTGCTGTTACCTGCTGCCTTAATTTTATTGTCCTGCAAAAATGTTGTCGGTATTGGCATATATAATTTTTACTTTTTTCTCTGTTTCAATTTTACTGTTTTCTTGAACGAAATGAATTAGTCGCTTACTCTGTCTACCCATAAATCTATTCCAATAGACAATTACAATATAATCATAACTGTCAATGGAAAGTTTTGAATTCTGCGATAGTGCTTTTAAATATTTTAATTGTGTTTCAAGAGATACAATACTGTCAATTGGAGCTTGTTGCTTGGGTGGAAAAGTTGTCATTATTTCATTTCTATTCCATTTTAAATTAGGGAAACCGCCTGCATAGCAATTCACATGAAATGATTTTAAATGCCCAGATTTGTCATAGTAAAGAGCTTGTAGTGGTTGGTAGTGATTTTTAGTTTGGTGTGTATTTTTTGTTATGTCAAGTGAAAATAGATATGAAAAATAGGTCGTGTCAAGTTCGTAACTGTCACCGGTTGGAATGTTGTATTTTTTTGAATAACTAATAATTGTTTTTTCGTCAACCATTTTTGTTTTTTTCATTCCATACAGTCCTGTATAAATTGATGTGCAACTTGTCAACCCAAGAATGAATGTCAATACGATAATTGTAAATATAGATATATGTCTTTTCATTGACTAGTATTAAACGGTTGCAGTTCAGGTTTTGCGGCTACACGCAGGGCGGGATTTTTACCACTGAAGTTGATGCGGAGCACGAATGTTTGTTTAATCACTAAACTGTCTGTGATGCACAAAAGCCGGCCTTTTGGGTAGGTGCTGTGTGCGGCTGCTCTGCTGTCCGTCCGCAGACGGTTAGCCCAAGAGTTGCACACTCTTTGTTTGATGCAACTTGAGTTAGATCCAAAGTATTGTGGCATCATTTTTTTGAATAGTAGTTAGCCCTGTATCCTATTAAATAACTAATTGGTGCAAGTAGCCAATAAGTCAAAAGTTGCACTGCCCATGGTGGACTTGCTACTCGTATATCGTCTTTATGTTTTAATCCCATCAAGGGTAGTTGTAAAAAGGGCGGCATTCCTTTATCACTCAGTTTGTTGTCTTTAGCAAGTGCAAAAAAGGATTCAAAGAACTCGTCAATATGAAGCGCAGGCGAAAATTGTTGAATTGAATGTGCCTCTATATTGTCTTCATTCCAAAAGCAATGCGGAACATTGGCAGGTATTACAATCTTTTCACCCGGTCCAACTATTTGTTCCTTACCATTAACCAAAAAATGTAGTGTTCCGGAAATAACTTTTGCAGAGGTTTCTTGTTTAGGATGAACATGAATTGGTTCTCTCATGTCTGACTTGGGATTGAAAGATTCAATTTCCAACAGTTGTCCATTGGTTTCCTTTCCTGTTTGAAGGAAAATCATTTTTTGCCCTGTACGTACGTTTGTGATTTTGTCACCTTGCTTTGCCATTACATTTAAGATTTAGGTAATCGAATTTGAAAGTTCTTTCGTCTCGGTTGCAGTGTCGTTTAGAGTTACCGCTAATGTTTCGGGGGTTTGCGATGGCGGGGTTTATTTGCACTAAACTTCATCCTTAGAACTGAACTTCCACCTCGCAAAAATGTGTCTGCGAAGCACGGAACCCATGCTATCGCAAACCCCTGTTAGCGTTAGTTTTTATTCTACTGTCTAGGAATAATCCCAAGTTGTTGCATAAATTCTAGATTGTCCATAAAATCTTGCTCCTGTGCGATTTTTCCATTATTCATCTTCACAAGTGTAACACCATCCACATTCACTTCTTTACCTGTCGCAGGAATTCCAAAAAAAGCTCCTGTGTGTTTACCCTTAAAGTTCCAGTGTTTTACAATTTTATCGCCTTGTCCAAAAGCATCCATAATCGTGAAGGTCACTTCTGAGAATCCTGTCAAATAGTTTTGGTAATAATCTTTGAAGCCCTGAATACCCACTATATTTTCAGGAGCTGTTATCAACGTGATGTTTTTGTCAAAATTGGTTTCGTTGATTTTCTCGATTTCACGTTTGTTGATAATGTCATTCCAAACATCTTCATATTTTTTAAGATTTGAAGTGAGTTGTTCATTGGCTGCTTTTAATTCTATGCATTCCTGAGAAGGCTTGTTTTGGCAGCCGGTAATTAAAACTAATAGGCATAGGCCTGAAGTAATGGTCATAAAATAAATGTTCCTTTTCATTTTGTCTTTTTCTTTTTTAATTGCCTACTCTAATCGGTTTTCGGCTTACCCCGTTTGTTATCATAAAATTACCGCTATCAAAAAAATGTACGCAATATTTCACAAATGTACAATTTCCTCTTAACCACAAAGCTAATGTACATATTGATCGAATGGAAGCGGCTAAAAAGTATATTTTAAGGTTTGATGAATTTCAGAACCTGGGTCTCATCAAATTTAAATATTTGCAAAAAGTACAAACCAGAATTTAATTCAGTGCAATCAATTCGTATTTGATTTTCATCAGACAGCACTTTCATATCCAGTTGCCTGCCATCGAGATTAAAAAGTTTAAATTGGAAGGCCACCGGATTAATGGTTTTATCAAGAATCCAATGTGTATCCGATATATTTGAGATTACGCGAATCTGGTCAGTCAGTGATTCATTCTCTTCTACATGTGTGATCGATTTATAGCAGACAAGAAGTCTAGGTCGCAGGCTTGGATCAGGGTGATCGCTCGAACAGAATTTCATGCTGCTGTATAGATTTTGTGATTGAAGTCTCAACATCATACCAAAGTTGGATTGGGGATCTTCGTACCAGTTTTTTACAAAAGAGGTGATGTCAATATCGTAGTAATTTTCGTCCGGATCCATACTCTCCTGAAGGTAAATCTGGCTAGAGGTAGATGTCTTTGGCGCTGAATTCCAGGTTATTCTGGATTCGTCCCATTTACTTGTAATTTTTTTTATGTAGCATGCATTTTGACCAAAGTGCCCGGAATTGGAATTTCCCGGACTATGGAATAGATCCATGCTTGCATGTTGGATTTCTATACTTTTAGGGAGTTGTGATAAATCAAATTGAATCAATGAATTTCCTGATCCAACTTGATTTTGAAAGGTCCAGTAAAAGGAGATAAAATCAATATAATCACCATAATTCGTAGCTGGCATCAAATCAAAGACAAATGCGTCCTTGCCCGATTCAGGCCCAGGTTGTAAGGTGATACAGCTATCTGACATGGTCTCGTAGGATATGATTAATTCTGGTCTTTTTGTTAGCAGCATATTTTTTCCTGAATAAAATTTCATGCTACTGTATACTATTTGCTCTGCCAGATCGATTTTCATACCAAAATTCATTGCCGGATTATTATACCAATCTTTTACAAAGGAAGTAAGGTCAATATTGAAATAATTTTGATCTTCAGACTGACTGGTTGGAAGATAGACTTGTTGTTCCAAGGTATGGGAAGGTGCGGTGTTCCAGCATACTGTTTGTTCCGTCCACGGACTTGTAATTTTCTTAAGATAGCATGCATTTTTTCCACGATGTCCCTGGTTCCCTGAATTTGTACTATGGAACAAATTGAGTTCTGCCCTTATGATTTTTGAATTTGGAGGCAGACTGGTGAGATCAAATTTAAGCAGCGAAGTACCGTGGGAAGGAACACTGTAGAACGTCCATTGAAATGAAATAAAGTCGGGATAATTGCTAAAATTTTTATAGGGTTCGAGTTCAAAGAGAAAAGCATCTTGACTGGGAGCAAAATTGGCCTTTAGTATATTGTTTTGGCTGTGAGTGGGAATTGAATAGATGAGGATGCAAAGAAGCCAAAGAAGATGATTTAATGCATTTGAAAGCAAGGTTGGAAATAGCATGTTACTTTAAGGATTGCGATGAGAATAATGTTAAACCCGCCTTAAATTTAATCAAACTAGCTGATTAAATCGTGTCTACTTCTTCTTGCTGAGATTTTAGTCCAATAGAGGGGAGTAATACATTCGTTGTTTGTTATTGCAAAGACAAAGTTGAAAATGTACTATTCAGAGCTTCAAAATATTTAATAATGAAGTCTTGGATAAATTATAATCAGTACTTGTGGCTAAGATTTGAACGTGCGGATGCAAGGCGTTCCCTATTAAGCCATATCAATCTAAATTCCGGTCGAATTGTTCCATATAGCTAATCTTACCCTCTTTGTTTATTAGCCAGACTTGTTGATATTTCATTCTGTGCTTCCTGTTTTCTTTGTCTGTGTATTCGTCAACGGCCCATACCAGGACCCAATCATCGCCTTTATCTGTACTTTTAACAGACATCACAACATCTAATTCTGTTTTTAAGGAAGCCAGTGAGTTTCTGTAAGATTTCAATGCGGAAAATACAGTATCGCGGTTGCCCTTAATTTTAAGGTTGGGAATATCAATAGTCACTCTGTCAGCAAATAGGTTTTTTGCATTATCTATGGTATTGTTTTCAAAATTTTTGCAGAAATTCAAAACCATTTTTCCTTTTTCGGGATCAATGAATTTAAATTTCGCAGAGTATGTCATGGTATATGGGTAATCCACATCGATTTGGCCCAGGTCTTTATTATCAAATGTTTGGCCGGGAGTCACTATGCTTATTTGCGAATAGCAACAGGAAAAGGTAAAAAGTAAAAGTGTGAAAGCAAAAATTCTAGTTTTCATTTTTCTTCGTACTGGTTAATTATTTGATTGTCTTGTGAGCTGATGTATGAAGGTAGGCTGTAGACACAGTTTCTTAATTTAAAGATATCATTTTCATTTGAAACAGAACAGTGACATAGAGTAAGTACTTTTTTATCACTGAGGTGTTATTTATTTCTTTGGGTCAAAGTTAAAGTTTGGATTTGGCAAGTATTTTAAAAACTGTCTCACTTTATTAATGAATTTTCCAGGTAAGTTATAAGCTGATTTTTAAGTTATAAACCTTGAAGAATATGCGTGACAGTTTTCGACTTTGCGAAGCTGGCGAATTTCAACTTAAAAATTAATGCGGAAAAAGATTGCTTGATAAATCACAGTTGTGTTTAGTTCGCATTGAACCGTTCTGTTCGCGAAAGCCATTTTGGCTCTTTATATTTTCTATTCTGTGCGTATTCTCTGTTTCTTAATACGGAGGATCTTATCTTTTTTGTGCTTTGATAAAAGAAAATCCCGGAGCTTGTCTTAAATGTGTCAGGCTTACGTTATGAAAGCTCACTTCTTCCAGCCATTCTTTCACCCTGTCAAAGTCATAAGCTCGTCCGCCAACAAACGCAAAGAGGTTCCAGCCTATCATAGCGGCTACGCCCTTCACAAACTGAGAACCTTTTACATTGGCATATTGGTCAAGTATAGCAACGACCCCATTGCTTGCGGTGGCATCTGCTATCTTTTTAAAAAGAAGCTTATTGCCTTCTTCGGTAAGGCCGTGGATGATATTTCCGAGAAACATAAAATCAAATTTTTCTCCAGGCAAGTCTTCTTTTTCAAAGTCGGCTTCGAACAGGTTAATTCTATTTGCCATATCTTTTTCCTGAGTCAATGTAATTTTTGCATTTTCCAAACCTACGGCCCAGTCAAGCACGGTTGCTTTTAGGTCGGGATACTTTTTGCAAAATTCTACGCAATATAATCCGTGTGAACCGCCTATGTCTAACATTCTTTTAGGCGAAATGGGCAGCTTCATCCGTGATACAACTTCCTGAACAGTTGAGGATCCCAGCCAGCGCATTGCTACCTGAAAGGATCTTGCGACTTCACCGTCTTTCATCATTTCATAGCCTACCAGTCCACCTTGGGGATCAGTTTTTATGGCAATGGAGGCATTGTTCAGATTCTCGTTGAGAGACCTGAAAAAAAGTACCATGTCTGGAAATAGGTCGATAGGAAATGAGCGCAACATAGATTTTGTCAGGCTGTATTGGTTCCCTTTTTTATTTACATAGCCAAGCGGAATCATGCTGTTCAACAATATTTCAACGCCTCGTTGGGAACACTCTGTTCTTCTGCTTATTTCTTCCAGCGTAAGCGGACCGTTTTTTAAATAATTGAACAGGCGTATGTCACCAGCTGTCAGTAATGCAGATGCCTGAAACAGGCTCACTCCACTATCAAGTAATACGGTCGGGATGATTCCAAAATTGATGAGCAGGCGCTCAATGAAGTTGGGCTTTAGTGGCATATTACAATTATATTAAAAATTAATTATTTCGTTCGTCCCTGCTTTTAACACGACCGCATTCTTCCGCATGTAAAAGCAGTTGAATTGTCAATGTGCGTTCTTTTCAAAGTAATCTAAGATAATAAAAGGGGATGATATACACAAACTTGCAACCAAAAATGGTTTATATACGCTGTTAGACAAAGATTTTATTTTCGAGTATTATTATCGGCTTCATAGCAAATTCAGCCAAATTTTGGAGTACAGTTGCTCCATTTGAAAATGGTTTTGGATTAAATAGCTCAAGCTATGAATTTATTTAAGTCAAACCTGGCTCTATTGATTCAATTCATTTGGAACCTTGTTTCTTTATTACTTCTCAAATTTTCAAATGATGTTTAAAGCTTCTGGTATTGAAGGAATTTCTGTCAGGGTTTTAGCAATTTTGTATATGTAAACATGAACAATCAGCCTAGTAATGAAAAAACAGATTGATCAGGAACTTTTCAATAATGCCAAAATCTCTTCCAGTTCCTGTCGTTGTTCCTCACGGATTTTAATAGCGCGCACCAAAGTTTCAGCTACTACCTCTTCTCTTTTTCCATCTGCGTTTATAATATCACCAACCATGAGTTTGCGTAAAGGATTCGTAAACTCATCTTTTGATTCTGGATATACAGCACACGTGCCTTCGCGAATTAAGTACATATAATGAGAAATTTGTCCTGCGGTAATAATTTTTTCTCCTTGCTGGAATTTCATATTTCTAATTTCAAAATCATCTGTATCATCTGTACTCATTTCAATGATATCTCTACCCATGAAAGGCCAAATAAACCAATCTACCAAAAGACGAATTTTTCGATCACTAAATGGAAAATAATAAAATAAAACCATTCGCCAAATTATCCAGGCAAAAGTTCCACGCAACGGAATACCCCACAATTCACCAACCGCTGTTCGTTTACCAATGGATACAGCCTGCCCCATTCCGGTTTTATTAAAGGGTCTTTGTTCCTTTCCTTCAATTTCATTTAACAAGTTTGAGGCGGCGGCTTTTCCGCACATCATTCCCCACCAGGCGTTAGCTGGTACATAACCCCCTCGCGGATGTTCCACAGCGGCGCAGTCTCCAACTGCCCAAACATCATCGATTCCTGCAACTCGCAAGCATCTGTCTACGAGAATCCGACCGTTATGCGCTAATGGAAAATCGGAATTCCCCGTAACTTTTTGTGGTATTGTACCCACTGCACTGATTACAGTTTTCGTAGGCACCTTTGTTCCATCGCTCAAGACAACAAGGTTTGGAGAGACTGCCTGTATGCGCACATTTGTTTTTATGGTTACTCCAATTTTACGCAAGTGCTTCTCTGCATAGTCAACCAGTTCAGGAAACTGTTTCGCCTGACGAGGATCTACACGATTGCCAAATAATTCGGGCAAAATTGTATCCTGAGGATGAGACAAAAAAACCTGAACTTCAGAAGGATCAATACCAGGAAAATCTTTTCGAGCCAATTCTCGGGCAAAGTCAGCAAGTTCTCCTGCAATCTCACTTCCGGAAAATCCGCCACCTGCTACAAAGAATGTTAGCATAGCTTTTCGTTCTTGTAAGTCGTCAGTGACTGATGCAAGCTCATACATTCGAAGAATATGATTCTTCAGCTGGTAGCAATCATCCCAGGCTTTTAAAGCAAAGCCATGTTCTGCCAGCCCCTGAAATCGTTCAGAGTCTTGCATTGAACCTACCGCTACAATTAGTTTATCATATCCGATCTCAACAGGCTTTCCGTCAATCTCGCGGATGGTGTGAATCAGCTTTTTAACATGATCGACTTTCCGGACCACACCTATATGCAGATTAGCGTGTTTGAAAATCCTTCGGGCCGGACTTAAAATCTGTGTAGGCATTATCTTGCCGGTAAGCATTTCACCAATGAATCCGTGCCAGATGTGAAAATTATCTTTGGATATTATGGTCAGCTTTATTTTTTTTTTGCGTGAGGCATCCGCAAGACGCTTGGACGCATAAAGGCCCGCATAACCACCACCGAGAATGACAATATGTGGAATTGAATCAATTTTGGTCATAATCATTTATCCAAACACTTCACTAAACCCGAATTTCCAAATTGGTTTCATACTGGAAAAAAATTCTTCAAAATTTATCTTACGATCTTTTCCTCCAAATTTTGAGAGGTAACGATACACTTCACTGGAATTCATCCCCCATTCCATCAAAAGCATTTCGATTTCTGCGAGCTCCAGGTAGCCACTACTGTCGAGATCGAGATGATTGAAAATGAATCTTGCTTGCTGTTCAGGCTGAGTTATGGAACCGGCTGCTGCATCTGTCAATTTTTCCTGCATTCTACCAGAAATCCAGATAGTGGATAAAAACATATGAAAATCAATTCCGCTTTTATCTCCTAAACGGTTAAAAAATGCATTCTTAAAATTATCCGACGCACCCCATTCATTCAGCAAATCTTCAACTTCAGATAATGAAAGACTTCCTGATTTATTTTTATCGAGGTGGTCAAATACAATGCGGGCATTTTCAACTGAACTGGAATTTATACCTGATGATAAGTGTCGTGCAATCCACAAGTTTCGCATTTGCGGATCAATCAAGGATCTTCTTTCTTTTTCTTCAAACAGCAACTCCCATTGTGCTTTTCCCGCACCTATAACTATTCTATAAATACCCAGGTAAATCAAAATGACAAATAGAATGGCAATAGGACCGGCAGGTCCAAGAATAAAAGGGGTGATGGTGGCGCCTGCCATCAGAACACTTACCGTATATATGGAATCTTTGAATGTTCCTGATTTGTGAATTAATAGTCCGTATATTCTTACAAATGCATATGCCTGTAAGGCCATCCAGGTTCTCTCAAGCCATACAACATCGCCGCCCTCCATCAATAATCTTATGGCGCAATATAAATGAAGGGTGACCACACCATAGTAGCTTGGAACCATGATTCCCCGAGTTCCGAAAACTCCAGGGGCTTGAAAATACGCTGAAGGTACATGACCTAATATTGCAATTACTGCAGTTGCAAGGGCCAGATTTTTATCCAATGTGATCCAGGCTATTATGCCCATTACCACTTCAATGGAACCGGTAATAGCGTGAACACGGACCCAAAATTTGCGATCTTTCATGAGCATAAATTTTGGATGAGGTGCTGTGGTGGAGTGATAGTAAATAATTCTAAAATTTCCGATGATTGCAATTACAGCAACGATCAGAAATTCAATACCCATGGTTCTGTTGCCCCCATATTCTGGTGGGTTTGCTATGTCGGCAAAATAACCAATCATAAGGAGATAACATGTGATACTAAGAATCGCAACCAGCAGTAATCGAAATTTCATCTGTAAAAATTTAGATTAAGTAAAGATAGATATTTATGAATAAAAGGGAATTCCGGCAATTTTATAGAATACCGATGGTGGATAGTGAACTTTCGGGGGACATTTTACCAGATGTTCAATTGAAATTAAATTAATATTTGTAGAAGGGCTTTTCTCCGGATCTTACGCATCCAGACAAAGAGGAAACACAGGTAAGAAAAAAAAAGGAGCTATGAAAAAACTTCATAACTCCTTTAAGATTGGGTGGGAGCTACTGGGTTCGAACCAGTGACCCTCTGCTTGTAAGGCAGATGCTCTGAACCAGCTGAGCTAAGCTCCCATTCTATTTTGTTAGATCACATCGTT
>CAYTNG010000011.1:43103-145375 GCA_964439105.1 uncultured Saprospiraceae bacterium
TTCAGTGACCCTGGCGCTGAGGCGCCATGCTCTGAACCAGCTGAGCTAAGCTCCCATTCTATTTTGTTAGATCACATCGTTTAGTGACCCTGGCGCTGAGGCGCCATGCTCTGAAGCTATTAGAGAAGCTTCCATTCTATTTTGTTAGCTCCCATCGTTCAGTGACCCTGGCGCTGAGGCGCCATGCTCTGAACCAGCTGAGCTAAGCTCCCTTAAATGGATCCATCTGCATGGATGGTATTTCATGTAAAGGAATACCTTCTTTTAGGGATGGCAAAGATAAGTTTCCGGATTCTTTTTCCAAACTCCTGCCCATAAATTTCATTGAATAATGTATAACAAACGGAAAACCAAAGAATTGGAATTTATTTTAGATGTCCTTTTTGACTTGTTGATTTTCGCGCATTTCTGCAATGGAGATCATTCGAAAGGCAAAGGCAATGGCCGCAATACCAAAAATGGTGAAAGCTGCTTTCCATATCCAATATATATCTATCTGGCGGATTGTAAAGGCAAGAATCCAGCTCAAACCGAAAAAAATCAGGGCAAAGCTGATAAAATTGCGATCCGTGTCCACAAGCTTTCGTTGCCAAACATAAAAGGCTTGTAAAGCAAATAATGCACTATGTATCAGGCATGCCACGCGTGCTGCACCAACCACATCCCATTTCGGGATGACATACAGGTTGACAAAAATACTGAGCAAGGCAGCAAATCCATAAAAATAGATGAGGGGCCATTCGCGATGCATGGCCTGGAAAAAGGCTCCGTGGATATAATTCAGGCTGGCGGGTATAAAGGCAATCATGACCCAGGAAAAGCAGCGTGCCCATAGGGGATCCGTGGTGTGATACAGGAGTTCCATGATCTGCGGGCTATACATATAAGCAGGTACTGCTATACACAGGGTACCGACAATCAACCATTTGAAAGAAAGCTGATACAATCCACTGAGCTTTTTGCGGTCCTGGTACAACCTTGAAAACATTGCAAGCAGCAAGCCTCCAAAGGCCAATGAAATCATGCTCATAGCTTCATACAAACGGAGTGAGGCGGCGTAAATTCCAGCTTTTTCTGCTCCATCGTCCAATAGCTTTTCCAACATGACCACATCCACTTTGTTATATAATGCACCAAAAAAGTAAATCAAGGCAAAGGGGGCAGACCATCGAAATAATTTTTTCATCGAACTCCATTGCCAGTTTCCCCATTGCAGAAATCCTTGCATGCGTCTGAGATAAACGAAACAAAGCAGCAAGGTGGCACACAAGGAGATGCTTTGGATCCAGACAAATCCTTGTATCGTCAGATACACGCTCAATACAGGAACTCCCAACAATAGGCTTCCAAGAAGAATCAGGATCATTCGGTCGAGAACCGAAAAAAAGCTGTCCATCCGGTAAAAACCCAGGCCGGAGATTTGTGCACGAAGAAAGAAAATACCACTTACAATAACTTGATTAAAGGCAAGATGAATCAACAGGTATGCATAGGATGACCCAGGGTCCCAGATGCGAAATGCAGTAGCAACAATAATAATATATAATCCTGACAACAACAATTTAAAGACTGCAAATTCATGAAATCGCTGATGAAGGTCTTCCCTGTTTTGAGAAACATACCTGTTGGTGAAATTTTGTAATCCAAAGTCGTTTATAAACTGAAATAGAAGGGTGAAATTCAATAAACTGAAATAAAGTCCATATGAGCCTGCACCAAGTTCCAACTGCATTTGCCTGTCCACTCCCAAGAGATAATAAACCTTTATGAGCAGGTTGCTGACAAGTAAAATGGAAATGTTTAAGAAAAATTCGCGTTTCATGCCTGACGCAAGATACAAAGCCTGCAGATTCCTCTGGCACAAAGCCAAAAACCTAGTCATGGTTTTACGCCAAACATTTTGTTTATTTGGTCTTTTAAAAGAGAAATATGGTCCCATCTCGTTTCTTGCATGCAGTTTTTCTTTGTTTTGTATTTGGTCTCGTTCATATGGAATTATGTGCCCAGCACATCACATTCCAAAGGACCTATGGCCCGCAGGCATTTAAAGCAGGCATAAAAAACCAACAGGCCAGTTTTTACGATATTGAAAATCTCAGCGATGATGGCTTTGCCACTCTGGGATTTTTAAATGATACGCTCAATTCATCTGAAGGCTTTTTGACTCGTTATGATTGCACGGGAAAACCTCTCTGGACCAAGACTCTGGGTTTTTCCGGATCTCCAACGAACACGAATGCAGGTATTGTGGAAGCGTCAAATGGCGATCTGGTTTTTAGTTTTAATCTTGGAACGGGTTTTTTCAGGGCGTCCATTCTTGTTGGCCGCCTGGACAAAATGGGCAATGTGAAATGGATGAAACGCATTGGCAACTCAACCGAATACGGACGCGACATTGCAGCAACAGCAGATGGCGGGTTTATTATTGCGGGAAATACAGCCAGTCATGGAACGGATAATCTGGCAGCGGATATCTACCTGCTTAAACTCGATGCTGATGGTAATATTCTTTGGTCCAAAACTTTCGGTACACCCTCCGGAACTTATGATGAAGCATTTGCCGTAAAAATTGATTCACGTCAACGCATTGTTGCAACAGGACGCTGCATAGATGATTCTACATTTAAAGCTTTTATTCTGCAAGCTGATGAAAATGGTAACCCGCTTCATTTTAAAACCTATGGCTACCATAATCAACGCACCAATGCTTTTGACCTGATAGTAGACCGGGACGGAAACTATCTCATCACCGGATTCACCACACTTTTGGAAGCGGATCATTCCAGTTCAGAGAACGATGCTTTTTTAATTAAGGTGGACAGCTCACTTAACCCATTATTTGCAAATATCTATGAAGTCAACCGGGGAGATGATTACAGCACTATAGGTGAAGGCTTGTGTCAACTTGATGACGGTGCCTATGCTGTAGGGGTAAGCACGCTGGCATTTACCACGCATAATGTAAATTTCCCGAATGCACCCAACAAAAATGCCCTCTATGTGCTCAACAATAACGGATCTATACGAAAAGCATTCCTATATAATCAGCATGGATCGCAGTATACGCGCGTACGAAAAAGTTCCATGGGTTCTGTTTTGCTGGGAGGTTTCAGCAGAGCCTATACAGACCGGAATATTAGTCAGGGCCTGGTTATAAAAACGGACAACCGCTTTTTTTCAGGTTGTTTTGATATCGATGTGACCCCGGAACTCACGACGTATAAAACAGTATGGCAATGTACTGACTACAACTACCAAACCCGTTCCGGAAGTCGTGTACTAAACTATACGAACTATAAGGATTCCGCACTTCTTGACTTTGTGTTGTGTGAGGATATCCCATTGTTGTCGCCGGATTTCAGCGGTCCTGATGTTCATTGCCCGGGAATGGTCCATTTTACAAATGAATCCTCAGGTCCCGGAACTGCATATTGGATCATCAATTCGGATACAGTGCGATCCAATGGCGACCTCGATTATTTCTTTCCAAAGGAGGGGAGCTACGAAATTAGCCTGGTACTTCAATTCAGCTGTATCCTGAAAAAATTGAACAAGACGATTCATATTCTGCCATCCTATCAGGACACCATTCATAAAACAATTTGCACCGGAACGAACTTTAGCTTTAAGGGAAAGGAATACAATGCAAAAGGCATTTATCCGATATTTATAAAAGCAGGGCCCGGAGAATGCGATTCGCTGTTTATTCTGGACCTGGACATACAAAGCGTTCAAACAAAAGAAGAAATTCATAAATTCTGTGGAACAAGTGTTCAACTTTATGAGAAAACCTTCACCGCTGCCGGAGAATATCAAATCAACTATGCAAACCAATTTGGTTGCGACAGTCTTATTCTGAAAATTAAACTCGTAAAAATTTATGAGGACAATGCAAAAATAACGGAACTAGACACACAGCATTTTTGCGGAGTCTTCCAATATAAAAAGGCAAAATTTACAAAAGCAGGGTTTTACGTTAATTTTCCTGTGGATACTTCGAACGATTGTCAGGTTGAAGTCATCAACATGACCTTGCTTGAAGATTGCGAATGCCTGGAATTTCCGAATGCGTTCACACCCCACAATGGAGATCAGATCAATGATGATTTTCGGCCTCTGATCCGCTGCGAAGACCTGATCCGCGATTATCAAATCCAGATTTTTAATCGTTGGGGACAAAAAATATTTGAGACTACCGATGTAAAAAAGACATGGGACGGGCGCTTTGAAGGAAAAGAACTTCCGATAGAAACGTATATGTACCAATGTTCGTTTAAGATTCGTTATTCTGACACAGATATTCAGCCCCGAACGATCAAAGGGTCTGTCAGTTTACTGCGTTGAATTTATGCGAAGTGTCCTCATAGGCTTGACTCTTATTTGGCTTTGCGCTCCCCAGGAGGGAGTGTCCCAATATTTTGGAAGGAACAAACCAAGATACAGGGATTTTGATTTTAAGATTTTTGAGACCGCGCACTTTAATATCTATTACTACGACCTGGATAGCACTATAATTTCCAGATACGCCAATTGGTTTGAAATCTGGTATGATCGCCATTCGCAAACACTCGATGAGCATTTCAGTGAGCGCAATCCGGTTTTATTGTTTAACAACCATGCCGAGTTTCAACAAAATTTTGCAATCAGCGGGAATGTGGATGTAGCTACCGGAGGTGTTACTGAAGGCCTCCGCAACAGAATTGTTTTGCCCATAGCGCTTACCCACGAGCAGAGTTTTCACGTGATTGGCCATGAATTGGTTCATGCATTCCAATACAATATGATCCTTCATGGAGACTCCACTTCCTATGAATCTTTGCAGAATTATCCTTTGTGGATTGTAGAAGGCCTTGCGGAATATATGGCCAGGGGACGGGTGGATGTTCAAACTTCGATGTGGATGCGCGATGCAGTTTTGAATAATCGTTTTCCCGAGTTAAAGAAAATGGATGACCCTGATTATTTTCCTTATCGCTTTGGTCAGGCATTTTGGTCCTTTTTTACTGGCACGTTCGGGGAAGAAGGAATCAAGGATTTCTTTGTGGCTATCGGTCGTACCGGTCTGGAAGGAGCCTGCGAAGAAAAGCTGGGAGTGACCCTGGATTCAGTGAGTAAGCTTTGGAAAAACAGTTATGTCGCACGGTATAAAACTGAAACAAACGAACGTTCGTATGTCATGCCGGGTAAACGGATTGTGACAGAGGAAAACGGAGGGAGAATTAACATTTCTCCGTCCTTGAGTCCGAATGGTAAATATATTTGTTTCCTTTCAGAAAAAAACCTGTTCACCACGGACCTTTATCTTGCAGAAGCCTCCAGCGGCACCCTAATCCAAAAACTTTTCAGCGCGGCAAAAGAAGGGCATATTGACCAACTCAACAGTCTGGAATCTGCGGGCACCTGGTCTCCGGATTCAAAACGCTTTGCATTTTCGGCATTTAAAAACGGCCGGTCTGTTTTAATTATAAAGAATATCGAAAATGGAAAGACTTTACAGGAAATAAGTTTTAAGGAACTTCCATTTTTCAGTAATCCTTCCTGGTCCCCGGATGGAAAGAGCATCGTTGTATCCGGAATGGTAAAAGGACAGACCGATCTTTTTCTCATCGATTTGAAGAATAAAAAAACAAAGCCACTATGCAATACCCCTTTTTCCGAAATACATCCCGACTGGTCACCGGATGGAAAGAAGATCATTTATTCAACGGATGAAAAAAGTTATTTGCTTCATTCCGGTTCAGGGTACTGGAAATTTGATCTGGGATTAATGGAGCTTTCAACCGGAGAACGAAGCATACTGGCTATCTGGCCTGAAGCCAACAAACTCAATCCTCAGTTTGATCCGTCGGGAAACATTCTTTTTGTGTGTGATCGAGATGGTCAAAATAATGTCTACCGGTATAAAGTGGACTCTTCCCGTCTGGAGCAGTTGAGTTTTTCAAAGACCGGTATTTGCGGGTTGACCCCATTTTCTCCCTCCATTTCAGTTTCCGGAAAGCGCGATCGGATGGTGTACAGCAGTTACCTCAACAACTCGTTTCAGATTTATTCTGCTCAAATTGACAAGATCGCAGCTGTCGATTGCACCGACAGTCTGGTTCGCAATGATGCAGCTGTTTTGCCTGTAGTCAACCCGGGATTTACGGATGAAATAAATCAAAAGATCGGCGGAACGCAATCCTCTTTAGTGGCAAAGGATAGCTTTTTGATAAAGCCATACCGTGCGAGATTTGGATTGAGTTATCTGGGAGCCTCCAGTGGAGCGGGATATGGCGGAAACTATATTTCCGGGGGTGTTGGAATCAGTGGTGGAGTGGATCTTTTGTTTAATGATATTTTAGGAAATCATCAACTCTACACCGGCCTTGCATTCAACGGTGAAATTTATGATTTTGCAGGAGCGGCGAGCTATCTCAACCAATCCTGGAAACTACCCTGGGGAGCCAGTCTCCAGCATCTCCCAAGTCAATATTATGACTACATACCCGGATACACCAGGCAGAATTTTGTGGACCAGGATGGAAATAACTTTTTTGCTTATACGGACACGACCTACCTTCTGCGCATATTTGAAGATCAGCTAAACGTGTTTATTCAATATCCGCTGTCTGTCACACAGCGTTTTGAACTGGGTCTTGGAAATTCGTACAGGTTTTTTCGATTGGAGCAAATCGTAGATTACTATGAAGACATCAACAAATTCTACTACATCGGGGGCCAAAAGGAAAAATTGCCAGTAGGAACAAATGTGCAACTTGGACCTTATACGGTTGAAAAAGGTTGGGCAGGCAATGTGAATGCGGCATGGGTGGGTGATAACTCTTACTTTGGTTTGACATCACCTATGTTGGGCTATCGTTATCGTGCTGCTGTGGAAACAAATTTTGGATTGTATGATTTCTTTGCACTCAATCTGGATGCACGAAAGTATTACCGTTTTCATCCGTTTACACTCGCCCTACGATGCATGCATTATGCCAGATTTGGTCCGGATGCAAATCGGTTTTATCCCATCCTGATTGGCCAGTATGGCTTAATTCATGGATATGATTATACCCAGCTTGATGAATTGCGATCACGGTATGGTTTAAGTTATGAGCAAATCAGCGGGTCAAAAATTGCCATTGGCTCCATTGAATGCCGTCTGCCTATATTTGGCCCAAAGCGTTATGCATTGATTCCTGCACCCTTTCTCCCAATTGAGTTGAATATTTTTCTGGATGGCGGAATGGCATGGGATGATTATGCTGATTTTTCAACCGACATTGAATTTTTGAAGCCCGTTCCCGTATTTAGCGCGGGTGCGGGATTGCGCTTCAATCTTTTTGGTGCATTGGTCCTGGAACCTTATTGGGCCTGGCCGCTCCGCAAAAATGCCAAAGCGGAATTTGGTTTTAATTTTATTCCGGGCTGGTAAAGGATAAGGGCTCCTGGTTGTTTTTTGTATTCAATGCAAACTGAGTCTTTTAGGTAGTCCCGGTTACGAACATTTGTTAGGTACTGTTTTGATCAATTAAAGTATTATTTTGAAAACTTATCGGGAATTGGACGCGAGCTTAAAAGGGTTTCAATGGAGATCTTTTTATATGCCGGGAATTGAGACTGGAAGTGTCGCTGAGATTCAAGGCTGAGATCGATCTTTGAGAAATAATATATCATCCATTGGAAAGGAAATTTTCTGACATCTGAAGCTGGCAAATAGATTCGATTGTTAAATTGTTTTTTAGAAGTCCGATTCATTTATTATCATTGGCAAACAGACTTTAAACTTCTATTTATGAAAATTCTGCAAACTGCAATTTTGCTCATTACCACATTGCTGGCAGTGCCCTTGTTTAGTTATTATTTTGGTACAGCGCTGGGATCTCTTGAATGGAAAGCATTAATGACTTTGATTCAGATTTCGGCCTTTGTGGCATTTTATTGCTTTGTTACCGGGGAACTTACCCGTAATTACAGTCAGGTGGACAAGATTTGGAGTCTTGTGCCCATCGCATATGTCTGGATTCTGGCAGCATATGGAAATTATACACCCCGTCTGGTTATCATGTCTGTGCTGGTAAGTATTTGGGCGATAAGGCTTACAGCAAACTTCGCATTGAAAGGAGCCTATCGATTGAAATTCTGGGAAGGCGAAGAAGACTACAGATGGAAAGTATTAAGGCAAAAACCTGAATTTAAACCACGGTGGAAATGGACTTTATTTAATTTGTTTTTTATTTCTATTTATCAAAATGCGCTCATCCTTCTATTTTGTCTCCCCGCGCTTGTTGCTTTGCAGTTCAATTCCGTGCCAATAAATACCTGGGATTATACAATTGCCGGACTTATGTTTTTGTTTATTGTCTATGAAGCGGTTGCAGACATACAACAATGGAATTTTCAAAGTAAGAAGTGGCAGCAAATCAATGCAGGCCAAACGCTTTCCGGTGATTACAAAAAAGGATTTCTGGACAAAGGGCTTTGGGCATACAGTCGTCACCCGAATTATTTTGGGGAGCAGGCAATTTGGATTTGCTTTTATTTTTTTAGCGTTTCAGCAAGTGGGCAATGGTTTAACTGGAGTATAGCAGGGTGCCTTCTGCTTTTGCTATTGTTTCAGGGGAGTGCTGGTTTCAGTGAAGAGATCAGCGCTCAAAAATATCCGGGTTACGTGGAATATCAAAAAAACGTATCCCGTTTTATTCCATGCCTTCGTTTAAAGTAGGGCTGGAAGAAAGCAATTTAAAGGAGATGACAAATAGTTTAGGTTTATAGAGTGTTTAGGCCTGTTTTTGTTACCGGTCCTTTACAAATTTTATACTCTTTGCAAGAAAGCCGGTCTGCCAGTCTGCTGTATCCTACATTTGTGAATGACTTGATATAAAATCAAAGCTCATGTCATTCAGAAAGGCAGAAAAAATTCAATCTTTTTGGTCAGATTCTCCCGATTACTGGTTTGAAAAATTGGCGAGCGGTAGGATGGGCATCACAGAGCAGCTCGCAGCACAAAGGATTAAGCTGTCAGCCCCCAAAAAGAGGCAATCTGCTATTGAAAAGGATTTTCTGATTTTTATTTCTCAGTTTAAGAGCCCATTGATCCTATTGCTGATAGGTGCATTAATTCTTTCTTTGTTTATCGGCGAAACATCCGATGTATTTATCATTTTTTTTATCCTGCTTTTTAGTGGTTTGATCAGCTTCATACAAGAGCGCAATGCAGGCAGAGTGGTTGAAAAACTTCAAAGCCTGATTACCAGTAAAGCCCTGGTGCTGAGAAGTGGAAAGGAACATGAGATCCCTGTTGCCGAAGTGGTCCCGGGTGATGTAATTCTGTTCAATGCAGGCGACATTGTTCCTGCGGATTGTTTGATTCTTGAAGCAAACGAACTTCATGCCAATGAAGCGCCTTTGACAGGAGAGTCCTATCCGGTACGAAAAGAAGCAGGGATTCTCGACCGGGAGTTGCCTCTTGCCAAAAGATACAATAGCCTTTGGGAAGGCACGAGTATAGTGAGTGGCAGCGGAAAAGCGATCGCACTGAATACAGGACAAAATACCTTGTTTGGCGAAATCGTAAAAAGCGCAGACAGAAATATTGAAACTGCTTTCGAAAAGGGTTTGAAGGAATTTGGGTACATGCTGATGCGGATCACACTGATGCTGAGTGTTTTTATACTTTTCATAAACATATTGAACCAGAAAAGTCTTATCGAATCGGCCTTATTTGCCTTGGCCCTTGCTGTGGGGATGGCGCCCGAGCTACTCCCTGCAATCACCACAATAGGCATGAGTGCAGGTGCAAAGGAATTATTAAAGAAGAAGCTCATCGTTAAGAAATTAAATTCAGTACAGAATCTTGGTGAAGTCAATTTATTATGTACGGATAAAACAGGAACCATCACCGAAGGACAGATACGCATCGAACGCATAGTCGATGCGTGGGGTCAGCCCGATGAGTATGTCCGCAAATTTGCTTACTGGAATGCATCATTGGAAGCGGGTTATTCGAACCCGATCGATCAGGCACTTCGCGAAATGAAAATGGAAGATCCCGGCTTACCTGTTAAACTCGCAGAAGTGCCCTATGATTTTATTCGCAAAAGACTAAGCATTGCTGTGGACAACGGCAATGAAAATTGGCTTATAAGCAAAGGAGCTTTTGAACAATGTCTTGCAATTTGTAGTCGTGTAAGAATGCCGGACGGAAGGCTGGAAGATATTGATGCACACCGGGAGGATTTAAAGCAGAGGTTTTCCGATTTCGGGAAAATGGGATTGCGCGTCATTTCCATATGTGGCAAGCCCATTTTGAAAACCAACATCTCGAAGGAAGATGAAACGGATATGGTGTTCATGGGTTTTGTGTCGATGACGGATCCATTAAAATCCGGAGTGACAGAGGCCATCATGCAACTGAAAAAACTCGGTATAGGCCTAAAAATTATTACCGGGGATAACCGCATTGTTGCAGAGTCAATAGGCAAACAAATAGGCATTGAGCAGCCAGTTGTCATGAGTGGCAAGGAATTGCAGGAAGTGAGCCCTGAGGCACTTGCCAGGAAACTTAAAACGGTGCATATTTTTTCTGAAGTGGAGCCCATGCAAAAGGAGGCACTGATAAGAGCACTCTGCAGCAGTTACAGGGTAGCCTATATGGGTGATGGTATCAACGACGTTTCTGCAATCAATGCGGCCGATGTCGGAATAACAGTGGACAATGCAGTGGATGTGGCACGTGAGGCTGCGGATTGTATACTACTTGAAAAAGATATTTCTGTCATTGCCGCAGGTATACGCGAGGGCCGGAAGACCTTTGCAAACACACTTAAATACATTTATATCAGTACGGGTTCCACTTTTGGAAATATGTGCAGCGTAGCGGCGGCTTCTGTTTTCCTTCCATTTTTGCCGATGCTTCCGAAGCAAATTCTGTTGACTAATGTATTGAGCGATTTTCCTTTCTTGGCTATTCCAACGGACCATGTGGATCAGGAACAGTTAGAACGCCCGGGAAAATGGGATATGAAAATCATAAAAAATTACATGATTGTTTTTGGCTTGCATAGCTCCTTGTTTGATGTAATCAGCTTTGCCACCATGTGGTTCCTTCTGAAATTCCGGGAAGAATCCTTTCAAACAGGTTGGTTTATTGAGTCTACAATGACAGAGCTGTTAATCTTTTTTATCATTCGCACACATTTTAATTTTTACAAAAGCAGGCCAGCGAAATGGATTACCCTCATGAATATAAGTTGTTTGTTCCTGACACTTTCGTTACCCTATTTCCCATTCGCACAAAGTTTTGGAATGATGCCGCTGCCGGTATCTCAATTGGCGATTATGCTTGCGATCGTTTTGCTATATGTAGTTACCGCAGATTTGTTGAAAGTTTGGTTTTTTCGTAAATGGCAAAAGGTCTGATGTGCGTAATCATTTTATAATGACGCAAGCAATGACAATTGGCCGTATTTAGGGTGAAAGTACTTTTGTAAAAGCGCATTTCGTTTTTGTATGACCTTCTGAATTGATGTTGAATCAGGACAGGTAGGCAGGAATACATCGAATTTATTATTTTGAGATCATTTTCCCACAAAACAAAACAATGGAACGAACGAATTACGATCGGATGATTGAATTGGCTGATAGCGTTTTTGATACTAAAAATGATACGGACCAAATCGATGTAAATCAGGAAGTGATTCATCACTTTATGCAAATTCACCCATCAACGGTCTGTGAATATGACGAAGGGAATGGCCCTGTTGCATGGGTTCTGATATTGCCAACAACTGCCGCCCTGATGCATCAGTTTATTGAACAAGAGATTTCTGAAAAAGAGTTATACGAACGAACACCGCTGAATGTCAAATACGAGGCTTTATATTTATGTTCTGCTCTTGTACTGGAGGAATACCGTAGGAAAGGGATTACTAAAATGCTTGCGCTAAATGCAATTCAGGATATCTTGAAAGACCATCCAATAAAAGCATTGTTTGCCTGGTCTTTCACCAAAGAGGGAGACATGGCTGCAAAAAGTATTGCAGAACATGCAGGGCTTCCACTTTATAATCGGAGACCTAAGTAAAAATAGCGCGATATACTCTTGAATATACAAAAATAGGAGCTTTGAAACACCGGGACTTCGCAATCCTTCCGATTTTTACCCGGGTATTCTACAAGCAATTTTATAGTTGAATCTGATTTCAGTGAATGCTTTCATAAGAGTATAAAGATGCACAGCACATGCATTCTTTGATTTATTTTATGTATTTTATTTTTGATGATGTATAGGGCTCTAAACTTAACATTGGTACTATGCTTCAACACTTGTGATTTCCCCGCAGCAATTTACTTTCCTTAAAATTCATATGCCAAATTGTATCTTTGCGCCTCAAGTTGATTGGAATACACTTCTCTGGCAATTTGGTGTCATGCTTGTGCAACAAAGGAAAATATTCAAATTATGCTGAAAGCCTAATGTCTTCTCAATAAAATTACTTAAGATGTTTAAATACCTGCTTAATTCTATCAAACGCAAATTGGCCAGAAGATTCACGAGGGAATACCGTATTCATGTTGAGGACTACAAATTTGATGGCTACCCTGAATTCAAGCTGGCAGTATGGGATAATCCTTTGGTGGAAAAAAAGAAAATACAGAGAGAGCAGCTTGATTTTTTTAAAAAATGGATCAGGGAAGGCGACCTGGTCATTGACATAGGAGCCAATGTTGGGCACATGTCTGTTCTTTTTGGAGTCCTCAGTGGAAAGAGCGGGCTAACTCTGTCCTTCGATCCCAATCCATATGTATTCCGGGTTTTGAAAGAAAATGCAGGCCTTAACAAACACTGCAGTACGATACATCCTTATAATTTTGCGATCTCGGATGAGGATGGAGAATATTATTATTTTTCATCGGAAGCATCATACAGCAATGGTGGTATTTCCAAAGAGAAAGTCAGTCCTCATGGCAGCTACACGCTTCGCAGCAAGATCAAGGGCATACATTTGGAAAACTTCCTGAATGCGAATTATGCCGATGCACTTCCAAGACTTCGCATGGTGAAAATCGATACGGAAGGTTATGACAAGGAGATTATTAAATCCATAACTCCATTGCTTCTTAAGTATAAGCCCATCGTCATTTCCGAGTGCTTTGGAAAAACTACAAGTGAAGAACGCTTTGAACATTTCGACGTTTTGCATTCAAGAAATTATAAACTCTATTACTTCGAAGATTTTGTAGAGGGGACACGTGTCGTGCCAATTTTGAAAAAGGAGGATATGCTCAATTGGAAGCATTTTAATTTTTATGCCATTATGGAATAAGAAGCAAAGCATATTCGTTAGTAGCAAATAGCAAAAATATGAGACAAACAATTTTAGGATCGGGAGGCGCAATAGGACATCCACTGGCAAAGGAATTAAAAAGCTATACGGATCAAATACGACTGGTGAGCAGAAACCCGCAAAGAGTAAATGATACGGATGAACTTTTCCCGGCGGATATCCGGAATCGGGAAGAAATAGAAGCAGCTATTGCAGGAAGCGGTGTCGTTTATGTAACAGTTGGATTTGAGTACAATTTAAAAGTATGGCAGCAGGTTTGGCCTCCATTTTTGGAAGAGGTGATCAAAGCATGTATGAAGCATCATGCAAAACTTGTGTTTTTTGACAACATGTACATGTATTCCAAAGCAGCTGTGCCATTCATGACAGAGGACGCAGTCATTGATCCACCTAGCAGGAAGGGAGAAATCAGGGCCCTTTTGCACCGTATGATTATGGATGGAGTGGAAAAACAAAAAATAACTGCTTTAATTGCCAGAGCAGCTGATTTTTATGGACCTCATAATAAAAACAGTATTTTAAACAAGATGGTCATTGACAATCTTATTAAAGGAAAAAAAGCACAGGTTTTTGGGGACATCAATAAGATTCACAGTTTTACCTATACTCCGGATGCGGCAAAGGCGACCGCATTGCTTGGAAATACGACGCATGCGTACAATCAGATCTGGCACGTTCCAACCACAAAAGAGAAACTTTCGATGAAGGATTGGATCGAAAAAATTGCAATGGAAATGCATACCGATGCAGGAGTACAGCATGTTCCGAAATGGATGATCCATATATTGGGATTGTTCATTCCAATAATGCGGGAATTTCCTGAAATGCTGTATCAGTATGAGCAGGATTACGTTTTCGACAGTTCAAAATTTGAAAAACATTTTGGAACTTATGCAACAACAGCGGAAGAAGGGATTAAAGCAACACTGAAGAGCTTGAATTGACAGAAGTATTTGGATAGTTTACATTCCATTTTCTCAGTGGTTTTTTCTTTTGATCAAGTAAATTTTGTATTATATTTGAGAGGCAATCCGTCCCTTTAAAAATAGGGTCTGGGCTTTTTCACCCTGAAAGCAAGAATTATGAAAGTTTCAATTGCCCTGGTTTGTTCTTTGGCATTTTCATTGATGCTCCGCGGTGCCGATACCGCTTTGCTATTTCGGACAGTAAGCTATGATAAGATATTTGAATTGGCGCGAAAGGAACACAAGCCGATTATGTTGTATTTCCATTTTAATGGCTGCGGTGCTTGTGTGAACATGGAAAGAACAAGCTTTAGAGATCCCGAAGTCATAAAATTTTTCAATGCCAATTTCGTGAATTATGCAGTTAATACGATGAAGGGAACAGGTATTGAGATCAACAAAATCTACAACGTACAACTTCATCCTACCATGCTCTTCCTGAATGAGAAGGGAGAAATTACAGACAAGATAGTGGGCGCATTCAGCCCAGCTGATTTCTTGCAGCATGGAAAAGATGCTCTTGATCCGCAAAAAACACTCTCCTGGTTTAAGAAGCAATACCGCAGAGGAAAAAGAGATGCGGATTTCCTGTTGGATTACACGCATAAGTTGCGCGATGGTTATGAATTGGATTCTTTTTCAATAAATGAATATCTAAACACCCAAAAGGATGAAGACTTAAGCATGGAGAAGAATGTGAAATTTATTTATCAATATGCGATTCACAATACACGCATCTGCTTCCCATACGGTAGCAGGGCCTACCTTTTTATGAAGGCAAATAAAGAGTTGTTCAATAAGTTTTTTAGTGAAGATCAGGTGGAGACGAGATTGATGTTCATCGTGCAGGACCACGTGTACCAAGCAATTGAAAAGAGAGACCGAAGCGAATTTGAGAAGGCATTAGAAGACCTGAAGTATTTTGAGAAGGGCGTAGAATACCAATACAAGGAAATGGATGGTCGGGTAACCATGTGGAATTCCGGAAAATACCTGGTCTTACTTGCGGAATTGCACTTCTATGATGCAATTAAAGATGAAGCAGGATATCAGAACGTGTTGCAACAATACCTGTCTAAGATCTGGAACGACAGTGAAGCATTAAATGAAATTGCATGGGAGTGGTATGAGGAATCTTATGATGACAAAAGACTTGAAAAAGGGCTTGAGTGTGTCATGCGTTCTATTGAACTTAAAAGCAATTACAACAATAACGATACCTATGCAGCACTTTTATATAAATTAGGCCAATTTGAAAAGGCAGAAAAACAAGCAGAGATAGCCATCGAAATCGCAAAAAAACAAAATGAGGATTATACTGCGACTACAGAGTTGTTGTCCAAGATCAAGTCCAGGCACAACAAAAAGGTGGATCCTTAATTTGAATTCAAAAAAATGGATGGTATCATCCTGAATTCAGAATTAAAAAATATAATTTTATAAAGCTGGAGAGATTCAAATTCCGGCTTACTTCAATTTTTTGATGAATCGCGATATCAGTTTGTCAAATTGACTTATAGATCATATTAATAAAGTCGCTTTCTGAAAAGCTGCATTTTTCGGATTCAGAATTTTTTCACTCCCATTCAATCTCCAAATTCGGGTCAATAGGAATTATTGAATTCATTACGTAACTTTAAGGGATTACCGGAACTGTGTGCTTTAATTTTTATGGGGTTTAAAGACGGAGTATGTCACATGAAAGAAAGTCTGTAGTTTATATTGCAATGAGTTTAGACGGCTTTATAGCAGGGCTAAATGAAGATTTGAGTTTTTTGGATGCGGTGCAGCTTGTAGGGGAAGATTATGGATATGCTGATTTCATGAGCTCGGTGGATACAGTAGTCATGGGTCGTAAAACATTTGATTGGATTCTAAGGCAAGTTCCAGCTTTTCCGCATGCGGAACTTAACAGCTATATAGTGACAAGAACTCCCCGGCCGGATGATGGAAAAATCATGTTTTCTACGGAAGATCCCTGTACACTGATTAAGAGACTTAAATCCTTACCCGGTAAGTACATTTTTATTGATGGTGGTGCAGATATTATCAATCAGCTTATACAGCAGGACCTCATTGATGAGTGGATCATTTCTATTATTCCTGCACTTTTGGGTGATGGAATTGCTTTATTCCATTCACGAAAGGCATTGCGGAGTTTACAATTGCTGTCTGTCAGGCATTTCGCTTCCGGATTGGTTCAATTGCATTACCAAAAGAAGTTTGCAGATTAATCAAATGAGATGAGTTGAGCAACGAGTTTTCACCTGAGTTTAAATGCAAAAAGCAACATATGTTTTATCTCGCATTTTTTTTAGGATTACTGACCGGCGGATTCATGCTTATTGATGGAATCCATGTTATCGTGAAAGGCAAGTATATTGGGCCGGAGGAACCGGGACCCTGGTCTTTGCCATTTAAAAAATTTAAATTGAATGTATTCCGGCTTGGACCTCTGTTTCTGCTTTATGGATTGTTTTGGATTTACTGGCTCTATTTGTATTGGAGGGCGCCAGTAGAGGCAACAAGATTTGGATTGATATTGTCCTTCTTTACATTATGGTATTTTCCGGTAGGCAGCTTTTGCTCTCTACTAATTTTTATCATTTTATGGCTGAGCTCGGTTACTTGATATTTTGCATTTTACGAATAATTTTTTCGATTTAATCACAAACAGAAGCTAGTTGAATATTTCTTATTGTTTATAGAATGAATGAAAAGAATAGTTCATTGTCTTTTAACCGCTTCTTTAGGTTCTGCATTTCATTTGTGTGTGTGGCTGCTTTGCTTCTTGTTTGGGCTGCATATACAGAAGATTTGGTACACATTGCCTTACCAGGTTCAAAGAGCTATTTTTATGCAGGAATATGTTATGCTTTGTATTTACTTCTTTGGGGAATCTGGAGGAATTACCCTGAAACTGCAACAGGTCAAAACAATTTAGTATGGGTATTTAGAAGAATTGATGAATATTTTGATTTTAACCTACCGCCTCATTTTGGTTTTATCATATTGAGTTTTAGTTTTTTTGTTCTTTCAGCCTCCGCCTCTGGTTTTTGGTTGGTGAGTCCTTTGTTTTCTCTGGCCTTGACAGTGCATGTATTATCTGATCAAATGCAAAGGAACAAGGGCATATATGTCATCCCATCCCCAATTGATTTTTTAAGGAATCCAAAGAGCCCTGCTAATGTCCTTTCATGGAAAGATCGAATACGGGCATTCATAATTGCATTTGTCCCATGGGCGCTGGTCTATGAGACATTTATTTTAATCGGTACCCCATCAGATTTCATGTATTCCAACCTCTATTTGGATGCTAATATTCCATTCGTGGAGTGGACCGTCCTTTTTTATGTTGCGACTTATTTCTATGCGATTGCATTGCCCGTCATAATTCCCTTCCGTGATTACATGATACAGTTTATCATGGACGTATGGTGGTGTACTATCCTTTCCGGTCTTTTGTACTTTGCCCTTCCTTTTGTAGTTCTCCAGAAGGATTTTGAAGCGCATACGCTCTTTGGTAAGATCTTGATGCTTGACAGAGGATATGATGGACCCAGTGCGGCGTTTCCGGCATTTCATGTGATATGGGGCTGCATTGCCAGCTATTATTATTTCCTGCGGTTCAAGAAATATAAATTGCTTTGGGCTTTGGTAGCATTTCTCATTGCAATGAGCTGCCTCACAACAGGAAATCATTCCATTGGAGATGTGCTTGCCGGAATTGCAGTGTTTGTATTTGTGAGATTTCGGAAAAATTTGCAAGCGCAAATAATGGTCTGGTATGATTCCGTCTGTAAAACATTTTTAAAAGGTTGTAGAGTTGAATTCGCATTTGTCTTGCGGTGTATTTGTACATCTGCCGGTATATTGGGTGCGGCTGTAATCTTACATTCCTTTACAGGCAACATAGATAGGACTGCTTTTATGGTCTTTGCGGGTGGTGGTCTTTCATTGGCATTTATTTTCAATAAAATGATTCAGGGCCTAACAAATTGTAGTTATTTTAATTTGGCTGCATCATTTATATTGGCAATTCCAATTCCCATTTTTCTTTTATATAAATATTTTGCAATAGCTATTTTTCCCTTACTCAGCATTTTTGCATGTGTATATTCCTGGATTCAATTCTGGTTTTCACTTGCTGCTCTTACTTCCCAAATCCGGGGAACGCAGGACCCTGAAAAAGTAGCGAATGCATTGGAAAATTCAGTTTATAAGAGCAGCTTCATTTTAGGGAAAGATCTAAACTTGCATCAGATCCTGGTCATAGGCCATTTCCTTTTGCTAATAATGCTTTGGAGATTATTTGCAACAGGCTTTCCATCAGCAGCAATATCGGGAATTTATATTTATATCTCAGTAATTTTACTATACATGTATTTTGTAGTAGAGGAAGGAGCTATTAAGCAAACAAGCTACAGGAAATTGTACATTTTCAGCATTTCCGGATTGGGTACAGGAGTATTGATGACTTGCATTAAGTCAGGGCCAGTGTATTCTTTTGCACCTCAAATGGACAATTTCTTTTGGATTTTTATACTGGCGTCTTTCCTGGTCTTTTTTTATAAAAAGGGCCTGGATTTGTTGTGGAAAAAAAGTTTGGAGTCACCAAATTAGAATGCATCTAACTTTGAAATGAAATACATAGGATTACAATTTTAAAGTTTAAAGCCGGCTTATTTCTTTTCTTTTTCGAAGTATTTTAATTTTGCCTCTTGTATTTCAGGGGCACAGTAACCAGGTTCTATAGGATATGTACTGGTATGAATTTAGAAAATTTTAGAAACTCTTTTTAAGTATTATGGAGCATAATATTGTAAATTGTAAAAATTGTGGTTCTGCGCTTCAGGATAATTATTGCAGTCATTGCGGGCAACCTGCAAAATTTGCGCGCATCAGTGCCACATTTTTTTACCATGAGCTGATCCATTTTTTTACCCATGTTGAAAAGGGATTTTTATTCACCTCCATTAAAATGATTCTAAAGCCGGGAGAAACCGTGCGCAATTTTATTGAGGGAAGACGCAGAATCTATCAGGCACCGGTTTCATATTTCTTAATTTGGACAAGTGTTTATATTGTATTAATTTATGCGATGGAAAGTTTTTTTGGGGAGAACACCGTGATCACTTACAATGCATATTTTGGCCCCGGGGGATCTACCAAATTTGCAATAAGCCATTTGGCCTTAGTACTTGCAATGATTATACCTGTTCAGGCACTTTTCTTATACCTGTTGGTAACTAAAGGCGTTTATAATTATTTTGAAACTATTGTTGCAAGCATTTACATTCTTGGGACCATTCTCCTGTTTCAAATTGTTTTTTTAATATTGGCTGTTTGCGTCTATTTATCCTCAGGACAAACCTTGGATCTTAAGTTGTCTGATGTATTTAAGATCACATATCTAAGTTGGAGCAGTTATGATTTTATCAGGTCTTTCAAATTGCCTGTATTCTGGCTCCGACTTCTGCTCTTCATCCTACTTGCTTTCAGTACATTTACCTTATGGCGGATGTTTGGTTATCCTGCTCTAATGCATTTTTTGAATAGACATTAAATTGAATATCGTCTATTTTTGGAGCCTGATACAATATCTTTGATATTACTTTACAATGGAATATCTTTTTTATAGGAAAGAGGCAGTGGTATGCAATTTGAGAAGCTTTTTATTTATTAATTTAATGGATAATTGTATAAAAACCCTGTGTCGAATTTTTTAATTGTAAACAATACCTTATGAACTCTGGTTTTCTCGAAAGTGTAAAAAAGCAATTTGTATATTACAAAATGCTTGGCGAAAAGACGATGAGTCAATTGGAAGAGGAGGATCTTTTTTTCCAATACAATGCGGAAAGCAATAGTATTGGAACGATTGTGAAACATTTATGGGGAAATATGTTGTCACGGTGGACGGAATTCATGACTACAGATGGGGAGAAGGAGTGGCGAAAGCGCGACGAAGAGTTTGAAAATGATATTTCCACGCGTGAAGAGTTGATGTTGAAATGGAACGAGGCATGGGCCTGTTTATTTAATGCATTGGATTCTATTTCGGATGAAGACCTTGGTAAAGAAATATTCATTCGCAATCAAGGGCACACCATATTGGAAGCTATAAATCGTCAGTTGGCACACTATCCATACCATATAGGGCAAATTGTGTACATCGGAAAGATGCGTTGTAAGGATGATTGGAATTCATTGTCCATACCCAGGGGAGGGTCAGGTAAATTCAATGCGGATAAATTTGAACAGCCCAGGGAACGAAGGCATTTTACAGATGAATTTCTGAAGGGAAAGTAATGGACATATGATCCGGATGGCTTCTGTAGATTTAGTGTTCCACTTTATGCAGCTTTCTTAAAAGATTCTCTTTTATATTTGTCGAAAATTTTCATTCATGAACAAACCGTGGTCTATTATATTCAGCATTGTTATACTACTTGCTTTTTTTTCCTGTAAGGATCAGGGTAAGACGGTTCTTAGTACCTCCGGGATGGAAGCGGATTCGACAAACGTGCATTCCAAACCAAAGCTATTGGATGAAAATGGACGGGAACCTGCACGCAGCCCAAGGGGCGCCTGGCATTTTATTTGTCCAAAGGGTTGTTCGGGAGGAGCAGGTGCTGAAGTAAATTGCACGAAATGCGGCACCAAGCTGATACATAATGCAGCCTATCATCTTGAATAATCTTGTAAGTTGAAATTTGCGTTTATACGGGAGTTGGATGCCCTGAAATAATCCAGTCGCCTTTTATAACCCAGCTCGTGCCAAAGGCCACCAGTGCAATCCATTCAAGTATAAAAGTGTAGGGCATGTTTATCCGGATTTCTGTTTTTGACTCCAGTAAAGAGCCAATAGCAATAAGTGCCATACAGGTTAGAATAATATAGCCACTCCATTTAAACCAGGGTATTTGCTTTTGCCGCCGCAAGGAAATAATCCCTTGTTCATTGGGTTTGTTAAAGACGACAATGGCGAAATAGGCAAAGCAAGCAAATAGTCCGGTAGCAGATATCAAATGCAGGTAGTGCAAATCGAAATTGAGGCCAGCAATGCAGGCACCCTGCGTGTTAGGTATGCTTGTAGGAAAGTATGCCACACCAAAGCAAAAAAGACTGGCCAGGTTAGATAAAGTGGAATCTTCTCCTTTGGGACCACGGTACGTAAACAACAAAATGGCAATTACACTTAATACACCGACAAAGACATTTTGCATTTTAGTGTGATAGTACGCACTGATTGAATCGAGCCATTTTACTTCCGGGCAAAGCAGTCCGTTCCCCACCACAAGAACAAAAGGGAGCAGTATTCCAAGTATGCCAATGCTGCGGCGTAGCCAAAGAAAATGTATGATTTCCGTGTGATCATATTCCGGCTCATAAGGAACTTTAAAGGCATTCATTCAAATAACTTTAGGTGATTACATGAAGAGTAAGACAATGTTGGAAGCTCATTGAGTCATCCAAACTGAACTAAAGTTAGAGATAGTAATGCAGAAGTCCAAGTGCTGGTGCATCTAATTTTTGTTTTGCAAATTTTATTCTTTGTGTTATTTTAAAGCTAGGAGTTTTTACGGTCTGCATAAATGTGTGGAGTTTGTGTCAGCCGACTGAAATTAAAAAGGACCGGCCCTTTGTTGGCCGGTCCCTCAAAATCTATTTCAGCTTAGTCAATTATTTCGATTTTGTGAATCGACTGAAAGTGATTTCCAAGCACTCTTATGTAATAGATGCCTGCCGGAAATCCATCGGTATTGAAATGGACATGTTGATTTAAGCATCCAGGGCTCAGTTTGCGGATCAGTTCCGTGCCTTGCAAATTGAGAAGGCTGACTGTTATTTCATTTTCATTTTCACATTCCAGTGCAATTGTTATAGAGGACTTCCCGGGATTTGGAAATACCTTAACGTGCAGATTTTCCTGAACTTCATCTTTGGTTCCTACAATTTTCAAACTTTTGCAGCACATTTTGGTTTGACCATTTTCGATATATTGGACACAGATTTCCTGATCGCTGCCATATGGAAAGTTTGTTTGAAGATTGTTTCCACTTCCCAGGTATGCTCCGGTTTTCTGATTGATCCATTGTACTTCAGAATAGGATGGAGAAACACTTAAGTTTACCTGACCGTTTGTGTTCACTTTTGCAATAATTTCTCCTGAACATACAATGGGATCGCAAAGCCAGAAGCGTTTGCAGCAGATGTACCACCGGCCATTGAAGAAGTAACGCGCGGTGATTACTGTCTCAATGCAACCACCTGAGTTTGGTGGTACAGGTACCGGATTGGATATGGGTCCTCCCCCTATGCTCCCGCCTCCGGTATCATCTTTCCAGGTGATCTGTGTTGCAGACCCCTGATTCAATTGAAAAATGTAGCCTCGTGAGTTTTGATCGTACCGAAAACCAAAGTCCCGACATTCAAATGGATTGCAGATCCATACCTTACGACAGCAGATATACCAACGTCCGTTGTAAAAGTATTTTACTGAAATAATTTTTTCTCTGCAGTCACCGGGATTTGGGGGTACAGGTACCGGATTGGATATAGGCCCTCCGCCGATATCCCCACCTCCGGTATCATCTTTCCAGGTGACCTGGCTTGCTCCATTGGTATTCAGAGTAAACACCATGCCATTCGCGTTCAGGTCGTACCGGTAATCGAATTCAAAGCATTCAAATGGATTGCAAAGCCAGATTTTGCGGCAACATATATACCAGCGCCCATTGAGAAAATAGGTCACCGTAATGGTTTTCTCAATGCATCCTCCGGATGGTGGTGCAGGTACGGGGTTTGAAACAGGTCCTCCCCCAATAGTGCCTCCACCTGTGTCATCTTTCCAGACGATATTTGAGGCACCGGACTGATTTAAAGTAAAGCTGAAATTGTTTGTCGTCGGATTATAGGAGTAATCCCAGTCAAAGCAATTAAATGGATTGTCAATCCATACGCGGTAGCAGCAATATTCCAAACACCCGTTCGTATTGGTGTATGGAAAGCAAATTACATATTCGCCTGCTGATGGAAAAGTATATGTAAAGCTTGTCGAGCTCGCATTGCTGATTTCATTTGCTCCCACCTTCCATTTTTTTCCGGGGGCGATCGCTTTTGAGCTGGTAAATGTAAATTGCAAGTTGGAACCGTTGCCGGAGTATTTGTAAGTGATGTAGCCGCAATTGTATACTTCCACCGGGTTATTGCAACAGTTCCAGTCTACATAGAGATCATAATTTCCTGAAGCCTCACGCCATCCGTCAACTACGATAAAATAGGTACCCGCTGAGAGGGTCTTTGTTATGGTTTCATTCTGTCCTTTCGGATTTGTGCTGGTTCCGAGGCATTGGTCTTCATTGCAATCTTTAAACAGAAAGAGTTCAAAATCATTATTTGAATTGCGGATATTCGAAAGTTGGATACTTACATTTTGTGTTGAATTTAATGTGAAGGTATATACTCTTTCTTTTCCGGTACATCCGGTACCCGGATCCGAAATTTGACTTGGGTTGCAGTAAAGGCTTACATTGTTATATCCCGTTTGATTGGATTCATTAACGAGTGTTTGTTTGCATCCGATGGGTTTGGCATTATTGCAGTCCAGGAGTCCGCAATTGGCTGTTAACGTAAACGGTCCTGTGCTGGAAGATTTGGGTCCATCCACAAGGATATAATAATAGCCTGCAGGCGCATTGTTGATGCGTATAATTTCGTTGTTGATTCCGGAAGATCCAATGGAATTGGTACTTTTATAAAGACACTGAACCGGATTGCATGAACTCAGGACAAAGATGTCGTGGTCTACGTTGTCACTGAATAAAGTGATTACCAGATCTCCGGTACTGTTAGGCTTGTATATTTCAAAAAGTTGATCTCCGGCACTGAAATCATTCGATGAGCTGTGACAGCTGCTCAGGTCCGCAATTCCAAATCGACTGACTCTTCCACTGGTGGTTCCGGAATAGCTTAAGCCACAATACAAGGGTGTAATGTCTGTGCATTTATTTGCTGATCCGGCGCAGTCTGGATCCTTTTCTGTGCGCAAAATAAAATAATTTTCTTTTCCGTCAATAAAGTCGTTATAAACTCCACAGGCCACGTAGCCTCCATCTTTTGTGAAACGGATGTCAAATAAATTGCGTGTAATTTCTGTTGACCCCGTAGTTTGTGCATTCCAGAATTCAATATCACTTAAGTCAGCTTTCCATTTTTCTATACTTGGATAGCTGCCCAATAAACTTCCGCTAATTCCACCAATAACAGGCGCACCCTTGCAATCGACCGTTACGCAATTGTAATCAAAGCCCAAATCCTGATAGAAAGGATTGCTGCTGACGATTTTTGCATTGAGCAAAGTTCCGGAAGAATTTGCTTTTGCAAGCCAGGTAAAGCGAGCGTCAGGCCAGTTGGCGCCGATATTGTTCGGGCCGGTGATTTGTCCTTTGCAATACGTTCTTCCAATGAAGTAGATTTCATTATTGGCATTGATTTCTGCATCCACAAAAACATCGTACGTGGTACCTCCATAATATTTATTCCAAATCGTATTGTAACTCTGAGTTAATTTAGCAATCCACACATCGCCTCTTGCCGGTAACTCCCCTCCAAAGCACCCGGGTTCATTCTGATCTTGATTTCCCAACACGAGAATAGAGCCATCTGAAGGTAAGCGGATCTCTTCGATACTTCGGCCCATACTGAGAAGGGCACTTGATAGCAAACTGCCGGATGCACTGAGGTTCATGATACGTGCATTGTACCGATTTGTATATCCACCTGCCAGAAAACTCCCATCATTTTTTTTGATGATTGCATGAAAAGATGATATATCTCCATTTGAACTTGGATAAGATTGTTCCCATAGGAAGGACCCGGATTTGGAGATTTTAAAAACCCAGGCCTGGTATTCTTTTTCGCCGGCTATCACATAGCCATCATTTACCTCCACGGCCTGGAAGGCGTATTCTAAACCCTTGGTTCCATAGCAATATTTCCAATCTGAAGTACCGTCGCTTTTACGTTTGACGATCCATGCATCATAACTTCCATGATTTCCGGATACCTGTCCATCATTGGATCGGGTTTCACCAATCAGCAGAAATCCGCCATCGGAACATTCCAATACGAATTTTGCATGTTCATTTTCGGAACCGCCCATGTAGTAGTTCCATTTTTCAGCAGGTCCATTCTGGGCATGAACGAGCCCAAGCAGGATAAGAGATTCAAGTGCGATCAGTAGAATTTTTTTCATAAGGTAATTTTTTATGGAGCAAAAATCAGGAAGGCAGCTGCTTGGAGAAATATAACTTTTGTTAGTCATCGGCAAACGTTAAAAAAGCCGCAAAAGCGGCTTTATGTATTTGAATTTTGACGAGAATGGGGATAAATGTTATTACATTTAGAAATCATTAAAATCTGCTTAATCTTTGTTGCACTCCTATTTTAATATTTGATATTAGCTTTTCTTCAGAATCGATGGCAGATTTAATACTTTTATTTAGCATCATAAAGTTTAAGTCGATAAATATTTTTGTCGATCCATTATTGCCGTTTGATGGATTTAGCAGCATTTTTACTCCAAAATCAAAGTTGAATTGATCTGCGCGTTCACTTTTTAAGAGTGTTTTTATTTGATTTGTTTTATTTAGCGGCAGGTGAAAATTTACATTACCGTATATGCTTACAATTTCTTTATAAATCACAAATTCAAATCCTGCCTTAGCTTGGATGGATTGAAATTTAAAGGGATTGACACCATTTAGGGAATCTCCTGGAAAAGACTTGTTCATGTAGTATAATTCATAATTTAGGCCTGTTTTTTGATTGGTATCCACTAATGCAATTGCTGTAGTAGCCCCTTTATAATAAATGGAAAACTCACTGAGTTCATTAAAATATAGGCCTTCCTTGATACCTTCTCCACTCCCGAAAAGTCCTCCAGAGAGAATTCCTAGTTCGTTATAACTTTTTCCAAATTTTGCCTGAGCCTCTATTGTTATTGAGGGCGAAAATTGATTTGTGAATTTTGAAAATGCGGGAGAGATTCCTATGCTTTTATCTTCCTCTTTCTTATTAGTAGCAATATTGCTGAGTTGAAGTATTCTTTTCTTAATGTGATCAAATAATTGATTGCTATTTAATTGTAATCGTTCCAATGTAGCTTTTAATATATAAAGTTCATTAAATAACATCTTTACATCAGAGGTATTTTGTAACGATTTGCCATTTAATTTATCTGATTCGGATACCAGGTTTTCCATTGTGCTTTTTATCGAATCTACTAAAAACCATGACTTGTAGAGATCTGTCAAAATTTTGTCAAGACTGTCTTTAAGAATTCCATTATTCTTATAATTTTCGACATTTGAGAATTTAATATCCTCGAGTTTGTTTTCAAGTAGATAGTAATTGATTTCATTTTCACGAGGAAGCAGTATATTATTTTTAATGAAACTATCAAGGTTAGATTTTAGTGATTTGAAGTATTCATTTTTTGATGCCAGGGCAATTTTTTTATATTGGTTTATCTGTTTCTTATAAAAAACTGATAAATCCCGATATTTTTTGACTTGACCTTTTAGATTTTCATTTATGCTTGCTTGTAGGATTGAGTCATTTTTGTTACTGTCTTTCTCTGAATTATTGATTATATCAAGGTAGTAGCTTAAAGAGTCAGCTTCATTTTTGATTTGAGTAAATTCAAAATGATTATTAACCAGGCCAGTTTCAATGAGTGTGATTTCTGGTAGTGGAGTTGTTTTTTTCTTGGACTGAATCAAGTTCATAACGTTTTGAGCGTGGGTAATGGGCACCATTGACAACGAAGTGATAATAAGTATTAATGTTTTCATCTTTTTTTAATAAAGGTCAGTACTTGTTAAGATTGAAATAATATAACTTTTGTTAGTAAATGTGTTTCAATTTAAAAAAGCCGCAAAAGCGGCTTTCTATGCTATCCTGAGCTTGATAGGAGGCGATACACGAAGCGTGTCCGGGACAAAGGTTGTCAGGATATATTTTCTTTGGCAGGTTTTCTTATTATTTAAGCACAGGGCAAAATTGCTCTATATGGTACCAAAGTGTATACTAACTTTTGTTATAGCTGATCGGTTATGGGTACGCATTCATACGGCAGTGATAAAAATCATTTTGACTGCTGATATTGGTGTTTAATAATAGGTATTAAAATTCAGAAATTGAGTTGTTCCTTAAAATGGGGGATGGGTGGTATCTATGATATAATTAATTATTTAAAGTAGAGAAACGATGTTATCTAAAAATCTGATTGCGGTATATATTTTGGGTTTGGTCCTTCTTGGTTCTTGCGGAAAAGATGAGAGCGATATTGTCGATTCGGGTAAAATAAAGACGGGTCCACGGATTGAAATCTTCAGGCAAATTGTTCCTGCTGCCGGGGCGTTTTTGCAGGTAAGCACTGCAAATGCGCAGGTAGACAGTATGAGCTTGCAAATTCGGCCGGGCACCTACTCGGAAGATAAGGAATTTGTGATTTCGTACTACGAAATCCAGTCGCATGCGTTTGGAGCTCAATTTAATCCGGTGAGTCCGCTTATAGAGGTGGAAAACGGAGGTGCATTTGGTAATAAGGTGATGTACATGAGTTTTAAGACTGCTGCTGCTGTTCATCAAAAACTCGCTCCTTTTTACTACGACAGGGCAAGTGGTCGTTTGGAAAGTATTCCAATTATTTCAAGCGTGGGTGGAAGAATTACAATTGCTGTTCGTCATTTTTCTCTTATTGTTGTAGGGGCATTTGAAAAAGAAGTGGTCGAACTTGGTGGGTTTTATGAAACATATTTTGATCCCGAATTAAACGGTTGGTCATTTGCTAATGAAGGGACATGGTCAAGTTTAGGGAACTGCGCGGGAATGTCGATGGGTGCTGCATATTACTACCAAAACCGTAAGACCTCGCTTTTACTTAAAGAACATTTTGATAACAATGGCTATGGGTTTAAAACACCTCAAGTGCCTGTTGATGATGCCGATGGACTTCGTTTCGTGAGTGCTCTGCAAGATCTTTATAACAAGACATGGGAAGGTGGATATTCAGACGTTTTTGCCGCTAATTTCAGCAGTACTGATGAAGATAACTTCTGGAGTATGGCATATTCCATGTACCTCAACCATGATCCCCAACTATTGTATGTTGGAAATGCGATCAATAGTCAATATGCCCATATGGTCTTGGCCACAGCCTTTGAGTTTATTGGGGATGAAGTCCACATCAAAATTTATGACCCAAACTATCCGAAGCAACTTGGCATTATGAAGTATAATGCCATCGAAAATCGTTTTTTACCCTATGTTTCTGCGGAAAATGCGCAAGCCATAGAGAACAATCGATATTACGAATTCAGGCAAATAGTTCATATTCCACTGTCTTCTATTGTTTCAGTGTCACAGGTGGATGCACTCTTTTTAAAAACGGCAAATCATACAATAGCAAGTGAACTTTTTCCATCATATGAGGTTTATGCAAATCCATTGGATACTCGTTTTTCAAAAGTTAAATTGAAAGAGGCATTTCAGGGGGATATAAATAAGCTTCCGTTTGATGAATTTTATATCACTGTAGAAACTGCGGGAGCAAGCGATACCTTAAAATTTTCAGAGGCACTACATTATTTAAACCCTCAAACTAATCTATGGGAGGTGCAGGATCCTTCCGGTTTATTAAAACTATTACAGCCAAAGGGTCATTGGCTTGGGGTTCATGTAACGGGCGAGAGATTTGGAAATTCCAAAATATGGGTTGGCTTTCATTATTACAAGATTGAGATTCAAAAAATTTGGCTGGAAGCCAAGCCAGAGGAGGCATCCCCTAATCAGGAGGTTGAATTTACAGTAAGGTCCAATGGGATGATTCCTGATGGTGCTCGGTTATCTTGGGATTTTGGAAACGGTAAAAAGAAAACTGTTTATAATGATACTATCACTTCAAGTACATATAGCACTGCCGGAGAGTATAATGTTGCTGTCCAGGTATTTGACGTCGCCGCAAATAAGGAGTTTGGTAATGCAAGCATAAAGATTCAGGTAAAGGAAAAACAATACGATAGACTTAACATTAGTTTTACAGGGAATAATGCAGGAGATAAGCCATTTCTATTTGATGATGGCCATCAGGAGGCTACCTTGAGTTACTCTAATGTCCCGGCTTTTTATGCGCTTCCTAAGTTAACATGGTCTGGACTTTCCTTTAATGCAGAATTTGATTATGGTGATACCACTACTTTCTACAAACAAACAATGGAAGGCATTTTATCAGCGGATTTGAGTACTATTAAGGAATTAAAGGCTTCTTACTATACTGAAAGTGATCAGTCTATTTATGAAAGTAGTGTGATATTTAAAAATTTACCAATCAAAGAACGCGATTCAGAGCAAATGTTAATAGACATACGTGGAATTGCCACAAATGATTATTTTGTAAATGCAAGTGCCATGTTGAAAATAAAAATGCCAAATGGTAGCATCGTTACAAAATACAGCTTGAACAATGTAGATAGGAGCAAGGCAAGAATCTATGTTTATTTTTCTAACGATTAATGTGATATGTTATTCGTTTTATATTTGAAAATTGGGACTTCGGTTTTACTCTTTTAAAATAATTTTATAATGTCTGGTTCATCTAGTCTCTTTAGGATTTATAAAAGAAATAATAATAATGTTTAGTCAATAGTAATGAGTAATTTGAGAATTTACGAATTTTCGTCCTGGACGTGAATATCAGGAGGGAATTAGCTATTTTAGAAAAATTAAAAAGAAGTATGATAGCTCCAAAACTGGACCAAAAGTTTCACCACCTGTGGCATTTGATCGGCAACACCCCGATGCTCGAAATTTTGTATCGTTACAAAGGCGTTATCAGAAGCGTCTATGTGAAATGTGAGCATTATAATCTTACCGGGAGCATAAAGGATCGCATGGCGTTGTATATTTTGCAGCAGGCATACAAACACGCCCTGATTGATGAAAACACAACGATTGTCGAAGCGACAAGTGGCAATACGGGAATTTCATTTGCGGCGATCGGAAGATCCCTTGGCCATCATGTGAAGATCATCATGCCCAATTGGCTTAGCAAGGAGCGGATGGATATCATCAGGAGTTTGGGAGCTGAGGTGATTTTGGTCAGCAAGGAAGAAGGAGGTTTTCTGGGGAGCATCGCTTTGAGTGAAAAACTTGCTGCCCAGGACCCCAAAATATTTCTACCCCGGCAGTTCGACAATTTAAATAATGCAGAAGCGCATGATAAGACGACTGCAAAGGAAATATGGGTGCAGCTGCATAGTGTAAATTTGATACCCGATGCATTTATTGCCGGTGTGGGAACAGGAGGAACGGTCATGGGAGTGGGCCATTATCTGAAAACAAAAAATCCGAATATCAGAATTCACCCTCTTGAGCCAGCCGAGTCACCTACCCTTTCGACGGGTTATAAAGTTGGAACGCACCGCATTCAGGGAATTTCCGACGAATTCATACCTTCCATTTTAAAATTATCGGAGCTTGATCAAATCATTCAGGCTTATGATGGTGACGCTATTCTTATGGCGCAGAAGCTGGCCAGACAGCTTGGTTTGGCTGTGGGCATTTCATCCGGTGCGAATATCATCGGAGCCATCAAGACGCAGCTTGAAATGGGACAGGACGCAGTTGTGGTTACTGTTTTTTGTGACAGCAACAAAAAATATCTCAGCACGGATCTCTTAAAAGAAGAACCGGTCAAAGAAGGATATCTTACGCCTGATATTGAATTCATAGAATATAATCCTATACATCGCATTTAGTCAATTGCCTTTTCAGAAAGACTAGTTTTATAATTGATTAAGTCCTGTCTGCGGATTTGAATTACGGGGTCATTTCACATTGACCGTCTTCATTTTCCATATTTTGTAAATATCAACCGTTTTTGGTACGCTTATGAATGGGCGATTAACTCTGAGTTATTTTGTGAGCCGGGCTTAGAAGCATAACCAACGGTTTTTTGATTTGAGATAGGTTGCAGGCTATAAAAACTTGAGCCGGTTGATCTGATGCAACAATCAGCTGATTGCCCGAGATCCGGCTCGAGGCCTGCGCAATATGCATTGGATTTTCTATTTTTATTTGCCTTATTGATACAAAGCCAATTGCGAGTACGAGTTAAAATTTTCATTTGCCTTTTTATATCCTGCCTGTTTGTGGTGGATACGAAGGCCCAGCAAGCTTATAGCAGGGCTTTGACAACACAGGACGGACTCATCCACCCGCAGATCACACATTTGTTTAAAGATTCAAGAGGATACTTGTGGGTCAGTACCAAAGGGGGCATTTCCCGATTTAACGGAAGACATTTTGAGAATTATTATTTCGGGCAAATAGGCCTTTCTTCCATGATTTTTAATGTACTGGAAGATTCTAAATCGCAGATTTGGGCTACGAATAATCAGGGTATTGCCGTATTTGATGGGAGAAGATGGGAGTCCTTTCATTGCCCAACTCCCCTTGGTGATTTTATGAACTCCGCCTTGCGAGATGATAGTTTGCTTTATGTCGACCAAAAAGGCAATTGTTGGGTCTTTGGAAATAAGACATTTACCCAATTAAAATTTGTAAATACAACGGGAAAACAATTGCGGACAAGTTTTTACTGCCCCATCCAAAAAAAGCAATACTTCACTTTTCGGGGAAGTTTCGATTTAGGAATACTCCAGGGAGATTCCATTTCTATCCAGCAACAGTTCAAAGAAGATGTGTTGTCATGGAATGCCACTCAGCAAACTTACTTTTCATTCCAGTATCGCGATAGTTTATTGCACATTTTTGATTTGGAGAATAAGCGAATAGGCAGAATTCAAACTTATAAACCAAATTATGTGGTGAAAATTGTGGAGGATGGAGAAGGAGATCTTACTGTTTGGAATGGTCCGGAGGGAATTCTCAGCCTGCAAAAAGAACTACATTCCCTATTTCCTGGTAATTATAAGAAGTTACAGATCACAGCCCTTATTTCCGATGCCACCAACTATTGGATCGGTACAGAAAATGGATTGTTGCAATTGCCAAAGACGGGATTTGTTTCATTTCCAAATGATGTGATATCCAATCCATGGGGCGTTACTGAAGAAGAGGATGGTAGTATGTTTATAGCAGATTTTCAAAAAGGAGTTTTTCAAATAGATGGTCTTGATCGAATAAAGCAACTCAGCACACTCCCTCGTTGGTACCCACATCCTGTAGCTGATGATGGCGACCGCATTTTTCTAAATAACGAGCAACAAATTTTTGAATGGAGGCAAAACCGCTTTGTTCCAATTAATAAATTGAAAGAAAATCTAAATGGTTTTACTGCAAGTGAATATTTGTATTGGTCTAAGAAATCAGAACGCTTGATTTGTGGGCAACGTGGCGGAATTTGGGTGTATGATCCCGTCACCGAAAATGAAGAAAAAATTGCATTTAAGATCGATGACTTCAAGCCGCACTTTGTAAGCTGCATTCAGGAATTTTCTGATGGCGAATTATTTGCAGGTTCACACGCCGGATTGGTTCGATTCGATACGAAAAAAAACAATTTTGAATACCTGCACTCCAACAGTCAACAATTTCCGGTCAATGGTTTAATATCGATGAAAGCTTTTAGAGATTCTGTTTTATTTCTTGGAGCAACGAACGGACTCTGGATCTTTGACAGGAATACAAAATCATGTTTGCGTTTATTGGAAGGCGAAATAAGGAATCAAGTCAATACCCTTGAAATTTACAAGGACAGTTTGCTGATTGCAGGCCATTTGCAGGGTCTTACTTTTCTCGATCTGAAAGCATGGCAAAGAGGACAATGGAGATATTATACCATTAATCAGCTCAATGGTTTTCCCGGACAAATGCCCAGGCAAAATGCGGCTTATATCGACAGCAGGGGTCGTTATTGGTTTAGTGCATTCGATCGTTTAAGTCGGTTGGAATTGGACCATTTGAAGTTTCATGAGTCCATTCCCATCATCCGGTTTACCCGTATCAATTCAGACACACTTCCATTTGATCTATCGAATGTCCTTTGTAGTTCCGGCCGTAACATTCAAATTGCTTTTGAATGGATTGGACCTGAGCAAACGATGATTCCGGAATTTCGCTACCGTTTGAATGGGAAAACAGATTGGTCATCTTGGTCAGAACTTACAGTAGTTAGTTTACCGGAATTGGCTTCAGGACATTACAAGCTCGAATTGGAAACCCGCTGGAAGGCCGGCGCAGATCCACAGTCCAATGTAAGTTCATTTCATTTCCAGGTAGATCAGGTCTTGTGGGAAGAGCCCTATTTCAATCACCTCATTTTTGGAATGATCGCGACGCTTTTGTCGGTGATCGTTTATTTTTTTTACCGAAGCCGTCTGCATGCGCAGAAATATCAACACCTGGAATTGGAATCCAAATACCATCAGGCCAGGATGCTTGCAGCGCAATTGAATCCGCATTTTACCAGTAACTTTTTGAATACCGTTGTAAAATCCATTGAGTATAATGATCCACAGACTGCAGAGGAGAAAATTGTACAGACTTCCGCTTTTTTGAGGAAATTTTTGGGCAGCCTCCGAAGCAAAGAAAAAAACGGATTGATCCCATTGCAGGATGAATTGGAGATTGTGCGCATTTATTTGGAAATGGAAAATGTGTTGCATAGCGGTAAGTTGGAATGGAGCATTGAAATGAAAGATGAGTTCGATCCTTACGAATGGCTGGTACCGCCCATGATTTTACAGCCTTATGTAGAAAACGCTATAGTTTGGGGCATCGATTTAAAAATTCCCATTGCAGGAAAAATTAGGATCCAGGTCAACGAAACCGAAGATAATATTGACATATCGATCCAGGACAATGGTGTAGGAATCGAAGCTTCCCAGCAAAGCAACGGACATCTGAAACGCAACCCGGAAGAGAGTGGAGCGCAAATTGTAAGGGACAGGTTACAATTACTAAAGTCGCTGGGAATTTTTATACAATGCGAAGTACAAAGTGATTTCAATGGAACGCAGGTATTTATCAAATATCCAAAAATCAAATCATGAATTATTTGATCGTAGAGAACCAGCAGGATGCACGGGAATTATTGGAAAAATACGTTCGAAATGATTTTCCGCAAATGAAATACCTGGGTTATGCAGAGCATGCCGTTCAGGCTGTGGAGTTGATCCGAAAATTAAAACCGGATTTATTATTTCTGGATGTCAACCTGGGGGGTTCTACCGCATTTGAAGTATTGGACGCATTAAAATTGGGAATTAACGGAACCACACCTTTGATCTTGTTTGTGTCAGCGTATTATGATTCAGATACGATGCTGAAGGCTTTTGAATATTTTCCATTGCGCTACATCACGAAACCCATCGACCGCAAAAAACTCCAACTGAGTATCGATCAGGCGATCCATCAATTTAATTTGAATCCCGAGCATCAGGCCCGCAAGATCCCAGTCCGTCCCATGCAGATGGATAAGCTTCGCATCCCAAAAGTAAAAGGCGAGATTGCCCTGATCAAGTTGGATGAAATTTTATTTCTTCAATCCGCTAATGAAGGTCAAACTACCAAAATATATTGTTTGCCGGATCAGGCTTCTGTAAATTCTACCAAAAACCTCGGCTACTTTAAGGAGATTTTAAGAGAGCACAAAAACTTCTTTCCCATTTCGCAGAGTCAAATCGTCAACCTCAATTATCTAAAATCATACCTCCATCACAACAAGGAGTTGCATTTGCATCAATATGATGAGCCTTTGTTCGCATCGCGTCGCGGTGGCGAGGATTTAAGGCGGTGGTTGTACGGGGAGTGAGGGGGGAGGGGTTCATACCCCCCCTGCGGGATTAAGAGTATGCCACCCCTACGGGGTTGGCATTAGGTAAAAAATAGTTCCTAACCCCGTAGGGGTGTTATAAAATTAGACGTTGTATTTCTGTAGTTAGGAATCTGAACGAAAATCGTGAAACAATTACTGCCTAAAATTTTATTTCAGAAAAAATAAAATTGTAATTGTATGGCTGGAACATATTCACAAATTCGTCTCCAATCTGTTATCGTTGTTAAGGGGAGACAAAGCCTGTTAAATAAAGCATGGCGAGATGAAGTATTTAAGTACATTTCCGGAATTAATAGCTAAAAAGGCCAAAAGCCCATGATCGTAAATGGAGTTGAAAACCATGTGCATATTCTACTTTGTTTAAGGCTATCCATGAATATTTATGATTTAATTAGAGACATAAAGAACAACTCAACAAATTTTATCAATGAGAAGGGATTTCTAAAATCTAAATTTTCATTGTAAGAGGGATATGGAGTTATCTCTTATTCGAATTCTAATTTAAACAATGTGTATAAATATATTACCAATCAATAAGAGCATCACAGGAAATGTACTTTCAAAGAATAATATGTAAAATTTTTAGCTGATTTTGACATTGCATATGAGGATAGACTCCTATTTGACTGGGTTCAAGCGGAAGATCATACCCTCTAGTAGCACAAAGCTCAAAACATCCGGCCGCTCTTGCGGGGTCAGGATTATGCCACTCTTGCGGGGTTGGCATTAGGTATATTATTGTGCTAAGGTTATATAACCCTTTCTTGTTTGATGTCAAGCTAATCCTTCCGGGTTGATGTTGTTGCTCCCAAAACATGCTTTTCTAGCATTTTTAACCATTTATCATCAATAAATGCCAAATTTTGTAGAGCGGACAGCGCTTCCTAAATAGAAGATAAATTTGTTTTAAAAATTAATGAGATGCATTTTTAAATTACGAGTTTATAAAGTTGCGTGAGTTCTATCAAAATTGTTTCTCCGGCAATGCGAGCCCGTAGATATTTGTAATGGAAAACAATCAGGCATAAACTTATTCAGGAGGTTCGTGAATTAAAATCTGGCATATGTTTCCTAAGGACAATATCAAAATTATTAACAGCAAAATATATTTATCAAAGGATAATAATGTGCATGAAATTTCAACATTGTCATTATGATAAGAATTGAAAGTTGAGTTATTTAGGTGAATTCATGAGCAATTTTACCCTAAAATCCAGAAATTATTAAATATGTTGGCTAGAAATATTAGTTACAAGCTCAACGCACCTAAGGATGCCTTTATTTCAGATATGTTTGGCAGGTTAAAGGATAGATTTGTTGTGACTCAAATAGGTGATCTTTTTGTAATAACAAGCCAAAAGTCTTATTGTCATATTCATCTAAAAGTGTTGGATACATTTATATTATTAAAATGGTTTGTGCCTTTTTATTATAAACTACTTAAAATACTTATATGGATTTTACTCCTTATATATTTTGAAAAAAAAATTGGTATTATTTATACGGTATTGTTGCCAGGAATGGCTTTTTTAATATTATGGGATGTAGCTGGAAACTTCATTTTCAGACCTCGAATAAAAAAATTTATTCATGAAATTGAATTGAGCATCCGAGAATTGAATTAGTGAAATGGATATAGATAAGAAACAGTTCGCAAGGGCTTAATGAATTGTAATTCTTACCGCTTGCACATTATTCATAAATTGAAACTTACGGAGCCAAGTCATAAACCAGATTGAAACAGGCTAATCTTAATAATTGGAAAATCATAATAATATAGTCTAAAACATTTATAAAAATGGATTTGATATCTCACTTATTAGTGGGCAAGACATTAAGCATGATTAAGTTGGCAAAAACTCCGATTACGCCAAAGGCAATTATTGTTGGTTCAGTTTTTCCCGACATAGGCGAGATACTTCTTCAAATAGAATTATCACACAAGAATAAGGCTATTTGGGGTGTATATGATCACAGGACATCGGATCTGGAGATTGCATCCAATATTAATATAACCTGGATGTACGATATCTCTCATTCAATTCCATTTGCCTTAACGATATATTTATTCTCGGTTTTTGCTTATGGACGCTTCAGGCAATTATTTAAAGGATTCTCAATAGGTCTTGCAGCCCATATTCTATTGGATTCTTTCACCCATGGACACGTATGGGCGTTGAAACTTTTTTTCCCATTAACAAACAATCGATATAAGATTTTGGAAGACAGCATAGGAAATTGGTGGGACTGGACACCAAAGGTGGAAATACCACAACTTGGATTTGGAATTCCATATGTGTGTGTGCTTATTTGGTTGCTTTTGTCTTTGGGAGTATTAATAATCTTGAAATATAAGAGCAATATTAACCACTATTAATAAGTCATTAATTTAACCCAAATAAATATTTTGAATTATGAAGACTAAAATTTTAAAGTGCGCAATGCTATTTTTATCATTGTATTTATTTCCGCATGTAATTATTGGCCAAGAAAACCAATCAATTGACAATTTACCCCATGAAGCCAAACGTAGATTGAACACTGATGCCAGGAACATTATAGAAAGAGTTTGGCCGAAAATGCAACAAGTTAAAGGATGGAAATGTGACAAATATGTTAGTGGCTCTACTAGTGTCATGTCATTAACTCAGACCCAATCAAATCAAAATGAAATTAAAGTTAGGATTCAAGGCGAATTTAAAGTTGATAGGAAAGGATGGGGTTGTTTTGGGGGAAGTAATGTTGCTGTGAGTTATGAAGCTACTGGAGTAATAAGTTTAAATTCAGGAAATATCTATATAATTTCTTTATGTTATTTTGATAGATCCATGACTGCTCACCAATCTGATTGTATAGCTCCAGCAGATTATGGTTTAGATGGACTGAATTAGGAAGGCATAATGGAGTATTGTAAAAGTATTAATGCAATCTTATTTGAACAGATACTCATAGCAAGTGAGTTGCGATGGCATTTAGAAATTGTATTGCATACATATTGTTAGTAGTACATTAATTGAAATAGAATCAGCTTAGTGAAAAACCGGCTTGAAGCATGTTAACCTTTTCTATTGAGAAATCAAAGGAATTGAAAATATTCTAATAATGAATTTTAACTCTTAACTGTCAGTGGACAAGAGGACATACATGATTCAATATGTTAAAATTAGATTTGGAACGTTTATCCATATTTTTCAAATTCTTGCCGCATAATTTTTCGAGGGCCGTCATCGAATGGGAATCATGCCTGATTTCCTAACATTGTGTAAAAGTCATTTTATGAAATTATCTACAGGCCACCTGCGATTCAATTTAATCCTTTGGATATTTTTTGTTTTATTAAATGCTATAACCGCACAGAAGCGAGTAGCCCTGGTTGGAGATACCCTATTACTGGAAATCGACGGCAGCTCATTAGCTAATATTCAATGGCAGGAACGAAGTGATAGTTTTGAAATTTGGCAAAATATTGCAGGTGCAAATACGATGCAGTATAGGATAGTTGTTACTGCCGGATTTCCTGAAACAAAATACTACAGACCTGTTTTGAAACGAGACAATGATCCCTGTTTTCAATATGGATCCATTCTTGAAGTGCACATTAAAAAGGATGCTTCCGAATTGGAATATGGAGATTTTTATGCAGGAGGTTTGTATTATCATAGTTGGCTGGATACCCTGCTCATCGTGTCCTATCAAAACATTGGCAAGCAACTGTTTGGATGTAAGGGGAAATACTTAAATGGAAAAACAAAACCGGATTTAGGATCTGGAAAGAATAATACGCAAGTCATACTGCAAAACTGTTCAGATAAAAATATTGCTGCGTATGCCTGTGATACTTTTACAGGAAGTGGATACAGCGATTGGTTTTTGCCATCTGTCGATGAACTATATGTACTTAATAATGTCCGTAATCATTTGTACTTATCTGAAATTTACCTGAGTTCTACCGAAGAAAATGCCGATTACGCTGCCGGTGTATTTTTCAAGGACTATTATAAAACGGTCATCTATAAAGACGTTGACAGGTTGGTACATCCGGTTCGTTATCAGAAGGCGGGGATGCGGACTAGCATCCAGTTAATATCACAAGCCCTTGACTATGGGGGAGTCACAGACATTGCATGCCGTTTGATCCCAAACGAACCGACGAATGCAGAATTGTTGTATACCGGTATCGGACAAGACAGCGATGTCTATGAATGGAATTTCGGGCAAGGAGAAGTACTCAGCGGAAATGGCCGGGGGCCCTACAAAGTCCATTTTAATTTTGGAGGCTATAACATCGTTATGTTGAAAAATCTCAGCGACTCCTGTTCAAACCGCATTGCGCAATCGCATTTTTTTCGTGTGAAGTTATTTGAAGATATTAAACCAGGATTGCCTGCTTTTTATAATGGTGTAACCGAATGGGGTGACCTAAATCAGGATGGATTTCCCGATATCTTAGTCAGTGGTGAAGGTCGCTCCAAGCTTTATAAAAATCTTGGTAATGACCATTTTGATGAATATACATTTACATTACCTCCTTTAGGTAAATCCTGTGCTGCGTTTTCCGATTTTGATGCGGATGGTTTATTGGATTTTGCGCTTTCAGGCTTGCATGCTGTGGATTCCATACCGCAATTGTATCTGTATAAAAATACAGGACAAGATTCCTTTGTTCTCATCAAACATAATTTGCCTGGATTACTTAACGGTTTTATTGCCTGGGCAGATATCGATTGCAATGGGAGTCAAGAGTTATACCTCTCTGGAGAAACAAAGGACGGAGAACCCTTTGGTGGATTTTTCAAATATGTTGTGGATAGTGGCTTTGTTTTGCTTCCACAAAAAGTGCGTGCTTTAAAAAACAGCGAAGGCCGCTTTGCAGATTACAATAAAGATGGTTTTCCTGACCTTCTGATTACAGGATCAGATACAAGCGGACGCTATACCTTGATTTATAAGAATGATAAAGGTATATTCACCGAACATCCTCAAAAATTTGTAGGTGTCAACTGGGGTTCAGTGGACTGGGGAGACTACAATGGCGATGGTTGGTTGGATTTTGCGTATTCTGGATGCAGGGAGGATGTGATTGTAAAAAAGGATGCAACTTTAATTGTGGATACCAGGCCTGCAGCTACATTATTTATTTTTGCAAGTGACGGGAATGGAAATTTTATGGAGAAAGTAAACTTTAACAATAGAAATTTTTATCGTTATTGTTTCAGTAGTAATCGATGGGGTGATTTTGATAACGATGGAGATCTTGATCTACTTGTTGTGGGAGTTCCGGGGTTTCAAGCTTCTATAGGGGGTACGGGTGGTCAAATAGGGGTATTATTTGATCCAAGATCAGCCCCACGTATTTTCAGGAATGATGGTAATAATAATTTTGTGCCCAATGAAGCAAATATTCCTGCCGAAATTAATTTAAGTACGATCCCGCCTCGATTTGGTTTGCCTGCCCGTTTTTTCACTTCCTATTGTAGTGTAGAAGATTTTAACCTCGACGGGCGATTAGATATTTTAAGAGAGGGTAATGGGGCCTCAATAGATTATGATGACGGGGAAAATAAGCCTGGAACGGTATATAAAAACGTTTGCCTATTGGAAAATTTGTCACCTACCATTCCTAAAAACCTTAATGCAACTCCCTCCTGTAATTCAGTTGAATTGAAATGGAATATTTCGACTGATGATCATACACCCACAGGTAGTATTTATTACGAAATATACTTAGGTACAGATTCAAATAGACAAAATATTATATCCAAAGCAGCCAGGAATAAAGTTTATAAAAATCAGCACATTGTTTACGAACTTCCTCCCGGAAATTATTACTGGCGTGTCCGCGCGATCGACCAGGCATTTAGCAAAAGTGAATTTTCGGAGGAACACAGTTTTACCATCAGTCCAAAGCCAGAAAAACCTGAAATTAGTCGCATAGGGAATAGTTTGCAGTCCAGTGCGGACTCAAACAACCAATGGTATGATGAGCAGGGAATTATTGTAGGTGAAACTGGACAAATATTTGAGCCTAAAAGCAGTGGCAAATATTATTGCATTGTTGCAATCAATGGCTGCAGTTCGGACACGTCCAATGTAATTGAGTTTGTGCTTTCAAAAGTCGATGAGAAATATTCATTGGCTAACATTATTGTTTATCCTAACCCAACAAATGGGATAATAAGTCTTAAAGGAAAATTCAATTGGGATAACATAAATATATCAATACAAAATATCCTTGGTGTAGAGATTTTGAAATTAACAAGTCCGGTGACTCCAGAGATTACATTGCCAGAATTACCGGCAGGAGTATATATATTCATTTTGCAAAATGATGGCGAATTTAAAACACTTACTATAAATAAAATTTGAAATGAATTGTCTAAAGATTGCGCTTATAATAAGTTTATTAAATTTATTTTGCGAATGCAAAGTGTCTGCTAAAGCTATTGACACCTTAACTGTTATTAAGGGTGATTCTCTGGAATTATTTTGTCAAGGTGTGCAAACTAATGAAGTGGAATGGCAATTGCGTGATAATTATTTTAGTATGTGGACATCTATTCCTGCTAATAAGACCAATCCGACAAAGTTTATCATAAATGAAAATAGGTCGCGAGTTATGATCCGGGCTCGATGTAAAAAAGCTGATTCTTGCTATTATTATAGTGAAACAATCGCATTAAATATACTGCCTAACCGATCATTGCTTAAAAAGGGTGATTATTATCAAGGAGGATATATTTATCATATAGATGGCAGTAAGTTATTTATCGCTGCACCACGTCAGGAATGGCAAGAGGGATTTTATGGGGTATGGGGGTGTAGTAATCAATTTATCCAAGATGTTGACAAACAGGAAATAGGATTTGGGAAGGCGAATACGGAGAAAATACTAAGTAGTTGTAAAATAGATATGCAGGCAGTAAATATTTGTGATACTACCACAATTAACGGATTTGAGGACTGGTATTTACCTTCACTAAAGGAACTGGAAGCAATTTATCAATGTGTGTTTTATAAGACTAATATTGGATATCCCGAAGGTTGGTATTGGTCATCAAGTCAGTTGAATTTGAATTATGCATTATTTTATAGTTGCTATGCTGTGAATCCCACTATAAGGAATATTGAAAAGAACTATCCAATGTACTTTATTCCTTGCAGAGATATAGATACCTCGAGGGCAGTTAATCAAAAGGTGGTATTTAACGGAGCAGATAGCAGCAGGGGAAATGATATTGAATTAATACAGGATACAGTTATCCAAAATAGGTTTAAAATTTTATTAGTCGATCAGGTTAAGGATCCAAATATGTTGCAGTGGAAATTTGGGGTAGGAGCAGAACTAATAAGTGGTTCTGGTCAAGGGCCTTTCAATGTTATTTACAATTATGGAGGATTCAACCGGGTTTCATTTACAGATGAAAGTGGTGGATGTACGCTAGGAGTGAAATCCGAATGGTTCAGAGCTACTTTATTTGAAGATATTAAACCTGGATTTCAACAGGCTCACCGTGGAGAAGTGAATTATGGAGATGTAAATAATGACACGAATGTAGATGTTATGATTTCCGGGAGTGATTCATGCCATTTATATATTCAGGATGGTAATGGTGCATTTTCTGTTTTTAATCAGGAATTTCCAAATCTCGAATTTTCCTATCAGGATTTCGGTGACTTTAATAATGATGGATATGTAGATTTAGTATTATGTGGTCTTAAGATTGATGATACAACGCCAATTACGGAGGTTTACCTGAATAGAGGGGGAAAGGGATTTGAAAAAATTAACTATGACTTTCCCGGAGTTTCAAATGGTTTTGCAAAGTGGTTTGATATTAATAACGACGGTTCAGTTGAATTAATCATTTCTGGCGAGAATAATATGAAAATGCCTTTGACTAAAATTTATAGCGGGTTTGCTTCAGATTCTATAGTGGAAGTCCAGTCCAATGTGAGGGCTTTAATGAATAGCCATGGTTCTTTTGGGGATTATGATCTGGACGGTGATTTGGATTTGGTAATATGTGGTTTCGACGGCAATGAAAGATGGACACTTCTATATGATAATGATGAAGGCAAACTTACTGAGCGTGGGGAAAAATTTGAAGGGGTAGAACATGGACAAGCAGTTTGGGCGGATATAAATAGTGATGGTTATCTAGATATTGCTCTTTCAGGTGCAAAGGATAGTATCTATGTAGATTCACTTTCTGTTACCCAGTATTATGCGCATTTTTCTAAAGCTGTGTATTATGGAACATACTTAAATTTAGGTAACACTACTTTTAGTTACAAACCAATAGTTGATCCAACTTATTTGTTTTATCAATATGCATTTAGCAGTTTAGATTGGGCAGATTATGATAGTGACGGTGATTTGGATTTTGTAATCACAGGTGTGCCAAAATTGGATTATTTAGTGATATTTATAGGTGGACCTCAAACTTTTAGGTTAAAATATCCTGGTGTTGCACACGTATTTAAGAATGTCGATAATTTATTTTACAATATTCATGTTAACATTCCTGATTTGCCGGGATATGTACCTCATTTGGATTCTTTTTTCTATAATGTTAATTATGATTTGGAATCTTCTTCAATCCGTTTTTTGGATATGAACAAGGATGGTAAACCTGATATCATTCGGGAGGGTAAAGGTTGGGTTTCCACAATTTATAAGAATGTCACACCTTATATAAATAACCCACCTGGCGCACCAAAAAACTTATATGTTCATCCAGCTTGTGATCATGCAATATTGAATTGGGATAATAGTAATGATGATCATAGTGCGTCACATGTATTGACTTATGAGCTGGCGGTTGGAAGCGAAATGAATAAGTGGAATGTCGTTTCTGATAAAAGCCATAATGCAATACAAGAAAACCGATGGAAGCTTAATAATTTAAGCCCGGGAAAATACTATTGGTGTGTTAAGGCAATTGATCAGGGATTGGCGGAAAGCAGTTTTTCAGCTTTGGATTCTTTTGAAATCAGCCCAAAGCCAACTAAACCAGTAGTTACGCAAAACGGAAATGCTTTAATTTCAAATGTAGATTCTGGAAACCAGTGGTTTGATTCTAATGGCCCAATTTTAGGTTCTGACAGTAAAGAATTTTATCCTACAACCAACGGCAAATATTACTGCATAGTTACAATTAATGGCTGTAGTTCGGACACGTCTAATGTAATTGAGTTTGTGATAGATGCTACGTATTCCGAAACCAGGGATAAATTAATTGAAATGCATCCAAATCCCGTGAGAGAAGAACTCTTTATTGATTACAAGGGAGCTGATCCAAACTCTGAGTATGTGATCTTCGATGTCCTGGGCCAGCCTGTTCAAGCCGGAGTTCTTAAGCATCATGTGCAGCGAATTTCACTACATGAAATTTCCGCAGGCATTTATCAATTGGCAATAGCAGAAGGCAAAAAGAAGTGGTACTATCCTATTGTAAAAATTTAAAATGAAATTGAATGCAATATGATCCATTTGGATTGGGCAAAGGCAGATTAATTTTTAAATTTATTAATCGCCTCCGTACGGTTGTTCACCTGTAGTTTTTCGTAAATTTTATGGATGTGTTGCTTTACGGTTCCCGTCGTAATTCCCATGCGGTCTGCAATTTCTTTATACAATAAACCCTGAGAAAGATATTCCAGCAATTCTTTTTCACGCGTCGTCAGCGGTAGTTCGTTTTGCCTCGGTACCGCAGGAAGTTTCTGCATCAGGTCCAGAATTCTTCTGGCAATGCTTGGTGACATTGGAGAACCTCCTGCATGAAGATCCTTCACGGCTTCTATAATTTTTTCCGGAGAGGCGCCTTTCAATATATAGCCTTTTGCCCCTGCCTGAAGCGACTTGAAGATTTTCTCATCATCCTCATAAACGGTAAACATGCAGTACTGTGTTTGTGGACATTGCATCGATAAATATTGCATGGCTTCAATTCCACTTGCCCGGGGAAGGCCTATATCGACAATAAGCACATCCGGTGGATTTTTGGGAAGAAAACGCATGGCCTCTTCCGCGTTAAAGTAAACCTGCCTGCATTGCATGTCCTGCTGTTCGTTAAACAGTTCCTGAAGCGTCAGAGCTACATCTTTCAGATCTTCTAAAATAGCTATATTCATATCACGCAAAATACAAAATTCAGAATAAATGGAACCGGTTGGTGCTATCAGAAGAGAAGCTGTGAGTAGAGGAAGTCGAAGGCCCAGATGGCGATGGCAGCGTATAGCAGAATTGCGAAACCATCAGACCTCGTGGACTCGAAGACGGGCAAACCATCGCGAAGCAAATCCATTGAAAGACCCGCAGGATACCTTGCCACCGTGATTTGATAAAGGTGGTCCTTATGTTTGAAGTGCTGTGTGCAACCGCTGATACACCATTTTGTGCTGATGAGTTCACCATTGCATAGAATTCTTACAGAACCAAAAATGGATTGATGTATATCAAGGATCACACCATCAAGATAGATACTTATTCCCTTCATTTTTTAATACAAAAATCTGCAATCTAATGGATCGGGTCTATATAACCTTTGTTATCTAATTTCCGAATCTGTTTGAAATTGTAATTCCACGGTACTCCCTTTATTAACTTTGATAAAATGAATTTTACCATTTATTTTTGACATTCTTTTCTGCATATTGTAGATTCCGTTTCCCTTTTCCTGATTAGATTCTGGGTCAAAGCCTATGCCGTTGTCATGTATTCGAATGGAGGCGATGGAACCTTCAAATTGAATGGAGATATCCACATTCGAAGCACCGGAATGTTTTACGATGTTATTCAAAAGTTCTTTGATGACGAGGAGTATATCCCGGCGGTGTTCGCCGCTGATTCTGCTATCTTTAACAATTGCATCCTGCTCCCAGGAAATGGATATTTGCTTTTCTTCGAGAAATTCAAGTGCATAACGACGGAGGTAGGCCAAGAGATTAGCGAGACTATCGTTGCGAATATTCAGGGCCCATATAATTTCGGACATATTTCGCAATAAAGCGTGACTCTGATCCGAAATGCGCTTTATTTGCTGGCGCTCCGCTTCACTTCCGGCTTGTCTGAGTGCGCGATCACTCAAATAACGAATGGTTGTTAGTCCGGAACCAAGGTCGTCATGCATTTCTGAGGCAATGCGGCTTCGTTCCATTTCAATCGCATTTTGTTTATCTATTATTAATTTTTGTTCGCGGAGAATGAGATCTTTCTTTTCAAGCTGACGTACATAATAGGCTCTGAAAATCAATAGGCCAATAAGCATCAAAGTAAAGAGTACGAGGAATCGGAACCAGGCTTTCATCCAGAAGGGAGTGAGGATTTCTATGGGCAGTTGATAGGCGCGACTCTCACATGTTCCATTCGAACTGATAGCCTTTACATGAAAGGTGTAATGGCCTGGTTTTAATTTAATATAGTTGACATCTGCAATTTCTTTTTGAATGGAATTCCACCCGGATTCAAAGGGCTCCAGAAAATAACTTAAATGGACTTCCTGAGGGTCTGAAAAATTCATTCCCCGAACTGTAAAACTGATGGTATTCTGTTGGTATCTGAGTTGGAGTGCTTTCAGCGTATTCAATGTATCCGGATTTGTTGTCTGAGTATAATTGATCGCAAAATCGGACAGATATACATAGGGTTTAATACAGGGCTGCGCAAGAGAAGAAGGCCGAAACCTGATCAGACTTTTTTTCTTGATAAACAGCGCGGAATCATCTGATATCTTATGGCATCCTCCCTCCAGAAATTCATCGCTACCAATTCCATCCGCTTTGCCAAAGACTTCGATTTTTTCTGTTTCCGGGTCCAGGCGGATCAACTTTGTTTTTCCTGAAACCCAGATGTGACCTGATGTATCACGCAACAGGCAATTGCATTCACTTTCGTTAGTGAACTCAAATAAGGAAATCAGACGGGTTTTAAAATCGAGAAGCGATATGATTAAAATGCCTTGTGTCGTTGCGAAATACACTTTGCGCTTCACGGGATCATACAATTGGTGGTAGATGTCTCCTGTGAATGGAATTTCGGTAAGGATGCGGGAGGGATTTTGAATATCGCAAAGTTTTATTTTTTCTTCATTGATTGATATCAGAAGGTAGGTTCCGGCAATCTCTGATACGTAATTGATTATTTTGGAATGAGGATCGAAAATGAACGCGGGCATCCATTGCGATTCATTCCATTTTAAAAGTATGCCTCTTGTAGCGCTGATGTAGGTATTCCCGGATTCTGTTTTGAATAGCCTGAATAAGTCTGAGGATGTAAGTTTCTGTTTAGATGAGGAATCTCCAAGCTGTGGAAAGACAGATCGTACATCAGGATTCATAATTTTAAGGAGATCCTCTGTTCTACCGAATAAATGCGTATTCTTGTCATGGAGAGCTTCGGTACCTTTTATTAAATTCCATGTTCCGTCAGATGGATTTTCTGAGTATGCATTTCCAGATTTATCAAAAATTGTAATTTGATCTTTATCTGCAAAACCATATGTAGCTTGAAAGCCCTCAAACAGGGAGTTTTGGAAAATCAGTTTTTGTGGATGAAAAAAGGAAATGCTTTGGTTATAGGAGCTCAGATACACTGTGCCGTTGAGATCTCTTGCCATGCGATCTACAGTGCCAATTGCTTCGTGCTGCAAATAAGGCTGAATGGCGACGATGGCATAATCCGCTGTCCAGCTTATTTTCAAAAGCCCCTGTTCTTTGGAAGAAATCAAACTATGATATGCATCCAACATGGTTCCAGATAAAATGGGACCAAGGGAGGAACCCTTCCACTTAAGTTCCTGAACGTCCATGCTGGATATACTACCGATATACAAGCCACAGGAAGATCCAATGAGGACATGGTTGGGATCAAGGTTGACAATTTCCTGAGCCAGACAATTGGCAGGCCAGTTGTTCCATCCAGATACATGGATGATTTCCTGTTTGGAATCTACTTGAATGACTTTGGGTTGATACGCATAATAATAACTGAAGTAATGCAATTTGTCTGAGGCGGGTATAATGCGGCGGGCACTTATGCCGCTCGCCTTTTGTGTAAATTTTTTGGTTGTCAAATCAAATTGGTAAATTTGTAAACCCTGCTTGATCCAGAGTATTTTATTCATCTGAGACCATCCAAAGCAATAGTAATCGCTATTTGCATTGGTGTTGGAATCCAAAGGGATCTGATAGCGACTTCCTTTTTTAGTTGTATTGTCATAACACCACAATGCATCATAGCTTGTGAACCAGATTTGATCCTTGTCGTCGAAGTAAAAAGGGCTTTGAATATTGCGACTGCCTTCGTGAATTAAGGCGATCTTGTGCAATCTCAGGCCATCAAAGGTATAGGCCTGATCGGTAGTACCCAGGTAGATCAGGCCCAGCGGCGACTGGCTTATGAAGTCACAGGTTTCTGCAAATGGTATTTGATGCACTTGAGATCTGCCCACTCCTATGTTTAGGAAGGCAAGCAGAATCAGAAAAGTTTTTTGGAAACCAGTATTATTGAATGGACACATACACCTTATGGCCCAAACCCGGATCACGCAAAGGCATGGAGCCGGTGTGAGCATAAATGGCATAGGAAGGAACTCCATTTACAGTGCATTTTTGCAGAGAAAGATATTCCACTACAATAGAATCGCAAAGTACTGCCCTAAGATGATCTAATTCAAATTTATTGAATTCAAGAAGCGGCTGACCCGGAAGGCATTGATCCGGACAGGGCAGTTCACCCACATGGGTCGCCATGTTATTTCCGTTGGCATCAATTGCACTTAGGGTAAAATGAGTTCTACTCCCAATTATTGTATGGCTTTTTTCGAAATAAGCCGCTTGCGCATGACTCAGGAGGAAGGAACAAAGTGGCGCTTTTTCAAAATTGGTAGTACAAGGATCTGATGGGCTTCCCTGGCTAATATAGCTGTCGGTGGCTTTGTCAAAAGGTCTGGAAAAGGACATAATGATAGATTAAATATTATTCGGTAATAAATACGGGATGACCTAGTTTAGGATTTCTATAAACTTTGCAAATGCTGTTTGCATATATCGCCATTGAATCAACATCTTTGGAGCCTTTGCTTCGGGTCAATGCGACATCAATAAACGGAAACATTTTTTCTTCGCAATATTTAACCAGCGCTACAAAATGTTTAGCGTCGAAGCGGTTTGCAGGACTAACAAAAGAATTTTGAGGTGGCATGCAATGAGTTGGGCAAGGAAGATCACCTGTAATGGGTCCTGAAAGCAACTTACCAATCTTGTCCACTGTGGAGAGGGTAAATATTTTTTGTTTTACACCAAGTACTTTGACTTCAGCTTCATCAATTATAAATTCACTTGGCGAATCTAAAAGAAGATCGTAGAGTTTCCATACAAGAAAACCAGTTCTAACTAGTTTGCCTGTTTCCTTGTCTTTCACAAATCTATCCCATTCCTTGAATTCACGAGAGCTCATACATTTAAATTATAAAGTTAAAAATAGGTTTATTTTATTGAATGAAAATTCCCTTTCACATAAATAGATATTTATCCTGCCGATTTCACATGGCAATACAAGTTTGCATAGCTCCTTGCTTTCATGGTAATTCTGAAGATGTGCATATGATTTATATCTGACATAGGAGATCAAACAGTTTTTCTATATATTTTTTAAAAATAATTATTATCATAGCTTATGTGAAGGAACCCTTTCCCGCTGTCGGAATGAAGCTTGTAGGATTTCTCAACTCCAGCTTTCAAAATTGCAAAAATTAATGATACAGCTGAAATGTGTTTTTGAAAATAAACCTTACCAATAATCCTTCTGGTAGTTCGAATTCCAGCAATGGAAATTAAAAATATTAGTGACATTAAAAAATTAAGAATAGTGTCCATCTGCCGCTCTAGTATTTTGAAATCATTTATTTTTTAAAAAATTATCAGCCTTATCTGTTGTGTGATTCGAATAAATTGCAGAATAGTTCTGCAGCCAAACAAATGCGTATTGAGGAAAAGTTGCATCGAAATTTATTTGAATAAGTTGTTTAGTGCTTTAGAGCTACCCGAAATTAAATCTCGCAATTTCGTCACAAAGAGCTCTCCAAATGTTGCGAGTATTAAGGCATACCCAAAGTACATGATGTATTTGAAGTCTGTGGAATCTGAGCAACATATGGAATCACATTTCTTCATGAGGTCCAGAAATAATGGGGTACAAGCGGATGCGATCAAAGCAAGGATGAGTTTTTTCTTCCATGCTTCTATCATTTTTTTACTTCTTGAAATCTCATGACCGGGTGTATTTTCGTAAACATATTGGATGGCCTTGCTGTCCAGAACAATGGCACCAAGAGCACCAATGGATGTCGATAACAGAGTAAGAAGAACATAAGACCAAAGGCTGATCGTGCACATATTTTTTTGTTTAATTGTTTTTGAAATGTTCGGATACCCCTGGCACATCTTCTGCCAGATCCAATTTTAATTTCGCTCCGTCTTCCGTTTCTGCACCAAGCGTAAATGAGCCATAGCTAACCAGCTTCAACAGGGCAACCCCGTTCTCTGCGTTGATAGCCGGATTGGGGTTGCTATAACTTGGATGCAGGTGGAAACGGACTTTTCCTTTCAAGGGTTCATTTTCCTGAGTACTGAACACACGGATCTGCAATCTGTATAATGCAGTTCCTTGAATTTCTTCAACCTCTGCACTGATTCGTTTTCCTCTGTCTTCCAGTTTTCCCAACCAGCTTCCTTTCAAAGGATCATTCACATTATCCTTTTCCAGTTTGGTCGTCTGTTCCTCCCTGTCTTTTTTGCCCACGCCCAAAGCCATGATCCCCAATGTCTCCGTTTGACTCTTTTCCAGGGCTTCTTTCATTTGTTTGATGCTGATACCATCCTTGCCAATGTTAATTTCACTAGCCGTTTCCATCTTTTTTTTGAGGGCATCAAACATTCCTATCAGCCCTTTCCGGAAGAGAAAGGAGAGGATTAAAATGAGAACCTGCCAGTTTATTATTTTGGCGAATTGGTCAAGTTGATCCAGAAAGCTTGGCGTCATAAAAAATATTATTATTCCAAATATTACATTGTTGTATTCACAGTTAGTACATCACCGACTATGCCCTATAGCATAAGGTGATTCAAATTTCAAAATATGAAATGAAGTATAAAATTCTAAAACAGGCTGAAAACTTAAAATATAACTTTTGTTAGCTTATTCGAAAGTATACAAATATTTTCATTTGACAAAGATTTGTCCGTATAGTCTTTACATTTTCCTGATAAAATCCTGCTCATGAAATGAAGTACGAACAATAATGAGAATCAAGGCTATGATATTTAAATGAGCCTTTTTTAAACTAAAAAGACCACACAGAGGTGTCTGTATGGTCTTTGACGCCGGTAAAGTAGTTTTCTCTATTTAACCACAGTCAATGCCAGGCGCTCATTGATACTGTCGGCCTTTAGACTTATCGAATACAATCCTCCCGGAATATACCGGAGATCAAGTTTCAATTCATTTCTTTGTGATGTTGTCCCCATATCGAATTGGCTATTTCTGATTTCATTGCCCATTGCATCGAAAAGTGTAATGGTAAGTATACCTGAGACCGGTGACTCAAATTGAAGATTTACGAGATCATCGGCCGGATTGGGGTATAGGCTTATCTGGTTTTGTTTACGCAGTCCGTTCCGTTTTACGCCGGCAATATTGCTTGCTATTCTATTGCCCGCATCATCAAGAGTGTACACCTGATATTCGTATTTACCGGATGGCCTTACGTTGTGGTCTTCGTATTTAAATTGACACAACGGAGCCGACTCTTGCGTTGGGGGCACTGAAACAAGATCAAGAAATTCGAAGGATGTCTTCAATTCGTCGCGACGCTCAATCCGATAATAGGGAACACAGGGCTCATGGATAATGGACCATTCCAAATTGTTGGATGTTGCCGATTCTCCTGCAGTAAGCTGTATGTTCCCATTTTGAATGGATGTCTGTTCAAAGTCTTCCTGATACAAAGCGATTGGGCTACTTGCTTTTTTAATAGTAAGTGAGGGATTGTACATGGCTGCGCCGATACTTGCGATCGTATCCCCGGATTGCCCGCTAAGTTTGCGGGAAGTCCACTCTCCGTATGCACCAGTGAGATCGGAGTCGCGCGTAGGGTCCTGACCTTGCAATGTGGGCGAGAGCACAAAGCCATTCAATTTACTTACTTTAATATAATATTCTCCGGGCTCTGCGCAGAAATAGTAAAATCCATCGTGAAGAAACCTCACATTATTTGAATAGGTTTTTCCCTGCGCGTACAGTGTGTTGCCCGGGAGTTTGTACAGATACACAAACAATCCATTAATTCCGTTTTCAGAATTTTGTTGTATGCCGTCGCGGCTGTAATCAAACCAAACATATCCTGAAACAGGAATGCACTTGTACAGACCCAGGTCCCATGAAAGATCCTCTTCTCCGCTATCCAATGTCGTCATCGTGGTAGTGCCCGTTCCATTAGAACCATCCACGTCGCTGTCCGCTTGATCGGATCCAATATTTGATTTTGTAAAGCTGTATTCCGCCGGAGCAATAAATTTAAGGAAGTATTTACCGGGAGAAATATTTTCAAAAAGATATTTACCCTTAGCATCAGTCTCCACAGCGCGGATGAATGCTTTGTTGTCGGCACGGTATAGCTCAATGCGGACACCCTTGATTCCTTCTTCACCGGGATCCTGAATTCCATTTCCATTTTTATCATGCCAAACCATGTTACCGATTTTTGCCCTTTGCGCATAACCGGCAACATCATGATCATCCTCATCCTGATTTTGGGAGGGTCCGCCTCCATTGAGATTGTTGTCATCCGGATCACCGGGTTTTACATTGCGTTCCAGGATACTGTTTGATGCAGGCTTGCTGTCTGCGTCCTGATCACTTATGTCGTTTCCAAGGGTATCCAATACCTGCACTATTTCTGCCCAATTGTAATAATCACTTGCAACTGTGCTCGTAGAAGCCAGTAATTTCAAATCGATGGAATCAATATTCCCCGAGTATAATGGCTTTTTAAAAGTATACTCAAGTTGATTGCCCGTAAATGACCAGTCTGGGTTTTTTGTTGGAATGAACTGATAGGCAGTATTCAGATAGTCGGCAATTTTTATTTTACCTGTTGGTATGTTGCCTTGATTGTACACATAAATCCTGAAGATAGCTGTATCGAAAGAACTTGCAGTTACAAGTTCCTTTCTGAGAGCCAGATCGAGAATGCTGACAATTGCCGGATCCTGATCGTCCTCATCTTTAATTCCGTCGCCATCACTGTCCAGACCGTCATCATCAATTGCATTGTCGGTTAGACTGTTTGGGACACCACCTGCATCATTATTTTTATTGTAATCATATTGCGAGTCAAAATCGGCGAAATGGATAAAATTTTCAGTATCGACAACCCGAACGATTTCTGCCACATTTACCTGATTGAATACACTTCCGGGATAGAGCTGCGCACGCATATGGTAGAATATCCTTACACTGTCGCCGGGCTTGATGAGGCTGTCCAGTACAAAACTTGCAGTACTGGTGCCGGGGTCGTAAGTCCAGCCTGGATTTGGAATCCAGCTCATGCCATTTGGCACGTAATCGGCCAGTGAAACCTGTTTGACGGGCAGAGTTCCTTGATTGTATACATTAATAGAAAACAACAAAGTGTCGCCATAATGCACCGCACCATTCGGGTGATACAGTTTGCAAAGTGCAAGATCCAGTATAGAAGGTGCCGCAGGGTCATGGTCATCTTCATCACCTGAAGTTCCATTGGCCTGGATATCATTGTCCATAGCTGATCCGGGTACTACCGAACGTTCGTACGCATTATCTGAACCTTCATGGCTGTCAAAATCCTGTCCTGTGCGGTCCACAAAAGAAAGATTGGAAGAGCCGACTATCTCTGCATAATTTATCCATTCATTTTTATCTTTTGCGGGATGGAGTTCCAGGTACAAATTTACATCTGCACTGTCTCCGGGATTGATGCGCTTAGTTAGTATAAGGTCAGCGTGGTTTCCGTCTAGTTTCCACTGTGTATTTAAATTTGGAAGAAATTTTAAAGCAGCAGGAATATGATCTCTGATTGCAACCTGCCCGACAGTATCTGTACCCTGGTTGTAGATGCGTATGATAAATTCAAGAGCCTGTCCATTCATATGTGGTTTTGGAGTTCTGATGAATTTCATCAGGGCCAGATCCCACACCTGCGCTGTTGCAGGATCGGCGTCGTCTTCATCTTTGATTCCATCGCCATCCGAATCCGTTCCGCAATCCCAGATAAAATCGTCCGTGGGTGTTGAGATCTCACCACCCATGTCGTTGTCCATAATCATGTCGTGTTCGCTGTCAAAATCATCCTGTAGGATATTTACGATATGGTGCGGATTGACAATAAATGCATTTTTTATTTCTGCACGGTTGATCCAGTTTATTGGATTTGAAGTGTGAAGTAATTGAAGGGTGATGGTTTTAGCAACGGAGTCTCCGGGAGCTATGATGACCGGAATTTCAGAAGTAACCATCCCATTTCCCAGATCTGTCCAATCGGGGTTATCTGCGGGATTAAAGTGAAATCCTGATGGGACGTAATCCACGACCGAAATATTTTGTGCAGCGACATTTCCCTGATTAAATACCCAAATTCTGAAATCTACGTTTTGATTATATCCGACTGCGGAGGGATATGATTTTTCTTTTCGCAATGCAAGGTCAAAAATGAGAGCTGTAGCTACATCGTGGTCGTCTTCGTCTTCCTCCTGATTTTGTTTGTGGTGCCCTGTTAATTGGTCATCAAATTTTCCGCCAGGAAATACCGGGTTGTCATTATAAGGATCCTGATCAGGTTCTGAATCAATATCCTCAGCAGGATACAAGTTGCTTGATTCAAAAGATGAGATCTCAGTAGTATTAATAACTTCAAATACGTTTCGATAACCTGTCTTTAACTGGACAATCAGGTCGATGATGGAACTATCTCTCTGCGGAAGTGAATCCAAAACATAGGATAGCAAAGTGTCATTTTCTACCTTCCATTTTGGATTCAGAATGGGATCAAAAGCATAGATGCGTGGAAGGTAGTCCAGGAGTCTTATGTTTTTTGGCATCAAGGTTCCCTGATTATAAACTGCAACTCGGTATGCGATATAATCACCTTTTCGAACCGTGGTGGATGTGATTTCGTATTTTTTCAGAGCAAGGTCATAAAAGGCAAATTCCGAGCATACCGTGTCTCTTTGATCTGCAATACCATCTGCATTGACATCCAGAAGGGATTCATTGAAAAGCCCATTGCCTGCGATGTATTCCCCTTTTTCATTTTTGCGACACCCCTGGTAATAATTATCTCCTGAACTTCCTTCTTCATAATCCAATAAAACATTTAGCCTTATTTTAAAGCTGTCCTTGCTGAAAGGGCTTATTGTTTTTTCTTTGGCCAGCTCCCAGCCAGATGCTCCGGGAAAGTTGTTTAATGAATTCTGGTTTTGACTATTGAGCTGATAATTTGCGGAACCTATGATTACATCATCTTCAAAAGCCGGGACATCCCTTAAAGTATATGTGCCGACAGCACCACCTTTGTTTTGGACCAAAATCAGGTACTCGATGTCAAAGCTTCCGTTGGGTTTTCTTGTTGTTGCTAACAATTGTTTTTTATGAAAAATCTGTGGCAGGTCATTACATGTTGTATCTCTTCGTTCCGGGCGTAGATCTCCATTCAAATCCAGAAGAGCTACATTGAACAATCCTTCACCAATGCGCGACTGTAATGGATTTGCAGAACCACAAGTTTGGTAGACATTGTTTCCCAAAGAGCCTGCTTCTAAATTTAAATTTACTTTCAGACTAAGCCGGAAACTATCTTTTCCGCCGGCTTGCACCAGAAGATTTGAGCCAAGCAACCAACCCTCTGCAGGTATAAGTGTATTTAAATTGCCGCCAACGCCTTTATTGGAAGTATAACTTGCTTGTTGTATCACAATATCGTCGTCAAAAGTCGGACGTTCCAGCAAACTGTATGTCCCTGCTGCCCCTCCTAGATTATTCAGACAAATGAGGTAGTCCAACTGATAATTATACAGGTCCAGTTGTTTGATTCCAATGAGATTTTTATTTAGGTCGATGTAAGGGATGTCTGCACATGACGTGTCGACATCGTCAAAGATGCCATCCTGATCCACATCAATGAGGGCTCTGTTGAAAAGGCCCTGCCCTGCGACGGGACCATTTTCTGATTGTCCGCAACCCTGGTACACGTTATCACCGCCCGAGCTGATACTTAAATCCAGTTTCACATTTACAGTAAGTGTGATACTGTGTTTTACGCCGGGGCCTAACAACTGATTGTTTATAATATTCCAGGGTCCATAACCGATTAATGCACCTCCTCCCTTTCCAGGGATGTTGGTCGTATAAAAGGCTGCCAGAAGTTTTATATCATCGTCAAAAGCCGGAATATCCCGAAGGGTATAACTTCCGGTTTCGTCTCCCGAGTTTTCAACATCAATGCGGTACACAATATTGAAAGATGCATCGGATTGAATGGTTTTCGAGAGCAGATATTTCTTAACGCTGATTTTAGGTCTCGGACAGGAAGTGGGATTTGTAAATATGGAGTCAAGGCAGACAGGATTATCTGCATCTCTGATTTCCACTTTATAGCGGCTTATCCCATCCGCATGAAAATCAGATCCGGGTGCCATGCCCACCAGAATGGAAGAGCCATACGAGGAAGTTCCAAGCAGTTTGCCATTCAGGAGAACCTCATAGCGACTTGACGGTCCCGGTTGCGGATTATCCGCACTGACAACGACTGCAAACCAGTCATCGCTGGGATCATTTACAGTCCCATTGTTATTGCATTCAGTTTGTAAAAAAGTATTCACTTGTAATCCGCAACATTCCACTACAGAAACTCTGTAATTGCAATATTGTCTGATCGTATCTCCAATGCTATCAACCGCCTCAAAGAAATAGGCTTCATAACCATCCTCCAGGCCTGTAAAATTTTTATCAAAAAGGAGAACCTGATTGTTCCCCAAGACTTTGTGAGAGCTACTGTCAAACCAGGTATAATGCTTCATTCCCGGCGCAGCAATAAGTTGTATAAGTGCATCCCGGTTGCTGCAAAGCGAATAGCTGCTCTGGCAGCAGGGTTCAGGTTGATCAAATGCATTACTTTGATATAAGCGGCAATGAAGGTCGAACAAATAATAGAGTGTAATGGCTATTCCAGCAATGCCTTTTGTTTGCAAATTTTTAAAGTGTACATCTACAGTACCATTGGGCAGGGCGTCGACTATTTTGGTTTCACCTGTACTTAATTCAATCACAAGTTTACCAACCGGACCATTTTGCATATGTACATTGAAATCCAGGTTGAAACCATTAGTAAGAGGATTGCAAGGACTTGCATTGACGTCACTTAGATTCAATTCGCAAGGAACTGCAGAAACAAATCCGAAATCAAAAGAATGATCATTTTGCCCGTCCATTCCAGTCTTCAGGTCGAGCTGGATATCCCCGGCATGTATTTCGCCATCGCTGTCAATTGCGTCATTGTTTGGAGTTCCTGCGTTCGATGGGCCCGGAGTGGATTGTGCAAGTGGAGCCTGTGATGTAAATCCGGGTATTCGCAGCCTATACGCGGATTCAGCTTCAAGAAGGTCCACATCATAAATGAAAGATTGCGGATAGGGATTGATCGCAGGGCAATTCTGATTGGAGAATAAATAATGTCCATTTTCATTGCTTATCGCGCTGGCGATGACAGAGTCATTTTTCAGCAATTCAATACGAACATTTGTTAGTGGAGGTTCTGTTGGGTTTTGAATTCCATCACCGTTGCGGTCAGACCAAATGTAATTGCCAATTTCAAGGGGAGCACTTTTGCTCATTATTTTCAAGTCCCCCAGCGCATTTCCTTTTCCAACGAGTAATCCAAAATCATGGGATATGATGTTGTATCGCTTTTCCCAGTTCCCCGAACGGTTGTTCAGATGGATGACACCACTTGTATACTGACCGATTGGATCCACTGCCGCGCTTACGACATCACCAAATCCCGGACAGAGACTAACGGCCCCATTCAAGGATTCTCTTTCGGATACCAGTCCGTTTATTGAAATGGAATGGTCCCCAAAATAGTATTCACCGCCGCCCGGGCCAAAACCCGTATTGCGACCTGCAGTTTCAATCAGGCCGTCATTTCCATTATGTTCAAGTACGAATTTTGCTTTCCCGGACTGGTATCTTGCCCGGAGAAGATCCCCATAGCTGATAATCGTATGCGTGCCATGACCTTCAAGATCATGCTGGTTGATTCCACCCTGAAGGGAATATCTGTCCATGATTCCCAAGAGCATGACCTCATCGCCGTCAAAATCAATATCAGACACAACGGGTTGGGGATACTGGCAAAAGATATTTCCTGCATCGGGACAATCCATATTCCAATCATCTCGCCAGGGATTGAAATTAAATTTATTTGAATAGGCCGGATAATCCAATGGAAATTCGAGTACCGTATTGAAAACTTTAGTATCGGGGTCAAATTCATAAACAAAGGCATGCAGGTCGGCACTTGTGCCGCCATTGGATGCATCGCATACTATTCCGACGTACACTTTTCCTCTATGAACTTTCACAGCCCAAGGTCTGTAAGTTCCATTGATGCAGCCAGGATCAGGAATGTTGAATGAGTCCACATCTGTTGCATCGGGCAATTCAAAGGGTCTGTTCAGATGAATAGAGTAGAGTTTCCTGGTATACAAGCTTGTGATGAAAAGATACCGCTCATCTTCAGTAAGGTCGATTCCACCGTATGAAATTTTACCAATGAAACTGTAGGCGAGGCTATCTGTAGATACAGGTGGAGCTGTAATCGGTAAATTGCGCTGGGTGTTGGTTAACAAATGTCCGGAGGGCACACCGATGGTATTTAAGTCCAGTAAAGGTTTAACCTGGTTCAATGCCGGATCGATTTCATAAAGTCCGCCATAGGAAAGAGGGCCAATGCCACTGTGTCTTTTTAATGTTGCGGAGGTGAGAATTTTTCCGGAAGAACGAAGAACTGCAACCCCCCAGCAGCTTCCAATGTCACTACCCAATGCCAGATGTTTTGCATCCGGTGCGGTTCCACCATCCTTTATTTGGCTGATGCTGTTCAGAGTGGCACCTCCTCCATGGTAATCGAAGGATACAAATGCATCGAAACTTTTAAATGCCGAAGTGGGTTCCAAAGGATCACCCATCACATAGCAAGGTGTGATAATCTGCGGATCCAGACAATAATCAGCAGGATAATTAATACCAAAGCTGGTATAGCCTGTTCGCTCATAAAAAAATTGAACAGCCGATCCCTGGCCCGCATGGTTACTTAGCATGGGCCCCGAATAGTCAAATTTCTTTGGTTGTCGAAACTCCAAACGGTAGGGAGGATCATCCGACGGACTTATCGTGAAATGCCCACTATCATCCGTGAGTGCCAGATTCGTGGTTCCTTGAAAACCTGTTATATAAACCTGGACGCCTTCTACGCCAGGCTCAGCATAAATAGCTGAACTATCATGTATTCCATTTGAATTATAGTCCCGGTAAACGAGGCCGGAAATCTGGCCTTCAAGCTGGAGACAATAGAAAAAGCAAAGCAGATGAAAAACACCACAGCTCAAACGATCCATACACATGTTTTTTATTAGGCACCCAACATCGTCAAAAACCATACCACACATTATAGTTTATTCTAATATTTAACATTTGTAGCAATCTAAAAAGAGGATCATTTTAGAAGTATAAAGCTGTAATTTTTACCATTCAGCTTCATAAGTTACTAGAACAGACGAATTTATATTTTTTTAATGTAAGGCATTGAAATCAATTCATCAGATAAACCGATGTGTTTGGAAGTTTAAAATTTAACAATCAGTAGAATTCTGGAACATAGTTCTTAAAGTGAATTTGCCTTCCCTCTAATGAGCTATGAAAGACATTTTTGATATTTTCGTTTTTAATCAGCCGTGGATCGGTTGAAAGCAGGAGCATGAGAATTGTTATTGTATTGAATGAAAGAATTCCAGCCAGGTTTTATGGCGGTATTGAGCGCGTTATATGGAGTTTGGGTAAAGAATTGGTTCGCAGAGGTCACAAGGTCAGTTACCTGGTGAGGGAAGGATCTTCCTGTCCTTTTGCTGAAATTATTCCCATTGACTCAAAAAGGGAAATTCTGGATCAAATTCCAAAAGATGCGGACATTGTCCATTTTAATGTGGAGCCTTCGGGCCTTGATCGCATGGATAAAGCCTATATAGTGACCATGCATGGCAACACCAATGAGAGACATCCCTTGAGTCAAAATACAGTCTTTATATCCAGAAACCATGCAGCCCGTTATGGTTCAAATTGTTTTGTATATAATGGATTGGATTGGTCGGAGTATAAGACACCTGATTTTTCCGTAAAAAGAGATTCATTTCATTTTTTGGGAAATGCTGCCTGGCGCGTAAAAAATGTCAAAGCAGCAATACAATTGATGACAAGTATTCCAAATGCCAGGTTGAATGTCCTGGGAGGTTCTCGTTTTAACGTAAACATGGGCATCCGTTTTACCTTTTCGGCAAAAGTGCGTTTCTACGGTATGGTCGGTGGTGACCAGAAAGATAGTTTACTAAACAGCTCAAAAGGCTTGATTTTCCCGGTTCGTTGGCATGAACCTTTCGGCCTGGCACTCATTGAAAGTTTATATTTTGGATGTCCCGTTTTCGGAACTCCCTATGGCTCCTTACCTGAAATCATCAGCTCCGAATATGGATTCTTGTCAAACAAGAAAGAGATACTAAAGGAAGCCATTGAGAACGTTTCCGTTTTTTCAAATAAAGCCTGTCACGAATATTCCAGGGACCAATTTAACAGTGGGATCATGGCGCAAGCCTATTTGGATAAATACCAGCAAATTTTGGATGGTGAGCAGCTTAATCCAACATGTCCAAGATTAATTGAAGTACAAACTGAAAAGTTTCTACCCTGGTATGATTAAAATTCACCCATTGTCCTGTAATGCCGCAGGGTATAGCTTTCGGAATGATGTGCGGTTTAAATTTTAATAAGGTAAAAGCAATTTTAAAACTGGCCGCAGCCAGGGTATATTTTGCTTTGGCCTGGTATCTCATGGCATTGATAAATGTCATAAGAAACAGTGATGGCAGTCAGGAATTTCGCTTTGAAATCTAATTTCCTTTGCCCGGTTAAGTATTTATTTATGTCTGTTTATCATTCTCTTGGAAAGATTCCCCACAAGCGGCACGTGGTGTTTCGTCAGAATTCCGGTGCACTTTATCACGAAGAATTATTTGGCACGGAAGGATTTTCTTCTACCTCTTCACTGGTATATCATTTGCGACCTCCGACCCGTGTTCGGCAGATTGGCAAACCCTGGTCGGTACAAGCTGAAATTGCCATTTCTGATAATTTGCAGGCTCTTAGTTTTCAAGGATTTCAAGCAAAGCCTGAAGCGGATTACATCGAAAGCCGGAAAACGCTATTCATCAATCAGGACATGGCTGTAGCGGTTGCCGCACCCTCCGAATCTTTGAAGTCCTATTTCTTCAAAAATGCAGATGCCGATGAGATGATCTTTATTCATGAAGGTTCCGGTACCTTGCGAACAAGTTATGGGAATGTTTCCTTTGAATATGGCGACTACCTGGTGATTCCACGCGGCACCGTATATCAGATGGAATTTACATCCTCTTCCAACAGGCATCTGATTGTTGAATCGCATGGTCCAATCCGCACGCCTTCGAGATATCGCAACAACATGGGCCAGTATCTTGAGCATTCTCCCTTTTGCGAGCGCGACTTTAAACTTCCAAATCAATTGGAGACATACGATCAGGAAGGAGAATTTCATCTGCGGATTAAAAAACGGGGTATGATTTATCCCTTCCTGTATGCAAATCATCCCTTTGATGTTGTGGGCTGGGACGGTTACAATTATCCGTATGGCATTTCCATTTTTGATTTCGAACCCATTACTGGCCGCATCCACATGCCTCCCCCCATTCATCAGCAGTTTGAAGGCCGTGGTTTTGTAATATGTTCATTTGTTCCACGCTTGTATGATTATCATCCGGATGCGATTCCTGCACCCTATCATCACAGCAACATTGATTCAGATGAGATTCTGTATTATGTGGATGGCGATTTCATGAGCCGTAATAATATACAGAAGGGACAGCTGACACTACATCCATCAGGTATACCGCATGGACCTCATCCGGGAGCTATTGAGAGGAGTATTGGTAAAAAGGAAACCGGCGAACTTGCAGTGATGATTGATCCTTTTAGCCCGGTAAGTATAACAAAAGCGGCCATGGAGTTGGAAGTAAAAGACTATTACAAATCCTGGCTGGAAAGTCCGGAATCCATTTCATCTAAAAACTAACAAACATTTGTTTAATTCAAATCAGGAGTTATGAAAGATTTAACCAATGTCCAGAATTACAGTTATTCCGGAGAAAAAATATTTGAAAAGGCTAAAGATTTTCTGCCTATTAATGGTACCGATTTTGTTGAATTATACGTAGGTAACGCAAAGCAGGCAGCGCATTATTATAAGACTGCTTTTGGATTTCAGTCCCTTGCATATTCAGGTTTGGAGACAGGAAATAAAGACCGTACTTCATATGTTTTGCAGCAAGGCAAGATCCGTCTGGTTCTCACAACACCATTTGATCCGGATAGTGAAATCTCTCATCACATCCGCCTTCATGGAGATGGAGTCAAATACATTGCACTTTGGGTGGACGATGCACGAAAGGCTTTTGAAGAGACCGTATCGCGTGGAGCCAAGGCATTTCTGGATCCTGTAAGTGTGTCGGATGCAGACGGTGAAATCGTAAAGTCAGGAATACACACCTATGGAGATACGGTTCATTTATTTATCGAGCGCAAAAATTACAGGGGTGTTTTTTTACCGGGATATATTGCCTGGAATTCGGAATACAATCCAACAGAGACCGGGTTGAAATATATCGATCATATGGTAGGAAATGTGGAGTTAGGCGGAATGAATAAATGGGCAAGTTTTTATGAGGACGTCATGGGTTTTGCAAATCTGATTACATTCGACGACAAAGATATCAGTACGCAGTACACCGCTCTGATGAGCAAGGTGATGACAAATGGAAACGGGCGGATTAAATTTCCAATCAACGAACCTGCAGCGGGTCTCAAGAAATCCCAAATTGAGGAATATCTTGATTTTTACAAAGGACCGGGATGCCAGCACATAGCCGTTGCAACGGATAATATCTTATTTACTATAAGTGAAATGCGCAAGCGGGGAGTGGAATTTTTGTATGTCCCCGGGGATTATTACGATACGGTGCAGAATCGTGTAGGCATAATTGAAGAAGACATGCAGTCTCTGAGAAAGCTAGGCATCATGGTGGATCGCGATGAAGACGGCTATCTGCTTCAGATATTTACAAGACCCGTCGAGGATCGGCCTACCCTTTTCTTTGAAATTATTCAGCGAAAGGGAGCAAAGTCTTTTGGAAAGGGAAATTTCAAAGCCTTGTTTGAAAGTATTGAGGCAGAACAGGAAAGACGCGGAACCCTGTAATGATGGGTCGGATCCGTTTAACCCGCAGGTTCGTATTTGATATGGCGCATGCGCTATTATCCTATGATGGGCCGTGTAAAAATATTCATGGTCATACCTATTCTTTTTCTTTGACATTATTAGGTGATCCCTTGCAAGCGCCCGGTCATCCCAAGGATGGAATGGTTTATGATTTTTCGCTACTCAAGGGTATCGTGGAACGAAAGGTACTTCAGCAATTCGATCATGCATTGGTATTGTCTGCAAACGAAAATGAGGATTTGGTACGCAATATTGCTGACCGGTATGAAAAGGTGGTATTGCTGAAGCTTCAACCGACCTGTGAACATTTACTCTTGCATTTTATTGAATTGGTAAAGAATGAACTTCCCGAAAACTTAAAACTTGTCGCGGCCAGACTGGATGAAACCCCAAATTCATATGCAGAATGGCGCATTGAAGATCAATAATCCGGAGCATATTTTAGCTTTCCGATAACAAGCCAGCAAATATTGTTTGCGCGGCAATCTTTAGTAGTAAGCTCATTTGCGCTAGCCCTTTCATTGTATGAAAGAAATATTGATTTTTTTCTAAAAAGTAACAAATAAAAAATCCCGCAGAGTGCGGGATTTTTTGTCAGCAGAGAGTATTTAAGACTTAATTCCTTGAAAGAAATTTATTGCAAGTAAGGCGAAAAATCAAATCAGGAAATTTTAATCTCCTTGCTCTTCTTTTCAATGTGAACTTCCTTTTTTGGAAGCATTAATTTCAAGAGACCGTTTTCATATTTAGCTTCCAATTTGTCGTAGATGCAATCTTCAGGCATTCGGAACCTCCTCATAAATTTATTAAAGGAGAACTCCCTGCGCGTGTAGTTTTCTTTTTCTTCTTTGCTTTCAAGTTTCTTCTCTGCGCTGATCATCAGCATTCCATTATCTATTTCAATTTTAAAGTCTCCCTTTTCAAGACCTGGAGCCGCCATCTCAATCTGGAATTCCTTGCCCATGTCTTTGATATTGACACTTGGAATTCTATTTACAAATTCAAAATCAGCGAAGCTGTCTTCAAAATTCCACAATCCCGGGGTAAAGAAACTCGTAGCATCAAATATGTCGCTGGCAATATTTGGGAGTAAACTACCCCTTGGAAACGTCAGTGTTTTCATAATTTAGGATTTAATATTACCAATATTTAATTACGGCTTAAATGTATTATTCAAGGAAACTAAATGGGTGACAAGCGTCATGTTTACAGATGACATTTGTCATTTTTTTGTCGTTTTACTTCGGGAAAGGCCCCATTTTTAAAGTGTTTTATAAAATACTGCAATTTGAAACTAATCTCATTTTAGCTTGGGAAAATTGTAATACATTTAATTGCTGAATAATCTTCAGTTGCTATTTAATGAAATGGTATTATATTTTTTAGGAATTAAGGGCATCCGGTTTGGATTATGTAAAGACGTCAATGAATTTCGACTTGTTGTTGATCATTGGAAAGATACTTTATATGAGATTGATGTATCCGTTTTTGCTCCAATGCGCTGCATAGAGCGGCGGAAAGAGTAACTGGGTTTTGGTGTTTTGCGAAGAGAGATCATGTTTGTTAAATTCATCGGGAGCGCCATGAAAAACAGGCAATTGCATATGTATATCCGTAAAAATTGGGTTTTACTGAGTGCGACCCTTGGGTTTACCATATTGCCAATTGCAATGTGTTTGGTTTTTCTCATGAATTATTCCTCTGGGAATATTCCATTAGACCGTTGGTTTTCCTTTTATGGAATCTACGATAACGAATATCACATTAACAATATCCTGCTTTCGTTTATAGTTGTTTCCTACATCTTGCTCTTTTCAAATCAGTTTATTTACTTTTTGGAAGCCCAGTCAAAAGCATTCAATTATCGAGGCAGCAATACGAAATTTAAGAACATCAATTTGTTATGTCAGTTCATTGATATAACCGTTTTGATTGGCATCATGATTTTCATTTTAAAGGTCAATGGATACCATCAGATCATCGCCTATAACCGAGTGCTATCGCTTAGTGTGTTTCTTGCTTTTTCCGTTACGGATATTTTGATGTGGTACCAGGAGTTTTTGATTCGCAAGACTTTGCGTGATCCCCTTAAGATACGCTTGTGCAACAATAATATTTCCTTTTCGCGAAAAAGCATGATGTTGATCAATTTCCCCGCGCTCACGATACTAACATTGTCATTTTACCTGCATTGCTGGATCGTAGACGATCCCTTTTATCACAGTTATTTTAATGGCAAGGATTTTGAAAATATTGAAAACTTCGATTTGTTTATAGACGGGTTTGAAACCAGTATCATCTTTACCAGTATCATTATCACGCAAATCGTATTTGCAGTATTGAAGATCAAATGGAGTTTTACAAAGTATCAGATAGAGCAGAACCTGCCCTTGCTACCCGTTGAGATGAAGCAAGTAAAGAAGCTGAGGAGGCGAAAGGCAAAGACTATTAATGAGCTGAGTGTTTAGCCCACTTGGAGAGATGACATGTCTTAAGACATGTCATCTCTTTTCACAAATCAAATGAATAATTACGAAGCTGTTGGATGCAAAATTTGAATATGCAGTTGGTAATCTATTGCCATATGAAATTTATAAGCTAATGATTTAGAATTAGTTATAAAAAGGACATTGGGCTAAATTTACAGGCATGGTACTTATTTGCACAGGTGCTAGCCGGAGCAACATCTGATTTTATGTGCTGAAAACGTGGTGGAGAAATGACATGTCTTAAGACATGTCATTTCTTTGTGTTGTTATTCATCTTCACTGGGGCTAGCCAGAGCAACATCTGACTTTATGTGCTGAAGGCGTGGTGAGGACATGACATGTCTTAAGACATGTCATGTCTGTCCCTGTGCATTGGGCATTATCTCATAGGGCGGCGTTCGTCCATTTGACCCATACGTCTTTCGCGACGCTCCTTCAAATGTCTGATAACCTCTTGGTTGAACTCCATTTCGGCGGGTTCGAGGCGTGCCAGTTTTTGGGCAGGTAGCAAGGCTTTGAATTTTTCATAGTAATTCTTCTTTAAGCTCAGTTCTTTCTCCTGAATGGAAAGTTGCTCTTCCACTTCCTTCTTGGATTCTTCTTCGCTCAACTCTTTTCGCCGCAGGTCGCGTTTTGATTGCATCAAGTCCTTTCGAAGCTCCATACGCTTTTGGGCATATTCATTGTACACAGGCCAAAAACGGCTTGCTTCTTCGCTGTTGAGGTCCAAACGATTTGTAAGGTAAGCAACACGCATGGCTTCCATTTTTTCCAGCATGCGGCCCTTTTCAGGTGGTCCATTCTGGGCAATGCCAGTGCCCATTGCGATAATCTGGATAAAAAGTATACTCCAAATAGTTTTCATAGATTTCGATTTATATAAGATTTCAAAAACACCATTATTCAAAATATTCGAGGAGTTCTTCGACATCCTCATTGTTTTTATCAATAAAATCAAGAGCATTCAAATCGCCATTATTCATTACGCTTGCCAGTGCTTCTGAATTGAATTCAGTTGAATAAGTGGATACATACTCTAAAAGTTCATCTTCGGAACAGGAAGACAATATATCCAAATCCGCAGATGGACTGAACAAGCGAAGCACGAGGACACATACGCCAAGAACCATACTCGCTGCGATGCTAAACATGAGCACTCGCCGGAATGACAAGGTTTTGGATCCGGAATGTTTTTCTTTAGAAATTTGGCCCATAAGCCGGCCCTGAAAATCCTCAAAATATCCATCGGGAATTTTGAAAACTCCATTTTTGACATCCGCTGGCAATGCATTCTGTTCTGTCTGGAACATTATCTTATCTGACAAAGACTCAAAATAGCTTTCAGGGACTTGAAATGTGTCCTCATCTATTGGGATTGCGGGGCACTCTTTTGTGATCCGGCCCGCAAGATCTTCGAAGTAGGCATCTGGCAAAACAAAGCCATCCGAATTTTTCAGACGATCGCCAAAAGGCATGCAAGGATCATCAGAGGGCGTATAATTCTGTTTCATCTCAGATTAGTTCTTTAATTTTAAAATATTCCTCAATTTTCTTAATAGCATGGTGATAGGAAGCTTTAAGGGCCCCTTCACTTGTCTGTAGTACTTCAGACATGTCCTTGTAAGACATTTCATCGTGATAGCGCAGCAGGAATACTTGTTTTTGTTTCTCGGGTAAACGCGCCAAGGCTTCCTGTAGTGCCAGTTGAATCGCATCTCCTTCAAAATAAGGATCGGCCCGCAGTTGCTGGATGGCGGGGTGCTCATTCTGCTCATCCATACCATCGTACCTGAACTTCTTATTTTTTTCAATAAAACTTAAGCTTTCATTCACTGCGATTCGGTATAACCATGTAAACAGGCTGCTCTTTTGCTCGAACTGGCCTATACTTTTATAGACCTTGATAAAGGTATTTTGGAGCACGTCATCTGCATCATCATGTGAAAGAACCATCCTTCGAATATTCCAGTACAACTTTTGCTGATACTTCTCTATCAGCGACCGGAACCCCCTTTCGAGGGTTTCGGGATTTCCAATCCAATTCAGAATGGTTTGATCTTCCTGATATGTATTTCCGGCCATTGTGTATAAGACTCTTTTTTAGTAAAATGGTTTAATCAAATAGGCTAGTATAAAGTGGACTTTCTTGTTTCGATTATTTGAATTCTGTTCCGGGTATGACTAGATCGGATTTACCCATTCAAAATCGCTGATTCGGTCCAGATAGAGATGGGTTTGGTTGTCTGAATAGTCAAACATGGGCTTGAATTTGGCCAGGTACAATTGGCTCTCAAAGCCATAGGATTTCATGGAATGCACGGTTTGGTTGTAGCTTTCGTCATATCCACGAAGCAGAATGACTATTTCTACAGACATAGCTTCGGCATTCCGGAAGTCAAACCGGCTAAGCGGACTATCCGCATTCAGGGCATGTACCAAGGTCCAATTCAGAGGAAACATGGCTATTTTACTAATCTCCAGGTTCAGAGTCCGGATTATTCGGTTAGAGGTATCGGGATCCGTAAAGGCAATGATCATTGTAGCTTCCAGGTCAATGATGGTATTACTGAACGCATTGACTACGCGGACTTGTATAGAAAGTCCTTCTTTGTAAGGGGCGATAAGAAAATTTTTAGAGTACAAAATTTGTGCTTTAGGCTTGCTGAACCTGGTGTATACCAATCCGGTAAAAAGCGCAAAACTCAGTAAACCGAATAATGCACCAAGACTTGCAAGTCCGGAAGCCGCATAACCATGGGGATGCAAGCCTCCATAGCCGACAGTTGTTGTCGTTTGTACGCTAAAAAAAAAGCATTGCATAAATTCGTAAAAAGGGCTTCCTTTTTCAAGGCCGATGATCTCTTCCGTGCCGTTTAGAAAATAGATTCCACCAAATATCAGATTGATGACAATGTTATATGCAAATACCAGGGCAAGAAAATGGGGCCAGGGTATTTCAATCAATGTTTGAAATCCGTTTCGTAGGTTGCTGCCTTCACGTCTGATATTGAACCTACCATGTTCATTGATCATCCGGTTTTGGCTTGCCGCCTGTGCTTTTCCAAATCCAAATTCTTCAGGATTTTTTGATTGGCTATCCTTATCGGGAATGTCTCTATTTCTGAATGCGCTCATAATTTGCTACTCCTGAATGCAAGTATAAGGAATTCAGAGGAGTGCGACTTGCAATCCTTCTCACTTAAAATTATCGATTTGTGCTTGCCCGATCCTTGAAATGAGATATTTTCATACTCAAATTTGGTAGGGATGAGAATTTTAAGCCGACTGATCCTTCAGGTCTTTGGATGGAAAATAATCGGGGCTGAAGCTTTACAAAGCTTGCCTAAATTTGTTGTGGCCATTGGTCCCCATACTTCTAATTGGGACTTCCCATTGGGATTACTGGTGAGATCCGCCAGTGGATTGACGAAAATCAGATACATAGGTAAATCGAGTCTGTTCAGGCCTCCTTTTGGATGGCTATTCAAGGCCATGGGAGGATATCCTGTAGAACGTTCTGAAAGCAGGCACCAGGTGGATGCGTATATTGATTTATTTCATACACACAAAGAATTCGCTGTAGTCATTGCTCCTGAAGGTACAAGAAAGAAGGTGGACAAGCTAAAAACGGGATATTATTACATTGCCAAAGGTGCAGGAATTCCAATCGTCCCGGCTATAATGGATTATCCCAGCCGAACAGTGACATTTTGTGATGCATTTATGCCAGGCGACGATGAGCATGCCGACCAGCTTCGCGTTGCCACGATAATTGCTTCGGGTAAGGGGAAATATCCGGAGTTAGGATATTCCATAAAATGATCGTTTTCAAAACGCATATCGGGAAGTCTTTAATGGAAATTTGCGCTGCTAAAAAATTACTATCAGAACGGTTGTTCAATTATACTCAGCAAAGGGATCTCTCCTGACATATTGAATACAAACATCATACATTGAAGTGTCGTTGATTTTGAAAGTTGGTGATTTTCAGTTGCCGATTTCCAGGCATTGAACAAATTATGAATTTCTATGCTTGCCAATTTAACCTTTCGTTAAAGGGAAAGTCCAATTCAGGAAACTAACTTTACAGTGATTTAAGCCTATGAAAACATTTCTATACGCTGCAGCGAGTCTTGTCCTGGTTGGGCTTTTATCTATGTCCAATCAAAAGGGCCGGGCTGCTTCCGGTGGTAAGGGGAGCACAGGTGCACCCGGAGATGATGCTACTGTATGCAAATCATGTCATAACGGACCTACCGATGTTGAAATCCAGATAGCTGTTCTTGACGGAGTAGATACTATTACCCGTTATGAACCCGGTAAAAACTATAAAATCCATGTTCGTGTAAATCATGTCGGAGGGACGGCTCCTAAAGCTCATGGGTTTCAAATGACTTTATTGAATGCACCTCTGAAACAGGATGGTCCAAATCTCAAGGATCTCAGTCCGATCAGTTCAAATGTCAAACTCACAACGCTCAGGTCAGGAAGGCTGTATGCAGAACATACTGATCGGAGTGACAAAAATCTGTTCGAAATTCAATGGACCGCACCTGCAAAGGGATCCGGACCCGTAAGCATTTATGCAGGGGGCACCGGAGTAAATGCCAACAGTTCCGAAAGTGGGGATGGGGGCAACCGGAATGCAGTTCAGATTGACGAAAAAACCGCATCTGCAAATGTAAGCTCATACAGGTCAGGGATTAACCTTTATCCAAATCCTTTTAGCGATCGCTTTTGCATAGAACTTGATCCTTCAGCAATTCAAAGTATCAGCATCCATGATTTTTTAGGCCGGCCTATTTTAGAAAAGTCGATTCATGAAGCTAAAACATACCTGGAAATCGGATCCCGTCAGGATGGTATTTATTTTGTAAAATTTATAAATGCGCAAGGGCAGGTTGTCAACACCCGTAAACTTATTAAGCGTGGGCTTCAACCTTAAAATTTAAAATGGACCTTCAGCTTTTACCGGAATACTATGAACGGTTTCTCGATACTCCTGACGAAGAAGCAAAATGGCTGGAATCGATTCGCCATCGTGTAGAGGAACTATTGGATAAAGATCCGGGCCTGCTATTTAGTCATCTCTACAGGCTGGATGTGGAAGAATCCATTCTATCTCACTTGCTGCGAACGCAGGCTGCAGATCAACTGGCAGAGGCGATCAGCCGTGAAATTTGGAAGCGCCAGAAAGCCCGCATGCAGAGCAGGAGAGACCATCCACAAGGACTTATCCTGGATTCGGATTTCTAATTGGAAAAAGGCTGTAGCTCTTATCCTCATGACTAACGAATGATCGTTAGTATTATCGTTCTGTTTAATTTTTGAGGATCCTTTTCTACCTTGTTCAATGAATGGGAATTCTGCTATCTTTATAACATTTCAGAGCATTTTAATTCATTGCAATAATGGAACTTTCTTCTCACGGATTTGAACCTTATTATGTCGTCATTTTTACCTCAAGAAGAACTGAGAAAGAGGAAGGGTACAATGAAATGGCGCAACGGATGGAGGAACTGGTTAAAGGCCAGGAAGGATATCTGGGCCATGACAGCGCACGAAGTGAGGTGGGTATTACGATTTCTTACTGGTCCAGCCTTGAGTCGATCCGCAAATGGAAACTGCACTCCGAACATTTGGCTGCACAGCAAAAGGGAAAATCCTTATGGTATGCGGAATATACTGTTCGGGTTTGCCGTGTAGAACGCGAATACCATTTTGGTAGTAAACTCTGACGGATCAAAGAATTTGCAGTACTAGACCTTTAAGGTAAGAGCCCTCAGGGTGAAATAAATTTACAGGGTGGTCAGGTCCCTGGCTCAGTTTATGAAGGACGCGAATTTGCCGGTTGCTTTCCATTCCTGCTGAAGCAAGTGTGTGATAAAATAGTTCTTCGCTCACGACTTGTGAACAGGAGAAACTAAATAAAAGCCCGCCCTTTTTAATTTTCTTCATTGCAAGCAGGTTTATCCTTTTGTAGGCTTGCACAGCCTGATGTCTTTTGTCGATTGTCTTGGCAAAAGCAGGAGGGTCCAATACGATGAGATCATAATGATCCGGACTTATGCCTTTCAGGTAATCGATTACATCAGCGCACACAGAAATATGATTTAAGGATTCAAGGCCGTTGATCCGGAGATTTTGCTGGAGGCCGTCGAGGGCTTTTTGACTGATATCTGCCGAGCAACACTCTTTTGAACCATTTTTCAATGCGTAAAGGCTAAAACCTCCCGTATAGGAAAACGCATTAAGGATGGTTCTCCCCTTTGCATATTGTCCCAGAAGTTTTCGGTTTTCCCGCTGATCCAGAAAAAATCCGGTTTTTTGTCCGGACAAGGGATCCATAATGAAGTGTAGACCGTTTTCTAATGCCTCAACAGGACCTTCCTTTCCAAGCAGAAAGCGATTTTCAATTTTTGAGGCATAGGCAGAGGGCAAGGTCTCTTTACTTTTATCTACGATGCGAAGTGTGGAGCCTGGCCAGATATTAATAAGCGCTTCTTGTATCTCCTTAATCTGACGATGCATTCCAATGCTGTGACACTGTATCACAATAGTATCGTGATACACGTCGATCACCAGGCCCGGCAAACGATCTCCTTCGCCATGGATTAAACGGAAACAATTGGTTTCATGGTGGAGGCCGGGAATCTCATTTCTTAAATGGAGGGCTTCCGAAAAACGATGTGCCCAAAATTGATCATCCAGGGCTTCCTCTTTAAAAGCCAGTACTTTAACGGCAATACTTCCTTTGTGGAAATGCCCCGCTCCCAGGTAATCATTTTTGTAATCCAATATTTGGACAACATCCCCGTCTTGCAAGTCTTCCGTACTTCCCGAAAGTGCTCCTGAGAAAATCCAGGGATGACGGCGGTATATATTCTGCTCCCGGTCTTTTTTAATTTTGACATACTTCGTGATAGGCATCATGGTGCAATAATCGCAATTCAATATAACTTATTTGAATATCATGAAGAAAGCCTGTAAAATTCTGACAGAAGACAGCTCTTAACCTAACTGCATTTTGACTTTTGCAATTGTTTAGCTGTATTGCAACTATAATCCTGACTTGGTCCTCTCAAACTTCCTGGAATCGACCTAGATACTTCTACATTGATTAGAAAGAAAACTTGCGCCCTGCAAAAAGTATTTGCGTACAGGCTCAATTATGGAGGATGGCGTGAATTTTAGCGGAGGCAGGTATTATGTTGAATCTTGATCCTCTATTTCCAAGGGCCTGGGTAGCTAATAGTACACAGGACAAGCAGCAGGAAAAGAATACTGGAGCTTAGGAGTTTTTAAAAGGTCCAATGGAATTCAAGAACCTTAAGGCAAAACCTTGATTCTCCTTGGTTGCCTTTTTCCAAAATGGGGGATAAGGGGAATATTCAGGAAATAAGGCCTGTATGTAAGCCATATTACCCCGGCACTTTAAGAAAGACCGCAGAGGCCAATATGCTGTATTGGAACCATTCGCGTCAAAGACTGAAATCCCTTTAGAGCTGCGCGTATTGAAGTACGTGTTGGATGCTCTTAGGATGAGCAGAAAAAAGTGCTTGAGGCATCTCAAGTTTTGAAGCCTTCATGGACTCAAGTTCAGCGCAGAGTTCAGTGTCTGTACGTTCTAACTCTTCCAGAATCTGACACTCAATGGTGTCACATTCGTGGTATAGATAGCGCATAATTTGTAAAGATGTAAATGTATCAACCATAGGCAAGTTTTCATAATAGGATCAAAACTGCCATATCCTTCAAATTATTGTATGAAATTCTAGGATTTTCGCTTTATCCATTTTTGGCTTTTCCCGAAGACCCTCAATTTAATAAAACCTCTTACAACCAAGCTTTGGTCCGCGTCAAGCCATACCACACAATCATAGATGTTGCCTCCTTCCGGATTGATGATTTTTCCTCCGGACCATTCCCCTGATGACGGTTTGAGGTCCCAGATGATATCCATGCCCTCCAATGGCCTGTTTTTATTAGGTTCGGGGCAATCCTGGCAATTCTTCAATTTAGCATCAGGAGGGAGGTATATGACCTTCGCGTGGTACAGGCCGGAGCGTTCGTAGAACTCTGCGGTAAACTTTAAAGCCCCGGTACCGGGATCCATGACGTCCCAATAACCGGTGAGTTTAATTTGCCTGGGGTCCCACCCATTGTGGTCTGCGAGTTGGTTTGCCGGGAGCAAAAGGGCGGGCCATAAACTCAGGAATTGAAGTTTTTTTAAAAAATAATTTGCTCTGAAAAAGAAAGTTGGCATAGTATTAGAATAATACAGGATATGTCTGAAAAATATAAAAGCAAGATATATAAGAAGTAGTTTTCTTTATTTGAGACCTTTAGACACCAGTAAATACGCCGGTATTTACTGGTTTTTTATTTTAGGTTTTCTGAGGTTTTAGAAGGAATACGCTTCCTGTAAAGTTCATCTCGTATTTTGGATTTGCATCATTGTATTCACAATTTATGAAAACCAACATACCTTTAAATTTTCAAAAGACCATGCAGTGAAGAAGAAACCAGGCATCAAATTCAATTGGATGGAAAATGATTTAAACTCTCAAAAGATCATTTTCCCTTGACTTTTCTGCGATCCAGTTCCTGTTGAATAATGATCGGAATTTGTTCCACTTTCAGATTTTTTCCGATAATCTTCCGTTCCTTATTGAGTACATAGATTTCCGGAGTGATGTCCACAAAATATTTAGCATAGATACTTTTGTTCGTAGGATCATGAACGTTGATCCAGGAATCTATTTGGTTCTTAGCAACAAAGTTTTTCCATTTTTCGTCCGTTGTATTCAGTACTATTGCGAAGACCTCGACGCCCTTGGTTTTCCATTGTTTATAGAATTCTCTTAAAAGGGGTGTTTCTTTTTGACAATGTTCGCAGTCCGGATCATACATAAACACCACTACGAAATCTTCTTTTATTTCATAAATTGATCTCGTGTTACCATACAAATCCGTAGAAATGACATCCGGGCCTTGTCTGTTGAGAAGGCTGGCTTTCATTTCAAAAACCTTCTTTTTGAAATCCGCGATGTCTTTGTCGGAAGCCCAATAGGCCAAATCTTTATTAGAAAAATAGTTTTCAAGGATGTGTACAAAAACAGCTTCACCATCCATGACCTGCGTCTGTGTAGGTTGAAATTTTAAGGCGATCCAGTTGCTTACAAATTGAAACATTTCCTTGTTTACCATGGATTTTTTAATTACAATATCCGCTTGCCGGATTATCGAGTCAGGGTGTTGAGGCGTAAGTTCCAATATGAATCGCTTTAATTTGTTGGAGATGACGGGTGTCCGCAACAAGCGCAAATCCGTAAAATCCACATTGTCCCAAAAGCTTTGCCTGAATAGTTCCAGTTGGCGCTCGCGATCCAGCTCGCCATTTGGTTTTCGAATTTCTATAAGTTCAGGATTCTGCCCTGCTGTTTTGAATTTGGTGTAAAAGGCGTTCGGGTATTTTTTCTGAAATTCTGTCAACTGCTGTTTCCGTTCATTCAGCATTTTTTTAATTTCGGCATCTACCCGGGATAAAAGAGCCGTGTCAGAGGGTTTTAAGGCTTTAACTTTATTAAGGGAATCCGTTATCGCATCATGTTTCAGTTGAAGCTTGAAGCTTTGGTATAGCAAATCGTTGTCTATTGAACCACGAACTTTCATTTGTCCTACGAGATCTTCTTTTTTACTGGACATCTGAAAGTGTTGTTCGCCATCTACCATAAAGTGAAAGTTGCTATAGTCTGGAAGGATTGCATAGTAATAACCCGAAGGCAAAGGACTCTTTCTTCTCAGGACAAAACTTCCGGATGCGTCAGCAATTGTTGAATCAGCGACATAATTCTGATCGGCAAAAACGGCTATGAATTTTACCTTCCCTTCTTTCATCCCTTCAATCTTAAACTGAAGGACGCAGCTGTCAGCTTGAGAAAAAAGGGATCCGGCAAACAGAAGGCATATTAAAAAACCAAAGCGCATGGTAGATAATTTTTGATTTCAATGACAAAGTAAAGCTGCTTAAATTAGATTTAAACAACTCTGCAAAATGAAATCATTAAAACGCGGTTATTTTAAGGAATTATTAACCTTCAAGGATCAAAGGGATCACTTGGTGCGCTTACAATAGAAGTCTGCTGAAAATTTTCCGGCAACTCTATTTTGCAAGAGTATCAACCGGTATAGTGAGGGTGCTTTCGTTGCTCATGATTTTTAACATTTCCTGATACAAACCGGAACAGAGAGAGTCAATCTTAAAAAGACCCCTTTCAAAATCCGGACCCATCTGTTTGTCCATATTCATGAACATCATCATAGGCCTCATGACAAATGGGATATTGCCTGTATCATACCAGCTTACCTGGGTTTTACCATTTGCTTCTTCACTCAAGTCAAAACCTCCGTATGAACTCATTTCAAAGGGGACGAGGAAGCTGAGTTTGTAGCGCATCGAAAATGGAGCGGATAAAGATTCTATGGCGATTTGCCCCGTTCCCGTAAGGTCTTTATCGCCGACCCATTTCATAACTGATCCGACATCTCCGTCAGGGCCTTCAAAAGTATTTTTGACCGTGGGATCTTTTTCCTGCCAGGGAGACCAGTTGGGCCAATTACGAAATACGGATATTTGCGAATACACAAGTTTCACAGGTGCGTTGATGGTGGCCTTTCGTTCAACGCGATAACTGTCTTTGCCAAGAAAAGCTGCGATAATATAAACGAACAAAAGGATGCCGGCAATTTTTAAAAGGCGTTTTATCAGATTCATATAAAATTGATTTGAGCATTGTATTTTTTAAGAGCCACTCAATTTGTTTAATAGAGCCCTACCTGACCACAGCCCGATGAGAATGGCAAGTATCCCGGCAGGCCACATCCACAAAGGGTGAGGGATCGTCGTCAAATTTAGAAGAGTGCTGACAATGAGAAGGAAACCAAGACTCATCACTCCCCGCTTGAAGTTTATGGGATCTATCCGGGCCAGAACCAGGCTCCCCGAAAAACTTCCCATAAACCAGGAAAGTATTACAAGCCACATTGCCAATGGCGGCAAGGTTTTTATCCATTCGGCGATTGCCTGGCTGTCATTCGAATCCTTTCCTTGCGGAAAGGGGAAGATTGCATGGGAGCACAACTCAAACAGAAAAATGACTACTATGGCAACAATCATTGAAAACACAACGGCGCCAATAGATTTCAACATAGTTCAGAATTTAAAACAAGATAGCGCTTTTTTCCGGATCGTATTTGGGTCAACTGTTAAAATATGAAATGTAAAAAGAATTCCATACGGGGTGAAGCGCGCAAATTAAAAAGCTTTGCTATGATAAAGCCGGTAAATGCAATGGGACAGGTATCACAACTAACATTTGTATGTCTTTATAGGAAACGATCAGTTACTGAAACTGTATTTTCACGAGGTTCAGTTTGCCATTGCTCTCACTCGGCACGATGAGGCTTTCCGCATCCCATTCTATGGCATCGCGAAAGCGAAGATTCATTTTCTTGAAGCTGGTGTTGAGCACACTTTTTCTTATGTTTTGGCCATTGGGTTTTAGAAGGTATTCGGAAACAGTTCCTTCAGCACTTATGGCATCATTAAAAATAATGCGAAGTAATCCACTTGTCCGGAAAACGAAAAAGGAACTGAACAATCCTTCATCGTCTTGTGAAAACTGTCGTTTATGTAAAATGTGATCCCATTGCAAGTTGCCGGACGGATCAAATGAGGCTACCAGAATGTCATCGAAATAATAATCATACCATTTGTTGGCAAACTGACCTGCGGGGTCGGGAGCACTGAAATAAGGACGGCGGCTCAATTCACGGGTACTTTCAAAAAAAAGAAGGAAACCTCCATCTTTACTCAATATAATATCGCGAAGATTTAATGTGCTTCCGTTCAATCCAAGTTTCTTTTGGTCTCCTTTCCGTTCCTGAAGCAGAGTTTCAGATACCGGCGTTTGCGTTGCTTTTATAAGCCGGTCATTATGGTCCAGGATAGCGAAGGCGTACATATTGGGCTCCTCATTTGCTTTTTGAGCATACAATCCGCCCAGAATCAATCGCTGGTTCAGATTGTCCATTTTGATTTGAGGATCTGTCAGGAGTTCGTTTTGAAAGGGAAGGATCTGCTTCTCCGATATTTTTCCGGAAGAGGCTACAGAAAGGACAAATGGGTGTGTTTTTGATTTGCTGCCATGCCCTTCTTTCGTATTACCATAAAAATAGGATTTTCCGGTATTACTTAGCTCCATGAATCCAATGCTTGATTCCTGGTCTTCTGCAAGCAGACTGGAAGCTTCCAAAGTATAATAGACAGAATCGCTTGTGAAGTTATACAGAAGAAATGATTTTGAATGCTCCTGAGTTTCATAGGCAATGCTCACCCATTGTTTATCCTCTGATGCCTGAAGGTGAAAACCGTCATTAGGTCTGAATTCTATATTCTGTGCAAGTATTTTTTTATCAACAGCTTCGGCATTTTCATTGAAACGCTCATACCTGATCCGCGCACCTTCTTTTTCAAGAGATGCGTAAATAATTCCAATACCTTCGCCCTGAGCAAAAATTTCTATGATTTTCCATTTTTTTCCTTCCAATTCAACAGATTTTTCACCGCTCCATTGAAAGTCAGGGTACAAACTTTGATAGTTAATCCGGAACGATTTATCGCGAAGTAATGAAATGGTACCACTTGGGTGACGAACCATGTAATATGAAAAATCATTCTTTATGCTGATATCCGGGCTCAGCATCACCTTCTGTGCATTCGTACTTAAGTTGCCAAGCAAGAGCTCGATGACAAGAAGAAGGGGCCAGCGGGTCATTTTCAAATAAGCGTTTAAATTCGCACATAATTACAACCTTAAGATGAAAGCTCAAAGGATTATAGAGTGTGTTCCAAATTTCAGTGAAGGGAGAGATGAAGTACTGATCCATGAATTATCCGCCTGCATTTCAGGAGTCCAGGGGGTTAAATTGTTGCATGTAGACATGGGAAAATCTACCCATCGCACCGTAGTGACATTTGCGGGAGACCCCGATGCAGTCGTAGAAGCGGCCTTCAGGGCTATCGCTTTTGCAGCATCTCGCATCGACATGAGAAAACACAAGGGGGAACACCCCAGAATGGGAGCGACGGATGTGTGTCCATTGATACCTGTTCAAGGCATTAGCCTGGAAGAGACTGTGAAATATTCAAGGAAGTTGGCAAAAAGGGTCGGGGATGAGTTGGGCATTCCGGTATACCTCTATGAGGCATCCGCCTCAGAAGCGCATCGCAAGAACCTGGCAGATATCCGTCAGGGCGAGTATGAAGGCTACTTTGAGAAAATTAAGCAGCCGGAGTGGAAACCTGATTTTGGCCCGGGTGAATTCAATGAACGTTCCGGAGCAACTGTAATCGGCGCCCGCGATTTTCTGATTGCCTATAATGTAAATTTAAACACAAAGTCAGTTCGCCTTGCCAATGAGCTCGCTTTCGATATACGTGAAAATGGCCGGCCTTTGCGGGATCCCGTCACAGGTCTCCTTTTAAAGGATGAACAGGGTGTCGTGCAACGAAGCATAGGCCAATGTCCGGGCGTTAAAGCGATTGGCTGGTATATCGACGAATACCAATTTGCGCAGGTCTCAATGAACCTGACCAGTATGCAAAAGACAAGCCTGCATGAAGCATTTGAGGCATGTCGCACCACTGCGGAGCGTTACGGACTTATAGTTACGGGATCTGAACTGGTTGGGCTTATTCCCAGAAAAGCTATGACCGATGCCGGTAATTATTTTTTAAAAAAACAAAAACGCTCACTTGGTGTAAGCGAACAAGAACTCATTGAAGTGGCTATTCAATCATTGGGATTGAACAGCATTCAAACTTTTGATCCTAAAACAAGAATCATTGAATATATGCTTGAAGAAAAATCGGCCCCTTTGGTGGGTATGACTCTTGAAAAGTTTTCTCAGGAAACTGCTTCTGAGAATCCCGCTCCCGGTGGCGGATCAGTTGCAGCCTATGTGGGAGTTCTTGGAGCCTCCCTGGGAGCCATGGTTGCGAATCTCAGTGCCCATAAAAAGGGATATGAAGATCAATATGAATTTTTTTCCACGTATGCCCGTGAAGCCCAGGAAAAAATAAAAACATTACTAGACTTAGTAGATGAAGATACCAAGGCATTTAATGGGATCATCGAAGCTGTAAGACTTCCAAAAAGCAATCCGGAAGAAAAGAAGTTAAGGAAAAAAGCCATGCGTCTTGCCAATATCCGCGCCATCGATGTTCCACTTGAAACGATGAAAGCTGCTGCTTCCTGTCTGAATCTCATTAGGCAGATGGTTGAAAAGGGAAATCCAAATTCCATTAGTGATGCAGGGGTTGGGGCTTTGTGCATACGGACTGCGGTGGAAGGGGCTGGCCTTAATGTACGCATCAATGCAATAAACCTGGAAGATGACGAGAAAAAGGCCGCATATTTAAAAAGTGCTGAAGAAATCGAAACTCAGGTTAAAAAGGAAACGGATAATATCATCAGCTACATCAGGGAGAAAATGTCGATTTAGACAATCAGCGCATTTATATTTAGAGTTTTATTTTAATGTAACATGAATCAAAGCAAAACACAAACCAATTACGGGGCCTTGAGCACCCTTATCACCGTTTTTTTCTTTTGGGGTTTTATCGCTTCGGGAAATGGGGTGTTCATTCCATTCTGTAAAAACTATTTTGGATTGGACCAGTTTCAGAGTCAGCTTGTGGACTTTGCCTTTTATGGAGCGTATTACATTGGAGCCCTGTTGCTTTTTGTACTTAGTAATTGGAGGCATCGCGACCTGGTATCGGAATGGGGTTATAAAAAAAGTATTGTGTACGGTTTACTCTTCTCATTGCTGGGGGCCCTTGCTATGATCCTTAGTGTGCAAATGGGATCCAGGGAACATGGTTTTAATTTTTTCCTCATTTCCTTTTTTGTATTAGCCCTTGGATTTTCACTACAACAAATCGCTGCAAATCCTTTTGCCATCACATTAGGCGATCCTTCAACGGGGTCTCACCGCGTCAATTTAGGAGGTGGAATCAATTCATTTGGAACCGCCATTGGTCCCATAGTGGTTTCTCTAGCCTTGTTTGGTGCGACGCATTATGAAGATAACGCTTTACAAAATTTGAGTCTGGAAAGCGTGACAGGATTATATGCAGGTGTAGGTTGTTTGTTTTTACTTGCAGCCCTTTTGTTTGCATTTTCAAAGAAAGTGCCCTCAGGTATAGTGCTCGGAGGCTATGAGCCTGCTAAAAAAGCTATGTGGCTCATGGTCTTTGTTACACTAGGTTTGATAGCTTGCTTTGTTAAGGTATTTCAAAGTTATAAGGGAGTGGAGCAACTCGTAAATCCGGAAAGCCTTCAGGATTTGGAGTGGGTTCGTATGAGATGGTTGTTTCTTGCACTTGCAGTGTTGATTGGAGGTTTGTTGTTTGCATATCGTTCTGCGAGAGTCAATCAGGAAGGCTGGGGTGCAATGCACCACCCTCAGTTGGTTTTGGGAATGCTTGCTATATTCATATACGTTGGCGTAGAAGTGACCATTCAAAGCAACATGGGCGAATTACTCAAAAGTGCAGAATTTGGAGGTTTGGCTACCTCACAAATCACTCCTTTCATTTCTATGTTTTGGGGTAGCCTGATGATTGGCCGGTGGACGGGGGCTATACCTGTATTCGGTCTGAGTGAAAAAAATAAAAAGATACTAACAGTTGTTATTCCCTTTGTTGCTTATAGCGTGGTATTATTGGTAAATCATCTCGCAGGGCGCAGCATTGAAGCACTTTACGGATATGTATTTTGCGTGGTAATATTAGTTCTGGCTTTCATCTGGGTTGGCGGCCGACCTGCATTTACCCTTATGTTGTTCAGCGGACTGGCGATGGTTGCCATGATTACGGGAATCCTCAGTTCCGGAAAAATTGCGATTTACGCCTTGATGAGCGGTGGGCTTTTTTGTTCTGTAATGTGGCCGTGTATTTTTTCATTGTCTATTGCGGGTTTGGGCAAATTTGAAAGTCAGGGTGCAGCTTTGCTTATCATGATGATTCTGGGAGGAGGGATCATTCCACCCATACAAGGAAAGCTAGCCGACCTGGATGTGGTAGGCATCCATCAGTCGTATTGGGTCACAGTTGCTTGCTTCGCCTATCTTGCCTTTTTCGGATGGGCTGTGCGAGGCTTACTCAGAAAACAAGGTATCGATTACGATCAACAAATTCAGGGCGGGCACTAAAAGTGCAGCAGAATGCGTATTATATAAAATCTTTATCTTTCGCTTCTTAAAACAAGACAATGAAAAAATTCTATTTCTTTTTTGTAATGTCATTTCAGCTTACGTGGTTATCCGCGCAAGACGCATCAAATACAGTGGAAGGAAACAAGGAATTGTATACGCTTACAGACAGTCTTCGCTTCCTTGATTCCCGATTTAGGTCTGGCGAACTGGAAGAATCCCGGTACAATGAACTTCGTGCTGAAATTCTGAACCAGATAGGTGAACTTGCTTATTCAAATTACGAAGAAATAGCTCTGTCCAATTCAACACCGAATCCCTACCCGGGGGTTCAAGATCCGGTGAGCCCGGAAATTGCAAGCACAGACACGGTTCCTGAATTTACGCCGGGTCCGGATTTTGGTTCTTCAAGAAGTCCGATGGGCCTGCTTAGTGGAAATAAAAAGCGCACCAGTTTTAAAATCAGATATGGCATGTATTGGAACAGTTTGTCATCGGGAACATCTAACAGCCAGATTAACTACCCAAAATGGAAAACCGGATCTTCTTACAATTGGTTCGGCGAATTTGACATTTTGCTCAATACGCGATTGGGGAAAGAAGAAAGCCCATGGAGCATCTACTATGGAATTGGATTTGACAATCGCTGTTTCAAACAAAAGGATGAGGTACAGCAACTTTATGTGGAATCCGAAAAGGCAGTGTTTAAGCCATCTCAAAATAAAATTGACCAGGCTAAGATTCAGTTAGGTTTTTTTAGAATCCCGGTTGGATTGCAATTTAAGAAGAACAAATTTGCATGGAACCTTGGAGGATATGTAGGTTTCAATACCTATCATGAGCAAATATTGAATTATACGGAAACGGATGGCGCAAAAGCGGAGCTAACGCTCGATAAGGATTATGATTTTACAAAAACGATCTATGGTTTAAGCACGAGTATCGGTTTTAAAAGGATCCATTTAGGTTTTAATTATGATTTGAATTCGCTTTTCAAGAATTCTGTGGATTACGATTACAATGCATGGAGGGTTGGCCTTTTAATTTTTTAATTTTATAGATTTATTGGTTGAGCTTACACAACCCGTTCATTATGAGAGGTATAATAGCATTGTGTACCACAATCATGCTCAATTTGATAAATATCAGCCCTGAAAGTGATTGCCGTCAGCAAATCTTAGCCACACTTTTTGAAATCTTGCAATGTTATTAAGGCAAATATGATTTACGAAGTTGAAGGGGATATTTTAAAGAGCCGTGCAGATGCAATAGGTCATGGAGTAGCACCCATGGACCATTTTGATAGTGGTTTGGCTTTGACCTTAAGGGAGGATTATCCGTCTATGTACAAAGATTTCAGGCATTATTGCCAAACATACCACCCAAAGCCTGGGGGCGTATGGCTATGGCAGGGTTCAGATGGTCGTAAAATATTTTGTCTTTTAACGCAAGAACCACCATTGGGTAGTTCAGGCCATCCCGGCAGGGCTTCTTCCATCAATATCCGTCATAGTTTAAGGGAATTGGTGAAAGAAATCGAACAGCAGCAAGTCACCAGTCTGGCTTTGCCTAAATTGGCGACGGGAGTTGGCGGCTTGGATTGGAAAGAAGTTAAGCCCATAGTAGAGGAATTTTTAGGACCTTTGCCTATTCCGGTGTATTTGTATTCTACCTTTGTGAAAGGAGTGGAAGCAAAAGAAAGTAGATAGAATTTTTAAAGGCTGATATTGTGTTCACAATGGGGGGGATTATGTCCCCCTCATTCTTTTTACATCCACCCCTAACAGGGCCTTCGCAATTGGTAAGAATGTTGTAAATTGGAATTTTAAAACAGGAAACATATCGCATGACCGAAATATTTTATCAGAAGTTAGCCTATCTTTTTTATGCCGTTGCGGATGCGGATGGCAATGTGAAGCGCAAAGAACTTGATAAGTTGCACGAGGAGGTTCTATTGATCTGGAAATCATTGGATGAAGAAGTTGACGAATACAATACAGATCTGGCATTTGAAATTGAAGCCGTATTTGATTGGCTAGAAGCAAATAAGTTTTCGTATAAGGATGCATTGACGGAATTTCAAGATTACGCACAGGAGCATCGAGGCCTTTTCACGGAAGAAGTCAAAAAAAGAATCATGCACACCTGCCGGGAATTGGCCAGCGTCTATAAAAGTATCAATCATCAGGAAGAGAATATCCTCCACGAACTGGAGCGCTTTCTGAATCGCATTTGAAGCTTTTGCACAATACCATCGTCATGTGAACAGGAGCTCATTCTATCCGGCGTGTAATTTTGTCGTACATGTCCACTTTTAAAACCGGAGATATGGCCACTATTTCATGTAACTCTTCTGCCGCATCTTTCTAATTTGCAATTTAAGGACAGCTAATTTGAATAAATCCGGTAAAAATCGCCCGTATACGCAATCTAAAAAGAAATGATCAGCACAGGAAGAATAGGTGGTGGTCCGAGGTGAACTACTGTTGTTCACAGGATGACCATAGGTAAAATCTTATACAGGCTGGACGATGTGCAATAGATGGCTTATGAAAGACGGGTTTTTGAGTTGTTTTTATAATGGACTGTACGGATCGGGTCATGTTCCTGGTCTAATCCCAAAACGGGACCTCACAACAAGCTGTATTTAGTTAAATGCATGTAGAAAGAAAAAGTCAGGACAAAGAAAAAATACTTCTGAAACCCTGGAATTGAATTTGTGCAGTGCATATGTATAATATATAACTAGTTCATTAATAAAACTATACCTTGATATTAATGAAATTATTCCGGCAGGGACTCATTGCCAATTTGCCCTATTTTTCAAAGTAATTGTTAATTTTATTAATAAATTTACAGGACTGCTGATAACGGTTCGCACTATTCCATACTCATCATTGTGCGGCGATTGAAATGAGCGATCAGAAAAATAATTTAACGGGAATTATTATCACTTACATAAATTTTATTCATTCACTTAAAAAATTCAAAAAATGAAGAATTTGTTTTTTCTCCTTTTATCCTTCCTGCTTATGGGTTTAAGTCAGGAAGCTTTTGCTCAAGCTTCTCAAGGCGGTGCAGGTGCAACCGTCCAAACCGGTGGTAACCAAAGAGCAAATACTCCTGTAACAGTTTCAGTAAGCTCTAAGAAAGGAGCACCAGCCACTGCAGTTACATCGGATGCTGTTCCTGGACGTGACCGCAAAGGAATGAAATTCCAACTGTTGGATCCAAACGGAAAAGCTGTTGCCGGTGGTGAAAAACGCATCAAGTACACGGAAAATGATGGCAACGTTTCTGTTGACATCGTAGGTTTACCTGCAGCACCAAAAGGAAAAAAATACAGACTGCGCATCACGACGAAGGATAATGTTGCAACTAACGTAGATCTCTAATGATTCGCATTTGCTTCTGAAAAGAATGCATTAAATGATAAAAGGGGCAACATATTTTGTTGCCCCTTTTTATTTTATGTACAAAGAAAGGAAAATGCATTTTATGGGCGGACCGAAATAAAATAATCCACATCGATATCGGGTTCAAATTCACAGGCATACGGCTTTTTCTTTATTAAGATTGTTTGACCAGTGAATTTTGTGCTTTCAGAAAACCCCCAAATAACTATAACTAAGGTTATATCTGCAGGCTAAGGGAACCTTCCGATTTTTGTAATGCTCAAATTAAATCGGGTTCGCATGAAAAAAATAATTATCAGCATCCTTTACTGCCTATTTTTTTTCAGTTGGGTACTTCTTGCACAGCATTCCCGGGGAGTGGTCCCTGTGGCGGATTCCATTCAAATTCCGAAGAATACATATGCTATCATTATCGGGATCAGTGACTACAAGACTATTTCAGACTTAAACTTTGCTGATAAAGATGCAAGCACTTTTTATCAATTATTACATACACTTCAAAAGCCGAAAGATCCCGACCAGTATGAATTATTTCTAAATGAAAAAGCAAATCGATTTAACATTTGCGATGCCATTTCAAAAATTATTAAAAAGGCCAACCGGGGCGATCAGGTCTATTTTTATTTTGCAGGGCATGGGGATATTGAAGATTTATCCCAATCTAAAAACGGACTCCTGCTTTTGTACGACAGCCCAAGCAAAGATTATTTTGGAATGTCGGATGGGGTTTTGCAAGTCAGTCAATTAGGGGATTACTTCGGAAGCCTTACGGAGCGCGGAGTGGATGTCTATTACATCATTGATGCCTGCCATTCAGGTAAATTAACGGGAGGTAAGGACGGGCGCAGGCACACCTCAAATGCGATTAAAAGCACACTCTCAAATGATGCAACGGTTCTATTGTCTTGCGATGCCGATCAACTTTCAATAGAGGGTTCGGAATGGGGTGAAGGCAGAGGATTGTTTTCCTTTTATGTTCAGGAGGGATTACTGGGTTTGGCAGATTTTGATAACGATCAAAATGTAAGTTTAATTGAATTGGAACAATATGTAAAAAGGAATACTTACCTGGAGAGCGATAAAAGACAGACCCCGGTATTTAGAGGGAAACAGAATAGAATTCTGGCTCATATCGAAAAACATATCCGCGACTCCATTGTCGAAAGTAAATCCAGAGAGCTAAAAGCGTTCAAACATGTGTACTTAAAGGGAAATGAAGAGAACTATCTGAGCGATTTGGATAGCGCAGGTGTAAACAGTTATCATCAGTTTAATTTTCACCTTCAAAATGGGAATTTAATAGACGGTAATGAGAATGCATATTCAGATTACCAGCAGTTTAATGCAAATAATCCGGAGCATTACCTTACTTCATTGCTGAAACGAAAGTTGATGATTTCCCTGAATGAAGGTTTTGATTCTATTGTAAAACCTTTGTTTGCAGGCAAGAAGCCAAAGTTCTCCCTGGCTTATTGTGATACTGTTCTTGCAGAATTGGATTCATGCCTTGCATTGATGGAAGCGGGACATTATATGTACAATCATGTGCTTTCAAGGAGGTATTTTTTAAAGGCGCTTCAAGAAACGTACGGGATCAACCTGAATAATGCAGGACCCTTAAGTGCGGACAAGCTCAGGAATTCAATTCAATTTTTGCATGCTTCACGTTCTATTGAACCCAACGCATCCTATACTTACCTCTTTTTGGGAATCCAGTTTCAGACCCTGCAGAAATGGGACAGCTCGATGAGTTATTTTGAAAAATATTCTGCGCTCATACCTAACTCTGAATTTGCCTTCAATTTGAAAGGAATTTCACTTTGCGATATGGGCCAAACAGAAGAATCTGTCAGGGCATTTGAAAGAGCAATTCAATTAAACCCGGAATACCTGGAAGCTTACACAAATTTAATTTATGTCTATTCCAAATTAGGTTCTATTCAAGAGGCCATAAATGCAGGGGAAAAGGTGATCCGGATTTCTCCCAAATTTGTTTCAGCCTACAACAATCTCGCGAACTTGTATATTGAACAAAGGAATTTTAAAAAGGCAATGGAGTACGCTACTATTTCGGAATCTTTAAATCCCACGAATCCACGCTCTACGCTTATTAAGGGTAAAATATACCTTGGTCGAAAGGAATATGACCGGGCAGACAGTTGTTTTAAGCATTGCATAGAGCTCAGGAAGGATTTTGCTGAAGCAAATTATTTTTGCGGACTTATCGAAAAAGAAAGAGGAAATCTGATTGCGGCAATGGATCGGTTCAGAGCCTATCTGAGATTAGACCAGGAAGATCCGATCTTTTATAAAGAAGTGGCAGATTGCTTTAATTTGCTCCACGAAAGGGATAGTGCCCGGTATTATTATCTCATGGCTCTTCGTTTGTTGGATGCTGAAAAAACAAATCGTGAACTTGCAGGGGAGATTTACCAGTTTGGATTAAGAGATCCTGAAAATGCAAATAAATTATATGAATGCTCTGATAACACAGATCCTATTTTTCTTCTCAAAAAATGGAGCAATCTCATTTATTTGCAGAAAGGACATTTTGCAATGCAGGAAATTAAGAATCTGAAAAACGGAGAATTTACAAAATCCATTATTCATTATGTGAAAGCATGCAAAGCTGCAAACGAGAAGGACCCACAAACCATGATTCAAAATCTTCATGATGCAATTCACGAATGCCAGGCATTAAAACCAATAGCTGCGCTTGATGCCAATTTCGATTTTTACAAAAATCAAAATTCATTCAAAGATTTATTGTTTCCATTTTAAGCTTGAATTTGTCCACAGTATGAAAGAATCGAATGGAGATACGTTCTCCCTATCATGCGCAGTTGTACAAATTCCAATAGCGGTAAATACCCTTTACTTTGATTAAGGCAATCTGTAAAATTTTAAATTACACTTGGATATGTGAAGTTTCCTGCCCGGGTCATGAGCATCTCTTTTCGACGCTAGCTTTAAAGCTCAATAATTGCATATCTTCGCATCTGGCCTTGGCTTTTGGCAGTTTTCCGCCAAAAGCGCATTAAGATCTTAGAAATAAGGAGAATTTTACAATAAAAGGGGTTCCGGATCATGTTTTATCTCCTTGAAGTGATAACCTTTTTCAAAAATGCGATCCTATTTCATATGAAATACCAATTTCCAATACTTCTGTGTTTCTTAGTTCTAAGTCCATTTTTGGCGTTAGGACAAATCCTGGGCGCCCGGGGGGTCGTTCAACTCAGTGGCAAGGAATCATTGACAGGTAAGCGTTATGCTCTTGTCGTTGGTATTTCCGATTATCAGAATCCGGCCATACCGGATTTAAAATTTGCAGACCGCGATGCAAGGGCGTTCAGCGAGTATCTGAAAGATCCCAATGGAGGTGGTCTAGATGCGAAAAATGTTCAGGTGCTTTTAAACGACAAGGCTACAGCGGGCAATGTCATCGCCGCATTTTATGGAATGCTGGATCAGGTCGCAGAGGGGGATCTTTTTATTTTTTATTTTTCAGGACACGGGGATCTTGAAACTAAAACAATGAACCAGCCCGGGTTTTTGCTATGCTGGGATGCCCCACCTTCTGTGTATATGAGCGGTGGCACATTTGGATTGATTTACCTGCAAGAGCTCATATCCACATTATCAGTGGCCAATAAAGCAAAAGTCTTGATGATCACTGATGCATGCCGTTCCGGAAAATTGGCTGGAAACCAAATTGGAGGAAACCAATTGACGGCAGCAAATCTGGCTAAGCAGTATGCAAATGAAATGAAAATTCTATCCTGCCAGCCGGATGAACTTTCATTGGAAGGAACAGCTTGGGGTGGAGGCAGAGGTGTCTTTTCATATTACCTGTTGAAGGGCTTGCAGGGTTTCGCGGATCGCAATGAAGATCAAATGGTAACACTTTTTGAAATCGAAAGATATCTTGAAGACGAAGTAAACAAAGCTGTAGCACCACAACATCAACTCCCGATGGCAGTGGGCAATAAATCTGCGAACCTGATTCCGGTAAATAAGGCTCATGTGGATGCATGGAAAGATTCTGTCGCAATGTCAGATGGCAAATTACTTGCAACAAATGACAAAGGATCATTCATCGATATTCAAAAAACCGGAGATATGCAATTGCTCAAAGACTATCAGCAATTTTTAAGGGCAATGGACCAGCATCAACTTATTAGACCCAGGGATAGTGCAGCATTTGATTATCTTTCAAAACTGAGCACTTACGCAGCAATGAAGCCTTATCTCGGAAAGCTCAGGCACCAGTTGGCAGCTTCCCTGATTGACGAAGCCCAGCAAGCAATAAACGATTATTTGAAATCCGATCCGGTTGAATTGCGGAAGAGATGGTCTTATAATGAACGTTACGAGCTCTATCCGGAATTTCTGGACAGGGCCATGGAGCTTATAGGGACTGAGCATAGTTTATATTCCATGCTTCAATCGCGTCGCCATTATTTTAAGGGTTTGAATTTAAGATTGAGAGCGGAGCGGAATAAAGATAAAAGTTTATTTAAGCTGGCTATGCAGGAGCAACAAAAATGCATCGCATTAGAACCGGCTGCCGCATTTGCTTTAAATGAAATGGGATTATTGGAGCGTAGGAATGACAGGTTTGAGCAAGCTATCGGTTATTTTGAAAAAGCTGTTGCACTTTGTCCCGTCTGGTCTTTGCCCTGGGCCAACCTGTGTGCAAGTTATAATGACCTTGGACAATTCGACAAGGCCATTCATAGTGGAAGAAAAGCATGCGAGGTGGATGAACTTTTTCCATTGGCGCAATATAACCTTGGTCTTGCATTGCAAAATGCGCAGCAGACGGAAGAAGCTGTTGTCTGTTTAAATAAAGCCATTGCCCTGGATACACTTTATGCAAATGCATATTTTAATCTTGCTCTCGCCTACTATGTACTTGGAAACTTTGCGGAAGCAAAAAAAAGTATCCTGCATTATATTCATTTAAAACCCAAAGATCCGCAGGGCTATGTCAACTTAGGCGAGATTGAGCGTAAATTGGGAAATGCAAGTGATGCCCATTCCGCTTTTCATTCTGCGCTACGTCTGGACCCGGAAAGCTATGAAGCCCATATCAGTCTGGCTGAATATTACAGAGCAGAAGCTTCCTTTGAAAGGGCAGACAGCGTTTTGCTAAAGAATGTTCAGCTGCATCCAAAAGATGCGTTGTCTTATTTTTATCTGGCCAGCAATGCATGTCAGCAAAATAAGATAAACAAGGTTTTGCCTCTGTTTGAAAAGGCATTTCAGTTCGGCTTTAAAAATGATGCAATGCTTCAGGAAGACGCTTGCTACAATGTGCTTCGCAAAGATTCCCGTTTTATTGCATTATTGAAAAAGTACCGTCCTAAGCTTTTGCCTTGATTTCCATTCAATCAAAGCCATTCTTTTTCATCCATTCTTTTTTCTCCTATTAGTGAAGGATCATTATTCCTTCATGGACAGGTATTAAAAATTTACAATCGAGGAGAAAACAAGTGTTGCATTCATGCAAGTATCTATATGGTGAAATTCTAAAAAGTGTATATTAAAACACAATACACCTTATTATCAGAGGAGAGAGACTTATGGCTTATGAAATCCGGATTCATTTGACCTGAGGTTTTGCGTCTTTGCGTTCGAGTGGGAATTCAGAGCACAATCTGTCCCGCTTCAGCGGGAAAATGGTCAACCCAGTACTAAGGTTAAAATGAAAACTGCGCTTGAAATGATGCACTTCAGCCTGCAGGACGCAAAGCCTCTGTTGCCCTTTTGTCGAGTTGACTAACAGGAGGGAACTTACTCTTTCAGAAATTTAGCAGATGTATGCTTTTTATTGTTTTTGTCTGTCAATAATAACACGTACGAGCCAATTGGCAGTTTTGAAATGTCAATTTGATTAAAGCATTTTCCTGTACTGACAATACTTCCCAATGAATTATAAATGTCATATGTGATTTGTTCATACGAACTACTTTGGATATTGATTATGTTTGTCGATGGGTTGGGGGAAACAATAAGTTTCGTATTAGATTTTTCATTTATTCCAGTGGTGGTGCCAGTTGTATCATTTGTCCATAATTGACCCTTGCTATTATATTTAATTACAAAACAGTCATTATTACCAGCACTTGAAAAATTTAGTGTTGCAGTTGATGGGTCAATGTCAGCATTTGTTCCATAAAGTTGTCCTGTTATAATTGCATTATTTTCCTGGTCTACGGAAAGTCCGGCACAAATACTATTTGCTGTGCTGCCAGCGCCACCAAAGTTGAATGCCCAATAGCAACTCGATAGATTGTTGTTATATTTTGCAATAAATACATCAGCTGTTGTGGAGTAGGCTGTTCGCGAAATTGTACCGAAAGTTGCAGTTCCATTCATCCAACCTGTAATAAATACGTCATTGTTGTTATCAAAACTAACTCTGTGTCCACCATCACCAGCACCACTGTTCATTCCAACAACCTTACGCAAATTTCCATTTGTATCATAGGTTGCTAAAAACAAAGATGAATTTGTAATATTGGTGATACCAGCGGAAGGGTCAAAGTCAACTGTACCAGTACCACTTAATCGTCCCGTAAAATAAGGGTTTCCATTATTGTCACAACGCAAAGAGCCTGGAGATACAATGTCCTGCAATGCTGAGCCAATTTTTTTTACCCAACTCAATACTCCGTTTGATGTGCTGTATTTGGCAATAAACATATCTGTTAGTCCACTGCTTGTTAAGGTTGTTGAAGTACCAAGTGGATTAAAATTGATGTTATTACCTCTAAAATTTCCAGCTACATATAAATTTCCATAAGCGTCTAAGTCGCATGTTGCATATCCCTCGGTAAATACACTTGTGCATTGGGCATCTAACATTACTACCCATTGGCAAATACCATTCGTATTGTACATAGCAACAAACAAACCTGCTAGTGTGTCGGGTAAGCTATAATTCATTGCAGTTCCTAATGGATTGAAATTTATTGTCCCGTGAAAGCCTCCAACAACATAAGAATTTCCATTTGCATCAGTTGCAATGTCCCAGGCTCTTTCTTGTGTATTTGCGCTTCTATTTCCTAATCCGAAAGCCCATTGATAATTTCCGTTTTGGTCATATTTTGCTACAAAGCAATCTTCATTTCCTTGTGTTGCAACAGTGCCTCCCCCAGCCGGATTGAAGTTAGCATTTAAAGGACCTGTTATCGTCGTGCTGCCAAAATATCCTGTTACATAAATATTTTTTGCAGCATCGCAGTCAATTCCGTGAGGAGCTTCGCTTGTAGTTGTGCCTCCGAAGCTTTTAGCCCAAATCAATTGACCATGTCTATCGTATTTTGTTAATGCAATTTCTGTAGGTGCACCTGGCGCAGTCAAATTTGTTGTTCCATTTGGGTTTACGTTTATTGTGTTTTGGAATAGTGAACCATTGATATAGTTTGTGTCAATATCCACTGCACTTGCTTTTCCATATTCCATTCCTGCACTTCCGTATAAGATGGCAAGCTTGTTTTGCGCTTGGGCTTGAATTCCAATAGCCATTGCAATTGTTAAGGTGATTTGCTTCATTTCTGTAGTATGATTAATTTACAATACTGCAAATGTAAATTAAATATTTGATATAACAATACAGAAGTAAAGTAATTTTTATTTGCTACATTTGTGGAGTATATAATATATAATGCAATGCAAGGCAAAAAAGTCGTTGAATTGGTTAATTTGTTCGAGGAGTTTCATGACGAAACGGGTAGTGATGATGTCAAAGAATTTTCTGTTTGGCTAAATCGAAGAATGCACGAACCAGATAAGCAAAAGCTTAAGGGAGATACAAATGTTGAAGACAACCGCTTTATTGTTTGGAATATTCATCGTCTTTCAAAGTATTTTCGTTGGTATGCTAAAGGCTTTTTAAATGCAAATGGCTTAAATAGTATGGATGAATATTTCTTTTTAGTCTCAATTAATAATCGCGGTACCCCGGCAAAAAATGAAGTTTACAAGGATACGATATCTGAACTTACCACAGGAACTCAGATGATGAAACGTTTGATTGAAATTGGCATGGTTAAAGAAATTGTCGATAGAAAGGACAAGCGAATAAGAAGAGTTGAGCTTACACCAAAAGGTAGGCGAACCAGAGAAAGCATTTTGGAGCAGTCTAAAAAGGACTTGTTGCTGAAAGCTGGAAATTTGTCTGAAGAGGAGAAAGTTCAATTAAAATCTTCCTTGATTTACCTTGAAAAATTTCATAGTGAAATTTATCAAAATGATGCTGATAAGTCTATAGATGAAATTCTATCTAAGTATCAATTCTGAATTTCAGGAGTACTCTATATGTATAGAAATTCAGAATTGCAGTTAGCGTTTCGGGTGCTAGCGCTGTGCCGGATTTTGAAGATACTCTTTTCTTTGAAACGGGAAGCAGGCATTGAGTAAGCAATGTGTTATATGAGGTTCCTATTCAAAGTCTTTTTTTTCGAGTCTCTATTGTCTAATAATTGATCTTAATGTTCCTTCTTTTAATTCTTTGTGCATGGGTACAGGAACTGTAATTGTCGAACCAGAATCTGATTTTTGCATTATAACATGGCTGCCTTTTTGCCTGACATTATTGAAGCCATTTTTTGAGAGAATTAAGCACACTTCTCTTCCAGAAAGGGGCTTCATTTCTTATACGTTAATGGCTATTCGCGTTATTTCTAGTTCATTATGCAGTCTTCTTGAAATTTCACTTTCTGATGCTGTTTCAAAAAATAACTCTAACGCCTCAATGAGGTTGGCCTTTGCCTCTTCAGGAGTTTTTCCCTGGCTAGCTATATCCAGTTCTGGACATAGGGAAACATATATATCGTCCTCTTTTTCTATGACAGCCGTGAACTCTAGATTTCTTTTCATAATATAAAGTTAGACAATTTTAACGACCTCACATAACGGGAAAACATTTACACTGTGCGGGGCTTAGAATTCCTTGAGCCCGTTACTGTCGACCCGTTAGGATTGGTGAACAGGATTAAAATGTGATGCTGGTCGTTGTCGGTCTGCCGACAGCTGAAGTTGATGAGCGACGATCAGCTGAAGTTTGCTCGTCTGCCCTCATAGCGTGAATGCAATGTTGGCTGCTGTACAAGTTATGCCACATTATGAAATATTACTTCTCTAGCTTCTTTTGATTACTGTTGAATGTAGGTGTTTTACTTTCCACTGTTTATTTTGCCTTTCTAAAACTACGGTTTCTAACCATTGTATAATTGTTTCTTTGGTATCCTTGGTTATAACAGAATTCAACCGATAAGTTACCCATGCTTTATTTTTATCTGTTTCCGTATTTATAAAATCAAAAGTATTGATACGCTTAAAATCTGAAGACTGATTCAGTGTTATTCCTTTTCTAATGAGGGTATCAATATTCCATATCTGACCATATTCGTACAATGTAATATCAGACGAGCAATATGATTTTAAGGCTATCGAATCACGATTCGATATAGATTCAAACATTTTTACAACTGTATGTTGTACCAGCTGCTTCTCTTTCGTCAATTTTTGTTGTGCCTGCAAAAAAGTTGAAAAAGAAATTGTAACAATTAGAAGAGCTATTTTTTTTATTATCATTGATCTATTTCTTGATTTTATCAAAATCACTAAGCAAATAAGTGAATAGCAGCCAACATATAAATATACCCAATATTGCATAAAGGTCTTTGCGGTCTATGAAATCTGAATTCAATTTGATTTGCCGGATTACGTCTATGTAATCGGTGTTTTGGGCTATAGTCATAGACGATGTTAGAGTTTTATCCATGTTAAATTATGCATGTATCAAATTTAATGCTGAACTACATATAACAAATGCGAGATTTATATTAAGAAATATTAACCGCTCAAAATTATTTGCTTTAAAATTTGAAACTCATTGCTTTCATTGTAGATTCTGATAAAATATATGCCCGGATTTAATAAAGAGATATTTAATTTTATTTCGTTCTCAAATAGATTTCTCGAATAAACTATTTTCTTTGAATCTATCCCAATAATTTCAATCTTAGTTATATGGAAGGAATCGTTTTTGATGGTTAGTATTGAGGAATTGAAACTTGGATTTGGATAAATAGAGTAATAATTCAGTTTACTTGGAGATATCTCTTTAATGCTTGTTGACTGAGCTAAATAATAATCATTTACTAGATTGGGAAGGCCATAAGTGCAAGTTCCATTTAATAATATAGAACTATCTAAATATTCACATGCTGATCCAAATTTATTTGGATCACTTATTACCCCCAAATAATTATTTAAAACATGTGCTACATAAATCTTTCTATCAGGTCCAATTTGTAATGTGCTTCCGCAGCAACCAGGATATTTTCCTATTACCAAATGTGAGTTAATAATTTCATCAGGCGATGACCCATTTAAATTAAATTGGTTTATAAAACAAGTTTTATAATTGTCAGAATTTGAGAAATACACTTTACTCTGATCTTGAGAAAATTCCACGCCATAACTATTTTGTATTGGGAATTTCAAAAATTCTGAGATTTGGCCCGTTTCATTATTGAACTTATACACATAACTAAAACTTGTTCGTGCATCTCCGATCAAATCTCCAGAGGCTGATGCTTTAAGGCATCCATGTTTAGCTTTAAATTTATCGGGCACTTTTGAAGTTATAGGAGTACTATTTATGCCATTTTCATTTAAAAGGAATGCCTGGAGGAAAGATGAAGTGTATTGGGCTGTGATTATCCAAATATCCGATTTATTTGCATGCTTCACCGCTGTAATCTTTTCAGTAGAGAGGGAAGGCAATATGGGAGCATTCTTTAAAACAAGCTTGCCTTCTCCATTGTTAATACTTAAATCTACAATGGAATAGCATACACCTAAATTAGGAGTATCTGGAAAAGGTATATCGTTTGTATTTGTTGTAAAAATATAGTAAATAGAATTTGATTTTGGCTTCTTTACAATTAAAGCTGATTGTGTGGAAGAATAATGGCCAAATAAATTTGTTCCATTTTCCATTTCCTTGTGCATTTTGTTCCAAACCGTTATCCCATCTGTGTAGAATAAAAGATTTCCGGACTCGTCAGACATTGAAGAACATCCTTCCCATTGATAAATCTTACTATCATTTAATGCCTTTGGAGGACTGCTATTAAAGGACAGTCCAGCTCTGTAACCAAAGTACCATTGATTTCCTTCTTTTTGACTATGGCAATTTAAGGAATGAAAAATGAATAAGCTAATGCAAATTAACTTGGAATAAGTCCATTTAATACCTTTGATCTTCATGGAGATGAGTTTTCATTAAACCAATAATGCTATTTTATTTTCTATAGGTATATTGAATATTGACGGTGGCTTGCGGTTTGACTAAAGTAGCGATTTTTACCACAAAGGTTAATGCGGAAAACCAACTTTGATTAACCACTAAACTGTCTGTGGGACTCAAAGCACCACTTTTGTCAAATCGACATTGGCTGTGGTAGTTCATTCTCTTTCAATTGGTTAAGTTGTTATTTAGTATTGTCAATTGTACTTTTTACTAAGGTACGAAATTATTTTTTTCATTTTATATGGAATGTACGTTCCGATATACATATCTTTGCGGAATGAATATTCCAATAAAGGATTTTTTTTAAAAATTAGAACAATGAGTAAATTAAAGAACAAAGTTGCAGTTGTCACAGGTGGCAATGCAGGAATTGGTTTCGCTACAGCCAAAGAATTTATTGCACAAGGTGCCAAAGTTATCATTACAGGTCGTAATCAATCTCTGATTGATGAGGCCGTTAAGAAATTGGGAAGTGATTCAATGGGTATACTTTCAAATGCTTCAAGTATTAAAAATACCGAGGCTTTAGTAGAAAAAGTAAAAGAAAAGTATGGCAAAGTTGATGTCTTGTTTGTAAATGCAGGTGTGTTTTATCCAACACCTATTGGAAAGATTACTGAGGAAGGATTTGATGAACAAATGGGTATTAATCTAAAAGGAGCTATTTTTACTATTGAAAAATTCATTCCAATCCTGTCGGAAGGTGCATCAATCATTAACTTATCATCTGTAAACGCCTATACGGGAATGCCAAACACGGCTGTTTATGCTGCAAGCAAAGCGGCTCTTAATTCTTATACAAGAACTGCTTCAACCGAACTAGCTCCAAAGGGGATTAGAATTAATTCTGTAAATCCCGGACCAATTGCAACCGGAATTTTTGGCAAGTCGGGCTTGTCTGAGGAAATGATACAAGGCTTTGCAACTGCTTTGCAAAACAGAATTCCTTTGAAGCGATTTGGTCAAGCTGAAGATGTGGCTAAGTTAGTTACATTCTTAGCTTCAGAAGAGGCTTCCTTTATTACAGGTGCGGAATACAATATTGACGGTGGAATAATTGTAAACCCTTTAATTGGTTAACTATAATAAACCAAATAAGAATTCGGAAAATATGAAATTAACGAGAATTCTCAATTACATTATTGTATTTGTGTTGCTTTTACTTTGGACGAGTACTTATGCTCAGGTACAAATTAAATCTGATAATAAACTAGACTGGAAAGCCTCTGGTTTTGATGTTGCTGGCAATTTTATGGGGGGTAGTGAAATTATGAACATAGTTTCTTACAAAGGCAAACTATATGCTGGAAACGGTTTTTTTCAAGATGGCTCAGTTGATTATAATGCTTCCTATTACAAAGGGGCTCATGTTATGGTAAAGGAAACGGCTTCCTCTCCCTGGAAGACAAGTCATAGTTTTGGAAGAGATTATGTTCGCATAGAGTCTCTTAATGCTTTTAAAATTTCTATTGCTCCAGGGCTCTATCAGGATATACTCTTAGCTTCGCCAAGCGATTGGTCAACAACTTCACTTACCAGGACAGCGAGTGTATTTATTTTAGACGATGTTGGCAATACGGGTTGGATAAAGTCCGAAATAAAGAGCTTTTCGTCTTCAGAACCGGGTGTCGGTGCTAGAAGTGCAATTATATACAAGGATAAAATTACGGGACAAGAGTATCTTTTTGCAGGTATTTCCACGGGGGTTCAAGGAGGATTGATTTTTAAGGGGAAAGTAATACAAACTAATCCGGTAAAGTTTGAGTTCGACACTGTGGCGGAATTGAACCAACTCGGACGACCAAGTTCTTTTGCAGTTTGTAATAATGACTTATATTCTTTGTCTGGTCTTCATAAGGATACTATAACTGGTCAAATTACGGGAGGGCTGTACAAAAGAATTGATGGCGAACATCCATCCTGGGAATTGGTTTATCAGTGGTCTTGGAATAGTTCTTCAATTGTTGTGGCTGCCGATGAAAAAAATCTCGCAAGGGGTTTAACTACGGTAAAATCTTTGAAAAGTAGTGGGGAAGCTCTAATTTTAGGAAGAGCCTCAGATGGTGTAGTGGAAAGAATCGAGCCAATGGAAGCATATAAGGTATATACTGAAATTAATTTGCGCAATTATTTCAAAACATTTTGGGGACTTACCAGCTATGGAGCGCTTAACCCATGTGTAATTGCACACAATCGATTTCAAAAGGTGAATAATTATCTTCTATTTGATGTATGGGTTGAACACCCTGATTATAAAACTAGAGATACGAATTATAGCTTTGTTATGGTTCGAGACACCACGGGTATTTATAAGGGCCATATTTCATTTTATGACCCCGCTCATTATGTTGCCCCCAAGGGGCGTTGGTCCGGTAGCAGAACTATTAGTTTATCGCCATTCGCTGAAGATAATGTTGATTATCCTACGATTTATGTAGGTGGCCATGATGCAGTTGTGACTGCTGACTCCACAGCGTGGATTTATAAAATTCAATTAACAGATGATCTCTTTAAGCAGTCAATTACAAGCATTCGAAACTTCAATTATGAGATAGACAACTTTAGCATATTTCCTAATCCTGTAACTGACGGTAATGTAATGGTACAATACGGCTGTGCCGCAGATGAAAAAATAGCATTAGGGCTTATAGATGCACAAGGTCAGGTAGTAAAAGAATGGCAATTTGATGTAACACAAGGCATAAACAAATGTAATTTACCGCTGCATGGTCTCCAGCCAGGTATCTACATTATACAAGCCACTGCTGCAGGTTTACATAGGAAACAAAAAATTGCAGTGCAGTAAGTGATTGAGCGAGTTGATAAGGTTAATGAGAACTTACAAAACCAATAAGGTGAATATTTGCGACTTGATTTGACAATGGGCTAAACGGATTTAGCTTTTTAAAACAAGGCCAAAAAATATTTGGCCTAAAGAGCCTGAATTTGCAACTGAAACTGAGGATGCTTCTTTTATTCCTGGTGCTGATCATGATATTTACGATGGTATAATTGTAAATCCATTGTTAAGCTATTTTTCTAAATATTAATGGAATATTCGTTCCATTAATTGTATCTTTGTACAGAGTTAATTTCTCTACAAAGGTTTTTTATTATGGCAAGAACAAAAATATTTGATGAAGAGGAAGTGCTTAATAAAGCAGTACATCTTTTTTGGGAAAAGGGATTTAACGGCACGTCTGCCCAGGAACTGGTCGATCGACTTGGAATAAGTCGGTCTAGTTTATATGATACATACGGTGATAAGTTTCAACTATTTAAAAGTTCGCTTTTGCAATACCGAAAACAATTTGCAGGGGCAATGATAGAGATGATTGATAAGTCAACCGATTCTGAAAAAACACTAAAAGATATTTTTCATTATGTTGTCACTGAGTCGTTGCAGGAGAAATGTTCAAAGGGTTGCTTTATGGTTAATTCTTCAATTGAGTTAGCACCACATAATTCAGAAATTGCCGAAATTGTCAATTCAAATATGCAAGATATAGAAGATGCCTTAGTTCGATTAATCAAAAAAGGTCAGGAATCTGGTCAGTTTACTAAAAGGAATACTCCAAGGTCGTTTGCAAGGTTCGTTTTCAATGCAATTTCTGGTCTTCGTGTTGCTTCAAAGTCGGGTACAGAAAAAAAAGTGTTTGACGATATTGTCAAGGTTACTTTATCAGCCCTTAAATAAATACAAATAGTTCCGGTTGTAGGTCGTCGCGCTATTACCACTAAGCTTTTTGAGGCTCGGTGCTGCCGGGGTCTTGGAATTCCGTCTGCCTGAAAGTAAGAAAACCTGCCGACGAACGAAATGACAACATGTTGCGCACTCAAGCGGTACAAGCATCCTGCGGATTATTTAAACCTAAGCCCATAGCTGCAGCCGAATGAAGAACTGGAGCGGATATGCCCAACGTCGTCCCCGGTTAGCGGCAAACCTTTTGTTGTACGCTGGCTTTTTGTTTACTTCTTTAAAATCAAATTTTTCAAATTAATACTTCCACAATTAATTTCAATATTGCTTGATTTGCTGCTACTTTTTAAACCGTCGTTCTTTATTCTATAATAAATATTTTGCTCATTTATGATAAATTCTTCTCGTGTTGGACCACTGCCATTTTCCCAACCCGATTTTGGTTTGAGATTAAGCTTTACAACATAAAAGCCACTCATTTCTTTTGGCTTAATGGTTCTTTCCAAGGAGGACACTTTGTGACGATTATTATCCAGAAAGGATTCTACATCCGTTAGACTGTAATTTTATAAGGGAGCTTTATCAAGTGTCATAGTGTCGCCAGGAAGCAATAGTTTAAAGTATCTATCAGATAAAGATTGAAACTCATATGAATCCACTGGAAAGGTAATTTTCAATTCAATAGGATTATCTGTTTCATTGATTAGTAGAGTAAAAAATACAGCATAATAATATTCCTCGCCATTTGGGTCGGTGTATTTTATTCCACCTCTTGGGAAGCTGTTTTGTAGAATCAGACTTCCACCTTTGGAATCAGCATATTCATATTTTGTGTAAATGTCTTTATCATTTCGGGTATTCTTTACCGAAATTGAATTTTTTGTATTGACAGTTTCCGGCGTTGATTTCCCGCCTTGCTTGCAGGAGAAGAAGCCTACAGTTGCAGTAAATATTAAGACTAAAAATTTTTTCATTTTTCGGCGACCGGCTTTGGTCAGCTTGCGTACAAGGTTTTGCAGCTTGGCGAACTGGAGGTAATCGAAGCACAAATGTTCAATTTTGTACAAAAGTTAAATCGAAGAACTGCTGTTGAATTTAGCGCTAAATCTGCTATTTTGCCAAACTGCTGTTGGGCGTTCGTACTTGTCTTTGTTAATTATCCAAATGATATTCCTTTTTAATTAATTCTAAAAGATTTTGCATACGTTTTGATTGTTTA
>CAYTNG010000012.1:0-95550 GCA_964439105.1 uncultured Saprospiraceae bacterium
TGGCGGCATTACAACCACCGGAGAAGGTAGCCGAATTCAGCCATGTATTGAATTTCGAATCGATAGCAGCTTGAGTCTGACAAGCGGCTTCGGTTTGATTGGCCGGACAGGTCAACACGACAACAGGTGCATTGGTAACAGTGAATACCGCCTGACAAGTCACAGGAGCTTCACATGAAGAAGTGACGGTCCAAGTGACGGTGGTGGAACCACCGCAGGCAGGAGGAGCGCCGGCATTGTTGTTGGTCATAGTAGCGTTACATCCACCTGTAAAGCTTGCAGTTCCAAGCCAGGTATTGAAAGCATTGTTGATGGCAGTTTGTGTCTGACATGCGGCTTGTGTTTGATTAGCCGGACAAGTCAGCACCACAACAGGAGCATTGGTAACGGTAAAAATGGCCTGGCAGGTTTTGTTCGCTTCACACGAAGAAGTGACGGTCCAAGTGACGGTGGTGGAACCACCGCAAGCAGGAGGAGCACCGGCATTGTTATTGGAGATGGCGGCATTGCAACCACCGGAGAAGCTAACAGTTGTTAACCAGGTATTGAAAGCATTGTTGATGGCGGTCTGAGTTTGACAAGGCGGCTCGGTTTGATTAGCCGGACAAGTCAACACCACCGCAGGTGCATTGGTGACGGTAAATACAGCCTGACAGGTTTTATTTGCTTCGCAAGTTGAAGTGACGGTCCAGGTGACGGTTTTGGAACCACCACAGGCAGGGGGTGCTGAACCTCCATTGTTTGAAATAGTTGCATTGCAGCCACCCGTAAAGCTAGCTGAACCAAGCCATGCCGTATATGCTGCATCAATTGCAGATTGTGTCTGACAAGCGGCCTGCGTAGAATTGGAAGGGCAAGTTAGTACAACAGGCGGTGCGTCTGTTACGGTAAACACGGCAGAACATGTTTTGTCTGGCTCACAGGTGGAAGTAACAGTCCAGGTGACGGTTTTGGAACCACCACAGGCAGCAGGTGCGGCGCCTCCATTGTTGGAGATTGTGGCATTGCAACCACCTGAGAAGGAAGCAGAGTTCAACCACGCTGTGTAGGAAGCGTCGATCGCAGATTGGGTCTGACAAGCAGGTTCCGTTTTATTGGCTGGGCAAGTCAGTACGACAGCAGGGGCCATAGTGACGGTAAACACGGCGGAGCAGGTTTTATCAGCTTCACAGGTTGATGTCACAGTCCAGGTGACAGTTTTGGAACCACCACAGGCAGGAGGAGCTGAACCACCATTATTGGAGATGGCGGCATTACAACCACCGGAGAAGGTGGCAGAGTTCAACCAGGCGGTGTATTTTGCATCAATGGAAGATTGTGTTTGACAGGCAGCCTCCGTTTGATTGGCAGGACAGGTAAGTACGACAGCTGGTGCCGCAGTTACTGTAAATACCGCAGAACAGGTTTTATTTGCTTCACAACTTGAAGTTACCGTCCAGGTAACCGTTGTTGCTCCGCCACATGCTGGAGGAGCGCCTGTATTATTGTTGGTCATAGCAGCATCGCAACCACCACTAAAGGAAGCTGTATTTAACCAGGCTGTAAAGGCCGTATTAATTGCAGTCTGTGTTTGACATGCTGCTTGAGTAGAATTGGCAGGGCAATTTAATACCACAGGAGGTGCTGCTGTAACCGTATATGTTGCAGAACATGTTACAGGCGCCTGGCAAGAAGATGTTACCGTCCAGGTGACAGTTGTTGATCCACCACAACGATCTGGAGGTCCACTGTTGTTATTGGATATTGTGCCATTGCATCCGCCCGTAAATGTGGCAAGTAGTAGCCAGGCGGCAAAGTTATTGTTGATATTGGTCTGAGTCAAACAGGATGGTCGGGTACGGTTTGGGGCGCATGTCAATGTAACATTCGGTGCATTTGTGACCGTGAAAACAGCTGAGCACGTTACGTTCGACTGACAACTGGAAGTTACCGTCCAGGTGACGGTTTTGGAGCCACCGCATTTATCCGGGGCACCAGTATTGTTGTTCGTCATGCTTGCATTACAACCACCACTAAAACTTGCTGTAGCAAGCCAGGTATTGAATGCAGCATCAACTGCAGCTTGATTCTGACAGGAATTAACTACCTGATTGGCAGGACAGGTCAATACTACGGCAGGTGCATTTGTGACCGTAAAAACGGCAGAGCAAGTTACATTCGACTGGCAACTGGAAGTGACGGTCCAGCTAACTGTTTTGGACCCACCACACTTGTCAGGTGCTCCTGTGTTGTTATTCGTCATTGTGGCGTTGCAACCGCCTGTAAAACTTGCTGTGGCAAGCCATGCCGTAAATGCAGAGTCAACAGCAGCTTGTGTTTTGCAAGAAGCTTGGGTAGAGTTAGCCGGGCAGGTAAGAACTACAGTGGGAGCAGCAGTGACCGTGAAAACTGCGGAGCAGCTGACATCAGTTTGACATGATGAAGTTACCGTCCAGGTTACGGTTTTTGCACCTCCACAAGCTGACGGCGCAGATCCTCCATTATTAGAAATAGCGGCATTGCAACCACCGGAGAAAGTGGCAGAGCCTAACCACGCTGTATAAGCTGAATCAATTGAAGCCTGAGTTTTACAAGAGGCTTGCGTATTATTTGCAGGGCAGGTTAATACGACAGTTGGTGCATTGGTAACCGTAAATACAGCAGAACAAGTTACAGCAGTCTGACAGCTTGAAGTAACCGTCCATGTGACAGTTTTTGAACCACCGCATGCCGGAGGAGCGGAACCTCCGTTATTCGATATCATTGCATTACAACCACCGGAGAATGTGGCAGAGTTCAGCCAGGTCGTATATTTTGAATCAATACTTGCTTGTGTTTGACAAGCTGCTTCCGTTTGATTAGATGGACAAGTCAGCACAACCATTGGCGCTGCAGTGACCGTAAATACAGCAGAACAGGTTTTATTTGCTTCACAGCTTGAGGTAACCGTCCAGGTGACGGTTTTCGAACCGCCGCAAGCCGGAGGAGCGGAACCTCCATTATTGGAAATAGCAGCATTGCAACCTCCCGTAAAGCTTGCTGTGGCAAGCCAGGCGGTGTATGCAGCGTCAATTGCAGATTGTGTCTGACAAGCTGCCTGGGTTTGATTGGTAGCGCATGTTAAAACGACAGGAGGAGCTGTTGTAACTGTAAATACAGCGGAACAAGTTTTGTCTGGTTCGCATGTCGAAGTCACAGTCCAGGTAACGGTTTTGGATCCACCACAGGCAGGTGGGGCGGAACCTCCGTTATTTGAAATTGCAGCGTTACAACCTCCGGTAAAGCTGGCTGTAGCAAGCCAGGAAGTGTAAGCGGCATCGATGGCGGATTGGGTCTGGCATGCTCCCTGGGTTTGATTTGTGGCACAAGTCAAAACAACAGCAGGAGCCGCCGTAACTGTAAATACCGCAGAACAAGTTTTATCTGGTTCACAGGTTGAAGTCACAGTCCAGGTCACAGTTTTTGAACCTCCGCATTTATCTGGGGCACTTCCGCCATTATTTGAGATCATAGCATTGCAGCCACCGGTAAATGTTGTTGATGCAAGCCAGCTTGTATAGGCTGCATCTATGGCTCCTTGTGTCTGGCATGACGCCTGCGTGGAATTGGTCGCACAGGTCAAGCTTACAGAAGGTGCTGCAGTTACGGTAAATACGGCAGAACAGGTTTTATTTGCTTCGCAACTTGAAGTCACTGTCCATGTGACAGTTTTTGAACCTCCGCATTTATCAGGGGCACTGCCACCATTATTAGATATCATAGCGTTGCATCCTCCTGTAAAAGTTGCAGAATTCAGCCAGGCAGTATAAGCTGCATCTATGGCTCCTTGTGTCTGGCAGGACGCCTGGGTGTTATTGGTTGCACAAGTCAGATTGACGGGAGGTGCTGTCGTCACGGTGAATACGGCCGAGCAGGTCACAGGTCCCTGACATGAGGAGGTGACGGTCCAGTTTACTGTTTTCGAGCCGCCACATGCGGGTGGTGCAGATCCACCATCATTGGAAATCATCCCATTACAACCTCCCGTAAAGCTTGCTGAGGTTAACCAGGCAGTGTAAGCGGCATCGATGGCACCTTGAGTCTGGCAAGAAGCCTGCGTGTTATTTGAAGCGCAGTTCAGGACAACATTCGGAGCAGTCGTAACGGTGAATACCGCGGAGCAGGTTGCGGGGGATTCACAGGAAGAAGTCACGGTCCAGGTCACTGTTTTTGAACCACCGCATTTATCAGGGGCACTGCCACCTGTATTACTTATAGCGGCATTACATCCCCCTGTAAATGTTGCAGAATTCAACCAGGCGGAATAGGCTGCATCTATCGCACTTTGAGTTTGACAAGCCGCCTGGGTATTATTGCTTGCACAAGTCAGTACCACGGTGGGCGCGTTGGTAACAGTGAATACGGCCTGACAGGTTTTATTTGGCTCGCAGCTGGAAGTGACAGTCCACGTTACGGTAGTCGCACCACCACAAGCGGGGGGAGCGCCGGTATTGTTGTTGGAGATGGCCGCATTACAGCCACCGGAGAAACTAACATTTGTTAACCATGTATTGAAAGCATTGTTAATTGCGGTTTGTGTTTGACATGCCGCTTCCGTTTGATTGGCAGGGCAAGTCAGCACTACGGCAGGTGCGGCAGTGACAGTGAACACAGCAGAACAGGTCACATTAGGCTCGCAGGTAGAAGTGACAGTCCAGGTTACCGTTTTCGAACCGCCACAGGCGGGTGGAGCGGAGCCGCCGTTATTAGACATAGATGCGTTACAACCACCAGTAAAGCTGGTTGTGCTTAACCATGCGGAATAAGAAGCATCAATTGCAGATTGTGTTTGACACGAAGCTTCCGTTTTATTTACTGCGCAGCTCAAAGCAATAGTAGCAGAAGCTGTAACGGTGAATACCGCAGAGCAGGTCACCGGAGCAGTGCAGGAAGAGGTGACCGTCCATGTCACCGTTTTTGAACCTCCGCAGGCAGGTGGAGCGGATCCTCCATTATTTGTCATAGCTGCATCACAGCCTCCGGTGTATGAGGCCGTATTGAGCCATGCAGAATAGGCAGCGTCAATAGCCGATTGTGTCTGACATGCAGCTTCCGTTTGATTGGATGCACAGGTAAGGAAGGGTCCTGGCAAAGGATCAACATTTATAGTTTGAAGACAAGTTGCAGAGTTTCCGCAAGAGTCGGTCACAACCCATGTGCGTTCGATGGTGTAATCTCCGACGCAGGTGCCTGGTATGACGTTGTCTGTATATTCAATGTTTGTTATCGAATCCTGGCAAACATCATAACCGGAAGCGTAACCTGTTTCACTTGGCTCAACAGATGCTTCGCAATCAATAGTGACAATGTTGGCAGGACATGTTATTGTGGGTTTTGAGGTGTCCACAATAGTTATCAATTGTTTTTCATTCCGGGTGTTGTCGCAATCATCTGAAGCAATCCAGCTTCGCTCAATCATATAATTAGAAGGACAATCACCGGGTATTATCAAATCCAGATAACTCAATGAAGGAAGCGTGTCGCAATTGTCCTTGAGATTTGTCGGGTATCCCGTTACATCAGGGGAAATATCCACACTACAGGAATCGTAATTCACGATACCTCTCAACTGGAAGTTGTCCAGACGCAACCTGGAGGGTTCCGGACCTGTCGTATCCGAATAAGTGACCCTCAGATATAAACTTGAAATGCTTTGTGTAATGGGTAGTTTGGCTGTATCCTGTCTCCATACTTTTAAGGTGTCTGTGTATTCATGGAATTTAAACCAGTTTATACTATCGATACTATAGTAATAATAAATTGTATCTGAACTAAAAGTGTCTTGCTTATACGTCTGTGTGTAGATTTCAAAATCACTGCATATAGGCAGGGTAGTGCCTTTAATATTGAACTGCCAATAGCCGGGATTGTTTGAAGTGTCCACGCGCAAAGCTTTGCCGGCAATAATATTGGCGCTGAATGCAAGCGTACCGGTAATCGTTCCTGTATCGGTCTTGAACTTGTTTGAAGAAGTATCAATCTTAGACGTGATACCATAATACAGCTTTGGAGTCAGTTTGGAATAGGAGCTTCCATTGTTAAAATCATAATTGACCAAAGTATGTGTATCAACCACAGTTACTCCCTGATATAAAGTTATGTTTGGAGGAAGGGTGTAACTAGGCCGTGATGTATCACTGATTGTGATAAGTTGCGTTTGGGTAGGAGCTGTATTGCCGCAACTGTCCATCAAAGTCCAGGAACGGTATATGAGATGTGAACCTTCGCATGGAGTGTTGATGATTGAATCGCAATAAGTTGCTTGTATGTTAGGATTACAGCTATCAAATTCATCAGTAACATCCCCCGTGTGATTTGGGGAAGCGTCAAAAGTACAGCATACATTTCCCCTCACCTGGAAATTGTCCATGATCAAAGATTTCGGATTGCTGCCGGAAGCACCTCCGGAATAGGTGACGCGAAGGAACAGGGAATCCGGATTGGCAACCCCTGGAATTGTGGCAGTGTCCTGAATCCAGCTGGCCAGAGTAAGCGCTTTGGTTCTGAAGGTTGTCCAACTGGTTCCATTAAGACTGTATTGAAGTTTGAGCGTGTCCGCACTGTTTACGCCATTTTTCTTAGCTTGTATGTAAACTCCGATGTTCGTTGCTTTTGGAAGATTGTCACCGGTCAGATTAAATTGCCAATGTCCTGTTGTATGGGATGAATCAACTAAAAGTCCGCTGCCTCCAACTGCATTTTGGGTAAAGGCAAGAGTTCCTGAAGCGACCCCAATATCTGTTTTAAAACTATTTGAACTGGCATCCACTTCAGAGTTAATTCCGGCGAATAGTTCAGGGCATAGCTCCGCATAGGAAGCTCCCGAATTAAAGCTGTAATTGACCAGTGTCGCCGTATCGGGGCTGTCATTTCCTTTGTAAATGGTAATGTCTGCTGGCTTAGTAAATGTTGGTACGATAGTGTCAAATTCAACAGTAAAAGAGGCAGAGCAGGTTTTAGGGGCTTCGCAGCTGCTGGTTACTGTGAAAGTCACTGTTTTTCCGCCGCCGCATGGTGGAAATGTACCTGAATTGTCATTGGTCATTGTCGCATTACATCCACCTGAAAAACTTGCAGTCGCTAACCAGGTATTGAATTTACTTTCAATGGTGGCTTTTGATTGACATGCTGGTTCAGAAACATTCATTGGACAAGTCAATACAACTGGCGGAGCAGTAGTAACTGTAAATACCGCCGAACAAGTTCGGTCTGGCTCACAGGTGGAGGTAACAGTCCAGGTGACAGTTTTCGAACCGCCGCATTTATCCGGAGCGCTTCCACCATTATTTGAAATGGCGGCATTGCAACCACCGGAAAATGTGGCTGAGCTCAACCATGCAGCATAAGCTGCGTCTATTGCAGATTGTGTCTGACAGGATGCCTGTGTGTTATTTGAAGGACAGGTGAGCACAACTGTCGGTGCAGTAGTTACAGTAAATACTGCGGAACAGGTTTTGTTAGGCTCACAGGTGGATGTAACAGTCCAGGTGACCGTTTTCGAACCGCCGCATTTGTCGGGTGCAGATCCACCATTGTTGGAAATGGCAGCATTGCATCCTCCACTGAAAGAAGCAGAAGTCAACCATGCCGCATAAGCCGCATCAATGGCGCTTTGCGTTTGGCAGGAAGCCTGTGTGTTATTGGAAGGACATGTAAGAACCACGGATGGAGCAGCAGTTACTGTAAAAACAGCTGAACAGGTTTTAGGACCTTCACATGTGCTGGTAACTGTCCAGGTGACGGTTTTGGAACCGCCACATTTATCAGGTGCAGATCCACCGTTGTTTGAAAGCGTTGCATTACATCCACCACTGAAAGTAGCAGAATTCAACCATGCTGTATAAGCAGCGTCAATGGCTGTTTGTGTTTGACAAGATGTCTGAGTATTATTGGACGGGCAGGTCAATACAACGGAAGGCGCAGCAGTTACTGTAAATACAGCTGAACATGTTTTTGGGCCTTCACAGGTACTGGTGACAGTCCAGGTGACTGTCTTTGTACCTCCACATGCTGAAGGGGCAGCCCCCCCATTGTTTGAAAGTACAGCATTACATCCGCCGCTGAAAGTGGCAGAGTTTAGCCAGGTGGTATAAGCTGCGTCGATCGCACTCTGCGTTTGGCAGGATGCCTGGGTGTTATTGGAGGGACAAGTCAGCACAACAGCTGGGGCAGAAGTTACTGTAAATACTGCTGAGCAAGTCACGTTCGTTTGGCAGCTTGAAGTTACGGTCCAGGTCACCGTTTTGGAGCCTCCGCATTTATCCGGAGCGGCTCCTCCATTATTTGAAATAGCGGCACTGCAACCGCCGCTGAAAGTGGCAGAGTTTAGCCAGGTCGTATAAGCGGCATCAATCGCAGATTGCGTTTGGCAGGAGCTTTGTGTGTTATTGGCAGGACAGGTCAAACTTACACTTGGAGCTGTGGTTACAGTAAATGAAGCACTACAAGTTTTGGTGGCATCACAACTGCTGGTTACGGTCCAGGTCACCGTTTTGGAGCCTCCGCAAGCGGCGGGGGCACCTGTATTGTTGTTGCTTATGGAAACATTGCATCCCCCTGAACTTGAAAAAGTATTCAGCCAGTTGGTGAATTTGGTATTAATGGTCGTTTGACTTTGACATGCGGCTTCGGTGACGTTTACAGGACAAGTTAGTACGACTGTCGCAGGTGCTGTGACGGTGAATATGGCGGAGCAGGTCTTGTTGGGTTCACAGGTTGAAGTGACGGTCCAGGTAACGGTTTTAGAACCTCCACAGGCGGGTGGTGCACTACCACCATTATTTGAAAGGGCTGCATTGCATCCTCCACTGAAAGTCGCTGAAGATAGCCAGGTGGCATAAGCGGCATCAATAGCAGCCTGTGTTTGACAAGCCGCCTGAGTATTGTTGGAAGGACAAGTCAATACAACGGCAGGAGCCGCGGTAACTGTAAAGACAGCAGAACAAGTTTTTGTTTCACATGAAGAGGTTACGGTCCAGGTAACGGTCTTCGAACCACCGCATGCAAGCGGCGCAGAACCACCGTTGTTGCTGAGGCTCGACCCCGAACACCCCCCAGAATAACTTGCCGAGGCTAGCCAATTTGAATATGATGTATTGATCGCAGTCTGCGTTTGACAGGAAGCTTCTGTTTTGTTGGCGGGACAGGTTAAACTAATGGGAGGAGCGGCAGTTACGGTAAAGGAAGCCGTACAGGTTTTGGGTGGCTCACAGCCACTGGTGGCTGTAAAGGTAACGGTGGTCGAACCCCCGCAAGGAGATGGTGCACCTGTATTGTTGTTGCTCAAAGAAGTATTGCAACCACCTGTAGCACTGGCAGTTGCCAGCCAGGCAGTAAATGCGGCATCGATAGAGACTGACGATTGACAATTCGCCTGCGTTACATTCACGGGACAGGACAGCGTAACATCTGCGACAGTGGTATCCACTAATATGGAATAGGTAGAAGTACAAGTAGTCGTAAAAGGCGGACAGGTGCTGGTGTAGGTGAATGTGACGGTTTTTGTTTCGCCGCAAAAAGTCGGTGGACCGCTATTGTTGTTGGTTAGGACGCCATCGCAACCACCGCCACCGTGAGCTGAAGCCAGCCAGGCATTGAAATGGGCATTGATGGTATCCTGTGAAAGACAGGCTGAATCTGAAGCCGGAGCAGGGCAATCCAATTCTACGAGACTATAATCTTCAACTTCACCGTTGGAGGCAGAAATATACGCACGTTCATCTCTGGGAGTGTTTGTATTATCAGATAGATTGTTTGTGGTTAACCTTAATCTCAAATACTTGTTTGTGTCAGGTCCGCTGATAGTTATCCCACTCCAGGTCAGGTTCAGAGGTCCGCTGAAATTATTAGGGATAGTTGTAGTAATACATTGCGTTGGCTTGTAGCCAATCATCTGGTCACCGTCGTAAAGTAACCAGGCATATAAGTTCGCATTTACACCAGTGGTGTTTTTTATGCTGTCAACGGTAATCGTTACATTTTTTGGTCCCCCGGCAGACAAGGCGGGGGGAGATGAAACTGCGTCTTCATCATCCATTCCTAAAATATCATCCCCATCGGCATCTTTTGTATGCTGGGAAGAAGTTTCAGAATCTAATTTTGGGCCTAATCTAAGTGCATCACATAATATAGTATGCAAGGGCTTGCCGAGCCACAAGGGTGCATCAGAAAAATCTGACTCGACTATTGAAGCAAGTTCAATTTCAAATATAACGTGCGAGTCATTATTTGTATTAGATTTGACATTATCAAATCCACTTTGAACTATTGTAGGGGCAAAATTTGATTGGGAATGTGTTGTTGTGCCTACATAAATATTACTTCCGTATACGAAGAGATGATTGGCACCTCTTGGATCACCAACATTTCCGAGGTAGTCGTTATTGTTACCACCGACATAGGTTCCAAAAACGAGAGTATCTAAATCATTTGTGAAACCTGCGAAAAACATATCGATACCACCATTTGTCCCCAGGGAATCAAAAAAACTTTCATTGTTCAAGTTTTTTGTCGGAAGACCCGAACCATAAACGGTACCCCAAACGAGGATGAAGGTTTGACTTCCTCCACCGGCACAATTACTTGAAGTTACTTGTTTGATTCCATTACCTAATTCATCAGATCCCGATCCATAAAATGTTCCAATATATCCCGTTGAACCTGGTATTGGGGCAGAGCCAACTGTAACATCATAACTTCCTCCATTGTAAGTATTGTCGTAAGACCCAGTAGTGACTGGATATCCGGTTTTTACAACTCCCGTCCAATACAATTGTCCGTTGTAATATTCAATATCAAAAATACGGTCCCTGCCACTGCCACCAATTTCTTCCAGATAATCCATGTTTTGACCATTACTGGTTAAAACTCCAAGAATTCCATCAGAATTATCTGTTGTAGCTGACCTTGCAGCTTTACTATTCACTTCAGTCATCGTGCTTCTTCCCCAACCACAGAATATGATTCGACCATCAGGTATAATTTCCACATCATTTAATGTATCGCCTGCGGTTCCGACAGCACCTCCTCCGCCAATATATGTACCCCAAGTCATGGTATTGAGTGACGGACTAAATTTACAGATGTACATGTCAAATTCTCCATTCGTGCCGTTTGTTCCAAAAATAGTATCATAAGCGGCCGCTGGTGTATAGTCTGGAGCACCGCCAGCTGGCAACGCATCATCGGGTGTAAATCCGCATACGTATGAATAGTCATCAATTGCCTGAATAGAAGTTACTCCATATGCTTCATTTCCTACACTACCTAAATAGGTAGCATAATGAAATGTATCAAGATTGCGTGAGAAAACAGCAATAAAGGCATCATTTCCATTTCTGGTGGCGTCAAATGGAGTTCCTGTCATGGGAAGGTCATAATTAGTATATCCCCCAATAAAGACGCGGTTGGATGAAAGACTTAGTGAATAAGCGATAGCATTTTGACCAGTGGAAATTGAAGTATTGCCATAAAGTGTTAGATCCATCAAATCATTCCCAGCTGAGTTGATTCGATAAATTACGGGTACAAATTCATTGTTGTTGGAACCTCCATTCAAATTTGTGATAACATTTCTCCATCCATTTGCGTCGTAACCTTGACCACCTGAAGATGGTATGTTAAGGTTGGAAGCTCCAGCGCAATAAAGCACTCCTGTCAATGTATCTAATTGAATGGCATAAAGATATTGATCAAAAATAGCTCCACTTCCACCTGTGCCTCCATTGATACCATTCCCATCCATAAATGATCCCCAAACAAGATTTGGGTCGATGATTAACGGCTTGCTAGGATCAATTTTATCTTCTGTAGAGAAGACTACAGAATTCTTTCCAGTCTTCTGAAATGCAAAATCAATTATGTGTTTTCCATGAGCATCCACTTGATAGGCTTCTGGAATATGAAATTGAACATCAGTAAAGCGAAGGTGGACCTTTAGGCTGCCACTTTTTTCAATGCTAAGTTTGTCCTGGCCATCATATAACATTTGTATTTTCTTATAATCTGCCCCAGGTTTTAAAATCCAGTCAAATTCTAAGGTTCCATCATTCGCACTATAGATACGTAGGTCTATTCCGGTATAAACATCCTCAAGAGTTAATTCCTTAGCAGCTTTTACATGAGATTTCCATCCTTTCGGATCTTCGGAACAAAAAAAGTTAAAGTTGGTACTGAATTTTTCGCCGAGTTTAATAGTTGGGCTGGAATTGCTGTTTTGGAATTCCATTGTAAAAGAATGCAGGCTGTTTAGGATGGGGTCTTGCTCATTAATGGTGAAGGGATTTTTTGGAGTAACTGGACTTGGACTTGGGGACACATATTCCTTGGCGACAAACTTAATCCGGTTTCTTTCAATAAATACAGTACCTTGTTTACCTTCCAGATAATATAGTACTTTATCTACAGGAAATTGACCTTTGTTTTCAATAAACTGGAGACTGGCTGCATTTTCTTTTAAGGTCTGCTTGACCTTAACCGCCAGCTCGGGATCCAGAGCTTTTCCACCCTGGGCTTGTATAAATGGCGAAATAAGAGCCAGTAGTATCAAAACAATGGAGACTCTTATTGATGCAGGATTGAAATTGGGGTGTCTCTGGAAAAAGTTCGGTTTCATAGAAAGTGTATATTTTTCCGGGATAGCTTGACCTTGGTCTTTAGCCACTCTCGCAGAATGGGAATTGTATAAAATACAGGATATTGCCTGATCCTGTTGGGTGTATTTTGTTGAAGGCATAAGCAAATGAATCAGCTGACGGGATAAAGGTCGTTTCATATCATTGAGCTGTATGGCACAGGATGCTCCGGATCTTGACATTCCGGGGCATCCTGAGAATGAAGTAAATGGAAATTTTGAAAGCAGGAAAAATGGGGTATGGGAAATTTGAAATTGGGAAATGAAATGAATCTGAAAGAAATAACAAATTCATGGGCTGCGCTAAATGCAGCGAGCAGTTTTAATAGAACTATTCTCTTCATTTCAGGTTGTAAAAAAAGCGCAGATGAGTGCTACGATAAGGCATTACGCATATTAAAACAAATATTAATTATTTGTAATATGCTAATAATGAATTATTTAAGCAAATAACTGCCCTTAAAAATTACCTTCAAAAATAGTCTATTCTCGTTTAAATTCATAAAATTTTAACACTTTTGATGAGTAGTCTTCCATGAACACAAACCGTTTCCTTTCTTTTAAAGAGCCGATCTTTACAATAGCTTCTTCAATTGGACCTTTGAATATGGACACAACATGTTTTTGAGATTTACCAATAAATCCTCTGGCACATTTAGGCCATATATCGTTTTAGGTTGCCTGTCATTGGTAATTCTATTCCTTGGTTCGAAAGGAGGTAAAATAGGGACTTTGGAAGGCCCGGATCCTTACCTCGATTTGTATCAGAAAAGACTGGATAGCCTTGGGTATAAACTGAAAGAAGCGATTTCACAGGTAAGTAAAACCAGAATTTTAGCCGAAACTCACAAAGTGGAAATGCTGAAAACCATACATGAAATGCGCCTGTGTCTAAAAAAACAGGATTTCTGGCTAAGGTATTTTGATCCGGTGCAATACCGCAAGATAAATGGCTCCATGCAAATCGAGTGGGAAACCGAAGCGCATGAAAAATGGGAAAAGCCCTATAAAAGGGTGGGCTCCGGCCTTGCCCTCTCTGAAGAGTATCTGTATGTAGCAGGAAACGAGTGTACGTCCGATTCACTGTCCGAATTTTTTAAGCAGGCCTTGATAGGTGTTCAGGCCTTTCAGCAGGATAGCCATCTTCTCCAACTTAGATCTCCTTCTAACTTTTTCTTTGCAAACCGATTATTCCTCCTCAATCTTGCTGCAATCTACTCAACGGGATTTGAATGCCCGGATACAAGCCGGATACTGCCAGAGTTGAAGGCCTTACTTAGTGGAACCAGAAATATATACAAAGCATTCGAGCTTCAGTTTCCTCAATACAAATTACCAGATTCTTACCTCTCCCTTTACGATGAGCTGGAACATTATGTGGCAAGCGCCTCCCCATATTGGTCTGATTTCAATCACTTCGAATTTATTAAAGACTACGTAAATCCGCTCTATGCGCAAAATAGCAGACTTATAAATGTACATCAGTTCTATTCCTCCAGCGTAGTTGATTTTTCCATAAACAACGATGCGAAATCCCTGTTTGGTAAAAATCTTTATAGGGCTCAGGATGTGGCCGGTGTATTCCGGCGAGTCCATTCGGATTCCATGAAAACGGAGATCAGAAAATTTGGAAAACTGTTGTTCTACGATCCCATTCTTTCCGGTAATAACGAACGTTCGTGTGCATCTTGCCATATACCTCAAAATTATTTTTCAGATACTTCTGTCCGCACTCCACTTGCGTTTGACAGGATTCATCGTCTTCAACGCAATGCTCCCACTTTGCTGAATGTCCGGAATAATCATTTGATTATGCTGGACGGAAAGCATCTCAGTCTTTCAGAACAATTGAAAGCTGTTCACGCCAACCCTGAGGAAATGAGCGGAGATCCTGTAAGTACCCTGAAAAAAATCCGCAGCTGCGAGGCATACAAATCGAAGCTGGATGACCTTGCAAAATGGAGCAGTGAGAAAGATGTTGGATTTGAACATGTCGTGTCAGCCATCACCTTTTACTACAGCTCTTTTGACACTGCAAGATCTGCGTTGGATGAAGCAATGGAGAATAAGCGAACTCTCGATGCTGGCCAGATCGCCGGTTTTAATTTGTTCATGGGTAGAGCGCAGTGTGGAACATGTCATTTTCCACCGCACTTCAATGGGGTAAAACCACCATACACCAATAGTGAATTTGAAGTATTAGGTGTTCCACAGGATGACTCTTTTACAAAAATGAGTGAAGATTCGGGTCGATACAGGGTATTGCAAGTGCCTGAAATGTTTCATGCTTTTCGCACAGGAAGTCTTCGGAACATATCGAGAACAAAGCCCTATATGCACAATGGAGTATTTCAAGATTTGAATCAGCTTATTGAATTTTACAATAGGGGTGGGGGCGCAGGAAGAGGATTTCGAATACCAAATCAGAGTTTGTCTAAGGATAGTTTGGCATTAAGTGAATTGGATAAAATGCATTTGCTTCGATTTTTGGAAAGCCTGGATGAAAATATACTACTGGAGGATAAGCCCGAAGGGCTCCCGAGGTCCAGAAATCGTGCACTCAACAAAAGATCCGTGGGTGGCGTTTACTGAAGAAGATGAGTGGAAAACTGTTTTTGCTTGGCTTGTTGCTTTTAATTGCCTGTTCAAGTGGCGGGAATGATTATTTGCTGCCTAAGGAAATGAACAAAAGCAGTAAGAAAAACATGATTAGCTATTTAAATAAGGGTAAAGCACTATACAGTGAGTTTTGTGCCTCCTGTCATCACATCCAGGGCTCGGTGGACAGTATTCCTCACTTTACAAAACAGCAACTCGATATGTACCAGGCAAAACTATACATGCAGGGAAGCCCCAAGCATGCATTTGTGAGGGAGTTAAGTTATGAAGAAGTAGAAGCAATTTTGAATTTTCTGAGGTTCAGAAAAACAAATTAAACAAAGACACTACTCCGTGCTGCCGGGCAAATGTTAGGTTGCAAATGGAATGGAGGAAAAATTCTTAGATACGATCAGAACATTTCTGTTCCGGCGAAATGAAAATTACCTTCTATAAGCGCGTTTTCATCCGAGTCTGATCCGTGAACGGCATTTTCGCCAACATTGCGTGCATACAAGGCACGAATCGTTCCAGGGGCAGCCTTAGAAGGATCAGTAGCACCGATCAGATTTCTGAATTCTTCCACGGCATTGGATTTCTCAAGTATAGCTGCAACTATGGGTCCGCGGGACATAAATTCTACGAGTTCTCCATAGAAAGGTCTTTCTTTATGGACTGCATAAAACTCACCGGCTTTTTCTTTGGACAAGCGGGTGAATTTCATAGCCACAATCCGAAACCCGGCTCCACAGATTTTTTCAAGGATGGCTCCAATATGACCGGATTCAACTGCATCCGGCTTGATCATCATAAACGTGCGATTTCCTGACATTTTTTCAATTTGAGCGGCAAATCTAGAGCCTCAGATCTATTCAATCTCAAATGAATACACTTTTGAATCTTCATTAACATTTAATAAGGAAAAAGCTCGGGACTTTAGCGGCAATTTTGCCTCCTTTATGGATTCTTTCTCTTCATTGCAGCCTTTGATTCAACTCCCAAAGAATTGCGTCATTCTTTCCCATCGCAATCCGGATGGAGATGCAATTGGCTCAAGTCTTGGATTGAGTTTGTTTCTGCAGTCCATGAACCATCAGGTTCGGGTCATTTTCCCAAGTGAATTTCCCGTGAATTTTGAGTGGATGCCGCAATCAGAGGAAATCATCATTTATGATTTGAATCCCAAGTTGGCAGAGCAAACCATACAAAAGGCAGATTTGATTTTCTGTCTAGATTTTAACTCTCTTGAGAGGATCGACAAAATGGCTTCAATGGTTATGGAACGGAATGCAACAAAGATCATGATCGATCATCATTTGGATCCGGAGCCATTTGCAGATATTCAGTTTGCCATTACCAGCTCAAGCTCAACTTCGGAAATAATTTACGATATCATCCGCAGTCTTGAACCTGAAAAACCCGTTGCGTCTCTGGTCAGGGATTGCCTGTACACAGGTTTGATGACAGATACCGGGTCTTTTCATCATGCAACAACCGCGAAAGTATTCCAAATAATGTCGGAAATGAAGGAGTGGGGACTTGATGATACCCGAATTCAGGAGTTGGTTTTAAACAGTCAGCCAGATAAGTATTTGAAGCTCCTGGGCCATTGCCTCCACAATCGCATGGAGTTGATGCCGGATCAAAAATTTGCCTATATCTGGCTTACGAAAGAGGATTACAGAAATTATGATATCCGGCGTGGAGATACGGAAGGCATAATCAATTACCTGATGATGCTGAAATCCGTGAGGGTTGGCGCATTGGTCATGAACCAGCCAAGTATCGTTAAACTTTCACTGCGATCCAAAGGTACTTATAGTGTTCAGCAATTGTGTCGTACCTATTTTAATGGGGGAGGACATCGAAACGCTTCAGGTGGCTATTCCAAAACTTCACTTGAAGAGACAATTTCCTTACTTAAAACAGCCATTCAGGAAAATTGCCCAGTGTAAATTTGTTATTCGTTCATTTCAAATAATCTATCAATGAAAAAAAATTCTTTGTTTCTTTTACTCGGTCTGACCACCACCTTGGGTATGATTTCATGCAACCAAAAAGCGGGAATGCAGAAGACCATTAGTGGATTTGATGTACAATTGGTTAAAGACGAAAAGGGAGATGTTGCTAAAGAAGGGGATTATGTTTATTTTCGTTATCATGTCGTAGGCAATGATTCTCTGATTTTTTCTTCTACGATGCAAACACCTGTGATCAAGTTTAAATTGCCCAAACTGGAAAAGCAGGAAGCCAAAAATGCTCAGCCTATGCTTGAGGCAATCCATTTAATGTCAATTGGCGATAGCGCAGTTGTTTATCAGCCATTGGATGAAGAAATGAAAAAGAGTGTCGGCCTTCCGCATATTAATAAAATTGAATATCATGTGGCACTCGTTGATATCAAGAGTGAAGAAGCCTACAAAGCAGATATGGAAGTAGAGCAAAAGGCTGCAGATGAAAAGAAAAAAATGCTCGAGGCAGAAGCATCTGTTATCGCTGAAAATGCAAAAACTGTTTTGGCGGATTACAAAGCCGGAAAATTGGCTTCCTCTTTGGTTACAACACCAAGCGGTCTGAAGTATTTGGTTCACGAAGCTGGAAACGGTCCAAAAGCGGAGTCCGGAAAACCGGTAAGTGTGCATTATTACGGAATGTTAATGGACGGTACCCGTTTTGATGACTCCTGGTCCCGTGGACAGGAGTTCCAGTTTATGCTGGGCCAGCGCCAGGTGATCCCGGGATGGGACGAAGGAGTGGCAAACTTAAATCAGGGTGCGAAAGCAACCTTGTTCATACCAGCAGCCCTTGCCTATGGTGCAGAAGGAGCCCCTCCGGCAATTCCTGCAAATGCAGAACTGATGTTCTATATAGAAGTTAAAAAAGTGAACTAAATCGTTCATATCGGTAAATTGGAGAGGGACTCCTCGATAAAAGAGGAGTCCCTCTTATTATAAATTTTAAGTCTTTAATCATGACGATTGATCAATTCAAAGATTTGAAGAAAAGGCTCGGTGAGCTAAGGGGGTTTCTTTGACATCGATAGAAAGAAATTAGATGTCGAGGATAAAGAACAGCAGACCATGGATCCCGGATTCTGGTCGAACCCTGAGCGTGCGGAACTCATTATGAAGGAAATCAAGTCCGCTAAAAAGTGGATGGAATCATACAATGGCGCCGAAATGGCTGTCAATGATCTTGAAGTCATGCTTGAGTTTTTTGACGCGGGTGAATTGAGCGAAGAAGAGCTTGACCAAAAATATAAGGAGTGTCTTGAACTCATTGAAGATATCGAATTTAGGTCTACACTGAATAAACCCGAAGATGAGCTCAGCTGTGTAGTGGAAATCAACGCAGGTGCCGGGGGGACAGAGTCCTGTGACTGGTCTTCAATGCTCTACAGAATGTATTTCATGTGGGCCGAACGAAACGGCTATAAAGTGAGTCAAATCAATATGCAACAAGGTGATGTTGCAGGTATTAAAACTGCTGAGCTGGAGATTACAGGGGATTACGCCTACGGTATGCTAAAAGGAGAAAATGGCGTACATCGACTGGTGCGCGTAAGTCCGTTTAATGCACAGGGAAAGCGTATGACTTCTTTTTCTTCTGTTTTTGTACATCCGTTGATCGATGATCGTATCGAAATCAACGTCAATCCTTCTGATTTGGAATGGGATACTTTTCGTTCCAGTGGAGCGGGTGGACAGCACGTTAATAAAACGGAATCAGCCGTCAGAGTGCGACATCTTCCCAGCGGTATCGTAGTGGAATGTCAGCAAGAACGTTCACAACATCAAAATAGAGACAAGGCGATTCAATTGTTGAAATCGAAATTGTATGAACGCGAACTGGAGCGTCAATTTGAGGAAAAGAGTAAAGTGGAATCCACCAAAATGAAAAACGAGTGGGGCTCCCAGATTCGATCCTACGTGTTGGATGACCGGCGAGTGAAAGATCATCGCACGGGATATCAGACTTCACAAACAGACCTCGTATTGGATGGTTATATCGATGATTTTTTGAAGGCTTACTTAATGAATAAAAATACGGGATCTTTAGAGGAGGATAATTGATCGGGGATGGAAGCAATGTTCCTTTAGCCTTGAATTTTTATTTTAATTCCTGAACCATCCAATTGTAATAAGATTCATTAACCTGCGCATTCCAGCTTGCAATGCACGGGACCTCATAGGGATGAAGGGATTGTATCTTTTCAATGGCCTCGTCCTTTAATTCTTTAAGCGTCTTTACAAGCAAAATAACTTCATGCGCAGATTCTTGTTGCCCTTTCCATATAAAGAACGAGTTTGCTGAAAGAAGCTGAAAGCATGCCACCAGTTTCAAATGAAGTAGCGCTTTGCCGCTTTCTTCGCATTGTTGTGCATCCGGAAAGGGTACGTAAATAATGCAATATTCGCGTTCTGAACCATTCATGTTGAAATTAGGTGCGAGAAGATTTACTAATTAGGATTCTTAGTGGATTCATTTAGCTCTTTGAAATACTTATATGTTTCTATTTGTGATTGAAATTTTTTCTTACCCTCTGAGCTGACATATTGATTGATTTTATCAAAGTTTAAATAACGGGATTTGACATTATCCTTGAGTTGATAATCTATATTGTCTAAAACAATTTTTTTGAGTTGCGGATTATAAATGGGTAATGCCGTTTCAATTCTGAAGTGAAGATTCCTGGCCATCCAGTCCGCTGAGGATAAATAAATTTTTTCTTCTCCCCCGTGATAAAAGAAATACACGCGGGTATGTTCCAAATACCGGTCCACAATCGAAATGCCTTCGATCCGGTCACTTAATCCTTTTTTGCCAATGGTCAGGCAACAAATGCCCCGGATGATTAATTGAATATGCACTCCCACGGATGCAGCTTCATACAGCATGTTTATCATTTCATAGTCCTGCAAATTATTTAACTTGAGAATGATTTTTGCTGGTTTACCATTCAATGCCTGTTCTTTTTCAAATTCGATCAGGGCCTGAATTTCATCATTGAGGTTAAACTGTCCGACTAACAAGTGTTTGAATCCCTGATTTGGAAGTCGAATGGTTTCAAGAAAATTAAATAATCTCTGTACCTCAGAAGTGAGCGCTTCTTCCTTTGTAAAAAACCCATAGTCCACGTAGATTTTTGAAGTTTGTTCGTGAAAATTGCCTGTGGATAAATATGCGTAATGCACCAGCTCATTGTTTTCATGTCGGCTTATGAGTGCGCTTTTAGAGTGTACCTTGAGTCCCGGAAAGCTGTAGCGAACTTTGACACCCATTTTTTCGAGTTCCTCTCCCCAGGCAAGATTGTTTGCCTCGTCAAACCGTGCCTTGACTTCGATGAATACAAATACGTTTTTACCTTCCGAAGCGGCAAGCTTAAGCGCTTCCATGATTCGTGATTTTTTTGCTACCCGGTATTGTGTTACCTTAATGGAACTTACATCCGGATCTTTGGCCGCTTGTTCAAAAAATTGTATGACAGGTTCGTAATTGTGGTAAGGGAAACAAAGAAGATGCTCTTTCTGACTGATGGACTGAAATATGCTTTGTTGCTTTTTGAAACCATAATATTCAATGGGTTTCAGATTTTTATTCTTGAGTTCTTTTTTGCCAAAATCCGGAAATGAAAAGAAATCAAAATTATTGTGATAGCGCCCTTCGGGAGTAAGGTCGTCTTTGTCGATCTCAAGGAGTTGCAACAAATATTCCAGTAATCCTTTTGGCATCGATTCATCATACACCAACCTTGCAGCGGGTCCGATATTTCGCTTAATTAAGCTTTTCTTTATTTTCTCCAGCAGGTCTCCGCTGAATTCATCTTCAATATAGAGTTCTGCGTCTCTGGTAAGTTTGATGCTGTAGGAATTCAGGATCAGATAACCCGGAAAAAGCCATTTCAAGGAATAGCGTACAATTTCATCGAGAAGGATGATGTCGTGATGGTCCTTTTCACCAGGCAACTCAATAAATCTTGGCAGGTGATCTGAAGGGATCTTTACGATAGCATATTGATAGGGAGCCTTTAACAGTTCTTTGTCTTGAAGAATTACAGTAAGATACAGTTCGGAGTTGTTCAGGAAAGGTTTTACCTTGTCGCCGACCAACAGCACGGGTTGCACAAAAGGAAGGAGATTTTCTCTAAAGTAAATTTCAAGAAATTGCTCCTGCGCAGGGGAAATTTCAGTTTGAGACAACAGGTAAATGTGGTATTTCCGGAGTTCCGGAATAATTTCTTTTTCAAAGATGGAATTGAATTCAAGCAGATGTCTGTTGGCAATCCGGTATAACTGGTTTAAGAGCAATTTCGGGTTGTAATCAAGTTTGCTCTTTGTGTTTTTTCCTAGTTTTTTGAGATTTCGATGATGCGCAACCCGGATTCTGAAAAACTCACCCAGATTGGAAGAATAGATAGCCAAAAACTTGAGCCGTTCAAAAAGTGGCACAGATGGGTCTTTTGCCTCTTGAAGGACCCTGTAATTGAAATTAAGCCAACTGATATCCCTGTCAAGATATTCAAAGCTTAATTTTTTTTGGGCCACTGTCTCCATCAAAGGTAAATTTGCGAAAAGGAATTCAAATTTAATGGAGTTTGCCGCTTCGGAGGGGCTGCCATGAAGTTTAATCTAGATTTAACATACTATGGAAATAAATAAGCAAAGGGCCTCTGATCACCGGAAGTTGGTTGCCGCCAATTGGAAAATGAACATTCTTCCGGGTGATGCGAAGGAATTAGTGGATTCTTGTATCTCTGGATTCAATGAGAGTCACGCTGAAATTTTGATTTGTCCTCCTTTTACGCATTTAGCTTTGTTATCGCATATTTCTCAATTGGGAGTCCGGTTGGGTGCGCAAAACTGCAGTGAATATCCTTCTGGAGCCTATACGGGAGAGATTTCTGCGGAAATGCTTCTAAACTTAGCTTGCAGTTGGGTCATTTTAGGTCATAGCGAATGCCGCGCGAGGAATCCTCTTGAAAATGAAAGGATAGCTGAAAAAATAAGAAAGGCTATCCGCTCCGGACTACGTGTAATCTATTGTTGCGGAGAGCCCATTGAGAGCAGGAATGCAAATACGCATAGTTTGTTTGTGTCCCGGCAGCTTGAAAAAGATCTTGCCTTATTGGAATATGGGGACCTTGATCATTTTGCTATTGCTTATGAACCGATTTGGGCCATTGGAACGGGGAGGACCGCAACGGTGGATCAGGCATCGGAAATGCATGACCATATTCGCGAATGGATGGATTACAGATTTCCTGGATGTTCAACCAATCTGTGTATTTTGTATGGTGGAAGCGTAAATGCAAAAAATGCCGCAGAACTTGCCGGGGCAAGCACGATAGATGGAGTGTTGGTAGGAGGAGCCAGCCTCAAACCGGCTGAATTCAAAATTATAATATCGGCTTTCTCTTAAACATACGTTCTCCGAGCGTTTCATCTTTTTCTATGACCCTTGCTTGCATCTCGAGACGATAGGATTCCAATTGGGATTGGATTTCTACATCCTGAGTTGCGAGAATTCTACAGGCGAGCAAAGCCGCATTTTTTGCTGCATTGAGGGCTACCGTCGCAACAGGAATCCCATTGGGCATTTGCAATATGGAAAGTATGGAATCCCACCCATCGATCGATTGTTCAGATCTGACAGGTACCCCAATGACAGGCAATGTTGTAAGGGAAGCTACCATTCCAGGTAAATGAGCGGCACCTCCTGCACCTGCGATGATGACTTTAAGCCCACGCTCTATTGCAGATTTAGCATACTGTACCATGTATTCAGGTGTACGGTGGGCCGAAACAATTCGAAGTTCATATGGAATACCAAATTGCTCAAAAATGTCAGCTGCTTCTTTCATGACGCGCAGATCGCTGTCAGAACCCATTATCAGACCGACTTTTGGAATATCTTTCATGCTAGGACTTTTATGTGTTTTTTAATATAATTCGCAGTTTGTTTGCATACCTCCAGATTTGGACCTGTCACATTGATGTGGCCCATTTTTCTAAAGGGACGTGTTTCCATTTTACCATATAAATGTACATGTACTCCGGGAAGTCTCAGAATTTCCTCGAATCCCGAATACAAGGGAGCACCGGAGCAGGAGGCGTCCCCTAATAAATTGATCATGACAGATGCTTGCCGGAAGTTCGTATCGCCAATTGGCAAATCCAACATCGCCCTCAGGTGATTTTCGAACTGGCTGATAGCACCGTTGTCCAGTGTATGGTGGCCACTGTTGTGAGGTCTGGGGGCAATTTCATTCACCCACAAACTTCCGTCGTGGTTATAGAAGAATTCGACAGCCAGTAGGCCAACGATTCCCAGGCTCATCGTCAGTTCTTTTGCCAATTCCTGGGCGCGCACCGCGACGTGATCGGGTATTTCTGCAGGACAGACCAGATCTTCAACGAGATTGGCTTCGGGGTGAAATTCCATGGAAACAGCGGGGTAGGTTTTGCATTCCCCGGAAACTGTCCGTACGGCAATGACGCTGAGCTCTTTGTCTATAGATGCCAGAGGCTCAACAATACTGGGGCCATCCAGAAGTAATTCCAAATCTTTTAAATTTCTTACTACCTGCACACCACGTCCGTCATAACCGCCCTGACACAGTTTTTGTACAAAGGGGATCTTGAGCTGCTCCGATTCAAGGGCACTGCGGACCGCATTTGCATCTTCAAAATGTTGAAATGGTGCCGTCGAAAATTTGTGGCTCAGGTAATATTGTTTTTGCTTGCCTTTGTCTTTTATAAGCTCCAGGATTTCAGCCTGTGGGAATACATGAATACCTTCTTTTTGCAAGATCTTCAGTGCCCCAATATGAATATGTTCGATTTCTACCGTGAGGTGAGTCATTTTTCTGCCAAAAGCGAGTACATCTTCGTAGCAGTTAAAATCCCCTTCAAAAAATTGATTGCTGACTTTGCCAGCAGGATAATTCCTATTTTTGTCGAGGAAAGCCAGGGGCAAATCAAGCCTTGAGGCTGCTTGCGCGAGCATTTTTCCGAGTTGACCACCTCCCAGAACACCGATCCTATAACTTGAAGGAATAAATCCCATCTTTTTTGTTGCGAAATTCGGAAAGCTTTGCGTACATATGTTCACTTTTAGAGATTCTTTGCAATCATTATGAATAAATTAATTATCAAAAACGCCCGCGTGGTAAATGAAGGTTCAGTAGAAGAACTGGATCTGTTGATAAAAGGTAGCCGGATTGAGAAAATTGCCACAACAATTGAATCGGAAAATGCTGAAGTGCTGGATGCAAATGGCTTGTTCCTGTTGCCCGGATGTATTGACGATCAGGTCCATTTCAGAGAACCCGGTCTGACTCATAAGGCAGAGATCTATACAGAGTCACAGGCGGCCGTGGCTGGGGGAGTGACAAGTTTTATGGAAATGCCGAATACGCAACCCCTGACGCTCACTCGGAGTTTACTCGAAGAAAAATACCAGCGTGCTGCTGCTCGTTCATTTGCCAACTATTCCTTTTACATGGGTACATCCCACCACAATTTGGATGAGATTCTGTCTGTCGATTATGAAAAAGTATGTGGGATAAAAGTATTTATGGGCTCATCAACCGGAGATATGTTGGTGGATTCACCGGTAGTTCTGGATCAGCTTTTTAAAAATGCACCAGTTCTAATTTCTGTACATTGCGAAGATGAGAATACCATAAGGCATAATACCGCAATCTATACGGAAAAATACGGAGACCAGATCCTGCCGGAATTTCATCCCGAGATTCGAAGCCGGCAAGCCTGTTTTAAATCCTCTTCCTTTGCAATCGAACTCGCAAAAAAGCACAATACGAGGCTTCATATTCTGCATATTTCCACAGCGGATGAACTTGAATTATTTGCCTCGGCAATACCTCTTGCAAAAAAAAGAATTACTGCTGAAGCCTGTGTCCACCACATGTATTTTAGTGAAGAGGACTACGGGGATCTTGGCAATCTGATCAAATGCAATCCGGCGATTAAAAAACGAGAGGATGCAGATGCTATAGCAAAGGCTCTTGCAGGAGGGAAGATTGATGTTGTCGCCACAGACCATGCCCCCCATACGATGGAGGAAAAAAGGCGGATATATAAACAGTCCCCAGCAGGTTTGCCTTTGGTACAACATTCACTTTCACTTATGTGTACGATGGCCGGGCAGAATGGATGGGATCTCCCTTTTATTGTTGAGAAGATGGCGCATAACCCGGCAATTTGTTTTCAGGTAAAAGACAGGGGATTTATCCGGGAAGGCTATTTTGCAGATTTGGTTCTTTTAGATCCAAATGCAAGCTTTGTCGTTCAGGAAAAAGATTTGTATTATAAATGCGGGTGGTCACCTCTGACCGGCCGTACGCTTATGGGAAGAGTCGAACGAACGTTCGTTAACGGCACGTTGGTCTTTGACGGGGAAAGAACTTGTAATCAGAATGCTGCGATGCGAATGGAGTTTAACAGGAGTTAAACGCTGATTTTAAATTTCGATGTGTTTGCCAACCTGTATCCGTCCTTTTTCGTCACGTACAACAGTTGAAGCACTAAGGAAAGGATCGTGTTCGTAAATCAATACGTGTTCATGATCGGCAGCCTGGTTTAGTACCAACTCTTTTTCCTGTAGAGTCACCAGTGGGCGTACGTCATATGCCATAATATAGGGCATGGGTACATGGAATGAACTGGGAAACAAATCAGCACCGTAGATGTATTTTCTGTTCTCAAACTCAATTTCAGGTAGCATCATAGCTTCGGTATGACCATAAACAAAGCGAAGAGTAATACCCGGAAGCCATTCCAATTGTTCTTTGTCAGAGCCAACAAAGTGCAGCACCTGGTGATTTTGCAGCGGGACGAAATTCTCCTTAAGGAATGATGCTCGCTCGCGTTCATTGGGGTTTAAGGCCCATTCCCAGTGGCGTTCATTGGTCCAATATCTCGCATTTGGGAAGGCAGGAACCAGTTCACCACGATCTGTTTTATGGACGGCACCCCCGCAATGGTCAAAATGCAGATGCGTTAATAGGACGTCCGTAATGTCATCAGCGGAGAACCCTTCATCTTCCAACGAGCCCAACAAACTTTGATGGCCATGCGGGTGAAAATAGGAACGGAATTTTTCATCCTGCTTTGTTCCCATTCCGGTATCGACCAGAATTTTGCGCTCGTCTGTTTCCACATAGAGGCAGCGCAGCGCCCAGGTGCATAAATTCATTTCGTCCGGCGGGTTGAGTTTGGACCACATCGTTTTAGGAACAACGCCAAACATGGCCCCTCCATCCAATTTGAATTTACCGGTATGGATGCAGCGGATTTTCTTTATCATAACACAAATCTAAGGCTAATCATTTTCGGAACTGTAAAGTTCCTTTTGTAAGCGAAGCATTTGCAAGGCGCCAGCTATTGCTTCAGCTCCTTTGTTACCCCATTTCCCCCCCGAGCGTTCCTTGGCCTGGTCCATTGTTTCAACAGTCAATACGCCAAAAATTGCAGGTCTACTGAATTTAATATTCAAATCCATTAATCCTTTGGAAACAGCATGGGCGAGATATTCATCATGTCTGGTTTCACCTCGAAGGATACATCCAAGGCAAACAACGGCATCTGCTTTATGGGTTTCAAACAACCATTGAGCGGCAAGAGGGATTTCGAAAGATCCCGGGACTTGGATTAGATGAATGTGGTTTAAAGGTACCTGGCAAAGCTGAAGTGCATTCAAGGCACCTTCCTTGAGAGCAGAAGTTATTTCAGAATTCCAGGAAGCGACTACAATGCCAAAGCGATAAGATGCTGCATCTTCTATCGCTTGAGGACTCAGGCCTTCTAAGCCGGGGAGTGCGCCTGCCATGAAGTGAGGCGAATTATTCTATAGGAATGATAAACTTGTCGATTCCGGTTCCGTCAGGACTATCGGGGTATTTTTCTTTAATGGTCTTGAAAGCCTTCAGTGCACCTTCTTTGTCACCTGATTTTTGTAGCAATACTCCAAGTTTTTTGAGATAGACTGGAGTTAAAAATTCATTTTCTGTTCCATTCGCTGCCTTATCATAGAAAGACTTCGCTTTCTCAAGGTCGTTTAGTTCAGCATAAACATCACCTAACATGCCATTTTTCAGAGTGCTCATTACACTGCCGGATGCACTATAGTCTTCAAAATAATTTTTGGCTTCTTCAAACTTTTTAAGATTCATACAACAAATTCCTGCATAGTACTTGGCGAGATTTCCCGCCTTAGTTCCCCCATAATTCTCCGCAATTTCCGCAAAGCCGGCAAAACCACCTCCCGGATTGTTGAGCGCCATTTCAAAAGAGTCCTTTTCGAACAGGAATTCCGCCTGATACATTTGCTCCAGGGCTTCCTTGTTTTTAGGTTCCTGATACATGAATTTGTAGAGAAGCCAGCCACCTATAATGACAACGATGGCCGCAAGTCCTCCCAAAATGGGTAGTCTGTGTTTTTCGAAGAAGTCCTCAGCCTGATGCTTAACCTCGCTGATGTCGAGAATAGTATCTTCTTTACTTGAAGCGGAACGTACATTTTTTGGAGTAACCCCTGAACGGTAGCCTTTAGCCATATGAATCGTATATTGAATTTTTAAAAAACTGGGCAAAAATAATACAGCCCGGCCAAATGATTGAAATTATCTTAAATGAGAGCCTGCTTAACTGTGTAAAATCAGCTCAAACAGCTCAGATAAGGCATTTTAATCCATAATATAAGGATAATCCTTCTGTGTATAATTGTCTTCATAAAGATCCTGAGCCAGCGGATATGGAGAATTTTCGGCAAATTCTACGGCATCATCCATTTCATCCTTGACTGCGGCATGGATGGCTTCAAGCTCAGCCTCGCTAAGGATACCTGCCTCTTTTATTTGATTTTCAACAATTTGTACCGGATCAATAGACTTGTAATATTCGACTTCTTCTTTAGATCGGTAGGTGGCGGGATCTGAAACGGAGTGTCCCCTGTAGCGATACGTTTTGATTTCAAGAAAAAAGGGTCCATTTCCGTTACGTATATGCGATGCTGCCTTGCTGATGGCTTCGTGAACGGGCTGTGGATGCATTCCATCTACGCTTTCCGAGGGCATGTGAAATGCCTCACCAATTTTGTACAGGTCCATCACATTACTGGTGCGTTCGACGGAAGTACCCATTGCATAGCCATTGTTCTCAACGATATATAAAACAGGTAAATTCCAGGTCATCGCCATGTTAAAGGATTCAAATAAAGCCCCCTGACGGGCCGCACCGTCGCCAAACATGGTAACGCATAGATTTTTCGTGCCTTTATATTTTTCAGCAAAGGCAATTCCGGTGCCTATTGGAATTTGGGCGCCTACGATTCCATTGCCACCAAAAAACCTCTTTTCTTTTGAAAAAAAGTGCATGGAACCTCCTTTGCCTTTCACGCAGCCGGTCGCTTTGCCAAATAACTCAGCCATGCATTCCCTGGCAGAAATGCCTCGGGATAATGCATTGCCGTGTTGCCGGTAACCCGTAATGAGGGCATCATCTGGCTTTATTGCAGTTAACATTCCCGCGGCAATGGCTTCCTGGCCTATGTAGACGTGACAAAAGCCGCGGATCTTTTGTTGGGAATACATCATCAGGGTTCGCTCTTCAAATCTCCTGATCCGGAGCATCATCTCAAACCAAGCCTTCCAGGTCTCCCTTGGATAGCTCGTGGTATCGGATTTCTTCTTTTGAACTTTTAGTGCCATGGCAGATATTGAAATCTTGATTTGTCGGGCAAAGTTAGTCTTTTCCTGAATCCTCCTGTATTCCTCAGTTAAAGCGTCTCGCGCAGCCACCTGAAATATTCCTTTTGCCAAAGCAGGCCATTCTGGATCTTCAATATGTGATGTCCCTCATCCGGAAAATAGAGCAACCTGGACTTGATGTTTCGCAAACGGGCGGCTGTGAAGGCTTCAAAAGCCTGAGTATCCGGAATCCTATAGTCGCGGCCACCCTGGATAATCAATATCGGGCTGTCCCAATTCTGAACGTATTTGTGTGGAGAAAATTTATCGTAGGATTTGCTGAATTTTTTATCCCAGTAGGGTCCTTTTAAATCCCAATTAGCGAACCACAGTTCCTCTGTACTGCCATACCATGACTCCAGATTAAAGGTTCCACAATGCGAAATGAAACTTTTAAAACGGCCTTTGTGGATGCCTGCCAACATAAATACGGAATAGCCCCCAAAACTTGCACCAACACATGCACGGCGGTTGACATCAACATACGGTTTTAAAGATACCTGGTCAATGGCGGAAAGGTAATCTTTCATGCATTGACCACCCCAATCTCCGGAAATCTGGGCATTCCACTTACTGCCCCAGCCAGGCATGCCTCTGCGATTGGGAGCAACGATAATATATCCGTTTGCAGCCATGAGCTGAAAGTTCCATCTGAAAGAATAAAACTGGCTTAATGCAGACTGTGGGCCACCCTGGCAATATAAAAGCGTAGGGTATTTTTTTGTAGAATCAAACTGAGGAGGATAAATTACCCATGTTAACATAGATTGTCCGTCTGAAGTCTTTATCCAATGTTTCTGGACTGGACTCATTTGAATGTGCGAATAGGCTTCTGTGTTTACCTGGCTGATTTGCCTTGCTTCGCCCGTTTCAATATGGACCGCAAAAATTTCAGCGGCGTGATTAAAATCTGTTCTCATACAAATGAGCTCTTTACCACTTATTCCGACAATCGCATTGTAATCGTGTTCGGTTTTGCTGATCTGCTTGAATCTTGCATGCTCGCCGGACTCTAAACTGCCTGGCATTTCAATGCGAAACAATTGAATGGTTCCCCTGTAGGGTACATTGGCATAAAGGTTTTTTGAATCCGAACTCCAGATAAAGGAATTTACCGTTTCGTCCCAATTCTTTGTAATTACAAACTGTTTTTGGCTGATGAGATCTAAAATCACGATATTGTTTTTATCCGATTCATAGCCATCGTGTTCCATGCTTAGCCATGCAAGATATCTGCCATCCGGTGAAAACAGAGGCTGTCGGTCATAACCATTGAGACCTTGCGTAATATTGCTCGTCTTGCCGCTTGCTAAATCGTACATATAGATATCTGAATTGGTGCTGACGGCATATTCCTTGCCCCGCTTTTTTACGCAAACGTAAGCGAGATATTTGCTGTCCGAACTCCATGCCATGTCATCAAGACCTCCTGAAGGCATCGTAGGTGAGTCAAATGCTTCACGCGGCATGATGTCTGTTTCGCGCTGCATTCCATCCGGGTCCATCTTTGCAATAAAAATATGATTTCGATATCCATCTTCCCAGTCTTTCCAATGCCGGAAAATCAAGTCATCGTAAATTAATGCGGGAGATTTATCGAGTTCAGGATATAAATCTGACTTGGTTTCATCCACCTTTACAGAACGGGAAAATGCCATCCATCTTCCATTAGGAGAAGGAAGGAGATTGGAATATTCCAAATCTTCCAAATTGAGCTTGCGTTGCAGCAAATCATGGTAAATGGCGCCATCCTTCGAATAAATCAAATTGCCGGCACCGTCAAAACAGGCATTTCCCGCGTAGGTTTTTGCATCTGAAATCAAATTGGACTGACCGGATTTTAAATCCACTGCAAAAAGGGAAGTAGTAGATTTATTGCTAAGCTGGTCGTACCGGCTGACTGTATAGTATACCGTTTGACCATCTTTAGATACCAATTCTCCATTTACTCTGCCGAGTGACCATAGAAGTTCAGGAGTCATAAGGCCCTGTGCACAGAGATGGAAGGAAATTAAGAAAAATAAGCTGCTTTGTATGATGCGCATGTGATAATATTTAAGTTCAAAAATAGCGCATAGTTGATTTGTTTAATCTAAAATTTGGGGATCAGAATCAAGGACCACAATGCAAATGGTTTTTGTCATCTTTGCGCATCCAAGATCAAAATCGTGTATTTTAAACGCCTAAGTCTGATCCGATTCAAAAACTTTGAGGAACTGAATCTGAATTTAAACGCTGGATTTCATTTTATTACGGGAAAAAATGGGGTGGGGAAGACAAATTTCCTGGATTCATTTTACTACCTGAGTATGACACGCAGCTTTCAGCAACCCAACGATAAAGCTTTGGTGAAAGATCATGAGGGTTTTTTTAGGCTGGAGGCAGATCTCGAGGAGCTTGGTCAGCAACATCAATTAACTGTCAAATGCAAGCCCCCTCAAATAAAAGAATGGATATGGGATGATAAAAAGTACGAAAGGCTTTCAGATCACATTGGTCGCATTCCGGTTGTACTCATAGCTCCGGATGATATCTATACCCTGACGCATTCTTCAGAGGCCCGTCGAAAATACCTGAATCAAAGTTTGATCCAGATGGACTCCCATTACCTTAAAAACCTGCTAGACCTGGTGAAGGTTTTAAAACAGCGCAATGCGGCATTGAAGGTAATGAAAGCTGCAGGAAAAATGGATGTGGATTGGCTTGAAACCTATGATGGGCAATTAACCGTTCTCGGAACGTATATTTTCAAAAAGAGAGTTGAACTTCTTCATCAGCTGAATCCGCTTATTCAATATTACCTGAACCGGATTAGTGTGAACCAGCAAGAGGGCGAGGTTCAGTACAGTTCGGATGTTGCAGATGCCGGAGCCTATGCGGATCTAATGAGAAAGAGCAGGGATCGCGACTATTTTACAGGACGCACGCACCATGGTGTACATAAGGACCGCATTCACTTTACGCTGGGTGATCATCCCTTGGCTTTACATGGTTCGCAGGGACAGATAAAATCATTTGTTGCTGCACTAAAGCTCGCACAGTTTAAATATTTGAAACAACAAAGCGGAAAAGTTCCCGTCGTGCTATTAGATGATGTCTTTGCAAAATTGGATGAATCCAGGGTTGAGGCATTTGTTGAACTGCTTCAGGAAGAAGAAATCAAACAGTGCTTTTTAAGCGACACCCACGAAGATCGGTCTTTGAAACTTGCCGGACGGATCAGTCAGAATGCATTCGTGTATGCGCTGACGAAGGGTCAATTGGAAACGAAACATGAACGTATAATGTAAATGTAAATCCTGCGTTCAGAACTGATAGGCTGCCTAATGAAACATAATGAATATACATTAAAAGAGTTGCTCCAGCAATTTGCCGGACAAGATGCAGTCCGTGAGAAATTGCTTAACAAGAAAATGGAGGATCTGTGGACTGCCATGTATCCCCAATTGCAGACTTATACAGGCAAGATCCAATTCAAGGACGGGATTTTAACTTTACGCCTGACTTCTGCCACCTTGCGTCAGGAATTGAGTTTTCACAAACAAAAAATAATGGATCAGCTCAACGAAAATCTTGGTGAGTCCTTGATTACGGAACTGATATTGAAATAACAGGAAATTATTGTTCCTGTTCGGTCATGTTCATTTGAAGCAGTAGCCAGCTGAACAAAAAGCACAAAACACAAGTCGTAGCAATAACCATAATAATTTTGTTTAATTAGTCGAACATTGCAAAGGTATAACATATTATTAATAATTGTAATATGTTTTTTTAATTATTTTTGTGATCATTTTTGGATAAATTCCGTTAATACTTTAAAATTCATCAGACATGAAAAAGATTCTTGTTTTCTTACTGGCCGGTGCTATTACCCATGCATTTGGGCAGATTGCCACACCTGCGCCCAGTCCTCTCTGTAAATTGGAACAAAAGCTTGGGCTTGGAACCATTACCGTAGAATATTCAAGACCCGGAAAGAAGGACAGGATTGTCTTCGGCGATTTGATACCTTTCGGCAAAACCTGGAGGACAGGTGCCAATGCAGCTACGAAAATCAGTTTCAGCGATGATACCAAGTTCGGAGGAGTTAGTGTTCCAAAGGGAACTTACGCCCTGTTTAGTATACCTGGTGAAAGCAGTTGGGATGTCATGTTATATTCGGATCCGAACGTTTCAGGCGTGCCTCAGGATTACGACATGAAAAAGGAAGTGGCACATATTAAAGTGACTCCGGAGTTGATTCCCTACACAATGGAAACATTCCTGATTGACATCAACGATATCCGGAATGAGTCTGCAACTTTAAACCTTATATGGGAAACGACACTTGTCCCGATAAAACTCCAATTCGACACAGATTCGAAAGTCATGTCCAGTATTGATAAAGTGATGGCAGGACCTTCCAGTAATGATTACTACAATGCTGCACGTTATTTTTACGATTCCCATAAGGATATCAACAAAGCTTATGAGTGGGCTCACAAATCGAATGATTTGGCTCCAACCTTCTGGAAACTTCGATTAGAGGCGCTCATTCTGGCTCAGATGGGAAAGAAGGAAGAAGCGATTGCTATTGCTCAGAAATCAAAAGCTATGGCAATTGAAGCGGGTAATGATGAGTATGTAAAAATGAATGACGATTCGATTAAGGAATGGAGCACAAACTAAGTCTTCCATCAAATTAGTTATACCCTGGCAGGTGGTTTGTTGTATTTCAAACCACCTGTTTTATTTTAAGTACATTCATTATCTCCCTGATGTATGCAAAGAAGATCTGAATGGAACCTGTACTTTTTGGATCCATTTCAATCGGTACAGGCCTCATAAGGGAAGGTCTTCCTTGGATATTTCGATTACCTTTGCGGAAATACAAAAGCCTGATTATGGGATCTGATATTTGCGCAGGACACGTACCTGCGTTGAAAGTGATGAATGATTTTCCTTCGGGAAAAGATGAGGGTTGGATTGGCATAAATGACGATTTTACAAGTAGAATCCTTACTTTGTTTTATAAAAAAAAATAACAGTGAACATCTGAATTTAGCATGCGCGCAATTCCTTATCTCATCATTTCATGTGTAGCTCTTTTGTCATTTCTGCCATTTGTAGGAAATGTGCATTTGTTTGATTGGGATGAAGTCAATTTTGCGGAAATTGCCCGTGAGATGCTGATTCTAAAGGATTTCCTGAGAATACATGTGCAGTTTATTCCATTTCATGAAAAACCACCCATGTTTTTTTGGATGCAGGCATTATCGATGCATTTTTTTGGAATTCATGAAATGGCTGCAAGATTTCCAAATGTGATTTGTGGGATAATCACCCTTTGTGTTTTGTTTCGGGAAGGCAAGGTGTTGAAGGGAACTTCGTTCGGTTGGACCTGGGCCATCGTTTATTTTGGAACCTGTCTTCCGAATTTTTATTTCAGGTCCGGTATCATCGATCCGTGGTTAAATCTTTTTATTTTCTTGAGCCTCTTTGATTTTATTAAGTACAATTGGAAACACAATGGATGTCTGGGTGTTGATTTGCCCCGCTCAGCGAATTCTTATATGTTAAGAAGCGGTGCTTGGATTGGCCTGGGAATACTGACTAAGGGACCTGTCGCTTTTTTGATTTTCGCATTGTGTGCTTTTGTTTATTGGGCATACAGGAGATTCACATTCTATTTTAAGATTCCTCATTTGTTTCTTTATGCATGCACCGCACTGTTCGTTACAATGATTTGGTATGGATTGGAAACCTGGCAGCATGGCCCTGAGTTTATCAAACAATTTTCAATACGGCAATACGCTCTTTTCAGTACTCCGGATGCAGGTCATTCCGGATTCCCGGGTTACCATTTTGTGGTTCTGCTGTTCGGTTGCTTTCCTGCAAGTTTGTTTTTATTATTTGCGGCAAAAAAGGACAGCGATGAGAGTTCTGCCCTGCAGGATTACAAAATTTGGATGTGGATCCTGATGGGTGTGGTCCTTGTATTGTTTACGATAGTTCGTTCGAAAATTGTACATTATTCCTCCATGGCATATTTTCCCATTAGCTTCCTTGCTGCGCATTATATTCATAAAAATGTAGAGCAGGGAAAGCCTTTCGCGAAAAGCCTGATTCTGATGATACTGTTGTTCGGAATTGCGATTTCTCTGGTGCCTGCGACACTCCCTTTTATTGTAAAGCAACAAGAGTTGCTAAGGTCGCTTTTAGCTAAAGATTCGTTTGCGCTTGGGAATCTCGAGGCTCAGGTGCATTGGACAGGATTTGAATGGATGTCAGGAGTTTTTCTATTTGTTGTGGTTGTGCTTGCCGTATTCTATTTTAACAGAATGCAGCTTAGGAGGGGTTTTCTTATTTTGTTTCTCGGAAATGCCTTGGCTATTCAATTTATACTTTGGGCCTATGTAGGAAGAGTGGAGGCATTTTCCCAAAGAGCGGCTGTAGAGTTTTGTCAAAATCTTGGAGATAAGGATTGCTATATTTATCCATTCGGCTATCGGACCTATATACCTTTGTTTTACGGAAATGCTAAGCCGGGAGCGCATCCTCTTTCACTGGATAAGGAATGGTTGTTGAAAGGAGCTGTTGACAAAGATGTTTATGTTATAGCGAAGAATAGCAGGGCAGAAGAAATACACCAGTTTTATCCCAATTTACAATTTTTGGGTTCCAAGAATGGATTTATTTTCTTTTACAGACCAGGCTTAAAGTAATTAGGTAGAGCTTGCCTTTTAATTTTGAATTACATACAACTGTTGTAAGCATTGCGGTCTGCTGGTTTTATTTAAAAAACGCCATGAAAGCGTTGTAATGTGGTAGTCCGGAAAACTATCATGAACCCGAAATTGATTGGGAAATTGAAGATTTATTTTTCGAAGACCTTGTGAATCTGTTACCACAATACTTCCTGCCGGAGCGTTTAATAGCCCCGTTGAGTCCACATCTGAGGCAAGCCTCCGGGAATAAAAATCAAGGCTTAATCCACCCCTGTGCTCAAAGCAATACAATTTGTCCGTAGCAGGGAAATGGGTGTTTATGTACTTCCCCGCATTGGAATAGGACTGATAGCGGAGAATAGATGGATAAAAATAATAGCTCAAACAAAAATTGAATGATATTGCAATTGCGAGGGTGCTGAACAGGGTCTTCTGTATAGAATCATTTTGCCTGACAAAAATCCACCAGGCTCCAATCCATCCAAACAAAGAAACAAGCAGTGTAATTGGATCGGGTTTAAAAAATTGGCTAAAGCCGACTGCAAGTATGATTGGAAAAAGCTGCATGAAACCAAAATGTGTCAGTTGAAGACGCCGGAACAGAACTTTGTACGTACCCGAAAGAAAGTACATAAATTCTGCGGTCATTATAGCCGCAAATGGCATGAGTGGAAAAATATAATGCGGTAATTTATAGCGAGACAGGGACAGTGCCAGGAAGGGGAGTACGAATCCCCAAAAACTGATATATTCCACATTGGCGTCAGGTGAAAATCTGATTTTTATTAATTGATATGCTTTCCATCCTATTGCTCCAAAAAAGAAAAGGACCCATGGTTGAAAATCCCAAAGCATGGAAAGGATAAAGAAATATACGGGTGCATGATTGTTCCAGTAAATATCTCCGGTGATTCTGCCAAAACTTTGTGTCCAAAAGAAAAATTTTAAGCCGGAAGGACTTTGAAGATTGTACACAGTTTTTTCGGGGTGCATATCAAATTGCGTATACAGTCCATAGCACATCGGAAGCAGGAGAATGACAACAATAAAAATGCCAAGTAACCATTTTACATCAAATAAGGCTTTCCATTTTTTCTTTAGCAACAGGTCAGCAAATAGTCCAAAGACAGGAATGACTAGGCCAATGGGACCTTTTGTCATTAAAGCACATGCGACTCCGATTGAACCAAGAATTAATCCACTTAATTTTTGCTGCTTTAAATAGCAGGCTGTTTGCCAGACAGAAAAGCAAATGAAACCCATTAGCATTCCATCCGTACGGATATCATTCGTAATTAAAAAAACGGCCTGGCAGGATGCCAGAATAAGTGCGGCAAGAATTGCTATCTGTTTATGGTAATACAATAAACAAAATTTATAGGTGCTGTAGATGCCTAAAATCACTATAAGTACGGCAGGGAGCTTGTATGCAAATGTTTTGATTCCAAATATCATATATGAAAGACAGGCAGTCCACATGACCATGGGGGGCTTGTCAAGATAATCTTCACCTCTGCGAAACAATTGAAGGAATTCACTTCTTTTATACATTTCCTGCGCAACGACGGCAAGGTCTGACGCGTCCACATCCATAATATCAATAAACAGGTTACAGGTGTACACTATGGCAATTCCTGTAAAGGCCAGAAGATATTTATTGTCCTGAAAAAAGCTGTTTATATTCTTTAGGCTTTTCATCGTCTTTTAACTTTTTGAAACATTGTCAGAAGGCTACCGGATTATGGTGATTCTCAGGGCTTGCAAATTTTGTAATTTCTGTATCCCAGGTCTATATGCAGACGGGATTTCAAAAACTGTTTGACCCGTGTCTTTAGACTCCTTTTGTCCAGGGAAATGTCATATTCAAATTTCCAGTTTTTAGCTTGAATGCGCGGCTCCATTACATTTGGGTGAGTCCCTTCAAAAAGTTTTAAGACATCAATATGACTCGCGTATTCAAAGTATTCTGCTTTTGCGATGTTCCTGTTGACCCACTGATCATCATGCCATAATTTATGAAATTGCTCTTGTTTGCGCTGCATGGCTTTCGGCTCTTTGACCCAGCCATAATGATATACATATGCATCAATAGGGCAAACGCATAATTTTTCATTTGACCTTATTCTAAATCCCTGAGCATCGCGATAGGAATATATTTCAGGATTATTCCGAATGATCCTGATTTCTTTGTCATACCATCTGCTTGAAGCACCGACATAGTCGTAGGATCCATAGAAGTGCAGGTAATTAAATAGCAATCCCTCAATATGCATTGCAGTTTTAAGTTCGGTCATCTTTTTATAAATTGATCTCAGGTATTTTTCATGTATGATTTCATCAGCTTGAATGTATACGGCCCAGTCGCTGTCGGGAGAAATGTGTTTAAGTGCTTTATTCGTTTCCTGTGCAAGTACCATTCCACCTTCCCTAAGATTTTCATCCCATTCCGTTTCAATTATTTTTATTTTTTTAGGATCAATTGAGTGAACCAGCTGAAGTGTGTCATCTTTTGATTTGCCGACTGCGACAACCACTTCATCGCAAAGAGGCAGGATGGACTGAATGGCTTCCGCAATTGGATAATCATACAGGATGGCATCTTTTATGAATGTAAATCCGCTGACTTTCATGTGGTGGGTATATTTTGTTTCGTGGTCAACAAGGTATAGATGATGCTCATCCAAATAAGCACCGCAGGGAGGGCTTTGAGTTGATAAGGTTTTACATAGGCATTCAGGAGATATCGCGGAAATAAATCTGTTGGAGTTATACTGATGAGTAGAAAGGCGAGAACAAAGAGTGCGGATGTCATTCCGTTTTTTGGGGAGTTCATAAACCAGATGGCAATGCCGCTCATAGCAATAATAAATGTTGGCGATTCAGCTTTATGATTAAAAATGACCAGCCAGATCAACAGAGCGCAAAGGCTAAGTTCCCTGAAGACATAATTTGAATATTGGGAAATGCGCATATAAGGGAGAAGGAAAATAATAAAGCCAATCACTAGAGTTGCGATCTTGTGATGCTCCATTCCAGTCCAGCTATGCAGGATTCCCATTAATGAAATGCCATAGGATTCGGAATGGTCATTCGAAAGCATTTGAAGATAACTTTGCAATAAGTCCTGGTATTCGGAAATATTTAAATAGATAAGAGGTACAGCGCTCCAAACCAAAGTCCAAAATAAACTGTAACAGATAAATCGGAATTTGCCGGGGTAAAATAGGACAAGTACGAAAGCCAACACACCAAACAGTTTTATAAAAACAGATGAGACTAGGCATAAACTGGCCCAAAATAAATTTTTACTTTCCATCAGGCAGAAGCCTAAAATAAGTAAACCTGCGAGAAGTCCGTTCGATTGTTCATTCTGCAATGATGTCATCATTTCTATTGCAGCTATAAAAAGAATGATAGCCTTCTCACGTGATTTCCAGCCGGGAAGATGATATACAGCAAATAGGAGAAATAAAGAATTCAGCAGATTCCACAGGATCAGGCCTGGAAGATCCGGAAAAGCTTTGAAGATCCCAAAAAAATAAGCAAAGCCAGGGGTATACTTGTACAGGTCAAAATATTCGTCGGGATAAAGTTTATACAAATCCCTTTTTTCTGAGAGATGCTGATGAGCAAATTTAAAAATGAGAAAATTATTGTAGCGGGTGTATTCTACACTGCCTGTGTGGTAAAGTAAAAACCCATTTTTGTAATGAAGGGATTTGTCGTTTGGGCTTTCTTTGTCTGTGTTAACCTGAGCTGGAATTGGATTCGAAGAACTTTTTTGATCATCGAAAAAAGGCCAATGGTCATATGACTGTAAGCTTGCAATGACCGCAAGCATGACATATAAAATCACAATGTTTGATTTCCGGTAAAAGAGGTCTTTTGTGATTTTCATGCCTGGACAAAGATACGTATCTCAAAGGAGGGCAAAAGCCTGATTTTTTAACGGGTCATGAATTTGCTTAAAACCCAGGAGCCTGCAATCACGATCAAACACGCAATTAGGTTGTACCACAAATAGCCGACATCAGAATAAAAGAACAGGATAAAATTGACAGACTGCGCAAGTAGTGCTGAATAGAAAGCAGGTCCTGATTTAGCCGTCTTGATGTAAAAGGCAGTCAGAAATAATCCCAGGACTGTACCATAAAAAAGGGATCCTATGATATTTATAAACTGGATGAGATTCTCAAATAGTTGGGCGTATAGCGCAAACAGAATTGCAAGTACGCCCCAAAGTACGGTAAAGCCGCGTGACCAGAAGAGTTCATTTTTTCTTGCAAACAAAGCAGGAAAGGATCTCTTGAGCAGATCTACAGTACTGGTTCCTGACAGTGCGTTGATTTCAGCTGAAATGGAAGACATGGCAGCAGACAAGATGACTGCGATCAATAATCCGATGAGCCCATGGGGGAGATAATTGAAAATGTAATAGAGGAATACGTAATCGCGATCATTTGAACTTTCACCGGGAATATTTTTTTGGACGTAGGATTGCACTTCTGCATTTAACTCTTTGCGGGCATGGTTAAGTGATTCAAGCCTCGATTTGAGCAGGCTTTTGTCTGGAAGATTCTGGTTTATTTGGATCTGCTGATGGATAGAGTCGTTTTTGGAAACCCATGATTGGTAAATGGATGTGTGATTCTTTTGCAACTCATTCAATATTTTCGTATTGAAATGAATCGGTGTTCGTTCAAATTGAAAAACTACAAATAAAAGAACCCCGCAAAATAATATAAAGACCTGCATGGGAATCTTTAAGATTCCATTCATGATGAGTCCTTTTTTACTTTCATCTTGATTCTTGCCAATTAAATAACGTTGTACTTGAGATTGGTCTGTGCCGAAATAAGCTAGTGCGAGAAAAAGGCCGCCTGTAATGCCGGCCCAGAAATTATACCTTTCGTTCCAGTTCAATTCGAAATTTACAGATTCCAAACGGCCTTGCCAGGATGCAATTTCGAGGGCATCCGAAAAATGTATGGTTTCAGGAAGTTTCGTCAGTAATTGGATAAATGCAAAGAGCATTCCAAAAAAGATGACTAACATTTGCAACAGTTGGGTTTTAGTTACTGCTTCGGCACCTCCGCTCACTGTATATATGATGACTGCAATCCCGCTGATTACATGAGTGAGTTGAAGGTTCCATCCAAGTGCGGAGGAAAGGATGATGCTTGGAGCGTAAAGTGTGATTCCTGCGGCAAGTCCACGCTGAATCAGAAAAATGACTGCTGCGAGAGTCCGGGTTTTGTAATCAAATCGATTTTCCAGATATTCATAAGCTGTAAAAACCTTTAAGGAGTAAAAACGCGGAAGGAAACTTATGCATATGACTATCATGGCGAGCGGTAGTCCGAAATAGAATTGAACGAACCTCATTCCGTCTGAATAGCCTTGACCAGTGGTTGAAATGAAGGTGATTGCGCTTGCCTGAGTAGCCATGACGGCAAAACCTACCTTCCACCAACTACTACTTTGGTCGCCAAGAATATAATCATTCAATGAGACCTGTTTCTGGGTCTTAAATACACCATACAGGACTATGAAGCCAATGGTTCCAATAAGGACAAACCAATCTAATGCACTCATTTGATCTCCGTTTGTTCCATTTTGACGGGCTGTTTAAAATAATGCGACAACCCATAAAGCGCAGCAACATATAAGCTCAGAGCTACGAGCACAACAAGATAATACAAATTCCAGCGAATCGGCGGATTGCTTGTTTTCATTCAAAGGAGATGATGTTGCTGAATAACCTGTATGCACCCGGAACACCTGCTTTCAGCTGCCTGAAAAAGGACAGACTGGTGTATATGAAATAGCCTTTACCGGTTTTTCGTATGAGAAGTCCTGAACGCAACTCTGCTTGCCCTGCATCATTCATAGATAGAATTTCTTCATAACTCTTGTCATAATTTTCAGGAAAATAAAGCCCGCGTTCTTGGATCCAGTCTTCAAAATCGGATTCCGTAATTTGATTCGGATTTTTCAGAACGGTATGTCCGGGCTTTAAAATCCGCACAGCTGCATGTTCATCTGTTACTCTGTTTCTTCCAACTTTCAGACTTGCCGGGGCAAAATCAGAGGAAATCAAATCTGAGGTAGTATTGTACTGCATGACCACTTTTCCGCCTGATTGAATAAACGGCAAGAGGTAGTCCAGGCAGTTTTCCAGTTCAGGTTTGTTGTTTAAAGCACGAATGCCCATTACAAGTACATCGAAATTTTTCTTACTTAAATGAGTGAGATCTTCGTATTTGATTCTTGTTACGGCATAAGCCATTTTCTCAAGCGATTCGTCAATGACGTCCCCGGCACCTTCAAGATAGGCAATTCTTTTTTTGCTTGTTAAGATGGGCGAACAAACGATTGTTAGCTTAGCAGGGGTAAGTACATTTTGAAGTTTTATGTGGGCGTACTTGATAGCTTTATGGGCGAAGGCTGTTTTTCCGTTTATTAAAACCGGGATGTCATAGGCTTTTTTAAGTTCCGGTGAAATGGTCAAAATAAAATCTGCTGTTTGAATTTCGCCTTTTTTTATGAAAGACAATTCTGCGGGTCCTGAAATTACATGGATGCCTTTTGGCGTATCGAGTCCAATTTTAATTTTCTGAGGGCCGGCCAGTGATGTGACCTTAAAACTGCATCTGACCTGGTTTTTGTTGCTTAGAAAAACAAAATCTTCTGCGGGTATGAGGCATGCCGGCAGAACATCAAATGCCTCGCGTATTTCTCCAGATACAGGATCATCGTTTTTAAAACTGATGTCGCGGTCAATGTGGTATGTGGATTCTCCAATTTGAAGATGAAATCTTGTTTTTAATGTTCGGGGTTTCTCCGGAAGTCTGGTGAGATCATTTTCCATTATGGGATACATGGCATGCGGGCGACCTTTTAAAAGCCAAAATGGACTTGTGAAATCAGTTGAATCCGGGATAGTAATACTGGTGTTCCAGATGAAAGCCTGGTTGGTTTTTAAGGGCATATTGCATAAACTGTCTTTGAGAGAGCCTATTATTTCGATTTTTATCAACTTGGACGGGATAGGGTTTCTTACGATACATTCACTTTGAATCTGAATGGACATTCCCGGACAAGCCGTTTGGATTTGTGTGGTTGATTCGAGGTAGAGTCCTGCGCAATCAAAAATAAGCTCCTGTAATTCTTCAAGTTTGACTTGTTTCCAATTATGATCCGGAAGATCCTTCATAGCCTGCTCGGCCTTTTGCATCAAGGGGATACTTTTCCAGGGTTGTTGTTCATCAAATTGATGAAGCAGTGTATCCAGCATGGCGAGTATAATTCCGCCCCCATTGACTCGGTACCAGCTAAAGTCAAGTCCATCAAAGGGATTCTTATAGCTGGATTCCTTTTTGCCGCCGTCCAGACGCTCAAAATACTCCATAAAACTGCCCCTGCTGCTGTTGATTCCAAATCCCTGGGATTTGTGCATGCTGCGGCTTAGTGCGGCTATTTCATTATTGGAGTATCCCAGTGCAGGATAGTAGGCACCGGCATCAAGTTGGTACAGATTTGATTTGTCGAGGCTGTCAAATTTTTCTTTTGAGCCATAAAAAAACCAGGAGGTGTTGAAAAAGAGACGTTGCACGATATGGGGTTCTACGGAACCAAGCACATTTCGCATAAAAAGCGGGCTGTTGGCATACTGAAAAGCATCTCGTCCCAGGATGGCAGAGGCGGTATGATGGCCATGTGTTTTGCCGCTGCTGCGGTGATCAAAACGATTTATGATGACATCTGGCTTAAAGCTGCGAACTGCCCGTATGACATCCGCTAAAACGGAATCTTTCTCCCAAATTGAAAAAGTCTCTTCTGCATTTCTTGAAAATCCAAAATCATTTGCCCTGGTAAAAAATTGAATGCCTCCATCGATATGTCTTGCTTCCAATAATTCCTGTGTTCTAATAACGCCAAGGTATTCATCCAATTCCGGCCCGATGAGGTTTTGTCCACCATCACCTCTTGTGAGGGATAGGTAGGCGGTCCTGAGATGCATTCCTTTTGACAGATAGGTAATCAATCTGGTATTTTCATCATCCGGATGGGCGGCGATGTACATTACGGACCCTAAAATTTTTAATTTTTCCAGTCCTTCGCGTATTTCCGCACTTGTTTTGCTGCTCTGAGAATGGGCGTTTAGGCATAATAAGCCCATAAACAGGGCTATTAGAGTGGTTCGGAACATAAATGTATTTTCTATTCGTTGCAAAGATGTAAAGATTCGCTCTTTGCAGGCATCAAATTGCTTCTACATTTGTTTGTAGTTTGGTAATGTCAAGAGATAGGTAGATGAAGGCAGCAATTGAAAAGCAACATGGAGAAAAGGCGTTTATTCTGGGACCCTGCAGTGCCGAATCAGAAGAGCAGCTCCTTTTATTGGGTAAGGAGCTCGAGCCTCTGAAGCCTGATTTGGTGCGTGCAGGATTATGGAAGCCGCGCACCCGCCCCGGACATTTTCAAGGTTATGGGGAATTAGCCATACCCTGGATGATGGCTTTGAAAAATGAATTTGGATATAAAATTTGTACGGAAGTGGCTAATAGCCAGCATGTGGAGTTGGCTTTGAAAGCAGGTTTTGATGCCTTGTGGATTGGTGCCCGTACCAGTGTAAATCCATTCTATGTGGAAGATATTGCACAGGCCCTGAAAGGAGTTGACATCCCAGTGTTGGTCAAAAATCCGATCAATCCCGATCTTTTCCTTTGGCTTGGTGCACTGGAGAGGTTATTGCATGTTGGAATTCAACGAATTGCAGCAATACATCGTGGTTTTAGTTTTTATGGCAACTCGATTTACCGAAATGTGCCCAGGTGGCAAATTCCAATTGAGTTAAGTCGTCGCATGCCTGATCTCCAGATTTTAGTGGACATTTCTCATATAAGTGGTAATCCACAACACCTTCGTGAAATTGCCCAGATCGCAATGGATTTAAACTTTGATGGCCTAATGGTTGAATTGCATCCCAATCCAAGCCAGGCATTGAGTGATGCAGATCAACAGATTACGCCTTCCTATTTCAAAACAGAAGTTCTCGAAAAGCTTATCTTGAGACATCCTCAAACGGATAATGAAAGCTATAATAAGCGAATAGAGGAAATCCGTTCTAAAATTGATGGAATCGATGCCCAAATTATACACTTGCTGGCAGATCGAATGCGTTTGGCTGAAAAAATTGGCCTCGAGAAAAGAGGCAATAAAATTGCGATCTTCCAGCCTGAACGATGGAATCAAATTGTTCGGAGATTGTCTGAAATTGCCAAAGACGAAGGACTAACAGAAGAATTTGTTTTTGCACTCATCGAAGCCATCCATATCGAATCTATACAACACCAAAGTCAGCGGATGAACGATTAAATTGAATTGCAGATCACGGAAAAGAAAAATCCTCTCTTAAAAAGAAAGGATTTTCAGATTGGTTTTAACAAAATACAGTAATCGGTATCTTATCTGGTACTTTAATCAAATAACATGCCACAATTCATTTAATAAGAAGCAGGCATAAAGTTTGGTAACTAAAAGGCATCAACGAAAGCTAAAAATACGATCAATTCGCTTAGAATTCGAATTCCTGGGCTGAATTTAGCTGTAAATTTGCATGATGACTGAGAATAGTAGATATAATGCTTTGGGTGTTTCGGCAGACAAAAATGAAGTGCATCAGGCAATCCGCAATCTTGATAAAGGGCTTTATCCACTTGCATTTTGTAAAGTTTTACCTGATTGGGTAGGGCATGATGTGGATTTTGTAAATCTGATCCATGCGGATACGGCAGGTACCAAGACAAGCCTTGCATATCTTTATTGGAATGAAACAGGGGATGATAGTGTTTGGGCAGGTATTGCACAGGATGCTCTCGTCATGAATCTTGATGACCTTGCCTGCGTTGGCAGCATCCAGGATATTGTAATTTCTTCTACGATTGGAAGAAACAAACACCTTATACCGGGAGCTGTGATCGAGCGGATAATTGAAGGAACTCAGGCTTTCATTTCGCAAATGGAAGAATATGGAATCCGGATTCACTCCGGAGGGGGAGAAACCGCCGATGTAGGTGATATCGTTCGCAGTATTGATGTGGGCATTACTGCTTTTTCCAGAATGCATAAAAAGGATCTGCTGATTAATAATATTAAGGCCGGCGATAAAATCGTAGCCTTTGCTTCATTTGGGCAAGCGGTTTATGAGAATGCATACAATAGTGGGATTGGGTCAAATGGATTGACTGCAGCCCGACATGATTTGCTCAATAAAACATACCTTGCGGTTGAGTCTTCCTATTCGCCTCAAACAAATCCGGATCAATTATATACAGGACCTTTCCGTATGACGGATCACTGGAAATGCGGAGATGAAGAATATGAAATAGGGCGATTATTGCTTTCGCCTACTCGAACATACCTTCCTGTCCTCGTCCAATTGTTTAAAGAGTTGAAAACGGGAATTAATGGAGTTATTCATTGCACGGGAGGGGCACAAACAAAAGTGAAAAAATTTATTGAAAAGGGCTGTGTGGTGAAGAATAATCTGTTTCCACTTCCCCCAATGTTCGAATTGCTGCGTCAATATAGTTTGTGTACGCCAAAGGAATTATTTCAGGTTTACAATATGGGCCATCGGCTGGAATTGTATGTTCAATCAGAAGCTGCAAATGAAATAATTGAAATAGCCAGAAACTTCAATGTAGACGCAAGGGTTATTGGTCACGTAGAATCTGCACCCGTTCCAGGCGTTCGCATCCAATCAAGTTTAGGGGAATTCGTTTATGAGTGAGCAGCATTACGGACCGGGTGAGGAACTGCTGTGGAAATACCTGATGGGTGGCTGTACAGAAGCGGAAAGAAAGTTTGTCGAAATGGAAATCCAAAATAATCCGCAAATAAGGGATAAACTTTCAAGGTTACAGATCTTATTTAAATCTTCACATGCTGAAGATGAAAATGGAATTTCTCAAAACGAAGAAATCACTTTCAGAGAGGATAAAGACAATTTTCCTGTTGCCAAAGTCCTGGTACTTTTGCTTCTGGTAGTCCTGCTTTTAGCAGTTTTTTCCTATCTGAAATCTGCACTTCAAATGACCCCATGAAAGACATAGAATAATTAAGATGCTTTTTCTGAATCAGGCTTAGGTCTGCGAACATTTGTTAGTATTTTGCAGAGCTTTTTATAAATCAACTGCGGAGGATTCCGATATAGGATTCCGGGCTTAGGTTTTTCAATTCCGCTTTCACGCTTTCATGAATATGGAGTTGGTCGATGAAGGCCCAAAGTTCATCTTTACGGATATTGGATTTTCCTCGGGTCAGGTCTTTGAGGGCCTCATAGGGCTCCGGGTATCTTTCACGGCGCAGGATGGTTTGGATGGCCTCGGCAAGAATGATCCAATTTGCTTCCAGATCATTATGCATTTTTTCTTCGTTTAAAAGAATTTTGCTCAAACCATTTTGAAGGGATTGAATAGCAATAAAAAGGTGGGCAGGTGGAACTCCAATATTGCGCAAAACTGTACTATCCGTAAGATCGCGTTGAAGTCTTGATACAGGTAGTTTTTCTGCAAGATGCGACGCCAAAGCGGTAGAGACACCAAGATTGCCTTCTGCATTTTCAAAATCAATGGGATTTACCTTATGAGGCATTGCGGAGCTGCCTACTTCACCTGTTTTTGTCTTTTGACGAAAATAGTCCATGGAAATATAGGTCCACAAATCCCTGCTGAAATCAATGAGTATTGTATTGATGCGGATCAGTATATGACACCATTCTGCAATTTCATCATAATGTGCAATTTGTGTGGTGTATTGTTGTCTTTTTAACGCAAGCTCTTGTTCGAGAAAATCATCTGACCATTGAGCCCAATTGATTTGGGGAAAAGCAGCTACATGTGCATTGAAATTACCTGTGGCGCCTCCAAATTTGCCGCTGTACTCAAAATGAATCAAGGCGTTGATCTGTCTGTTCAGTCTTTCGCTAAACACCAGGAATTCCTTGCCAATGGTCGTTGGAGAGGCCGCTTGGCCATGTGTTCGGGCTACCATGGAAATTCTTTTCCATTGGATGCCCAGTTCATGAATAACCCTTAGGAGTTCTTGCAATGCCGGTAATAAGACATCATTGGTAAAATCTCTAAGAAGCATGGGAATCGCAGTGTTATTGATGTCCTGGGACGTAAGGGCAAAGTGAACGAATTCTTTCGAATCTTCAAGTCCTAGTTCAATGACTTTTGATTTTAGGAAATACTCGACGGCCTTTACGTCGTGATTCGTCGTCTTTTCAATTTCTTTTACCTCTTCTGCGTCAGTTTCCCTAAATTGAGTGATAATTTTGCGCAGCAGGTCTTTCTGAGATTCTGTCAATTTGTGTACATCCGGCAAAGTGTTCAGAAGGCGGATGTAGTATTCCACTTCAACATGAATGCGGTATTTTATAAGGGCGTATTCGGAGAAATACCCTTGTAATTTTGCCAGTTTGGACTGATAGCGTCCATCGATAGGTGAAATTGCAGTCAACATGTGCTGCAAATTTAGTTTGTTGCGGTTTGAAAATGAACCTTTCTTCCCAGCCAGTAAAAAAGAAGTATATGGAGGAAGCCAAAAATCTGAAATCCAACCAAGTGCATAGGATAGGGGTGCAAAATTAAGGGGTTGTCTGCATCCGGGGCTCGCATAAGGTAAATGTAATTTGATTCCAGCAAGAGGTTGAGCACATAAACCAGAGCAAGAACCAAATTTCCAAATAACCACACCTTAATCCAGGATTTGTGCCTGGGTTTCATTTTGAAGACAATAAGCGCATAAAGGGGAACAAAGAGGATAGCGCCATGACTGAAGTAATAATCTATTATAAAATAGGGTGAATAGCCGTGTGTCAGTTCAGGAGTTACAAAACTCTGGATGGCGCCACCAAGACTAAGCATCAACAAAAACTCAAAGAGAAAGGCTTTTGGCTGTATAAGAAAGCAAACCAATATTATATATGAAATTCCGCAAAAATGAAGAGGCAGGGAATCTTGAAAAGTAAAAAGTCCGGATCGAACGATATAAGCAAATAAAAAAACCTCCCTGATTATAAAAACACCTGCGAGTAAATACCTGAATTTTAATTCAAAGCCGTTCTCCAGGGCTTTGCGCCCCATCCAAATCAAGGACCCATAAAAGACCAGTGTCAGGAAAATTCCGAGGAACCAATGCGATGAAAAAATGGGGACGACATAATGTGGATGCATCACTCAATGATTTAGTGTAAAGCGGAACGGATAGCTAATTGCTGGACTACTTCACCTTCGATATCAATCCATTCTTCGAGCCTTGGATAAACCTCTTCCTTGTTAAAATAGCAGAGCGCCATTTTTATGTAAATATGGCCATGTTTCGCTTCGGATGCCCAAAGCATTTTATAGAACTTTTTTAAATCCGGATCGTCGAGATGTTCCTCAACCAGTCGAAATCTTTCGGCTCCCCTTGTTTCCGCAACAGAGGCAATGAGCAAACGATCTAAAAACCGATCGTGAATTCCCGTGCGACAATGGCTTAACAGGGCTTTAATATAAGGATCTTCACGCATTTGATCAGGAAGTCGGATGCCCCGTTCTTTCATGATCTCATAGACCAGTTTGAAATGTTCCAGTTCTTCAAGTGCGGTGTCAATGAGTTCTGGAATGATTTCTGTTCGATTCGGATATTTGGCAATAAAGCTCATTGCCATTGCGGAGGCTTTTCGTTCACAATCCGCATGATCTTGCAAAAAGGCATGAAAGTCATCCAGGACAGCATGAATCCATGCATCCGGGCTTGGGTGCTTAATGTCGATGTTCAGTTTCAATAGTCAAAACTAGGAGTTAGACCTGAAAAGAAAATACATAAGCAGCATCATCACCAATGCGGCAAGAATTAAGATGTAAAAAAACTTTTTTTCGGAGTTTTTTTCCTGGGCTTTGGTAGGTTTATGATGGTGATGTGACATTTGGATTTGTTTTAGATAGAGTCAAAATTAGAATATTTTTATTTTAAAGCAAAGCTCAAAAATTTACTTGCTAACGGTATCTGTAAAGAAACTCAACCACGCGTTCGTCGGTATGCACGTCACTGAGTTGAAGCGGCTTTACCAGACGGATACCTTCTTTAGTCCGGCAGCGGCTCAGCGCCACGTAGGCTTGTCCGGCTTCAAAAGCCCCATGGCCCAAATCAATAACAATGTTGTCGAAGGTTTTACCCTGGCTTTTGTGTATGGTCACTGCCCAGGCCAGGCGAAGGGGATATTGTATAAACCGTCCCACCACTTCAGTGACAAGCCCGCCTGGCTGCTTCTCTTCGAGTCTGTATTTCAAGATCTCCCAATCGATGGCTTCTATCCGTATAGCCTCCGTTTGTCCCTCTAATTGAACTTCAATCCAATCGTCCTGAAGTGAAATAATTTTCGCGAGACTTCCATTGACAAATCTCTTGTTAGGGTCATTCCGTAACAGCATGACCTGCGCTCCTTCTTTTAAAATCAGGATTTCTTCACCCGGATACTGATTTGGTGAAACCAAGCCTGTGATTTTTGCAGAATATCTTTTTGCTTGGCCGGGGAGACGCTCAAGTTGCTCTAGATTAATTTTTTGAGCGGCCATGTTGGTTGTGGTCAAAGTTATTGTGAATTCGTCCTTATGTTGGGATATCGGTTGAAGCCATCCCTGATTTAGCTCTTCCAATTCGTCCCAATCCAATTCATTCAAGCGGATTTTATTCAGCAGATTCAAAAATCTGGCTTCCTTTTGCCGGAATACTTTTGACAACTCAATATATTCAAAGCTATCAAGTTCGTTGAAAACATGAGAAGAAAAAAAATAAGGGCTTGCGTAATATTCAGAGAAATATCTTTTTTCTTCAGCTGTTTTAACGACAGGAGGTAACTGAAACAAATCCCCGATCCAAAACATGGGAATTCCGCCAAAAGGTTTATCAATTTTTTTGGACTCCCGCAGGAGCTGATCTATATGATCCATTAGATCTGCACGCACCATGGATATTTCATCAATGACGATCCAGTCAAGTGATTCAAGCCATTTGCCTTTTAAAAGTTTGTAATCTTTTTTTTGAATCCAGCCTGCCGGAAATTTAAAGAAACTATGAATGGTTTGCCCTCCGATCTGAATTGCAGCCACTCCGGTTGGTGCGAGATATACAACCTTCTTTTCGGTAAGACGGCGAAAGGTTTGTATAAGTGTGGATTTTCCTGTTCCGGCCTTTCCAGTCAGGAAGTAATATCCCTTGCCCTGGTCAAGTTGATCGAGAACGTAATGGTGCTCGTTATAAAGTGTGTAAAGCGATTCAGGAATTAACTCTCCCATAGAAAGCGGAAGCTATTCTTTCTTTAATAGACAATATACCGGGAAGTGATCGCTATATCCATAGTTATAAACATCCCCGGAAAATGTTCTCTTCGGGTAATACTTGTAATGTCCGTTTTTTTCAATCATAAAATCTTTCCTGAAAATTTTATTCAGCTTGAATACCCATTGACCACTATGTCCTTTTACGAGCCAGTTTGGAGAAAGCAAAATTTGATCAAATAAACTCCAGCTGTCGTTGTGCGCCGTGCTGCCTTCGCCTCTTAAATAATTTTGATAAAAGGGATTATAAAACATATTAGGGCCGACATCTGCTAAATTTCGCTGTGCCAAAAGTACATTTGTCAAGGAGGGATCCTCAGGATTGTCGTTTAAATCACCCATGATCACAATATATGAATTCGGATCAACGGTCCTGATTGAATCGGCTAATTGCTTGTTTACCTTGGCGGCGGCTTCTCTCAATATTTGTGAACGATCTTCACCTCCGCGACGGGAGGGCCAGTGATTTACCAGGACATATATTTTTTGCTGGTTTTCCAACAAGCCTTTAACCAGTAATACATCTCTGGTAATTCTCTTTTCTCCATCAACCTCCGGCAAGGGGACTGTTATAGATGCAGTACTTAGAACTGTGAAATATTTAGATTGGTAAATAAGCCCTACGTCCACTCCCCGAAGATCTTTGCTGTCGTAATGCACGATTTTAAGGTATTTGGATTTCAGGGCAGGACTGCGAATCAAATCCTCTAATACTTTTCTGTTTTCAATTTCGCTGACTCCCAGTAATGCCAACTCAGCATTTCCAAGTTCAGATTCCAGTGCCCTGATGACTTTTGAAAGGCGATTCAGTTTGTCTTCGTATTTTTCAAGTGTCCAGTTTTTAACTCCCCCGGGAGTAAATTCCTCATCCAAAGTATTTGGATCGTCATAGATGTCAAACAAATTTTCGAGATTATAAAATCCAATTGCCAATTCTTTGGTTTGCCCACAAACTGAACTCAGAAAAAGAAGGCATAAGTTTGCCGCGAGGAATAAACTGTATTTCATTATTATTTTTGTTTCTTTGGGTTCCCAAGAATAAGATCTGGCCACCAAATTAGACATAATTCAGCTTTCAAAAGCCTTAGGCATGCGTTCCATTCCACACACTTTGTTTTTGCTGGTTTTTCTGGGTATTCCCTTATGCATTCAGGCCCAAGTGCTTAGAGGCCGAATTCTCGATAATATCACCCAGTTACCTGTCGGTAAAGGGCAAATTATCGAAAACCATTCCGGATTAAAATCGGAAATAGATGAGCATGGCAATTTTGAGCTGAATGGTTCCGCCTTATATGAAATTCTGGATATCCAGATTGTCGCGGATCATTATAAAACCTATGCCATCTTGCTGAACAAATCAGATTGGAATGAGAGCGTACAAGAATTTTATCTCTTCCCGGAAGCGGATCTTGAGGAATCCTCAACAGAAAATCCGGATCCTTTGAATGACGAAGATCAATCGGAAGGCGATGTGTACAGTTTGCTTTCCTCGTCGGATGATCCGCTTTTTCGTGCTGTTGGATTTGAATGGAGTCCTTTTCGCTTTCGATTAAGAGGAGTTCCAGGAACATTTGACCAAATGGGCTTTAATGGATTTTTGCTCAATGACCTGACTACAGGAAGGATCCCTTTTCAATTGTTTTCCGGTCAATCGGTCTTGACCAGATACAGTGATGATACGTATGCATACGGGACAAACACTTTTGAATTTGGGAGCGCGGGTTTAACGGAATGGATTACTGCGAATCCGGAGGCTTTCCGCAAAGAGCTTAGTGTGAGTCTTGCTCAAAGCAACAGAAATTTTTCAAATAAAGCCGGAATCCATTATGCATCCGGTTTGCAGCCTTCTGGCTTTACACTGGTTGCAGGTGCAAACAGGCGGTGGGCTCAGGAGGCCTATGTGCCTGGTACATTTTATGACGCTTGGGGAGCCTATCTTGGAATCTCAAAATCCTTTAATTCACAGCATAGTCTTAGCCTTTGGGCCGTTTATGCGCCGGTTTGGAGAGGTAAAAGCAGCCCGGGCGTGAAAGAAGTGTTTGAATTGGCGGACGACCCTTACTATAACTCTTATTGGGGATACCAGCAAGGGAAAAAGAGAAATTCCAGAGAAGCGTATACGAGCAGCCCTGCTGCATTTCTCAATTATAATTTTCGGATTTCAGACAAGTTGCGATATACTGCGGGACTAATGGCTATGTATTCCAGCAGGTATGACAGTCAGCTGGATTGGAGTAATGGGCCAGACCCGCGGCCTGATTATTATCAAAAGCTACCCAGCTACATCGAGGACAGTACAACCCGAGCATCAGTTACTGAAGCCTGGAAAACCAATCCCTCAGTTTCGCAATTGGACTGGAATAGTTTTTACCAGGCGAATTACAATAACCAACGGACCATAGCATCTGCTAACGGTGACAGTGCACAGCTGATTACAGGAAAGCAGGCAATATATTGGATTAGTAAGAGGTTTGTAAAAAACGATGAGATTGAACATTTTGGAAATCTGAACTGGTTAAATAAAAGACATGAGCTTAATTTGAATTACCGTTATGAACATTCTAAAACGGATAATTTTCTTGAAGTTGGAGATTTACTTGGTGCTGATTTTGTCTTGGATATTGAAGACTTTATAAGCAATCCGGATTTGCAACATCCTGATATAAGGCGTAAAAATCATGTAGTAAGGAAGGGCGAAAAATATGGATATCATTATCTGAACACAAACGATGTATTCCGCGTAGGCGTCAATTACAATTATATCGGTACCCGCTTCGATGCAAATGCCTCTGTGCAGTACATCTCAAATCGATTTTTCCGGGAAGGTAAAATTGAAAATGGAATCTTCTCAAATTCGTTTGGAACCTCTGGTGTCTTTCAGCAAGGTGGATTGGGGATTTCAGTTTCCGGGACCTGGAAATTGAATGGGAGAAATTACATTCGATTTAAGGGAGCCCGTCAGGAACTTCCAAACAGATTTGATCAGGTTTTTGTCAATCCGGAATGGCGTGCGTTTGAATTGAATGCACCCAAACAAACCAAGATAGCATCCGCAGATCTTGCTTACTTTTATAAAGCCCCACGTTTCAAATTTTATGCCGGGGTGTATGGAATGGAATTAAAAGATCAAATCGTTAATAAAAACTTTTATCTTGACGAGCAACTTGAAAGCGCCTCAAATCAGGAACTGTCAGATGGGGGATTGATTAGCGCATTCTATACCGGTTTAAATGAGCGTCATCTTGGATTTGAAGCCAGCATGGAATTGAATTTGGGATATGGATGGTCATGCACAGCAGCTTATTCAGGAGGTGATCACGTGTACACCTCAAGACCTGATTTGCTCATTTATGATAAGTTTAGCACTGCTGTATCCAGTCACACTATATACTTTAAGAATTTTTATGTGTACGGATCGCCACAAATAGCTGCGAACCTCGGAATACGTTATGATTTAAAAAGCAGAGGCTTTCTGATTTTGAATGCCAACTATCTCGACAGGCAGTACCTGGAGCCGAATCCATTGCGGAGAATTCCACAGGCAGTGAATGATCTGGATCCGGCAGAACCTTTGTATCAAAAAATTATTAACCAGGAGAAACTGCCGCATATAGTTTATTTAAACCTGTTTGCATATAAGCCTTTTAAACTTTTCAAGCAGGACTTTACGGCGTCCTTGAGCGTAAATAATTTGCTGAACTCAAGAGATTTGATCAGCAATGGATTCGAACAATTCCGTTTCGACTATACCAACAGGGATGTGGATCTGTTTCCACCCAAATATTATTATGTACAAGGTATCAATTACTATCTCAGCTTAACATGGCGTTTATGACCTCAGTATTTCGTTTTGCAAATTTTTTATTTTGGATCAGTTTATGCACAGTGCTGCATTTCAGTTCTTGTGTAGATCACGATTTTGATAATCCTCCGCAACTCACGGATGAATTGGATTTTACAGCCAATTCAAGCATAGCGGAACTAAAATCCTATTATGTTTCAGGTCAGTTTGTAACGATTCCGGCAGATTTGCGAATTCATGCTGTTGTAGTCGCAGATGACCGCAGTGGGAATTTCTATAAAACAATTGTCATCCAGGATTCAACAGGTGGGATCGAATTGAAAATCAACCAAACGGGGATTTATAGTTCATTTCCAATCGGTATGAAGGTTGGGATAAAGTGTAAGGGGCTGACTTTAGGTGATTACAACGGGCTGATCCAGATCGGACTCGGGACCTATCTGAATGGTACCTTTACCAACCTTTCTGGAATTGAACCCAGTTTGCTAGGTCAATATGTATTTAAAGGGCCAAAAAATCAGCCGGTGGTTCCCCACAAGCGAACTATCAATACGTTGACAGCACAAGATGTCAGTACCCTGGTTTCTTTGGATGCCATCGAGTTTAAAAGAACAGAGATCGGGAAGACCTTTGCAGATGTTGTGGGAGGTGCTTCTTCTAATCTTTTGTTGACGGATTGCAGCAAAAATGAGATTATATTGAGGAGTAGTAACTTCGCTGATTTTGCTTCAAAGACCGTCCCGGATAGTAATGGTACAGTCGTGGGAATCCTCGGAAAATACCGAACCGATGTGCAGCTGTTCATCCGTGACCTGAATGACATGAGTTTTCATAATCCGCCTTGCGGAACAGCTCCATCGACACTAAAGAAAATTAGCATTAAATCTTTGCGATCCTTATATTCGGGAACAACACTTTCCGCGCCGGATTCTTCCCGTATCACAGGTACCCTTATCAGCGATAAAGATCATTCCAATATAACGAGTAAAAACATTGTCCTTCAGGATGAAACAGGAGGCATTACAGTCCGTTTTACTGCAACAAACACATTTGCTAAAGGAGATCAAATTGAAATAGACATTTCAAAACAGGAACTTTCTGAATTTCAGGGTCTGCTTCAATTAAATAATTTGGACCTGGGAAGAGCTCGTAAAACAGGAACTCAGACGGTCACCGCCAGCCCAAAAACAATTGCGCAGATCTTAAGCGATTTTGAAAATCTTGAAAGCACACTTATAGAAATCAACGATGTAACAATAAGTAAATCTTCAGGTTCTACCTTTTCTGGGACCTGTAAACTGACTGATGCAACGGGTACACTTGATTTGTTTACTCAATCTTATGCGGATTTCGCTGCTGTAAATTTTCCAACAGGTAAGGTGAAACTTGTTGGGTTTTTAAATCAGGGAGGAACTTCCATGGCGAAACAAATTTCCATCCGAGATCCTTCAGATATCAGCTCTTCAGGGGGTGGGGGAAATCCGGTTTTCATTTCAATACTTGATTTGCGCAAGAGTTTTACCGGAAGTACGACAAGTGTACCGGATAATAAAAAAATAAAGGGAATTGTCATCAGCGATCGCTCGACGGAAAATACTACTTTGAAAAATGTGCACATTCAGGATGCTACCGGAGGCATTGTCGTGCGTTTTGTTAGTAATCACACATTTAATTTGGGGGATGAACTTGAAATTGATATTAGTGGGCAGGAATTCACGGAATTTCAGGGACTTTTGGAAATAAACAATGTACCAAACGAACGTGCGTTAGTGACAGGAAGCGGTACCGTTACTCCTGCCCTAAAGAAATTGAGTGACATTCTTCAGGATTTTGAAAATCTCGAATCCACATTGGTCGTAGTGGAAGATGTTACCATAAGCAAAGTTTCCGGAACAAGCTTTTCAGGTACCTGTATAATTGATGACGGTACGGCGCAAATGGAGCTCTACACAAGAACTGCAGCTACATTTGCCAATGATAATTTTCCTACAGGAAAGGTAAAGATCATCGGTATTGTAAACCAAGGGGGAACGGCATTGGCAAAACAGATAAGTATTCGTTTCCGGGGGGATATCACCCCGTGATGGGGAAAGCCCATGGCATGGACATCGATGTCTTCCATTTTAAGCAGTTTGATCTGAAATGTTCCCGTGAAGTATTTCCGCTAACAACGGATTCTGTTTTATTGGGAAGCTGGGCTTCCTGTCAGCATGCAAGTTGCGTGCTGGACGTAGGTGCTGGTACAGGTATTCTGAGCTTGATGATCGCTCAGAGAAGCAATTCTGTATGCAGCATATTTTCAATAGATGATAATGAAGATGCATATGAATTGGGAAAAGAGAATTTTAAAAGATCTCCCTGGAGTGATCGATTGCACTATATAAAGCAGAGCGCTGAGGAGTTTCGTGAAGGAAGTCCGATGAATACGCTTGGAAAGTCTTCCTTTGATGTAATCTTATCGAATCCGCCTTATTTTAGGAAGCAGTTACTGGCAGATTCTAAAGTGATGAGGCATGCAAAACATCAAAGGAAATTCAGTTTTGATTGTTTAGCCGGAATTGCAAATCGATTTTTATCCACGAATGGAGTTTTATCCGTAGTACTTCCGGCTACCACAGAATTTATTTTTACTAAAACAATGATGGACCACCATCTTTTTTTAAATCGAATCCTCAGAGTAAAACACAATAAATCTCTTGATTATTCACTTGTCCTGCTTGAGTATTCTCGTACAACAATGATGGAGCAATCGGAGGAATTGGTTCTTTTTGATGGCGCTACTGTCCGGACAGCGGAATGGCAGCGACTTAGCGGGATGTTTTACGTTTAAGAGGATCTGTTATCTTGAAAAATCGATGAAGCAGTAAAATACCCATTGAAGATAAACAAATGATGAAGCCTACCCAAACTCCGCTTACTTCCCAGTTGCAACGTACACTTAAGAAATAACCAATTGGAATTCCCAAAAACCAATAGCACAGCGTTGTGTAAAGCGTAGGCAGTCTGACATCCTGTAAACCTCTCAGGATCCCAATCCCCACTGCTTGCATGGAATCACCTAATTGAAACGCTGCGGCAAAGAGGAATAGAGTAGAAGCGTGCTTCAAAACTTGAGTTTGATCAGAAAACAAATGAGGGATTTGATTTCGAAAAACAATAAATAGAAAGGCACAACTCAAACCATAGTACATGGACGTCCGTATGATGCGGATGCCCCACATTCGAGCCATTTCAAGATTGTTCATTCCATAGGCTTCGCCAACTTTTATGGACCCTGCCGTTGAAAGTCCAATCGAAACCATAAAGGTGAAGGCAGCTACAGATAATGATATTTGATGCGCAGCCTGCTGAATGGCTCCAAACCAACCGACCATTATCCCTAATACGATAAACGCGCCAACCTCGCTGCAGTACTGCCATGCGCTAGGTAAACCCAATCTTAAAATTTTTTTGATTTTCTCCGGTCTTGGTTTCCATTCTTTTAATCCAAACACTGCGTATTTAGGATGCAGGGAAACATAAGCAACAATTAAAATCGCTATCAATGCCCTCGCGATAAAAGTTGCGACACCTGCACCTTCTAACTCCATTCGTGGGAACCCCCAATTTCCATATATGAGCAAATAATTTAAAAAGGCATTAACAGGTATGGAGGCAAGCGAAAGGAGCAAGGGGACTTTCGTGTGATTGAGGCCGTCGCAAAATTGTTTGATGCTTAAGAATAATGTCATGGGGATGATGGACCAAAGCATCCAGTTGAGATAAGGGCGTCCAATACAAACTACTTCGGGGTCTTGTCCCAAATGATAAATGAGATCCCCGAAGTAATAAATGCCCATAGCAAGAATCGAACTTACCAAAAGATTAAGAAAGAGCGCGTTATTCAATAGTTGGCCACATTCTTGTATTTTATTGGCGCCACGAAGTTCAGCTACCAGAGAAGAAATGACTACAGTCAAACCCATACAGGTAACAAATGGGAAACCAATGATATTATTTACCAGGGCGGAGGATGCAACATGTACATAGCTAAGCTTGCTTACCATGGCAGTATCTATGAGGTTTAATGCCATTTGAGAGAGATTTCCCAAAATAATAGGGAAGGCAAGCTTGAGTAAATCCCGGTATGAATGACTCATTGCGCTATTCTTAAAAAAAAAAGGGTTTGCCTGATCCAGCAAACCCTATAAAAAAGGTAAGGTTAAATAATTTGTCAATTTGATTGTGAGCTCTCCTGCAAAATTTGCCTGGCCAGATTTAATATTGATTCATCTTCTATGTGAACAATCCCACCGTGTGGGCCTGGTTGTATGTGGTTGCCGGAATTTTCAAGATGGTGAGCACCAAAATAATTCCGTACAGTTTGCTCGTCCAAATTTAACTGATCGGCGATGCGTTTTATGCTGCCGGCGGGCAAACTGTGTTTTAACTGCCTGAGCTCTTCCAACGTTATATTCATAAGAATGGATTTAGGTGATGAAATAATTGACCCCTGAAATTATTACGAAACTCTTCATTTACCAAGTAATAATTTTAAAATTATGTTTCAAATCATATAAATTCTTCAACAGGATGATAATCTAATGAAAATGCTTGGGCCACACCTTCATACACGACTTTCCCGTGAATCACATTGAGGCCTAAAGCAAGTGGTTTGCTGTCTTTGCACGCTTTTTTCCAGCCTTTGTCTGCAAGCTGAATAGCATAGGGCAGTGTGGCATTGGTCAAAGCCAGGGTAGAGGTGAAAGGCACAGCTCCAGGCATGTTCGCAACGCAGTAATGCACGACATTATCAATGATGAAAATAGGATCATCGTGTGTTGTAGGTTTACTGGTTTCCATACATCCCCCCTGATCTATAGCGACATCGACGAGTACAGTGCCCGGATGCATAGTGGAGAGCATGTCGCGGGTGACCAGACTCGGGGCTTTTGCGCCGGGTATTAATACCGCACCCACTATCAGATCGTGGTCGCGAACCATATTGCGGATGGTTAGCTCATTGGAATAGACTGTGGTAATGTTCGTGGGTAACACATCAGCAAGATATCTTAGCCTGGGAAGGCTGATGTCGAGAATACTTACTTGTGCACCCAGACCGGCAGCCATTTTTGCAGCCTGAGTTCCGACAATTCCACCCCCAAGAATTAATACTTTGGCTGGAGGCACTCCCGGAACGCCTCCGAGTAAGATGCCTTTTCCTTTTTGTGGTTTTTCCAGATACTTGGCACCTTCCTGGATCGCCATGCGACCGGCTACTTCAGACATGGGAACTAGCAGAGGAAGACTTCGGTCTGCAAGCTCTACAGTCTCATAGGCAAGGCAAATAGCCCCACTTTGGATCATCGCTTTCGCGAGAGGTTCATAAGAGGCAAAATGGAAATAGGTAAATACAAGCTGATTTTCTTTAATCAAGGGATATTCTACGGCGATAGGCTCCTTGACTTTCATGATCATGTCCGCAATTTTGTAGACTTCAGAGATATCGGGAAGTATTTGTGCACCTGCATCGCGGTACATTTGGTCTGTAAATCCACTGCCTTCTCCTGCGGTAGTTTGCACGTAAACGGAGTGCCCTCTTTTTTTAAGTTCAAGAGCACCAGCAGGGGTAAGTGCTACCCGGTTTTCATTGCTTTTAATTTCTTTTGGAACGCCTATGATCATGTCGGTTTAAATTTGATCAGGCGAAAATACAACACATGACAGAATTCACGTGAGGGTATAAAAAAAGATAGCCCGTATACGGTTATACGGGCAAATCTTCATTTAATAACCAAAACTCAAAACTCAATTATTGTTATTCAAGAACTGTGCCAATTTTTATAAATGGCCAGAGTATTCAAAAGTATTTTGATGGAATTAGCATATAAAAAAAATGCTCGTGACTTTTCACGAGCAAAAACGAATTTTACATTTAATAACCAAAACTTACACGTTGTAAAGATAATACATATTATATAATTATTGCATGTGTTTTATAATTGATTTACAATAAATTAATTATAATTTATAATATTAATATGTATATAATTGAATAATAGCTAAATAATATCTTTGCCCGCATCAAATTTTTGCCCTGTTTGAAGTTCATAGAGCTGCTGGAGCGCTTCGATACCTCTCGTGCCCAGGGATTTTGAATAGCTGTTGACATACAACCGGATATGTTTCATGATGACTTCTTCATCCATTTCGGCAGCGTGTGAGCGGATATAACTCCAGATTTGATCCAAATGATTGTCTGCAAAGGCAATACTATCTTCAATGGAAGCTCTGATTTCCATTTTTAACTTCTCAGGCAGACTTCGACGGACAGCAATGAGGCCAAGAGGTATCGGGCAACCGGTTTTTGTACTCCAGTAAGTTCCCAGGTCACATAATAAATGCAGTCCCTTTTGAGCATAGTTAAACCTGGATTCATGAATAATTACACCGGTATCATAAAGTCCGTCAACAAGGGCTTGCTCAATAGCAGAAAATAAAAGTGCCTGCTTATTTTTTATTTCTGGAAATGCAAATTGAAACAGATAGGACGCCGTTGTTTCCAATCCGGGAAGTACGACATCCCAATTATTGTTGGATGGAGGTTCACTATATTTCCGAGAAATCAGCAAGGGACCGCAATCATCCCCAAGTGCGGCTCCGGTGTTTAAAATTTGGTAAGAAGGGCGCACACGGTGCCAGTGTGCAGCAGAAATTTTAATAATGTCAAACAATCCAGTGGAACTGGCGTCATTTAATTGCTGGATGTCTAAGTAATGGGGGTGAACCGGAAGCTCGACAGATGATCCTGAAAGCCCTGATACCCATCCCCCAAAGATATAGGTGTCATTTGGGCAGGGAGAAATCGCTAATTTTAAGCCTTTAACCATATTCAATGCAGTGGAAGCCACATATACTTTTTGAAGATAATCACATTTTGGTCGTAGAGAAACCCTCAGGTCTCCTGTCGCAGTCTGATCATACCGGTGACCCCGATATATTTAGCCTGTTGAAAGAATACCTTAAAGTTAAATACCAAAAACCGGGAAATGTTTACCTGGGTCTCATTCAAAGACTCGACAGGCCTGTGAGTGGTATCATGGTTTTTGCCAAAACGTCCAAAGCGGCAGAAAGACTTCAAAAGATGATGAAAAATGGTGAAGTCATCAAAAAATACCTGGCGATTTGCGAAGGTTTTCCGGAAAAGGATCAGGCGCTTTTGGAAAACTACCTAACCAAGGACGAGCAAAAGAATAAGACCAAAGTATACGATGCACCCCGGTTGGGAGCAAAATTATGCCGCCTTTCCTATCGTTTGCTTTCCAATCAACATGGCAGAAGCTTACTTCAGTTAGAGCTGCATACGGGCAGATCACATCAAATCCGCGCTCAATTGGCCCATATCGGCTGTCCGATATTCGGGGACAGGAAGTACGGTAAACTCAATACAGGCTTAGAAAGTGATTTGGCTCTGCATGCATATTATGTTGAACTCATTCATCCTGTGTCAAAGGAGGAAATGAGTTGGGTATGTTGGCCGTCAAATAAATCTATTTGGAAGGAATTTGCAGCGTTCTTTCCCAAAAAGCCCTGAATTAGACCCTTTGGGCATAATCGACGAACACCCGAGCAAGTGAATTATTTTCTTGCTCTTTTGCATCTTGTTGGATTGGAGCTGGTTCGCTGTCTTTATTTTGATTAATTTTGCGGCGTAAGAGCCCACGACCAGCTCCTGCTGAATCCCCCAGGGTAGAAATGCAGCAAGGGTAGGTGGTTGAGCGGTGCGATGGGCTCTTGCATTTTAAATCACCATCCCCCTTGCTTATGAAATTTTTTATTGACACTGCAAATATTGATCAGATTAAAGAAGCCAAGGATTTAGGGATTCTGGATGGTGTGACGACCAATCCAAGCCTGATGGCCAAAGAGGGAATTGCCGGAAAGCAAAACATTTATCGCCATTACAAGAAAATTTGCGATCTGGTGCCGGGAGACGTAAGCGCGGAAGTGATCTCTACAGACTATGAGGGTATGATGAGAGAAGCTCGTGAGCTCGCGGAGATTGCAGAAAATATTGTGGTCAAAATTCCGGTGATCAAAGATGGTATCAAAGCGATCGCGGAGTTGAAATCTCTGGAGATAAAAACAAATTGTACGCTTGTATTCAGTGCAGGTCAGGCCATCTTAGTAGCTAAGGCAGGCGCAACGTACATTTCTCCATTTATCGGCAGAATAGACGACGTAAGTTGGAATGGAATGCAGCTGATTCAGGATATTTTTGAAATCTATTCTTTGCAGTCCTACGAAACCGAAATTTTAGCAGCTTCGATCCGGAGTGGTCTCCATATCGTTGAAGCAGCCAAAGCAGGTGCGGATGTCGTTACCTGTCCTCTTGATGCTATTCTCTCCTTGCTAAAGCATCCACTTACGGATTTGGGTCTTGAAAAATTTCTTGCAGATCATCAAAAAGCACAGAACATTATACAATCAAAGGCTTGATAAACGGTCAAAGCACATTTCAATCATTTTTTTAATGGTCCGTTCCGCATTTATGGAAAAGGAACCTGTGATTCTATTGGCAAGTATGGCCTGAATGGATATCGCACGATGCCCCAGTATTTTGCTTAGCCCGTAAATCCCGGCAGTCTCCATTTCTAGATTATGCAATTGTCCAAATTTCGGGTGACGCCATGCAGACCAGCTTTTTAATAAATCATTTTCGAATCCTCTGATATACCGTCCTTGCGGGGCGTAAAATCCTTCGCAGGTAAGCGTGTTTGCGGCTATCAAATTGGCAGATAGAAAATGGTTCAGTAAACTTGGGTCGGAGGGAGCGTAATAGACTTCCATTCCGAGGCCAAAACTTCCGGATGGAAGTTCAGGATGTTGAAATTGTCCATTTGTATTGTAATAAGGGAGTAAGCCACCCATCGAAAAACTATGTTCTGTGATCATCAACTGATCAACAGGTATGTTGGATTGAAGTGTTCCTGAAGTGCCCAGACGTATAATTTGAAGTTGCTGGGTAATAGATTTTGGTGCATTATTTTCAAAGTCCCAGTTAAACAGGGCATCCAATTCATTAATCACGATATCGACATTGTCTGTTCCTATGCCCGTAGAAATTACTGTTATTCGTTTATTTGCTAAATGTCCCGTTACAGTTTTGAACTCTCTTGCTTGTCTCTTTGTTTCAATTCCGTCGAGCATTTGAGCAACATAAGCTACACGATCCGGATCACCGACAGTAAGGATAAGTGGTGCGATCTCTCCGGATTTCAGTCTTAGGTGATAAATGCTCTGGTCTTCATGTAGGATATAATTTGTTTTCATCTTTGTTGATACTATGGCTAAGTCTAAATTTTATTATTTGCCGCAATGCAGCACGTGTCAGAAAGTGCTTGCACAACTCAATGCAAACTCACTTGATTTGCAAGATATCAAACTAAACAAGATTCCTGCCAGGGATCTGGATGCAATGGCCAAAATTGTCGGTTCCTATGAAGCATTATTTAGCAGGAAAGCCATTAAATACAGGACACTTGGCCTTAATTCGAAAACGCTATCAGAAGAGGAATACCGGTCACTGATTCTTTCAGAATATACTTTTTTAAAAAGGCCCGTTCTGTTTACCGGCAATAAGGTGGTTGCAGGTTACACAAAGGCTGCTGTTGATGAAATGAAAAAACTTACCAAAGCCTGATTATTTGCAGAATAAAACTAAAGGTCCGGATTGAAGAGTATCGCTTTTATGATTGGCCCGATCTGTCAGATACATGCTGAAAATCAAAGTGTCGACCGGGTATTGAAGAGGTGTGCTGCATGGAGGAATGTTATCTGGAAAAATACAACAGGAAGTAAACAAGAGAATGCTGATCGTTCCTTTTTGAGCACCTGATCCCAATTGCGGAAGATCCGGAAGCTTAAAGGCGCCATGGAGATTTCCTGTACGCTCATCATGTACAAAAATATCCTGACGGATGTCATTGCTGCCAAAACCCAAATCACCGTCTCCATCTTCAAATTCAAATTTTAACCAGATGGAATCCTGATTTAAATCTCCCTGCACCATGGTGGTTTTGCTTACATTCAAGAGGCGAATTATTGGGATTTCTGAACCGGAGTCTTCCGAAGTACAACCGTAAATAAGCAGTATGGTGAATATGCAAGCAAATCGCAAGGCCCAATCAGGTGAATCGAGGAATGAATGTATCTTCAAGCGGTGAATACCTTTGAACTCCAAGATAAAGTTTTGCATTGTAACGAATACAATTTTGGTCAAATTGCTTTGGAATTATTCCAATTTCAATCCAGGCACAATCTGGTGTATTCTGAGTTTCTGGACTATCTGTCCATCGACCCGATGAACATTACCAACTGGATGGATATTCCTTTTTTGCCGGTCGAAACCTTTAAATTTCGCGAAGTAAAGACCGGTTCTTGGAAGGAGGAGTGTGTCTTTGAATCAAGTGGTACAACTCAGGAAATAGGCTCAAAGCATTTTATCAGGTCCTTGAACTGGTACCATCACCGGTGTCTGAAGAGTTTTGAATTTCATTTTGGGAATATCAGGCAATATGAGTTTTTTGCATTGCTTCCCCATTACCTGGAGCGCAAAAACTCCAGCCTGGTTGAAATGCTTCGCTATTTTATGATTGCATCGGGTCAGCAATTTCAGGATTCCTTCTATCAAAATGATTTTGAAGCATTATATAGAAGACTTTCAGAGTCTGATTTTTCAACGAAGAAACCATTGCTTTTCGGAGTCAGCTTTGCGTTGATGGACTTTGCCGAGAAGTACAAAACAAATCTGGAGAATTTAATAATCATTGAAACAGGAGGAATGAAAGGAAGACGCAGAGAGTTGCATAAGTCCCAAGTAATGGATGTACTCAAATCCTCTTTTCCAAATGCTGCTCTGTACTCAGAATATGGAATGGCGGAATTACAGGATCAGGCATATGCCTTCGAGAGTGGCCCCTACAAAGCAGGGCCTTTTTTGAAATTTTGTACATCAGATATTGCAAATCCATTGAAAACTCAGGATTTAGGGCAAAGAGGCTTGATCAATATTGTGGATCTTGGAAATGTGGACTCTTTGGCCTTTATTCAAACAGGTGATGTGGGTAGAGTCTTGCCAAGTGGTGATTTGGAGTTATTTGGTCGCAGCGACTTGTCAGAGCTCAGAGGCTGTGTACAATTATACGAACAATAAGCTTCCCATTGAATTCGGAAAAGAGCTTTAGTTTGCAAAGCCTTCTGTAATCCAGTCTGCGAGCAGTTGCCGGTTTTTTGGAAAGATCAATCTCTTGCGATCTTCCGGATTGTTGATATTTGCCAGCTCTACATAAATCGGCTCGGCTTCAGAGTTTCTGACGACGTAGAGTGGGCGAGCGCTTACCGTACCTGAGTAGGCTTCTGATTTTCTGTAGATTTGATATTTTTCTTCGAAGACTTTCTGAATGTCGAGAGCTTTGTTTTTACTGATTCTACTGTCTGATTGGTAATAGAAAAAGACGTCTTGCCTGTTTTCTTCACTTTGTGCATCAATGTGAAGAGATACCATCCATTGTCTTGTAAAGCCTTGTTTTTTATGTTTGTTATAAAGTTTGTTTACTTTGGAAATGCCTTGTTTTAGTCGCTTTTTTTGACTCCTTGGCATTTCCTCACCCCCAAAACAAACTTCATCCGTGTCGCAATCCAGATACATATCGTCTCGGATTCCATCATTTTCATCCTCTACAATGATATATACCATGGCGCCTCGTTCCATCAAATTTTTGGCAAGCCGAAGGCTGACGTCATAAGCATATTCATCTTCACAAAGAGTATTGTTCCCATCCACATTTTTCGCAATTGCACCAGGATCCGGGCCACCATGTCCCGGTATGATATAAAATACCTGATTGTTCAAATCTGAACTGGTGACATCAACTTTACTGTATTTCGCACCAAAAAGGGGCACTGACAAAGTTTTAGACGAAACTTTTAGTGCCGAGCCCAAATTTGGACCGGCGATGCGCAATGCACGGATAGGCAATGCCCTGATCTCTTCCGGGCTGAGCTTTCTTTCTGCAACGAGTTCTTCGCGGCTTGCAATGGCTGCAAACGAGCCTACTAAAAATTGTTTTCTGCGATCAGACTTTTCAGCTCCCGTTCCTTTTGAAGAGGTTTTCGATGCAATTGCATTGTTCGTGCTTTGTTCGGAGGTCATCGAAGGTTTGGAATTTTCTCCGCGTTCAATCTCAGAAGATCTTGTGGTGCCTGAAGTCCATTGATTCAGCCTTTCGGGAACATATACTTTTCGATCCTTCTTATAACTCGTGGGCTTGGTTTTAGATACCAACAGTTCAGAGTTATAACTTTCAATTTTCCGGGCAGCGTCGAGATCAGAAATGCCAATGCTGCTCCGAATGCTTCTTCCGTCAAAAGCATATACTTTAACAGGCAGGACATAAAGACTACCTGATTTTAATTCTTTGTTTTTGCCAATTTTATTGAGCTTGTAAAATAAGTTGAGATTTCCAGGGTCATCCAGCAGTTTGTACTTTCGTAAAATGGAATAGGCACCATCTCCCTGTGATGCTTTAATTTTTAAATAGGATGCCTGAATTTTCGGCACAGGACTACTCAACAACAAACCAGGGATAAACAAGCTAATGGCAAATACGAGGTTTGACCGATAACGCATCTGAGGAAATTTTGAGTGACAAATGTATTATAAAAAATTATTATTTGTAAATAATTGATTTAATTTATTTTATAGTTAATATAAATTTGTAATATAAATTCTTGATTTTCAGACTTACTTTTGAGCATTGACAGGTTCCATGTGGGTTTTTATTAAAAAGGAGTTTATCAACGAATGGCGCAGCCTTTATCAACTGGGAGGGCTTCTGAGTTTTCTTCTTGGCGTCAGTTTTTTAATTTATTTTTTCTCAGGAGGCGCTCAACCCCGTATATGGAATCTGATGTTCTGGATCGTTTATCTCTTTCTTAGCTTTTTTGCAGCGGCCCGTATCTATGAAGAAGACAATACGAAATACCGTATCTATATGCATCAGCTGGCAGATCCTATGGTATTGTTTGCTGCAAAAGCTGTTTATGTGACTTTCCTGCTCACAGGTTTGGGTCTCTTGCTAAACCTGGTACTCAACATGCTGATTCCCATGGAAAATGCGTTTGGCTTGTTCTGGATATTTCTCCTTGTGCTGGTTAGCAGCGGCTTTGCGATGCTTACTTGTTTTACTTCCTTTATATCAAGTCATGGACATTCAAAACAGGTTTTAATGGTTGTCATCACCTTGCCACTCTGCTTTCCACTGATGGGAATGGCATTCTCCTTCGCAGAATCCTTATTGCAGGGAGATGCAAGTTCCATACTATTTCAAAAAGCCTATCCAATACTTGCAATCGATTTATTGGCGGTTGCATTAGTGGCGATCCTCTTACCTTTGAGCTGGAAAAACTGAGCCAATGACGGAAAAGCATTTGTGGTGGAAAATTCTTGGGGTTGTCCTCCTGTTTTGGGTCCTCTACAGGGGGTTGCTTACACCAATTAAACACGGAGTTTCTGAAATTCATCCGGATCGCTTCCATTCTGGAAACCGGGTATCATTGATGATCAGAGGGTATAACAGCCATTATGATATTGCTGGCGATGAAACAAGAGTTTTTTTTAGGCATCAGCCATCCGGAAATGAACCTGAAGGGAATTTTTTGATACAGGCAGATTCAGTAGCACCAAGGGATCCAAATCACATTGAGGCTTGGTTTAATTTGCCAAAATTTCTGCCCGATACCCGCAAAATAGCACTTTTCAGTTTGTTGGTGGATAATCCGATTGATGGCGCAACCGTTTTGCCTGGAAAAGTTATAATTCATCAGGATAGTGTAAATCTGAATGAGGGCCGTGCTTTGTGGAATTATGGTAAGCAGCCCGACTTTCATGTGATTCATAAATCTCATTTTCCGTATCGCAATATTCTCGTAGAAACCATAAGAAATACTTTTTTTCATGTTTCCCTTTGGTTTGCCATGTTTTTTATGTTGGCTATGTCGGTCTATTGCAGTTTTAAATTTTTGAAAACGCATCACGCTGATTACGATCTGCGGGCCTTTGCACTTGTCCGTACAGCCCTTGTATTTGGATTAATGGGCTGCCTGACGGGTTCGATGTGGGCGAGGTTTACCTGGGAGACCTGGTGGACAACCGATATTAAATTGAATATGGCGGCATTAACGATTTTAATTTATCTCGCCTACCTGGTGCTTCGGGCTTCTATTGAAGACCAGGACCGGAAGGCCCAAATATCCGCTGCCTACAACATTTTTGCACTGGTCGCCGTGGTACCCCTCATCTTCGTTTTACCCAGACTTACAGATAGTCTCCATCCCGGTAATGGCGGAAATCCCGCATTTGGATCTGACGATATGGACAATGCCTTGCGCCAGGTGTTTTATCCTGCTGTATTGTCATTTATTTTGATAGGTCTCTGGATGGCGAGCCTGCTTTACAGGTACGAATCACTGCAGTCTAAGTTGGATGAAAGAGAATAATTTGTAAAATGCTTTACTATTTAAATTTTAAACCTCAATTTCGCTCCACTTTTTTATGAATTCATTCCATTTTGCATACGTTTTATTGTTACAACAAGGTCTTGTAAATGCGGAATCATCTGATTTTATGCGGGAGACAGGTAAAATTCACGTTGTATATGGGGTTTTGACGATCATATTTTTAGGAATTAGCGTTTTTCTGTTTTTACTGGAAAGGCGAATTAACAAACTTGAAAAAAGAATTGAAAATGAGCAATAATACCGATCAATCTTTCTTGAGTAGTGTAAACCGGAACTTTGATAAAGCCGCCGGATACACGGAAATACCCAAAGGCATCCTGGAGCAAATAAAAGCTTGCAATGCGGTATATGAAATGAAATTTCCAGTCCGAATCGGTGAAAAAATTCATGTGATTCAGGCTTTCCGTGCGCAACACAGTCACCATCGCCTACCCACGAAGGGTGGTATAAGGTACAATGAACATGTTGATAAAGAGGAAGTTGAAGCTTTGGCTGCATTGATGACCTATAAATGTGCTATCGTGGATGTGCCATTTGGAGGTGCCAAAGGGGGCGTGAAAATTGATCCCAAACAATACAGCGAAGACCAGTTAGAACGCATTACCAGGCGATATACCACTGAATTGATCAGGAAAAATTTCATCGGTCCCGGTATTGACGTGCCGGCACCTGATTATGGAACCGGTCCCCGTGAAATGGCCTGGATTTATGATACCTACCTTACATTCAAAGGGGGAGATATCGATGCAGCGGGTTGCGTGACAGGAAAACCCATCAATCAAAATGGAATCCGGGGCCGCAATGAGGCTACGGGACGAGGAGTGTTTTATGGTTTGAGAGAGCTTTGCGATACGGCAGACGCCATGAAAAAAGTAGGACTGGACAAAGGTTTGGCCGGTAAGTCTGTTGTCATCCAAGGCTTGGGAAATGTGGGTTCCTTTACGGGTACCATAATGCAGGAAGAAGGTGATATAAAAATTATTGCCGTCTCCGAATATGAGGGAGCGGTTTATAATGAAAAGGGCATTGATTTTAATGAATTGTTGAAATATCGCAAGGAAACCGGAAGTATCATTGGCTTTCCGGGCACTACAACCCTGGCGTCACGAGAAGCCGCATTGGAGTTGCCTTGCGACATATTGATTCCCGCAGCTCTCGAAAATCAGATCACACAGCATAACGCGAGCCGTGTCAAAGCTAAATTGATCGGTGAAGCAGCAAATGGTCCAATAACCTCGGATGCCGAGGAAATTCTCTTGAAAAATAATATTCTGATCGTACCGGATATGTTCCTTAACGCAGGCGGTGTTACGGTTTCCTATTTTGAATGGTTGAAGAATTTATCCCACATGCGATTTGGCCGGATGGAAAAACGCTTTGATTCGAATACCTATTCAAACTTTGTTGGATTGATTGAAAAATTGACTTCAAAGACAATAGGAGAGCGCGAACGTGAATTCCTCACCAAAGGTGCCGACGAAATCGATTTGGTCCGTTCAGGACTCGAAGAAACTATGGTTACCTCATTCCAGCAGATCTGGGAAACGTATAGTACCCGCAGAGACAAAATTGATGGGCTCCGCAGTGCAGCTTTCGTCTGTGCTTTGGAAAAAATATCCAACGATTACGAAAGTCTTGGAATTTTCCCATAAGCCTTCGACAGATTCACTCAAGTTCAGGTATTTACTTGTATTATAAATCCTGGCTTCTTCCAGGCAGACTCAGTGTTAAATGGGCTACAGCCCGGACAGGTGTTTATTGAAATGCAATCTTTTGCACAAGTATTTTTGTGGTTTTCTCCAAGCCCTCAAAATAATATTTTACCTTAGCCGTTATATAAAGGTTTATACAAACTATTATTTGTAAGGTATGGCAGATAAACTGGATAAAATCGACATTAAAATTCTGAATTTACTTCAGGAAAACAGCAAAATAACAAACCTCGAGTTAAGCCGGAAAATTGGACTTTCGCCTGCTCCTACGCTTGAACGGGTCAAAAAATTGGAGCAACTCGAAATTATTGAGAGCTATCACGCGAAGATCAATCCGACCAAAGTCAATCTTACAATCAGCACTTTTGTGTTGGTCAATCTTGCCTGGAATAAGCCAAGGGCAATGGAAAGCTTTGTAGAGCGCATTAAAGATATTGATGAGATAACAGATTGTTACGTAATTACAGGCGATGCAGACATCCTGATGCGGGTCGTCTGTAAAGATATTCAGGCTTATGAAATGTTATTGTTCAAAAAGCTTTCTCAAATTGAAGAGGTTGAACGACTCAAAACTCTAATGAATCTTTCTGTAGTAAAAAGTTCCAATAAGTTGCCCATCCGGCTGGATGATATGGACTAAGCTTAATAATTCTCTTCAAATTCCTTGATGGCAGCTTCAAATGCATTGATTTGGAGGCTAATTTTTCCGGATCAAAAGGTGTCCTACCTTTATGGAACCATCCATTTGGACAGCCGTTATTTTAAGGACAACCGCGATCGCATTATTCAACTGATGCGGCAATGTACCGCGTTCTCGGCAGAAGTTAATTTGAAATCCCTGCAAGATCATGATCCGCAATTCTTTTTCAAATTAAAAGGAAATTCCCAATGGGAAACTCTTGTAAAGTCAAATCAGATAAAGAAAATGCGTGCTATCGCGAAAGATCATTTCAAGCTGGATCTGGACGCTTATTTTAATTTTTATCCCTTGATGTTGGTGCATCTGCTGAGTTTGGAACTGTCCGGAGCAAGTGGGGAAGAAGCACTCGATATGCAATTGTGGAAATTGGCAAATGAATTTGGAATGGATTGTACGGGATTAGAGGATATGGAATACCATTTTTCTATCATAGGAAGAATCCCTCTCAAGGATCAGATTAAAATGTTAAAGTTGCTCATGTACAACAGAGTGGCGACTGCAAATTCTCTGAAAGTCTTGAGGAAAAAATATGAAGCCGGAGATATTCGGGCCGTTTATTTGAAAAGCAAACGAATGTTAGGAGTACACAGGCGGCTGATGTTGTATGAAAGGAACGAATATATGGCCAACGAGATGTATCTCCAGGGAACTTCGAAAAGTCATTTTTTTTGTTGCGGCGCGGCACATCTTTACGGTGCTTTTGGAATTCTTCGCAACTTAAAAAAACGAAGCATCCGTATTGAACCAGTTCATTTTTGAACTGTTATATAGCCAGTTTTCCAAAAAATATATGAGAATGCTGCGCGTCCTTTTTTTGTTTCCGGTATTATTGTTTTTCAACTTCTCTGTTCATGCTCAACAGAAGTTTACGCTGAGTGGTTATGTGAAGGAAGAAGGTAGTGGTGAGACGATGGTTGGGGTCAATATTTTTCTCCCGGAGAAATCGTCTATTGGTACCGTAAGCAACCAATATGGCTTTTATTCAATGACACTTCCGGAAGGTAAGTACAAGATTTTATTTTCTTATATCGGCTATACGGCTTCACTCCTGGAAATTGACCTGACCAGAGATATCCATAAAGATGTCATCCTCCAACCTGGTGTTCAAATGCAGGAGATTGTAGTTTCGGATGAAAATCCGAAAAAGAATATTGAAAGTACAGAAATGGGAACCGTGGAATTATCTATGGAGACGGTAAAGAAATTGCCGGCTTTGATGGGAGAAGTGGATTTGCTGAAAAGTCTGCAGCTTTTGCCAGGCATATCAGCGGCTGCAGAAGGGACTTCAGGGCTTTACATCCGGGGAGGTGGCCCGGATCAGAATCTGGTATTGCTCGATGAGGCTATCGTCTACAATACAGGACATCTTTTCGGTTTCTTTAGCGTATTTAACTCCGATGCCATTAAAAACTCAACAGTAATTAAAGGAAACGTACCGGCAAATTACGGTGGGCGGATTTCATCTGTGATCGATGTTCAAATGAAAGAGGGAAATGATCGGGATTTTATTGCTGAAGGGGGTGTCGGTTTAATATCGAGTCGTTTGACGGTGCAAGGACCTATTCAGCCTGAACGAAGTTCTTTTGTTATTAGTGGGCGTAGAACCTATGCTTTAGATTTGGCGCAGCCATTTATCAATAATACCAAATTTGAGGGTACGAACTACTATTTCTATGATCTAAACGCGAAAGCAAATTACAGACTCAGTTCGAAGGACAGGATATATTTGAGCGGGTATTTCGGACGCGATGTTTTTAAATTTAAAAACGTAGAGCGGGACTTTGGCATTGAATTGCCCTATGGCAATGCCACTGGGACCATGCGCTGGAATCATGAATGGAGTGACAAGCTGTTTTCAAATTTCTCCCTGATATCCAATGATTATGATTTCGGTTTGCATGGCGGTCAGGAAGCTTTTCAGTTTAATATCGATTCCGGCGTCCGCGATTATTCAGTGAAAGCCGATGTGGACTATTATCCTGATCCCTCCCATCAACTGAAATCTGGTATGAGATACACCTATCATAAGCTTTCCCCAAATGTCGTGCGTGCAACAAACGGAGAGGTTAATTTTTCCACTGAATTTGAACCTAAGTATGGAAGGGAGACTGAACTCTATGTTTTAGACGAGTGGACTCTGGATCCCAGGTTTAAATTAAACCTTGGATTTAGAATGTCCTTTTTTAGTCAGGTGGGTCCTTATGTATCTACCATAGATTCAAGTCGCTTCGAAAAAGGAGATATCGTCAAAAGCTATGCCCAGCCTGAACCGAGAATCAGCATGAATTGGGGGATAAACTCAAACTCCTCTTTGAAAGCAGGGTTTTCCTTGTCATCTCAGTACATTCATCTTGTCAGCAATTCAGGCAGCACTTTGCCTGCTGACGTTTGGGTGCCCAGTACAGAAAGGATAAAGCCGCAAATTGGCTTGCAGTATGCGCTTGGCTATTTCAGGAATTTCATGGACAATCAATTGGAAGCTTCCGCTGAACTTTATTTTAAGGATCTTCGAAATCAACTTGATTACAGGGAAAGCTATGTTGAAAATTTTAGTTCCGATATTGAAACGGAGTTTGTGAGTGGTTCCGGAAGAGCTTATGGTGTTGAGCTTTTTGTCCGTAAAAACAAAGGCAAGCTGACCGGATGGGTAGGCTATACCTGGTCGAAGACAGAACGATGGTTTCCTGATATTGAAAAAGGAAGAGTTTACCCTGCGGTCTATGACCGCCCGCATGATGTCGATGTCGTGTTGAATTATCAGTTAAGCACAAATTGGCAATTTGCAGCCAATTTTGTTTTTGCCAGCGGGAAAACATTCACACCTATTAAAAGCCTTTTTTTAATTGAAGGCAGACCAAATATTGAATACGGTCCAAGAAACAGTGACCGATTGAGAGACTACCACAGACTTGATATTTCCTTCACTTATGAAAATAAAATCAAATCCAAGAAACCTTTCCATTCAAGTTGGTCCATTAGCGTTTACAATGTGTACAATAACAAAAACCCATTCTTTACCTATACGGATTTTTCTTCTGATGTGTTGTCAGGCAAGGCAACAGCTAAAGCATATGAAGTGACCATTTTTACAATCATCCCTTCCGTTACCTGGAATTTTTATTGGAATATATCTAAATCCCACCGAAATGACAAATCCACTTATTAATTGGTTCTGCTTGTTTCTCATCGCTTCGTTCTTTTTCGCATGTGAGAAGGAATATCTGCCTTCCTCTGAAGTGTATAAGAAGCAGGTCGTGGTTGAATCTGTATTGGAGCTGGGCAACGGTGCCATGCCAGCCTATTGTATTTTGACGTATTCATTCGCCTTCAATAATTCATTCGACACCGGTTTTATAAACAATTTGTATGTTAAAAATGCACAAGTCGTAATTTCAAAAGCCGGTGAAAAATATGAACTTACTGAATTTTGTCTGAATGACCTTCAGGAACCATTTCGGTCGCAAATACTGGAACAACTAGGATTTAATCCGGATAGTGTTGTTACAAACTTTTGTGTGTATGTCGATGCTTCAAATCAGATCAAACCTCAGCCGGGCGACCAGTTTGATCTCCAGGTCATAACAGGGGGAGACACGCTGAATTCTACCACATCGGTTCCTGGATATAATTCAATCGACAGTTTCTGGTTTGAAAAGCCCGCCGGCAGGAATAACAACGATACTTTTGCTCAACTTTATTGCATCATTTCCGATAACCCCCTGACCCGTGATTTTTACCGGTATTTTACGGCAGGTCAGGGTGAAAGACTTATACCAAATATTGGCTCGGTAACAGATGATGTTTTTTTTGACGGCCAGTCATTTAAATTTCCACTGAATAAAGCCGTTGGTCTCGATGATGACTTTGGAGCAGAGAATTCGGGCTATTTCAGACGAGGGGACACGGTCACCATAAAATGGTGTACCTTGCCTTATTCTCATTATCAGTTTTGGAATTCACTGGAAGCCGGGCGTACCCGGCAGGGTCCATTTGCCCCTTATGTTCGTACTGAAAGTAATATTAATAATGGTTTGGGTATTTTTGGTGCTCAGAACTGTCGGTATTATACTTTAGTGGTTCCTAAATAAATCAAATGTCAAATTCAAAAGATATAGTATTACGCGTCTTTTTAGACGATCAAAATGTTCCGGAGCGCATCGAGTGGAGTGCTGACGAGGGAGGACAAAATGCTATTGCGGCCAAGGCATTTTTGCTTTCTATTTTTGAAAATGGCTCCCGAGATACTATGAAACTTGATCTTTGGACAAAAGATTTCCAGATGGATGAAATGGACCGCTTTATGTACTACAGCTTGCGTTCAATGTGCGAAACCTACCTCCGCGCAACGAACAATGTTGAGCTCTCGAATGAATTCAGGTCATTCGTAGATCATTTTGGTAAAAAAACGGAACTCATTTAAGAGACGAAACATTGTCCGCTTAGCATTTCATTTTTTTAATCAGTTCAATACCTACAGGCATTCATTTTGGCCAGTACTGATTTTCCAATTTTCGAAATCTGTGAGGGTGTTGATACTGTTCAATATCTTAGTTGTTCCGGGTATTATCGTTTTGCATTTTGCTTTTTGTAATACATCCCGAAGTGATTTATTACCTCTCAGGTAAGACTCTGTGATTATATTATTTAATGCGGGGGATAAAATAGAAAATAGTGGAAAAGGACTTTGTATTTCAGAATCATAATACGCAATAGCTTCAAAATTTGTATCCATTTCATATATAAGCCTGCTTATGTCCTGATCCTGCACAAAAAACAAATCACAAGCGATGATCATCCAATAGGATCCAGAGTCATATTGAAAGGCTCTGTAAACCCCTTCCATGGGGCCTTTATCGCCATCCTGATCCAGGATAATGGGAAGATGCGGCATGCTTATCTGCTGTTCGCTTTTACCACTGATCCACACTTCTATGCAAAATTTTGATGCGTGACGGTACCACCAATCCAATATATTCTGATTTTCTTTTAACAGCTTCCACTTTGGAAAGCCCAACCTGGAACTCTTGCCGCCACACAAAATCAAGGCCTTCAGAGAAATTGCATTATCCATGAATGCGGTTCGTGTGGGTATAGAGATTGGCGCTGTGTTCTTTCAGGAAGCCAACGAGACTCATTCCAAATGCATCCGCCGTTTCAATGGCGAGACTGCTGGGGGCACCTACCGCTGCAAGAATCGGACAGCCGATCATAGCTGCTTTGTGTACCAACTCAAAACTGGCTCTGCCGCTAAGAACGATGATATGGTTTTGAAGTGGTACTATACCAGCCATAAGTGCTTTACTGCATAGTTTGTCCATCGCATTATGCCTTCCCACATCTTCCGCCCAATAGTGTAATTGCCCATCTGTGTCGAATATGCCGCAACCATGAATTCCACCTGTTTTATGAAATGTAGTTTGTTTGGATCGTAGTTTTTCCGGAAGAGTAAACAAAATCTCTTTGTTTACTTTTGGTTCCTCTTTCCGGAGCAAATACACACATTGGTCTAACATTAGGTCGATAGATGCCTTTCCGCAAACGCCACAACTCGAAGTGGTATAAAAATGCCTGTCAATGCGATCCAGATTAGGCAGATAGCCTTCTCTTAGTTTAACAATCAGGGACTGTTGTCTGAGTTCGTCACCAGCGCAATCAAAAAGCAATTCCATCTTTGCAATGTCATGAACAGGATCCTGAAGTAATCCTTCATTGAAAAGGAAGCCTCTGGCGAGATCTTCGTCTTCGCCTGGCGTGCGCATTGTGATGGAGATGCTCTTGCTGTATGTTTTATTTCCATTCTGGAATTTCAGAATGATTTCAAGAGGCTCTTCAACGCTAATGGAATCTATAAGCTCTGTTCGGTGTTCGTTTATTTTTTGAATTTGAAATGAGCGGATTCCAAAGCCGTTCGTGTTTAACATTTTTCTTTATTTGGATTTGGAAAATTGTCGGATTCATCTTCATGCAACCTCGGGTTAGAAGAAAGGCACTTAAAATCTTTTTCAATCAGGATAAATAATTGTGAGCTTGGATCAATTTTTTGATAACCATCCATACTGACCTGATCACTCCCACACCATATTTGGGCCATTTGCTCCGGAACATAGATGCGAAGATGATTGTTTGCAAAATTTGCCGAAATGCACTCATCTCCTGTTTGAATCAGCGTATATTCAAATTGGTGGTTTGGAAGAGAAGAAAACCTGACGGTTTCGCGTACATAGCCTTCTTCAAAAAATCGCGCAACTTCCTTTTGATTGAGACGCAACCTAATAGAATCATGATTTGTGCGCAGTTTCATAAATGATTATTTTTAACTTAGTTGCTAAATAGTAAAACATGATTAAGGTTATAAAGATATTGCTTTTATGGGTCTGTGGCCTGCATGTTATCAATGCACAGTCTAATTATAGTCTCAGTAATCCTGAAGTTTTAAAGATTTTGCAGGGAGCATTTCCTTCGGATTCATTTGTAAAAAGATCCTATATTCCGGATAGCACACTTATTCCAAAAATATTGGGAACAGTCTCAGCGGATTCTCTGTTCGCCCAATTATCAGGAATTGTTTCTTTCCAAAACAGGAATACCATACTGGATGATCCTAAGGAGCCCAATAAGGGGATTCGGGCTGCAAGAAATTGGATTTATGATCGATTGCAGCATTGGGCATCAAGACCGCAATCCGTGCTTATTCCCTGCGAACTTGAATTTGATTATCCGATGTGTCAGAAAACAAGACATACAGAGCTATTTGCAGTAATCCCGGGAACGGGAGCATTAAGAAAAGAATTGGTGATCGTAGAAGCACATCTGGACAGCCGCTGCGAGGATGTATGCGATACGAGCTGTTTGGCGCAGGGAGCGGATGACAATGGCAGTGGTTGTGCATTGCTTATGGAAGCAGCAAGGGTTTTGAGCCAGGTTAATCTAAATCGGACTTTGGTTGTCCTCTGGTGCACAGGCGAGGAACAAGGCCTGGGCGGCTCGAGGGCGTTTGCAATGTTTTGCAAAGAGAAGGGATTAAAAATTAAAGCAGTATTCAATAACGATATTGTTGGTGGTATAGAGTGCGGAAAGACATCTTCACCGCCGGGATGTCCCGGGCCAATGAATTTCGATAGTTTGCGATTTCGGATTTTTTCGGCAGGATTGTCCAATAGTATGCCTAAAAATTTGGCACGCCTGACAAAAGTACTTATTGATAAAAAGCTTTCTCCTGTCTACCCCTCAGCCCCAATCATCGATGTGATGTTTGGAGAAGACCGCTCTGGAAGGGGAGGAGATCATATTCCATTTCGCGAACAGGGATTCACATCCATACGATTTACTTCATCTTATGAAAATGGAGACGGAAACCCCGCCCAGGCAAATTATACAGATAGACAACATACTACCCGTGATATACTCGGGAAGGATCTGAATGGCGATGGTATCCTGGACAGTTTGTTCGTTCATTTTCCTTATTTGAAAAACAATACGATCGTCAATTTAATATCGGTTGTAAATGCCGGCAGCACAGAGCTTGCCCCGTTTGAGCTTCAAATTACTGCAAGTCCCGGAAAGCTTAAGGCAATTGTTCTAAATCCTCAGCATGCCACATCTTATGTTTTTGGCTTGCGTAAAATCAATAGTGCTGGATTTGATACAGTGTTTTATTCGAACAGCCCTGAAATTGAAATCACGGGGCTCCCACCTACGCAATACTATATCACCGCAGCCGGTGTCGATAAATTGGGGTGGTTTAGTATGTTTGGTCAGGAATACAACATCCGCGTACCTTCATCAACTTTTGATAAGGAAAAAACAGCTCCCCTTGAGTTGTTGCAAAATAGTCCGAATCCATTTGATGAATTGACCTTGATTCCGATTATGGTAAACGACCCTGCTTTTATTCGCGAAGCAGTCCTTAAAGTTCATGATGAGTCAGGCAGTCTTTTGTTTGAACAACAACTTCAACTTCAAAGCGGAATCAATGAAATCCTTTTCAATTCATCAATTCATGGACTTGGCCGGGGAAATCTGACGTACAGCCTTTGGTTGAATCATAAGTTGTTTGCAAGCCGTAAAATGCTTCTGTTAAATTATTGAGAGGGCCTGTTTCAGAACTTATTTAGAATAATCCGGAAATGGTACCCTGATCATCAATATCGATTTTTTCAGCTGCAGGTTCATCTGGCAATCCGGGCATCCGCATCATTTCACCTGTTATAGGTACTATAAATCCGGCGCCAGCGGCTATTTCAATTTGACGTACGGTAAGTGTAAAATTTGTAGGCCTTCCAATGAGATCCGGATTGTCGGAAAGTGATTTTTGCGTTTTCGCAATGCATACCGGCAAATGCTCCAACTGTAGGCTTTGAATCTTTTTCAGGTCAGAGCGTGCATCTGCTGAATATTCAATATGGGAAGCCCCGTAAATTTTATTTGCAACAGCTTGTATTTTTTGCTCCGGGGTCCATTCATTTTCATAGCAAGGCACAAAAGGCTTTGTCCAGCTATCTGCCATGGCAGTTACTTTTTCCGCGAGTTCAAGTGCGCCTTCACCACCTTTTCCCCAAACCTCTGAAAACACAGCTTCTACATGCAATGCCTTGCAACGCTCCTTAATCACATTCAATTCTTCCTCCGTATCCGAAGTAAAGCGGTTTATAGCGACAATCGCTGGTATTCCAAAATGATGCGCGTTTTCAAGGTGTTTTTCAAGATTGGCGCAGCCTTTTAATACGGCCTTAGCATCTGGCTCAGAAAGCTTTTTTAAGCTCTTGCCGCCATGGTATTTTAAAGCGCGTACGGTTGCAACGATCACCACGGCATTTGGGGATAATCCGGCAGTGCGACACTTGATATCCAGGAATTTTTCAGCACCCAGGTCAAATCCAAATCCAGCTTCCGTAACGACATAATCCGAAAGGGACATACCCATTTTTGTGGCAATGATGGTATTCGTTCCCTGCGCAATATTTGCAAACGGACCACCATGAATAAGAGCGGGATTGCCTTCTATTGTCTGCACGAGATTGGGCTTTATGGCATCCTTCAATAATGCTGCCATAGCGCCTTCAGCTTTTAAATCTCTTGCAAAAATTGGTTTTTTGTCCCATGTGAATCCGACAAAAATATTGCCCATCCTGCGCTTTAAATCACTTAGGTTTTTGGATAAACAAAGAATCGCCATGATCTCGGATGCTGCTGTTATGTCGAATCCGGTTTCTCTCGGAACGCCATTTCCTGTGCCTCCAAGTCCGATAGTTATTTTCCGTAGCGAACGATCGTTCATATCCATGACTCGCTTCCATGATATGGATCTTGGGTCAAGTCCTAATCCGAATTTGCGGTTCTGGAGATTATTGTCTATTAATGCTGCTAAAAGATTATGAGCTTTTTCAACTGCGGCAAAATCCCCAGTAAAGTGAAGGTTGATATCCTCCATGGGTAATACCTGCGACCATCCTCCTCCTGTGGCACCCCCTTTAATTCCAAAAACAGGTCCCAATGAAGGTTCGCGAAGCACCACCGTTGTTTTTTTTCCAAGGCGGTTCATGCCTTCCGACAGACCTATGGAAGTGGTCGTTTTTCCTTCTCCTGCCGGAGTTGGCGATATAGCCGAAACAAGGATCAGTTTGCATTTTTTGACTTTCTGTTCATCAATCAATTCCAGGGGTAGTTTGGCTTTGAATGAGCCGTAGAGCTGCAATGAGCTCGCATCCAAATTCAATTTTTCTGCTATTTTTGCAATAGGTTGGAGAGTTACAGATTGTGCAATGTCTATATCTGAAGAGAGCTTTTTGGCATCCATTTATTAATTTCTTTTGATTCATGCTTATATCAAAAATTACACCAATTTGGCTTTTAGCTGGAATTTTAACGATTTCCTGCAAATCAAAAGCACCTGAAACGGCAGTACAGGCTCCCAAAGAGGAAAAGAAGGATACATCGCAACTAATTCATTATGCCTCTGAAAAGCATTTTAAAAATGTAAAACAGCTCACTTTTGGGGGCAATAACGCCGAGGCCTATTGGAGTAGCGATGGCCAACATTTGGTATTTCAGTCCGACAATCCGAAGTGGGGAGTTCAATGTGATCAAATATTTTACTTCAATCCATTTTTAGATGATTTGTCAAAAAATATGCCTACGCGCATTTCAAAACGCGATGGTAGGACCACTTGTGCTTATTTTCTTCCAGGGGATACGATGATCATCTATGCATCTACACATGCTGACACGATCGGCTGTCCTCCTGTGCCTGAAAGGAAACCGGGAGGTAAGTACGTATGGCCTGTGTATAAATCCTATGATATCTATGCTGCTGACCTGAAAGGGAACTTGCGCATGCAGTTTACGAATATAGATGGCTACGATGCCGAAGCAACTGTTTCTCCAAAGGGAAATATGATCGTTTATACGGCTTTACGGCAGGGAGACTTGAATCTTTGGACTATGGATATTAAAGGTGGAAAGAAAAAGCAGGTGACTTTCCTCCCTGGATACGATGGGGGCGCCTTCTTTTCACCCGACGGAAACTCCCTGGTGTTCCGGGCTTCCAGGCCCGCTACAACAGAGGCTCGAGCCGAGTATTATAAATTGCTCCAGCAAGGACTCGTTGAGCCTGTAGCGATGGAAATATTTACCTGCAATGTGGATGGTACAAATCTCAAACAAATTACAAAATTGGGAAAGGCAAATTGGGCTCCATTTTATCATCCTTCCGGAAAGAAAATTATTTTCTCTTCCAATCATGCAGGTACAAGAGGCTTCCAGTTCAATTTATTCATGATAAATACGGATGGAACCGGGCTGGAGCAAATTAGTTTTGATCCTGTATTTGATTCATTTCCTATGTTTTCACCTGATGGCAAATATCTTGTGTGGGCTTCCAACAGAAACAATGGAGGAGCCCATGATACCAATCTTTTTATGGCAGAGTGGGTAGAGTAGTTCTGGGAGTATTCCGGGAATCAATTCAAGTGGTCCCTGTCAAACAGCATTCCTTTTTTTGCATCATAACTCGCAACACCTGACTGAAGATAAAGTTCTTTTTTATAAGGGAACTGGCGTGCATCGACAATATAGACTTTGCAGCCTATTGCCTTTTTTAATTCGTCGTTTCGTTCCTTCCAGCAAAAGGCGAGTTCTTCAGTGGTCTCATCATAGTCCTTTTTCCATTTCTTTGTAAACATAACTTCGAGGTACATAATCCCATTTCTGAAGTTGACTAAACGGCTGCATAGGCCATGATTTATTCTGTAAACCACATCCGATTTCAGGAGGTGTTTGCGGTTGATTTCTTTAATATTAATTGCCATGCCTGAATAAGCACATAAATTGTGCCATTTTTAAAAATGCCGCATGGCGTAATAAAGATTAATAAAGCATAAATAACTATAAATCAGTATTATAAATGGTATTATAATATTTAATATAATAAATTGTGAGCACATTTCAGGCTTTTCGAAAAGGGCTGAAGCGCAACAGAAACAGAGTTCAAAAAATGCTTAAAATCTCATTTGGGTGTAGGGGCAAAACGTTCAGAAATTAGAGCAACACGAGGAGCCCGGATTCGGAATGCCTTCTTACATGAAAAGGATTCCTTTAGGATCCGGCCATCACAATTTTTGAGCAAGAGACTTGAAAATGCATTTTCCATCCTTTAGGACGAGGATAATATAGCAAGCTTCCGGGAGTTGTTCGGTTCCGGTTTCAAAATCTCCACTAACAAATGTAAGTTCTTTCTGTAATGAGACCTGACCGAGTAAATTAATGGCTAACAATTGTAAGCTTTTCGCTTCTCCCGTATATCGGAATTGTAAGTTTGAAGAAAACACATTATGCACAAGGGATATTCTGATCTCCGAATTTTCTTGTGCAGACAAGATGGTGTTGCAATCAGGAAGGCCAGGGCAATAGCAGCGCCTTGCAAGGCTGCAGTCAAGTACAAAGGGATTCGCTTTGTTCTCCTGGTAACTTCCAATCAGCATACTCCGGTTCCATTCTGTTGAATCCACCGGGTCTTTCAAATGCCATTGGCAAAGTGTACTCTTCATGGATTCAAAAAAACTCCGGTCAGCTTGTAATTCATACATTGTAAAAAAATAAAACAGAGCCCGGGCTACATTTCCTTTGTGTCTCTCTCTTGGTTCAAACAAGCCGTTGATGGATTCACTGTATTCATCAATCATTTGTACCGGTTTGAAGCTTTGAGAGTAGGACCGGTAATACCAGGTGTCCGTTTGATTGTCATTTATTTCTCCAAACGGATAATTGCTTCGTGCCTCATTAACCTGGGCCCGGGCCGGAAACAAATGATGCATATCTGAGCGGGCATTGCCGGTTTCGGCTCCTTTGCTTTGAGGAAAACTATGTTCGCAATTGATGCCATTTGCATTTCCATTTTTAGCTAAATAGCCAATAGGGTCGGTAGATTGGGGATCTAAATACAGTTTGTGGCCTGTATAGACGCACTCCACGGAATCTTTTTCATTGTAAATCTGGGTATACATTTTTATCCTCGCCTGGGAGTAATCCGGGACCACAGCAGGTTTGTAATTCAAAACCAGTTTTTGAATTAAAGTGTAGGAAGAATCTCCTGGAAACAAGGTTTGTTGCATAAATTGCGCCCGTAGCGAAGACAGGCTAATTAGGCTCACATACAGAATCCAGCTGCAGGTTCTGGTAACTATTCTCATCATGTAAAGATCTGCTTTTTTGGCGTAATTATTTTGATATGAACCTTGAAGAATTTCGTGACTATTGCCTCTCAAAGCAGTATGTTTCAGAGGAGTTCCCGTTTGGCCCGGAGACACTGGTCTATAAAGTAAAGGGTAAAATATTCGCGATAACAGGCCTTGATGATCCCGGATTCAAAGTAAATCTGAAGTGCGAACCTATTAGAGCAGAAGAGCTTCGGGAAACCCATTCCGAAATCATTCCAGGCTTTCATATGAGTAAAAAGCATTGGAATACGGTGGATTTTGAAGGAAATTTAAGTAAAAAGCTGCTCAAAGAATTAATTGACCATTCCTACGGTCTGGTTGTTAAATCTTTACCGGTTAAAGAACGATTTTAGATGCCAGAAGTTGATTATCTGATAGTAGGTTCCGGTATTGCTGGTGTTACACTTGCCGAATTACTTTACAGAAGAGAGCAAAATTTTTTACTGGTACATCACTCGATGCCAGGTGAAGCATCCAGGGCAAGCGCTGGGGTAATCAACCCCGTAACAGGAATGCGTTTTGTGCTGAGTTGGGAATTCCAAAATTTGGAACGGGTCTTTTGTCCATTTTACAAATCTTTGGAAAGGGACCATAAGAAATCATACCTGCGTGAAATGTCCTTGTATCAATTACTGGAAAGCCCACTAGAAGAAAATGCGTGGCTTGAAAGGAAGCAGGATCCCTATTATCAAACCTACATTGGTGGGATCGAAATGCCTAATGAATGGACTTCAATTTTTAAGAAAGGGGAAAAGTACGGTAAAGTGGAAAAGGCTTATGTGGTCGATGTCAATCAATTGATGGATGATGTGTTGTCGAAGTTTCTTGAAAAGGGTTTGGCTTTGGCAAGTTATTTCGATTACAACGATTTTTTCCGAAGTAGGGAGGAAATAATCTGGAAGAATTTACGGATAAAAAAGGCCATCATTTTTGCTGAAGGATTCCTCGTTACGTCCAATCCATTTTTCAATTGGCTCCCCAGCATTCCCCTGAAAGGAGATTGTCTGAGTTTTCAATCTAATCAAATCAAATTGGATTGCATGGTTAAAAAGGCTCACGCAATAGTGCCTATGGGACTGAATAGCATCTGGTGTGGGGCAAGTTTTGTGCTGAATGACACTACTTTGAATTGTGATGATGTTGAACAGCAAAACCTGATAGAATTTCTTAATGTCCATAATATTAATGATCGGGGAAATCTTAGGCATATGTTTGGAATTCGCCCTGCCTCCAGAGACCGCCGACCTTTGTTGGGGCCGCACCCATTGGATTCTCGATTGGTTGTTTTCAATGGTTTGGGAACAAAAGGCTTGTCTTTAGCTCCCTATTGCGCAGAGTTGCTTGTCGAATGGCTTCTTTCCGGGCTGGATTTGCCCACAACAGTATCATTGAGCCGCCTGGCACGAAAAGGCATATTTCCACCCAGCCTGGCTGCGGATTAGAATGCTTTGACAATTCTTCTGATTTTTTAAAATACGAAGTGTTTATCATCAGGAACAATATCTTCCTGTACGCATAATGTCGTCAATTCGTGTATTTTTGCAGCTTCAAAAAAAGAAGCATGATTCTGGGAGTCCTTAAAGAAAGCCGGGAAGGAGAAAACAGGGTGTCCTTAACCCCGCAGGTGGTCAAACAATTAATTGCGAAGGGATACAAGGTTTTTGTGGAGCCCTCGGCAGGAGAGGCTTCAGCGTTTAAGGACAGTGACTATCAGCTCGCAGGTGCTGAAATGCATTCTTCTTCCGAAATCCTTCAAAAAGCGGATGTTGCAGTTAAAATAAATCCACCTGCATCAAACGAAATCAAACAGGGCAGGAGAGGCTTGATTTGGATGAGCTTGTTGTATCACCTGATCAATCCTGAATTATGTAACGAGATTTCTGCAGCAGGCCAGTCTGCTATATCCATGGATGCTATTCCCAGGATATCCAGAGCACAAAGTATGGATGTGCTCAGTTCACAGAGTAATCTTGCAGGTTACAAAGCGGTACTTCTTGGTTCTGATCACATGACTCGTGCATTCCCTTTAATGATGACTGCGGCCGGAACGGTTACACCTTCCAGAGTATTGATTTTTGGTGTTGGAGTAGCGGGATTGCAGGCTATCGCAACTGCAAAACGTTTGGGCGCAGTGGTTGAAGCTACAGATGTTAGGCCTGAAACGAAGGAGCAGGCAGAATCGCTTGGAGCAAAATTTATTACGGTTAAAGATGATGGGGTGGTGACCGAAGGTGGATATGCCAAAGAAGTTACTTCAGATTACTTGGCAAAACAAAAAGAAGCGGTCAATAAATCGCTTTTTAATGCAGATCTCGTCATTACGACGGCCTTAGTGATGGGCAAAAAAGCACCTCAGCTTATTTCCAAAGAACAGGTATCTCAGATGAAATTCGGGTCTGTAATTGTGGATATGGCTGCTGAGCAGGGTGGCAATTGTGAATGCACCGTGCCGGGAAGTGTAGTAACTGTGAATGGAGTAAAAATTGTTGGAGTAACCAACCTGGCTTCTTCCCTGGCTACCAATGCCAGCGAGCTCTATGCAAAGAATATTTATAACCTGCTTGTGCACCTGGCAAACTCCGAAGGGTTCATCTGGAATATGGATGAAGAAATTACGAAAGCGACTTTAATTGTTCACGACGGTAAAATAGTAAGATCATAATGGCCCTTTTAGATTTTATTCACTCAAATATTCAGATGATCTACCTGATCATTTTGATGATATTCGTAGGCATCGAATTGATTTCTCACGTTCCTTCCGTACTTCACACGCCCCTTATGTCTGGTGCGAATGCCATTCATGGGGTTGTTATCATTGGTGCAATCATTGTTATGGGACAAGCAGAAGAAACATTGCATCTCATACTGGGATTCATCGCGGTGGTTTTGGGAACGCTTAATGTGGTCGGTGGATTTGTGGTTACAGACCGAATGTTGGAAATGTTTAAGAAAAGAAAATGATGGAACAGTTGCTACAAGTGCTTTATTTGATTGCAGCCGTAAGCTTTATGCTGGGCCTTAAAATGCTGAGTAAACCAGATTCCGCGCGAAAGGGGAATACGATAGCCGCTATTGGGATGACCATTGCCATTTTTGCGACTATTTTTATTTACAGGGATGGTGAGGGAAAACACCTCGGCAACCTGACATGGATATTTGTAGCGCTCGTCCTGGGAACTGCAATAGGTTACATTATGGCCAAACGCGTTCAAATGACGGCCATGCCGCAAATGGTTTCCTTTTTTAACGGAATGGGAGGTGCTTGCGCTGCTGTGATTTCGTTTATCGAGTTTGGCCATCTGCAGCATTTATCCGAAACCGGCAATACAGCTGCGTTTGATCAGAAAATTGCGATCATCCTCGCAGGTCTGGTAATTGGTTCAGTTTCTTTTGCAGGCAGTATGGTCGCTTATGGAAAATTGGAAGGGAAAATCGGAGATTACAATTTGAAAGGACAACAGTTTTTTAATATAGGCCTCTTGTTGGCCATTTTGGTGTTTTCAATATTATATGCGACAAGCTCTTTGACCGGAAACTATTGGTTTTATTTAATCTTAGCGCTTGCCTTCCTGTATGGATTGGTTTTTGTTTTTCCTATCGGTGGCGCGGATATGCCGGTAGTTATTTCATTGCTGAACTCTTTTACCGGTGTTGCTGCCGCTTGCGGAGGATTTCTTTACGACAATTATGTGATGCTCATTGGCGGTATTCTTGTTGGTTCTGCCGGTACTATTCTTACCGTCGCTATGTGTAAAGCTATGAACCGCTCCCTCACCAATGTACTTGTTGGCAATTTTGGGGGTGGTCAATCCGGTTCAGGCGCTTCCGGTACGGCGAAGGGCAGTATCAGGGAAGTTAGCCTTTCAGATGCTTCCGTTCTGATGAAATATGCAAAAAAGGTCATCATCGTTCCGGGTTATGGTCTGGCTGTAGCGCAAGCTCAGCACGTTTGTCATGAATTGGAAAACATACTTGAAGAAGAAGGCGTGATTGTGAAATATGCTATCCATCCCGTTGCAGGCCGAATGCCGGGCCACATGAATGTATTGCTTGCAGAAAGTAACGTAAGCTATGACAAATTAGTCGAAATGGAAGATATCAACCCGGAGTTTGGCACTACGGATGTAGTTCTGGTTGTTGGTGCGAATGACGTGGTAAATCCGGCTGCAAAAACGGATCCTTCCAGCCCAATTTATGGAATGCCGATTCTTGAGGTTGAGCAGGCAAAGAATATCATCATTTTGAAGCGATCTATGAAGGCGGGTTATGCAGGTATTGAAAATGAACTGTTTTACGAGCCTAAAACCTATATGCTTTTTGGAGATGCAAAGGATTCACTTACCAAGCTGGTGACCGAAATTAAAAATAGCTAAGGATCAAGTCAGGCTCGCCTCTGGGAATTATTGAGCACTTCTAAATGCCCTGCCTGGGCTCAACTTTAATATGTTAGTACTTTAAGCACAGATATTTACATATTGATTTAACACTTTCATCCGTTTCCGTTAACATTTTATCAAAAAAATTTGGAAATCCAACCATCTGGTTTACTTTTGCATGTGGATTGTCCCGTTGGGGTCATTCCTTATATTATATAGACCAAGCTCAAGACTATAATTTATCGGACGAAGCAAATCCTTCAAATTAAGTCTTTTTAATGTTTTCAAAGTGTTGCAGTGGACTGCTCACTTTAGGATTTGTAATTCCAGGATTTTATGTTTTGGGTTTGGTGTATAGTAATTTTTAAATTGATTTTAGAATTTATAACCAAAACCAAATCTCATGAAGGTATTTAGACTCTTACTCGTGGCAGTCGTCCTGTTTTGTGGCTTGCACTTGAGTGCCCAATCGGTTCTCCCGCCGTTAAAACAAAATTCAGCCGCCAAGCCATTGATTGAAGCGGAATTATCAAAATTAAAACAGGCTTACCAAAGTACGCCAACAACCGAAATCCGTTCCAAGATCGACTTGTTTACATTGGCATTGGGCTTCTTGAATGAACCTACCCAAATACCACCCACTACGGATTATGCTCTTACATCGGCCTTTCTCAATCACGATGTGAATTTCAACAAGGCTGAAGATTCAGAAGCAATGGTCCATTTTTACCACAAGGTTTGGCAAAAGGAATTCGAAGACCTGGTCAATTTGGTTAAACAATAATTGATAGACTATCCCAATTTAACATTTCATATCCAAAACTCATTCTCATGAAAAAAAGCTATTTAGCTGAATGCACAAACCTGAAGCGGTTCATCCCGATCTTCTTGTTTTCATTCCTTCTTAACCAGGTTCACGCGCAATTTTATACGCGAACAGCCTGTACCGATCCTTATGTTGTTGCATTTGGACAAGCTGGTACCACTTTTCTGGGCCAGGGTGATGATGCAACCTTCTCTCTTACGCTGCCATTTACATTTAATTTTTACTGCGCTAACTATTCTAGTGTGACTGTTGGAACCAATGGTTTTATTGGATTCCCCAGTGGTACAACGCGTGGTTTAACTAATGCAACATTGCCTACTACATTAACTGGTGCATGCATTTATCCTTTTTGGGATGATTTAGATATCAGTCAGGCAACAACTCCAAATGCTGGTGTTTATTACAGAACAGATGGAACTGCTCCCAACCGTATATTCACAATTGAATGGTATAATGCTGGGCACTTCAATGATGTGGCTAATCAAGTTGTTACATTTCAGGTAAAACTCTACGAAACATCCGGTTTGATCAAATTTCAATACCAGGATGTGTATTTTGGTGGCACCCAGACTGCCTTCGACCGTGGTTTGAGCGCGACCATTGGTATGGAAGGTGCTGTGGCTACTCCAAGAGATTTTAATTTAATAAGTTTCAATACAGCTGTTGTAAATGACGGTCAGTGTTATTTATTTACTCCACCTCCACCAGCTTGCCCCGGATTTTCGGTAACAAATGCGGTGGTTCCCATGGAGCTGGGTATTTGTGGTGCTAATGTTGACCTAAATAATTATATCTCCCCAAGAGGATGTACTGCGGTTTTTAACCCTCCAAGTGGTTTGTTTCCAGGGGGTACCACTACGGTACAAGCAACTAATGGTTGTATTACCTTGACTTTTACCGTTACAGTTCAGGATATTATTCCTCCTACTATAATTGGTTGCCCCAAAGCAGTTATTTTAAATCTGGGCCCCGGCGAGTGCGAGGCATCATGGGATGCTCCACCGTTAATGGCCATGGATAACTGTCCCGGATTGAATTTTAGTGGACCTGTTACGACCTCTCCTGGTTGTAATCTGGGCGCAAATAACTTCCTGACTGCAGGTGGTTTCTATATCGGTGTGATGTTTGATATTCAAAACACAAGTACGCAGTTGATGAATATCAAAGGAGTGAGCTTTATGCCTCATAACGGGGTTGGAAATTTATATCGTATCTACGCTACATCCGCCCCTGGTACCTGGTTGCCCGTTGCGAATAACCCTGCAGCATGGACGCAGGTGGCTACCGATATGGTTAAGATTGGCCAGTCCGCTTTCCCCGCACCAAACCCAAGACTATTAACACAGTTTGACTTGACATCAAACCTTATTTTGGCTCCAGGAGAATCCCGAGGTATGGCGATTTATGGGGCTGGACCTGGTATTTCCCAGTATTATGTGAATGGAGCCGCACCATGCTCTACCACATTACAGGGTGATGCAAATCTGAAAATAGATGTAAGATCTGGTCGTGTTCAGTATGGTACCACGTATTTTCAGGTTACAGGTACCTTCTCTGTCAGGATGTTCAATGGTAACGTTGACTACCAGTTTGGGGACAACATGATTCGCGTTGTGCAAACTTGCGGACAGCCTTATGGTCCCGGAAGTTATTTCCCGATTGGTTGTACGACTTTATGCTTCAGTGCTACCGACGTTGCAGGAAACGTTTCTACCTGCAAGTTCGATGTATGCGTGAATCCTTACCCAAATACAGTAACACAACTTGCGTGTAACGATGAGATTCAGGTTAGTCTGAATGAAAACTGCTATGCTACAATAAGCGCCGATGAAGTTTTATCAGGTGGCCCTTACCGTTGTTATGATGAATATATAGTTGAAATCAGAGACTGGATCACAAACGCAATTATTGACCGCCAATCAAATGTACCCGGAGTACAGGTTGGATCTCAGGATATTGGACGTGAATTAAAACTTACGGTTCGCGATCCTAAAACCGGCAACAGCTGCTGGGGACATGCCACAGTAGAAGATAAACTTGCCCCAACAATTACATGCCCAAGAGATACATGTGTTCCTTGCTACTCTGCTGTTACTCCGTCATTCACAGGATCTCCGGACGTGCGTGAAAATTGTGGCACCTACAATTTGACATATGTCGATGATGTCGTTCTTGGTGGTTGCGGTGCAGGTTATGACCGTTTGATTCACAGGACATTTACAGCTACAGATCCTTACGGAAATAGAGCCAGATGTACTCAAACGATTACCGTCAGCCTTGGCTCCCTGCTTGATGCGGAAGTGCCATTAAACTGGGATAATCTTGAAAACCCAATGCTTTCCTGCGCCGGAAAGATTGATCCAAATAAAAATGTAACTCCACACTATCTGCCTTACCCATACTGCGTTGACGGCTATTTGCTCGACTCTGCACATTGGTTTGCTACAGGTGGGTTCCTTCCAAGTCCAAATGGTGACCTCGCTGGTGAGCGTCTTCCAATGGTTCTGGGTTGGAATTGTCTGGACTCAGGTCCATATCAGGGACATCCTAGCCCATGGCCAGTGTATTACCCTGCTCATCCAAGCTGGAGAGCTAGTAATCAAGTTTGCTGGGGCCCTGACGAAGTTGTTATGTGGCATGGAACAGGATACCCTGGTGGTGTAAACTGTAGAAATCTTGGCGTTACTTTCCAGGACATCGTCATAGACCTTAAATCAAATGGTTGTGATGCAGGTTCTGTAGGTTGTTATAAAGTTTTAAGACAGTGGACTGTAATGGATTGGTGTACAAGCCAGGTCGGAGGCCATAATCAAATTATCAAAGTTGCAGATGCTGAAGGACCTCGTGTGCTTTATCCGGATACAGTTATCGTGAATATGGAAGTGTGGACTTGTACAGGCCGTTGGGAAGTTCCACCAGCCTGGTTGGTGGATAACTGCAGTAATGAAATTCATTACAGTGTTGAGGTTGAAAATGGAACTGTACTTGGAAATGAGACTGCAGGCTATGTCGTTGTGAATATGCCTGAAGGTATTCAAAACGGATACATCATTGCAGAAGACTGCTGCGGAAATATTACGAAGAAAAGACTTGCATTGAATGTTCAGGACAATGTTCCTCCGGTAGCAGTATGCGAACAAAGAACAGTTGTTTCTATTAATGGCAATCAATCTCCTGGCGATAACTACGCAAAAATCTTTGCTGAGTCATTCGATCAGGGAAGCTTTGACAACTGCTCACCTCACGTATTCTTCAAAGCTATCCGCATGGATCAGTTGAGAGGAACGAATAATGGTAGCAACGCGAACCAGGCAGATAATGGTTCTAATTGTGCAGGAATCAACGGTGATGACAATTCGATCCTCGATGGAAATCAGATCTACTTTGACGATCATGTGAAATTCTGCTGTTCAGACGTTGGAAAGACCGTTATGGTTGTCTTCCGCGTATTCGACCGCGATCCGGGCACTGGTCCGATTGCTCCATCAAGAATGAATCCCGGTGGTGTTCTGTTTAACCGCTTCAGCGACTGTATGGTTGAAGTTGAGGTTCAAGATAAGAGTGTACCTACTGTAGTAGCTCCACCAAATATCGTTGTAAGCTGCTGGTTCTGGTTTGATGTAGACAATCTGGACGATCCTAATGACGCTACTTTTGGTAAAGTCGTTACTGATCTTTCAGCTCGTGCTAAAGTTAAAACTACTGACCTTGTATGCCACAACTATTGTGTACGCAATGACATTACCGGATATCCTGGTTATGTTCCTGGTGCACCACCTTCAAACCCACCAGCTTGGAACCGTGCTTGCGAATACTATCAGCAATTGTTTGATACTGCTCACGCAGATCGCAAATACGAACTCGTATGGGGATTTGACGGATATGTTCTCAGTACTTGCGGTAATACTCCAACAATCAGTGTAAACGACAATCGCGAATGCGGTCAGGGTCAACTTACCCGTACGATTGTAGCACGCGGACCTAACGGTATCAGCGTTACAGCTACACAAACGATTTGGGTAGTAGACTGCGATCCATTCTATATCAACCGCGCAGACAACTGCGATTCTGACGATGACATTACCTGGCCAGGTAACTGTACAGGTCAAGCTACAACCATCGATGGTTGCGGTGCAGACATCAGTCCGGACAATCCATTGCTTGGAAGACCTGTAATTGAAAATGGCGCAGATGACCTTTGCTCTTTGATCAGCATCGAATACTTCGATGAGATCTTCACGATTGAGCCAGATGCTTGCTTCAAGGTACTTCGTAAGTGGGTTGTTATTGACTGGTGTCAGTACGATCCTAGCATCGACCCAGTAAATGGTCGTTGGGAATACTTGCAGATCATCAAAGTTCATGACACCGATAAACCGGTTGTCAGCATTACAGTCGGAGATTGCGAGCCTGCAGTGAAAACGAATGGCGTATGCTATGGACACCTTGCCATTACTGCAGATGCTACAGACAACTGTAGCCCGCTCGATTGGCTGTTCTATGAATACAAAATCGATGCATTCAATGATGGAGTAGGAGCTCATTCAGGAAATGACTTCGTAGTAGGTCCGTTGACGAAGAAAGAATTCGCAGCAGGTCGTACGCCGTTGTTCCATGAGAACCCATATGCAGACAATCCGAACAATCCATTCGAAGCGAGTGGTACGTATCCGGTTGGTATTCACAAAATCTGCTGGTATGTAGAAGATGGCTGCGGTAACGTAGGTATCCAGTGCCAGTTGTTTGAAGTGAAAGACTGCAAAGCACCAACACCATACTGTTTGACTGGCGTGATCACAGTACCAATGCCAACGAGCAAGTGTGTAACAATTTGGGCTAAAGACCTCGACAGAGGTAGCTATGATAACTGCACAGATGCAGATGACCTGAAGTTCTACTTCGACGGAGACCCAACAAAGACAAGCATCACCATCTGCTGCGACGATTTCGTTGCTGCAGGAGCTAATGATGAATTGGTAGTTGATGTTCAGATGTGGGTTGAAGACGAAGAAGGAAATACGGACTATTGCAAAACGGTAGTAATCGTTCAGGACAATCAGGATGTATGTCCTAATACAGGATCTCTTGGTAAGATTTCAGGTGAACTGAGAACAGAAAACGGAGATGAGACGGATTTGTCTAACGTACAGTTGTTAGTTTCTAACAACATGCAGAAGGAAATGACGACTAAAGTTGATGGAAAATATCTATTTGGAGACCTTACTCCGAATACATATCGCGTTAAAATTGCGAGAGAAGATGATCCATTGAATGGCGTTAGTACTGCAGACATCGTTAAGATCCAAAGACACATCCTTGGAATTGAAACCTTGAATAGTCCATATAAGCTAATCGCTGCGGATGTGAATTCAAGCTCAAGTATTACGGCTTCTGATATTTCTGAAATTCGTAAACTTGTTCTTGGTGTAACCAGCCAGTTTAGTAAAGTTTCATCCTGGACGTTTATACCCAAAGCATTCCAATTCCAGAATCCTTCCGCACCTTGGAATGGAACTCCGCGTGAAGCAAATCTGACCATTACAGGTCTTGAGAAGCTTACTGAGAATTTCGTGGCTGTGAAGATGGGTGATGTAACCAACAATGCAAGGGCACACGCATTCGCCGGAAGCACGAGCAGAACAAATGGAGCACTTCAATTGGAGGTAGCTGACAACAATGCGGTTGCAGGAGAACTGTACCGCGTATCGTTCAAGTCAAGCAACTTCAGCAACATCGCTGGATACC
>CAYTNG010000013.1:0-91630 GCA_964439105.1 uncultured Saprospiraceae bacterium
AGCTGCGCAATCAAATCGAGAATGGCTTTCCTGCTTCTTTCTTCCATTTGCGCATCGATTACTGTTTGATTTCCTTTTTTATAGATTTCGTACCATGCATAACTGTCCGGGCCTATCACATGCGGTGCCCTTGCAGATACCACCCAAAATTTTGCGGGCAATTGGTCTGCAAAGGAAAATAAATCTTGTTCATTGCTGCCAATGCCATGCAGCAGTAGCAAGAGTGGCGCTTTTTGATGCCCCGCTTCTGGTTTCCGTATCAGGTAATTCAAATACTCTTGCGACATAATCGGTTCTGAAAGTGAACAGGCAAAGATCAAAAAAAGCAGGATCGCTTTCATGAATTGGAAATTTTGACAGAAGTCATTGTAAGTGAACCCGCAACAGGCTTGTCATTAAAAATCTGTATGCGATCCCTGGAATCTTGTTGAGCCAGCACATATAAAAGCGGAAGGTAATGTTCCGGACTTGGAATGGCCAGATCAAATGATTTGCCGAGCGATTTGTATTGAATGAGGCTTTTATGATCTTCCTTCAAAATGAACTTCTTCATTTTTTCATTAGCTTCAATCGCCCAATCAAAACCATATGGACCCTCATTGAGTTTGTCCCAAGCCAACATTCCCAGATTGTGAACCATGTTTCCGCTTCCTACGATCAGGACGCCCTTGCTTCTCAGTCGGTATAATTCTTTTGCGAGTTCATAGTGGTAGGAGGCGGGCTGTGTGTAATCCAGACTCATTTGTATGACGGGCACATCTGCTTTGGGGTAGAGGTGTTTTACTACGGACCAGGTCCCATGATCTAGTCCCCATTGAAGGTCGAGACCTACATTGGTTTTTTTGACGAGGGATTGGGTCTCACGGGCAAGTTGAGGGCTGCCCGGGGCAGGATACTGGACATCAAATAATGCTTTTGGAAATCCGCCAAAATCGTGAATGGTTCGCGGCTTTTCCATTGCGGTAACAAAGCTGCCTATGGTCTCCCAGTGTGCAGAAACCACAAGGAGGGCTTTTGGTTTTGGAATGTCTTTCGCCGCATTTCGGAAACCCCTGACAAATTCATTTTCTTCAATGGCATTCATAGGGCTGCCATGACCCAGGAACAGGACCGGCATTTTTTCGGACCAGTCCAGACTATCTGAGATACGTTCCAGATCTGAGAGCTTCAAGGCTTGCATGCTTAGAGGTGATAATGCGAGTATCTTTAAAAAATCGAGTCTGTCCATAATTCAAAGCCAAAGGCTATAATACATATTGAAATGAGGGAGCCCGCCAGAGAATATGTAAAACTTTAACGGACTCCCTTGAATTCTGTTTTATGCTTGTTTTACAAACTGGACTTCTGCGTTGATTTTTACATCATCACTTACCAATACACCTCCGGTTTCCAACGCTGCATTCCAATTTAATCCCCAGTCTTTCCGGTTGATCTTACCGCTTACGGAAAAGCCGGCTTTTTCATTGCCCCATGGGTCTTTATTGATTCCTCCGAATTCCACTTCAAGATTCACTTCTTTGCTGATACCTTTTATGGTAAGCAGTCCTTTTAATTGATAATTTTCATCATCGAGTTTCGTCAACTCGCTTCCCTTGAAACTGATTTCTTTGTGGTTTTCCACGTCAAAAAAATCTGCAGCCCTCAGGTGCCCATCGCGATTTTCGTCGTTTGTGAAAACCGAAGAGGCGTCAATGCTAATTTGTACGGAAGCTTTGCTAAAATCGTTTCCCTGAGAAATAACTTCCCCCTGGATTTTTCTGAACTCCCCTTTTACATTTGTAATCATGAGGTGTTTTACTTTAAAAACTAATTCGCTGTGTGAAGGGTCCAATGCCCATTTAGTTGTTGCCATTTTTTTTGTTTTTGATTTTTATGAAATTGATTGCAACACAAAGGTCAGACAGAGGCAATCGGATTTCGTTCACCCATGTTAATAAATGAGCATTTTACGCAACAGGATTATTTGCGCTGGGCGCTTTCTTTGCGGATGCGGCTCAGCGACTGAGGTTTAATTCCGAGATACGAGGCGATCAGATATTGCGGTATTCTTTGAAGGAATTGCGGATTTTGTTTTGAAAACTCCTGGTAACGGGTTTCCGCATCTTCACTCAAAGCCTGTGCAAGTCTGTATTGCAGCGCCACATAAGCGTTTTGCACCAGGATGCGGTGAAAGCGTTCAAAGCTGGGCAGTCTGTCGCAAGCTATCTGAAAATGATTCCGGTTCAGCGCATAGGTCCGGCTCGGCTCCAGCGCTTCAATACTATAAATAGCTTTGCGCCCGGAGAGAAATGAATACAAGTCTGAAATCCAATAGCCCTCAATGGCAAATTGGACAACCTGTTTTTCCCCTTCCTTATCTGTTTTATACGAATAACAAGCTCCCTGGTCAATAAAATAAATATAATTGCAGTCCTTTCCTTCTTCTACCAGGCAGGATTTCTTATCAAATGATTTTTCAAAAATCAGTTTAGCGAATTGTTCAAATTCCGCCTCCGGGATCGGCTTTTGAATCGTTTTTTCAATGTGGTTTCGCAGGCGAAGCATTGGGGCGGTTCCTAGAATTTATTTGATCTGCAGTTTGTAACAGGAAAAATAAGGCCCATTTCAATGAGCCTTATTTTTAGTAACGCAATTTAGGCATTATCGTTTAATCACCACTTTATGCGATATGCGCTGTCCATCCACGATGAGTTGCAACAGGTATATACCGGTTTGCACATCCGAAACCGGTATATCGGACAGGTGATACACTCCGGCATCTTTCCGGCTTTCCTTAGCAACGATTTTTACTTCTTTGCCATTCAGATCCACGATTTGAATCACAAGGCTGGAAGGTTTAGATAGACCATACAACAGTTGTATGTTTTGACAGGCGGGGTTTGGATAAAGTCCAAACACTTCTGCATGGGCTATTTCGCGGGAGCCAACGACGACTCTGCTTTCGGGTGCAGGTATGTCTTGTTTTACTTTTGGGGGCGCTTCCTTTAAAGTGGCGGTGTTGCTGATATGGTTTGACAGTGTCCGGCTAGATACCCCATGTCCCCAATATTCCTCCGTACCTCTGCTTGTTACCGTAGGGATGTAATAAAAGTCTGCCTGAACGGAATCCCCATGTACGTCGAAGATCATGTATCCATGTCTGTCCAAATCGACATACTTCATATGCGGATTGTAATTTGGGTTACCCGGAAAAAATGGAATGGGTTTATTTATAAAAAATTCAAATATGGCGGCGATGGAGTCCGAACCCAATTCTTCTGCGAAGTTGGCTGCAGAAATGGAGGGCGTACAAAATTCTACCCCCACGGATCCCTCGCCGTTTTCCTCATTGTAACCTTGCCCGGTGGCGGGATTATAAGGATTTGGTTGGGGAAGATTGCCGTATTGCGGTAAAGGGTACAAAACCGGTTGCCGGGTCACATCGAAGGCCCAGGAGCAATGGGAATCCCCGGAAAGTAAAACGGTATTTGCAAGTCCGTATTTCCGGATGGAATCGATGAGGGCATTTCGTTGTAATAAATAGCCCTCCCAACTGTCAAGGAACAGATTTTCGAAGGCAGCAATCTGGTCATGGTCTGTGGGATCCGAGGCAGCAAATCCAACATTGAGGTCGCTGAATATGACATGATTTCCTATTGCTTTCCATCTTGCTTTGGAATTTTTAAGACCTTCCAGCAGCCAGTTAAACTGCACATTGCTCATGATTTTCCTTGGGTGGAGTGTATCTTCCGGACTGTCAAACGCATCCGGCTGTTTGTCGCGACCTTCTATCCTTGTGTCGAGCATAAACAAATCCATCAGCTGGCCATAAGATATGGATCTGTACAGTTGCCCCTGATCCGGCTCACCGCGAACGGGTAGCCATTCGTAAAAGGCCTGGCGTGCTTCTTTTTTGCGTTGCTCCCAGCTACCTTCATTGGGCTGATGGTTTTCAGCTCCGTCGACATAGGAGTCATTTGCAAACTCGTGGTCATCCCAAACGAGTATAAAAGGATGTTGCTTATGCAAATTCATGAGCTCCGGCTCCAGGTGGTATTGAGAATAACGAAGTCTGTAATCTTCCAATCTCAAAAGTTCTTTTGGAGGAAAATTATTCCGGTTGGTATCCGTGAGCTGAACATTGCGATATCCTCCCGGTTCATATTCATAGAAATAATCCCCCAGGTGGATTACTGCATCGAGATCGTTTCGCTCTGATATTTTGCGGTAGGCATTGAAATATCCACCCTCCAGGTTTGCGCACGAAACGACTGCAAATCGCAGTTGGCCTTCGAGATTGGGGTCATTTGGAGAAGGGCTTGTTTTGGTTCTGCCGACTTGAGAGCGCTTTCCAAGAGCGGTAAATGAGTAGTAATAGGTCGCATTTGGGCTCAGGCCGGTTACGTCGATTTTAACTGTAAAATCCTTGCTTTGGTCGGTCTCGAACTCACCTGAGCGAACCACTTCCCTCAGCCCGGTGTCCCTGGCCATAATATAATTTCCATAAATGGTTGTTTGCGTATCAGGAGTAATGCGCGTCCAAATGATCACGCGATCTTCAAATGGATCACCGGATGCTACGCCATGATAGAATGGTTTGAAATTAGGATCGTATTGCAAACCCTGAGCACCCAGGTAAGCAGAGCCCAGAATCAGAAAGAAGAGCTGGTAAATTCTTTTCATGGATCTATATTTAAGAATGATGCTTACTCTAGGAGGTTTTCAGCGTCCCCTTGAATTCCATTCGAATTAAATTCAATACAAATGTGTGATGACAGAACCGCAATAGATAGGAATATTGTTTCCAACTCCTTGAAATTTTAACCCGCCACGCAAAAAAATGAGGACTATTGTTTCGAAACCTTAGGAAGAGGATGACAATGTTTTGATTTACGGACTTTACAGGGTTTCAGTACATCAGCTTATCCTCCGGTATCCCTGGGAAGTCGAATTTTTATTTTTATGCTACGCGAAGGTTCCGGTTATCTTGATGTAAGCGAAAGAGAATCAATTGATTGAGTTGTTGTGTTTTGCAACATGCGAAAGCGGAATCTGCATTTTTATCGAAGAAGGATGAAAGGATGAGTTAAACGAAATCAAAGTCCCGAAGTCTTAATTTTGTGCCATTTGAGATTTGAATGGTGTTTCAAAGAACCCTCCGGGTGCTTTCAAAATAGTTACAAATGACTTAAAATTAAGCGATTATGTCAGGATTTCAGCTGCTCAGTTTTTTAATCAACAGGTATAAATTTCAACTGATTCTGACCTATGTATTGTTTTCTGTGGAAATGCTAGGAACGCTTGTCCGTCCTTTTTTTCTGGGTGCTGCCATCGATGACCTGATCAAAGGGAGCTACCACGGTTTGATCGAATTATGCGCGATTCAGGCAGCATGGCTGATTGCAGGCACCATCAGGCATATGTATGATACCCGGACGTATTCTGCGATTTATGTCACGCTCGTGACGCAATTTATTAACCGCCAAAGGTACAAGGGTGATGTAAGTACATTAAGTGCACACTCCACTCTCGCCAGGGAATTTATAGATTTTTTGGAATTCGATCTGGTCTACGTAATTGAAGCAGTTTATAATATCCTTGGATCCATTGTATTGCTCTATTATTACGACCCGTCGGTAGTCGTCTTGTGTCTTTCCGTGTTGCTGCCTGTGGTGCTTCTCAGCCGGATTTATGGCAAGCGCATGCTTTATCTGAACAAGCAAAAAAATGATGAGCTGGAGCAGCAAGTCCGCATCATTGCAAGTTCAGATTATTCAGCCGTAAAGACACATTATCACAACTTGAGAAAATGGCAAATAAGAATCTCTGATCAGGAAGCATGGAATTTTGGTTTTATGGAGTTTTTTGTGCTGATCGTTCTTTTTGCAAGTTTGCTCATTACACATTCACATTCGGGAAAGAGCCTGGCTGCCGGCACTTTAGTAGGCATCTTTTTTTATGTGGTCAATTTTACAAAAGGCCTGGACACGATCCCCTATATATTGCAGCGCCTGAGTGCACTCAGCGACATCACCCGCAGAATTAATCTACAATCCGAAGATTTGGACAATCAGGAAGAAGTCCGGGGGAGCTACGCAGAAGCAGGCAAAGAAATACAGTGAGCTTCGGTTCGAAACCAATTTCAGGTTTGAGATCCGGGCATGTACATTTATCCTGATATTGAGCATTCCGAAATGGAGAACCAAATCAGGGAAGTTTGCTGTCCATCCATTTTATTCTGGTTACATTTGAATATCCAAAAAATTGCACGGAATTTCAGGAAGCTTTTGGATATGCAGAATCAAGGCTTGTAGTTTTAATTGCGAAGGAATTATGTTGCACGAAGAAAGTCACCGCAAGAAGTTGGACCGGCTCAACACTTTTGTTGATGCGGTTTTAGCTATCGTCATCACCTTACTGGTTTTGGAACTCAGATTGCCGGAGCTGGAAGATGTAAATTCTTCAGGCGAGATGATGGAAAAGTTACACAAACTGATTCCACATTTTTTAGCGTTTTTATTGTGTTTCCTCGCAGTTGCACAAATATGGCTGGCTAATAATGCCTTCTTTACTTTATTGAATAGATATACCAATACCATGGCCGTTCTGGTTATGCTGATGCTGCTTCCATTTTGCCTTTTACCTTTCGCGGCATCGATTATCGGAGAATACCCCATGAATCCCGGTTCCTATGTGGTTTTTGGCGGTTTGTATTTGTACTCCACGATTATTACCTCTATACAAATGCAGTACTATTGGAAAAACCGTATTCTTTCCCCTTTGGTCAATTTGAAGTTATTCGAAGAGCGGGTCATGAAATTTTGGTGGGTGAGTCCGATTATCGTCTTGCTGATCATTGGGTCAGCCTTCATTCACCCGACATTATCCTTGTTGCTCTTTGCATCCATGCTTTCCCTTTGGGTGTATATGACCAAACAAATTCAGCTGCTGGCCCAGGAAGAGCAGGAACGGCCATAAGGCAATATAAGTAAAAGATTTATAACGGTAAATACATATAATATTATTTAATATTATATGCAGATGCCCGCTGTGGATTTCCACAATCCCATTATTTAAAAAAATATTTTGTGCTAAAAGCGAAAAAATGAACAGTGTTAACTAAATTTGCGCTGTAATAAATTAAAAAAAATATTGAAATTGGGCCTGGCGGAAAGAAAAGAACGGGAGAAAGCAGAGCTGAAGGAATTGATATTGGCTGCTGCCAAAAAGATCCTGCTCAAAGAAGGGCAGGAGGGACTTTCCATTCGCAAAATCGCAACGGAAATTGAGTACAGTCCCGCTACGATTTATTTGTATTATGCCGACAAAGATGCCATCCTGCATGAATTGATGGAGCTCGGATTTATGCAGATGAATAAATACATGGTTCAGGCTTTTGCCGAGCAGGATCCTGTTAGGCGCATTCACAGCATCGGCAAAGCTTACGTTACCTTTGGACTTGAGAATCCGGACTGGTATGACCTGATGTTCAATTCAGACAAACCCATGAAGCATATTGAAAAATGCATGGAGGACTGGGATGAAGGAATGGCCATGTTCAATTTCTTGTCCATGAGCTGTAAGGAAGCTATTGAAAAGCTACATTTGAAGGGCCTGGAAGAACGAATTCTGGCGCTTCATTTGTGGAGTACCGTGCATGGTTTGGTCAACCTTGCCCAAACGGAGCGATTGGAGATTGTAGGACGAAATCAAACCAAAGATCTGGTAAACAAGACCTTGGATTCCATGCTGATCAGCATTTTTCGAAGTTGATTTTTTTTGCATAATAGTAAACGGTGTTAATATAAAAAACATGCATAATTTAAAATTTCTCTTTATTTTATTTGCTTTCGTCTCGGAAGCCCAGCAGCAGAAATTTGACCCCCTGATCACCTGGGCCTGGCAGCATAGCGTCCAGCTGAAATCGATGCATTTCCAGCTGCAGAGCGCGGAAGCTTCACTTCGTGAGTCGAAAGCCATGTATGGGCCCGTTGCAAATTTTGGCATTCAGTACAGCCTTGCGGATGGGGGAAGGAATATTTCCATACCTGTAGGCGATTTGCTCAACCCGGTGTACAATTCTCTCAATCAGATCACCATGAGCAATGCCTTTCCCCAAATCGCGAATGTCGAGGAGCAGCTCCTGCCGGATAATTTTTACGATATGCGACTTCGGATTAGCCAGCCACTTTTTTATCCGGATTTGCTCATCCAAAAACGGATCATGCGGAACAAGTTGGAGTGGAAACAATTGGAAATAAAGGCATTCAAACGCCTGCTTTCCCGCGATGTCATGCAAGCGGTTTTTCAATTGCAAACTGCAATGCAGCTCCTTGAAATTTACAATACAACGGATACCTTGTTGAAAGAAGCACACAGGACGACGCAGAGCCTTATCCGTAATGGGGTTGCCCTGCCTTCTGCCTTGTCGCGGATCAGCTCTCAGCTTGCAGGGAACACGGCTCAGCGAACAGAAATTGAAGCTCAGATCGGGAATGCAAAAGCTTACCTCCAGTTTCTGACCGGGATAGCCACTGATTCACTGGAACACTATGTAAACCCAGGTTCAATATATCCTGCAGATTTGTCCGATAAAGCCCAAATGCGGGAAGAACTCCAGCAGTTGGGCAAAGGAATAGACATGCAGAAATGGGCCCTGAAAAAGGAAAACCAGTTTTACCTTCCGCGTATAGGTGCACAGCTCGATCTGGGCTCTCAGGATTTCGATTTCGGATTTTCGCCTTACGTACTATTTGGATTGAATCTCGAATGGAATGTATTTGATTCAAAAAGGCATAGTTACCGCAAGCAAATGGTGCGTTCCGAAATGCAAAGTCTGGAAACTAAAAAGGAAGAAGTCACTGAACAGATTGAATTGCAAAAAGAAATTGCAAAAAGAAATTATCATGCCTCTGTCTCGCAAGCGCAGTCTTATGAACAACGCATCAGCGATGCCGGAAAAATGTATAAGGAGGTATTTGCGAAATACAGGGAGGGCAGTTCAAATTACCTGGAGTTAATCGATGCGCAAAGTCAATGGACGCAAATGAGGCTCCAGCATGCGATCTCCATTTTAAATGCCTGGACAAAATGGTCTGAATACCAGTATGTCAACGCTTCATATCCTATTGAATAATTGCTTAATAAAATAAAAATGAAATATCTACGCGCATTGCCAATTGTACTCTCTATTGCTTCACTTTGTTTTTTGACATGCGTTCCCCATTCCGAAAAAAAGGAAAAGGGGGACTCTGCAGACCTGGGCGTAAATCACGTAAAAACGGTAGCCGTGAGCAGCTATCAGGAACACAGAGATATTCAGGTGCTGGGCATCATTCAGAGTGAGCGGGAAGCCAAGCCGTCTTTTAAAACAGGAGGGGTGGTGAAGCTTACAACTGTTAGGGAAGGAGATATGGTTCGCAAAGGGCAGTTGCTTGCAACTCTGGAAATGGACGAAATCAATGCCCAGGTGCAACAGGCAGAACAGGCATTGCTAAAGGCGGAAAGGGACTTTAAGCGGGTCCGAAATCTGTTTGCGGACAGTGTGGCTACGCTGGAACAATTCCAGAATGTCCAAACCGCTTTGGAAATGGCGAGTCGGAATGCTGAAATTGCGAGATTCAATAAAAATTACAGTGAAGTGAGGGCACCCATTTCAGGGAAGGTCGTCAAACAGTTTCTCCACAAAGGAGAAATCACGGGTCCGGGAATGCCTGTATATTATATCATTGGAATTGGAGAAGGAGACTGGCTCATCAAAGCAGGGCTTGTTGACAGAGACTGGGCACGTGTGAATACAGGTGATTCGGTCTACATACAAATGGATGCTTATCCCGGCAAGACATACAGAGGACAGGTAGCACGAAAATCCTCCATGGGAGCAAATGCGAGTGGAACCTTTGAAGTGGAAATCCGATTCAGGGATCAGACACCGGAACTTGCCGCAGGACTGACCGCTATGCTTCGTATTTCTACAGTTGAAACATCAGCCTTGAAACTCATTCCTGTAGAAGCCTTGGTGCAGTCAGATGGTCAAGTCGCATACGCTTATACTTCTGCCAATGGCAAAGCCAAAAAACTAAAACTCAGAATTGCCAAACTGCTGGGGGATAAGGTGGCAATAGGTGAAGGTATCGATGGTGTGGAAGAAGTGATTACGACGGGTGCCATGTATCTGGAGGAAGGAGATCCCATTGGAAAATAATTGAATACCATTCATTTGAACTTTTTATTCCATCCAAACTAAAACGCATGTCCTTTAATTCTTTTTTTGTAAAGCACTGGCAATTTACACTCGTGATATTTATTGCCGTCGTCGTCCTGGGAATAAATGCATTATTTAATATGCCCCGTGGAGAAGATCCTCCATTTGGCGCGCCGATCTTTTCTATCATCGTCGTGCATCCCGGAACTAATCCGACAGATATGGAGAAGCTCATAGCTGAGCCAATAGAAGAAGAATTGTATCAGCTTTCCGACATTAAAAAAATCAATACGACTATCAATGATGGTTTGGTGGTCATGTTGGTAGAATTTAATTATGGTGTCAATGTGGAAGCCAAAAACAACGACGTGATCAGGGAAATCAATAAAATCAGATCAGATTTGCCCGATGGAATCCAGTTGCTGAAAATTCAGCGTGCAGCAAGCAGTGATGTGGCCATCCTTCAGTCGGCACTTGTGTCCGATACGGCCTCTGCTTCTCTGATGAAGACTGAAGCGGAGCGGTTGGAAAAAGATCTGGAAAAAATCAAAGATGTCAAGTGGGTGGAAGTGCAGGCTACGCCTGAAAAAGAATTGCGCATCGATCTGGACCTGGACAAAATGTCTTCTCTGAAGCTTGGCCTGAATCAGGTGCTTGGATTGGTACAGGCCAATAATATCAACATTCCAGGCGGAGACATCGATTTGGGTAAACGCAAGTACAACATCAAGACGACCACTGAATTTGCAGATATAGAGGATGTAAAATCAACAATCGTTCATGTCACCCCTGAAGGGAAAACCCTGAGGTTGGAGCACATTGCAAATATTTATTATGCAGATCAGGAATTTGATCATATCGCAAGACACAATGGAAAACGGGCTGTTTGGGTGATCACGGCGATGAAGGATAAAAAAAATATTATCGCAGTCCGCAAGCAAATAGAAACGGTATTGGCAGAATATCAAAAACAACTGCCTGACGGCATACGGCTGGAACAGGCCTTTGATCAGGAAATAGGGGTGAGCAATCGTTTGGCCGGCCTTGGAAGGGATTTTGCAATCGCTATTTTTCTTGTATTGCTTACTCTGCTCCCATTGGGCACCAGAGCTTCGCTGATCGTCATGATTTCCATTCCATTGTCCTTGAGTATTGGATTGTTCCTTCTGGATGTGATGGGCTATACTTTAAATCAGCTGAGTATTGTAGGAATGGTTATTGCCCTTGGTTTGCTTGTCGATGACAGCATAGTGGTTGTTGAAAATATTGAGCGATATATGCGCAAGGGCATTTCCGCAAAAGAAGCAGCGGTTTCCGCAACTAATCATATCATGGTTGCCATACTGGGGTGTACGGCTACGCTGCTGTTGGCATTCCTTCCACTTGCAAATTTACCGGAAGGATCCGGCGATTTTATCCGTTCTCTTCCTATGGCGGTGATGCTGACAGTTCTTGCTTCTTTGTTTGTCTCCGTAACCATTATTCCTTTTCTATCTTCCATTCTGCTCAAAGCGCATGAGAAGGATAGTCATGGACATGGCAATTTTTTTTTCAATGCATTTAAAACGTATATCAATACACCTTACCAACGTTTGTTAGTTTGGTGCATGAAGCATCCTGTTTGGACGCTGGTTGCAGCGGCCGTATTTTTTATGTCGTCCCTGTCCCTGGTATCCTTATTGGGATTTAGTTTGTTTCCCGAGTCCGAAAAGCCTATTCTCACCATTGATATAGAAACCGAACCCGGCTCAAATCTGCATCATACGGATGTGGTTATCCGGAACATTGAAAGGCAATTGCTGTCTATGCCGGAGGTAGATCACATCAGCGCCAATGCCGGTAAGGGGAATCCCAGAATTTACTATAATGAATTTCAGAGGCAGAACTCATCCAATTTTGGACAGATCATCGTGTACCTGAATGAAAAGGCACGTGTACCAGAAATCATCTCTTTTGCGGAGCGGGCACGCCAGAATCTATCCGGTATAGCCGGAGCCAAGATTGAAATCAAGCGATTTCAACAGGGGCCTCCCATCACCGCACCAATAGAAATTCGCATCCTGGGAAATAACCTCGATACACTTGAAAAACTGGGAGCCGATGTCGAACAATTGATTCGCAACAGGGAGGGCAGTATGTATGTCCGGAATGATCTGAAATACGAAAAGACAGATCTGGTGGTTGAGATCGACAAGGCGAAGGCCGGACTTTTTGGACTGCATGGTGCAGAAATTGCCAAAACGGTGAGACTTGCCATTGCGGGTATCCAGGCAGGTGCAATAAGCAATGCGGAAGGTGATGAGTTTAAGATCAATGTAAGTCTGAACAGAATTACAGAGAATGAGCTGGATATATTTGACCGGATACATGTGACTTCTGCGAGCGGGAGTTTGGTTCCCTTAAACAGCATTGCCAAAATTCAAATGCGTCCCTCTGCATCCATCATACGGCATTTCAACAAGGAGCGCTATGCACTGGTAAGTTGTTTTGCCAGAGAAGGAGTCAATATTGACCAGCTTACAACGGACATCTTAACGGACATTGAACAAAAGATTCCCATGCCCGACGGATACCGAATTAAGGCGGCCGGTGTTCGCGAATCAAGAGAAGAGTCTTTTGGGGGAATCGGGACGATCATTCTGTTGACCGTATTTGGTTTACTTGGAATTCTGATACTGGAATTCAGAACATTCAAATCGACACTCATCGTGCTGAGTGTCATTCCAATGGGAATTATTGGCGCCTTGCTGGCTTTGTACCTAACAGGGGAGACGCTCTCTTTTGTCGCAACAGTGGGCATCATTGCATTGATGGGTATTGAAATCAAGAATTCAATACTGATGGTCGATTATACCAATGGACTCCGGGAAAAGGGCGTTCCATTGTATGAAGCCGTCATGGATGGTGCAGAGACCCGGTTTCTTCCTATCCTTTTGACGTCCATGACGGCAATTGGTGGCCTGACGCCTCTTGTACTGGAAAATTCACCCCTGATTAGTCCACTCGCGATCGTGCTCATTGGCGGATTGATAAGCAGTACCTTGTTAAGCAGACTGGTCACACCGGTATTGTATTATCTTATCCCGCCGCAGATTGAAGTGATGCAGGCGGAAACGAATGAACGTTCGTAAGCTATTTTAGGACCATCCGGACTTTTAACAGCGTGATATGGTTGATATGTTGTTCCTGTTGTTGATAGTATATCCTACATTTTAGCGTGCAGCACTCTTGCTACAGATGTATATTTTGATAAGGCTTATGGATATTGCAGCTATGCGTTTGGAAGTGACTTGAGGAAACGCCGCAACCCCTGGAGCTGGGAAATGAATGGAATGGTCCGGTCAGAAATGGGAAATGGTTCGGGAAACTGGCGGTAAATCTGCAAAGCCAGTGAAAGACGGTTCCCAATCATCCGGAAATCAGGTTTGTGGAATGTTTAATAGATTGTACAAAGAAAAAATCCTCACATAGTTCCAAAGGAAAGGAAATATATGAGGATTTCAAGGAGACCCGCATCTAAAAGCCCAGAGTCTCTAGTTGGGCATGTTTTTACTTTGTAGTTGCCCAGGTTTTACCTGTTTCATGCTCGTAGTATAAGGTAATTTCACTGATCTTGCTTAGGTCAAATCCAACCCAGTACACATCTTCGCTGGCGTCATAACCATGCCAGGTAACATAGATATCCCACAACTTGTCAGTCTCTCCCGGATCAAAGGAGATTTCAACGGTTTCACCATCTTTTAATAATTCCTTTCCCATGACGTCTTCGCCCCAGGCTTTTTCTGTAGTTGGCGAAACAAAAATGCTCTCGATATCGTAGCCGGTCTTATTGACCAGATCAAAATCGAGATTGGTGCCATTGCAAACATGTATGCGTTGATTGTGCTCCGGTTTGCTGACAGGCTTAAATGCCATAAGGCCGATTGTGGTAGCAAGAATGGTAAGAAGTCCTAATGTTTTCATGTAATTCAATAAAATTAAAAATGTAAATAATGAATTCTAGCAGATGGATTTCTTTGAGAAGAGGGGCACCTGCCTGATGCAAATTTATTTTATTTTTTTGATTTGCCTGCGTTCAAATATTCCTGACTCCCCCAAATAGTCCTTTCTGTAAGCTGAGGAGGCGGATTTTGGCCTGATTTTGAAGGTATTTGTGAATTGAGGCTGCGGATAGATACAGGATCCCGAATTGGCCCGGGTTCAGCGATATGTAACAATTGTAACAAACCTTGATCTGGCAGCCTTCTACTTTTGCTGAAAATTTGGTTTATGCCTAAGTTGTTCCTACTGATTTTAGTACTACTGTTTCATCCTGTTCTTCATGCACAGGAATTCATTTCTTTAAATTCGGCGATAGAAAGAGTCTTGAGTACAAATCAGGATTTAAAAATGCAGGATGTGGAAGTGAAAATTGCTGAAGCGGACCTTAAAAAAATAAATTCAGCATGGCTTCCGCAGCTTTCGTTGTCGCATACCTTATTCGCTACAGACGACCCATTAAATTCATTTGGGTTTAAGTTACAGGAAGAGCGCATTGCGCAGAAAGACTTTGATCCTGTTTATCTAAACAATCCGGAATTCAATATCCACAACAACACGAAATTGTCTTTGCGACAGTCTTTATTTAATTACCAGGTATTTGAAAACAAAAGGGCATTGCAAGCCAGGAAACTTGGGGTCGATTTTCAGCGTATGCGCGTTTCTGAAAAACTGGTTTTGGAAACTAAAAATACCTATTCGGATCTTCAATTGTTGTATGCAACATTGGATTTAAGCAATGAAACTCTGAAGACTTTACAGGAGAAGGAGAGGGTTGTAAGACAACTTCAGGAACAGGGCTTGGTAAAGACTTCAGATGGAATGTTCGTGCAGATGGAACTCACGGATTTAAATCTGAAAATTCAGGAGATTACACTGCATATTAAAGATCTCAGTAAGTATTTATCCTTGCTCATGGGCGAATCAGCGGATGTCGTGTATCGTCCCGAATCATTATTGTCAGAGCAGGCCCCCAATGGTTCAGACCTCATTTTAAAGAACCGCTCGGACATGAAGGCTGCGATGTCCTTTATAGATTCCCGCAAACATGGTTTGTTGGCTGAGAAATATGGATTTATACCCAGCTTACATGTTTTTGGTGAACTTAATTTTTATGATAAAAATATTTTTTCCTTTTCATCGCGGTCCATTTTTACAGGCATCCAATTGAGTTGGGATCTGTTCAACGGAAATTTGCGCGCCTATGAGAAAGCCAGGCTGGATCTTGAAATCAAAAGAGATGAATTGAGCCTGGATCGGGGAATGGATCAGGCCAAGCTTGAAATTTCAAAACTTCGGAATCAAATCGAACTATTCAAATCAAGGATTCTCCTTACCGAAGAGAATGTAAAATGGGCAGAAGAATCGGGAAGGATTCTTAACGACCGTTTCCTGCAGGGCTTGGAAAAAACCGTTGAGGTGATGAGTGCTGATAATCTGATTTTTGAAAAAAAGCTAAAATTACTGGAAGCCATCAGTAATTTGAATAAGGCGATGTATCAGTTGGATTATTTAAATGCAGGATCCAAATAAGCATAAATACGTATTTTTTTAATAAATGATAAAATGTATGAAATCAATTCTGTACGGCTTAATTCTTCTTTCATTCTTTATTACAGCTTGCCACCCGGCTCCAAAGAGCGCAGAACTTCCAGTAGGGCAGGAGCCTGTAGAAGTAAGTTTGGCAATACCTTTTGAAGGTGATCCATTTGGGGGTAATTATTTTTTAGCAAGTGGAAAACTTGAGTCTTCCAGAAAATCCAGTCTCAGTTCCAGAGTGATGGGAAACATAGTTAAAATGAATGTCCGTGAAGGACAAAAGATAAAAAAAGGACAGACTCTCGTCGTCATAAATTCAACGGATCTCAGAACGCAGAGGGAAAAACTAACAGCTGTTCAGGAAGAAGCCAAAGCGGCATTGCAAAATGCGCAGCGGAACTTCGAGAGATACAAAAATTTATTTGAACAGAAAAGCGCCACGGCTTTTGAGTTTGACCAGGCAAAAATGAATTATGACATTGCAAAAAGTAAAATCGAGCAGGTCCGGCAATCCAAAGCGCAAATGGAGGTACTCATGTCAGAGGCCAATGTAGTGAGTCCTTTTGATGGCGCCGTCACGGAAGTATACGCAGAGGAAGGGGCCATGGCATCGCCCGGAATGCCAATACTCACTGTAGAGACGGCAGAGAACCTGGTAGTAAAGGTGCTGGTTCCTGAATCTGAAATTAGAAATGTACGCTTGAATCAAACGGTTCAAATTAAATTTCACAGCAGCGCCGACACGGCTACCGGAAAAATCAAGCTGATGAATCCATCATCAGGATTATATGGAAGCCAATATGAAGTTGAAATAGCATTGGATGCTCCCAATTCATCGCTTAAAGATTTGAAGCCAGGGATGTTTGCCAGCGCAATTATGAAAAGGGAGAACAAGATGAATTCCGGATCCCCTGACCTTGGAAAGCTTTTTATTCCAAAGCGCGCTTTGATTGAAAAAGGGCAGCTCAATGGCATTTATACGGTATCTGATGAGCACCGTGCAATACTCCGATGGGTGCGCACAGGAAAGGAAGTAGGGGACAAGGTTGAGATACTTTCAGGAATTAAGTCGGGTGAACAATTTGTTGCAGAAGCGGACAGCAGGTTATTTAATGGCGCTCCCGTTGCAATTAAATAAAAAAAAGGAAGCGAATGGAAAATCAATACAAGAGTGGATTGTCTGGAAGAATTGCAGACATTTTCATAAAGTCAAAACTGACCATTTTGTTGATGCTGGTTTTTTTGGCAATCGGCGTGTATTCCACTTTATTAATTCCAAGGGAGGAGGAACCTCAAATCAAGATACCTATTGCGGATTTATTTATTTCTTATCCGGGTGCAAACCCAAAGGAAGTAGAGTCAAGAGTCGTGCAGCCTTTGGAAAAGATGATATCCAATATCAAGGGAGTCGAATACGTCTATTCGACCTCCATGAGTGGGCAGGCTATGTTGATTGTTCAGTATTATGTTGGGGAGGATATTGAGCGCTCGATAGTAAAACTATATGACGAGATCAATAAGAATGCGGACAGGATGCCCATGGGCGTGAGTGCGCCGTTAATTAAAACCAGATCTATTGATGATGTTCCCATGATGTCCCTCACTTTATGGAGTGAGACCCTTGACGATCATCAGATTCGCCAAATCAGCCAGGAGCTTGCCAACGAGATCAAAAAGATAAATGAAGTTGCTACCGTAAATACGATTGGTGGAAGAGAAAGGCAGATATTGGTGAGCCTGGACAGAGATAAACTTTCTGCAAATGGATTGGATATACTAAGTGTTGCCCAAAGCCTTAAAATCAACAATGTACAATCTCAGAGTGGCCGAATAGTAAGTCGCGATGCAGAACTGCCGATTGAGATGGGAAAATTTCTGGAAACCAAAGAGGATGTCGAGAATGTCATTGTGGGCGTTCATGCCGGTCGGCCCATCTATTTGCACCAGGTAGCTAAAATTAGCGATGGACCGCAACAGCCTGTAGATTATGTCAGTTTTGGATATGGGAGTGCACAATCAGATTTGAAGAATCAGTTTAAGGAGGAGTATCCCGCAGTTACACTGTCCATTTCAAAAAAGAAAGGATCCGATGCCATGTCGATTGCAAAATTGGTGAATGCAAAATTGGAAGAGCTTAAAAAAACCTTGATCACTGATGACTTGCATGTTTCAGAGACAAGGAATTATGGTGCTTCTGCTTCGGATAAAGTTTCAGAATTGCTCATGCATTTGGGTATTGCTATTCTCGCAGTGACCTTATTGGTAATGCTTGCTATGGGCTGGCGTGGGGGCCTGGTCGTTTTCTTGTCCGTGCCCACAACATTTGCACTTACTTTATTTGCCTACTATTTCATGGACTACACGCTGAACCGGATCACTTTGTTTGCACTTGTTTTTGTTGTTGGGATCGTAGTTGATGACAGTATTATCATAGCTGAAAACATGCACCGGCATTTTGGAAACAGGAAAATGCCTTTTCATCAGGCGGCTTTGTATGCAATAAATGAAGTCGGAAATCCAACGATCCTGGCTACGTTTACGGTGATTGCTGCAATCCTGCCCATGGCATTTGTTTCAGGATTGATGGGTCCTTATATGAGCCCCATGCCTGTGGGTGCTTCCATTGCGATGCTTTTTTCATTGGTCATTGCATTGACGATCACTCCATACCTGGGTTATATTTTTTTAAGAACTTCATCCAGCCATGAACCTGCACCTTCGGATGAAGAGATCGAATACCATCACAATAAAATTTATAGATTATACAACAAACTCTTGTTGCCCTTGCTGAATTCAAGAAAGAAGCGCTATGTTTTTCTGGGATTAACCAGTTTTATTTTGCTGCTTTCCTTGCTGGCATTTGGCTATAAAATAGTAGCTGTCAAAATGTTGCCCTTTGACAATAAAAATGAATTTCAGATTGTCATTGATATGCCTGAAGGAACTACACTTGAGCGAACTTCTGCCGTTTCACGTGAATTGGGGCAGTATCTGTCCCGCCAATCTGAGGTCGTATCTTATCAAAGTTATATTGGCACATCTTCCCCGATAACCTTTAATGGTCTTGTAAGGCATTACGATATCCGCAAGGGCTCGCATGTCGGAGATATTCAGGTCAATTTGACGGATAAAGAGCACCGGAAACAGCAGAGTCATGAGCTCGCAAAAAAATACCGTCCGGGTTTACAGGCGATTGCTGCAAAATATAACGCGAATGTCAAAGTTGTGGAAGTTCCACCCGGCCCGCCGGTGCTGAGCACTATTGTGGCTGAAATTTATGGAGTGGATTATGACAGGCAAATTGATATTGCAAATCAAGTCAAAGACATCCTTCAAAATACCAAAGATGTCGTGGATGTGGATTGGTATGTTGAAGAGAAACAAAGCAAAGTCAATTTTGATGTGGACAAGACAAAAGCAATGTTGAGTGGAATAAGCCCGGCACAGGTTGCTCAGGTTTTACAAATGTCTCTTTCTTCTCCGCCAGTGTCCACCTTATACGATCCAAGGTCAACCAATCCGGTGAGTATAGTTCTGGAAACTCCGGATATGCAAAAAACGAATGTTGAGGATTTGAAATCTATTCCGGTCGTTAATCAAGCAGGTAAAGTCTTACCTGTCGGAGACCTTGTGAATGTGCGTGAATCAAGACAAGAGGTCAGTATTTACAGGAAAAATCAAAAACGGGTTGTGTATGTAGTGGCAGATATGGCAGGACAGCTGGAAAGCCCCGTATATGCCATAATGGATATTTCTGACGTGCTGAAGAAAATTAAATTACCAAAGGGATATAGTCTGAAGGAGAGTTACAACAAGCAACCTGAAGATGAAAATGATTTTACCTTGAAATGGGATGGAGAATGGCAAATCACCTATGAGGTTTTCAGAGATCTGGGGATTGCATTTGCAGTGGTCATCTTTGTTATCTACCTCCTCATTGTCGGATGGTTTCAAAATTTCAGGGTACCGGTCGTCATGATGACTGCTATTCCTTTAAGTCTGATTGGAATTGTAATTGGTCATTGGGCGATGGGTGCCTATTTTACGGCAACTTCCATGATCGGATTTATTGCACTTGCCGGTGTCATGGTCCGCAATTCAGTTTTATTAATAGATTTTGTAAATATCCGACTCAAAGAGGGCATCCCGATCAAGGAAGCCATCCTTGAAGCAGGAGCGGTGAGAACTACTCCTATTTTACTCACCGCAGGTGCAGTGGCAATCGGGGCCGTGGTGATCCTTTTTGATCCTATTTTTCAGGGCCTGGCCATTTCACTTATTGGGGGTACTATCGCATCCACTGTTCTCACTTTACTAGTGGTACCTGTACTTTATTACATGACAGAAAAGAACAATTGGAAATAAGGTAACCAAAATTATGGAAATCATACTCATTCAAATTAAAATTTATAAACTATGAACAGAACTCAAATTATTCATTTGTTTGCGGGTAGCATGGTGTTGTTATCGCTTGCCGGAGCCCATTGGTTAGATTCAAACTGGTTGTTTTTAACAGTTTTCGTTGGCTTGAATTTACTTCAGTCCTCATTTACAAAATGGTGCCTGTTAGAAAGCATTTTGATAAAACTTAAAGTAAAGGGAGAATGTGATGGTAAAATACCTGAGATTTAGCCTTCATTTTTTAATCAGGACGGGCCAGACATCCTGTTAAGATTGAATGAAATTTTTATGTAGTAATTAATCTATTCAAATGAACTTCAGAAAAAGTTATTTCGCATGCATCGCATTTGTATTGATGAACTATGTCCATGCGCAAAATACAGCTTTTCAAATCGTGCTCGAGCCATTGAATATTTCCGGGCTGGGCGGTTTGCAATCTTTTGCCTACGGTCAGCACAATGGCAAATGGCTTTTGGTGGGCGGAAGGCTGGATGGACTTCACAGAAGACAGCCCTTTGCTGCTTTTGACCAGGCAGGACATAATACGCGATTGATTGTTGTGGATCCTGTTGAAAGAAAAAGTTGGTCTGCAAGTCTCTCCAGCCTGCCACCTGAGATACGCGAACCGCTGAGTGCAACGAATATGGAGTTTTACCAGGAGGGGGATTATCTGTATTGCCTGGGTGGTTATGGGTACAGTCCAACATTAGGAGATCACACCACCTTCGATAAATTGACCGTTCTGAATGTACCAGAAATAATAAAAGCAATTGTTTCTTCGCAGGACTTCAGTCTTTATTTCAGGCAAGTACAGGATCCCTTGTTTCAGGTCACCGGAGGGAAATTGAAAAAAATAGAAAACAATTATTACCTCCTGGGAGGACAAAAGTTTATTGGACTCTACAATCCAATGGGACCCGGTCACGGCCCCGGATTCACACAGGAATATACGAATTCAATACGCATTTTTTCGATTGAAGACGATGGTGTGACTATTCATGTGAATCACATCAAATCATGGACAGACTCAACATCCTTGCATCGCAGGGATTATAATGCGGAGAGTCAGATCCTACCGGACGGGAAAGAAGGAATCAGTATGTTCTCAGGTGTGTTCCAGGTTTCAATGGATTTACCTTTTTTAAACACGGTGACTGTGGATCAGTCCGGATTTTCATTGCATCCCACTTTTCAGCAACATTACAATCATTATCACTGCGCGGTGCTACCGATGTATTCCAAAGACAAGAATGAAATGCATAACGTTTTTTTTGGGGGAATAGCCCAGTTTTATGACAAAGCAGGAGTATTAGTTCAAGATCTGAATGTTCCGTTTGTCAAGACCATCGCCCGTGTCACGCGGAATGCAAAAGGTGAAATGCTGGAATACAAACTCCCCATCGAAATGCCCGCCTTATTGGGAGCCGGATCTGAATTTATCATGGATCAGGAAATACCCCATTACAAAAATGGTGTTTTGGACTTCGATCAGATTACTAAAGACAGCACGGTTTTAGGTTATATATATGGTGGGATAAGCAGCACCGCAGAAAATATTTTTTTTACAAATTCCGGAAATGAAAGTGAGGCGAGCAGTCAAGTATTAAAAGTGTATTTAATGAAAACACTTAGTTCCAATTCGGATATCCTGAATGATCAAAGCAACAGCACATTAAAGCTGCTCGTATTTCCGAATCCGACTGAAGATGATTTTTCCATACAATTTACACTTAAGGAGCAAGCTGATGTGCACATTGTCATTTTTGATTTATCCGGTGAAAAGCTATTTGAAAAAACATTGAAGGATCTCCAGTCTGGTATACATACGTATGTTCCTGATATCCATGCGGTATCTTCATTAAGCGCGTTGCAGATTCGCCTTGAAATCCCTTCTGAAAGTGCAGTTCAAAAAATCTTTTTCCGCTAATTGATACGCCGGACGAATCGATGACTTTTTCACAATACGCCTTCCAGCTTATTTAAAAAGTTGAAGGCAGATCGCATGATTTGTGAATAAGATAAGAAATTTTTAGTTCGGAGAGGACATCCCCTAACATAACTTACAACAGTTGTATGTTAACCATTGACATTGCCATTTCATTTGAGGCTATACCTCTGAATTTTGAATGTATTTTTAATAAAAGTATTTCAATCTTCCAGTCGCATCAAGCTCCGCTTGTGAAGAAATATGAAAAGGTAGATAATTAAACTTTTATTTTAAATGCCTGCAATTTGTCATTGTTGTTTGCACCAATGATAAAGGTTTGATCTTTACCTTTTACAATTCGCAATTCACGAAGGTCATGATAAAGTTTCAGTCCGGACACGGAGTTGACCAGTGCCAGAAAAGAACCATTGCCGGTATTGATAAGGATTTGTCCCACACTGGCATCGCTGCGGGTTGTTTCCACTTCCCGGTTGTAATAATTGCCGCCAATGAGAATATCGTCAATGCCGTCTTTGTTGAAATCATAAAAAGCAATGCTGGATACCGGAGCAATCTGGGCTTCTGCGGGCAAATACTGTTTGGCAAAACCTTTTCCGGCGTCATTGAGGAGCACCATGCTGTGAAACTCCGTAGCTAATTTTTGGGTGCTGCCTTCCAGTTTCCCTTCGAGGATTTCATCAACAGAAGCTTTAGCAAATTGATCGTAGGTTTTAAATTTTTCAGAAATGAAAGGCATTTGTTCAGAAGAGCACTGACGCCCGCGCACGGGATATAGTTTGCCCTCCGGACTAAGGGACGCCAAGTAGGTATCCCAGCTGCCGTTTCCATCGAAATCGCTGGCGTAAACCCGAAATGGTTTTTCAGGTTTGGCTTTGAATTTTGTATTCAGTCCTACATTGCCCAGAATCAGATCTTCATAACCATCCTGGTTCAGGTCCTTTTTTGCGATCGAACTCCACCATCCGAATAGACTGTCTGTATGCATTGCAGATGAAATTTCCTCAAAGCGATTCTGATCGTTGCGAAATACCCGAACTGCAGACCATTCACCTACTACCACCAGATCCTCATCCTTGTCTTTGTCCAGGTCAATCCAGACGGCGTCTGTAACACATTCAAAAGCTTTTGCCATTTGCGGGATGTACATTTCCGTTTTGTCTTCGAACTGGCCATTGTTATTCAAAAGAATGGCACTGCGTTCGGATAGCCCGTATTTTCCGGGAACGAGACGTCCTCCGATAAACAAATCGAGATCGCCATCCTTGTCAATGTCAGAAGATCGTACTACCGATTTACTGAAATTTAATTTCGGTATGCGGGTGGAGGCATCCGTGAAAACACCTTTTCCATTGTTTATAAAAAGTTGATCACAATACAAGGGAGAACCAATAGGAAACTCATTACTTCCGTTTGCGAAATAGGCATCCAGATCACCATCTTTATCGGCGTCGAACAAGAGTATGTCCAAATTTTCAGAAGCCGCGTATTTGTTCCAGGGATTCACTGCAGACTTCACAAATTTTCCGTTGGCCTGCTGGAGCAATAATTGTGCAGCATGGTTTGCGGCACCGCCGAGAAACAAATCCTCCAATCCATCTCCATTGACATCTCCTGATTCCAGAGGAGGCCCGAGAGTGGATTGTTTATAAGGAATCAGAATTTCGCGTTTGTAATCATCGTACTCATTTTCTGTGTGGCTGATTCCATCGAAGCAGTCTTTTGTGACTTCATCTGTAAGAATGAATGGAAGTTCCTGGAACAATTGTTCGTTCATATGGATTTTCGCATCCGACTCTTTGATTGTTATGGTGGTATTTGCTTTGACATTGTCAACGCGAATGTATTGCCCACTGGGCCACCTGACAAAGATAGAATCCACTTTATCTGCCTGGCCCAGACCAAAATGCAGATAGGGTTCCGAAGTGGACATATATCCTCTCGTGTTAATTAACTCAGCCATTTGAATTTTCGATGGGCCATAAGCAATCAGAACACGGGCGCCGAAAGATTTTTTATTGCCCGAAGGGCCTTCAAGTTTCACGCGTAGAAAATTTCCTTTCTTTTTTTCTACGGCCTGGTTGTTATAAATAAAAGCCTCCTGGTTCATGTTGTTGACCACCAGATCAACATCACCGTCGTTGTCGAGATCCGCGTAGGCCGCACCCTGTGAGAATGACAAATCGGAGAGTCCCGATTTTGAAGCAACATTATTAAAATGAAGTTGTCCGTCATTGTTGAATAAATAATTCTGTAGAGGCACGGATGGTGCTTTTTCCATGATTTTTACGCGCGGCGTTGTTTTTCCTTTGAATTCCGGAATCGCATAGGCCAGAAAATCGCGATTGCGGATATCCCTCAAGATGCCGTTTGATACAAAAAGATCGCGGTAGCCGTCCAGGTCAAAATCTGCAAAGACCGGAGACCAGGACCAATCCGTTTTTGCGACGCCCCCCATTTGCCCAATTTCACTAAACAGCCCATTGCCTTGATTGAGTTGAAGCGTGTTGAACATGTATTGGAAGTTGTTGCCGGCTTTTGAAATTTGCCAAAATTTTTCAGGATTCATTCCGGCCATATTGGTTTTATTTCTGTAGTGGTCTTCCGGAGTCATGTCCGCGACGAAGATGTCCAAAAAGCCGTCATTATTGATATCGGCAGCGTCTGCCCCCATGCTGAAATTGCTGATGTGTCTTAAGCTGTAATTAGAGACATTCAGGAACGTGCCGTCCCCGTTATTCACATAGAGGTAATCCCCGTAATCGTAATCATTTGCAACATAAATATCGGGATAACCGTCATTGAAAAAATCACCGATCGTAGCGCTCAGGCTGAATGCGAAGCCCTTGACTCCTGCTGCTTCCGTAACATCAGTAAAATGATTGTTTCCATCGTTGCGGTACAAGCGGTTGGTATATTGGAAGTCAGGTTTGTTGGTAGCCATCAATGCATCCCGCGTTTCATTGTGATTCGGGGGTTGGTTGACTACAAAGAGATCGAGATCACCATCCAGGTCGTAATCAAAAAAAGAACCTTGTATGGAAAAGCCGGGATCGTCAACGCCAAACTCTTTAGCACGTTCCGTGAAGGTGTTGTCCTTGTTATTGATGTAGAGTTTGTTGCGCCTTAATTCCGGATCGAGGTAGAGGTGGTTGCAGACGTAAATATCATCCCATCCGTCGCCATTCACATCCGCCGTTGTTACACCACCGGACCATTCCTTAGCTCCTTCGATTCCTGCCGATTTGGAAATATCTGTGAATTTGAAGTTTCCTTTATTTAAATAGAGCTTTTCGGGTCCCTGGTTGGAGGCAAAAAATAGATCCTGAAGTCCGTCATTGTTGACATCAAGAACAGCCACTCCGGCTCCGGTATAAAATCCATCGTAGATGAGAACATTGTTTTCTTCATCTTCTGTAAGTACGTTATTGAAATTGACCCCTGTCTGAGCTGCACTCATTTTAACAAATTCGGGTCCTTCTGTACCGGCATTTTCAGTTGACTTGGAATCCTTTGAACACGAGCTGGCTAGGAAGCAAAAAGTGATGCAACCATAAAAGCTCAAATTCAAAACATTTGGAAGTTTCATCATGGTTTTAAATTTGATCATTGTGCCGCAAAACGGCTGTTGTGTACATAAAAAATCGGGAACTAAAATAAGGTGAAATGAACGACTCAAAAGAAGTTTTATATCATATTTATTATCAATAATATATAAATTAAAAATAATAATTATATAAAATTTTGCAGGGCATAGCTGTTAAATTTGGCGCGGTTTGCATAATTGTCTCTAAATTTGATGTGATTCCAAATTATTTATTGAGAAGAGCCCCCTTACCTAAAATTTCGACGGAGCAAAGTTTAAAAACAAGTTATTTGTTGCATATTTATTTTAAAGTTTAATACATGAAAAATTCATTACTCGTATTGTTCTGCTTTGCGGTTTTTCAGCTTGGTGCACAATCTGTAACTTTTACCCCTTTCAGTACCCAGGTCGATCCCGCAACGAAAGCGCACATTAATCAATTTCACATTCTTTCTCTTGATCCCCAGATGCTGGAACAGGAGATCGATGCCATTCCCGGAAATGTAAAAGAAATCGCTATTCGGACTCCCGAAGCGATATGGAAGTTGCAGCTATTTGAGTATACGCTGTTGTCTCCTAAACTGGTTCGCAATACTACCGATCCCAAGAATCCCACAAGACTGCCTATGCGAAAGGATTTTAGGACTTTTAAAGGCTATGTGAAAGGAAAAAATTCAATTGTTTCCCTTTCCATTGCAGACGGTTTTATGAAGTTGATGATTGACGACGGACAAAGCCGTTATTTTATCGAACCTCTTGACAAAGGAAGTTTGTCTCCACTGATTCCGGCTTCCCAGCAATACCTGCTTTACAAATCTTCAGATGTAAATCCGATTGCGGGAGTACGTTGCGGAGCGGAGAACCTGAACAAAGGACTTAATGATGCACATCATCAAATTGAAAAGCGTCAGGCTTCTTCTGATTGTCCGGTATGTGTTGAGGTTCAAATTGGCTTGGCAGCTGATTATACGATGTTTTCAAAATACGGAAGTGTAGCTGCGGTTGAAAATCAAATGTTGACCATTATGGCAGATGTGCAAACCGTCTTTGATAATGAGTTTACAAATGACTACGAGTATGTGGTTACGGGTCTCTGGGCTTCTGATGATGTAACCCGCGACCCCTGGAATATGACCCGTGATATCAATGAACAGCTGAACATATTCACGGCCAATGCCCAGAATATATTTTGGGGATCTGAGTATGAAGTGGCTACAAACTGGACCGCTAAGTTTACAACGGGAGTTATCGGACTTGCATTCCTTTCACAGGTGTGTATGGCAACCCCTTATAACGTCTGCAGTGATTACATAGGTCCCGGAGGCCGTCAGGGCGATTACCTCACACTTCAGGCTCATGAACTTGGCCATAACTGGAGTATGGAACATGATCCGGGTCTTGCAAGAACCATCATGGCTCCAACGATCAACGGTAGTACACAATGGTCCTTTGCATCCGTTTTTTCATTGAACAATTATGTGGGTCAAAACCAACTGGTAGGGGGATGCCTTGCAATATGTCCAAACTCTGCAGGTCCGGAGCCGGATTTTATCGCGGACGTGACTTATGGATGTCAACCCGTCACCGTACATTTCAAAGATCTTTCCAAAAATACGGATACCTGGGAGTGGTCTTTTCCTGGGGGAACCCCGGCCACTTCCACACAACAGAATCCAGTCGTTGTATATAAAGTTGCCGGTAGGTACGAAGTAAGCCTTAAGGCTTCCAATGCCCGATGCGAAGCATCTGAAACGAAGTTGAGTTATATCGAAGTAAATGATGTGCCCATTGCCAATTTTAGTTTTGGCGTTAATGCAGGCAGGGAGGTTTTCTTCATCGATCAATCTGTACGTGCAAACGAATACCTTTGGAGTTTTGGTGACGGTGAAACAAGTGATGAGCTCAACCCAATTCACATCTACAACAGGGATAGTACCTATGAAGTTACTTTAAAAGTTACAAACGATTGTGGAACCCACACCTACAAGAAAAAGGTATCGGTGATCAGTTTGCCCATTGCGGACTTTGAAGCAGATACCATCGGAGGCTGTGCGCCAAAAATTATTAAATTTTTTGACAAGTCTACCAATAACGTGGTAAAATGGGTTTGGGAATTTCCGGGTGGCTCGCCAAACCTTTCTTTCAGCACCAATCCAATTGTGCGCTATGACAATCCGGGAACCTATGATGTAAAACTTACGGTTTACAGCACGAAATACAACCACTCGCTGACAAAGAAAATTTATATCAGCATCGATAGTCTGCCTGATGCAGAGTTTAGCCAAGTCGTAAACGGCAATACTGTAGATTTCAGTAATCTTTCCAGATATGCGAAATCTCATTTCTGGAATTTTGGAGATGGAAATACAAGTACAAATCCAAATCCAAGTCACACCTATACGGAAGGTCGTTATGACATAATGTATGTAGTATCCAACGGTTGCGGATATGATACGGCTTATTCTCAAGTGGCAATTGGGCAGAAACCAGTTGCCGGTTTTCAAGTCAGTGAACCTTTGGGCTGCATTCCTTACCAGGTTCAATTCATGAATACCTCTACAGCTGCAGCCACCGATTTCCGTTGGTATTTTCCGGGAGGAAACCCGTCGACAAGTACGCTCAAAAATCCAATTGTCACGTACAATGGAACCGGTCAATTTGATGTCAGCCTGGTAGCTTACAACGCCTTATTTTCAGACTCAGTTGCGATGGCCAATTTTATTCATGTAAAGGAACTGCCCAGCAGCGCCTTTATAAATTCCATTTCAGGATTTAAAGTATTCTTTACAAATCAAGCGATAGGAGCGAATAATTACTTCTGGAACTTCGGCGACAACCAAATCTCCTTCGAAAAAGAGCCTGTACACGAATACGGTTCAGAAGGGGAGTTCAACGTGCAACTTATCGTACAAAATGAATGCGGTTGGGATACATTCCAGAAAAATATTGCGGTCTACCTGATTCCAAAAGTCAATTATGCTGCAGATACTTTGAGAGGGTGTGCTCCGCTTACTGTACAGTTTTATGATCGTTCGTCCATTGACGTCATCGAGTGGGACTGGCAATTTGAAAATGGCTCCCCATCCGTATCTACTTCTAAAAATCCGAAGGTCACGTTTAACAAACCAGGGAAATATACGGTTAAGCTGACCGTTCGAAATACAAATGGTACCAATGCGCTTACAAGGGTTCAATATATTCAGGTTGTTTCACCTGTATTGTGCCCTGAACATACAAAAGGGGATAAGACCCTGGTGGATAGTAAGATTATTGAAAATCCATTTGGTGAGGAAACTCCACAGATCGAAATAAGATCCAGTGACAGCAGGCCGCTGATTTTCCCCAATCCAGTTGATGGACACATTACGATTTTATCGGATGCAAGTTCCAAAAAGCCTGCTCAGCTTGAGTTGTATGCATTGTCCGGAAAGAAAGTATTGAGCAATCTGGTGGACTTTTCTGCCTATTCGGTGGACCTTACAAATCTTCCCGATGGCACCTACATCCTGAAATTGATTTCAGGTACGGAAACACATATGGATAAAATTATTGTAAGCCACTAATTAAACTGAAAACGCATACGCGCATATTTTAATCAGCAATGAAGTACTCCGGATTCAATTTCCTTACAAACGGAAAAGTCAGGGGTTCTTCATTGCTGATTTTATTTTACACTTTTGTAAACCGGATCCACTAGACTGATTATGGTTCCAATTATTAAAAATTAAAATACATTCATCATGAGGAGTTTATCCTTTTTCTTTTTGTTTGCATCCTTTGTTGTGTCTGCTCAAAATTTGGTCATGAGCCCTTTGCAGACCAGGATGGTGGCCGGAACCGATGAACATTTAAAGCAGTATCAGGTACTTCAATTCAATGTAGGTCAATTGCAAAGAGTGATTGATAACATTCCAGGTAATGTCAAAGAGCTGAGTTTGAATTTTCCTGACAGAGTTTTGAAATTGCAGTTGTTTGAATATTCTATCATTCATCCGGAGTACATTCGCAAAGCAGCGAGCAGCGGAGATCGACATCTGCCCTTACGCAAGGACTTCAGGACTTTTAAAGGTTTTGTAAGCGGGGACAATCAATCCAAGGTTGCATTGTATATCGCTGATGATTTTCTCAAAATCACGCTCTACGAAAAAGGAGAAAGATACTTTGTCGAACCCCTTGATGAAGGCAGTTTAAACCCTGATTATCCGGCTTCACAGCAGTTCCTGTATTACAAGAATTCCGATGTAGTAAATACAGGGCAGGTGCGTTGTGGCATGCACAATGATGCTGACGAAGCTATGACGCGCAACATTGAACAGCAGGTCGCGGCAGCTGTCCAAAGCAAGCCCTGTTTTCCTTGTGCCGAAGTAAAAATCTGTCTGGCAGCAGACAACATCATGTTTCGAAAATACGGAAGCGATGTGGCAAAAACGGAAAACCAAATGATGACTATTCTGGCGGATGTTCAGACGGTATACGACGATGAATTTGAGAATGAATATTCTTACCAGGTGACAGGGACTTATGTCGCTGACGATCCTTCCAAAGATCCCTGGAGAACCCTCAACGACATTAATGCCATGCTTGCTCAATTTGGAGCGGATGCCCCTAATATATTTTCCGGCTCGCAATACAATGTCGCTACCCTCTGGACATCAAAATTTGGTCCTCTGGGTGAAGTCGGGGCGGCCGTGCAAGCCTCCATATGCACTGTCGGAGATCCTGTGAATGTTTGCAGTGACTATTGGGCTCCCGGCGGACGACAGCCGGATTATCTGACTTTACAAGCGCATATGTTGGGCCACAACTGGAGTATGATTCACGATAGGCCGATGGGAGGAACGATCATGGCACCGGGTTTGCCAAACGGAAGTACACTCTGGTCTTTCTTATCAAAGGATGCCCTGAACTCCTATGTAAAAATGTATACGATTTTAGAAAGAAAATGTCTGACGACATGTCCCAATTCGCAGGCACCGGTTCCGGATTTTGTTTCAGATGTTACGTATGGTTGTCAGCCCGTGACTGTAAAATTTAAAGACCTCTCTACGAATACAACCAAATGGAAATGGAAATTCCCAGGCGGCATGCCTGATACTTCTATCCTGCAAAATCCAATTGTAGTTTATAAAACTCCGGGTATTTATCCCGTAAGTCTGGAAGCAGGCAATAGCCGTTGTGATGTAACCTTGACGAAAACGGATTATATCGAAATCAACGATAAGCCCCGTGCGGATTTTAGCTGGGGAATTCAAGGCCGCGAAGTATTCTTTATAGATCAGTGTCAGCGGGCTGTTGAGTATTTCTGGAATTTTGGAGATGGTGAAACCAGTGAGGAAGCCAATCCATATCATGTGTACTATACAGACAGTACATATGAAGTAACACTTACCGTGCGCAATGACTGCGGTGAAAATACGCTCAAAAAAACCATTGTCATCGTGAGCATTCCTACGGCTGATTTTGATGCGGACACTGTGGGGACCTGTGCTCCGGGTTCTATCCATTTTAAGGATATGTCCACACCTAATGTAAAAACCTGGCAATGGGAATTTCCCGGAGGGGTACCAGGCATTTCGACTCAGAAAAATCCTGTTATCCGTTATGATCTTCCCGGCGTGTACGATGTGCGGTTGACCGTCTACAGCTCAAGATTCAACAGCTCTCTCACAAAGAAAGCATTTGTACTGGTTGATAGCACACCGATAGCTGCATTCAAGGACAGTGTTGATGTTGGCACGGTCTACTTTACGCAGCTGTCCAGGTATGGCAAAAATCACGAATGGATTTTCAAAGATGGGAAGGATCCCAACAATATCATTGGACGCAGTACAGATGCAAATCCCACTTTTGTCTTCAAGGAAGGAGATTATGATGTTTGCTATATCACTTCCAATGGTTGCGGCAGGGATACAGCATATGCGCATCTTACCATCGGAACGAAGCCTGTCGTTTCTTTTGCATCGGACAGGAGTACCGGTTGCGCACCTTATAAAATTCAATACCAGAACAATTCACAATCTGCAAATTCATATCGCTGGACATTCCCGGGTGGCAATCCTGCAACAAGCACAGATCCGAATCCGCTGGTTACCTACCCAACGAAAGGTAAGTTCGATGTAAAATTAGTAGCTTCCAATACCTTTTATTCTGACTCTCTGACAAAGAAAGACTTCGTCGAGGTCCGTACAAAGCCGGACGCCAATTTTGACTTAAGCATCACCGGATTTAAAGTGTTCTTTACAAATCAAACCATTGATGGTACCAATTACATCTGGGACTTTGGTGACCGCAAAGCAAGTTTTGAACAAAACCCGGTGCATGACTATGGTGTTGAGGGAGAATTTGATGTCAAGCTCATTGTATCCAATACTTGTGGCGTCGATACCTTTATACGCCACATTGCAGTATATCTTATTCCAAAAGTCAATTTTGCAGCTAATGTTATTTCAGGTTGCCCTCCGTTGAAAGTTCAGTTTTCAGATCGTTCCTCCGTTGACGTAAATCAATGGGACTGGCAATTTGAATCTGGAAATCCTGCGGTTTCCAATGAGAAAAATCCGATCGTCGTATTTGACAAGCAGGGAAAATTCGCAGTAAAACTTACCGCAAAAAATACCAACGGAGCCAATTCACTAACGCGTGTTCAGTACATTACGGTGCTTTCCCCTATCGAATGTCCGGAGCACACCAAAAGTGTAAAGGAATTGTTGGATGAAAAAATCATCGAGCATCCTTTTGGTGAAGTTCTAAATTCAAGATTGCGTACCAAAGAGACCAATGATCGGGATCGCTGGGTGTATCCAAATCCTGCGGGAACTTATTTTGAATTGAAAATTTCTCCGGACTTTGGCGAAGTACTGCAACTTGAACTTTATAAGATCACGGGAGAATTATGCCATGCGCAGATTGTGACTCCTTCGAACGCGGTAGTTCAAACTTCCCAAATGGAAGCCGGAAGCTACATTTTGTGCGTATCAAACGGAACTCTTCGTCACTTCGAGAAAGTGATGATCATGAAATAACAAAGTACCGAAGCTAAGATCTTTTACTAGAGGTACTTTTTACCGTATTTGATTTCGATATGGCCAACCAGGCTTTTTATTGCCTGTTCCTGGTTTTTATCACAAATCAACAATGCGTCTGCTGTATTGATGATGATGAGGTTCTCTACGCCGTGGAGGGCAATCAGTTTGGATTCTTCATTTCGCACCATACAGGAGTGGACCTGGTTAATGACTGAAAGCGGTGCATGAAGCGCATTTGATTGATCATCCTGATTCATTAATTCATATAGCGAAGTCCAGGTGCCTAAATCTGACCAACCAAAGTCGACGGTTTTCACGAAAGCCTTATCCGTCTTTTCCATGACGGCATAGTCTATTGAAATCGATGGAGCGTCCCTGTAAATTTGAGATACAGACATGCCAGGCTGGTATCCTTCAAACAACTGGTACAACTCAGGTTGGTATTTCAGAAGGGCCGCGTCAATGGTTTTATTTGCCCACAAAAACATTCCTGAATTCCAAACATAGTCTCCACCGGCTAAATACGATAGTGCAGTATTGTGGTCCGGTTTTTCAACAAATTTTGCAACGGGATGGACATTGTTTTCGAGATTGGAATCCGGATTAAACTTGATGTAGCCATAGCCAGTGTCAGGTCTGGACGCTTTTATTCCAAACGTCAACAATGCCTCCGGCCTGGAATACAAAAAGGCAACAGATTCTGAAACATCCTGATCAAAAACCGCCTCATTCAGAATCAGATGATCTGAAGGGGCAATAAGGACGATGGCATCTTTTTCTGCCTGCTCGATGTATTTGGTAGCGTAAAGAATACAGGCAGCCGTATTTTTTCGTTCAGGTTCCAACAGTATCTGCTCCGGAACGACATCCGGAAGTTGCTGAAGTACAAGATCACGGTAGTCCTGGTGGCTGACGATCCAAATATTTTTTGGGTCAACGGTTCTTGCCAGACGTTGAAAAGTCGTTTGTATCAAAGACTGTCCTGTTCCAAGAACATCCAGAAACTGCTTTGGCTTGTGATTCCTGCTTAAGGGCCAAAAGCGACTGCCAACCCCTCCTGCCATGATTACAGCATGCAATCCTTTTATTGGGTTCATAATAGAATTAATGGATAAATGAGATTATGAGTTCATTTTTGATCATGCTGTTTTCAGGGATACCATCCCCTGGCGCAATGCAGCAATGATTTTTGAAATATCATCTTTTTTCAAAGTTCCGACGGAAATGCGATACCATTCAGATTCTTCAGAGGCGCCAAAGGATTTGAAGGGAACGAAAGCCAGTTGGCAGTTGCCTAGGAGGTATTGGGTTACCTCATTTTGAGATTTCAGAATGCCGTCTGAATTTTTTAAACCCTTCCAGGGACAGCGTACGGTAAGGTAAATAGCTGCCTGCGGATGAATACAGTCAATAGGAAAACCTTCTTGCTTTAAATGCAGAATACCCTCATAAAGTTTCTGAAGTCGCTCGTGTACTTCTGGTTTAAACCAGTTTAGATAGTCGTCCACTTCATTCTCCTGATTTAAAAACCAGGAAGTTGCCACTTGCTCTGGTTTCGGAGCCCAGGCCCCCACATGAGAAAGGATAGCACGCATTTTAGCCATAATGGCATTTGGACCAAAAGCCCAGCCTACGCGAATTCCAGTTGCAGCAAAAGCCTTTGACATTCCGTCTATGGAAAGAACATAGGGGCGAATCTCAGGGATCAGCTGTACCGGATGGAAATGCTCTGTATTGCCAAAGCAGAGTTCCCAATAAATCTGATCATACATCAGATAAACCGGCTTTTTTTTACCCTCGCGTTTCTTGTTTTCCATAACCACCAAATCTGCAATGTCCAACAAAGCTTCCCGCGTGAATACAGTACCGGTTGGGTTTTGTGGCGAACACAGTGCGATGAGCGTGGCATCACCAATATGGGGCTTTATATCTGCAGCGAGGGGCATAAAATTTTGCTCCGGCCCCACCTCTAAGGGCACAGGCGTTGCCCCGCTTAAATGGCAGTAATGGTTGTTGTTCCAGGAGGGTACCGGAAAAAGGACCAGGTCTCCCGGATCAATGAGGGTCCTGTAAACTGCATAAATGAGGGGTCTTGCGCCCCCGGAAACAAGAATGTCTTCCGGAGAGTATTCCAGCTTAAGACGGGTTTGAATAAGACTTGCAAGACTCTGCCTTAATTCCGCCACTCCATTAGCTGCGGGATAGTTGGTTTCATCCAGCTCGTAGGCTTTGTTTATGTTCGTTTTTAGGGCTTCTGGAATGGGAAAAATACCAGGATCAAAATCCCCAATCGTCAGGTTGTAAACAAATTGGCCACTTTGCATCATTTTTTGGATATCAGAGGCCAGCTTAATGATTTCAGAAGGTATCAGCCGGTCGGCCATGACAGATGTTGAGATAGGGGAGATATGTTCCGGCATGCGCTGTAAGAGTTTACGTTTGGCTTGGTGCAAATTAGAAAAAAACCGAATATAAGCCATTATTTTTTTAAGCTTGCGTATCATTGCAACCGTGGAACCGAATCAGAAAATAAAGAACATTGAATATTTGAATGGGCCCATGAGCCGTCTTTCAGAATTGCGTTTTGTGATTCAGGTATTCTGGGATATGTTCAAGGGAATTCGCAAAATGTATTTTAACGGGCCCTGCGTTACCGTTTTTGGATCCGCCCGATTCACGCCGGACAATGCCTATTACAAAGCTGCCGAAAGAGTTTCCGCCGAAATTGCAAAATTGGGTTTTACCATTATGACCGGAGGGGGTCCGGGGATTATGGAAGCGGCCAACAAAGGCGCTAAAAGTGTAGGAGGTAGAAGTGTGGGTTGTAATATTGAATTGCCAAAGGAGCAATTTCCAAACAAATACCTGGATACCTGGGTAAATATGAAGTATTTTTTTACCCGCAAAACCATCTTAATTAAATATTCCTATGCATTTATCGTTTTTCCGGGTGGCTTCGGTACGATGGACGAGTTTTTTGAAGCAATGACGCTGATTCAAACGGGAAAGCTCGTTCATTTTCCGGTGATTATTTATGGGAAAGCGTATCACAGGGATCTGCTCGAATTTTTGGATGAGATGGAAAAATTACGAACGATCACTCCGATCGACAGAGATTTATTTCTCGTATCCGATGATGAGCGGGAAATCCTAACTCATATTAAAAATAATTATAATATAAAAAAAGTATTGCAACCATTTAATCTGACAAGGCCAATTCGGTGGTTGTTTGAGAAAAAGTAAGAATCAAACTATGGATTTCTATCCGCCAGAAGCGATTCCAAGTTATGGCGGGATTCATGGGATATTATGACAGCAATATTTTTAAGCTACACACAGTTTAATTTGGGATTCCTCAGATTGCCATGAATTTGAACGGCTTCCGCCAAATAATATCCAAGTTATTCCATTTCCATCCCTATGATCCGGAAAAGATGGCGGATTTAATTTTTTCCGGTAGAAACAAAACATACGGCGCATATACACTTCGAAGGAAATACAAAACAAGGATGGCTGCTTCGCTGTTGCTTGCCATCCTCCTTACGGTTGCCGGGATTTTGTTGTATTCAATAGAATGGGATCATGCTAGTGAACCGGAATTCTACATGACCGAAGTAAATATAGAGGCCCCTCCTGATTTTAAATTGCCAAACACTGCTCCAAAATCCACACCGCAAGAGCAAGAAAAAAAAGTCAGGGAAAAGGCCATTACCAAGAAAAAGGAGGATTTGCATGTAGTAAAGGATGAAGAAATGGAACAATCAAAAGTTGAAAGGACACATGCAGAGGAAAAAACAGAAATGAAAGACTCTGCAGTTTCAACAAGTACCAGTAATTCCAATCTCTCTGATGCAGGTTCAGACCTTGCCGTCGATTTTGCCGATGTCATGCCGCAGTACCCGGGAGGACAGATGGCTTTACTCCGGTTTATCCAATCCAAATTATTGTATCCTCAGGACGCCATGCGGTTGCGCATTGAAGGGGTCGTAAACATCGGTTTTGTCGTAGATAAATACGGGAGGGTAAGAAACCCCAAAGTCTTAAAGTCCCTTAGCTCTTCTTGCGATGCAGAAGCATTACGGGTCGTGAGACTGATTCCGGATTGGATCCCCGCAAAGAATGAAGGCCGGAATGTTGCAGTTCAGTTTAGTTTACCCGTTGAATTTAAATTAAGTCGCAATTGAATTCGCAAGAGCCATGCAGGCCGATTCCAAAAAATATCAGGACTTTCTTAATGAACTAAGAATCCCTTCATCACTTGATCGGCTCCACATTCCCGATTTCAAGGCAGAACTCTGGATAAAAAGAGATGACCTCATTCATCCGATTGTCAGCGGAAACAAATGGAGAAAACTATCTTTTCATCTTAAGGCCTTTCTGAATGGACCTTTCAAAGGACTCGTCAGTATGGGTGGGCCACACTCCAATCACTTGCATGCTCTGAATTACACCGCACATTTGTTAGGTATTCCTTGCGTTAACCTGATGTATGGATGGAATTACGGTTTTCAGACTTCAACGATTTCAGACAGCATTTCCTGGGATGTAAAGTGTATTGCCATTTCGAGAATTCAAGCTGAGAAATTAAGGCAGATGCAATTGGGCCACGGCGATTTTGGCTATGCAGACTGGTATTGGATTCCTGAAGGGGGAGGGGGAGAACTGGGAATTATGGGAGCCATGGAAATCCTTAAAGAGATACCAGAGAAAATGGATCATAAGGAAACATTAATTCTGTGCGCATGCGGAACGGGCACCACTATTTCAGGATTGCTGAATAGTTCCCGGTATTTGAAAATTGGTAGTATGCGTCGTGTTCGCAATGCCCATTATAATTTTGAAAGTGATCCTCGCTTTTTTTGGATTCCAGATACATCTTCAGTTCGCTTTGGAAAAGTAGACTCAGGACTTTTAAGCTTTATTGAAGATTTCGGCATTAAAACAGGTATTCCACTGGACATCGTTTACAATGGACCCTTGATGAGGGCATACCTAGCAAGGTCATCTGAATTGCATTTTAATCAAATCGTTTATATTCACACCGGTGGTTTACAAGGCAACCGGCAGGAAAAATCCCCGGCCACCTAAGAAATCTTTCAAATAGATTCATATTAAGCCCAAGGAGGAACCCGGAATAAAGAAATATCTGATTTCAAAGGAAGTGATACCTGAACTGCGGAGTATGTGATATTAACTTTCTCCATTCTGTTCTCACTCAGTTTGCATTTTGTACAAGTATTCTTTGCCCCGTTTTCGTAAACCTGTATACCATCTCTATTATGACCAGTAGTATAAATTCAATCTGAATACGCTGCCTGCAATGAAATAGATCAGGTTAAATGCCGGGAACAGGTTAGCTTCGCAAAATCATATGGATAAAAAGAATGGGCTCGGTTTATTTTCGATAAGTATGATCGTGGTGAGTCTGGTCATCGGAATGGGTATTTTCCGGGCCGCTTCCGTGACTGCCAATCTATCAATTAATCCAACCATCTTTTTCTCAGCATGGTTTTTTGGTGGATTGGTTGCCTTGTGCGGGGCATTGACTTATGCGGAAATTGGTAGTCGCTTTCCGGTTACGGGAGGCTATTACAGAGTGTTTTCTGAAGCATACCATCCCTCTGTTGCATTTGCAATTAACGGTGTCATTTTGGTTTCGAATGCAGCCTCTTTGGGTGGAGTGGCACTTATCGGGAGTGAATATTTCTGCACTTATTTTTTACCCGGCTTTGCAGCTTTTTGGAAACCCCTGGTGGCGGTAGTTATGATCGCATTTTTCTACGTGTTGAATTTATTTGGATTGCGAATGAGTTCGCGCACATTGAATGTATTGATGCTTATAAAAATCGGGATGATCCTCTTTGTCATTTCGGCCTTGTTTTTTCCGGAATCCCATAGTCAGGGTTTTTATCTAAATAGTGAAACCGCGTCACCCTCATTCATGGATTGGATCAAGTCATTTGGAGCAGCTCTGGTCGCAGTATCCTTCACTTACGGAGGATACCAGCAAACCATTAACTTTGGAGAGGATGTCAAGGAACCGGGTCATACGATTCCAAGAGGAATTATTATTGGAATGAGTCTGGTTCTCATACTTTACATGCTGATCAATTTTAGTTATTACAAAGTTCTGGGTTTTGATGAACTTAAAGAGGCTAAAGGTATCGCAGCAGTAGTTGTGGACCGGTGGCTTGGATCTAACGCAGCGGCTGCATTTTCAATTTTGCTGGTCCTCGCTGTTTTGTCTTTTGTGAATGTAAATTTAATGAGCAATCCACGAGTCATGTACGCCATGTCTCAGGATGGAGTTTTGCCAAAATCGTTTAGTGCACGGTGGGAGCAGCGCGAAGTCTATTTCGTCGGATTGACTGTATTTGCACTCATAAGTATCGTTGTTGTTTTTTTTGCCGAAACCTTTGAAAGAATATTGGGCTTTGTGATGATCCTGGATTCATTGGGCATGATGTTTTCTGCAGCAAGTATTTTTTACTTCAGAAGGCGGATGAAAGTTCCGGATGGTCGTACCTATTTCACTTTGCGATTTTACCCATTATTGCCTCTGGTATTTATTTTAGCTTATCTGTTTGTATGCGTCTCCAGTGTTCTTATGAATCCTTACTTTGGAGTCACCACAGTTGTCGTGCTTTTAGGTTTACTCGCTATCTACAAATATATCATGAAGCCCGGGGCGCATAATTCCGAAAAATCTTCATAATTAAGGAACATGGAAAGAAAAGAATGGTCTTATATCCTTAATGAATTAGGGGAGTCGAGAGATCAGTATTATAATGCAGTTGCACCACCCATTCTCCAAACTTCAAATTTTGTGTTTGATACCGTTGAGGATATGCGTCAGCGTTTCAAGGATGAGTATGGTGGTCTTATTTATTCACGTGGCCGAAATCCCACGGTGGATATACTCGCCAAAAAGTTGGCCGCATTGGAATGTGCTGAAGATGCATTGGTATTTAACAGTGGTGCGGCGGCTATCTTTTCTTCTGTGGTGCCATTTGTCAAAGCGGGGGATCATATAGTATCTGTGCGGGAACCCTATAGTTGGGCACAAAAATTATTTGAGCAATTTTTACCTCGCTTTGGGGTTGAAACAGAATATGTCGATGGTCGTGACGTGGAACAATTCCGAAATGCTATTAAGCCAAACACTCGTTTGTTTTACCTGGAGTCCCCAAACAGTTGGGATTTTGCAATTCAAAACCTGAGAGCATTGGCCCGTCTTGCAAAGGAACGTGGAATCCTGACGGTGATCGACAATAGTTATTGCAGTCCTTATTACCAGCAGCCAATTCTGATGGGGGTTGATCTCGTTTTGCATTCTGCAACAAAATATCTTTCAGGCCACAGTGATGTGGTGGCAGGAGTGTTGTGTGGAAGTAAGGAGCACATGCGTAAAGTTTTTGAACTTGAATATTTGATGGCAGGAAACGGAATTCAGCCTTTTAATGCATGGCTTCTGATGCGAGGATTGAGGACACTTCCCACAAGATTGGAGCGCATTTCAAAAACAAGCTCTGAAGTTCTGCAATTTCTTAAACACCATGATCGCGTGGAAAAAGTTTTGTTTCCTCTTGATCCTTCATTTCCGCAATATGAACTTGCGAAATCCCAAATGACGGGTGCCTGCGGTTTGATGTCTTTTGTGATGCGTGCGGAACGATGGCAGGAAATCGAAGACTTTTGCAATCATTTAAAGCATATTCTTAAAGCGGTTAGCTGGGGCGGATACGAAAGTCTTATCATTCCAAAGTTGGCAGGTATTGAACGCGAAGCATTCCAACCGTCCATGGAGAGTCACCGGCTAATACGGTTGTATGTGGGACTTGAAGATGCAAGTTATCTGATTGAAGATTTGGATCAGGCCTTCCAAAATTTAGGATAAACGCATTTGGATTTTGAAATAACGGATCCAGTTTCTCAATCCGAATACAGCCATTCCTAAAAAAATCAAAAATTCGAAAGCGATAAAAAGTATATCTTTTTGAACATAGAGATAAACGCATAGTACATCTATCAGGATCCACATGATCCAGTTTTCGATATATCTTTTTGCCATCAGTGTATTTGCCAGGATGCTGCTTACTGCAACCCAACTGTCGGCATACGGAAATGCAGCGGGGCTTTTGAAAAAATCAGGCAGGAAGGTATGAATGTTCGAAATAAACCAGCCAAAGATCAGGGTTCCCAAAATCATCCATGCGGTGCAAACCAATATCTGGGGGCGGGTGAGCCATTTTAAGGGTATGTTCGTTCTTTTTTCCTGAGTCCAGAACCACCAACCGTATACACTGATGCACAAGAAATATACTTGTAAAAACATATCAGAATACAAATGCACATGGAAGTATATGAAAAAGGCCGTGCAAATATTAATGAGCCCTACAGGCCAGGTCCAGATGTGTTCTTTGGCCGCAAGATAAACGGCAAGAATGCCTGTACTTACTGAAATAAGTTCCAGGAAGCTAACCGGGTATCCAAATAATTCAAATGCAGTTTCGAACCACATCATCGGGCTGCATCAAACAAATCGCAGAAGGCAGATATATGCGAGCTCCGAGACGTATTATTTTAACTTAATTGTGGACGTACCAACGAGGTAACCTTTGTTGAAAATTTCAATGGTATAAACTCCGGCTGAGAAACCACCGGGATTTTTAAATTTACCGCAAATTTTCTTCTCATCATTGGCATAAGGAGTTGTGACGGATGTGGAGTATTTAATCGTTTCTCCATTCAGATCATTGCGGATAATGCCGGAACCTTCCGATTCTATGGATTGTGTTTCACCTGTTGGAGAGATGATGCGGATGTAAAACTTCTCTGTTCCTGCCTCCGTATTTTTATTGATGGTGGTCTTAAAGCATACTTCGACGTAATCTGTTTCTGCAGATTTGGAAACGGACTTTGCTTTTTTTCCTTCCCGCTCTTTATAGGCTTCCGCGTCAATTTTATTTACCGGAATAGCGGTGGCCCTGTTGTATCGGCGGCTTAAGTTTTCCTTTTCTTTGGCAATGCTTTCTTTTTCCGTGCTCAGGCTTTCCTTTGCTTGTGAAAGTTGCTGATTTTCTGCATTTTTAGATTCGACCTGTTGCGTCAGGTTGGCTTTTTCCTGCTGAAGCCCCGTGTTTGTAGCAGCAAGTTGCTCGTTTTCGGATTTCAGCCTGTTGATTTCGGCGATGTACTCCTGTGTTTTTGTTTTCAGGGCATCCATTTCGCGGCGTGCGATTGTGAGATTTCTGCTGTCGGTAAGCAGCGAACCGATTTTTTCTTTCTGAATGCGCAACTCTTCCTTCTGAGAGTCGATCACCCGGTTCAGTTCTTCGTTATTTGTTTTCATGTCATTCAGGTCGGAAATAGCCTGCTGGTATTCTTTATCCAGTTTTGCTTTTGCGTCTTCCAGCTGAACGAGTTCATTTTCTTTCGCAAGATTGTCCTTTTGTAAATTGGAGTTATTGACAAACTGGTAGACATTGAGTCCGAATAATCCGAGGAGGGCAATAATCACCAGTGCTTTAACATTAGAGTTTGAAGTAGCCATACGTTATATAATTAGAGATGAATAGCTGGTAAAGTTAAGTAGTAAACTAAGAAAAGCTTATATTTAGTACGAGAATATTAAAAATCAGGGTAAACCCTTAGGGTCAAATAGTATGGATTTAAATAATATATTATTTATAGATATTGAGACAGTTAGTCATAATTCTAGTTTAAATGAGCTGGATTCCCGCTGGCGTAAATTATTTGAACACAAGATGCGCTACTATCTTGAAAAGGAACAGGACAAGGATCTGGCGCAGATTTATGAGGAAAAGGCCGCCATATACGCCGAGTTTGGGCGTATTATTTGCATTGGTCTTGGCTTTTTTAACAAAGGGCAGCTCAGGATAAAAACCATTTCAGGTCATGACGAGGAAGAGCTGATAACCGGTCTGTTTGAGCTGATTTCGCAACACTTCAGCAATCCGGAACGCCATGCCCTTTGCGGTCATAATATCCGTGAGTTTGACATTCCTTACATCTGCAGAAGGGCTTTGATTCATGGGCTCCAGCTACCTGCACTCCTTCAAATAGCAGGCAAGAAACCATGGGAATTAAAATACCTTTACGACACCCTGGATCTATGGAAATTCGGGGATATCAAACATTATATTTCTCTCGATCTTTTATCGGCCTGTCTGGGACTTGAAAGTCCAAAGGAAGATATGGATGGCAGCCAGGTGGGCCAGATGTATTATGTCCAAAACGATTTGGACCGGATTGCACGCTACTGTGCCCAGGACGTCTGGGTTACTGCAAATGTTTGGCTTCGTTTGCATTTGATGCCAGCCATTTCATTTGACGAGGTGTATTACAGCAACAACAGCTGACAAGATAAGCTTCGCCGCCGGTTCGTCGGGCCTGGAATTGGATTGAGGCGATTTTAATTCGGAAACGCAGTTTTATTTGTTGCAATTTTACGTCCTGCAAAACTTGTAACAATCCCTAAGTCAGGGCTGATACGGAAAGGTTTTTTGCAAAAGAAGGCATTCAATAATTTTGTTTTCCTAATATTGCGGCTATCGATTCGTTGGCATTAACCCGAGCTTCGGCGGATTTGATACTTTAAAAAAATTTTATGGTACGCATCGCCCCATCCTTGCTTTCTTGTGATTTTCTTCGAATTGGTGAAGAGGTTCAATGGATTAATGAAAGCAGTGCAGACTGGTTCCATCTAGATGTTATGGATGGCAGGTTTGTGCCCAATATTTCTTTTGGCCTTCCTGTAATTTCTGCGATCTCTAAAGTTGCAAAGAAACCCCTGGATGTGCATCTGATGATTCTTGAGCCTGAAAAATATATAGAGGCCTTCCGCAAAGCAGGTGCGGATCATATTTCAGTACATATTGAAGCATGCCCTCATTTGCACCGCGTTCTGCAGCAGATCCGCGAAACCGGAGCGAAGGCCGGAGTGGCCATCAATCCTCATACCAACGTACACCAAATTTATGATGTGTTGGATCAGATTGATCTGGTTTGTATGATGTCTGTGAATCCGGGATTTGGAGGACAGAAGTTTATATACAGAACATTGGAAAAGATCAGGGTTTTAAAATCAGAAATCCTCGCAAGAAATCTCGATGTACTGATCGAAGTGGACGGAGGAGTAGGGCTGCAAAATGCAGAAGTCATATTGAAAGCCGGAGCGGATGTTCTGGTAGCAGGAAATGCCGTATTTGCAGATCCGCATCCTGCAGAAGTCATCGATAAACTAAAATCCATTTCTGTAGATCGTTTTGAATTTTAAGATGTGCATTTCATAGTCTCCAAGCCTGGTTCTTTGACGATGCCATTTTACCGCGTCTTCGCGGTCCTGTTCTCCTCTTTGCTCTGGACATCTGCACCGGCCCAACAGATACGTGGAGTAGTCGTGGATGCAACAGATGAATCCGCACTTTCTTTTGTAACAGTCTATATTTCCGAAACTCCTTTTTATGCTGAGACGGATTCAGCGGGGACTTTTGCTTTAAAAATTCCGGACAGCGATGAATTTACGGTTCGCTTTAACCGACTTGGATACGAGCCTGCTTCCTTGAAAGTAAAGCGCAAAGACATGACTTCCGATTATATGCTCCATCAAAAAATGAAAAGGAAAATTGGGCCGGAAGTTGAAATAAGTTCCGGATTGGCCCGGCGCGAATCAGGTATTGAAGAACATGCCAAATCCTTTGAAAAACTACCACTCGTTAGTGGAAATCTTGAAAGTATTTTGCCGTCCATTGCGCTGGGTGTGCGCGGAAGTGCGGGAGGGGAACTCTCCTCACAGTACAGCGTGCGGGGTGGCAGTTATGATGAAAACCTGGTTTATGTCAATGATTTCGAGGTTTTTCGTCCTCAGCTTATCCGGAATGGGCAGCAGGAGGGCCTCAGTTTCCCCAATCCGGACTTAATCCGCGACCTTAAGTTTTATTCCGGTGGATTTGAAGCGCGTTACGGAGATAAACTTTCTTCCGTGCTGGATATTCGATACAAGGTTCCGGACACATTGCGTGCCAGTCTTGTGTTTAGTGCTTTGGGGGGAAGTGCGCATATCGAAGGGTCCACTTCAGTGGGTCCGAAAGAGGGCAAGCTGAAAAAATTGCGTTATTTGGTGGGCGCCAGGTACAAAACAACGCGGTACCTCCTGAGCAGTCTCGATGTCGAAGGAGAATACCAGCCAGATTTTCTGGATGTCCAATCATTTGTAAGTTTCGAACTGCGGAGAAATTTAGTGTTCTCCTGGATTGCCAACCTCAACCAAAGTCGCTTCCGTCTCATTCCGGAATCGTCTTCTGTGGCGAAGGGTTCATTTTTCCAGATTGTAAATTTAAACACTGCATTTGAGGGCTCAGAAAAAGATGCATTTGACCAGCGCATGACCGGTGTCAATCTGAGTTATGTGTCCGACCACAGCCGAAATCCCTATTATTTAAAATTCAGTTCAGCGCTTTACTACGGCTACGAGGCCGAACAATTCGATATTCTGGGATATTACCGTCTCGTTGAAATAGAAAATGGAAATACAGATGAAAAAGGAAAGGAAGTAAAACTTTGGGGGGAAGGCACCCAGCATCTGTATGCCCGGAATTACCTCAGGTCCTGGACGCATCATCACGAGTTTAAAGCGGGTATTGATTTTACCAGGGAAGGTCAGCGTGTATCTCATTTTTTGCAATGGGGTGGATTTTTTAGACAGGAGTTTTTTAAAGACAAAATCAATGAATGGGAGAGGCTGGACTCTGCGGGTTTTTCTTTGCCCTATGTTGAAGATGGACTTGTATTGAATGAGGTATATAAATCCCGCAATAGCTTTCACAATGAAAAATTTGGTCTTTGGATTCAGGACGACATACAGTGGCGTCCCGGATCGCATCAGCTTTTTAAATGCACTCCCGGGATTCGAATTCATCAAAGTACCTTAAACGGCGAGCGATTTTACAATCCCAGAATCAAGCTGGAATGGGTTCCTCTTCAACGTTCGGATCGCCTGCAAATATGGATTTCCGGAGGTCTTTACCACCAGCCACCTTTGTATCGCGAAATGCGAAGGGAAGATGGTACACTGAATTATGAACTTGTATCTCAGAAATCTTTGCAATATGTGATGGGTGTTCAAAAGGACTTTCACATGAATAAAGTGAGTCCTTCCACTTTCCGCTGGATTTCAGAAATCTATTACAAATCGCTGTGGGACCTGGTTCCCTATGAGCTGGACAATGTGAGGATCCGTTACTCCGGTAAAAATGAAGCAAACGGCTATGCCATAGGCTGGGACAACCGGATTTATGGAGAGTTTGTTCCGGGTGCAGAATCATGGGTCAATCTTTCTTTATTAAGGACACGCGAAAAAATTGATGGGGTAGAACATCGCGAACGGGATCCTAATTATCCCGAAGGTAAGATCGTTGAGGATGTGCCAAGGCCTACAGACCAGCTTTTTGCTCTTGGCTTGTTTTTCCAGGATTATCTCCCGCAAAACGACCAATTTAAAATGCATCTGAACATTCAAATCGCAAGCGGGCTGCCCTATGGTTTAAAAGGCTCCAATCGCATATTTCGCAATGACCAGAATCTGAAGGCGTATCATCGGGTGGATATCGGCTTTTCCTATCAACTTTGGGATAAACTTGCAAAAAAACATTCGGGAGCTTCCATTTTTAAATTTTGCAGGCAAGCCTGGATTAGTATGGAGGTGTACAATTTGCTCAAGGTCAAAAACGAAGCCTCCATCAGTTGGATTAAGACCTTATACAACTACCAGTTTGCCATCCCCAATTATCTGAGTAGCCGAAGGCTTAATTTGAAAATCCGCATAGATTTTTAAAAAAGACAGCTTTACCTACAGCTGTACCTAAGGCTTCGGGGATAAAAATGAATAGAATCCTTAGAAATTGAATGTAATCTGCGGATTGAATGATCCGGGGAAGAAGGGCTTCTGCTTATTTAAATCTTAAAAAAATCACAAATACTTGTAATAGAGCCGGGAAAGTTCTACTTTTGCGTCCCTTAAAGTCGGCACAGTCTGATATCAGAGTAAGCCGATTTTGGTCTAACTATTAAAAACTGAACAAATGGCCGTAAAAATCAGATTACAGCGAAAAGGGCGAAAAAAAGCCCCGTTTTACCACATTGTTATTGCCGATGCAAGAGCTCCACGCGATGGTCGCTTTATTGAACGCATTGGTATGTACAATCCCATCACCAAGCCTGCAACCATTGACCTCGATCGCGACAAGGCTTTCGAATGGTTGATGAAAGGGGCTCAGCCTACCGATACCGTTAAAGCCATTCTCCGTTACAAAGGGGTTCTTTACAGAAAGCACCTCCAGCGTGGCGTAAGCAAAGGTTCTTTGACTCAGGAACAGGCAGATCTGAAGTACCAGGAATGGATCAGCAGCAAGGAGACGGTAATCGCTAAAAAGGTAGAGGCACGCAAGCAAGAAATTGCCGATTTCCACAAAAAATTGAGCGGTGAAGCAAAGACTTCAGCACCTGTTGCTGAAAAATCCGAAGAAGAATAAAATTCGTAAAAAAATAATCTTATTGAATTTATATTTTGTATTAAATTGATTATTTAGTATAAAAAAAAATAAAATAATATAAAATTATTAAAATTATATTGAACCTGATTGGATTGTCATCTGATCAGGTTCTTTCGTTCAAAGACAAAAACAAAACGACATGCAGGCATTACTTCAAGATTACAAAGAGCGCTTACAAGCAGTTGCAGAACTGATCCAAAGCTCGGACGAACTGGCAGCCTATCTCGAGGAGGAGTCCCCGGAGCTCTACAAGACCCTTCAGGAAACCTACGAGCCCATGGTTGCAGAAATTTATCAGGAAGTAGCCGAAAATCATCCACTTCAACTTCCCGAACTTGAGAAGGTCTTGCTGAATCCTTTTTTTGAAGGATTGTTCCAGCCCAGAATACTGGGTTATTGTGTATTGAGAGGAGAGGTAAATGATCAATTTAAATACATTCGCCCGCAGGAGACTTTTAAGCAATTTCTGCTCGCAATTGCCAATTCCACCAATTTTGATGTTATAAGGACCCGCATCGGTCAAACCGTGCAGCTTGGTTTTGCTTTAAGCAGTGACATCTGGATTGCCAATCTGCTCGATCAAATTGAAAACAAGAAGGTGAAAGCCTATTTTCAATCCATGATCCACGACCGTTTCAGGGACCTGGATGAGCGCCGGAATCTCTATATACGGTACCGTAACCAGTTCAGCCACTACAATTATTTTTATTCAAAATTCCCGGAGACGGTGGGTGAATTAAAGGTGGAAGCAAGGGCACTTAAACAATTTTTGTTGAACCGCATCGCATTTAAATCAAGTCACCTCAGCTATATAGAAGAGATACACAAACTGATTTCGCGGAAAAGTTTTTACGGAGAGCCTGAATTTATTGACATCATCGCAATTATCGGCAATTTCATCAAATTGAACGATTCCGAAACACAGCATCTGTCAAATGCTATAAATTCATGCAGGTACGAAAACAAACAATTCAACAATCTCTACTTCCAATTTTTAAAACAAGCCTTCAAGGAAGGAATCCACTTTGGTTCTGAAGCAGACCGCAAATTTTTCGCTTTGCTCAACAAAAACGAAGGAGACGAGCTGATTCGCTATTACATGTTGATGGATACAATTCATGACAAGGGATTTGTACATGAAGACACTCTGGATGCAGTAAATGCATTTTACTCCCAGTACGAAGGGATGTCCGTAAACAATGAATGTTTGCGACTCGCGATCTTACAGCAGTTTCATAAAGTGGTGCATAACCTCACAGAACCGGAATATTTCTCCTTTTTTGAACTGACTCGCTGTTTTTACAATTACATGAACGTGTTCAGCAATTCCGCCTTTAACCAGGAGACCAAGAGCATGTGTATGGAATATGTGCGCAAGCTGCTTGCATTTTACAAGGATAAGCGCAGTAAGGAATACCAGGATGTGAAAAAAGCGGTGAGCTCCCATTTTGTAGAGTTTGAATTTCTCACCGAAAAAGAAGTGGTAGATCTTTTCAAAATCAAACGCAAGAAAAAAGAGGCAGAGTAGCCTTGCAGAGCTGGCAAGCTTTTTGCATTAAAAAATTCTGTAATATTTAAAATCCAAAGAAGTAGCTATTTGGGGCTTAAATTTCAAAGGATTATGCATTTCGCATGCCTTCCTTATTTTTGAATCTTACAGAACACAAATCCGTTGCACGGACAAACCAAAATACAGTATTTGCTTTGGTGGCATTTGAGCCGCTATCATTGGTTTGATATTCCGGGATTGGGTGTTTTTGAAGCCGATGTGCAGGATAGTTTTATAGATCATCTGGGCGGGAGCATCCACCCTTCCCGTCTGAATTTAAAATTCAGGGCTTCCCTGGTCTCGCAAAGCAATGAAATGCTAGATCACCTCGTCCGCGAATTTGGCTATCCCTTAGATGAGTTGCAGGCAAAATTGACTGCCTTGAGCAGGGTTATTGAAAAAACCTTTCAAAAGGGAAGCAGTTTTGTTTTTGAACCTTTTGGCACATTGATAATGCGTCCGGATGGGCTGCAGTTTGAATCTGGTTTACTAAATCTCCATCCCCATTTTTTTGGTTTGGAACCCTTGCCTCTCCAGGCCATTCAAAGAAAATACCAGGGCCCGGTTCTGGAATTGGGCAGTCCTGTAAAGCCAATCCCGAAAAAGAGCTCCGAGATGAAAATTCTGTTGGTCATCTTGGGCGTTCTCTGGTTCATTTTTCTCTGCCTGATCCTCTGGCCCAAGAAGGAATCCAAAATTGTGAAATCCAACCTCCCTGCAAATGAGCTCGAGTCACCATTGACAGGGGAAGACAGTGCAATACTGAAAAGTCTCAAGGAAACACCCAATGAAAAGCCAGACACCAACTCCGCAATAAGCAATGTACAGGATTCCACACCAAAAATAGAGGAGGTGTTGATTAAAAAAGAAAACGTGGACTCCCTGAATAAAAGCATACGGCATCGCGATTGTATTATCATCGTCGGTTCCTTTACCAAATTGGACAATGCCAATCGTCTTAGTAAGGAGCTTGAAAAGAACCATTACACTCCATACCGTGGGAACTATGGACGATTTCACCGCGTTGGAGTTCAGTTCAATTGTTTTGACAGGAATCTTGCTGAAGTATTGGCGGAACTTAAAAAGATCTACCATCCGGATTCCTGGATCTTAAAAATGTAATTCGATTCGTTTATGGAAAAATCTAGTTGGCTTGAAAAGCCTCTATTACCCGGAGGTCCCTTTTTTTTAATTGCAGGTCCTTGCATCGTGGAGTCTGAATCTGTTTGTAGTGAGATTGCAGAAACGGTACATGCAATGTGCACAAAATTTGGAATTCCATATGTTTTCAAGGCTTCTTACAGAAAGGCAAACCGGTCTCGGCTGGATTCCTTCACGGGAATTGGAGACATTCCTTCTCTCAAAATTTTAAAGGATATTGCCGGTAGATTGCAAATTCCGGTTACAACAGATATTCATGCGGATGAAGAAGCATCGATGGCGGCATCCTATGTCGACATCCTTCAAATTCCGGCATTTTTGTGCAGGCAAACGTCCTTACTGGTTTCAGCAGCCCATACCGGGAAAACGGTAAATGTAAAAAAGGGCCAATTCATGAGCCCTGAAGGGATGAAATATGCAATCGATAAAATAAAGGAATCCGGAAATGAAAAAGTGTGGCTTACCGACCGTGGAACCTCCTTTGGTTACCAGGATCTCATCGTCGATTTCAGGGGTATCCCCGTGATGCGGAAAATGGGTGTTCCTGTCATAATGGACTGCACGCATTCCCTTCAGCAGCCAAATCAATCCAGTGGGGTAACAGGTGGAAAACCTGAACTGATAGAAACCATAGCAAAGGCGGCTATTGCAGTTGGCGCAGACGGACTTTTCATTGAGACACACCCAAAACCCGAGCTGGCCAAGTCCGATGGAGCGAATATGCTTCGACTGGAATATCTGGAAGCATTGCTGGAAAAACTGCTGAAGATTCGCGCGGCTATTCAATAATGAAAGGCATTATAGATTATCGGATTCCTGCTCCGGATTTCGAAGTGGAGGAGGCACATCGCTCGATGATCCGTGAACAACTTCGCCTCGAGGCAGACCAGCAGGTTTACTTTAGGATCATTAGGAGGAATTTAGATGCAAGGGCGCGCACCATTTATTTTGTTGTTCGCGCGGAATGGTCCACTGAATCCTTGCCGCCGGATCCTGCCATAATTCCCGGATTCCGGAATGTAGCGGATCGGCCCGAAGTCCATATTATAGGCTCAGGCCCTTGTGGCTATTTTGCTGCACTGGAATTGATCCGGCTTGGATTGAAACCCATACTTATCGAAAGAGGAAAGGATGTAAGAGATCGCAGAAGGGATTTGCGGAATATACAACAGTTCGGCATTGTACATCCGGACTCAAATTACTGTTATGGAGAGGGGGGTGCCGGTACGTATTCAGATGGCAAATTGTATACCCGTTCGGATAAACGCGGGAATATAAAAGACGTTTTGGATCTCCTCGTACTTCATGGCGCCAATCCGGATATTAGAGTGGATGTGCATCCGCATATAGGCAGCAATAAGCTTCCCGGAATCTTGGAAAAAATACGTCATACCATTCTGCATTATGGGGGAGAATTGCATTTCGGAACCCGTATGACAGATTTTATAGTTGAGAATGGGGAAATAGAGAAAATCCTCACGAATAAGGGGGAGTTTGTTGCGCAAAACCTGATCCTTGCGACAGGACATTCGGCGAGAGATATTTATCTGTTGTTTGCAAAAAAGTCCCTCCAAATTCATCTCAAAGAATTTGCCATCGGATTGCGGATTGAGCATCCCCAATCTGTGATTGATGAAATCCAGTATAAAATGGGAAAAAGGCCGGATTATTTGCCACCGGCCAGTTATTCGTTAAGCTGTCAGATTTCAGGAAGGGGAGTGTTTTCCTTTTGCATGTGTCCGGGCGGCCTTATCATACCTGCTGCCACTTCACCAGGCGAAATAGTGGTAAATGGAATGTCTTTATCCAGACGCGATTCACCTTTTGCCAATAGTGGAATGGTGAGCTCTGTAGATCAAAAGGATTTTAAGTCTTATGAAAACCAGGGTCCTCTGCAGGGCATGCACTATCAGGCTGATCTTGAAAAAAGAATTTTTGATTTAGGAGATGGAAGTCAAAGGGCACCTGCCATGCGCCTGCCCGATTTTCTTTCGTCAAAAGAAAGCAAGGATTTACCGGAAAGCTCCTATATCCCTGGTGTGTATCCCGCGCGGCTTCAGGATTCCTTTCCTAAAGAACTCTTTACCAGATTGCAGGCAGGTCTTTCGGCATTTTGCGACAAAATGCCCTTGTATCGGCATAAAAATGCCATCCTGGTCGCTGTTGAATCGCGGACCAGTGCCCCTGTAAAAATACCAAGGCATTCAGAAAGTATGATGCATCCGCAAGTGAAGGGCTTGTTTCCTGCAGGAGAAGGTGCAGGTTATGCCGGGGGAATTCTCTCTGCAGCCATGGATGGCCAGCGGGTTGCAAAAGCAGTTTATGAATCGATATATAAATCTGCGACACAGGAGCAGGAAAGGCTATAAGTAAAATTGCATTTAGGATTATACCTTTGCCCAACAGAGATTATGGTAAAGAAGAAAGCATTTTCACAGTCTAAAGTCAAATTGGAAGAAGCCTTCCGTATTATGGCCACGGCAAAAGCCATGACGGATCTTTATGAAGCCAATTTTAAATTGGTAAGTAAATATGTACACGCTACTTCCCGGGGACACGAGGCAGTTCAAATTGCACTTGGCCTGCAGTTGTTGCCGGAGGATTATCTTTCTGCTTATTACCGCGATGATAGCTTATTGCTGGCGATAGGGATGCAGCCTTATGATTTGATGTTGCAACTCATGGCAAAACGTGAAGACCCATTTTCAGGGGGCAGGTCCTATTATTGCCATCCAAGTTTAAAGGATGCGGACAAACCTAAAATACCGCACCAATCATCTGCTACCGGTATGCAGGCCATTCCCACCACAGGAGTCGCTATGGGCATACAATACAGAATTCTAGAAGGATTGGATGAAGAGGGAACGGCTCCCATTGCCGTTTGTTCTTTGGGTGACGCATCGATCACAGAAGGAGAGGTCGCAGAAGCCTTTCATATGGCCTCCCTCAAGCAACTGCCCATATTGTATCTCGTTCAGGATAATGAATGGGACATCAGTGCCAATGCATCCGAAATACGCAGAGGAGATGCCTCTGATTATATACGGGGCTTTCCCGGAATTCATGCCGTGCAAATTGACGGTACAGATTTTCCGGAATGTTATCGAACTATTGAGGAAGTCCTTGCTAAAATGCGAAAAAAGCGGAAGCCCTGGCTGATTCATGCGAAAGTGCCTCTTCTCAACCACCATACCAGCGGAGTGAGAAAAGAATGGTACAGGGACGATCTCGAGCGTCAGATGCAAAGGGATCCCTATCCCAAAATGAGAGAACTGATGCTCAGGCAGGGTTTTTCCGAAGCCGAATTGGATGCTATTCAAAGTCAAGCTGCAAATCTTGTCCTGGGTGATTTTGAAAGAGCAAAGCAGGCAGAGGATCCTCGTCCAGAAGATCTGTATACGCATGCTTTTGCAGAAAGTCCCATCGTGGAGGAAGCAGGCAACAGGAGCCCTGAGCATGGCGAAGAAAAAGTCATGGTGGACTGTGCATTGTTTGCCATCGAAGAGCTCATGAGGAAACATCCGGAATGCCTGCTTTACGGACAAGACGTAGGCCGGAGGCTTGGAGGTGTTTTTAGGGAAGCCGCCACCTTGGCTCAAAAATTTGGGGATCACAGGGTTTTCAATACGCCTATTCAGGAAGCTTTTATCGTGGGAAGTACGGTTGGCATGTCCGCAACGGGTTTAAAGCCAATCGTCGAGGTTCAGTTTGCAGATTATATCTGGCCGGGATTAAACCAGCTTTTTACGGAAGTGGCACGATCCTGTTATTTAAGCAATGGAAAATGGCCAGTGAGCATGATACTCAGAGTGCCAATTGGTGCGTATGGCAGCGGTGGGCCCTACCACAGTTCCAGTGTGGAATCCGTCGTCTGCAATATCAAGGGAATCAAAGTAGTGTATCCATCAAATGGGGCAGATCTCAAAGGCCTTATTAAAGCAGCATATTACGATCCAAATCCGGTTGTTATTCTGGAACACAAGGGCTTGTATTGGTCAAAAGTGCCCGGCACAGAAGCTGCAAAATGCGTCATGCCGGATGAATCCTATGTCGTGCCGATTGGTAAAGCGCATCTGGTCCTGGAGGCGAAGGGCGATAGGGATCTGTGCGGGATTTCGATTATTACCTACGGGATGGGTGTGCATTGGGCCTTGCATGCGGCTCAGAATTTTCCAGGAAGGGTTGAAATCCTGGATTTGAGATCTCTCGTTCCGCTGGACACGGAAGCTATGTACCGTTCTGTTCGTAAAATGGGACGATGCCTGATCGTGACCGAGGAAACGCTTGAAAACAGCTTTGCCCAGACGCTTGCCGGCCGAATTGTGGAGCACTGTTTTGAATACCTGGACGCTCCGGTTTGTTGCCTGGGGGCACAAAATTTGCCTGCGATTCCACTCAACAGTACCCTGGAAGCGGAGATGCTCCCCAATGCTGAAAAGCTAAGCATCAGGATCCGGGAAATTCTGAATTACTAGTAAAATTTAAAAATAAAAAATAGGCTAACAATCGTTTGTTAGCCTATTTTTTTTGCGAGGTAAATTCAATTAAAATTGGCTTAATTCAGAAAAATTTTCCGTGTGTAAGTCTTTCCTCTGAGCGTGTAGTGAACGAGGTATAATCCCGGAAAAATGTTCTGATCTGATAGGTTAGCGACCTCCTGATGATCCAATTGTGCAATTTTTCTGCCATTCAAATCTGAAATCCAGGCAAGTTGAACCAAACCGGCATCGGCGCCGGTTACAAACAAGCGGTTTCCCGTATGGTAAATAATTACATCTGCTTCAGATTGTGCGGTATTTTCTGTTGCAACCGGCATTTGGAATTTGAAGGTCTTTTTATTTACGATGACGTTGTCACCCGTTTTATTGCCGTTTCCATTTGCCATAAGGCCAACAAAGTAAAAAGTCAAACTGTCAGAGGGTAATGAGGCTGGAGCTTTCCAATTGAATTTCCAGGCTACTTCACCATTTGCATCAAAAAATTTAGCTGCAGATTGTCGCGCATAGGAACGTTGGGTTTTGTTGTCCTTGCCAATGTTGACGGACTGACCTGCTATTGTACTGAAAGTACCTGTAAATGCCAGATTGGAATTCAAAACGGTAGCCTGAAATCCAGTCCGGAGTGCACTGTCAGATTTACACAGAATCGTAACCTGATAACTGGTGCCGGCAATAACGGTATCGGGAACACCCATTATGGTTACAGTCCCTGGAAATTTTCCGCCGGAGTGGCAGTCACTTTGCTGACAGGTCGTTTCACCCGGAGCGCCCGTGTTGGCAACAGGTGGATTCTGAGGTTCTGGCAAGGATGAACTTAAAATCACGTAAACGAAACCTGCTAAGAAAGAAAAATAAATAGTTCTTTTATTCATTTGAAAAGAATTAGTGGAAGTGAATAGGAATTTTATAAATACGGATTAGTCTATTTTGTTTTTGACTATTTGAAATACTCTGGAAAGGTTGAAGCCAAACTGTACCTCACCGGAAAAAAGATTACCATTTGATTCCGACAATAAAGCACGCTCATTCATCCCTGTTGCATTTGAAAAGTGCAGCTGAAATACGTGTCCACCTGTTTCAATATCAAAGCCAAGGGAAATTGGATGCGATCTGAAATCGCGAGGAAATTTATTCAGTGGATAATAGTAATCTAAAACCAGTGCAACCCGCTTGCTGAATTTGTAGCGTGCACCAAATCCAAGGGCAAAAAGGTTATTTGGAATCAGCACATTGTCTACAATGTTTTGGTGCACCATGATCGGATTAAATTGAAAGCTGAAATTGTCGGTAAACTTGCGCCCGATGATTAGCTGATGGAAATAGGAAAGCCTTCTTGATTCGGTAACCTTTACTACAGGGTCCGGAAGGACGTTGTTTTTTAATCCATTTCTAATAATCCCGCTGACGAGGACAAGTGAAAAAGGCATTGCTTTTGCTCCTTCCGATTGCCATAACAGGCGAAATTTGGCAAATGCATCCAGTTCTTTTTTGAAAGTGCTTCGCGCAATTCCGAAGGTCAGGTTGTTCGTAATGCCATAATCAAAACTCATACGCATGGTCGCATTATCCAGTCCAAAGAATTCTTCAAAACCCGCATTGACTTGTCCAAATCGATGGAGGATTCTGAAATCAAGTGCTCCAACTGCAAGCATTTCCATGCTATGGGAGGAAATAACGCGTGGTGATTTAAAGGCATTGGTGACTTTTGAACTGGACAGGGCGTCTTCGCCCAGGGAGCTAAGCAGATCTTGCCCTGTTGAAAGTGTAGGGCTCAACATGGAATGTATCCCTAAAACCAGTAAGATCAGGTAGGGGCGAAAAGTATACATTGAAAAGTGATTTGATAAATTCATATTGTTCTTTCGTGTTAATTGTTTTTAGCCCCTTCAGAGATCCATTTTTCTAGTTGGCGAATTTTACAATCCGGCAGACTGCTTCCATTTTTTGGCATGGCCACGAATCCACGCAAGTGCTTGACAGAGCCTATTAAATTCTGTCCATCGACTGTAGCTTTGACACCTGCATAACTGTTGTAATCCACACCCCCTTGTGGTTTGCTTCCGGCATGGCAGCCATTGCAGTATAAATTTAAAATGGGTTGGATGGTCGTGCTGTATCTGACATCCAGTGTGTCGCAAGGATTTTCCTTGCAGGGAACATTAACCTGGGCACCCTGTTCAATCCACAGGGCGAGTGTTGTAATCTGATCATTGGTCAGTCTGTCAAATGGGCTGGGTGGCATTGGCGAAAAGGCATCTGTTATGATTTTGTATAGCTTACTTGCCTGGTAGTCACCGGGTTTGACAAGTCGCAGAACCTCTTCAGACGTGGTTAAGTCATATTCCCCTGCACGATCATCCGCATTGTGACATTCAGGGCGGGTACAACTGGACAGAATTAAAGGGGAGACCTCTTGTTCGTAGCAGACTACCCGGTCTGTGCCAATATATTCATTTGTACAAGTGGAAAAGGCCAGTGGGTAGAATAGAATTCCCAGCCTGTAAAGGGATTTTCGAAGCATTTTGATCTTTTTAAGCCAGCAAAATTATTAAAAGTGACCAATGTCCTGAAATTTTAACCTTTAAATGAAAAACTTCCCGTCGCGAGACGGGAAGTCTTACTCATTTTAAGAAATAAAGACAATTGGACTATTTCAGCTCTTTAATGAAGTTCCCTGCAGTATCAAAAAGCAATACTTTCGGGCTGCCATTCCAATCCAGGGCGACGATATAGTCTCCATCACGCGTTGTACCTGCTTTTACGATCGTTGCTCCCGCATAATTTGTTGTGATATAATCCGTAATGGCAGATGGGAGTGTTGTGGGATCCACCTCATTCAACTTTTTTCTGTGGTCTTTTGGCCCATTGGGTCCGTGTTTTTTGCGTTCAAGTTCTTTGACAAAAGCCCCGTTGGTGTCGAATTCAAGAATCTTAATCGCACCATCCACAGTTTTGATCAGAACGATATAATCGCCCGTTCCTTTTTTGAAAGCACGGTCAATTGTTGCATCCGGATAATTCTGTGTAATGTAATCCGTAATAGAAGCCGGCAAGTCTTCTATTGCCACTCGAGTGCAAAGACTGTCCTTGCCACCTGGTCTGTGTTTGCGGCCAAATTCCTCGTTTCCTGAGCCTGGGTTTGAAGGGTCTGGTGCAGGGCTGTTTTGGATTTCAGTATTGGCAAGTGCCTGATCATCCGTGCTCACACCCGTAAGGGTATCCTTTTGGCACGCGCTTAGAAACACGACAGCAGCAGCTGTCATTAAAAAATTACTTTTCATAGATAAGAAGCTTTAGTGTTAAAAAAAAATAATAATTACGGGTAGATGTTTCTCAAATAAGGTGTTTATCTGAATTACGGAAGGTTTGACATGCGGGTTGCTTCTTCGTTTAAATTTGAACGAAAAATTTTGAAATTTAATTTTTAAAACTTGAGGCAACCCCGACAGGCTTATATTCGTAGATTAATTGCGTGACCTGTCATAAAAGTCTGTTTTGACGAGTGAGGATAAATATATCAACTCGCCCGAGTTTGAGGCGCTCATCAAGGATTGCATAGCGCTTCAGCCGAAGGCGCAAAGAAAATTTTACGAATGCTTTTATGCGTTTGTGAAGTCCATTTGTATGCGATATACTTCAAAGCTGGAAGATTGTGAAGAGGTGCTTGATGATTCATTTATGAAAGTTTACCGGAATCTTGAAAAGTACGATTTTGATAAGCCCTTTAAGGCCTGGTTGCGAACTATCGTTGTGAATACGGCAATTGATTTTTATCGCCTGAGTTCCAAGCAACTTCAAATGCAGTCTGTCGAGGACCATGTATTTATTCATGTGGAATCCCATGCACTGCATGATTTGGGTACGGAAGATATTCTCAAAGCAATCCAAAAACTGAGCCCGGCTTACCGCACGGTTTTCATGCTCTATGCTGTGGACGGATATAATCACAAGGAGATAGGCAATCTGCTGGGCATTACGGAAGGAACATCTAAATCAAATCTGGCTAAAGCCAGGATGAAATTGCAGGATTTATTAATAAGTATGTATGGCAAAGAAAGTCTTGCTCCTTTTTTAAAATACAGTGTACCATCTAATTTATGAAAACGGAAGAATTTGATTCGATATTTAAGCAAAAGCTGGATACCCTGAATCCTGAATTTCAGGAGAAAGACTGGCTTCGTCTGCAAATGAAAATGCAAGGTCGGAATCGCAAAATTGCAGCCTATCTCACGCGCATCCTTCTCGGCTTGCTTGCCCTTGCTTTTATGGGTGCTGCGATCTGGTTTATGCGGGACAGTCGTCCGGCATCGACAAATGAGCAGCTGAATAACACAGGGAATAAGAGTGTACAGGTTTTTGCAACTGAGCTTCCAGCTGGTTCTTCGCAAGAAAACGTGGCTGCTGCGGGAGATCTACCCGAAAGTGCAACAGCCTCCGGTCATTTTTCCAAATCCCAAAGCGCTGCTGGATTTAGTCAGCTAGTGAATGCCCATAAGACGCTTCAAAAAAATCCAGTGCACATTGCAGCCGCAGATGAGCTGGATTCCGCATCAGCTGAACGGAGTCTTTCCACGAAAAATGCAAAGGAATCAGGAAGGAAAAACGAGGCTGACGAATCTTCATTTTTAACACCTTCCGCTCCTGAGAGCGCTGAGACTCATGCTGATAAACAACTTATCAAATCAGCGGATGAGCAGGTAAAATCCTTGCCTGTAACTACAACTTCATTTCTTGTTTCCAAAAGTGAACTAACCGATCATTCGTTTTCGACTATGAAAGCATTGAAGGGTCAGGCCATTTCGCGCTGGAAGGCTGGCATTGGTTTTTTAATCACGCAAAGCCACTACACTGCAGGTGTCCGCGCGGAAATGCGCCTGAACAACAACATTTCACTTCAATCAGGTATCATGCAACAGCATTTCTTTTTGCAGGAATACAGCAATCAATTGGAATTTGAATCAGACCATTCCGTTGAATTTAATGAACTCGCCATTCCAAGGCATAGCAAAACAACGGAATTTACAAACATAAGGATTCATTCAACAGACTGGGTAATGCCTCTGGAATTCAAATACACCTATCCGTTCAGTACTTCTGCATCCATATACCTGAGTGGGGGATTGCAACTCAGTTTGAAAAGCAAGACACTTCTTGATTTTGACTATCTTTCCTACGATACCAACGAACTCCTGAAAGAGACCGGACTGGACCAGGCATACAACAGTGCGACCCTGATCAATAATTTTATTTTCGGTATTGGATACCAAAGAAATTTTAGAAAACTGAGTGCACAAATCGGTTGTATTTATCAGAAAAACAACAGCAATTTACCAAGCTTGTCTAAAAAAGACTGGGGACTTCAGGCGGCAATAAGCTACGCATTCTAAACAGATGATCTAATTAAACTGGGGTCAGGACTGCTGGGCTTTGAACAAGGATGCATTATTCTTATGTTTAAGTTTATTGAACCCTGAATTGAGTTCGCAGCGGAAATTTTCTATTTTTTGGTTTTGAAGGAATGTATTGCCTGTTTGCAATAAGGGGATAAAACCAATTTGCCACTGATCGCAGCCCTTGCTTTAAGCAGTTCTGGCAGGCCTTCGGAGTTTTCCCAAAAAACTTTCTTAAGAGCAGCCAGGGCATCCGGATTATAATTCAACAATTTGTCGATGAATTGATTGAGGTAAAGGTCCATTTGCTCTGTACTTTCAAAGACCTCAAAGAACAAACCTTTTTCTTTTGCCCATGCCGCAGTTTGCCATTCCTCCGGATTTAAGGCCATCATCTGAAAAGCGGCAGTTCCCACTTTTCGTTCCACTACCGGTCCGATCACGAAGGGACCGATTCCAACTGCAAGTTCGCTAAGCCGTATACTTGCGAAACGGTTGGCAATGGTGTAGTCCATGGCTGCTGCCAGACCAACGCCTCCTCCTATCGCCTTACCGTGAATTCTGCCCACGATGACTTTTGGACAATTGCGCATGGCAAGAATCACATTCGCAAATCCTGAAAAGAACAAACAGCCAGATTCAAAATCATGGATGGATGCCAATTCGTCAAAGCTTGCCCCGGCGCAAAAACTGCGGTCCCCATCGGATTCGATCAAAAGGAGCTTCACATTGTCGTCGAGTCCGGCGATCTCAATTTGTTTTGCCAGTTCAGCAAGAATAGAACCGGGTAAGGAGTTTTGGGCAGGATGAAAAAAGCGGATCCTGGCAAGACCATTCGATAGGGTTGTCTTCACGTACGCTTCCATAATAACTTTATCATTTATTCTTTTTGCTTTCTCCAACTTGCATAGGCACCTGTCGGAGTAGGGTAGGATTCCGGCAGTTTATCATAAGGTTTGCACTCTCGGATGAATGCATGTGAATCACGCGCCAGTTGTTGATACAGTTCGGTGCCTTTTGTTTTCCATTCAATCATTTCGTCGCTCAGGCTGCGAATAATTCGTGCAGGATTTCCGACGACCAGACTTCGCGGAGGAATTTTTGTCCCTTCCCGGATAAAACTCATTGCACCAACAATACATTCATCTCCAATCTCCACTTCATCCATAATGACTGCGTTCATGCCAATAAGTGCATTCCTCCCAATACTTGCTCCATGGACAATGGCCCCGTGACCGATATGTGCATTTTCTTTAAGCCGGACTTCAACGCCGGGAAACATGTGGATGGTGCAGTTTTCCTGAATATTGCATCCGTTCTCGATGACGATGGATCCGAAATCTCCGCGGACAGCAGCGAAGGGTCCCACATACACATCTTTTCCAATAACCACACATCCCGTTATGGCAGCCAGGGGATGTACAAATGCAGTGGGATCAATGACAGGAATAAATTCTTTGTATTGGTAAATCATTGAGTTCCTTGTACACAAATGTAAGAACAGCCCCTTATTTTCGCCTAAAATATTTACAGATGGCTGTGTATTTTGATTCAGGCATACTAAAGTTCTTCAAGGATCTTTCCAAAAACAACAACAGGGAGTGGTTTGCTGCGAATAAAGATCGGTTTAAGTTGACTGTTGAAGCGCCCTTTCTGCAATTGGTCCATGACCTTATTGAGGAAATGAAGCAGTTGGATCCCAGGATACAAATTACCGCGAAGGATGCCATGTTCAGAATTTATAAAGACATACGTTTTAGCAAGGACAAAACCCCGTATAAAGAGCATATCGGTGCCATTGTGTCTCAGGGAGGAAGAAAGGATTATGTATCGCCTGGACTCTACTTCGAAATAGGGAAAGATGGAATTGTGGTTTATTCAGGGATCTATATGCCTGATAAAAAACAGCTGGAAAAAATCAGATACTACATAGCAGATCATCAGACTGAATTTAAGAAAGCAATAAACAGCAAAGCTTTTATAAAGCGCTTTGGAGTCATTCTCGGGGAACAGAATAAAGTACTTCCTGCGGAGCTGAAGGAAGCTGCAAAAACGCAGCCTTTGATTTACAACAAGAGTTTTTATTTTGGATGCAAACTCGATGCTTCTGTGCTTAGTTCACCAAGGCTACTCAAAGAATTGGTACAATGCTACCGCGACGCTTTTTCTGTCAATGCTTTTCTGGAAAGTGCATTGAAGGCATGAGAGCTTCCTGAAAGATTTTTTGTCGATACGTTTTCCGGAAATTTTGTGTTGCACTTTGTGCAAGCCAATTCAATGGAGAACTACATGCACGATAACTAGTGATCGTCGTCTTCCGATAGCAGGAGACGGCTGATTTCTCTTTCTTTCATCATGTCCCTGTTTACAATAATAGCTGCGTTGAGTTCAAATCCAAGTATGAGTATCAAGGTATTCAAGCGAATCCAGATCAGCGTGATAATTAATGCGGAAATGGTACCATATACTTTGTGATAGGTTCCAAATTTATGAATGAACATTCCAAAAAGGAAAGTGGTCACAACGGATGAAAAAGTGGTAAATAAAGCACCGGGTGATAATCCGCGAATAGGTTTATGCAAGGAAGGTCCATATCTGTACACCAGCGTCACCACGGAATAAATCAATAAAAAGCTGATGAGATAATTGAGTGTGGAAATTGAAAATTTGAGAAAGTTATTCATGTGGATAAAATCGAGCAACCACTTCAAAATGCGTTCACCCATGATGAGAGAGAGGATGGAGAGAATCAGCAAAATACCTAAAGCAAAAGTAAGTGAAATGGCCGTGATTTGTTTTTGAAGCCACTTCCGTTTTCTAAAGCTGGATTTGTAGGTTTTGTCAAATCCTCGCATAAGCGCGAGGATCCCTTCTGATCCGAAATACACGGCCAAAAAGAAGCCAATGGATAAAAAAGTGCTTTTTGCCTTTGGTCTCAGGTTTTCGATGATGTCGTGAATGACGTATTCTTTTGCGCCTGGAGGGAGAAGGGATTGAATCGCTTTCTCGAGTGCATGGTAAAAATCAAGACCTTTGGGTAAGTAAGCGGTCAAGGTAAATAAGAATATCAAAGTCGGAAACAGTGCAAGAAAAAAGTGATAGGTCATTGCACTGGCCCTCGTATTCAAATCATTGCGTCGTGATTCCTGGATCAGAAAATAAAAGACTTTATAAATCGGAACTCCCCTGAAACCAGGCAGTGAATGAGATTTCGCCCATTCGAGTACCTCCTGTGTCAGCGGATGTGTTTCGAGCCAAGTCCGAAGTTCCTTACTGTTGGTAATCAAAATAGATCTTTAACTTTTCAAGAATAAATTCAGGAATGGAAATTTTTTTTCCAGTTTTTGCATCCACAAAACAAAGTACGACATGGGCAACATTGATCAGTTGATCTTTTTCGTTGAAAATTTCAGTATCAAACCGGATGTGTTCAAGGGGTGGTTTGCGGATTTGCGTGAGCAATCGCAAATGTTCGTCATAATAAGCAGGTCTTAAATAACGAACCTGCATGGATATGACAGGCATCCAGATACCATGTTCCGATTCCAGCTGTGCGTATGGTATGCCCAATGCCCTCATTGCTTCCACCCGACCTACTTCATAATATTGACTGTAATTTCCATAGTACACGTATCCCATCTGATCGGTCTCTCCGTACCTTACACGCAATCTGATTTCATGGCTGAACATGTTTGTTGTGCTAAACTTTGCAAATCAGTTTCAACGATCTCTTAAAACAGGACAAGACATACAATGGGGACCGCCTCTTGCCCGGGACAATTCACTCGATGGGAGCGTAATGATGGTGTTGTTAAGTTTGCTTACATCCATATCATCTTGTAATATGTCCTGTGCATGCAAGACCTGGTATCCTGCATTGCGAAATGCAGTTTCTGTTTTTGGATTCCTGTCATAGGTAAGTGCGATGCCGGGTCTTAAGGTGAGCAGATTACATCCGTCTGTCCATTGCTCTCTCTCCTGGTAAGGCGATTCACCGTTTCCACTCCAGATAAATTCGATTTTCGGACTTAACTCTGCATGCATGAAATCAATCACGGAGGGATATTCAACGATGCTGCCGGATTTTCTGTGGACGGTGACGTAGGAGCCAAGACCATCCTTCACGATGGGCTTGAAACCAACAAACAAATCTTTATTGATTTGTGTAAACAAAGTATCAATATGCATGAACGAACGTTCTTTAGGTACATCTACCTCGACCACATTCCGGATCAGGTCTCGTTCAAACAACACGCGCATCAATGTTTGCAAAGCGTGGTTTGTCGTTCGTTCGCTGCTGCCAATCAGAAGGTAATCTTCATTGAGCAGCATCAGATCTCCACCTTCAATACTGATGGGCTCACCTTTTTTGGAAGGTGGAAATTCATCCACCATATTTAAGTTGATCAATTTGTTTTCTTTCGCCAGGTAGCTGAATTGGGGGTGTGCATGTAAAATGAAACGCGTCAGCAAATTTTCACGATGCCGCACATCTTTTGAGGCTTTTGTAATTACAATATGATCCATTATCGTCAGCGCGATATCCCTGGTGAAAATAAAATTTGGGATGGGATCAAAAAGGATCATATCTTCCTTTTTGTAAAAACCGGTAATAAGAACTTCAGAAAGGGTGTCGTGATCCATTTCCTGAAGAAGCGCGAAGGAACTTTTAGGAAGTTCCTCAAACTCCTTGATCATTTGCATCACATCAGATTTTATCTGTGGATCTGCATCCAGGGCCTGCCTCAATAAAGTTTGTGTCTCGAGTACATTTTCAGAACCTAAAAATTTATCCAGAATGTTCCGGAAAACCAGATGTTCTTTCTGCATTGTGGGCAGGTGCACGATATCGTCGAAAAGCAGGTCGGATGCCCTTCTCGGGCTGATACGGTCAATTCCTTCATCCGGTTTGTGAACGATAACTTTACGCAGGGTATTGATTTCTGAATTTACAAAAACAGAGGGTTTCATAAAGGCAATTGTAAGGCAAAGGTATTGATTTTAGGCAGAGTTTAGCCCAATGAGCTACAGCTGACTTTATTTAGTTTCAGTTCCAAATTGCATTTTACAGCCCAATTTCATAGAAAATGATTGCAGCGAAAAGCTTATTTAAAATTTAGCAGACTCCCCTTCGATAAAAGGGTTCCACCTGAATTCAGGATAATAAATATTTGGATATGATCAGAGGTCTGTTCATATCCAATATCAAACAAGGGGTTTATGGAATTCAGGGTGTAAAGCAGTGCACCATTGGAATCATATGATTGTAATTTATAAGGGGGGTCATTCGCTTCAAAGAAGATCCGACCATTTCCATTCATGGGATGAGGCCGAATCTGGATTCCCTTATTGTAGTCAATGAGCGAAATCTGTAGAATGGAACTGGATCCCAATCCACCAAATTCGAGTTTGTAATAATTGTTTTGATTGCGAGCCGGATTCTTGTGATCAAAGCTGTAATTTACAGTGTCGGTATTGCTTCCGCAGATTCCGCCGATTTCACCTATTTGAGTAAAGGACTCGAAATCCGTAGCATGAAAAATGGATATGCCGTTACAAGTATTTCCCTGAATCATTTGCCATTGCAATTGTATCTGACCATCGTGTTCAAATCCCTTAAAATAATTCAGGATGGACTGGCTGAGGGCCAGCTGGTTTATAAACAAGAATATAAACAGGAGCTGAGAATATCTTGATTTCATTTTCACCATACCATTTAAACTACAATATAAACGGACCAGGTAAAAATATGTTTGTTTTGAGTGTTCCATGACGCTGGATTGCCTTTCTTCTTAAAAGGACTAAGCTGAATTCATGCAGGGAGTATGAACTGCCGGGTCTTCCACATTCAATTTGGAATCATCGAATCATATCCTGCAAAATGCTTTATCTTTCGCAGTGAAAAAGGCAATATGGCAGTGACAAAAATATTGATTATTGGAGCAAATGGGCAGGTCGGCACCGTGCTTTCCAGAGCTTTGCGTCAAAAATTTGGTACCGAGGCAGTTATCAATTCTGATCTTCAGAAGCCTCAAAACCCGGAAGGCCCATTTGAAGTATTAAATGTTTTGGATAAAGAGCGATTGAAAGACTTGATCCTCAAGCATGAAATTACCCAAATTTATCACCTCGCTGCGATTCTTTCAGCGAAAGGGGAGCAGGATCCTCTGAACACTTGGAATATCAATATGCAGGGATTGCTTCATGTCCTGCAGTTAGCTGTAGATTTAAAATTGGATCGGATATTTTATCCTTCTACCATAGCCATCTACGGGCCGTCAACTCCTAAGCAGAATACCCCCCAGGAAAGCTCTTTCATTCCCTCAACCGTTTATGGCATCAGCAAGCTGGCTGGTGAGCATTGGTGCCAATATTACCATCATCGTTATGGATTGGATGTGCGCTCCCTGCGTTATCCCGGAGTAGTGGGGTGGCAGTCAGCACCGGGTGGAGGGACTACGGATTATGCAGTTGAAATTTATCATGAAGCTCTTAAAACAGGGCATTACACCTGCTTTCTGGAAGCGGACACCAGGCTTCCTATGATTTATATGGACGATAGTATTCGCGCCACATTGGAACTGATGGAAGCCCCGAAAGAAAAAATAAAGGTCCGGACTTCCTACAATCTTGCAGGAATGAGCTTCACTCCTGCTGAGCTTGCAGAATCCATCCGAAAATACATACCTGAATTTACGATTGACTATGCTCCGGATTACAGGCAGGCCATCGCGACATCCTGGACGGAGAGCATTGACGATCAGCAAGCAAGAACAGACTGGGCTTGGCATCCTCAGTTTAATTTAGATCAAATGACAAAGGATATGCTCGAACATTTGAGAGTGCAGTATCATAAAACCAATTAATTATTGCTCATGTACGGTACAACGAAATTACAGTTGCAAGAAGAGTTGCAATCCATACGCGAAGCGGGACTCTATAAAAGCGAGCGGATCATCACCAGCCCGCAATCCGCTATTATCCGAACTTCAGAAGCCGGAGAGGTGATCAATTTTTGTGCAAATAATTATCTCGGTTTGTCCTCGCATCCGGAAGTAATAGAAGCCGCTAAAAAAGCTATCGACCAATATGGCTATGGAATGTCTTCTGTGCGGTTTATTTGCGGAACGCAGGATCAGCACAAACTTCTTGAAAAACGCACAGCGGAATTTTTAGGCATGGAAGATTGCATTTTATATGCGGCGGCATTCGATGCCAATGGGGGCGTTTTTGAGCCTTTACTGCAAGAACAGGATGCAATTATTTCGGATGAACTGAATCATGCCTCCATTATCGATGGGATTCGCTTGTGCAAGGCACAACGATTCCGTTACAAGCATAACGACATGGCAGACCTTGAAGCACAGCTCATCGGGGCCAGTTCTGCGCGACGCAAGCTTATCGTAACAGATGGAGTATTTTCTATGGACGGCACCATCGCTCAACTCGATAAAATATGTGATCTGGCTGAGAAACACCAGGCCATGGTTATGATCGATGAATGCCATGCCTCCGGATTTATGGGGGAAACGGGCAGAGGCACCCATGAATTCAGAAGGGTAATGGGCCGTATCGACATCATCACGGGGACATACGGGAAGGCACTGGGAGGTGCCTCCGGAGGATTTACGGCAGCCCATAAAGAAATCGTAGAAATGTTGCGGCAGCGGTCAAGGCCATATTTGTTCTCAAACACGCTCGCTCCTTCCATAGTCGGGGCATCCATCAAAGTTCTGGAGCTCTTGTCCTCTTCTACGGCGCTGCGCGATAAACTCGAAAGGAATACCAGATTTTTCAGGCAGGCCATGACAGATGCCGGATTCAACATCCTTCCCGGGGAGCATCCCATCGTACCTGTGATGCTGTATGAAGCTCCACTCGCGCAAAAATTTGCAGCAGCCCTTTTGAAGGAAGGAATTTATGTGATTGGATTTTTCTATCCCGTTGTTCCTCAGGGCAAGGCACGTATCCGCGTTCAAATTTCTGCCGTCCATGAGCAGATGCACCTTGAAAAATGCGTCCAGGCTTTTACTAAAATTGGTAAGGAGCTGGGTGTGATATCCTAATAGGACGATGTGCCAGGTGAGACTGTAAATTTCCTCCGGGGCTAAACCCTGAAGGGGATAAACTGTTATTCCATTGTAATTTTCTTTGTTACGAATAATTTCGTACATTTGCGCAATCATTAAAATCAAACCATGATAAAACTCACTCAAATCCTTGCTATCCTGCTTTTTAGCGGTCTCGTAGCTGTAGCCCAGGAATCGCGCTTATTGCGTTTCCCAACCATTCATGAAGACAAAATTGTATTTGGTTATGCCGGAGATCTCTATACGGTCTCTTCGGGAGGAGGCATTGCCCGAAAAATTACGAGCCACGAAGGCTATGAAGTTTTTCCACGGTTCTCTCCAGACGGCAAATTCATTGCCTTTACAGGTCAATATGATGGGAATTCAGAAATATATCTGATACCTGCGGAAGGTGGCGAGCCCAAAAGGTTAAGCTATACGGCGACCTTGACCAGGGATGATGTTTCAGATAGGATGGGGCCAAACAACATTTGCATTGGATGGAAGGATAAAGACCAAATTATTTACAGAAGCCGTTGGAGGGATTTTAATGATTTCAGAGGCCAGGTATATCTTCTGCCAAAAAATGGAGGGATGTCCGAACAACTGCCCTTTGACCACGCCGGATTCTGTTCTTACAGTGCGGACGGAAATAAAATTGCCTACAACCATATTTTTCGTGAATTCAGGACCTGGAAGAGGTATACCGGAGGAATGGCGGATGACATTCGCATATTTGATTTTAAAACCAAGGAAAGTAAAAAAATCACTGATAATGTGAACCAGGATATTATTCCTATGTGGGTTGGAGATCGGATTTATTACCTGTCGGACAGGGATGCCCGCATGAATTTATTTTCCTATGATACCAAAACGGGTCAAACCAAGAAAGTTACTGATTTTAAGGAATATGATTGCAAGTTTCCTTCTTCTAATGGGACATGGATTGTGTTTGAAAATGGCGGATTTATCTATAAGCTGAATACCCAAACGGATAAATATGAAAAAGTCTCCATACGGATTCTCGACGACATGGTAAGCGGCAGGAACAAAATGGAATCTGTCCGTGACAATATTGAATCTTTTGAACCCGGACCTGATGGGAACAGAGCCTTATATGTGGCGCGGGGTGAAATCTTCACAGTACCGCAAAAGAATGGTTCCATCAGGAATCTTTCCAATTCTTCATCCAGTCATGAGCGCAATGCGAGCTGGTCTCCAGATGGAAAATATATAGCCTATATCAGTGATGCTTCCGGCGAAGATGAAGTCTACATGCTGAATGCAGATGGATCCGCTGCTCCCATTCAACTTACAAAGGCGGGAGACAATTACAAATATGGATTAAAATGGTCACCTGATAGCAAGAAAATATTGTTTAGTGACCGCAAGCAAAATTTGTATTATGTGGATATTGCCACTAAAAATGTGACGACCATACAATCCTCAAAAATATTTGAAATCACGCAATACGATTGGTCTCCGGACAGCAGATTTGTGTGTTACACCAACCCGGAACTGAAGAATAATTCATCAATCGTCATTTATTCTTTGGAGGAGAAGAAAAACAATCCGGTGACTGAATTTTGGTTCCAATCGTATTCTCCTGTTTTCAGTTCAGACGGGAAGTACCTCTATTTTGTTTCCGAGCGAAATTTTAATCCGAGGTACAATAACGTTGAATGGAACAACGCATATTTCGATATGGCAAAAATTTATGCCATTGCATTGAAGAAGGATGTACCCAATCCATTTGAACCGAAATCAGATGAAGTTGCAGTAAAAGATAAGGAGGATAAAAAATCCAAGGAGGCTACCGATAAGAAGGATGAAAAAAAGGACAGTTTGAAATTGTCCATTGATTTTGATGGCATCACGGATCGCGTATTCAGTATACCCGGTTCGCCTGGTAATTACTTTGGACTTGAATCTTTTTCTGATAAGGTGTATTATTTCCGTTCTGCTCTTTCGGATCGGATGAAATGGTATTCTTACGACCTTAAAGCACAAAAGGAAACAGAACTCAGCAATGAGGTAGATGGATTCATTTTTACGCCGGATGGCAAAAAAGTCATGGTTACTTCAAAGGGAAGTCAGTATATCATTGATGCTCCTTCTTCCAAAGTGAGCCTGGAAAAGCCACTTGATCTGTCTGATTTAAAAATGAATATTGACCGCAAAGCAGAATGGCGTCAGATCTACAATGAGTGCTGGCGTCAAATGCGCGACTTTGTCTATGATCCCGGATTACATGGTGTCGACTGGAAACAAATGAAGGAAAATTATGCTGCACTGTTACCCTATGTCAATCATCGTGCAGATCTGAACTATGTGATTGGAGAATTAATTGGCGAACTCAACCTCGGACATTCCTATGTTGGGGGTGGCGATTATCCAAAGGCAGAGCGTATTAAATTGGGTTTGCTGGGTGCACAGATTAGTGCAGATCCATCCGGTTATTTTAAATTAACTAAAATTTTAAAAGGCGAAAACTGGAGTAATGCGGTGCGTTCTCCGTTAACTGAAATCGGATTGAATGTGAAAGAAGGAGATTTTATACTTGCAGTGGATGGCGTTTCCGTAAAAGGAGCTTCCGACTTTTACGCTTTTATGGTCGGAAAAGCCAACAAGCAGCTGCGATTGAAAATAAATTCCACAGCTTCTGAGACGAATGCACGTGAAATCACGGTCGTTCCAATTGAAGATGAGCACAATTTGTATTACTACAATTGGGTGCAAAAGAATATTGATAAAGTAAACAAGGCAACCAACGGCCGTGTAGGCTATTTGCATATTCCAAATATGGGAAGTGAAGGCTTGAATGAGTTTACGAAATATTTTTATCCCCAGCTGATCAAAGAAGCGATCATCATTGATGACCGCGGCAACGGAGGTGGAAATGTATCTCCCCAGATCATCGAAAGACTTCGCAGGGAACCTGTGCAGGTAACCATCTCCCGAAACGGAACACCTACTTTTGAACCTGTTGAGCAAATTGTGGGTCCCAAAGTGGCTATGATAGACGAATACTCTGCAAGTGATGGGGATATTTTTGCATACCGTTTCAAGAAATCAAAACTTGGACCTGTGATAGGAAAAAGATCCTGGGGTGGTGTGGTTGGTATCAGAGGTAGCTTGCCAATTGTGGACGGTGGATATCTGAACAGACCCGAATTCTCGCGTTACAATGTGGAAGGAACAAAGTGGGAAATTGAAGGACATGGTGTGGATCCCGATATTGTTGTAGAAAATGATCCGTATAAGACCTTTATGGGTGAGGATCAGCAGTTGGATAAAGCCATCGAAGTGATAAAAGACTTGATGAAAGGAAAGTCATATAAAGAACCTTTGCCTCCACCATATCCGAAGAAGTAAGAGAGAATCCTTTTTACCGACATAAGCATTTGGAATTTGATCTTTCTGTGATTTGAATTCATCGGTCATTTGAGAGAGCTCATCCAATTTAAGTTATTTTCTAACTTGGTTATACCAATTTTGACCCCAGTTGAATTTTGAATTATGCAAAATCTGAATCTCTTTAAACAAAAGCTCATTTTCAATCTGGCTGCAGTTCTCTTTTTTATGCCGGCTTTGCATTCGCAATTCATGAATGCAGGGCCTGCCGGACCTCCTCCGGAAGGTAAAATTCAGGGAGCGGTAGTTGATTCGTTGAGTCGAAAGCCAGTTGGATTTGCAAATATTGTTATTCAGGAAGCACTTGAGAAAAAAGATGTGGATGGAACCCTGGCTGACGACAACGGCAAGTTTAAAGTTAAAGCTTTGAAGAACGCTAAATATAATGTGATCATTAGCTTTCTCGGATACAAGACGAAAGTTCTTGGCCCGTATAAAATAAATAAAGACGTGCAGGAATACCAGTTGGGAGTCATTGAATTGAGCCCAAGCATCAATGAACTTTCAGAGGTTACTGTTGTGGGCGCGAAAGATTTGATAGAGAATAAAATCGACAGACTAGTTTACAATGCAGAACGCGATGTCACCTCAAAGGGAGGTACTGCCGCGGATGTATTGCGAAGAACACCTTTGCTTACAGTTGACCTGGAAGGAAATCTGACAATGCGGGGAAGCAGTAATATCAAAGTGCTGATCAATGGTAAGCCATCCTCAATCATGTCGAATAGTGTCGCAGATGCACTAAAAATGATTCCGGCAGATGTAATTGAAAAAGTGGAAGTGATCACAAACCCGGGCGCAAAATATGATGCGGAAGGCACGGGCGGTATTATCAACATTGTCACGAAAACCAAAAAGATTCAAGGTGTTTCGGGTTCGATTTATGCAAGTGCAGGTACGAAAAGCAGCAATCTCGGTTCAAATATCAATTTGCGTATGGGAAGTATCGGATTCAACGCAAATATTGGTGGGTACTATTGGAGAGGAAAAGGAGAGTCGAGAATTGATCGTGAAAATTATAATGTGCTTGTGAACCCATTTTACCTTCAGACCGGAAATTCATCGAACAATGGGGGTGGTCTGTTTTCGCAATTATCTGCAGATTGGGATATAAATTCAAAAAATGCGCTGACTCTTTCTGCAAGGTTTCCTTTAAACAGGTTTGCAAATGACAACAGCCTTACGACCTATTCAGGATCCCAAAAAGGGGCACTGCCTTTCTCATTCGAGAGGAATTCCGATGTGTTAAACCGGACCATTGGTACGGATATAAACCTGGATTACAAAAAAACATACGACAAAAATTCTGACAGGGAATTCAGTGTGTCCGCCCAATACTCTTATTCTAACCGCAAGAGCGATTATGAAACAGATCAGCTGGACTCATTCAATATGTTGACCTACCGAGAGCAAGGTCCCAATTTAAGCACCAATAAGGAATATACGGTTTCCCTGGATTACCTACATCCTGTGACACAAAAAATAGTCTTCGAAACCGGGTTGAAATCTATTATTAGGAATGTGTTTAGCGATATTTATTATGATACACTCAATTTAACTAACCAATCCTTTCAACGAGATCTGAGCCGGAACAATGTATTTGATTATGATCAGGATGTTGCAGCAGGCTATGGCCAGCTCACATTACCCCTTTCTGAAAAGCTGAAGATCAGAGGAGGATTGAGATACGAACACACGTTCATAAAGGGATTGACCGTTTCCGATGGAAATAATTTTGAAAACAACTATGCATCATGGATTCCCAGCGGATTGATGTCTTACACATTTATGGATAAATCCACATTAAAACTTTCTTATTCAAGAAGGATTCAGAGGCCCAGCATGTTTTTTTTGAATCCTTATGTTAATTATAACGATCCTACAAACATATCTTATGGAAACCCGGAATTAAAGCCTGAAGTCACGGAATCCTTCGAGATGAGTTACAGTTTCACCAAAGACGTGAAGAACGCAACGGTTTCTTTATACCATAAGGTTACAGATGATCTTATTGACAATTATCGCTTTGTAGATTCTAGCGGGCGGACAAATTCGACCTATAACAATCTTGCTCAAAGTGTTTCCTCCGGAGTAAGCATAAATGGGGGAATTATGAAGCTTGGTTCTATCATTCTTAACGGAACGGTGAATTTGTACTACCAGAAAGTAGAAAGCTCACAATTCACTGATGTGCGGAATGATGCGTTTAGTTACAGTATAAATGGATTTGCAAACGTGAATATTACACCGACCCTTGGCATTACATTTTTTGGTTTTGTCAATTCACCCAAGCTAACAACACAGGGTAAGCAGGCAAGCTGGTTTGTCTACTCCATAGGTTTGCGAAAAGATATGTGGAAAAAAATGGGTGGAATTTCAATAGGCATCGATAATATTTTTCACCCAAAGATGAATCTGAACTCCGAGTTCAAATCTAGCACCTTGTATTACAAGGCGGATAATAAATTTGAAGGTTGGGGCATACGTGCCAGTCTGGATTATAGATTCGGGAAAATGGAATTTGGGGCCCCAAAGAAAAAAAGGAAAGGGAATCTGAATGACGATCTCAAACAAGGAGAAGGGGAGGGTGGAAATTCCGGAGGTGGAGTCCGAAATTAATACAGGACGCAGGTTTTTGTGCTGCGTGCACCAACAGCAAACATCCTGTCTTTTCAAAACGGCAATTTAATCGTGGAATGAACGAGAAGTTCAAATCCCATTTTAGCTTATAGGGTTTTTCAAAATGATACAGTAGATTAGCGATCTTCCTTTTTCTTATTTTGTAAAAACCAGGATGCTATGTACCCTGAAAACACTCCGTAAAGGCCAAGACCAACAGTTTTCAACAGCATGGCGAGAATCCTGCCTTCTGTGGTCAGAGGAATCTTGTCCCCATACGTCGTATAGCTAAACGCTCCAAAGGCCCACCAAAGGGCATCTTCTGCGGTTTTAATTTTACTTTCCGGAGATGTTTCCACCTGGAGAATAATCATAGAGGAAAAAATTATAAAAAGAAGTGCGATTACCGGTAAAGTGGTAAATGCACCGGCAGCTTTATTTCTAAAAACATGTTCTATCAGCTTTTTTGTGGAATGGAAAGCGCGTGCAATCCGTAGAATCCGGATCAGTCGAACGATACGTCCGGCCCTTGTGTAATCCAGCACCGGAATACTTGCCAATAAGTCTATCCATCCCCATTTCATAAACTTCAGTTTGTTTTCTGCGGAATAAAAACGCACTGAAAATTCAACTAAAAAGAATACACAGATTAGATGATCTGTTATTCGGATAAGATGTGAGATTTCTGAAGGTAATTGAAAGAACGTTTCAACCGCAAGGGCACCAAATATGTATATGGACAAGATCATAACAATGATATCCAGTCCAGTAAGCTTGTTTTCTGATGGACTTAGCTGCATACTTCAGAGGGAAGATATTAATAATTCAAATGACCTGTGTTTTAACTTATTAAAAATAGACGACTCATAGGAATTTTGAATTTCTGATTTCCGGATAAATCGGAGGTCTATGTTAATTTGATAAGCCCAGCAAATCATTACTATAAGCTATCTATTCATTTCTGGATGTACTTACAACTGTTGTGTGTATTTCAACAAAGATTAACGCTGAATAAGAATTTTGCAGGTCACCTGATGGGAAATGCCATGGATAATCAAAGCATATAAACCAGGATTCCAGGACGATACGTCCAGACGGTATGGGCTCAGTCCCATCTTAAACCGGCAAACTGTTCTGCCATCAAGATCGCAAACAGACGCGTTCATAAAATCTCCGGTCTGAGGGGTAGGCAAACTAATATCTATATACTCCTTCGCTGGATTTGGGCTAAGGAAAACGGGGCTATCTAAAGAGCTATTTTCATTTGATACCGTGTAGGGCAAATCCTCAGAATTCGATTGCAGAACATTGCGATCATTTTGTTGTAACCAGGCAATCACTTCTAAATTTGAAAAATCTTCTATGCTGTGCTCCGTGTTCAGATTTATGATGTTCGCTGTTCGGCCATCCGCAGGTAGCCGATAGCTCCCGGGTGCATCCCAATTAAATTGGAAGCTCTTTTCAGAGTCGGGTGGAAGCGTATCTACCAATATCCCAGAAGTGTCCGTCAGGAATTTTTTCAAAATGTGAAAAAATTGCATTTCGCCATTTGTCTTTACATTTTTGAGGGTCTTCTTTTCACAAACTGCAACGTACAGCCTGGTCGTTGAAGACACCGGAGCCTCATTTATGATTTTCACCTGAACTTCGATGTGCTGTCCTTTAACATGACCGGAAGAATTAATTTGATAAAATGAAGGAACCTGTTGATTTTGAAGTAAGGTTTGCGCTGAATAATTTGCTGAACTTCCATTGAGTTTACCATCGAGGAAAGTTGCCGGAATCGCATTTGATGCGAGCGCATAGAATCGAGCCCTGGCGGCAACTTCAATAGTATGATAGGGATCACCTCCCTGAGGGCTGTTCATAGGATAATTTATTTCAGTTGAAATACCCGGAAATGCCGCAAGGACGCTGTGCAGAGTATCATTCGCTGCTTTGGATGCCATGTTTGTGGAAGAAGTAAACGACTCATGCAATAGCTTTCGCGTAAATGTGGTGTCATTGACTGTGATTGCGGAGAATAGGGTGTCATCCGCAGTCAGGCTAGGAGTCTGATCATTTATACGGCTAATCCAGGATTTGACACTATGGGTCGTGTACCTGGTATCTGAAATCTGCCAGAGTTTTGGATGAGTGATTTGGAATTGTTCATAACTTGAAGCATTTAATCCGTTTATCACCGCTGTTTCAACTGCACCGTTGTCAACCTGGTAGTTGTATTCAACTTTTGAAATGGGCGTGCTGCCAATATTTTTGTAATTAGCGGAAATGGAAATTGGGAATTCTCTAAATAGGAAAAAGTTTTTCAGAACATGACTTTGCGACTCCACATCCAGACTCGGCACAGAGCCAGGTATAAATTCATAGTATGAATTGTCTGCCGTTGAGGGCGAATTTAAATTTTCACTTGCAAAGTCGGGACTACCTGGTACCATAATGGCATTTGTCGAGTCAATTTGAATACCTAAAGTCAGGCTGGTTTTATCAGGACAATCCACCCCGTTCAACCGACACAGTGTTCGTTGGTCTACGATGAAAATTTTATTCGTGGATTCCTCAAGAACGACTGAAGCAAAGATGTGACCACCGGATTGGAGGTTTTGTTCGCTGAATGAGTTGTAGGAAATCCAAAGTTGACGATGTGGAGCCTGCCCAAATGTTTTAATGACGATGTAATCACCTGTAACCGCTCTTAAACCCCAGATACAAATGGAGCTGTCCGGTATTCTGGATGTGGGTAGGGCAATATTGGAAGAATCGGGGCGCATGCTTGTTTTTGTATTAAACGTTACGATTCCGCTTGTGGAGGCCTTATAATTTTTAACCAGAGCCCCATTGAAATAAAATTTGAAGGGCAGCTGGAATGTAGCTGACCAGTTACCTGAAGTTTGAGGCCCCTGAAGGATGGTTTGCCATCCGGCAGTGAGGCCTGCGCCTTGCTGGTTTTCGGGATCGGTATTCAGATTAGAGGGATTTTGGCCGTTTTTCACCACAGGCAGTAAGTGATATTGAGAATATCCCAGGTTGAGAAGTACCGAAAGTTTGAATAGCAGGAGGAAAGTGCGCATGCGTTTTAATTACTAAAATGAAGGAATAGGAAAGAAGAGGCCAAAGATAGCTTAAAGGGAGAATCTGAGGTAACAGGCCGGCATGCCATGACAAGCAAATGACTGACAAGCAAATGACATGTCTTAAGACATGTCATTTGCTTTGTTATGATTTTTAATCTAAACCTATACAATTAAAACAAAAGGGCCTAAAGAATGAATCGCATCAAACTTATGGTGATACAGGGCAGAATAGGAGTTTAACGATGCATCAGCCAAAGTGCATAGAATGTGTAAAGTCCATTCAAAATTGAAGGCCAGGTTTTCTCATCCTGGAATAAAGAGTATTTTTAGTGGAAATCTAATTAGGAATTTTCAACTTGTGGTAATCCAATGATGCATGAAACGAATCCTTACCTTCTTCTTGTTTCTTCTTCCGGCCCTTCTAAGTGCGCAGGCTTTTGATTCAACCGCTATGCGGCAGGTGGATAGCTTGATACAGCTGTCACGAGGCCTCACAGACAAAGGGCAATTCGATGAAGCGCTAAAGTTCAATGAAACGGCTGAAAAGGTCGCTGTTGACCATTTTGGGAAAGAGTCGGCAGCATATGGAAATTGCTGCTTTAACCATGGCACAATTTGCGATTTTAAAAGTGATTTTCCAGAGGCTGAAAAGTGGTATCTCGAATCCAAATCCATTCGGGAAAAGGCCTTGGGCAAGGAACATCCCGATTTTGCATGTAGCATGAGGCCCCTGGCTATTCTTTATGATAAAATGGGTCAATACGAAAAGGCTGAACCGCTTTACCTGGAAGTCAAATCCATCCAGGAAAAGCTCATGGGCAAGGAACATCCAGATTATGCCAAAGATCTGTCAAACCTGGCAACGCTCTACTTTGAAATAGGTCAATACGAAAAATCCGAACCGCTATTCCTGGAAGCTAAATCCATCCAGGAAAAGGTCATGGGCAAGGAACATCAAGATTATGCAGGAAATCTGATTAACCTGGCGACGCTATACCTTGAAATGGGTCAATACGAAAAAGCCGAACCGCTATTCCTGGAAGCTCAAGAAATTTTCGAATCCAGCAATAATCTCAATCATCCATTTTATATGAATTGCCTGAACAATCTGGCAGGTCTGTACTATAATATGAACCAATACGCAAAAGTCGAAGCGCTTGTCCTGGAAACCAAATCCATCCGGGAAAAAGTCCTGGGCAAGGAACATCCCTATTATGTCTCAAGCCTGAATAACCTGGCGACTTTCTACAGTGAAATGGGCCAAAACGAAAAAGCTGAATCCCTATTCTTGGAAGCTAAAGAAATTTTCGAATCCAGTAATAATCTCAATCATCCATTTTATACGAATTGCCTGAACAACCTGGCAGATCTATACAGGGAAATAGGTCAATTTTCAAAAGCCGAAGCGCTTCTTCTGGAAACCAAAGCCATCCGGGAAAAAGTCTTGGGAAAGGAACATCCCTATTACGCCTCGAGCCTCGGTAACCTAGCTGTTCTGTACTTTTCCATGGGCCAATACGAAAAGGCCGAAGTGCTCTTCCGGGAATCCAAAACCATCCAGAAAAAAGTCCTGGGTAAGGAACATCCCTATTACGTCTCAAGCCTGAATAGCCTGGCGACTCTCAACAGTGATATGGGCCAATACGAAAAAGCCGAACCACTTTACATGGAACTCTCCACTACCAACAAACTCCTGTTAGAGAGAGCTACACATCATCTTTCAGAAAAGGAGATGAACAGTTACCTGAACATGTTTTCAGAAAGCCAAAACCAAATCCTTTCATTTGTTCAAATAGCCAACAGCAAAAAAGCAATCACTGCTTGCTATGACAACACACTTTTTTACAAGGGCTTCCTTCTCAACGCTGCGAATCGGGTAAAACAGCTGGCGCATATCGATTCCGCTTCCACAGAAAAATACAACCTGCTGAAATCCTACGAACGCCGCCTTGCTAACCAGTATAGTAAGTCGATTGCCGAACGAATGGGAGTTGAAGAGCTCGAAGAAAAGGCCAATGCCTTAGAAAAAGACCTCACGCGCACCGTGGCAGGCTTCGGGGAAGCCATACGGCAGGTGAGCTGGCAGGAAGTGCAAGCGAAATTGAAAGAAGGGGAAGCTGCCATTGAATTTGTACACTATCATTTTTATCACAAGAGACAGACAGATAGCACCCTGTATGCTGCATTGGTTCTGCGAAAAGAAATGAGTACACCGGTTTTTATAAAATTGTTCGAGCAAGCTGCACTGGATAGTTTACTACAGGTTCAAAATGAGCGGAAAGCGGATTATGTCAATCATCTCTATACATTGGCGGATCGCGGTGCGATGGAAATGGAGCGTTCGCAAAAAAGTTTATATGAGTTGATCTGGAAACCGATGGAAAATGAATTAAAGGATGCGAAGACGGTGTACTATTCTCCAACAGGACTTTTGCACAGACTGAATATTGGTGCCATTCCCATAGATGAGGAAGCAACTGTGGCAGATCGATACCATGTCATTGCGATGAATAGCACCCGGCAATTAGTTCTACCCACAATTAGTGATTCTTCCACAAATGAAGCAGTGCTGTTTGGCGGCTTGCATTACGATCAAGACAGCACAGCTCAATTCAAAGAACCGCTTTTGGCGAATCGCTCACGTGGCGAACTTTCCTTTGGTATGATAGACAGTACATTGCGAGGCGGAAACTGGAGCTACCTGGTAGGAACGGACAAGGAAGTGAAGACGATAGGGACCATGCTTAGCAATTCAGGTATGCATATAAAAATCCGGACTGGACGTGAAGGGACGGAGGATGGTTTTAAACAAATGGGAGAAGGAAAGAACTCCCCCCGGATCCTGCATGTTGCGACCCATGGCTATTTCTTTCCGGATCCTGACCGAGCGATCTCCACCCATGGTGGAGTGGCGCACGACAGTGTGACAAGTGAGGGAACCGCGAAAGCGGCTTCCAATAAGCCAAAGTTGGAATTTGGTACAAAGGAGTCAGTCTTCAAAATTTCCGATCACCCGATGTTGCGTTCAGGGCTCATTCTTTCTGGGGGCAATGCCGGATGGAAAGGAGAACGATCGTTAGTAAGTGGTGAAGATGGAGTACTTACCGCATACGAGATCAGTCAAATGAATCTCAGCAATACGGAGTTGGTAGTCCTTTCGGCATGTGAAACAGGATTGGGTGACATACAAGGGAATGAAGGGGTATATGGATTGCAGCGCGCATTCAAAATAGCAGGAGTGAAGTACATCATCATGAGCCTTTGGCAGGTTCCGGACAAACAGACATCGCTGTTGATGACGACATTTTACAAAAAATGGCTCGAGGCCGAAGGTCCAGACAAAGGCGGAAAAAAAATGTCGATACCAGATGCCTTTCATGCTGCACAGAAGGAATTGCGGGAGTTGGGTTTTGATCCCTACCAGTGGGCTGGATTTGTGTTGATAGAGTGATCACCTTGTAAGCTTAAAAATCAAACTCGACGGAGTTCATTTCGAATACATTATTTTAGTTTATTTATAAGTGAATTATTCACACCCACATGCACACCCACACTCATGCTGAATTGTGTGAGCCTCAAAATCAAACTCGGCAGAGCTCGTTTGATTTTTCGGTTCGCTGCGTCGAAAGCCCCGTTGGGTGGCTTTCTGCTTGCTCATATGCATGCCAGGATCCGGCACCTTTTATGATAGCAGAATATCCCTAATCGTTGTTACTATGATAAAAATATTTTACCTTTTTCTTATTTGCTTTCCGGCCTTACTTTGGACTCAGACTATAGATTCCAGTAAAATACTCCGGATAGACAGCCTTGTTAATCTTTCCAGTGATTATAATGACAGCGGACAATTTGAACAAGCGCTGGAAATTATCGGGATTGCTGAAAAACTTGCCAGAGACAGTATTGGACCAATGTCATCAATATATGGAAATTGTATTTTAGGTCATGCGAGAATATTTCGATCCAAGGAAGATTTTCAATCTGCAGAGAAATATTTTAGTGAAGCAAAGGTGATATTTGAGCAAACCGTAGGAAATGAAAGTTCACTTTATGTAAACTGCCTGAATGGGCTGGCAGGTGTTTATCTTGAAACTGCAAAATATGAACAGTCTGAACTTCTTTACCTTGACAGAAAGAAAATTTGTGAAAGAACTTTCGGAATAGAAAGTCCTGAATATGCTAAAAGCTTAAGCAACCTGGCCACATTGTATTACAATGTTGGAAAATACAAAGAATCCGAGTTGCTATTGATAGAAACCATTGCCCTTCGTGCAAAAATCCTCGGCAAAGAAGATGTGGATTACGCGCGTAGTCTAATTTCTCTGGGAATATTATACTGGCGTATTGGGCGATATGATAAAGCCGAACCACTTTATCTTGAAGCTATGGCCATCAATGAGAAAAAACTAGGAAAGGAGGACCCGGACTATGCATCGAACCTAAATAATCTGGCTGTTTTATATTATGATATGCGCCTTTATGAGAAGGCAGAATCCCTTTATCTGGAGGCCAAGGCTATCCATGAAAAAACACACGGAAAGGAAAATACCGGTTATGCAGCAAGCCTCAATAATCTCGCAGTTTTTTACTGGAATCAGAATAAATATGAAAAGGCGGAACAGTACTTTTTGGAAGTAAAATCCATTAAAGAAAAATTACTAGGTAACAAGCATCCCGACTATGCTTCGAGTTTAAATAATCTTGCTGTACTCTATCGGGACATAGATCAATTTGACAAAGCAGAATCCCTTTATTTAGAATCTATTGCAATTTTAAAGAAAACAGTTGGGCCAGATCACCCAGATTGCATTGGAGCTCAGTCCAGTTTGGCTATACTTTATGGAAAGTCCGGACAATTTGCGAAAGCAGAACCTTTGATGCTTGAAGCACAAGTCAGAGAAGAAAAAATATGGGGTGTAATGAATCCGGAACATGCCAGAACGCTGTTTAACCTGGCAATTCTTTATTGGTACATGAAGAAATATGATAAGGCTGAGGCTTATTTCAATAAACTATCAACTGTCAATAGAGAACTATTGGAGCGGGCATTGCATCACCTGTCTGATCAGGAACTGAATCAGTATCTGGATAAGTTTGTACATATACAAAATAATATTCTGTCCTTTTTATATGATTCAAGAAACGCAGATGTAATTTCAACTTGCTTTTCAAATTGTCTGTTTTATAAAGGTTTTTTACTCAATGCAACTCTTCAAATCAAGCGACTTGCAAATTCAAATCCGGAAGCACAGAAAAAATACAGTGAACTTAAAGCTGTTGGCCAATGGCTTGCAGATGAATACAGTAAACCTTTGAATGTTCAAGACAGTGCCAGACTATTAAAAGAAAATGAACGATACAATCAGATCGAAAAAGATTTGGCATTGAAAGTCTCAGGATACAAAAACGTATCGAAACAAATTGATTGGAAGGATGTGTATAATGTACTTAAACCAGGTGAAGCCGCCTTGGAATTGATACAATATCATTACGAGAATGAAGGAGAGAGCGACAGTACATTCTATGCGGCCCTGATCCTGATTTCAGGAGTTCCCAATTCAATTTTTATTCACTTATTTGAGGAGCGTTCATTGGATAGTTTATTAAATGTCCATAATGAGCGAAAAGCAGATTATGTAAATCAGCTCTATTCAATTTCTGATCGTGGAGCACAGGAAATCAACTATCCAAATAAAACGCTGTATAAATTAATTTGGCAACCCATAGAAAAGGATCTGGTGGGAATTAAAACAATATATTATTCATCTTCCGGACTTTTACACAGATTGAACCTTGGAGCGATTCCTGTAAACCCTGAGGAAACATTGGCAGACCGGTATCGATTGATCAGGATGAATAGTACCCGTCAATTGGCAATTCCGGATTTTGAAAGCAAAGAAGGACATGATGCTGTGTTGTTTGGTGGACTCAATTACGAACCAGACTCGCAAGGGCAACAATATGGAGATTGGACAGCGAGCCGTTCAATGGTTATTTCAAAGGAGAGTAGCTTAGATTCGACCATGCGCGGTGGATCCTGGAATTATCTGCCAGGAACGGAGAAGGAGATACGCTCCATCCGGTTGATCATGGACAATGCCGGAATCAAGACTATTTTGAAAAGTGGCAATGAAGGTACGGAAGACAGTTTTAAGAGTCTTGGAAATAATAGTCTTTCTCCAAAAATTTTGCACATTGCTACTCATGGATATTTCTTTCTGAATGAGCAAATGGAATCCGATAGTGTTCATTCTGAAGATGCTAAAGACGAACCTGTGTTCAAGAAGAGTAAGCATCCGATGTTGCGTTCGGGATTGATTTTATCCGGTGGCAATGCCGGATGGAAAGGAGAACGATCGTTAGTAAGTGGTGAAGACGGGGTACTTACCGCATACGAGATCAGTCAAATGAATCTAAGCAATACGGAGTTGGTAGTCCTTTCGGCATGTGAAACAGGATTGGGAGACATACAAGGGAATGAAGGGGTATATGGATTGCAGCGCGCATTCAAAATAGCAGGAGTGAAGTACATCATCATGAGCCTTTGGCAGGTTCCGGACAAACAGACATCGCTGTTGATGACGACATTTTACAAAAAATGGCTCGAGGCCGAAGGTCCAGACAAAGGCGGAAAAAAAATGTCGATACCAGATGCCTTTCATGCTGCACAGAAGGAATTGCGGGAGTTGGGTTTTGATCCCTACCAGTGGGCTGGATTTGTGTTAATCGAATAATCACACACTCACACTCACACCCACATTCATGCTGGATTGTGTGTGTCTTTTTTACTTGCTCACACCCACACCCACACTCATGCTGGATTGTGTGTGTCTTTTATGGTTGGCGTTGGAAGCAGAGTAAATAAACTTAGCCTCAAAATCAAACTCAGCAGAGCTCGTTTGATTTTTCGGTTCGCGACGTCGAAAGACACTTCGTGTGTCTTTTTTACTTGCTCACACCCACACTCACACTCATGCTGAATTGTGCGTGTCTTTTATGGTTGGCGTTGGAAGCAGAGTAAATAAACTTAGCCTCAAAATCAAACTCGTCAGAGCTCGTTTGATTTTTCGGTTCGCTTCGTAAAAAAGACACTTTGTGTGTCTTTTTTACTTGCTCACATGCTGGATAGTATGGCTTTATCCTTGTTTTAACTTGAAAAAGATGATGGATTTTTCAAAGTCTAATTTGACCTCTTTATTTGAAATCAAATTTATTATCAGTACGGGAAAAGGGGGTAATTACAGCTACTAACATTTCAAGTAATGCTTTAAAGGGATATTTATGCAAATCGTATGCAAATAAAAAAGGGTTTAAGGCGAAAGTGGCCCAAAACCCTTGATTTTATTAGTCGGGGTGAAAAGATTCGAACTTTCGACCCCACGCCCCCTAGACGTGTAAAAAATGGTTTAATATGTATTAATATGAATTAATAAGTACAGATAATCAATAAACTACGCCAATTATCAGTCCATAGTGATATTTAAAAATACATATTTTATGTGCAAATTATGTGCAAAATATGTGCAAATATTCATTTACCTTTGGTACATGAATACAACTATTGCTATCTCATTGGATTCAAGACGTAAAAGAAAGGATGGTTCATATCCAGTAGTACTCAGATTGGGTCATTATCAAAGAACCACATCGATTTCCTTGGGCTTTGCCGTTCATCCTAATGATTGGGATGATAAAAAAAAGAAGGTCAGAGCCACATGTAAAACCGTTCCTTCAATTGCAAGAATAAATAATTATTTTGAAAAGAGAAGATCCAAGGCAATTGATTTAATCTCAAAACTCGAAGAAGAAAGGAAACTAGCTGGATTATCTATTACAGATTTAAGAAAGTATATTGAAAAGCATCCCGATTCAGAAACACGTAATTCTTTTTTCAGCTACGCTGAAAAGTTAATTGAACAGATGTTAAGTGCCCGGAAAGTCGGCAATGCAAGAGTATATAGAAATGTATTAGGAGCTTTACGGACTTACCGAAGGGGTAGGGATTTAAGATTTGAAGAAATTACCTACAATTTTTTGAAGGAGTATGAAGCATATTTTCTTGGTCAAGGTTTCCAGTTAAACGGACTGTCCTTCAATATGAGAACTATTCGTGCAATTTATAACAAAGCAATTATTGAAGGAGTTATTGATCAAAACCAATACCCATTCAAACAATACCGGATTCAAAAAGAAAAAACGGTAAAACGAGCGCTCGACCAGAATGCTTTGCAAAGTATCGTCCAATTGGATCTAGGACCGGATAGCCCTTGTTTTAATGCCAGAAATTTTTTTCTAGCCAGTTTTATGATGAACGGAATGAGTTTTATTGATATGGCTTTTTTGAAAGTCAAGGACATTGTCAATAATCGTATCCGCTATCGAAGACAAAAAACTGGTAGGCTCTACGATCTTAAATTAACCGATTCATTAGAGGAGCTTCTTTCATTCTATATGAAGGGTAAAGGGAAAGAAGACTTTATCTTCCCCTTCATACAACGTACTCAATTAACTGACCAATACAAGGATATTTATCAATCCCGGAAAATCTATAATCAGGGGTTAAGGGAATTAGCAAAGATTTGCGATATAGAGGATCATTTAACCTCGTACGTCAGCAGGCATTCGTTTGCTACTCATGCCATGATGAAAGAAGTCCCATTAAAAGCCATTAGCTCCATGCTGGGTCATACATCCCTTGCCACAACTGAGATATACCTTAAGAGCTTACCCACGGAGATTCTAGATGAATATCAGGATAAACTGAGCGTTAAAAATCTTTGAATCCCGACCGGAAAGATGCAAATTATGAGTATTGCAAGATTGCGTTTCGCCATGGCGATAGATAATCTGCCTCATGGCGAAACGCAATCTTGGCGGGAGACCCGCACCCCAGAATCAACCAAATCTGGTTCAGTGGAAGATTTTCTATCTCTTGTTTCAAGAGAGTGCAATTTACCAGATTGGCAAATTATTCTAGTTGGTTCTCCTTTTTTTATCAGGGTAAACCCTGATTTTTGAGTTGAAATGAAATATTTAACAAGAAAAGCTATCAACCAATTTACAAATCCTTATTTTGCAGTTGGAATAAAAACTAACCCTTTTTAAACTTTCCGTTTTTGAGTATTTGAATCAAGTAGAATTGTCTGTATTTTTTTACCAAAAACGCAGTAACATGAGAAAGTCTTTATTTTGCGGTAATTCAATTACTTACCAACCATTGACGAAGCTGCTTGTAAAACTTCGTATTCTCATTTTAAGACTTTTTATCACTGCCATGCCTGGAATATCGAATAGCCAAGACACACTGATCTGTGATAATGGAGGGTTTGAGGATGAATTTATATATTATAGAGGTTATTATGCTGGACCATATAGATATGGGAGCAATACATGTACTCCACTATATTCTAATTATTCACCTGTTATATATACTGAAGCATCAACATTGCCATTATATAATAGGTTTGAAATTGTATCTCAAGGTACCGATATATTAACCGGATATAACAAGGTTCTCTTCGGTGATTATTCATTGCGATTGAATAGTCCAAGAAGTCATCTTTATAATCCTAATATAGATCTAATGTGTTTTTCAAGCTGACGTTAATAGATTAATCAAAAGATTCAAGGTTACTGATGAAAATAGGAGTTTTACCATTTGGTATTTAGCAGTATTAGGAAATCCGGAGGGTCATATGGATCAGCAACCATTTTATAGTATTCGCTGTGATCTTGCTCCGAATTATGACTTGTGTTTTGATGGTGTATCAGTTCCTGCAAATACACTATATCCAAGCGACGACTGTATGCTTGAAGGTCAACACATAAAGACTTCTGATTGGGCTTGTCATAGAATTAATATTCCGAAATACGAAGTGGGAAATATAGCCACTTTAGAATTGATAGCTGCTGATTGCGGTCAAGGCGTTCATATGGGTTATGTTTATATCGATGGAATATGCGAATCTTGTGATAACAGCAGCTATGGATCAGGTAATATTGGTAATAAGCCTGAAATTATTGTATCATGCGATGGTGATAGTATTACCATTTTAGGTAGATATACTACACCAACTATCGACGGATATAACATATTAGATAATATTACGGTTCCTGGTTTTAATATTTATGGATTGAATATTAACACCACAGCTAAAACCTTTTCGTTTAGAATTGTTAAAACAGATTTTCAAAGCCCTAATCCGACTTGTAGGGATGTAATAGCTTATTTAAAATTTAAAAATGCTTCTGGTGACTTCCTGCCTGATGTGCCCACCAATGCCGTTGAAATTTGTTATACTGATTTTGGACTTCCGGACGTAGATATAATTATTGGCGAGTGCAATCGAAATGATCCAAACAACAATGTATTTTCTGATGATTATTATTATGTGACTTTTACCATTTCGAATGCAGATAATAGACATTGGGTATTGGAAAGGCTGTTGGATGATCCTTATCCGGATGAATCAGGACGTTATTTCTTAAAAACAGATGGCTATGGAAATGGGACTTACAAACTTGGACCTTTCTTAATTCAAGAAGGTAGATGGGTCTTGACCTTATTTTATGGTGGTTGCAATGATACATTCCAGATTATTCCACCTGATTATTGTTCTGGCTGCTCCCAGCTTTCCATGGTCAAGATCAGCAATATTCAATGCAATCCAAATACAGGAAATTGGTCGTACGATATTAGGATTCCAGGTCCTGTTCCGCCAATTGGGGATTGCTGGCAATTAGATGGTACCCCTATGCAATTTAACGTAACCTATACTATTGATGCTGGTCAAGTAAGTAATCAAGATTGCAAAAAACCAACTATTGGGTATGTACCAATTTGTGGACAAAATCCAAGTTGTTACGCACAATTGGATATATGCCCGCCAAAACCCTGTAGCAATGGGAATTATGAAAGCTGTGATTTAGAAGCTTATTTTGATGGCATTCATTGCATAGATAATGGCAATGGGACGTATTCCTACACAGTAGAGTTTAATGTGAGTCGGGCCGGATATCCATGTTATAGGAGTTTTATTCCAAGTAATCCAAACAATATGGTTTATGGGCAATTTAATAATCCTTTAGGACCTTATAATGATCTTGAAAGAATATTTGTAATCTATTCTTGTGGGACTATACCTTATACCTGCGAATGTCCAAACACTGACTGTTACAAAGTGTTCAAAATACGGAAACCGGAAGATTGCTTAAGCAGAGAAGAATTTGGCGGTACTACTTCAAGATCAAAATTGATGAAAGCGCATGAATTAGAAATTTATCCGAATCCGGTTTCGTCGGATGAGTGGATTATCAGGTCAACATTAAATACAACCGAGTTTGACATTTTTAATTCATCTGGAAACCGTATTCTTTCTGGTTTATTTATTGGTGCAGAACATTATTTAAACCATACATGGCCAGGCGGTTTGTATCTTTTAAGATATAAAAATGCCAAAGGCGAATATGCTACCCTAAAATTTGTTAAAATATAATTTAACTTAAAAGAAGGGCGAATTCTGTAAGGGACTCGCCCTTCTTTACTATACACATACTTCATGAAAAGTAGCAAAATTTTTTCTTATACCGTTTTCTTTGTAGGCATTCCACTATTGATTTTTGGGCAGGATATTCCTTGCAAGAATGACATTACGGATTCAACTAAATGCTATGTTCTTCGAAAGTATATCAAACCAGCCATAGTCCTTGAAAAAAAATGGGAATCAAAAGAAATAGCTAGAACAGGCCAAACTCCACTTATTGCAGACATGGATGGAGACTGCATTCCTGAAATCTTAATGAGAGGCTTTAATTCAACTGATGGATCCATTCTTGATACGCAAAGGGTGCATTTCTATGATGGAAGAAATGGAAACCTGAAAAAGAAATTTGATTGCAATGGATTTCAACCTGATTTAACACCAGTCATTGCAGATGTAGATAATGATGGAGTTAAAGAAATCATATTTGCTTCTTATTATGGTAATTTTCCATACAGTGGTCATATGACGTGTTATGAGTTTTCCGGTAAGCTTAAATGGGTTTCGGATGAATATTTTTACAATAGCAACTATGACCCTGGGCAAGCAAATTTTGGAGTTGCCGATTTTAATCAAGACGGTAAGACAGAAGTGTATTGCAATAACCGGATCTTTAATGGACAAACTGGAAAATTGTTGGCAGAAGGAGGCATAAATGGTGTAGGATCAAATTTTGATGTCTTCATATTAAATTCAGTGTCCGTAGCAGCGCAGCTCGATGATGACCCCAATGATTTGGAATTAGCCGCTGGTTATACTGTATATAAAGTAAAATTCACAAATACAAATGGCATGATTGGTAATAGTATGACTCCTATAAATATCCGAGTGGATAATGACTATTTTGATGGAAAAACAACCGTAGCAGATATCAATGGAGATGGGCAATTGGATGTAATTGTATCTTATTGTGGTAGGGCCTCGAAGTCCAAACTTTACGTTTATACTTTGAATAAAAGTGTACCTGCCTTAATAGCTCAGAACTATATTCCTGGAATTGACGAACCAAATAGTTACCCTACTATTGCTGATATCGACGGCAACGGCATTCCAAATATTTTAGTAAGTAAAACAAACACCATTTGCAATTTCGAATATGATGGGACCAATACGCTTAATTTAAAATGGTCACTTTTAGTGAAGGATACTTTCGCAAGTACAGGCATAACCACTTTTGATCTCAATGGGGACGGTATCCCGGAAATTATATACCGCGATCAATTTAATTTATTGGTGATAGATGGTAGCGTCAATCCACCACAGATTATTGATAGTATAAAATGCATTGCGGGAACATACCAGGAATACCCCATCATTGCCGATATAGACCACACGGGTAAAGCGAAAATTTGTGTTGTATGTGGTGGTAGGGGTCAATTTCCTTATAATATTACTCAAGGATACCTTACCGCCTTCGGTTCGCCCGACACCCTTCCAGGTTGGGCACCTGCACGCGGAGTATGGAATCAATACGCCTATAATCCACTCTTTATAAATGATGACCTTACGGTACCACAAGTTCTGAAAAATCATGCCACGTATAAAAATGGCAAATACAATAATTTTTTGCAACAAGCATCACTACTCGATAGCAATGGTATGTATAAAGTGGCTGCTACAAGCCTTTGGGGTAAAATTAATTGTATAAACTACGATCGACTTGAAGATGAATATACAGTGGTCTTTGATATTTTTAACAGAAAGGATGCTTCGTCTCAGGCTGAGCCTAATCTACCGGTTTCATTTTACAATGGCGATCCTTCTGTATCAGGTAGTTTGTTAGGAATATTTTACACAAAATTACAAGTAGAACCCGGAGATAGTCTGGTCGATCAAAGGTTTAAATTTAAGGCTTCACAAATCAACGACCTATACATGGTGGTCAACACCAAGCGCAATGCAAATGGGATATTCGTGCCAAATGATTTTTCCATCGTTGAATGCGATTATACAGATAATTATTTCCATACCTCAGAGTTTCCGAAAACAGAAAAGATTTCTGTTTCAATCTGTAATGGTAGTGAATACCGATTCTACGATACCGTACTGACAGTTCAAGGAAGATATGTTCATACATTTTACAATGTCAAAGCTTGTGATAGTTTGATATCTGTCCTCGATTTGACAATTGTTGATACAGTTAGCAGTTTGCAGACTTTAACTGTCTGCGATAGTTTCAATTGGCAAGGCACAGTATATCGGGAGAATGGAACTTTTATTAATCATTTTCAGACAACAAAAGGTTGCGATAGTATTGTTACCCTGAATCTGACTGTTCGCAAAAGTAGCGATACTCTAATTCAAATTACAGCTTGTAGAAAATTTGGATTTAATGATAAAGTCTACACTGAAGGAGGTAAGTATTATATAAAATTGAGGAACCGCCAGGGCTGTGACAGTCTTATCGAACTCGATCTGAATATTATTGCCCTGGATACAAATATTACCAAGCTTGGAAATACCTTAATCGCATTGGATAGTGTAGCAACTTACCAATGGGTTGATTGCAATGATAATTTTGCAGCTATACCCGGAGCAACGCAAAAAATCTACAAACCAAATAAAGATGGAAGCTATGCTGTGATTACCACCATACCACCATGTATTGATACATCGTTTTGTTTGCAAATTATATTATCCAGTGCAATTAACATTGATGGGCAATCGTACTTTGTTTACCCAAATCCTGTTATAGACCGACTTTTTGTGCAATTCCAAAACCCCGTTTCCGGAAAACTTATCTTGATGATCAGAGACATGAATGGACGAAGTTTTATGAGGAAAGTTATGGTTAGGGGAGAAAAAAAAGTTATGGATGTTGATGTTAGTGGTTTAGTTGGAGGTCTTTATTATTTAAATATTCAGTCAGCATTAGGATCAAATCAGGTGATCTTTTCGAAAATGTGATTAATTAATAAATGGAAAATTCAGTGTAATTGATTACCTCCGTCCGATCTTTTTCCAACATTCAATGTAATACTCCCCTAAATTGAGGCCAGAGGTTTAGTTAATTTTAAATCATTAA
>CAYTNG010000014.1:0-90152 GCA_964439105.1 uncultured Saprospiraceae bacterium
GATCCAAGCTGCATTCATCAAAACTTCCATCGTCAAATACTTCCGCCGGCACCCAATTGTAGCCACTGTGATTCAATGCTACGACCGTGTTGCGGTCGCACACCGCTACAGGCTCCGTTTCGTCTTTGACATGTACAATAATATAGGGTATCGGTGTGGTTTGATTTCCACAACCGTCATAGACGTGATAATAAATGGTATCCTCTCCTACAGGTAAATCGACATAGCCTCCATTTTGTCCAAGAAGGATTCCACCGGGATAAGCGATATCTATTCGGAAATCTGAATGACATACGTCGGCAACTTCTATCGGCGGTATCAACACACGTGCTGAGCAACTTCTCCTGTCTGTCGTAGCATAGAGGTCATCCGGTAGACGGGTTACATAGGGAGCAAAGTCATCCTTGATGACAAGCATTTGACTGGAGCTATTCACAATTTCAGTACCACACCACCATTCCCGAACAGTCCAGGTACGGAGTATTTTTCGGACGCAGTTAATCTCGCCCAAATCGACATCTGAATAACTCAGGTGCAGATTGCATTCCAACAAGCTGTTGTCCGATCCCAATGGAAAATAAAGATAGGACCCATCTGAAAGCTGCACATATGGAAAACCTGTAATGAAAGGGTGTGGATGACCATTTTGATCCGTAAAGAAATAATTGAGCAGGCACTGAACTTCAATTATACCTGAAGGCAGATTAAAATCAAATGCCTTTATTCTCTGAACCAGTATGGTATCTGTACATTGATCAATGAATCCGTTAGCATCCGAAATCTGAATATCGCGATAAACGGCCTTGATAAAATTTTCATTACAATAAAAATGTTCCACGCGCTCTCCGATGGTATTCACTGTATAATGGCTGCAATCATAGGCATCATAATTCAATGGAGTGTCATGCTCAAATTTGTAACAGTTGACCGTGTCTGCACGACATACAATTGCCGGCGCCAGTTTGTCTTCAACGAGTACATCTGCCCAACATGTGTTTCCCGACAGCGTATCCCGGACAGTGGCGCGGATGTGTTTCCATAAATATGCAGAATCAATAGGATTTGGAATAGGTACACCATAATGAGACAGATCTACAACGAGCGATCTCGAACACACACCAGCTACTAGCATATCAGGTGTAATTTTTGCCTCACAATTTTGATCCAATGACAGGTTTATATTTTTACAAATAAGCGCTTCACTCCGAATTACCGTGATTTGAAATCCGCAACTGTCGAGATTGCCATAGCAATCCTCTGCCTGAAACTCAACAGGATAAATGCCGGACTCCAAATGCGTATTCAGATCGGCACCTGATATCTGACTTACAAGCGGATCCTGAGGTGTGAAACTAAAATTTGTTATCGTTAAGGTATCTTCATAGGACATGTTTGTCGAGCGCACATAAAAGCAAACGGGATTTACTCCATCCGTTTGGATGTCGACGGTACCTGCATTATAAAATGCGCTGGGCGGAGAGGAAAGTATGGAATCTTTTCCATTAAACAGGATGCCTGCTTCGTCGCGACGAAAATTACCAATGATCATTTCGATACTCGAAGTCCAGTCGAAATGTATAATTCCAGGACATTGTGGGTAGATACATGTTTGAATCACTGAGGTGTCATTTCGCGCATCACCCGGTGTTCCATTGTTTATACCGATTACAATCAAACTGTCCTTACCATCAGAAAGGCGAACGATTCCGTCTGTACCAATAATTCCATCACCCATTCCAGCTTCCGCTTTTTCGAATAATTGAATACCATTGATAAGTGGATTCATATCAAATTGAAATCCAAGGACAGGACTGCATGGATCGCTTGTCTTTGGTATCAGCGCTTTTAACAGTGTATCGCAGGCGCCGGAGTTGTTCAAAGTAATCGTGATGTCCCCCGGACAATCACTGAATAAAGGCTTGGTGTTTTCATTTAAAACTGTAATTGTAAAATTGCATGCATCCGTGTTTCCCGCACAATCACTTGCGACATATTCCACGGGATAAGTTCCCGGCGGCAGCCGATCTCCCGGCTTTGGTCCTTTTGTCTGAACGACTTCTATAGGATCCGGAACAAATATGAAATCTTTTACGGTAAAGCTATCGATGCCTCCCTGATTGTCGGATTGCACTTCAAAACAAATGCGATCCCCACGTTGAATTTGCTCACCAATCAATACACCCTGGGTGAAGGATCCATTTCCGGTAGTGAGTACTGAATTAATAAATACCTGATGACCCTGATGATCAATCATGAGACGTACCCGATCCCCTGCAAATCCATCTCCCGCACTCATCCGGGCTCTCCAGTTGCAACTGATCTTACCCGTGCATGCCGCATAAAAGCATACATTAAACCTGTTCGTAAGGCCTGCATTCCCATTTGTCGTTCCCGTTATGGTAATGGAGTCGGTACCATGCATGATAAACTTCGCATCATCCCCATAAGCACTTCCGTTGTGGGTGTAATAACTAAAAAAATCAGCTGCCGAAAAAAGATTGACGGCATCACAATCATCTGTTGCAAGAATGGGTGGCGCCCAGTTGACCTCTGCGAAGCATTCACCTGGTTGCAAAGCAACAAGCACATCATCCGGACAATCTGCAATGTGGGGCGCTGTGTTATCCAGATCACAGAATTGTTGCGAATATGCGGACGTATATTCAAATACAAGCGACAGTAAAATTACTGCAGCTCTGGAAATCGAAATTCGGGTAAACATAAAGCCTTTCTTATTTTGAGTTTAGCCAAACAAGCTGCTGCTAAAAAGTCTAGTATATGGGACTCTGTATTCAATTCACAAAAACATATTACATATATATATAATATGTTCTCGGGATCTTTAAGACATAGCAGTGTGCACTATCTGCTTCTGACGGCATCTTCCTGCTAAAAAAGAATGCCTGCCAAAAACAGCCTCTGCAAGAAGCAGAGGCTGTATACGAAACCGATTACTACACACTATAAGCTTATGACCTTAGTCGATTAGGATCATTCGCCTAAATAAACTCGTATTATTTGTCTTCAATTGATAGTAAAATATTCCCTCATTTCCCAGCTGGGATTTCCTGATTTCAATTTCATGATATCCCTTCGCATAATTCTGCTTTTGCGTATAAACGATGCGGCCATTCATATCAATTACATTGAACTCAATTTCGGCGTCTTCCGTACAGGAGAATGGAATGATGGTCATCTGCCGGAATGGGTTTGGAATATTTTGATACAAACTGATTCCGGATGCATTTTCCTGCTCATCCATAAATTCAATACGCAATGGTGAAGTGCTTCCATTTTCAAAGTAAGCCTCTGAGACAAAGGACGCCATCGACTCAAGTTGCATACAATCAGAAACTCTGGAATTCGCAGTTGCCCTGAACCGGAGTTTTATCTTCCCGCTCCTGTTCAACTCGTTTCCTCTTGCATAAGAAATCCGGATTCTGTTTTGTTGCTTATCCAGATATAAAATATCATCGGATACAAAAGATGCTCCGCTGGCATCTGCAGATTCCAATACCGCTAATGCAGGGTTGAATGCGATACTTATCTGGAGTCCATCCATCACCTCAAACTGAGCTACATCGAGTTCGACATCATACTCCTGGTTCAGTTTTGTTTCAAAGTCCTTTACAATTACCAGTGCAGGTTTTGAAGAACGGTCCTGAACGCTATGTCCCAAATCTGTTGGATCATTGGAATCATCGACATCCCCCATTTTGACACCCGTAAAGTCTATGTAGTAGTTCTGATGAATCTTATCGATATGATAGTATGTGGGATAATCATCACTGAGTGGATCGTCCTTATCCTTGAAGACATAGTTGGACAACAAAAACCTCCACGATGGGCTCTTTGCAAATCTAGAGGTTTGTCCCAATATGAGCTTTCGAATTTCAACAATGTCTGCTGCGGTGATCCTGGCATTTCCATTGACGTCCGCTGCAATAAACTTGAGTGGATCCGTAAACGGACTTATCCCCAGAATATGTCTTTGGATATGGATGATATCTGCCGTAGTCACACCATTCAGTGGATTGACATCGTGCTCAGCACTTACATCGTAATCACCCCCATTCGGCATATTCAGAAAGCCGTAGAAGCCATCCGATCTCGTGATATCGATACCGGAAGCTCCGGCATTGAGCATTACATTTACACCGGGCATTGTAAACGCCTTGCGCGATCTCACAAATCCCTTTACATGCGATCTGAAAGTTGGACCACAAATGGTATCCTGATCCACAGCCTGCAAAAAGGTACTGCAAGAATCCATGTTGCCCGCCTGGTCCATGAAATACACTTTTACAGCTGCTGTGTACTCATAGTTGGTGATGGAGTCACAGCATATGACGAATAGTGTATCATTAAAATCATTGGGGTCAAAGGATGCTTTGATGAAAGCAGAGTCTGTACAATTGTCCTCAATCTTAAGGATGAAATCTTTCGCATTAAATACTGCGCAGCCATCATCTTTGATTTTCTTTACCACCTTGCGGCATGTAAAGTCTGGAGCAACGGTGTCAATCACATTAATTTTCACGGTTTTCATGCTTACGTTACAACATCCGTCTCTCGCAGTAAATGTCACCATGGTCATGCCGGGAGGATAATATCCGGAGGCATCTTCAAATTGATTCGCGCCGTATGGAGAATCATTGGTTATGATAATATTCGCGGAATCGCAATTGTCCACAAAAGCTTTCAGTGTAATGTAATTATTGCATGAAGTATCCGTCGAATAGACCGTAGTATCTGAAACCCCAAGGATATTCGGAGGATTGGTATCATCGATATGAATTGTTTGCACAAAACTGAATGTCCTGTCGCTGCAGGTATCATATACGGTCCATGTCCTTTCAATGTCACAGCCCATGTTCATTTCACATAAGTTGGAATCCGCATAGGTTATCATTGCTTTCAAACAGGAGATGCCCGTTGAATCAAATGCAGGGCTTCCCGTGACAGAAGGATCGTAGCTCTCGCATTCACCAACCGTGACCGGTGAAGGAGGCCAGATTATATCCACATCATCCAGCGGATCCAGGTTTTGTATCGTGATGGTCTGGGTACAGGAATCTCTGTTGCCAGATGCATCTACAGCTACAAACTTACGAATGATCGTACCAATACCGCAAACATCCTGCAGCCTAACACTTGTTTCGACAACCGTAACACCTGGGCAGTTATCCGTTGCCACCGCATTGCCAAATTGTGTCAGATCTTTTGTATCTACTCCGCAGGAAATAGTGAGATCTACCGGACATACAATCTCAGGTGGAACATTTTCGATCACGGTGACTTTAGTTGTGCATGTTGATGTATGACCACAGGTATCCTTTGCCGTAAATACCACGAAGGTCATACCCACCGGATACACAGGCGGTGCGTTATTCGTAAATGTAACTCCCGTATTGCAATCATCTTCAAGGCTTGGATTACCCAATTGAAGCACTTTACCGCAGGTATTCGGATCCGCGTTGACAACAGTATCTTTCGGACACTTGATATTGGGTGCCTTCTGATTCTTGATTTCTATAGTTTGAACAAACTGTGGTCTCTGGCTCTGACTGCAGCTGTTCACCGCTGTCCAGGTCCTGACAATACCTGTACATTTAGAAGTACTCAATGGCGCATCTACATAAATAAATGTGACAAAACCACAATAGTCCTTCGTGAGCTTTGGCTCTCCAACTATTTTTGGATCCAAAGTAGGCGTACAGGTATAGGAAGTAAACATACTCTGAGGCCACATGATATCGGCAGGATTCAGATCTACATCACGGGTAATTTTCTGTATATAATGGAATGTCGAGTCGTAGTTCGGTTTGCATTTAAAACGAATCGCCCAGTTTCTTTCTACAACATAACAGACCTCCGGATTTGTAAATACCGTATCATCCTTGTAGGAAACTTTAATACTGTCACAGGTACAAAGTGCCTTGGGATATCCATTCAATGAATCCGGAAGGAAAGGCTTCTTGCAATCGGTAACCGTCAGATCCGATGGAATCGTGACCCTTGGCTTATCCGGATTGGTAACCTTCAGGATCTGAATAAAATTGAATTGCTGCTTATTTGCACCTGAAGTACAATTGTTATTCGCTGTCCACGTACGTCTAATGTATTTACAGGTATCATTTTTAGACAAGGTTACGTCGGCAAAGGTAAAACTGACATATCCGCAATAATCTACCTTCAATCGGGGTACATTGTCGATGACCGCTGTATCGACAGATCCCGGACAATTGGTCACAATTACCGTATCCTTTGGCCAGAGAATGTCATTCGGATTCAGGTTAATGCGTATGGTTATTTTCTGCGTGCCTTTGAAAGTGCCACTCACATCGGGAGGACAGTTGAACGTAGAGGTCCACTTTCTGTAGATAACATAACAGGTGTTAGGTTCCGTCGTCACAATAGAATCCTGATAAGTGTGCGTAAAGACATTGCAGGGACAATTCAGTTTTGGATATCCATTCAATGAATCCGGCAGCAATGGTTTATGGCAATCCGTGACGGTAATATCATCCGGAACTTTTAATTTCGGTCCATTAGGCTTGGTGACTTTCAAATATTGTAAAAAGCTGAATTGCTCAAGAAACGGACTGTCGCTGCAATCATTGTACACCAGCCAGGTTCTCCTTATCCACTTGCATGTATCATTCTGGCTGAGTGTCTGATCGGAATAACTGATTTTCACGTACCCGCAAAAATCTTTATTCAATCTGGGCACATTGTCAATATCTGCAGTATCCACAGACCCTTTACAATTGTCCACAAAAACGGTGTCCTTTGGCCAGCTAATGTCTTTCAATTCGAGCTTGACGCGAACCGTGATCTTCTGTGTGCCTTTATATGTTCCACTTACATCCGGCGGACAGTTGAAGGTTGAGGTCCACTTCCTGTAGATGACATAACAGGTGTTAGGCTCTGTTGTCACCACCGAATCCTTAAAGCTATGCTGGAATTTATCGCAGGGACAGTTCGTCTTCGGAAATCCATTTAACAAACCCGGATCAATGGGATCCTTGCATCCCGTCACCGTAATATCCGGAGGCAGTATATAGCGAATTCCGGCCCCCTCTATCACCTTCAGAACCTGTCTGAATGTGTACGACTGGGATGGAACGCATGTACTGTAGACTCTCCAGTTTCTTTCATAAAAAATGCAATTCTGCTCCCTGCGGATTTCCTTATCCGTATACATCAGCAATACGGAACCGCCGTGAACACAATAACGTGGAACTTCTCCCACTGTAGCAGTGTCAATGGCTCCGCGGCAATTGTCTACAATGACTGAATCTTTAGGCCATACGATATCGCTTTCCTTCAAATCCGTGGTTACCACGATTCTCTGGGTTCTGTCAAATGTCCTTCCTGGCTCACCTACACAATCAAACACCACCTTCCATGTCCTGTATACTACGAAACAGGTATTGGGTTCCTTTGTGGAGATACTGTCTTTATAGGTAGTCGATTTATGAACGCATCCTGTACAATTTCCAATGGATGGCTTTGAATCGATCACAACCGGATCTACATTCTGCGAGCAATCCGTGATGGTTACGTTCGGCGGGAAGGTCACACATCCACATAAACTCACGTTATTATTGTCCTGAATATCGATGTAACTGTTGCAACAATCCTGTTTTCCATTGCTCGCTGTGACACAAAGTGTAACCGTCCTGCGTCCAATGGAATCACAGTCATACACGATGGATTTCACAGAAGTATCCTTGCCGAATGAAAAGGTCAATGGATATCCACATATGTGGTAACTGCCATTATCAAAATCCTTTGCCCATATCGTGGCAAGCTCGGCATCCACACTTCCGTTTCCATTTAAATCCATTGGAACAAGAGAAGTGGAAAGTCCGACTTTACAGTAAGCTGTCGGAGGCTTGCAATTTACAATTTCAAAATTTCGCTCGCAAACCGATTTATTTCCACAACGGTCTTCAAAAACATATTTCACGCGATGTTTGCCCAATGGATAATATCCACTGGCTTTGATTTCATTTCCGACACCAAGGTCGCTGTAATCATAAATTCCATCTCTGTTTAAGTCTATATGATATTCCCATGCGAGTTCATTATCCGGAGTACACAGATCATGCGCCGTAGCGACGAGATAAGCATCACCTCCAAAACAGGTCGTGTCGATAATGTTGAATACCGTATCCCTGCATCCGGTCAGGATAACGGGATCATCATAATTGTGGACCTTCAGAATCTGATCGTGGGTAAAGTAAATCGGTTCATTCGTAACCGGGTCCCTGAAACGGCACCAGTTGGCCACTTTCCATTTGCGTATTATTTTATAGCAGGCATCGCCGCCATTTATAAACCGGAAGGTGTGGTCTTCAAAAGATACGCCCACCAGATCACAAAAATCTTCTTTCAAAACCGGAAACCCATATTGCGTGGGTAGTTTCTCCGGAAGCAAGTCATCAGACAAACAACCGTTCGTTTCATAATCCAGGGGCCAGGTAATGTCTTCCTCTTTAAACGGCTCCGGATTGATGATCCATATTCTTTGCACACATACATCAATGCCATTACCGTTTCCGGCTGTAAACACCCGGTCGATATAACCTTCACGGCACTGGTCAATATTCACTACCACCTGCTCATAGTAAGTGGTATTGCAGTTGTCGGAAACCCGGGGTATGCCAAAACGGCTGAGATCACTTGTGTCAATATGCTCATGACAGGTAATCGTCACATCATGGGGACAGTCAATATGTGGAATGGTTTTATCTTGCACTTCAACGCGCACCATACAGGTATTCTCATTGCCATGCGCATCAGTGACTCTAAACATGACCATAACTTCATTGCCCAGGTCTTCACAACAGAAGTGAATGGAATCGCGGTAAGTCGTTTCATCGCGCCCGCACACCTGCTGTGCACTCATCCGGCGAACCTGCATACTCTTGATATGGCAATCGTCATAGCTGCCATCATCAAACACTGTGGCAGGCACCCACACTTCTCCAAAGCGATCCAGGGTGACCACCGTCTCACGATCACACACTGCAACAGGTGGTGCTTGATCCTCAACAGTCACCGTAAACGTGCAACTTGAATGATTGTAACAGACATCGTATGCCGTGAAAGTTAAAGTATCAATTCCGACAGGCAAAGTGATATATCGCGCAGCATAATTTTTTATAAACCCACCCGGATAGCTCAGATCGATCCGTGATACACTTCCGCAGCTGTCATATGCTTTTGGCATGGCAATCCATACATTGGCCTCACAAGTATATCCGTTGCTGGATGCCGTAAAATCATACGGGCATGCAATCACCGGAGCCGAAGTATCCACAATCTCTATTAACTGTTGGTAGTTGCGCTGTTTGAAACTGGTACAATACCAGGTCGTAAATTTCCAATTTCTCAAAATCTTACGGACGCAATTATCTGCGGATCTCCATTCGAGATCTTCATAAGAAGCTACGTAGTCACAATACAGATTGTCCTTATTTGGCCATGCGGGAAGTCCGCGATAATAAGGCACTCCTGAACAGGATGGAAGGGGTCTGCCAAGCGAATCTGCAGGGAAATGCCCGCAAATAAGCGGATTGTTGTGAAAGCGATCCAGTGAATCCGGAAAATCCAAAGAATCAAACTGGATGCGTTTCAGAAATACATTCATCGTGCAAGCAGCCGACAGGTTGCCACTTTGATCCTTCGCCTTATAAGTTCTTGTAACTATTTTCGAATACAAATCATTACAAGGAGTATTTTCTATTGTCTCGTCTACCAGAATCGCCTGAGGCGTTGCATCGCAATTGTCCTGAATGAAAGGATGCAGGTATGATTTCATCAAGGTACAATCAATCGTATCGTTCAGACAAGTGATTGTAGGCTTAATTTTATCTTCCACCAAAATATTCGACCAGCATGAATTGCCATTGCACACATTGATCACTTTGGCAACAAGCGTCTGCCCGAGATGGATGTACCTTAAAATATTGTTGGGAACAAGACTTCCGTCCTTATTAAAGATCATTACCGCATAAGAGGTGTAATCATAAGGCCCACCTAGCAGGAGCATCTGAGGAGTCACTTTTACTTCGCAATCTGTCGATAGGGAAACCTGAACAGATCCGATACAACTCACCGGACCTGAAGTTGCCCCAATCGTTACAGGAATTAATATGGGACTGTAACAAGAATCCGTATTGTCAAGTTCTATTTTCAATATATGTGTTGTCCCGATAGCACCTGTCCATTCTACATCCACAGTATGGTCATTTGGGTTGGAGATAATACTTCCACCCGAAGACAGGGTCCACTTGTAAATGGCATTTGGTATTGCCTTTATCTGATATCTGAATGTCTGCCCGGCACACACATTATTTTGTGACTTGAGCAGCACCGGTTGATTGTAATGGCAGGTATGTACTCCCGTACTTAACTTCACGCCATTCTGATTGGAAAGAATTAAGGAATAGCCTTTTCCGTCAATATGAATACCATGCATGGTATAAATACTGGTACCATCTCCTAAATTATTTTCAGCGAGGACATAGCCCGCAGGGCCTGTGACAAAATCCAAAGGAATATTCGGAGGAGACATACTCAATTCATGGTAGAGACCATCCACCTGATAAATAAACCAAGTGTCACCTGCAACAGACCGGAATGTCAATTCCTCAAAGAATTGCCCGTCGTCTCCATTATAGGCGTTATTCAAACAATAACATGCGACAGATCTTTCCAGATCGACCACAATGATACCCGCAGGATCAGAGTCATCTTCATCATCAGGAGATGTAAGCGGATCCGGATTTGCAGAACTTCCGTCTGAATCGTTGAACACCACTCCACCCGGATCATTCAAGAAATCATCGTCGGGATTGGAATCATCATCCGTAAGACCGCCTGCATTGACAGCCCTGTAAATCTCTGCTCTGTTTACAATGACGCCGGCCGGTTGATTCGGATCTACTCGCAATTTTATCGGAACGACAAGACTGTCGCCAGACTTCAGGCCTCCATCGGGCAGCCTTCCATTCTGGACGTTCATCAGATAGTATGCCCGTGTAATTCCATTTGAAGAACTGCGCACTTCCCAATCCGGATCTTCCAATAAAAGCCCGTCCGGGATGTAGTCCACGAGTTCCATTTCAGTCGCCGAGAGCAATCCCTGATTGTAGATGCGCAAATGAAATGTCAGCAGCTGATCCCGGCTAACAATCGTTTGGTCTACATCCTTGATCAAAGCAAGGTCAAAGTTGACCGGATTGGAATCCGCTCCGTCGTGATCATCTTCATCCACAAGGCCATGATCGTCCGTCCGGTTGTCTTCTGTTGTGCCCGGCACTCCTCCTTTGTCATTATTGGATATATCATCAAATGTGGAGTCGTAGTCATTTGCAGGTTTTCCCACATTATCCGTAGCTTTTGAAATCTCTGCATAATTCGGAATGTATTCTCCTTTTTTCAAGGAAGCAAAAATCAAACGAATTGTAACAGTTGTGCTCTGTCCGGGCTCCAGGGTCCCTGGTAATGCATAGTGCACCTTGTTGTCGACCATAGCGCTCCAGCCTGCATTCAAGGCTTGTGAAAAAATGTAGTCTGTGTGTACATAATCCACCAACTCTATATTCTTTGCAATGACATTGCCCTGGTTGATGACCTCAATGGTATATTCTACAGTGTCGCCTTTCCTGTACGCCAATTTTGTTTCCACCAATTTCTTTACCAATGCCAGGTCAAATACCGGAACTCCCGCAGGATCGGCATCATCTTCATCGACAATGCGTTGTTCGTCAATCACATTGTCCGTTGGTGAATTGGGAACACCTCCTGTATCATTATTCTGATCCTCGTCAGGTGTGCTGTCAAAATCATAAGATGAGACATTGGTTCCATCTTCTCTGATTATGGATTGGATTTCAGCCCTGTTGGTAAGGAGGGCGGGATCTATACTTCCCACCTGATCAAGAACAAGTGAAACGCTTTTTGCATTTGCAGGTAGTATCATTCCTTGCATCAGGTAATGCAACTGCTTTCCGGTTTGGGTCCATCCGGCCTGCACGGATTCCTGACTCAATGCCAGACCATCCGGCAGATAATCCACAATACCTATTGATTTCAGGTTTACATTTCCCTGATTGTACACGGTAATCCGGAATCCTGCTTTGCCTCCATATTTCAATGAAGTCGCATTGGTATATTCTTTTGTCAATGCAAGGTCCAGCATACTCAAAGCAGCCGGATCCGCATCATCTTCGTCCAATAATCCGTCACCGTTGAAAATATTATCTGTAGCACTTCCCACAACTCCTCCGGCATCATTGCCCGGATTTAAATCGGCCTGGGAATCATAATCTCTGTCCGTTAATGACTGGCCTGCCAGATCCCGTGCTCCCGTAATTTCAGCAATGCTCAAAAGTCCATCGGGACGTGCATCGGATTTAACGCGCAATACAAGATCCAAAGTAGAACAGGCACCAGGTGCAATTTCTGAAGCCATCGAATTTCTCAACAGCCCCCCGAGTAAAAACCATCCGTGATTGTCCAAAGGACTTACTGAAAGTCCGGAAGGCAGATAATAGACAATGCCTATGTCTTTCGCGGAGAGGCTTCCCTGATTGCAAACCGTCATATGGAATGTCACATCCTCACCGGATTGTACAGGAAGGTTTTTATCTGTCGTAAGAATCAATGCAAGATCATGGATTGTGACCGTTGCAGGATCCGCATCGTCCTCATCAATTAGTCCGTTGTCATTTACCTGATTGTCGGTGGCGGTGTACAATTGTCCACCCGTATCATTTGATGGATTGTTATCCGGTGTGCTGTCGAAATCTTTTAATGCAACTCCGTTGGCATCGCGCATCCCATATATTTCAGCTACGTCTATCAGCTTATCTTTTGCTGAAGAGTTCAGTCTCAGCTGTATCGTAAAGGATGCCGTTTGGCCCGGTTGTATCAATGTATTGATAGTACGGTAGGCTTTATTTCCGGATACACTCCATCCCGGATTGGCTGCTGCATCAAACAGCAAACCTGCAGGAATATAATTAACCAGATCAAAAGATCCCACTGCGATGTTGCCCTGGTTGAAGACCTGCATTTCAAATGTCACCGTCTCATTTTTCTTTACGGGTGCATTATTCAATGCAATATTGAGCAATGCGAGATCTGCAATTGGAAGGGACTCCCTGTCGTGGTCGTCTTCATCAATGCTGTTGTTTGTAATGAGATTATCCGTTTCAGAATTCGGAACACCTCCCTTGTCGTTGTTCTCAATATCATCCGGTGTAGAATCCGTGTCAGATATGGAAGCCCCGAGATCATCGCGCATAGAGGAAATTTCCGCTGCGTTGAGTATCTCATTTGGCCGAAGAGTTGAATTGAGCTTCAGAAATATTTCCGTCTGAAATACTTCACCCGGCAAAATGGATTTTGAACTTTGAAATTTTGCCTTGCCATTTACCAAGGACCATGAAGGATTTAATGCAGGATCAAACTGGAAGTAATTGCTTACATAGTCTGTAATTTCAAAATGTGCGACAGCCTGCGTACCCTGATTATACACGAATATCGTATAAGCTACCACATCCCCGTTTTTCACAGGCTGTGAAGCATTCACTCTTTTAATAAGTGCAAGATCATATACTTTCACAGGTGGCGGCGGAGGAGGAACCACTATCGTCTTTTGTTTTACAAATCCAATATCAAAACTATAATCATTCTGACCGGAGCCACCTGTATGCACCGCTACAACAGGGAAGTTGAGGAATTCCGTGCAGGGTGCATTCAACCAAAATTCTGCGTCGCTGTTGACCAATTCCACACCATTCGTTTGCTGGTGTATGGTAAGGGATGTGGTATCGCTACCTATAATCATTTTTCCTGTAAGCGGATTGAACCGTGAATCCGAAACGACGATATAATAATCTTCGAATGACTGAAGACCATCAAATACACCGTCCCGGTTGGCATCCACATTCAAACCGTTAAATCGGTAATAACCGTAATTATCCGTTGTGGTGGTTGCAATTTCGTTACAGCCGGCATCAAGCAATGAAATCTTCAAACCTTTCAACACCGCTTCGTTTGCATCCTGGATTCCATTTTTATTGTCATCCATCCATACAAAGTTTCCAATCTCGATCGGAATGTTTTGGCAGCCAATTGCAAGATCGCCGAGACCTGCAGATTTCCCGTACGATGAATTTGATTTATTATACAGCTGTATGGAAGAAATTTTCTTTCCGTTGAGCGTATTGTATTTGTGCAAGCCTCCTGAAAATGATTCATACACAGGGTCAAAGCACGTTGAAATAACCTGCTCATAATCTTTTAGTATGGTCACCGCTCCAAAGGAAACTTCAGGGTGAAGGCCCGGACCCACCGTCCAATAATCTTCACCAAAAAATTCACCCCCACCGGGACCCTCATAATGGTGCAGGCCACTGCCCGTGCGGCTTCCGGCTACAGATCCGCTTTCAAGCAACCAATTGTTGCCTTCCTTATACAACATCACAATATCGCCATACTCTCCCGTAAGAGGATATACCTCATCGCAATATGTATGTCCGGTGCGATCCGCGATTCCAAGGACCATGAAGTTGTCATTTACAAATGCAATGTTTGAAAGCCACTGGGAAACAGGTCTCTGGTTGGCAGGCTTTGATAGCCAGTACTCCTTTGCGAAGCCCGAAGAGAAAATGAGGTTGAACGTGCGGCTCAGGAGGTTGAACTCATAGATGTGAAAATAAGAATCGTTGTTGTCTTTGGAACTCTCCGCAGTACAGGTGACGCCTATATATACAAGACCATTGTGGTATTCAACGGCACCCACTACATAATCGCCTTTGTTGCATCCCGGATCCGGTATTTTAATTTCATATACACTGGATGAGCTAGGATGATCCGTAGGAATTATGACTAACGAACGATTGTACAGGTTGCTCACAAAAAGATAACGGTCGTCATCCGATATGTCCATATCGCCGAGACCGGCTTTTCCCACCCAATCGGAATAATTGCAGTCGAGAGGATCCATCCCGTTTACGGGACCTGTATGTACGCCAAATAGGTCGAGGTTAACAAACAGTTGTGTGTTTTGTGTAGCGGGCTGGGTTACATAGATGCCGCCGGATCCTCCGCTGCCCAAAGCAGCGCCGTATTTTACAAATGCGGAAGAGTACAATTCCTGTCTGGCTTTATTCCAAGCGAGGCCCCACACAGAGCCCGTCTGATTTTGCATGGCCAGCTTTGCAGGCATCGTACCCGTATTAAAATTGAAAGGGAGTTGCACAAGAGTTGGAGCCTGATCAGAACCTCCGGATTTGACAAAGCATGTCGTAAATACTTTTGCCGCCTCAGGAGTGCAAGGCACTTGCAAGTCCTGCAATCCAAAATAAATATTGCAGGCCGGAGCGGAAATGAATTTGATGTCGCTCGCACCAGAGACCCCCATAACGCCATAATTCAGCTGAGATGGTTTCACCATCTCCAGTCTGTATATAGATTGGTTGCTCAGGCCCGGAATTGTATATGTACCGTCCACTGCGCTGAGAGTCTGAGCTGCTACTCCTCCATTCGCATCGACAGCGCGGATGAGGACTTGCGGCACACCGCTCTCGGACGGATCTTTGGTACCGTTTTGATTGTTGTCTAAAAATACTTTGCCACTGATTTCACCGGGAAGGACATTACATTGGGATGAAATTTCGGAAACGCCCAATCCGGCAATACATGCAGCAGTCATAAAACTATGGCGGGTAATGCTGCGAAATGGATTACAAACCATGGTCCAGTTAAAGTGTGTACGTTTTCTCATTTTTTGAGACAAATGATTAGCTAGTAAAATCGTTTCGACGCTAAAGCGGTCCGATTAACTTCTCAGGTAGGTTTAGCTAACTCATTGAGCGCTAAAGAGATGGAGACAGATGGGACAAAAATTTTTATATATCTCCGTTGCAAATATATAACTTGTTACATGATAATCAAAAAAATATTAAAAAAATATACATATGAAAAACAAAAATTCTTTGGAGGCTCTGGTGCTATTGCCTTCCGTTGGAATTACATGGGCCGAAATCCCTCCCTGCAGGGTTTAATCATCAAGCTTTACGGATCTAAAAGAATACACGGGCCAAAAAGCCCTGAACTCCGGAAGACATGCCGCATGGCTATCGTATGTATACAAATAAAAAAGCCCGCCTTTCGGCGGGCTCGATATTCCAAAGTATTCTTGTATTCCTAATTACTCACTAACGATCATTCGTTCGGTAACGACTCCATAATCGCTCGACAGCACTACAAACAAAAGGCCCTTTACTTTGCATTCCCGTGATGAAATGCTCCATTGGTTGTCGCCCTTTTGGCTCCAGCGCTCCTGAGCAAAAACTTCCTTGCCTGTCGGGTCATATATTTTTATTGCGCTCAGACCTGCCTCCGGCATGCGGTAATGCAACACGGTGCTCACCGCAAATGGATTGGGCACCAGACCTTGTACCGTCATCTTACGCAAGGCTCCAGCTTCCTCTTGCATCGGATCCAGCACTATCTGGAACGCTTCATCCTTACTGTATGCCTCGGAACGGAATCCATTGAGCATTTCAATTCCGCTGTGGACTGTAGATGCAGGAGCCGACTCGAATTGCAAAGTGAACAAGCGTTCGCCTTGGAGAACCATCCTCTTCCTCTCAGGAGCCCAGCTCAACTTAAAACTTCCATTCTGCCATACATACTGATCCTTATCCAGACTTAAAATGCCGTCAAGTGTTCCGGTAAAACGAAGATCCGGAGGAAGCATCCGGATTCCAAACTGCAGTCCGTCCAGTACGAAATCAGATCCTGCGATAAACTGAAGTTCTATCCTGTTGTCCGCTGTCGTTATCAGATTGTATTTCACTGTCCATTGCATGGCCACTCGGTTCAAGGCATCCTTATTGGCATTTACGTCAGCACTCAGGTCCACATCCCCGGTCTTTATTCCCAAAAAGTTGAGCTGATCCAAAACATCCGTTAGTTCGTTGCTTTCGATACGGGTCTTCGGATTCCAGGGCTGTGCCGGATTCGCAAACACCTGATCGGCTTTCACAAACTTCCAGGTCTGTGTCTGGTTCGGCCATTCTGTAATGATACCCAGGATGGCTCTGCGCAGATCCGAAATATCTTTTGCCGTGATGCTGTTTGAGTTGTTGACATCAGCAGCCAGCAGTTTGTAAGGAGAATTCAGAGGCTTGAGTCCGAGGATATGTCTTTGAATCAGGACAATATCCATCGTGCTCACTCCATTGGTTATGTCATCGTTTTTGCTCGTGTGTACGTAAAAGTCCTGGTATTGTAAGTCGAGGAAGGTATAACTTCCGTTTTGGTCTGTGTTCTGTTGATCCAGGGTCTGATCATTCCTGTCAGAGATCTGAACTTGTGCACCGGGGATGGCATCCGTATTTTCGCGATGCACGGCTCCGGCCAAATTGAATCCCGGAGGTGTCGTCCCGGGACACACGTGGTTGTTGTCCTGGATGCGAATACTGGTTTCACAATAATCCTGATTACCGTATTCATCGGTAACGTAGACGCGGACGATTTTTGTAACGACACTTTGCTTTTGCATACTGTCGCAATTGTAGGTAATCGATTGATTGTTCGTATCCGGACTAAACGAATAACGCAGTCTTTCCGGCCGTGTGCAGTTATCAAAACTTGCAAGATTCAAATCCTTGGCCCATACCGTGACACTACCATTCGTTTGCATCACGACTGTTACAATTCCATTTATACAATAAGGAGTCGGTTTCTTACAATCCCTGATCGTAAATACCTGATCGCAGGATGAACTGTTTCCACATTGGTCTGTCAGGATCCATCTCAGCCGGTGTGTACCCAAAGGCAATACGCCATTGGCTGCATTTCCCTGACGGGGGCTGTCAAATGTGCCATCGTTGTTTTCGTCAATGCGATAGGCCCATATCAGATCTTGCTCATCAGTACAATCGTCATATCCTTTTCCGGTAAGTGCGTAAGATCCCAGACATTTCTTTGTATTTCCGTCATAGAAGGCATAGGTATCGCAAAAATCTACCGCATTGCATGTTTCAAGTACGGGCGGTTCTGAACTTTTCACCACGATAATTTGCGTGGTATCCCAAATTCCTGCACCCGTATTGCGATCGTATTGACACCAGTCGATGACTACCCATTTTCTCAAAATTTTATAACAGGTGCTGTCGAGAACGGTCAGTTTCAAATCATCGTAGTTGGCCGCAACCTGCGCACAGGTCGTATTCAGATATTCCGGATAACCCGTGTTGTCCGGATGCGTCACCACATTATTACAGGAGTGGATCTCCACACTGGCGGGCCATTTTATATCTGCCCGCGTAAAGGGCTTGGTATTGATCAGTGTAATGGTCTGGTAGCGGACCGTAACCAGGCCTTGCCTGTCGGTCGCTTCAAAGATCCGCTTAATAGTACCGGAATTACATTGAATATTTTTTTCAATTCGCTCGGCAATTTTAACTTCGCAATTGTCGTAGGCCCATCCATCCAAACCGGCCACATAATTTTTATTCGCATAATAGGAATCCGGAATGATAATCGGCTGGCGGTCTGCATCACGTGCCTGCAGGCGACCAAACACATTCATATTGTTGTAGTCAACCGGAAAATCACAATGAATGGTGATGTCGGTTGGCGGTATGATTACCGGTGGTTCCTTGTCCTGAACAGTTGCTTCGACCATGCAGGTATTTCGGTTTCCGTAAAAGTCAATGACTTCAAATGCCACCAATACTGTTTTACCTACGTCCTCGCAACAGAATTGAACATAAGGTCCGAATACGTTTGTACCGGATTTGCATGTATCCTCCATTCTGCGAACAAGAAACTTTTCGATACCGCAGTTGTCCAGGGATCCATCGTCAAATGTTTCCGCAAAAACTTTGGAAGTGCCGTCTGCACCTAATGCGACAACCGTTTTTTGATCGCACACCGGAATTGGGGCAAGATCGTCCACAACACCTACTTCCATTGTGCAGGACGAAGTATTGCCACAATCGTCCGTTAGTTGATACACAATCCATATGCGGCCCTGAGGAGCACCGATGAGGTAAAAAATATTTTTCGTAGGGTCAAAATCGATGTACTGTTTACTCACGATATCCGGAAGACCGAAAACCGGATTTTCCACCTTTGTGAAAACATCATAGTTCCACTTGTTGCAATCGATCACGCCTGTGGGTACCGGCAGCTTTCCATAACTTCCACAGGTGTACACCTCCATCCCCATCGTCATGTCAGCCGGACAATCGAACTTCGGTGCGGTATCATCTACCACTTTAATGATCTGATTGTGTTCAACGATTTTACCGGAACACCAGTCGAGAATGATCCAGCGGCGCAATACTTTAAAAGCATTTCCACAAATAGGGATTTTAAGGTCTGTATAGGATGCGGTCAATGTATTACAGGTCTTCGGTACGGGCCAGCCCGTTAAGTCCGGAGACGGGTTGCCATCCGCTAATTTCGGAAAGTTCAAATCGCAATTCAAATGCGGTTTGTCAAAGTCATCGAAATTTGGTGGTATTACGATGTCGCGACTCGTAGGCTTTATAACGCAGATGGTATCCGAACAGTAGGATGTATTTCCTAAACTATCCGAAGCGCGCCACACCCTTATTATTTTCCGTATGTAATCGCTGTCACAGGTATTGTTGATCTGTTGATCCGTATAGGATAAATTCACATAACCACAATAGTCCCAACCATCCACATGGTAGCTGTTGGGTCCCGTTGCATAAAGGCTTACGCTAAGCCAGCCCGGAATGGGGAAGCCCAGATCCTCCGGCGCAATGGATTTTCCGCAACGAATGGTATCGTTGTGACACTGCATTTGAGGCGGGTACTTGTCTTCGATGTAGACCTTGCCCCAACAGGAGTTGCCGGTAGGCAGGTGCCAGATTTTGTACCCGTAGGTTTTGTGAATATCTGTATGATCAAATTCGATGTCTGCTTGCTTTACTCCATTGGAATAATAGACTTCGATCGCATAATCATAGGGAAGACCGATCATGTCTTCCAAAAGCATGGCGGGTGTCAGCGTCGCATGGCATAGGGTGTCCAGTGACACATGAACGAGGTCATTACAGGCCATTGGAGGAAGCTCTGGACGGAGTTCTGTCCGGTTTGCCGGCGCAGAAGCGAATGCCGCTTTCCAGCTGAAAAGCAGGACCGCAATAAACACTGAGAAATGAGCTTTGCTCTTAATTCGGTTCATGGATTCTTACATTTAAGTATTTGAGTAAATGTGTGCAGTTTGGATTCAACCCATTACCCTTCAAATTATATACCAATTATGTGTAATATGTAGGAAGCCGCAAACGATTGGTGTAAATAAATATATGTATTAAACTGTTTTACAGTTATTTATATCTTATAATTCGATATAAATTAAAATATAAACACATGTAAAAAATAATGAATGTGTTTAGAACTCCGGTGAGAAGTCCGGTGAAAGGCAGGGAACTATTCAGAGAGCCTGTCTGATATAGGAAGCGAGCAATCCCATTCCCTTTTCAAAACTGTTGTTGTTGTTGATGATGATGTCGATTTCATCGAGATAGGGCTCGATATAACGATCGTAAGCAGGTGCCACATGGTGTTGGTAACGGTACAAGACATCCTCGAGGGGATAATTCCGCTCTTGCTTGTCACGCGTGATGCGACGGATGATTTTCAAATTTTCCTTTGCGTGTATCAGTACGCTCAGGTCCAATAAATTGCGCGTGTCCTCGTGATAAAATATAAAAAGACCTTCGACGATATAAACCTTTGCGGTTTGAATCACAAGCTCTTTCGGTTTCTGATCTGCATTGTTGAAGGTGTATTCTTTGCGACGAACGAATTCCCCCCTTTTTAATTTGTGGAGATCCGCAATAAAAGCTTCATGGTCAATTGCTTCCGGCACGTCAAAATTGATGACCCCGTTTTCATCTTCCTTCTGCTCTTCACGGGGGCGGTAATAGTTGTCTTCGGAAATCAGACCCAGCTCATGCTCTGCAAACAGATCTCTCAACCGGCTGATAAAAGCGGTCTTTCCCGCGCCGCTCCCTCCTGAAATCCCAATAAACATATTTTGAAAAGTCTAATGAAAAAAATTCATCTATTTTTATCCCTTTGCAACGAATAAAGGTATGAATTTAATTGAAATCCTCAGGGGGCTTGGCGGCATCGCATTCTTTGTCCTATTGTGTTATGTCTTGAGTGCACATAAGAGTAAAATCAGATGGTCTTTGGTCGGCACTGCCGTATTGCTTCAGATTGTCATCGCTTTCATGATGATCCAGGTTCCCCTTGTAAAATCCTTCTTTGAATACATCGTCAAGTTTTTTTCCCTGATGATCAACAGCTCCTACCAGTCCGCACAATTTCTGTTTGGAGACCTTGCAAAACCGGGTTCTCCTTTTGGTTTTGCTTTCCTGATCCTGCCTACGATTATCTTTTTTTCGGCACTCTCTTCCGTGTTGTATTATTTCGGAATCCTGCAAAAAGTCGTTTTCGTTTTTGCATGGCTCATGAATAAAACCATGAAACTATCGGGAGCAGAGAGCCTTGCTGCGGCCATCAATGTGTTCGTAGGTCAAACAGAAGCACCGTTGGTCATTAAACCTTATCTGGCCGGAATGAGTCGTTCCGAAATGTTTTGTCTCATGACCGGAGGAATGGCCACGATTGCAGGAAGTGTCTTTGGTGCCTACATGTCCATGCTTGGGGCGGGTGACGAACAGTCTATGTTGTTTTACGGCATGCACCTTCTGACCGCTTCGATTATTTCTGCACCTGCAGCCATACTTGCCTCCAAAATGATCATCCCCGAGACAGAGCGCGTAGACGACAAAGTGAATGTTCCCAGAACACAAATTGGCAACAATTTTCTGGATGCGCTTTCCCATGGCACCACGGATGGGCTCAAGTTGGCCGTCAATGTGGGCGCCATGCTGCTGGCTTTCATGGCGATGGTCTATCTCGTGAATATTGTGTTGGTACAAGTCGGAGACCTTACCGGTTTGAATGCCTGGCTCGATCACGCAACGTCCGGAAGCCATAAAGAATTTAACCTGCAATACATCATGGGATTGCTCTTTTCACCTGTGGCGTGGATCATCGGAGTGGATATGAAAGACATGGTTCTCGTTGGGCAGTTACTGGGTGAGAAAACCATACTCAACGAATTTGTAGCCTACCTGTCCCTTTCGGGAATGAAAGCCCAATCGCTTTTGGACCAGAAGTCCGTCATCATCGCAACCTATGCACTCTGCGGTTTTTCAAATTTTGCTTCCATCGGCATCCAAATCGGCGGCATTGGTGTACTGGCCCCCAACCAACGCGAAAACCTTACCAGATTGGGTTTACGGGCACTGATCGCCGGAACGATTGCATGCCTGATGACCGCCTGTGTGGCAAATATCATTTTAAACATCATGTAGCGCAGTGCACTGCGGATCCTCCCGATCGACACTTCCGATCAAATACGAACGAACGTTTGTTTGTTTTTTTGAGTTATACGGCGGTGTGGAAAATACTTTCCTCTAATCAAAAATGCCCGCAGGCAATTGCATGATTATTTTCTTCTCGTCGTGGTCGAGGCTCCTGATCCATTCGTCGCGAACCGGCACGAAATAATCTTTTTGATGCAGTTGGACGACCACCATGAGTTGCTGGGGAAATTCCTCTATATGGATAATTTCAGCCTGCACACCTGAAGTTTCGTCGATTAAAGTATAGTGTTCCAGTTCCATTCCGGAAACCTCGTCTTCCTCTCCTGCAAATGCATCCGATTTCCTGTAACGCTCGCGGTCGATGTACAACAGCTGGTTGCTGAGAAGCCTGGCCTCTTCCGGAGAATCCACCTCTTTGAATTTGACAAGTGTGTCCCCGTCCTCTTCCAAATGCTCAATGAAAAAGGGCACGTCATTGCCTTCCAGTCGAATAAAGAGAACACCCGATTCATCCACAAATTCTTTATAGGCATCGTCTATCTGAATGCGGAGTTTTCCATGTACGCCAAAGACCTTGTAACTGCGACCCGCTTCTATCAAATGGATCATAAATGGCAGAATGAAATGAGCTTCTGACGAAGGATAAATCCCTTCTCAGCCCTGTTTTGAAATGGTATGGCCTGATTTGTATTTTGGGTATCCAGGATCCACACTTCGCGATAAATCAGGCCCGTATTTTTTGCATACCGCGCAGTTGAAAATCTCTTTTCAATCAGATTCTCATCATCCACCTCGGTTACCTTGCAGACTTGCGGATAGGAATGGCCATCCAAAACTTCAGACTTATCCTTGTAGTTGTAGACATAGCGCCAATCCGCATAGGGCTCGAGAATTTCGCCATTCACCTGAATCTGTGTCCGGGGATGGATCCTGGAATTTCCATCCCAGCTGGAAAAGGCTTCCACAGGAAAGATGAGTTTGGTAAAATCCAGTCCGCCTTCCCTTTTGACAAGAGCTGTGTTGTTTTTTTCGATAAAATGATTCCCTATCAACTCCCATCCCTGCGTACTGTCCCGTCTGTAAAAAAGATCGACCCGGTATACCAGTTGCTGCGTGGCATTTCGAAAACTATCCGCAACATATTCCATCACAAAGGCATGGCTCGAATCTATCGTGACGCTGCCGCGGAGAGCAAATACGATGGAATCCACCGCATAGACCCAGCTATTTCCGATTGCGACCGGATAGTACTCCAATCCCAGCTCCGAAGAACTGTAGGGATCCTGCTCACTCTTTGTACATGCCAACCAATGGACCGCAACGGAAAGGAAAACAATAAATAAAAAAAATTGATATTTAGATTTATACATATTCAGATAAAATCTAATACATAAAACAAATATCGGAAGATCCGCTGACTTCGCCAAATAGCCCTTTGCAAAAGCTTACAGCCTGGCTCTTGCGATGAGACCTCCGCAGACGATGTCCTCCCCATCGTAGACCACTGCGGATTGCCCGGGAGCGATCCCATTCACCGGTGCGAGGAATCGGACAATGAGCCCAGTGTCGGAGGCCTCCACAGTGGAGATGTGCCCGGGATCTTTGTAGCGTATTTTGGTGATCAGCTCCTGGTACGGGCTTACCCCGGTCTGTTTCTGCCAGTTGAGCCGCTGGACCTGCATGCTGTGTTGCCCCAGTTCGTGTTCTTCGGCTAGTACGACGGTGTTGGTTTCTGGCCGGATTTCTGCCACAAACATAGGCTTTCCAAAAGCCATCCCGAGGCCCTTGCGCTGCCCTATGGTAAAAAAGGGATATCCATGGTGTTTTCCTATCACATTACCTTGCATATCAATAAATAACCCATTAGATAAATTATTAATAACATCAGCTTGTTTGCGCAACAGGAAGCCCCTGTAGTCATTATCCGGTATAAAGCAGATTTCATAGCTCTCCGCTTTCTTGGACAGGTCGGTATAACCTCTTTTGAAAGCAATTTCCCGAACCTCCGGCTTCAGAAGTTCCTCAAGGGGGAAAAGGGTACGAGCCATGCATTCCTGGCTGAGCCCCCATAGTACATAGGATTGGTCTTTGTTCAGGTCCCTGGCCCTGGAAATAAAATAGCGGCCCTCTGCATTTTGAATCCGTGCGTAATGCCCTGTTGCAATCTTTTCACAGTCGAGGGCATCGGCTCTTCGGAGCAAGGCATTCCACTTGATGTGGGTATTGCACAAAATACAAGGATTGGGTGTCCGCCCGGCCAGATATTCGTCCACAAAATTGTCGATCACGGCTTCTCCGAACTCTTCGCGGAGGTCGAGGATAAAATGATGGAAGCCAAGGTCCACGGCCACCCGGCGCGCATCCTGAAGGGATTCAAGAGAGCAGCATCCGGTTTCTTTTTTTGAGCCCCCAGAACTGGCATAGTCCCAGGTTTTCATCGTAACACCTACGACCTCATATCCTTGCTCATGCAGTAGTAAAGCCGTGACGGTGCTGTCTATTCCTCCGCTCATCGCCACCAGTATTTTGCCATGCTTGCTCATATATTACTGCATTATAAATTTTTATGTATTATATTAAATTTATATGTAATTTGAATATCCGATTATATTTTATTTTCTGCTATTGCGAATTAACTCAGGCTTTGTATATTTGCCGTCCGAAATTGCAACAGCAATAAGGATCTAAGATAAACCACCATTAGACGTAATGGTTCCCAAAGCGGCGACAAGCTTTTTGAATCGCCTGCAATTTTCCTCAGAAGAAACTTGAAAAACAAGTGCATTCAGCCGGACCAAAATGCAGAAATCGCTCTTTGGAAGCATATGGCGCCAAAGCGCCAGCGTCGCTGGAAAATATACAATTTGGTGTTGAAGTACATCAAGAGAAAATTAGCTTATATACAAGCGGGAGTAGCTCAGTTGGTAGAGCACAACCTTGCCAAGGTTGGGGTCGCGGGTTCGAGTCTCGTCTCCCGCTCAATTCAGCATGTGTGTGGGTGTGAGTGTGGGTGTGAATTGCTGTATTAAGTATTTTGGGATCATTTTATAATTTTTCAATTTTCATCTGTTTCTGGAAGATTATGAAAATGAATATTCCCTTGCATTCAGCATTATAAATATAATGCTTACCCTTTATTGTGAGCTTCCTCTTCAAAAGGGTAATTTCAATCAATTTTCTGGAAGGAAAATCGCTGCCGTGTTCGTACATTTATTCACGAAATGCGCACACCCACACCCACACTCACACCCATGTTGGATTCGCCCAGGTGGTGGAATTGGTAGACACGCAGGACTTAAAATCCTGTGGCCAGAAATGGCCGTGCGGGTTCAAGTCCCGCCCCGGGTACAGGTTTGAAGCACTTTGAGGACTTCTATAAAAATCTTGGGTTAAACATAGGTCAAACAAATTTGACCTTTTAATCCTCTTAGCTCCCTTCATATTAAACTTTAGTAATTTTGAGGCATGGAAGTCATTTGCCTCGAAGATGAAGCCTTTTATGCCCTCATAGAAAAAGTCGTAGCCAGAGTTAAGGAGAAAGAAGGTATCAAAGAAGATAAATGGATATCGCCTGAAGAGGCTATGTCCAAGCTCCGAATTAAATCTAAAACCACCCTTCAAAAGCTAAGAGATGAAGGCAAAATCCGGTTCTCGCATCCGGAGAAAAAATTGATACTCTATGATCTGGACTCTATTCATACCTTCCTTGAAAAACATTCAAACGATATCTATGATGAAATTTAATGAACAACTATTTACTCGTGGATTTAATGACGGCTATATCCTCGCCCGTTATGAACCCAATCTTCTTACACTGGTAATTGGAAAAATAAATCAGGCGAATGATTATTTTTCTGGACTTATTTCCGGACAAAAGGAATATGATTTGGAATCGCAAATCAATGATCTCTCCAAGTTGAGACAATCTAAAAATCAAGAGCGGGATTTGGATCGGTGATTGAATCTAAAATATCTGTTCTAACTATGTTCCCTTAAATTATCCATATATTTAAGCCTATTGTTATAAACCATAAATTGAGCTATTATAAGTAAATACTGCAAGGTTATAATCAAACCATGTCCAATCAAAAAGAAGCCAAAGCACGAATAAAAATCAATAAACTCCTTGAGGATGCCGGATGGAGATTTTTTGATTTGGATAATTTACAAGCAAATATTGCTCTTGAGACCAATGTCAAATTATCTAAGAAAGCCTCAGATGAATTTGGAGATGATTTTGAATCTATAAAAAAAGGATTTGTTGATTTTCTACTCTTAGATGATAAAGGATTTCCTTTTGTAGTTTTAGAAGCAAAGAAAGAAGAAAAGAATCCGCTTGATGGAAAAGAACAAGCAAGAAGATATGCACAATCACAAAATGTTCGATTCATTATTCTTTCTAACGGAAATCTTCATTATTTCTGGGATTTGGAACGAGGTGATCCAGAAATCATTACTGAATTTCCTACGCAAGAATCTCTAAAACATCGTCAAGGATTTACACCTAACAATCAAAGACTAACTGAAGAAAAAGTTGGTGAAGATTATATTGCATTAACACAGAATCCAAATTTTAAAAATGATCCTAGGTATCAAAATGAAACTACAAGAGAGCAATATCTCTGGGATGAAAATTTAAGAATTCTTAGACCTTACCAATTAAGAGCTATTCACTCTTTACAAAAATCAGCCGGAGAAGGAAAAGACCGCTTTCTTTTTGAAATGGCAACTGGAACCGGAAAGACCTTAATTTCTGCCGGAGTAATTAAATTATTTTTAAGAACTGGAAACGCCAAACGCATTTTGTTTCTTGTTGACCGTCTTGAACTGGAAGATCAAGCTCATAAAAACTTTGTTCGCTATCTAGGCAATGATTTTACATCAGTTATCTACAAACAAAATCGTGATGATTGGAAGAAAGCAGAAGTGGTTATTTCAACAGTGCAAAGTTTGTCAGCACAGAATAAATATAAGAAACTTTTTTCTCCAACAGATTTTGATTTGATCATTGCGGATGAATCTCATAGAGCAATTGGAGGAAATGCAAGAGCTGTCTTTGAATATTTTGTAGGATATAAATTAGGACTTACCGCAACACCCAAGGATTATTTAAAAAATGTTGACCCTGAAAAATTATCTCAGAAAGACCCTCGTGCTTGGGAGCGTCGTCAGTTATTGGATACTTATATAACATTTGGTTGTAAAAATGGAGAACCTACATTCCGGTTTAGTTTATTGGATGGAGTCAAAGATGGATTCTTAATAAATCCAATTGTTTCTGATGCTCGAACAGATATAACTACTGAACTACTTTCTGAAAAGGGGTATTCAATAATGGTTGATAACGATGAAGGTGCAGAAAGTGAAGAAACATTTTTTCAAAGAGATTTTGAGAAGAAGTTCTTTTCAGAAAAGACCAATACCGTTTTTTGCCAAACCTTTATTGAAAATGCACTTAGAGATCCAATTAGCGGAGAGATTGGCAAAAGTATTGTTTTCTGTGTAAGCCAGAAACATGCCTCTAAAATCACTCAGATATTGAATCAATTGGCAAGCCAACTATGGCCGGATAAATACAATTCGGATTTTGCTTTACAGATTACATCAAACATTCCGGATGCTCAACAATTTACAATAAATTTTGCAAATAACAATTTGAATGGACATACCAGATTTTTAGAGAATTATAAATCAAGCAAAACCAGAGTTTGCGTTACGGTTGGAATGATGACAACAGGTTATGATTGTGAGGATATTTTAAATCTTGCATTGATGCGCCCTGTTTTCTCGCCTACTGATTTCATTCAGATAAAAGGTAGAGGTACTCGCAAGCATACTTTTGAATACACTGATGAATATGGAGAAAAACACAAGACCACTAAACAAAACTTCAAGTTCTTTGACTTCTTTGCAAACTGCGAATACTTTGAAGAAAAATTTGATTACGATGAAATATTAAAACTTCCGATTAAACAAAAAGGAACTGGTGGTGATGGCCCTGATGGAATTGATATTGATCAGATTGAAGTCTTTGATCCGGATAAGGTTAAGACCATTACCGAAACCCCGATTGGCATCGAAGGAATGAAAGTTGACCGTAAACTTTTTGAAAAGGCTCGTGAAGAATTGCAAAAGGATACAGATGTAAAATCAGCAATTGAAAATGAACAATGGGAAAAAGCCATACAAATTGTCCGCGACAAATATGAAGATAAGCCACAGTTATACCTCAATCTTGATAAAATCCGGAAGAGTGAAAATCTCGACAGACGAATTACATGGCGTGAATTTTTGGAGCGTGCGTTTGGATTGATTGATGGGTTTAAATTTAAAGACGATAAATTAGAAGATGAATGCGATAAGTTCATTTCTATTTACAAGCCTGACAGTAAGTATGTCCCCTACATTAAAAACTACTTGAAAGCTTATGTATCTGATGACAAGTTCAGACAGATTATTAATAGTAAGGAATTTGGAGAATTAAATGTGTATGGAGGATTTACGATGGCTGAATTTAAAGCCCTAAACGGATGGAGAGAAACTATACCGGAATATGTGAAGGATTATGTACCGATTAACCAATACATGAGTTAATAAATAAAATTATGTTAGACCAAAATACAAAACGCAAAATAGATTCCGTCCGTCAAATCCTTGTTGGAAAAGTTCCTGACCCTAAAGCACAGGTGGAGCAAATCACCACTGCCCTCATCTACAAGTTTATGGATGATATGGATAAAGAATCCCAAGAATTAGGAGGGCAAGCAAAGTTTTTTGCAAATGGTTTTTCTAAATACGCTTGGACAAAACTGATGGATCAGAAGCTTTCCGGACAGGAACGACTTGATTTATATACCCAATCTATAACCACATTATCCAATAATAAAAATATACCTCAACTTTTCAGAGATATTTTTAAAGGTGCATTCTTGCCATACAATGATCCACGAACACTTTCACTTTTTCTAAAAGAAATTAATGAGTTTGAATATGAGCATAGCGAAGACCTTGGCGATGCTTTTGAATATTTGCTTTCAGTATTAGGCAGTCAAGGTGATGCAGGTCAATTCCGGACTCCCCGTCATATCATAGACTTTATGGTAGAAGTTATAGATCCTAAAAAGACTGAAAAAATACTTGATCCAGCCTGTGGAACAGCTGGATTCCTGATTTCTGCGTACAAACATATTTTAAAGACCAATAAAGACAAACCCCTTTCTCCTGATGAAAAACTGAAGTTGATGAATAACCTGACAGGATATGATATATCTCCTGATATGGTAAAGCTGGCTTTAGTCAATATGTATTTACACGGATTTCCTGAACCTAAGATACATGAATACGATACGCTTTCCGATGAAAAACGCTGGGATGAGAATGCAGATGTGATTCTGGCTAATCCACCATTTATGTCTCCTAAAGGTGGTATTCAGCCACATAAACGCTTTTCCGTGCAATCAAACAGGAGTGAAGTACTATTTGTGGATTACATGGCAGAGCATCTTACCCTCAATGGACGAGCAGGCATCATTGTGCCGGAAGGTATAATATTTCAATCTGCTAGTGCTTATAAACAATTAAGAAAATTCTTGATTGAAAATAATTACCTCTATGCTGTTGTTTCTTTGCCAGCCGGAGTCTTTAATCCTTATTCCGGTGTAAAGACCTCAATTCTCTTTTTGGATAGAGAGCTTGCAAAGAAAACGGATGAAATTCTATTTATAAAAGTCGAAGCCGATGGTTTTGATCTAGGCGCACAGCGCAGAGATATTGAAAAGAATGATTTACCTGAAGCCTTAAATACTTTGAAGAATTATAAAATGGTATTGCAAAGTAATAAAGAGTATTCTAACGAGAACTCTAATGTGCTTTTGGTTGAAATCAACAAAATAAAAGAAAAAGATGACTACAATCTTTCAATAGACCGGTATCGAATAAATGGAAATACCAAATTAAGTCATTTTGACATGGTAAAATTGGGGGATGAAGAATTGTTCAGAATCGAAAGCGGTGGAACTCCGGATACAAAGAATGAAAAGTATTGGAACGGTAATATTAACTGGGCTACATTAGTAGATTTACCTCAGGGTGATATGATTACTGAAATAAAATCAACTGAAAGAAAAATTACTGATGAAGGTTTAATGAATTCATCTGCAAAACTCATTCCTGTTAATTCTGTAATAGTTTCTTCGAGAGCCACTATAGGTAGAATTGGAATTAATAGGATTGAATTAGCCACTAATCAAGGATTTAAAATTATTGTAATAAAGGATTTTGAGAAGGTTATTCCAGAGTTTGTTGCTTTAATGATGACAAAGCTAAAGGATCGAATGGTGGCGCTTGCTTCTGGTGGAACTTTTAAGGAAATTTCCAAAGCTAACTTTAGTTCTCTTGAAATTCCACTTCCCTCACTTTCAGAACAACAGGAAATAGTTAATCAAATAGAGCAGGAGCAGTTATTCATTGAAAGTAATAAAGAATCCATCCGTATTTCTGAGAACAAGATCAAGGCTGTTATAGATAATATTTGGAATAAATAGGTAAATACATCCAATACCATGAAAGCAATTAATGACAAAGAACTTAAGGAGATAATACAAAGTGGGCATATTAATCTACTTCTTGGTTCTGGTTGTTCAAAAGATTATCTTACTACTCTTAATGATATAGAAATCAGAATGAACACTGACGAAAGTAGAGAAGAGGCACAAAAAGAGTATTTAAAACTAATCAAAAAATCATTGGCTGTATTAGATAAATTACAAGAAACTGATGAGAATGAAAAGGTGAAGTTAAACAAAACTAAAAAGAATTATGATGCATTTCTAAATTTCTGGGCTAATACAATTTCTAATCGATTTTTGCATATTGTAAATCGGCAGATAAATATTTTTACTACTAATTTTGATATGTTTTTAGAAGACTCATGTGAAAGACTTGATATACCATATAATGATGGCTTTTCTGGTCAAATAAATCGAACTTTTAACATTGCTAATTTTAATAAGATACAAAAATATAAAAGCTTACAGTTTGATAACACTTCTGACATTCCTCTTTTCAATATTATTAAACTTCATGGTTCCATTTCTTGGGAAGAACAAAAAGGTAAAATTAATTACTCTAATGGCTCTTTAATTAATACCATTGATGATACACTAACTGGCGAAGTATTTGAAGAGGAATATAAAAAATTGGCAATAATCAACCCAAATGCAGAAAAGCATTTTGAGACAGTGCTTGATACTAACTACGCCTCAATGCTAAGAAGGTTCACTTTGGAATTAGAAAAGGAAACAAGTGTATTATTCGTTATAGGATTTTCATTGGCAGATAAACATATATCCAACCTTCTTTATGGGGCAATGAAATCAAATCCAACCTTAATCGTGATAATATTTACTCATTCATTGTATAATGAAGAAGAGGACAAGTTATTTGAAAAGAAAAATTCAAATCTTTATATTATTTCTCCGGAGAATGAATTTACATTTGAAAAAGTACCGGATTATTTTATACATATTTTTAACAATCCAGAAGCTACAGTAGCTGACGAAAATGAAGAATAAGTTTAATCTTAAAGATCGTCTCATTAGTGATTCCGTTTTTGTTATTGGAGCGGTTCAAAGTGTGGAAGGTCAAAAGATTGTAGTTAAGGTTAATAAAGATAAGAATTTACCACATTTATTTTATAAAGGAAGAACTATTAAAAATGTATCTGTAGGCTTATCGAACTATGTAAAGATTATTAAAGGATTTACAATAATAATTTGTAAAGTCCAAGGAGAATACCTAGAAGAAGATAAATATCAATCTAAGAAGAAATACACTAATGAAAAGCAGAAAATGAACCGATACCTTAATGTCTCGGCATTTGGATTTTATGATAAAGATAATGAGTTTCAACATGGAATTATTGAAATGCCACTTATTGGTAGTGAATGCAGACTTCTTACAAAAAAGGAATTCGAACTTTTACATAAATTAATAGATAACGATAAACTATCAATTAATCTTGGAACTCTGATAGATGAGGAGACTCAAGAAATAAATCTTTCCGTCAATAAACTATTTGCAGGACATATTGGCATATTTGGGAATACAGGTTCCGGCAAATCGAATACTCTAGCCAAAATGTTCACTGAATTATTTCATTTATCAAATCTAAATAGTAAATTTAAAAATAAATCTAAATTTATTTTTATTGACTTTAATGGTGAATACTCAAAGAGAGGAGTATTAACCGGGAACAAAAAATCATATGTATTAACAACCGAAAAGGAATTGCAAGAGATCTCCACTGAAGATAAATTGCCATTAAGTGAGACTAGTATTATTGACATTGAAATATTATCGATATTATCGAATGCAACAGAAAAGACTCAAAAACCATTTCTAAATCGCGCTATAAATTTATATAGAAAAATAAATGGCGACCCAGATTCAATATCTTATTTCAAGAATAATTTAAAGTTGTTAGCACTAAGAATATTAAAGCTAAAAAATAAGGATCTGGCTTATTTATGCGTTGATCGTTATCGTCAAATATTGAAAATAGAAAGCGACGACTCAACCTTTGTTATTCCTGAATGGCATAATACATATAATTATTTTAAGTGCGGAGGTGATACAGATTATGATAATATTACTAGGGAACAATACCAATCGAGTATAATTTACACTAAAGCTGAAGATTATATTTTTCCAGACAATGTAATAGATAAGTTTCTTGACTTTGCAAGAATGCAATTATTATTTGATTTGCTAGATAATCGGGCGCAGAACGATCATATATATCCTGCTATTAATAAACTTGAAAGCATAAAAAAAAGCATTCAGAAAGTTTTTAATACACAACAAACAGGAAATGCAGATTTATTTCAAGGAAGGAATGCGGTAGTGATAAATCTTAAATCAACAAATAGGGATATAAAAAAGTCGCTCCCTTTGGTCGTTTTAAAAAAATTATATGAAACACAAAAATTGAATTATAGCAACGATTCTTCACTTCATATCATTATTGATGAGGCTCATAATATATTATCCGAAACATCAGTAAGAGAAGCCGAAACATGGAAGGATTATCGTTTAGAGACTTTTGAGGAATTTGTTAAAGAAGGGCGAAAATTTGGTGTATTTCTAACAATTGCAAGTCAGAGGCCTTCCGATATATCTCCTACTATTATTTCGCAACTTCATAATTACTTTATTCACAGATTAATGAATGATAATGATTTAAAGGCAATAAATAAAGCTGTAAGTTATTTGGACAAGCTTTCTTTTGATTCAATTTCAAATCTATCAGTTGGATGTTGCTTCATAGCTGGACAAATGACTCAATTTCCATTATCGGTGAAAGTAAAATTACTGGGTAAAGATGAACAACCACATAGCGGGACAATTAATCTAGATAAATTATGGAATGACCGACCAATTATATTTGAAGAAGAATAAAATTTATTCTTTATAGCATATTATCCATCCAATACCAACTCATTGCAAGCGACAAAGCATCAAAAACTCCCATATTCCTATCCTCGCTTGTCCAGAGCTTTCGTTCCCTCGGTCGTCTGGAGTCAAGCTCTTTGAATTCTGTAAGAAGCCATTGAGATATTTCAAACTTGGTTATAACTCCAAAGTTTTCAAACACATCCCGGATTTGATCTCGAGAAATATGTGCGACTTGAAGATTCTCTTGATTTGCAAATTCAGTAATCTTGGCAATTAAGCTTCTAATGCGGAATCCAGTTCGAGATGATTTTGCATCAGGGTCAAGAAGAGCAACAACTGAGGGTCTAAAATAATCGAGCGACTTTTTGATTTTATCCAGTATCCTGAAATTGCAAATCGGATTAATCCTAACAATACCATAATCCAATAGCTGTCGTGGCCCGTTCATGTAAACATATCCGAATCCTTGTGCATTTGGATAAATGGCGAAAACGATTTTTGATTTTTCTTGTAGTGTATTCATAGTTTTTTATGTTGTTAATCTTGTAATGACTTGTTCAAGGAATTTAATTCGTAGGGTGTTCTTTAATGTTATTTGTTTTTCTTCTTTTAATTCTGATATTAAAGCCCTTATTCGTTGAATTAGATTTAGCCGGACAATTTCGGATTCCTGTTCATAGAATGACTCTACCGGAACATCAAAGAGGTGATGATATGTAAGCAATAGTTCAGTATTCGGTGCCCTTTGTCCTTTCTCGTATCTTGAAATGTTGGAATAATCCGGAAGATTCAAAAGATATGCAATATCCTCCTGAATTAATCCGGAACGTTTTCGATAAACTCTTAAATAATTTGGTGGTGAAGACATAAATTAAAATGGACATCAAGTTTAATAGCCTGATGTCCTAAGTTTATTATTATGATGTTGTCTATCGTAGACGGTAGAAATTGCCAAATTGGCAATTTTTTCGCCCGAGTTCCGAGTTTGGTTGTAATTCTATACTTTGATAAGTACCCGATTAATCGTAAATGATTTAAAAGGCACCTCTGCACTCGTAGGAACCCAGAATCTACGAATTTTGAAGGTAATCGCAGATTGCGACCCAACGGTGCAAAGGCACCGTCATAACCCTTATTTAATCCGATTAAATAGTTAATAATCGAAATTGAGAGGTAGTATCCGAAGTCCCGATAGTTAAACCATACAGTCCTTCTTTATACTTCTATTATAGCATGTAAGATTCTCGATTGTCAAGCTTAAATATCAATTTTAATGTCTTTTAATTAAGAAAAACTTATGCTATGATCAATATTGTGCATTGCAAAAATTACGATCTCTAAAGCAATTGCTCGAGGTCAATTCACAAATGCGCCCATAGCTCAGCTGGTAGAGCACTCGACTCTTAATCGATTGGTCGTAGGTTCGATCCCTACTGGGCGCACAAGAGAAATATCAGATTTATAGCTACACTAAATCGTTTAACGGATGCTTCACCATTTGACCCCTCAAGTGTTCTGCACTTGCTGACAAATAGATTGTAGTGGTTTTAATATCCGAATGCCCCATCATTTTTGATAGAGAATAAATATCACAACCGCCTTCAAGCATTAATGTTGCGAAAGTATGCCGGAGTTTGTGGACAGAAAAAACAACACCTGATGCTTCCCGAACTTGTTCTACAAGTTTTTTTAATCCGTTGTCGGTAAAGCCAACGTTACCACGTAGTGAAGAAAAAAATTCTGGATTTGTTTTATTTAATCTTTTTCTTTCCTCTTTATATTTTTTCAAACTCTGAGCCAGTGTATAACTCATTGGTACAATTCTATCCTTGTTTCCTTTACCTTGCTTAACAAAAATTGTTAGGTTGTCTGTATCTACGTCTGTGAATTTTAAATTAAGTAATTCTTGTTTTCGCAATCCAGTAAATACGAAGGTTGAAAATATAGCGTGATTGCGATATCTTAAAAACTTGTATTCGTATGGATAATTATATACCACTTCTAACAAACGCAATGAAGTTTGCTTGTTTAACTTTATAGGCAATCGCTTTTCCATTTTTGGTTTTTCTATATCAGCGATTGGATTCTTCTCCATATAGCCTTGCTTTATACACCAACGGAAGAATACAAATAAGGTCTTGTGATAAACGATAAATGTATTTACTGACCAATTTCTTTCCGTTCTCCCTCTATAGAATAACGCTCTAATGTTATCATCATTAACATCGCTTAATTCTCGGATATTGGCAATCTGGCAATAACTTTTTACTACATTTCTATACCTTCTTATGGTATGCTGTGAATACCCACGAATAGATAGCGAATAATCACAAAACTTTTGGGATAAGATTTCTATGTCCATACATTTTTAATCTCATGCCGGATATTTTTCTATTCAAAGCGGTCTTGTAGCCAACGACCTGTTCACTTCGAGAGCTGGTCGTTCAAAATGGCTCAATTTTCCTCAAAACCTTTTAAATTCAATTATTATTATATTAAATGGATTAGAGCCATAGGCCATATCATTAAGAGGAACATTGGAAAGGTCTTTACCAAAAAAACGCATATAATATAAAGCTAAAATTGAATTTCGGTGGTTTGAACAAGTGAATTTGTATGACCTGTTTTCCACTCAACTGCTTTAATTGAAATACCCTGCATTTGATACTAATTAATTAATAAATTGTTCGACTATTTCAGTATGCCAGATTTTACTATAAAAATCAAAATGCTTTCTAAATGTAAATTTTACCTATGTCTTGTTCCATATCATCGGTCTGCAATGAGCGAGAATACTTCATAGTCATAGTAATATTTTGATGTCCCATCATCTTTTGTATTTTAAAAATATTGACATCAGCTTCTGCCAGCTTACACGCAAAAGTGTGGCGAAATTCGTGAAGATGAAATTTTACACCGGATTTATCAGATGTGCTCTTTACCCAATGCTTTAAACCTTCTCTAGTCAAACCACTATCCCCTCTATTGGAAACAATTAGATATTCGGTTTTATAACTCCTTCTTTCTTTGAAGTAGTCTTTTAAATGCATGAATAAAGTAGGATGTATTTTTAAAACCCTTTTTCTTTTTGACTTAGATGTTTCGCCTCTGACGATAATTTCTTTTTTTTCAATATCAATATCGTTCACCTGAAGTGAGATAAATTCACCCTTCCTTAATCCGCAAAACAAAAGAAGACTAACCATAACGGTATCTCTTCGCAAAAGCAAAGATGAACCGGAACATCTTACAATTGCGGAATATATTTTATTGATCTCAGAATCATCTAATCTTCGAAAATCATCGTAGCTTACCTGCGGAGCTTTAATATTTTCTAATGGATTCTTTACCAAATACGCCTTCTTACAAAGCCAATCAAAAAATACGGTTAGTTTGCTATATTGAGTTTTAATGGTCGAACTTTTAACTCCTATTTTAATTGTATTTCTGCCTACAATTCTTGAACGGGTTTTAATGCGTTTAAAAAACATATTTAGCATCTCTGGAGTCAATTCATCAGTTGAATTAATTTCCGGCATCAGTTTTGAAAATAGATTAAATACTGCAATATAACCTCTAACCGTTTCCGGACGCAAGCATGTAGCGAATTGACATTCATTAATGAACTCGTAGAAGAGTTTTCCAAGTTGAGATTGAATGTTTATTATTCTTTTTTGTTGGGTATTGGTTTCGTAAATCATTTATATAATGTTATTATGGCTTGTATTTTGATTGCTTTTGGGAGTGATGTTTATCATTTACGGAATTCAAATAATCATTGAATGCTTCTACTACTTGAATCAATTGCATTTGATTTTTAATTCTACATAGTTTCCATAAGTAATGAGATATTTTAATTTCCTTGTCTCCTTTTGACATACAATTATTGTAAGAATTTAGTAATCAATTGGTAGACGGGATAAATTGCCAATTTGGAAACATCTGCTGTCTTGGAGCAGAAATTTAAACTGATATTCTTTTAGAATGGATTATGAAAACACCCCAAAAAAAATAAATCCTGATATTACATATTTTGGCGAAACTACATATCGAGATCAAAGAAAACGGTTTGGCATAAAGCAACCGGATAGATTGATGCATACTTACATTCTTGGAAAAACCGGAACAGGAAAATCTACACTGTTGGAAACAATGATAATGCAGGATATTAATAATGGCAGAGGATGCTGTTTGTTAGATCCGCATGGGGACTTGGTTGAAAAGGTGGTAAAGAGTATGCCGGAATGGAGAAAGAAGGACTTAATCTATTTCAATATACCTGATCCGACACTAAATCTTAAATACAATCCGTTCCGGAGAGTTTCAATTGAAAAACGGTCATTAGTAGCATCCGGAATACTGGATGTATTCTCAAAGCTTTGGGACAGTGCTTGGGGTGTTAAACTGGAACATATATTAAGACATGCAATTCTTACTTTACTTGATCAACCAAAAGCCACCGTTGCTGACATCGTGGAAATATTGCTTAATAAGGATTTCCGCAAGGAAGCAATGAAGTATGTAAAAAGTGAAAGCGTCAAGAAATTCTGGAAACGGGAGTTCCCGGAATATCAGAAATATGACTTACTTCCTGTAATGAACAAAATTGGTGGAATGCTTGTCCATCCGGTTATTAAACGAGTGCTGATTGAGAATACAGAAGAAGTATCACTCCGTAAAGCAATGGATGAAAAGAAGATTGTTTTAGTTAATCTTTCCAAAGGACATATTGGAGCTGATGTATCCCATATACTTGGCGCTTTGTTCATTACTTCCATAGCTTCCGCTTCATTTAGCAGGGTTGATACTCCAGAAGAAAGCAGAATACCCTTTATGGTATATATGGATGAATTTCATAACTTCACTACCTTGTCATTAGTAAATATGTTTTCAGAGCTTCGTAAATTTAAAGTAGGAATGACCTTAGCTCACCAGTATATGGCTCAACTGGATGATGATATAAAGTCCGCTGTTCTTGGCAATGCCGGAACGATTATTTCATTTAGACTTGGTACAGAAGATGCGATGCAAATGTCAAAAGAAATGTATCCTGAATTTGATGTGGAGGATTTTATTAATCTGCCGAATTACAAGCTTTATTTAAAGCTGATGATTGATGGGAGACCGAGTAGGCCATTTAGTGCGATTACCCAATTGGTGGTTTGAATATTAAAGCTTGTAGTGAAATCTTTAACCAAAATTTAAAGGAAGATAAATTCCTGCATTTATCTAATTATCAGTATGTTATAACTCATATTTCAGTTCGTATTTATAAATTCGATCAATAGTAAGAGTTATTAACGTACCTTTGCCAACAATGAGGGGGTTTGCCATCATATTCTCAATTTACTTTTTTGCTTTATCAGTTGCACCATGCAATGATCTAAAGTTTTGCAATAAAGATGTTGCGGAGATCAGTCATGTTAGTTCAGACTCACATTGTCCGAATCATAATGAAGAATCGGATTTTTGTTCTCCATTTTGTATTTGTACATGTTGCGGTCATACAGCTTTAAGTTTTATACAAACACCAATTTTTGAGAATACTACCTTCAAGATAATTGGTAAAGTTCCTGTTCATTCAATCGATTTTATCTCTGAGGTATATGTCAATATCTGGCAACCTCCTAAGCTCAGTTAATTAATTTATAGAGTTTCTTTCTTTAAGAAAGGAGTTAGTTGATAGTCCTTAATTAGGGTCTATCTTTTATTCTATTCATTCATTTAACTGTGAAAGTTATGTTAGATAAAATTATTTCATTTAGTATTCATAATAAATTTCTTATAGGGTTATTGACTATAATCCTAGTAATATGGGGATTGTGGAGTGCAACTAAACTTCCAATTGATGCAGTTCCAGATATTACTAACAATCAAGTTCAAATAATTACTTCCTGTCCTACACTAGCAGGTCAGGAGGTTGAGCAATTGGTTACCTATCCTATTGAACAAAGCATTTCTAATTTACCGGACTTAATAGAACTTAGAAGTATTTCAAGATTCGGTCTATCCGTAATAACTGTCGTTTTTAATGATAAGGTAGATATTTATTTTGCAAGGCAACTTATCAATGAAAAGCTAATGGAAGCCTCTGAAAAAATACCAGCTGGTATTGGTAAGCCTGAATTAGCACCTGTTAGCACAGGGTTGGGAGAAGTATATCAATATATCATTCATCCCACTAAAGAAGCAGAACAAAAGTATTCAGCAATGGATTTGCGCACAATGCAAGACTGGATTGTTGCTCGTCAGTTATACGGTACAGCCGGAATCGCTGAGGTCAATAGTTTTGGAGGTCAATTAAAACAATATGAGGTTTCAATTAATCCAGAAAAACTTCTTGCAATGCATATCACAATTCCTGAAATATTCTCAGCACTTGAAAAAAATAATGAGAATACTGGAGGTGCGTATATAGACAAACGACCAAATGCATATTTTATAAGAGGTGTTGGGTTGGTCAACTCTTTTGATGATATAAGAAACATCGTTGTGAAATTAAATCCCAATGGCATTCCAATCCTGATTAAGAATGTTGCAGATGTACAATTAGGGAGCGCAGTGCGCTATGGTGCGCTTACTTATAATGGTGAAAAGGATGCAGTAGGTGGAATCATAATGATGCTTAAAGGTGCCAACAGCGCAGAAGTAGTAAATAGAATAAAAGAAAAACTACCTGTAATTCAAAAGTCCTTACCCTCGGATGTAATCATAGAACCATTTTTAGACAGGACTGATTTAGTGAATCGGGCGATGAGTACGGTAGAGAGGAATTTATTAGAAGGAGCGTTGATAGTAATCTTTGTATTGGTACTTTTTCTCGGAAACCTTCGTGCTGGACTCATCGTGGCTTCGGCAATCCCTCTATCAATGCTTTTTGCACTTGGCTTAATGAACGTATTTGGTGTATCTGCGAACTTGATGAGTTTGGGAGCAATCGATTTTGGTCTTATCGTAGATGGTGCTGTAATTATTGTGGAGAGCATTTTCCATAGAATTAGTAGCCACAACTCAATCAGTAATCACAAACCAACACAAGCAGAAATGGATAATATGGTATTGAGTTCCGCATCTAAAATGATGAACTCAGCATCGTTCGGTCAGATAATAATTTTGATTGTTTATTTACCAATATTATCCCTAATAGGAATTGAAGGAAAAATGTTTCGTCCAATGGCTCAGACAGTATCTTTTGCGATATTGGGTGCATTTTTACTTTCATTGACTTACATCCCTATGATGAGTTCTTTCTTTCTAAGTAAAAATAAATCTGCTAAAGAAAGTTTTAGCGATCGCTTAATAAAGTTCTTTCAAGGTTTATATTCTCCACTTCTAAGTATATCAATAAAATTTAAAGGTGTTGTCGTCCTATGTACAATTATAGTTTTCCTATTTTCTACATTTCTGTTTTCTAAAATGGGTGGTGAATTTATACCAACATTACAAGAAGGAGATTTTGCTTTTCATTGCATTCTGCCACAAGGAACTTCTTTAAGTCAAAGCATCGAAACAAGTATGCAAGCATCAAGGCTTATCAAAGAATTTGATGAAGTAAAAATGGTTGTTGGTAAAACTGGAAGCGCAGAAGTTCCAACCGATCCCATGCCTCCGGAAGCTACTGATTTGATGATTATTTTAAAATCACCAAAGGAATGGAAACGAGGATTGTCCTATGATGAATTGGCTGAGGAAATTGAGGAAAAACTCAATATTATTCCAGGAGTGTTTTTTGAAAAAAATCAACCAATCCAAATGCGTTTCAATGAACTAATGACAGGGGTTCGTCAGGATGTTGCCGTAAAAATATTTGGCGAAAATTTGGACACCTTATTAAGTTATGCAAATAAAGTTTCTGGGGTGATTCAAAAGGTTAAGGGCACAACAGAACCTATGGTTGAACGGATTGAAGGATTGCCTCAGATTGTTATCAATTACAACAGGTCTCAAATAGCGAATTACGGACTGAATATTGAGGAAATAAACCATATTGTTAGTACAGCTTTTGCAGGTGGAAAGGCTGGCGTTGTTTTTGAAAATGAGAGAAGATTCGATTTGGTAGTTCGTTCAGACAGTTCACATAGAAGTGATATTGAGGATTTAGATCATTTATACATTCCTCTTCAAAATGGTACGCAAATTCCTTTATCGCAAGTAGCAGAAATAAAATATGAATTAGGTCCGGCTCAGATAAGCAGAGAAAGCGGAAAGCGAAGAATTGTAATCGGCTTTAATGTTAAAGATAGAGACGTTGCCACTGTAGTAAAAGACATTCAACAACAACTTGAAGATAAAGTTAGCCTCCCTGAAGGCTATTACTTTGCTTATGGTGGAACATTTGAGAATCTGCAAAATGCAACAAAAAGACTATTAATTGCCGTACCAGTAGCATTGGCGTTAATATTTATGTTGCTGTTCTTTACCTTTCATTCAATTAAGCAGGCATTATTAATATTTACTGCCATTCCAATGAGCGCAATTGGTGGCGTATTTGCATTACTTCTAAGAGATATGCCATTTAGTATCTCAGCCGGTATCGGATTTATTGCTTTGTTTGGGGTAGCTGTTTTAAATGGAATTGTTCTAATAGGAACATTTAATGAACTTGAAAAAGAAGGCATAAATGATATTTTAGAACGGGTTAAACAAGGCACACGAATTCGACTCAGACCTGTACTAATGACAGCAACTGTTGCATCACTAGGTTTTTTACCAATGGCACTTTCTCATGGCGCAGGTGCGGAAGTTCAAAAGCCATTAGCAACCGTAGTGATCGGGGGTTTAATAACCGCAACCTTTCTTACATTATTCGTTTTGCCTTTGTTGTATATTTTTTTTACCGGAACAATTAAAATCAAACTGAATACAGCTTTGTTTTTTGTGGTTGCTTTTTCCGGTTTTTGCAATCTAATCAATGCACAATCTTCAAAATCTATTTCTTTGGATTCAGCAATATCTATTGCGCTTAAAAACAATCTGGCAATTAAAGCCAAAGAAGAAAGCATTAAATCGGCAGATAAGAAAAGAAGCTCAGTTTTTGAATTACCGAAAACAAACTTTAATTTTCAATATGGACAGTTTAACAGTATCAATAATGATTTCGGATTTTCAATAAGTCAGACTATTCCATTTCCAAGCTATTTTAATGCTAAATCGAAACTTTTTAATGCCGAGCTCAAGAGAAATGAGTTAAGCCATCAGATTTCACAATATGAAATTAAAGCCCAAGTAAGCTCGGTCTATTTTACTTGCCTTTACCTTTTAGAGTGTCAAAAGACTTTCCGAAAACTTGATAGTTTATTTTTGAATTTCCGAACTGCTTCCGCACTTCGATATCAGACTGGCGAAACTAATTTAATTGAAAAAACAACAGCTGAAGCAAAAAATACAATCATTAAACTCCAATTAAAGAACAATGAATCCGAACTTCGACAAGCCTTGAATGACTTAAGAACGATAATGAATGTCAAAGATACTTTGATCATTGATATTCCTGAGTACTTAATTCCGATTACATTAATTGAAAAAGTCGATTCAACATTAATAAGAAATAATGCATCATCATTACTGCTTTATCAAGAGGTTTTAGTTGCGAATGAAAATTTAAAGCTTGAAAGAGCATTAAACTTGCCGGATTTCTCTTTGAGTTATTTAAACCAGTCTATAATAGGAACACAGAATATTAACGGATTGGATGTTTATTTTGATAAACGAAAAAGATTCCAAGGTATAACATTTGGATTATCCGTACCACTCACATATTTTAATACAAGTGCTAAGTTAAATGCTCTTAAATATCAGAATCTTTCATTACAATATGATGCTGATAATGGTAAGCAGATTCTTAATTTGAAATTAAATCAGACCTTAGAACAGTATTCTCAAAGGCTTTATGAATATCAGGCATATCAAGGATCTATTTTAGAAAATGCAAAAGCTTTAGTTAATACTTCTAGAGTTGCCTACAATGCAGGTGAAATTAATTATATTGAGTATATCCAAGCTTTGCAAAACGCAAGTGATATACAACTGAATTATCTCAAATTAATCAACGAACTAAATCAATTAGTTATTCAAATCAACTATCTTCTAAATAAATAAATCCAAATACAATGAAAAAAATACTTATATATGCCTCAATGATAATCTCAATTATTTCGTGTACTTCAAGTCCTAAAAATCATTCACATGATACAGAAAATTCTAAGGTTGACGAACATTTAGAGCATGGTGATTCTGAAATGGCAAATGAAGCAAAACTTTCAGATGATCAAATTAAGTCAATTGGAATACAAATCGGAACATTGGAAAAAAAGCAACTTACTTCATCATTGAAGGCAAGTGGTATATTGAAAGTTCCTAATCAGAATCGAGCTACCGCAACTTCACTTATTGGTGGAGTAATAAACACCATTGCAATACAAACGGGTAATAGTGTAAAAAAAGGACAAGTAATAGCGAGTTTGAGTAATATTTCTTTGATCAACATACAAGAGGAGTACTTAAGTAGTGTCGCTAAACTATCCTTCTCAGAATTTGAACTAAAACGACAGCAGGAATTACAACGTGGTGATGCAACCGCATTGAAAAATTTGCAACAGGCCGAAAGTGAAATTAATGGTTTGCGAGCAAGAAAAGCAAGCCTTCAAAAGCAACTAGAATTGGTTGGAATTAATTCCAATTCTCTTACAAATGAAAACATACAAAAAACTGTAAACATACTCAGCCCTATTAACGGTTCTATTAGTAATGTCCATGTAAATATTGGCAGTTTTGTGGAGGCGAGTAATCCCATTGCTGAAATAATTGATAATAGTCAGCTTCATCTTGATTTGTTTGTATACGAAAAGGATTTAAGTAAGTTGAAGGTAGGACAAACTATACATTTTACTCTAACAAACAATCCCGGAAAAGAATATGACGCCAAGCTATTTGCAATTTCAAATACATTCGAGCAAAATACTAAGGCAATTGCTGTACATGCGACTGTTGAAGGAAATAAACAAGGTTTAATTGATGGGATGAGTATTACGGCTATTATAAGCTTGGAAAAAGCTTTACTTGAAACAGTGCCGAATGAAGCAATAGTAAACTATCAAGGACAAGATTATATTTTCTTGGTATCAGACTTGGAGAAAGATGAAGATCATCAAGTGGAACATAATCATTCTCATAATTCCAATGAACTGGAACATTCAGATAAACATGAATCAGAAACTATAAAAAGTGGTTCAAAAGAAACTACATTTATTAAAGTACCAATAAAAAAGGGGGTAAGCGATATAGGATATACCGAAATAACATTACTCAAGGAAATCCCGCCTAATTCAAAAATTGTTGCAAAAGGAGCTTTCTTTATCATGGCAAAAATGACTAATCAAGGTGAAGCACACGAGCATTAAACAAGTATTTCACAAATTATATAATGAGTTCCTCTGTATGTACTCTAAACATGCTATGATATCTTTTAAGAGTCATTCAAAATAATTAGAGCATGTTGTAAATTTTTAGCAAATCTATTAATTTAAATTTATGAATATACCAATCAAAGATAAGAAGTTAAGGGTTTTAATTTTAGCGGTCTGTTTAGTGCTTGTTCTTGAGATATTAAGCATTTTAGGTATTCAACTTCCAATGCCTTATGCACCGGTTGTTTTTTCAGCATTCATACTTTTGATCGGTCATCAAGTTATTAGCAACGGAATCAAGGCACTCTTTACATTGAACTTCTCTAGCATTAATTTACTTATGTTTATTGCAGTTTGCGGTGCTTTTTACCTAGGAGAATATCCCGAAGCTTCGGTTGTAATAGTCTTATATGTATTAGGCGAACAGCTTGAGGAAATCGGAATCAAAAATAGTAAATCCGCATTGGATCAATTAATAAGTAATGCTCCGAAACAAGCTTTCGTTAAAGCACTGAATGAATATATACCAATTGATAAAATTCAACTTGGGACAATTATTCAGATTAAGCCAGGCGAATCAATTCCCATTGATGGAAAAGTAGTTTCGGGAGAGACTACTGTTGATGAATCTACTATTACTGGTGAACCAATTCCAAAAGATAAACATATTGGAGATATACTTTTTGCAGGGACTTTAAATATGAATGGATTTGTAGAAATTGAGACTACAAAAATCTCATCTGATACTACATTGTCAAAGATTGTCAAATTAACATTTGAAGCAACTGCTAACAAAGGAGAGACTCAGAAATTCATTCAACAATTTTCCAAATACTATACACCTGCAATTATCGCAATTTCAATTCTGATGTTCGTAATACCTGTGTTCATTTTAGGATCTGATTTTAATAAGTGGCTTGAGCAAGCTTTAACATTATTGGTTATTGCCTGTCCTTGTGCATTAGTTATTTCTACCCCCATTGCGATTTACTCAGCTATTGGTAATGCTTCGGCAAAAGGAGCTTTAGTAAAGGGAGGTAAGTATATTGAAGCGTTAGCTAAAGTTAAAGCTATTGCCTTGGATAAAACTAGGACGATTACACTTGGCAATCCAATAGTCAGCGATGTTATACCTTTCAACAATTCAAGCCATGAAGAATTACTTGCCTGCTCCGCTGGCGCAGAAGTCTATAGCGAGCATCCATTAGCTCAGGCAATCGTTGCCGAAAGTCGTAATAGAGGTTTTGAACCACACAAAGCCGAAAAATTCCAAAGTACACTTGGAAAAGGAGCAACCGCTACTTGTCTGGTATGCGAAGACAAGACTATTCTTCTTGGAAAACTAACATTTATCAAGCAATATGAAAGCGAATCAGAAGAAGCCGAACGAATTGTGGAACAGCTTTCAAATCAAGGGAAGACTTCCGTTGTTGTAAGTTTTGGAAAAGGAATTGCAGGTGTCATTGCATTAACAGATGAGATTCGTACAGAAAGTTTAGAGGCAATAAAAGAGTTAAAATCACTGGGCATTGAACTCATAATATTAACTGGTGATAATCCAATTACTGCAAATTATGTCGCAAAGGAAATGGGAATTAATAAAATCTATGGAGGTTTACTTCCTGAAAACAAGGCCGAAAAGGTAAAGGAACTTCTGACTGAGTATAATAATGTGGCAATGGTTGGTGATGGCATTAATGATGCACCAGCTTTAGCACTCAGTACAGTTGGTATAGCAATGGGTGCAACAGGAAGTGATACGGCAATCGAAACTGCCAACGTAGCACTTATGAATGACAAGCTAACACTAATTCCATTTCTTCTAAGATTGAGCAGAAAAACGGTAAATAGAATAAAGCTCAATACCATTTTTGCGGTTGCAGTTAAGTTGATATTTTTATCGTTAGCCCTATTCGGTTATAGTAATCTTGTACTTGCTATTGTTGCTGATGTTGGCGTTACCTTATTTGTGATTTTATTTAGTTTACAACTAATGAAATTTAATTAAAAATACTACATAATTTTTGATTCACTAAAATTCCTTAGGGTGATTTCTTTTATAAAAGTTGCCAAACTGGAAATAAATACCGTCTTGGGCGATCTGTAGTAGATGAATATACTGATTTAAAATATTCCTTAACAATTTAAATCAGTTTTATGAAATCAACACAAGAGTCAAAAGCTAAAAATTCAATTAGCGCATCACTTTATGATGAGATAACTAACAAAATCATTGCGATGATTGAAAACGGTGTGGCACCGTGGCGGAAAACTTGGACTACATACGGATTAGCTCGTAATTATGTATCAGGAAGATTTTATTCCGGAATCAACTTCCTATTGATGAACCATACTAAACATTCTATTCCATACTTCTTAACTTTTAATCAGGTGAAGGAACTAGGTGCCACAATTAAAAAAGGATCGGAGGCAGAGATGGTTATTTACTTCAAGGTTTATTACAAGGATAGTAATGATAATACTTTGACTAAGGAAGATGCGAGCGTTCGATACAAGCAAGGAGAGGATATTAGGGTGATGAGGTTCATTCGGTACTATAATGTGTTTGGAATTCAAGATGTCGAAGGTAGTAATTTGGATCTTAATGAGTTTAATGAGGCAAAACTGTCCGATAATCAAAAAATCGAACGATGTGAAGAAATTATCAACCGAATGCCCAATCCACCGGAATTGAAGCAAATTGACGCAAATAGGGCTTGTTATGCGCCTGAGGAAGACTTTGTAAATATGCCATCCATTGGACAGTTTGAATCGGCAGAGTTCTACTACGCAACTTTCTTTCATGAACTTATTCATTCAACCGGACATGCTTCCAGACTTGCACGACCTGAAGTTATGGATTTTACTGGATTTGGAAGTAAACCATATTGCAAAGAAGAACTTGTTGCTGAAATGGGTGCTTCGTTCCTAAGCTCAATTACCCAAATTGATTATGATTCAGTAGTGCAGAACAATGCTTCTTATTTGGCCGGATGGCTCAAAGTTTTGAAGGAAGATCCAAGATTTATTTTTAAGACATCTGCTGAAGCACAGAAGGCTGTTGACTTTATTTTGGATTTCAAATAAAGGCATCGGAAAAAACAGATTAATAATTCAATTCCTGCTTAATGAATAATTGGGTAGGAATTTTTTGATGTTGAGTGTATTTGTTAATGAGATTTGGTTCTGATCTTATTTCAATTATCGTATGATTTGTGTTTAGTTTATGAAAAAAAATATTTTTTTTAAATTTAAAAATATATTAATTGATAATCAAATATTTATACATTTATAATTTTATTAAGTATTAATATAGATTTCAAATCATTGCTAATTTTGATATCCTTGAAACCCAATAATAGCAAGGGTTCTAGGCTAGATTGTACAAAAAAAAATAAATATAATCAGCATCATATATTTTTTTATAAAATACAAATTATTTATTATATAATTTAAATTCAGAATCAGTTATTTATATTTAATATTTTTTATAAATATATGTATATCAACATATTACGATAAAATAATTTGTATAAATGAAAGACTTTGTTATACATTTGTACCAACGAACCCAATTACAGTAAACTCTTCTTCTAGAGTTTTTTCTTGAGAATGAATTTAGCACACTGATATGCTATTGGATTATTCCAGTTAGCTGTCAAAAGTAAATTGCAATATCAATTTATATTGATGCATTCAGCATTGATGTGGAAAGGAATTGCTCAAAGGAAACAGCCTCTTATTTATAATGAATAAGAGATAAATAAAAAAAGCTGATCCTTTGTCAGAACCAGCCCGTATAAATTGAACCCGGCTTCTATTTCTTGGCGGAAATTACCGGAATCAATTTGATAAGGCAAATATACACCATTTGGATTGAAATAAGGCAATCCGAGAGGTTAATTCTAAAGTCGTTCTGACATTGGGATCAGCATATTTAGTAATCAATAAATATGCTTATGAACTCATTTTTCTTTCTTCTTTATTACCTGCTTCTTCTCTTAATCATCAAGCACGAAAAACGCTTTGATGAAGATACATCATTACAATCATTCCAACTAAGGAATTTAGATCGGATAACTACATTATTTAATCCTATTAATCATTTAAAAAAATTTCTTTATGAATAATAATGAATTTTATTTTGGAATTCGAGTTGAATCACTCGAAAACTATATTAAAACCAATCTAACTGAGCTTCGAACAAGTACACTTCAAAGCGTGGATATGTTAGTGCATCAAGGACTCAAGGATACACTTGTAATACAGCATGAAATTGCTACAGCAATTGAGACCTTCAAAGCACACGTCAATAAAATTCTTAATCCGGAAATTGAGAAACTGGATCAGGAAATTCAACAAACAGATCTGGAAGGGTTAAGACTCAAGACTGCTCATGAGATTGATATTATTAACCAGAAAATCAATAACATTGAGGTGGATCTGAAAAGGTCTAAAATTACCTATAACTGGTCTACTTACTATAAGGTATTGATTGGTATTGTGGCTTTAAGTTCAATCGATGCTTTGATGAATTACTCCAGCTACCAGGTTATTGCCAAATATTTAATTTTTGCAATAATACTTTCAATTGCAACTGCAATCGGGTTATCAATTTCTGCACATACCATCGGTAAACGGATGCAAAAGGCATTAACTGTTAAGGACAAGTGGATAAATTTTCTTTCAGGTCTCTTGGGTGGTGGTATCGTGTTTTTTGGTTTAGGACTGCTTCGACAGACATATCTGAGAGATATAGGCCTGCTTGCTAATTCACCTTTGATCTGGATGCTCTTAAACAACTTCTTTTTTGCAATCGCAATTCTTCTTGCATATACTAAGCTTCCGACTGATATACAAGAAAAGGAAAAGCAAGTGAGAGATCAAAAACAAGAAGAAATTGAAAAATTGAAGAAGGAAAAACAAGCATTATTAGACAAGCTCGAGATGGAAATAAAGCGGATTAACGAATGCGAACAGAAGCGTGAATCATTTAAAGTTTACAGAGCTGATCTGTTGAATCAATTGGATACAGAAAGAGATCATATCATTTCCAATTGTAATCGTGAGTTTGTAATTAAGAGTGGTTCGAAATTGCAAGCACCGCCTCAATTATTAATTCAAAACAATCAAATGTCATGAGAAACGCTATTATTCTTTACACACTGCTGATATTTTCAGCAGTGTGTTTTTCATCATGTGATGAAAAGCCGATAACTCACAATATGACTATAATTTCCGACTTGACTGAAATTCACTTCACCGGATTTAAAATGGTAGATATCAAAAGACTTTCTGCCATTTCCGAAAATTCAGTGAATGGCGAGACAGTAAGATTAGTGCCAATAACGGAATTGGGATTTAATACATCGTATGAGTTTTCGATTCAAAAGGATTCCAGCTTATTAATGGGTAATGATTACGAGAGAACGGATTTGATCAACGAATTCTTTTCTCAAATTGATACTAGTTTAAGGATTATGCAAAGCGATAAAAAAGAGCGATCAGGATCAGTTATATTTAAAGTTATGTCAGAGGAACTGAATAAATTAAGTGAATCAAATGGCAATCGAAAAACTGCGGTAATTAATACCGATTTCATGGAAATGTCTTTCATTAATTTCTATCATCCGGATACAATGAGTATAATCCAAAATCATCCAGAAATAATTAAGAAGAAATTACTAAAAAAGTATCCATTAAAACAGCTAAACGGGATTGCAATACTCTTTGTGTATTTGCCAAAGGATAAAACTGATAGTGATAGATATGAAGTATTATCTCAATTCTATAGGAAACTTTTTGAATCTTTTGGAGCAACGGTTCGTATTATCGGATCTATTTAATCACCAAAATCCAATGTTATGTCTCAAACAACGAAAAACGTCTTTTTTGAGGTATTGAAAACCTTGGTTGTGTCAGCTTTAAAGCTGTTTACCTTATTAGTTGCATACGCTTGTAAATTATCTGGTACGGTGTTATTAAAAACCGGAGAGTTTCTGGAAAAAATGCTTGCAAAATGATGAAGGCAATTGAGTTTGTGCTTGAACTACTCTTTGAAATATTTTCTGCAATATTTTCTGGTTTACTGGAATTTATAGAATCACTCATTGGGCAGGAACGAAAGACAGAATTTGATGCTGATTTCGTTCCGGCCAGTGAGGTGATGAGCAAATATGACAACGGATTTTGTCTAACTGGAAATTATTGTCTTTCAATTGAGGATAGTTATAAGAATGCAATTGCACTGGGTGGCTCCGGTTCAGGTAAGAGTTCAAATATTTTAATACCCAGTGCACTGCTCATGGCAAAGGGCAATTCCAGTTTAATTTTTAATGATCCAAGCCATGAGGTGCGAATCAAAGTTAGCGGATCTCTTCTTGATGCAGGATACGAAATTAAAGTATTGAATTTGAGTAATCTTAATTCTGAATGCTTTAATCCATTGAAGCGGTGTAAGACAATCTCAGATATTCAAAAATTGTCATCATTACTGGTTAGAAATGCTTTAGGTGATGCTAAAGATCCGTTCTGGAATAAATCAGCAGAGGCAATCATATCTCTGTTTATCAGATACCTGATTTTTTATGCAGATCCGGAATACAGAACTTTATACAATGTTCTTCATCTGGTAAATGTCTTTACCGGTAATCCAGAAAAGATTGACCGGCTCATTGTAAATGCAAGAGATGATAAAATGATGTCGGAATACAGGGCTTTTGTTGCTTACGGTGATAAAACATTATCAAGCATTCTGGCAACGGCTAAAGCATCTTTAACTTTGTTCACTGATGAAGTGATCGCAAGCATCACTTCAATTGATACCATTGATTTTTCCGAGTTCAGAAAAAAGAAAATTGCATTGTTCATCAACAATTCCGTTCCCGACATGCACTATTACGGTGCACTATCATCATTATTCTTTCAGCAGTTTCTAAATGAAATTTTGAGCCGGATGCCAGACGAAGGAGAAAACGATATTTTCTTTTTGTTGGATGAGGCAAGTTCAATGTATCTGCCCGGATTTTCAACAACAATTTCCAATATCCGTAAATACAATGCGGGAATTCTTTTAGTGTATCAGGATTACCATCAGCTTGAACATATTTATGGAGCGTATGAAGCAAAGAACATTACCGCTAATTGCTTTGCAAAAGTATATCTCCCCGGACAACCAATCGAAACATGCAAAATGCTGGAAACAACATTGGGCAAGTTTGAATATGTCGATGAAAATGAAGTTAGACATACGAGAAATTTAATGATGGCTGATGAAATACGGATGTCAGACAAAGCCATTGTATTAATTGGAAACAAGCCACCTGTTCATGCAAAGCTCAGTCCATATTATGATAGCTGGAAATTGAATTCGCTAACAAAGATTCAACCCTATGAATCAATAAATTACTTGCCATTTTCCATTCCGCCATTAATTCATCTGCCAGATGAAAAGAAAGCCTAATACCAAAGCGAGCGTATTTGCTTTCCTTAAATCCAGTGGCGTGCTGGAGAACGGCACTCATGAAGAGATCCAAAGAAAACGAGAGGAATACTGGAACGAATACAAGCGGAAATGGAGGAAAATGAAGCGAAAATCTGAAAAGGAATTTACACTTTCATTTTCCGCAGAGGATTTGAAAGAAATATCGACAGAAGCAAAACGACACAAACTTAGTAGAACAAAATTCATCAAGCAAGCATGTATGGCGTATATGAATAAAAGATACATTGTGCCAGATGCGATGGAAGTAAAGAAAATATCACAACTGCTTTCCATGACTTACAATTCAATTCAGGAAATGTTTGAAGAAAACAAAGTTGATAAAAGTACTGGGCAAGAAATTTTAAATCGGATATTCAAACTTGAGCGCGAAATTCTTCCAGCTTTGCAAAATCCCCAATCAATAAATGAGGTATGATTTTAAAAAACCTCACCCGAAAAAGTGGAACAAGCCAACTTGTAAATTATCTTTTCAAAAATGAAAAGGATAAAAAGCCAGAACCAATTCTTAAGCATAATTTGAGAGGAAGGACAACCAAAGGATGGTCAAAAGAATTTGAACGCAATTTTGAATTGAGGAACAACAGAAGAAAAGACAATATCCAGCTTCATCACACAATCATTTCATTCTCAAACAAGGATAAAAAACATATCAATCCTGAATTATTGAAGGACATTACCAAAAAATACATTGAGCTTCGAGGTAAAGACAATATCTATCTGGCTTCATCTCATCGTGATAAAGAGCATATCCACCTACATATAGTAATGTCCTCCATAAAGTATATGACCGGAGAATCCAACCGGATCTCCCGTCAGGAATTCAAGGATATAAAGCTAGCTCTCGATACTTACCAAAAGGAAAAGTATCCAGAGCTGGTAAATAGCCTTCCCAATCATGGAAAATCAAAAAGCGTCCAGCTTAATGATCTGGAGAAGAACCTCCAGATTTCGGATAGAAAATTATCCCAAAACCAAGAAGTTTTGGAAACAGTTCAAACTGTTTTTGACAGGTCGAAGTCTGTTGATAATTTTCTATCCGAACTCAAATCCGAGGGTTATGCTACCTATACTAGAGGTGGTAAAGTTTATGGAATTGAAGATGCCTCTGAAAGACATTACCGGTTTAAAACCCTCGGAATTGACCTCAATAAGCTGGAAGAAAAGGACAGACAAGCTCAAGTCGAAGCTAAGCAACTTCAAGAGCTTGCCGAACTCAGGGATTCAAAAAGTCAGGATTTGGAACTGGATGATCAACCGGAACGGGAGATTGATGACCGGCCAGATGATGAAACCCAAGATTCAGAAACGGAGGATTCAGAGCCAGATACCGAGGATTCAGAGGCTGGAGATCAGGATACAGAAGACCCAGATTATGATTAGCCGGATGCTAATTTTGGAGAGTTGCAAGATTGCGTTTCGCCATGGCGATAGTAATCTGCCGTATGGCGAAACGCAATCTTGGCGGGAGACCCGCACCCCTTTTTTCATCTTAAAGTTAATTCGAAATTGTTAGAAAATAAGGGGAAACAACTATATGAACTACTATATATAATTCTAATATTCAAAGTATTATATATATTTTTGGAATTATATTTTAAATTTAACAAGCTTTTATAACTAAATTCTAAAAAATTCGATCTAATGGTACTTAATTTGTGTTCACATTGATACATGAGTAGTAATCCAACAAAAATTACCCCTGATCGCATAAAATCAGCGATTGTTGAGTTAAAATACTCTTCGAAACTACCTTTCGAGGTGGTGATCGGATTATTCTATAAAGTGTTGGATGATACTTACACATATGTAAACCGACCGATGCAACAATTTAAAGTTGATGAAGGTCAAGAATTCGGTTTTGGGATTCAGCATATTTTTTTTAATGATAAAATTCATTTGCATTTACAACCTGGGGCCCTTGTTTTTAATGGAATTCAAAAGGATAGTAATTCTACTGAATATAAATATATAGGTTGGGATAATTATCTTCCGGAAATATTGAAAATACTGAATGAGATAAAAGATCAAGATATACTAGAAAGTTATTTGCGAATTGGAATTAGATATAATAGTGAGTATCCAGAAATTGATATTCGAACTTCCACAAAATTTAACTTTACTTTCGGGCTTCCAGATATTACTTCAAAAAGATTTAGTTTTTCATCCGAGTTTATAATAGATGACCATAGAATAATACTTCAATTATTAAATAAAAATAGTTCTTCGGATTCAAACATTATTCAACCAACCTCAGCAATTGATATAGATATTATTAAAGATAATCTTAACATTTCCAAAAATGATTTTGAAAATCTAATTCCCTATATTAATTCTGCTCATGATCTAGAAAAACAGATTTTTTTCAAATTATTGCAACCAGATTTTATTAATACACTCAACCCAATTTATTAATGCCATTTGTTCAAACACCTTTGGTCGAAAATAATTTCGATATTAGACTCTCTGACTCTTTGTATGAGTCAAGACAAAATCGTTGTGTAGATCTACCCAACTACAAGGTTAATGAGAATGGATTGAATTTATCAAATATTTTGAATAGCGAAACGTACATCCATTTGCTTCGAAAAATGGAAACTGAATTACAAAATAGTATTGATTATTATGATCCAAGAAATGATATCAGAACGCTCCAAGAAAAATTTGCAAAAGTATTACCTAAAATATTTCAACTAAATCCTGAACAAATAAATAGTGAATTAACATATAATAGAAGTATTATATTCACAATTTTAGTTCGAAACACTATATATTATCTTGAATCATTTTTTGATGCGAAAGATTTGGACGATGAAGGAATATTCAGTACATTCGACAAAAGTAAAGGTGTAAAAAGTTTTGCGGGTTCAATGAAGGAAGTATTTGACCTTCTTTCTTTAGAAATTAGCTTTAATTCTTTACATACAAATGCTTTGGCTGTAAATGCTTGAAAATCCAGAATATCCAATAATTTTATTGCCTGGTAAGCATAAATGCCACTTCTGTTGTAGCTTAATTGAACATAGCTTAATACGATTTACTCCTCCTGGAGTTGAATTAAAAGATAGTGTTTCTGGCCACCTGACAGATAGAGCAATCGGAAAACCTAGTTCCACACATATGCCAGATCTTTCTACCTCACTATTTGGTATTTACGATATTGATCATAATAAGATAGAAATATTAAATAAGGAATTTACAAAGTATTGTGTTCCTAATTATGAATCGGAGATACCAATATACGCAAAAGATTTCGAAATAAATGCAGATAGGGGCTACTGGTTTGTTCGTATAAATGAAATTACAGGAAAAAGAATTGAATGCACACATAACAAACAAACAATAGAGGCAATTTGTAAAATTGAACATACTCCGACCAAATGCAATTTTTGGCATTTTTCAGTTAGATGGCACATAACCAACTTTAATGAAAATTGGCATCAACTAGATACCAATGGAAACAATTGGTGGGAAAAGCTTGCACACTCAGCTAGGATTTTTATAAAAGGATTTGGAACAACAAATGTGCCTAATAAAATTGAAATTGCAAAGAATTGTTATGAAACTTCTAATTAAAATTGTTTTGTGAAATTAACTACTGAATCGAGTGCTTCATCTGTTTCCTTATTCATAAAATTAGCTTGATACCCAATTGTAGTCAGAATTGAAGTATGCCTGTATAGTTTTTGTAGCATTTGAATTGAAATTCGATCTCCGGATAAATTACCGAAAGTATGTCGAGCAATATGCATAGTTAGCTTTTTCTCAATTCCAAGATTTATCGCTAATTTTTGCAAAGATTCATCAATTGTTTTCACCGCATTGGATATGCGTTTTTGCACTTCAAAAAGGTTATTATGATTTTCAACCATTAAAAGATTAGGAAAAATTAAACTGGATTTATCTTTTGATTTATAGTCATTTAAAATATTTAAAGCTTTTTCAGGAATTTTAAACGATCCACCTTTAGCATTTTTACCCATAGTATAATTGAGCCGACCGTTATCAATATCTTTCCATCTCAAACGAAGCAGATCAGAAACTCTCATTCCAGCGAAATAAAAAGATAAGAGCCATAAATTACGAGCAAGGTTAAGAGAAGATTCCTTTGGCAAAACAACTTCTTCAAGTTGTTTGACTTCTTCAATGGTAAGACTAATTTTATTGGAATCCGGAAATTTTATCTGAATCTTACCCTTACCAAACGGATAATGTTTAATATCCACAATATTGTCTTTGATAGCTAGATTAAAAATAGTCCGTATAACGACCAAATGATTTACAACCGTTCGTTCAGTTATTTTTCTCGTGCCTTTCAAATAAGATTGAAATCTTTTGAGCAATGGCACTGTGATATCCTGAAATGAAATCTCATCATCATTCAAGAATTCCTTAAATCTATTTATTCTTGGTTTATCTGCTGAATACCGGTTGTATTTACCGCTTTGCTTTAAATTTTTTAAATAAATTTCAGCTTGTCCGAAGAAATTAGAGGGGCTTTTTATTCTTATTGATTGCTGTATAGACTTTGCAGTCATTTTGCTCTTTTGCGTTTCTAATTCCAGAAAGCGATTGTTCGCTTCGGTAATTTTCTTTATTAGATATACATTTAAAGCATGATGATTGGGATGCGATTTCTTCACTCTTTGCTTTACCAAATCCCAGTCCTTCGGATCAATGTATTGTCCAAGATGTATAACGGATTTTTTCCGGTCTTTGATGATTTGAAGACAAAGCGGTAGCTTTGATTCCTTGTTTGGTTTATTGACTCGCAGGATGATTTTTATAGATGCCATAATGATGACATTTTAGTTTGGGTCGAACAAAGGTCGAACAAATTTTGAATTAAACTGGTTTTTTGAGAATAAATATTTCCACTAAATGATTATAAATCAATCGCATAAATTCATTTTGATTCATATCAAACCAGATTAAAAAGGACTTAAAATCCTGTGGCCAGGAATGGCCGTGCGGGTTCAAGTCCCGCCCCGGGTACAAAAATCAGAATGTGTGAGACAGCGAGAATCAGAATGAAGAAAGAGCTTTTCGCACACATTCTGATTTTTTTCTCATTCTGTTCCTCCCTCTCTTTCTCTTTCTCCATTTTTCTGTCCTTCACTTTATCCATTCAATCTATTGTATGTTCGACTTTCAAAATCTTGAAGTTTACAAAAAATCCACATCGCTTCACATTTCTCTAAAAGCCATTTCCAGGTCCTCAGGATTAAATAAAATTATTGCGGATCAATTATTCCGTGCATCACTAAGCATTCCTTTAAACATTGCAGAAGGCTCAGGTAGGTTTACAGCGAAAGACCGCCGCAATTTTTTCATTATTGCCAGAGCTTCCGTTTTCGAATGTCTCGCTATTCTCGACTCCATAATCAATGAAAATCATTTTTCGGAAATACATTACTCCAATCTCATCAATGATGCCGACGAAATTTCAAGAATGCTCTACACCATGATCAAAAATCTTAAATCCTGATCAGAATGTGTGAGACAGCGAGAATCAGAATGAAGAAAGAGCTTTTCGCACACATTCTGATTTTTTTCTCATTCTGTTCCTCCCTCTCTTTCTCTTTCTCCATTTTTCTGTCCTTCACTTTATCCATTCAATCTATTGTATGTTCGACTTTCAAAATCTTGAAGTTTACAAAAAATCCACATCGCTTCACATTTCTCTAAAAGCCATTTCCAGGTCCTCAGGATTAAATAAAATTATTGCGGATCAATTATTCCGTGCATCACTAAGCATTCCTTTAAACATTGCAGAAGGCTCAGGTAGGTTTACAGCGAAAGACCGCCGCAATTTTTTCATTATTGCCAGAGCTTCCGTTTTCGAATGTCTCGCTATTCTCGACTCCATAATCAATGAAAATCATTTTTCGGAAATACATTACTCCAATCTCATCAATGATGCCGACGAAATTTCAAGAATGCTCTACACCATGATCAAAAATCTTAAATCCTGATCAGAATGTGTGAGACAGCGAGAATCAGAGCTGGAGCGAAAGATTATCGGTCTGATTTCTCCTTCGCTCTCACACTGCTTCTCGCTATTTATTGGGTTTTTCCTCATGCATCTATTTTCTATGTTTGATTTTCAGAAATTGGAAGTATATCAGAAATCAAAGATTTATTAACATTGATTCAATGTCGCATTTTTTGTATTTTTACTTTTTTGGGGAAGCTCTCAATATGACCATAAACAAATTTATGTTCCTTCTTCTTTATTCAATATCGTCTAACTTTCGAAACACAATTTCAAATACTTATCCCATTTTCATCATACTCGCCTATTCAAATGTATGGAGCCAAAACTGCCCGAACATGTCCACTGTATGCGCAAATGCTCCTCTGGTCTGTGGCATTGACCAATTAAACGGTCATATATGCAACACTGTTCTTTATTCAAACTATACTGGTGACCGCTGTTCCAGTGGGTCCTGCTGGGCTTCAGATGATAATACTGCCCATTATGCATTTACAACAAATGGAACTCCTTTTTCAATAAATCTAAATTATTCAAACTGTCAGGTGCCTTTTGGCACGGACATGGGACTTCTAATGGAAATTAATTCGGAGTGCTGCTCAGGAAAAATATATTGCATCCAGGGCGGATGGACATCAAATGGAATTACTACCGTTTATATCAATGGAAAACTAGACCCCTGTAAAATTTATTATTTAAATATTGACGGAACAAATGGAAGTGCCTGTGATTATACGCTGAGTGTCACCGGAGGTGCCTCGAACGTTCCTTTGGTATTAAAAGACATCAACAACCAGCCTGGTAAAATCATTCAAATCAAAAAGGGAAGCTGCAGTAATAAATTTACGGTGGATCCTCGCGATGCACCCTGCAAAGCATATATGGATTGGACTTTGGATGGAAATCCCATCAACGACCACGACAACGAAATTCAATTGAGCTTCCCGGTAGAAGGCGATTTTCTTCTATGCGCTCAGGGTTATGTTGGCTTACCTAATTTCAACTGCGGTCAATCCAATATCACCTGTACGAAAATAGAAGTCCGTCAGGAACACCGGTTTGGAAATACACGATTTCTGTGTAACGAACAAAAGCCCTACAAATGGTTTAAACAGACCATAAATACCAGTGGTACATATACTCAGGAGTTTCAGGATAAATGCACTATTTTTGATAGTACGATTGAATTTATTATCTTACCAAAGCCACAGGCAGGAATTGTAAATTACATTTCCTGTACCAAATCGGATCCCTATTTTGACCCTGTCTATAAAGATTATTACAAAGAATGCACCCACAATAAAAATATCCCTATCCCTAAATCCACTGAACTGTACGCTTGTGACAGCAGCTATATTTTGAATGTAGCCTATATCGAAATCAAGAATACCATGCACTTGGTTTGCTCTGGGGGCAATGTATTTATGGTTCCGGAATTGACAAACTACTCCGATACTTGCGGGATAGGTGTTGAATTTGATTTAGCTTACTCCTGGTATGAAAAAACAAATAATGATCTGGTCTATCTCTCCAATAGCAGGGAGTTAAAAATTACAAAGAAAGCGAACTATCAATTGCAACTTCTGGTAGCTTATCGCAAAGGCAGCACATTTGGCACTTGCGTACTTAACTTTGATGATGACATTGACGAAGATCTGTACCTGGTACATTCGAATACCGGCGTCCTTCTCGGAAAATCTGAGGTATGCAAAGGAGATACTGAATGCTATGCAATTAAAGACATTGTGCAAAACCCATTCAATTTTAATTGGAGTATTGATGAAGGCATCATACTCACACCTGATCCGAAACGGTCAGATTCTATTTGCGTAATGTGGGATAAACAGAGCTTAAAATCTTCAGGTCAGCTATGTGCCCGATATTCGGATTCATGCTCAAGTGATCTAACAGCCTGCCTTGCGGTCTCCTTTGGAATTTCTCAAAAAGATATTGCGGGTCCGGATCAGGAAGTAAAGGGGGTACTTGGAACAAAAATGAAAGCCCAAGGCACAAGCGGAATGTGGTCCTTTTCGGGTGGGCCCGGTACAGTGCGATTTACAAACCCCGAGGATCCTAACACTAGGGTGAAAGTCACTAGATTTGGCAATTATATGTTTAAGTGGACAACACACCGTGGAGACTGCGAAGTATATGACTATGTGAATGTGAATTTCTACATTGAATTTCCGGAGCTGGAAGGAGACTACCCTGTGGTTTTTAAAAATGTCAAAGGCACAGAATCTCAAAAGCCGGAAATCCGTGCAACATATCAAGGCAGAACACTTCAAATCAATGGGGATGCCCACAACTCCAATCCGTTACATTACAAGCTGGTTAATATAAACGGAAATCTCCTGCACTCCGGAAATATTTATCCGGATCATTCCACATTTGCGGATCAAATTAAATTAGACCTGGCTCCGGGAATTTACTTTCTTTTCATAAATTCCGGAACGCAGAATAAGGTTTTAAAGTTTTTAATTATGTAAACTTATGATTTGTGTCGCTATTCGCTAATGGATCAATCCAAGTCGGCTAAGCTATGTCTAGCCTTATTATATCGCCTTCCTTCACTCTAAATTGGATTCCGCATTTATTACAATCAGCCAAAGCTAATGATACTTCTTCTTGAAAATTGAAAGCAATTCAAAACCGGTTATAATCTCGCAAAACGATTGGTAAGCATGTTTTTATAGGCTACTTTTCTATCCTCATTTAAAAAACTGTTGTCAATAAATTCAAACTGACCTCCTCCCTAAAAATCGAAGCATTCTAAATTAGAGAAACGGGGTAATTTTCATAACTTTAAAACAGAAAATTGCCATGAAAAAATCAAAGTTTACAGAAGCCCAAATTGTCTTTGCCATTAAACAATCTGAACAAGGAGTTAAGGTTGAGGAGATTAGTCGTAAAATGGGGATTACCGAAGCTACCTTTTATAACTGGAAGAAGAAGTACGGTCATCTGGGAGTGAGTGAATTAAGAGAGTTAAGACAGCTTCAGGATGAAAATACAAGACTTAAAAAGATGGTTGCCGACCTAAGCTTGGATAAGCAAATGTTACAAGACGTCATAAAAAAAAAGCTCTAAGAACAGTGCAAAAGAAGCTCCTGTCGGTCTATTTGGCTAAGCAGTATCGAATTTCAATAAGGCGAACATGCTCTGTATTAATGATACCGCCATCAGTTTATTATTATAAGCAACATCGAAGAGATGATACCCCATTACGGAATCGTATAGCTGAGATTGCCCATGTGCGTATACGTTATGGAGTGAAGCGCATTTTTACATTACTTAGAAGGGAAGGTTGGAAAGATAATCATAAGCGCGTCCATCGTGTGTATGTTGAACAAGGATTGAGTCTTCGTAACAAAAGACCGCATCGTAAAAGGGCTGCTGCTCATCGCATGGAACGGCCGCAGGATATGGCTTTATATCAAATTTGGTCTATGGATTTTGTCAGTGATGCTTTATATGACGGACGTAAATTTCGGGCTTTAACTATAGTCGATAATTATAGTCGGGAGTGCTTATTCATTCGTGTTGGACAATCGCTTAAAGGAGCTGATGTTGTATCCGTTTTAGAACAAATAAAATTAAGTAAAGGATTAATTCCAAAGCGCATACAAACAGATAACGGAAGTGAATTTACATCAAGAGAAATGGATCTATGGGCATACGAGAACAAAGTAACAATGGATTATTCACGTCCGGGAAAGCCCACCGATAATCCATTCGTAGAATCTTTTAATGGAAGTTTCAGGGATGAGTGTTTAAATGCGCACTGGTTCTTATCTTTGGATGATGCAATACAGAAGATCGAAGATTGGAGAATTGAATATAATAATTTCAGACCCCATAGCTCAATAGACAACATGACTCCGATACAGTTCGTTGAAAGTTGTTTAAAAAATGAGTGCTCGGAATATTCCCTGCCGGGGGCTACTGCAACAAATCAGACAAATTCTATTGCAACAGATTCGCCAATTTGCACAACATTTAAGACAAGAAATTCATCTGATTTGTCGCAGTTATTTAATGATAAACAAAGCTCCGCTTCTAAAAATTAGGGTGCTTCAGGATTTGGGATAAGATCACGATATTTGAAGTCCAATTTATTATCAGTCCGGAAAACGGGGTACTTACAATGCGCATACAACAAATTATACTTACCACTTTTTCATTATGTATTTTAAATATAAATATCGTTCTTCCTCAATTTAATTTGAGTTTTAAAGTTAATCAGTACTCTAATCCTAATATCCTAATAGATGTTGATAAACGAATTTATGTTGGAGTATCAAGCGCTAACGACTCCATTCGTATAAATATTAACACTTATTTTCCCTTAGGAATTAAAAAATTAAGAAGAGAATCAGAAGCATACTTTGAAATATTTAATGCTAATCAAGAAATTATCGATACATTTCATTTCTATGGAATTACCGCTGTAACTATTACAGGCACTTTTGTAGATGAGAGTGGAAATTACTATTTTGCTCTTCAAGGTCCAGATTCATTATATCAAAATAAGAAATTATTTGTCAATCCATATATTAATGTCGCCAGACCAGTGTATATATTTCATTACAATGTAAGCACTAAAAACTTGAAATTATGCAAGACATTAGGAAATGGATATGATATTACACGTCTCTATGCAAACGAAGACTATCTTTACGTAGCTAGTAATTTTGGTCCAACAGCTTATCTGGACACATTCGTAATTGCTAATTTAACTCAAGGAACACATGAATTGGACATACTATCATTTCGAATAAACACTTTAAATGAAAAAGTTGAAAAAGTTTATCCAATCTTAGGTGCAGCATTTAATTATCCGATGAATATCATTGCTGACGGAAATAAAAATATCTATTTATCCACAGATATTTATAGTAAAAAGTTATATTATGCTAGTGACACGATAGTTTTAGAAGATCCTGTCATCGGAAACAGTTTGTTTTTCAAATTTTCAAATGATGGTAATCTAGAATGGTATCACAAAACGAAAGGGTTATTTTATCAAGCGTTAATATTTGATGGAGTTAGTTATGTTTTAGGCAATTATCTTAATACCCTAAGTATTGATTCTCTTACTGTTTCTACATTATTAAATACAGAACATGGGTTTATTTCTAAATTCAATTCGGAGGGAAACTATAATCGTCTTATCAGTTTCGATGGAATTGGCGACAGAAGATTAAACCTGATAAAACCTGCGCCCAATTTTGAATTAATTGTAGCAGGTACTTTTGAACAAAATATTGATGAATCACCTGGAAATTCTAAATCCTGCTTGGGTGTGCAAGATTCCTATGTATTTATTATGGATACAAATGGATATGTTAAGCACAGTTGGTATTTTCAAGGTGATAGTTTGCAGTACGTTGAAGACTTAATTGTGGCAAGGGATGGTCATCTATTAGTTCTTGGATACACATGGAGTGATACATTATTAACTTTTAAGGATACATTAAAGTTGAATGAACATAAAAAGAATTACTTCATATATGAAGTAAAAGATTCTATAATTAATAATTCAAAAAGTCTTATAGATAAATCTTTTTCATATCATATATGTCCTAATCCGTTTAGTGAGCACATAACAATTGAGGAGCAAAGCGATTTAAAGGAATCCGTAATTTGTAAAATCATCAATCAAAATGGCATTATCGTACATAATTCTATAATTAATTCCAATAAAACAAAGATTCCTACAACTAAATGGGCTCCTGGATTATACTATATAAATTTAAGAGATAAGGATAAAATAATTCATACTATTAAAGCTATAAAAATTTAGAGTGTATTGGGCAAATCAAGCTTTGATTGTCTTATAGATATTAAACGAACAGGCCCAAAAACAACTCCTTAACAAGAGCCTTTAAAATATTTTGTGTATGAGAACAAAGCATAATTTTTTAATGTGAAGTAGTCACGATTTAATCTGACAGTTTGATTAAATGTAATACCCCCCAATTCCTGAACCACAATCCCACGAAAATGAATCTTTAATGGTTTTTTCCAAAAGATAACACTTTTGGATTTTAGGGAAGAGGTTACTATTTCAATTTTATGCTTTTCCCTTGTATGTAACTCTTGAAATGAATTCCATCCGTCGACATTTCAAAGTTAGTATGAAACGTGTCTTTTTCCATTATCGTGTAGGTTAGCCTGAAAACAGGAGTATTTTCTAGCTTTTCACTGCTTAGAATTATGGAACGGTCCGTATAGCTTATCGAATAATTTATAACATGTCCTTCATTATCAAAATAGATGGCCTTCATTGGATCAAGGCTGTTAGCCTGATACACCACCATAAGGTCTTCATGTGAAATTTTTGGCCTTCCGCCAATCGCCGGATATTCCGAGTTGCTCTTGCGGATCAAAACCTTTTGATCAAGCCCCATGTTAAATGAAAAAAATCCACCCCCCACCCCAGGCTGGCCACTCCCCTCTCCTTTCCAATCTCCAATAAGAAAAGTCCACTTATCCCAGTTGGGCGTTTGCTGACATAAACAAGGAACCGCAAACAGAGTAAAAACTACAGCATGAAATAATTTCACTTTCATTTCATTAGCCTTTTCAAATTATAACTTCAAAGATTCTACGAAATAGAAAACCAATTAATAAAATAAAAATCCAGGATAAAAATAATGGAAGCAAATTTTCAAAACTGCATCAGCTCAATTTTAAAATTTCCAATTTATATTATACGCCCTACCCATTCTCCCCTTCAAGAATATCCTTGAGGCTCCGCAAACTCTCCTCCATATCCTTGCCAAAATTCTTTTCAGCTATGGGGATCAGCAGGTTCCATGGATAGGATAAGGTTCCGCAATTTATCCAGTTGACCATCGTGCTGTTATCAGAACTGCTTTCTAACTCCATTATGACTCTTGCACTTACTTTCATGGGTCTTATGAATCGTATTTCAGTCTCAATCCGGCTTCCTTCCTTCAGGCTGATGATTTCCTTAGCTCCCTCACCTGCATCCTTATTACCACTCCAGGAATAAATATAGCCTTCTGTTCCATCCGTACCTTGGGTTTCGACCTTCCTGTTCGGATCCGTTTTTGCCCATTTGTTGAATTTTTCCTGATTTTTCAGGAATCTGAGAAAATCATATACCTCTTGCCTGGGTGCATTGATGACAATCCCACGTTTCACAAAATGATCCTTTTTCATAAAAAGACCACATATAAGAATCAGCAATATGAGGCCGCAAAGTCCGATCAAAATTGAAGTCACCATATCTCATTATTTATTGTGCGATCATAAAAGTAAACATGTCCGGCTAATGTTACCTGCATTTTAACACAAATATCCGTTGAATATATTCCTGCAATCCGGGGCTCCTGCTTAAGTGAAGGTAGTTTCAAAAAATCAATGGGGAGCTTGCCGCATTCCATCATGGTTTGAATGATAGCTATTTATTAAGAGGGTCTCATTATAAGTCAACCAAAGATCCACATATGCATTGAGTAAATAAAATTCGCAGTAGCATTGTCAATGAGAAAACAACCAACCCAAAAAGCTTCACCAAATAAAAATACAGCCTTCAAAATATCCATACGCAAGTGAGTAGATCCGGTATAAAAAGATCCCGGCGCAAATGCCCGGGATCTTACTCCTGATGTACGTATTTCAAACGACACGAATCCCTACTAAAACCACAATCAAAAAAAAGTAAAGGAATTCATGATAATTTTATTCAAATCATATAAATCGATATACCTGGCTGTTTCAATTTATAATTACATTTTACAACTGATCAAATAAGTAATACGATGGCAGGATGTGATATCAACGCTTGTGATCGATTGCTCTGTAATTATAATTTTGTAAAAGAAATACTTTTACTTCCGAGGTGATTGCTAAGAGTAATAAAATAATTGCCCTGTGTCAAAAAATCTACCGGATACCTTCTATTGATTTCACTTTCATGCTGTATATGATCTGAGAAGATGAGATTCCCATTGGCGTCGTGTATGAGCACAAGATAATCTTCAGATTGTTCTGAATGCACATTTAAAAGAAGAACATCCGACACGGGATTTGGAAAACAATCCATGCGCACATTCAATTCCTTTAATGTCAACAATCCGGTTAATGGTGATCCCGAATAGTTAAACAGATAACTCGGGCCGTTTAAAAGTTGGCCTTGACCTCCCCAGCCGTTTTGAGGATTTGTAAATTCCATGCAGACGATATTCGTAGTATTGTCCACTTCCTTCCAGCTCAGGCCCAGATCCGAACTGATCCAGGTTCTGAACAAACCATGCGTCAAACTATAATTGCTGGTCGTCATGACGATGACATTGGATCCGGGAACAAACTCCAAAGCGTTGATGCGGACATTGCCGTTTTCAGGCATGCTGCCCATTTCTTCCCACGTACTACCGGCATCCCTGCTGATGCGGATTCTGGAAGTAAAAGCAAGATAATCGTTGTAATAAAACAGACCATGCATGTTGTCTCCAAATTCCAGGGCGCCATCCGGCAGTCCTGTTTCAAAGACATCCCAGCTTGCACCTCCATTGTTGGAGCGGAAAACCCGACCTTTGTTGGTTGCAAACCAAAGGGTATTTCCAACGACATCAAAGCCATTGTTGTATCCAAATTCACCCGCCAAGGCGTCGGGTATTTTGTCTCCTCCGATTCGGCTCCAGAATTGACCACCGTTCCCTGTTGTATATATTTCAAATTCTCCATCGCGGGGATCGCCCACTGCAATTCCTTTCGCCGGTGACCAGAAATGTACAAAATCAACCCAACTGACTACGGGATCCCAGGCTGCAGAAGATTGAAGCGTCCAGGATTTTCCGCCGTCTTCCGTTTTGAGGATTTTACTTCCAACACCGCCGCCATCAATTCCTGCAAGCCATGCAGTATTGCCATCGATTGCAGAGATGTTGGCTACAAAGGCCGGATTCCCCAAGGGAACAGCATGATGCTCCCATGTTTTTCCTCCGTCTTTTGTCAGGCCTGTCCTTACCAGGCTGTCTATAAAATATCCATACAAACTATCGTTCACGGACAAATGCGAATGGACCGCCCAAATGCTCTGATCATTCACTGCATCTATTGCACTGCAGGCCAGATTGGGCAGTGGATATTCCGGATCATTCGCTTTCCAAATTTTAGATTGACGTGCACGCAATGGCTGTCCTACGTATTTAAATATCTGAGTTTCCCCACCGGGAATTTTAGGCCCCCATTCAGCAGCCCAGCCAGTTTCAGAATTTAAAAACTCCGGCCATCCTGCAATTTCACCATCACTGTAATATATCCAGTTCAATCCGTCATCAAAACTGATCCAGGTTTGATTTTTTCCAAACAATTGGGGATTGGTATATACGCCTGCAACAAGCACAGAACTTCCCCTTATATAATAGGGTACGCCATAAAAGTGATATACTTCTGTGATGGGAAGAAACAACTCCGTCCAGCTATGGCCCCCATCATTTGTTCTGTATAGTCGCGTTGTGACAGAATCAGCAATTCCGTAGGGTCCTGCAATTACTCCTTTCTCTGCATCACTAAATGACAATCCGGCCATACCTGTCAAAGGACTTGTAAAAACTTCCCAATTGTATCCCTTATCCGGAGAATGGTACAATCTCCCCTGATTCGTTCCAAACCAAATATGCGAGCCGTGATGATCACCGCAGTTATTAAATCCAAATTCGCCAGGTAATGGATCGGGAATAAAACTGCCGTCCACTTTTTTCCAGGATGTTGCCGCATCATCGGATGTGTAAATTTCAAATTCACCATCTCGCGGATCTCCAATCTGACAAATGGTATCCTTGGAAAATGCATGTATGTAATCCGGCCAGGAAACCACCGTATCCCATGGTGTATGGCAATCTATCCAGCTCACACCTGCATCTGTGGTTTTCAAGGTCACGGCATGCCCCCAATCCTGAAGCGCCATCACATATGCCGTTTGTTCATCTGTTGTGGTCATGCAAGGCAAATAGGGAACTCCATTCAGCGGAATATCCCGCACGTGTAAGGATTTCCCGGCATCATTGGTATATGCTATTTGTCCCGTATTCTCCGCGCCAAAGCGGAATGCAAGAAACCACGCAGTATTTGAATTACTCACTTCGACATCGTAAATTCCCATGGTGTCTTTGAATCCCGGAGTCATTGCCTGCCATGTCTGCGCAAAAAGTGCATTGCCCGGAAAAATACACAGACCGTATAGACATAATATCCAACTACAACAGGAAAGAAAAGGATAGTAATAGAATCTCCATTGAGTATACATAGATCTCATCTTGTAAAATTTTGAAAATTAGCAATAGGTGATTTTCGTACCGGTCCTTATCCCTTAATATCACTACTTTCAAAAACTTACCATCTGTATAGAAAAGTTTTTCGCAAATGCTTCCTGAAATGAAGTATATGCCCATTTGGAATGCATCGCAAAAAACTTATTCGAAAAGGAAATCCGTCTTTCTGCATTTTCGTTGTAGAAATTTTGCGATCCGGCCAGCCGCACAAATTACTCCCAAACAAATTTTTGTTTGCTCTCTACACAGACCATACGGAGGGTAGTGTTCAGGCAAGGAGTAAACTGAGACCTCTCAAAAAAATAAATAATTCTACCTGGAATAGAACGCATTGGAATAGCTTTCCAACTTGTTTTGCAAAATGAGACTCCGGTATGGATTTTCCTCATCGGACAGGATCTGATCTCTCCACTTTGCATACGCCCTTTGATTTCTGGTCTTCAATGCAATGAGCATCAGATACCACTTTGCATCTTTAACATACCGGGATTTATTATCTTGTACGATCTTCTCAAGATAGCTTTGAGAGTTCGCCATATTGCCGGTAGCCATCAGTGCATTTGCTTTTAGAAACAGGCAATTGTCATTCCTCTGCAACTGAAGGCTCAAACTATCGTATACCGCAATTGCACTTAAAAATTCGTCTTGCTTGTAAAAATTTAAAAATTTCTGATAATAATCAAAACCGCTATTTCCCCGTATATTCAGGTTGAGTGCTTCATCCCGAAAGGGTCTGAAGTTGGCAGCAAAAAGGGAATCTGCGGAGTGCGGCGATTCATCCGCTTTTTCTAATTTCCCGGGTGAAACTACCCTCTGTTTACTTGTGGGCCGGGCTGCCGGCACGGACTTTAAAGCTTCCGCTTGCTTAGCCTCATCTGTCTCTAAAGGAGGATGCCCTGACGAGTCCGGCCGGGGAATGCTATCAGGCAATTTACTTTCTGTTACAGGCTGGGTAATGGGAACCCTCTCTTTATTTCTCCAACTCGTACGCAAAAAGTAAACCAGTGCCAAAAGGACAAATAGAATCCAAAAAAAAGAATAATTTGAATTTTTTCCGCCCTTCTGTAAAGAGGATTCAAGCTTTTTTAATTTGAACCGAAGCTCTTGCTTTTTATGCTCCCCTATTGCTTGCAATGACCATTTGTAATATTGAAATTCTTCTGCAAGGCTGGGATCCTCCAACAAACGTTTCTCGAATGCTCTGGAATCGCCCTCATCCATTAAGCCTAACAAATAATGTTCAATTTGTTCCTGATTGCTTAGGTTCATGTCCTTTGATTCATCCTTTGTTTGACAAGGTCCCGCAGTTTTCTAAGACATCTCGACAAAGATGCGCTCACCGCGTTTAAACTTGCGTAAGACTTTTTGTTTTTTATCTCCTCCAAACTCAATTCATCCGTAAATTTATAATGCAGTAATTCTATACATTGTTTACCCATTTGATCCATGGCCTGCAATAAGAGCATCCTCTGTTCCTGTTCTATGTCCTGCTCATCTTCAACAGGTATGGAACTTAAATGTTGCAATTGAATCTCATCAAGCTCTGCATGCTGGGCATAATGCCCGGACTTGTATATCTTTATCAGATAGCGCTTTGCAAGAACAAATAAGTAAGTCTTGACCTCACAGGACAACTGCACAAGTTTTCCTCTGCGGATCTGATCATAGAACTCGATTACAGCCTCTTGCCAGGATTCAATGAGTAAATCATCATCCAATTGCGTGAATTGCCGCGATATCCATTGTATATATTCATTGCGGTGTTTTCCATAGAGATCTTCCAAAGAGCTGTGCTTCCCCTCTCGTATGGACTGAATAATTTCACTGCTGTTTATACCCTTCACAAAAATTCCAGCTAATTCAGAAAGGTAAAAATAATTTACTACAGCTTCATAAACTGTTCCCTTTTTTAAAAAAAAATGAATCCAAGTACATACAAACTCAATTAAAACTATTCAGGTTCCATTCTCCTCCCGTCCCATCCTGATGCTATCCTTAATAGCATGGAACGACAAATTATTAACCAAGCCCGGCAAGGATCAATTCTCAAGTCCGCTAAACGGATCTGGTTTATTCGTGTCTTGCTGCTGACTTCAGGGATATCCCAAAAAAACCATTAAAAAAGTTTGAAAATTGAAGAGAAAGTTTAATTTTGTTGTTAACAATAAAGCCTTTGTAAATACTAATTATCTGCGTGATCTGGTTGGCCGTTTTCAAAATATTATTGGAAACGGGAGGAATTCTATTTTTTGTTTTGAAGAATAATCGTGCTACTGCATCCTCTGCACAGGAGTCAGATGGCACATCATAACAGATTGCTTTTGTAAGTAAATTTTTGTTCGTCAAAGAAATCATATGAAAAAAAAGATTTTCGGACTTGCCCTCCTGTGCATGATGTATGTGCACGAGTGCCCATCACAGTATATGTTCAAAGGACGCGTGTCCAATGAGGAAGGCATGGGATTGCTTGGTGTGCACATTCAAACACAAAAATATGGACGGGGTACGACATCTGATGATCGTGGTTACTTCGAACTAAATTGTCCGGACTCCATTCTGCTTTTGCAATTCAGCTACACAGGATTTCAATCCGTTGAACGGAAGGCAAACCTCTCGGATTTCATAAATGTCGTATTAAAAGAAGGGGTCATGCTGGAAGAAGCCGTCGTGACTGCTCTCGGCATACAAAAAAAGGAAAGGTCTCTGGCTTATGCCGTTGAAAAAATCAAAGGCACAGAACTGCAAGTCGTACCTGCTGCAAATTTTGAAAATTTGCTCACAGGAAAAGCGGCAGGTCTTATGGTCATGGGCTCTTCAGGAGGCAATCCGGGCGGCTCTACCCGTATCCTGCTGAGAGGGGTCCGTTCCATTTTTGGTGAAAACCAAGCCTTGTTTGTAGTCGATGGAATTCCCATGGACAACTCCAATTTTACAAATGATGCCCAAATACTCGCCAACGGATCCGGGAATGTGTACGAAAGTCAGAGAGACTATGGCAATGTCATTCAGGATCTGAATGCGGAGGACATAGCGGAATTGAGCATTCTGAAAGGACCTTCTGCAGCCGCATTGTATGGTTCCAGAGGTGCAAACGGCGTTATTCTGGTAAAAACAAAACAGGCTGATAATGTAAAAAAAGGGCTTGGAATAGAAGTGAACAGCAGTATCACGTTTGACAAAATTTCGACCTTTCCTGATTTTCAAAGAACATACGGAGGAGGCGTCAACTTATTTCCGAAAGGATATGCCGATGGATCCGGTTTTTACAAAATTCCTTTTATTGAATTCAACGGAGAAGGCGATACGGTGGGCAAGTTCCTGTCCTTCGACCTCATACCGATTTATGGCGTTGATGAAAGCAATGGAACGCGTTTTCAGATTACCACGGACGAACATTTCCGGAATCTGGATGCAATGACTATCGGGGAAAAAGAAAAAGACAGATACGCTTTTACAAATGGATACGGTACCAATCAAAATGGATTGTATTACAGAAAATGGAACAGCTGGGACAGTTGGGATGCAAAACACTTTGGACAAAACGAACTTTGGGAAGCCGGAGATGACCCCAGGAAGTTTTTCGAAACAGGCCTTACGACACGATTCCATGTGGCCTTAAATCAGGCTGTGGAAGAGCTAAAGTACCGTTTGTCCTATACGCGTTTTAATCAAAAGGGAATTTATCCCAATTCAAATCTCGGAAAACACAGCTTTGGATGGAATGGATCCATGCAATTACATCCCAAACTGAATGTGGAGACCACAGCCCATTACATCCATTCAGACAACACGGGCCGACCTGCTACAACCTATGATTACAGAGGTGGTTTTAATCCTGCCCAGAACTTCAGCCAGTGGTGGCAAACACAACTCCGGTTTGATGAATTGAAGACATATGAAAATCCGGATGGCAGCATGCGCAGCTGGAACCGGCAAAGCGAGACCAATCCACGGCCACAATATTGGGACAACCCTTACTGGACGCGCTATAAAAACTTTTCCAGGGACGGAAGAGACCGCTTCTATGGTCTGGTCGCCTTAAACTATCACATTGCTCAAGGGCTGAAAATAAGTGGCCGCGTATTGAATGACCAGTACCATGAACAAAGGGAAGAACGCATTGCAGAAGGATCGCTGCTGCAATCGCAGTACACACAAGACCTCTACGATGTCCGGGAAACCAATACAGACTGCATCCTCCGCTACGAACAGCAGCTGAACGAACGTTTGTTTGTATCCGGTTTCGCTGGAGTGAACAAACTGTGGAGCAGGACAGAAAGAAATTTCGGTGCCTCCATCGGCGGATTAGCGGTTCCGGGTATCTACAAATTGCAAAATTCAACAGAACGCCCTATCGTCCAGAATTACCTCTTTAGAAAAGAGATCGAGAGCCTGTTTGGAGGAATTTCCCTGGAATGGAACCGATACCTGTACATCGACATTACCGGCAGGAACGATTGGTCCAGCACATTGCCCGCTCAGCAAAATGGCTATTTTTATCCGGCGGCCTCTCTTGCTTATGTCTTTTCAGAACATCTCGACCTTCCCTTCCTAAGCTTTGGCAAGTTGAGATTAAGTTGGGCTGATGTAGGTGGAGATGCAAGCCCCTATAGCATCTTTACGACCTATCTTGGAAATCCCAACTTCGGAAATTTACCAAATTATACCGTATCCAATACGCTAAACAATCTGAACCTGAAACCGGAACAAACGCAAAGTATAGAAGCGGGTGTGGACCTCAGGACGCTGGAAGGCAGACTTGGATTAGACCTAACGGTTTACAGCGCAACTACAAATGACCAGATCATTCCATTGTCCACTTCCTCTTCGACCGGCTTTACAAGGCAACTCATCAATGCGGGTAAGATCAGAAATCGTGGCATTGAATTAAGTATCTATTCCAGTGTCGTCAGATCCAAAGATTTTGAATGGAAGTCCTCCATTCATTTCGGAACGAACTCTAATGAAGTTATTTCCATCATACCCTCAGATCCTTCTATCACCAATATTCCTCTGGCCTCACCGGGGGGGATTACTGTAAACGCCTTTATTGGAGAAGCATATGGAACCATATTGGGTACGAATTATATTTTCGACAAACAGGGAAACAAGCTCATCGATCCAAACACAGGCTATTACCTGAAATCTCCGGGAGTAATGCCGATTGGAAATATCAATCCTGATTTTACGGGAGGCTGGTCCAATAGCCTTCAGTGGAAAAATATATCCTTGAGCCTATTAATAGATTTTCGAAAAGGAGGAGACATCTTTTCCGTAACAAATGCCTTTGGAAGGTATTCCGGTCTTCTCAAATCAACAACTGAAAACAACATCAGGGAAAATGGATACATCTTCGATGGAGTTGTTGCTATACTTGATAGTAAAGGAATGCCCATTTTAGAGTCGGACGGAAACACGCAAAACCTTCTGGACGATACCTACCAAAGTACAGGAGTCAAAAACACCAAAGCCGTTCCCTATAACGATTACAAATGGGTGGCCGGCGGATATTTCTTAAATAAACAAGATCTGTATGACGGATCGTTTATCAAATTGCGCGAACTCACAATAACTTATCGGCTTACCGGAAAATGGATGGAAAAATTAGGTTTGAACCAGGCCAGGGTAGGCATATATGCCAGGAACCTATGGACGATACTCAAAAACATACCCAATATAGACCCGGAAATCATAAGCAACACCAGTAATATTCAGGGCAATGAAGGCGGTGCGGTACCTGGCACAAGATCCTTCGGTTTTAATTTAAATTTCAATTTTTGAGGCGATGAAAGTAAATATGTATCTTTATATACTTACAATTGTTAGCATTTCCCTGTCTTGCGGAAAAGATTTTGGCGACATCAATCTGGATCCCAACAATCCCGGAAAAGTGACTCCCGACGCGCTGATGACCGGAGCACAAAAACTTATTGCCGAAAATGTCTTTACCGGATTCCCACATGCAAGGCAATTCGCTATCGCAGAATATTTGTCTCAGAGTTGGACGCAAAACAACTACACAGAGCTCTGCCGTTACGACATCAAAGCAGAATATAGCAATGCCATTTATAATGTACAGTACGCCGGGATTTTGTATGACCTCAAAGACATTGAGACGATACTTCTCCATACTCCGGGCATCAAGCCTGCCCAGGATAAAAATAAATTGGCAACCGCCCGCATTCTCAGGGTATATACCTTACAGCTACTCACCGACCTGTTTGGTCCAATACCCTATTCACAAGCATTGCTAGGGAATACGAACAGAACGCCTGAATACATGCATCCGAAGGAAGTATACACAGGCATTATGGCAGAACTTGAATCCGCCTTAGACCTTATTGATGTATCCGAAAAAGGTTTTGAAACCGGGGATGTCCTCTATCAGGGTGATATGTCGAAATGGAAAAAATTCGGATACACCTTATGGATGAGGATAGCCATGCGGATGAGTGATGTGGAACCCACGCTTTCTCGTGAAATATTCCAAGCCATATGGGAAAAAGGGATGACCGCAACTTCCGACAATGCGATGTTCTCGTTTTTGAAAGCCAGCCCGAATGACAATCCACTTTACAGACAAAGACTGGAACGTGGAAATGTAGATCAGGGATTATCTGATATCCTCATTGATAAAACGCTGAAACCCCTTAACGACCCAAGGCTGCCTCTGTGGGCGGAAATGAGAATACGGGGAGGAGGCTATTATGGAAGGCCCTATGGCCAGGAAAGCAGCATAGCTGCCGAAGACAATATTGACAACTACTCGCATCCAAGCGGTTCCGCACAAGCGATTTCAAGAAGCAACAATTTCAATCCACAGGATGTGATTCGTCCGGACTTTTCAGCATGTGTTTTAGGCTATGCTGAATATTGCTTTATGTTGGCAGAAGCTATCGAACGAGCATGGATGGTAGATGGTACAGCTGCTTATTGGTACCAGGAAGGTATACGTGCATCCATGAATGAATGGGGCATCTTCGATAATCAGGTCATCGACAATTATTTGAATCAGGATGCAGTGCAGTATACGACCGCACCGGGAAACTGGAAGCAAAAAATCGGAGTTCAGAAATGGCTGGCCTTTTTTATGCAGGGTTTCCAGGCCTGGATTGAATGGCGAAGACTCGATTTCAATAAACTGGAAAGACCCGTCAATGGCCCCTTGGGTGATATCGGAAATGCAGCAGCTCCCATGCGATTGATCTATCCGACAGATGAACAAAGCCTGAATTCAAAAAATTATAACAATGCCTTACAATTGTTAGGAGGCCCTGATAAAATGAGCACGAAGGTTTGGTGGGATATTTACTAAATTATTACCTGGAGTCCGGCGTAAAAATGAACGAGGAAAATACTTGAACTACTCATCCTTTTAAAGTATGTCAATTAAAAGAAAGATTATGTTAAGAAGCTTAATTTGTATTCCAACACTATTGACATTTATTCTTGTATTTTTAAGGTCCCTAGACACTATTTGTACAATTCTTCTAAAATCAGGTTATCCCAAGGTTTGCATACCAATAGTTCATACAATTTACAAAAAGATACACCACACAACTGTACAAACTCCAACCAAGCGCACGCATCAGTGTACACTGCCTTTTCATTTTACAATTTAGCAAACTTACAAATCCTGGTATGCAAAAATCAGAATCTATATTCCGAAAGCTGAGAATGGAGCTTATGATTTCAATTTCCCGATCTGGAAAAAGGTTACTGCAGGTTTTCTGCATGCTTACGGTATATTCATTGAGTGCTCAAAAAGGAATATTTCCGGTTCCACCAAACACGTCAAATTCAATGTCATCCATCACTGCAAAGAAAACCTTTGCAGTCGTCGTAGGCATCTCCGATTATCAGTCTCCAAAAATCGAAGATCTGCAATTCGCTGATAAAGACGCCATGGCCTTTGCGGAATGGCTGAAAAGCCCTGCCGGTGGAGAAATTCCGGAAGAGCAGATCATGCTTTTAACCAATTTACAGGCCACGAGGGCCAATGTCATTTCAGCACTTGACTGGCTGCTCGAAATGAATCACAAGGAATACAGGTATATTATTTATTTCAGCGGCCACGGCGACGTCGAAGTAAAGACGAAGTACAACAGGGGCTTCCTGCTTTGTTCCGACTCACCACCTAATAATTATCCTGCAGCTGCCCTTCCGGTAACCCACATACAGGATGTGGTAAGTACACTTTCCGACAGCGGGAAAGTGATCGTAATCACGGACGCCTGCCGCTCCGGAAAACTGGCCGGCAGCTCAAACCAGGGATCACAAACGACTGCATTGGAAATGGCGAAAATATACTCCAATGAAATAAAAATACTTTCCTGCCAGCCCGATGAATTTAGCCACGAGGGCAGACAATGGGGAACCGGGAGAGGGGTCTTCAGTTACTTTTTACTTGACGGGCTCTATGGATTGGCAGACGCAAACGGAGATGCATTTGTCACCCTGGGTGAGTTGAATCGCTATATTCCTGAAAAAATAGAATATGACATATCTCCTCTGAGTCAGACACCCATGTTCCTGGGAAATATGAACGAACGTTTGTCAGCTGTTGACTCTTCCATTAAGCAAAAGCTGCTTACGGAAATATCCAATTCCAAAAAAAAGACAATTGGGTTTTTGGATTTAAAAGGACTTGAAGAGCGCGTACTGGAAACTGTCGATTCGCTCACCCGGGCAAAATATGTGCTCTTTAAAGCAGCCCTTCAGTCCGGACACTATTTTGAGCCGGAATCAAATAATGCCAATACACTGTATGATGAACTGTCAAAAATAGAAAAACTCCTACCCCTGCATTCTTTGATGCGCAGAAACTTTGCGGCGGGATTGCAGAATGAGGTGCAACAGGCGCTGAATGCATTGCTGGAGGATGACCCTTTTGAATTCAACACCTGGTATAACAACCCTGCTAAGTATATACATTACCCCCGTTATCTGGAAAGAGCCATGGAATTGTTAGGCGAGAAACATCCCTCTCTGAATTTGTTGCAATCCCAATTGTTTTACTTTAAGGCTTATTTGTTAAAAAACTATCATTTGTTTAAATCCAATAATAAAGAAGACTTCTTAAAGAATAGAATGGAAATTAAACATTTATATGAAGAAGCCTTAAAATACAATCCCGATGCTGCATTCTTATATCATGGAATTGAAAATCTGTATTTTGATAAAGTCATTTATGCATTTGATTCTATACAAAGGTATTTTGATTTCGCAAATTCTCTCGCACCACAGTGGATCACTCCCTATCATGACTACTATGATATAACCCTGAATACTGAAGTGAATTTGGAAAAAGCGGATAGCATCCTCGGCAAAGCATTACAAGTTAGACCTGAATCCTATTTAGTACGTTTGATGTATGCGTGGCAAAAGCAAAGGGAGGGCAAAGTAAAAGCAGCGGACAGCACTTGTTTTGCACTAATTAAAGAAAGGCCCGAACTCCACAACGCCTGGTCCACAATGGTGCAAACGCATTGGGAAATAAATGACTGGAAACGCGTATTGGAGTATGCTGAGAAATCCTTTCTAGTTTATCCTGATTCTATCAATTGGGCATCTGTATTTTATTATGATGCATTAATTCAATGTAATTTAGTAGATAAAGCGAAAAAGTTTCGCGCAAAATTTGAAAATACATCTACGTATTATGAGACTGTTATTCAATTGTCACTCGCCAGATATTACTTTGAACGGGGAAATTACGATGCCGGTAAACGTGAATTGGAAAAATTGAATGACCAAACCGGTATACTACTTCATCTCCAGGCAGAAATTTTGCTATTGAATGGGATTTATCAGCTCAAAAAGTTTGGAGATAAAAGGAAGGCCAGGGAATTTTTTAATAAAGCAATCAAACTCGATCCTACACCCAGTTACGCCAGGGCCATTTCTACAGCCAGCTTGGCACAATTGGAGTACGAAGATGGAAATGTAGTCCGTTCAGATAGCCTGTTCCGCCTTGCCATGCAGTCCGGCTTTTACTGGATTGGGAAATGGCAGGCGCAGTTGTTGTATGCAAACTGCCTTTTCACGCAAAACAGATTTGAAGAAGCCCGGCACTATTACCAGACTGTTTTAAATTATACAGACTATTCATGGGAAGCTCATTTAGGCATGTCAAAATTGTATGCCATGAAGGGTAGTCCTGAGAAGAGTTTGCATGAGCTGGAAATGGCCTGCAAAAACTTTATGCCCAATCCCGGAAAATTATGGGAGGATCCCGTCTTTAAGTCTCTCCGCAAAAACAAAAAGTTCAAAGCATTGCTTCTACAATACAAACAAATGAATAGTAATTGATGAGAAATTTATCCATAATGACCCAGCCTATCCAGAATAAAAAGGCTAGGACAGAAAAAACAAAAAAAGCATACCTCCCCATAAAGAATTTCATGATCCTACCATTTTTGATATGCTCCCTCGCCCTCATGACCGCTCAACAAAAAGGCGTCACTGAAATTGCAAAAGCCAGGGAGAACAACACCGCGGGTCAAACCTATGCTGTTGTTTTTGGAGTATCCGACTACCAGTCTCCCAAAATTCCGGATTTACAGTATGCAGACAAAGATGCACTTGCGTTCGTGGAATGGCTAAAATCAAGCGAGGGCCTGCAAATCAGTGAGGACAACATTAAACTCTATACCAACGAAACTGCCACCACTGCGCAATTAGACGTTGCCCTGGACTGGTTGTTGGAAAAATGCAAAACCGGAGACAAAGCCTTTTTTTATTTCTCGGGACATGGAGATGCAGAAAACAGCACGCGAAGTAAAAGAGGATTTCTTTTGTGTTACGATTCCCCTCCGAATAATTATGCAGCAGGAGCTTACGGACTGATCTATTTTCAGGACAAAATATCCACCCTGTCCCTTGAAAACAATGCAAAAGTCATTGTTATTTTAGATGCGTGCAGGGCCGGTAAATTGGCAGGTAGTCAAAACGGCGGAACACAGGCCACTGCTGCAGAACTTGCACAACAATATGGCAACGAAATAAAATTATTATCATGCCAGCCAGACGAAAATAGCATTGAGGGCAGACAATGGGGAAATGGAAGAGGGGTTTTCAGCTATTACCTCACCGACGGACTCTATGGTTTGGCAGACGGAAACAAGGATGATACCATCAGCCTCCTGGAACTGGGACGCTACCTGCAGGACAAGATAAGGTTCGATATCGACCCAATTCCACAAACTCCGATGATTATAGGACGATCAGGAGAAAAAATATCAACAGTAAACCATGAAACACTTGCGACGTATCAAAAATCAAAGCAGGCAAAGTCTCAGATAATTTATTCCTATGAATCCCGAAATATAGAAGAACAGGCTCTTGCCCTTGCCGACAGCCAAACCCGCCGAAAGTACGAACTGTTCAAAATCGCACTCCGTTCCGGAAATTATTTTTCCACGGACTCCCTTTGCGCCAATGCATTATTCGAATCATTAATAAACAATCCGGAGTTGAAATTACTGCACAATACCATGAAACGAAATTTTGCAGTAGCACTCCAGGATGAAGTACAGCAGGCCCTCAACGCGCTTCTCTCTTCGGAAGCTGAAGAATTAGCCAGCTGGAAATACTATCCCGAAAAATATGCACTATACCCCTCCTACCTGTCAAAAGCAATGGAGCTCATTGGAAGTAAAAACAAGTATTACAATACCTTGCTTGCAAAGAAGATTTATTTCGAATCTTATCTAACTTATAAAAATGTCCTGTTGCAGGAGAAGAATAACAGCGTCCGGGATTCCTTGCGTCAAAAATTAAAGGCGGACTATTTGCTAGCCTTGCGTCTGGATAGTTCTGCCGCATTTATCTATAAGGCCATTGGTGAATTGTATTTTTTAAATATTCCCAATAAAATTGACTCAGTTCTTTATTGGAATAAGCTTGCTATCGAATTGTCGCCAAGCTGGCTGTTGCCTTATCTTGAAATTGCTGAAGAATACCAGGTGTCTTTTTCAAATCGATTTCAGGAGTCTGAAGAATGGCTGCAGAAGGCCTTGCAGATAGACAGCCAATCTTATATCATCAAAGAGCGCCTTGCATGGCTTTATCAAAGAAAAAATCAAACGGAGAAGACCATCGAACTTGCCCTGGAGATCGTAAAACAGAAACCACATTTGCCCAATGGTTATTTCACTTTGCTAAATACGTACGCATTCCGACGGGAGTTTGAAAAAATGAAATACCATTTCGAAAAACTCGATTCTATGAACATCGTTGAAAATCATATGGCACCCTACTTCTTAAAGACAAGGAAGTCAGGATTCTTTATTCCTTATTTTAAGAAATGGTTTGAAAGTGATCAAATTCCCCTGGAAACAAAAAACAACTATGCTGCTTGTTTGGCTTTTTCGTACGAAAGCATAGGCAAAAAAGATCAAGCCAGAAAGTACATTGACTTTTGCGATGCAAACCCGGCTTATTATTGGTTTTATCTCGACATTTTGTGTTTAAAAGGCAAAAATGCATTATCAGATGGAAAAATAAATGAAGCAGACTCTCTTTTTAAAGTGGCTCAGCATTTGGATCCAACAACTCCTAATTATTGTAAATCCCTGGCCTGGCAGGGAGTTGTCGCTGAGAAAAGGGGCGATGTTACAAAAGCGGATTCATTTTTTCAGTTGGCCATCCATCGCTGGCTGGGAAGTGCCTGGGACGATTTTTATCTACAGGAAGAATGCCACTTTCTATATGGTATGTTTTTAATCCGGCAAAAGAGATATGACGATGCAAAGACTATGTTTCTGAAGGCAAATGAATATGCATTTCAAAATGGATACCTGGGTTGGTATGGCCTGGCTTGCCTCGAGTCCAGTCGCAGAAATGAAAAGCTGGCATTTCATTATCTAAAGAAAACATTAGATGCTGATTTTCCTGTGCGCGCAGATTTGGAAAACGAAGCTTTGCTGCAATCCATTTCCAAGTCAAAGAAATTTAAAACACTGCTGGATCAATCTTTTAATATGAACCTTAAATTTTATAATCCTGATCAACATGAAAAATAATTTTGGCGCCTTTCTTTGCTTAACTTTCACACTATGGATTGCTGCTGCCCATGCACAAATGCAAGCTTTGCAGTTTGGAACAATGATCGATGGCTTTGGAAATGCCACTGAAAATGCAATGCTGCTGATTGAAAAGAACCGGATCATCAAAGCAGGTAAAGCATCGGAAATCGAAATACCCAAAGGAGTGCATGTCTCCAAATATTTGGAATACACGGCGCTTCCGGGAATGATAGACGTGCATACGCATTTAAGCTTTGCATGGGACAAGCTTCCCGGAACCACCCCCTGGCAAAGTTTAGAACGCATGAGTAACCCTCTTATACTCTTTTATGCCACCCAAAATGCCTACAAGGCCCTTGAATGTGGAGTAACAACGGTTAGGGATTTAGGCTCTTTTGAAAAGATAGACGCCGACCTGAAGTCCCTCATCGAAAGAGGTGAAATAAAAGGTCCTAAAATGTTTATAGCCGGAAATGGACTTCATGTCAGCTTGGATCCGTACATGCCTATCAATTTCCGCGATCTGGGCAAAGCGGACGGTGTAGATGAAGTCATCCGCGCCACAAGACAGCAGGTCATGAGCGGCGTGGATTGGATCAAAATGTATGGATCCACAGGATCAGATCAGGATGTAAGCGGATATCAAACCTATACATACGAAGAAATGAAAGCTGCATGCGATATCGCCCATCAACATAATATGGGTATTGCCATTCATACCTATGGCGGTGAAGCTGCGAAAACTGCGATACGTGCCGGAGCCAATTCAATAGAACACGCCACAGACATGGATGATGAAACCATAAACGATATGGTGAAAAGAGGTACGTACTACGTTCCAACGGTTGATCACAACCGCTATTATATAGACCATGCCGTCGAATACGGTTATGACACGCAGGTAATCCGCAATCTTGAAAATTATATACAAAGGAATTTAGCTACATTAAAAAAGGCGATCAAAGCCGGTGTAAAAATTGCAATGGGCTCGGATGCCGTATTCACGGGTTTTGGACAAAATGCAAGGGAACTGGAATGGTTTGTTGAAGCAGGAATGTCCCATCGGGAAGCTATACATGCAGCTACCCTGTCAGGAGCGTCTTTATTAAAAAAACAAGATGAAATCGGAAATCTGGCTCCCGGATATTACGCCGATATCATCGCTGTGAAAGGAAATCCATTGAAAGATATTAAAATATTGACCCGGGATGTCAAATGGGTAATGAAAAACGGAATCGTGGAAATGGACAATACCAGATCCGTGAAATAAAAAAATTGATTCACACAGGATATGGATTGTACAATCAAATTTTAAATACCGAAACAGGGCATATCTGATGTAATTTTAGAATTCACTTCGCATGCCGGTTTGGACAATTTGGATGAACAATTGCCGCTTTGTATATCTCTCTCCGTATTTCGTTCCATAATCCTACCATCGAAATAATAAATGAAATCTCTCATCTACCATCGATCTTAGTATTGAATTGATTTGGATAAACCCATTTGAAGAAATAGAAATACTCAAAGACAGGTATGAAATGGGTCAACAGTATGCTCCCAGAATTTCATTCATATTTTCCACCCCTGCCCTACACTTTCAAAAACCTGGCCCGGAACAACACCCTCCCCTTCTCCGAGACTTGTAAAATATAAATTGACGGATGCAATTCGAGTACAGGAATAGCCCGGAGCTGTCCTCCGGCAGAAATGCGGCTACGAACAAGTGTTTGCCCCTCCATTGTCATGATGGAATATTCCAGCTGGGCACCCTTCCTCAACCCATTGTATTGAAAATTCAGGATGTCAGACACAGGATTCGGATACATGTAATACTCCTCAGTGAATGGTTCAGCAGCTGTACCCGTCTGAATATAATCCGAAATAAATAGGATGTGCTGCTCATCTGTTTCACAAGAATAGCCTGTCTTTGAACGCAGGTGAACGTACAATTCCTTTTGAGGGAGCTGGTCGATCACCTTTGCAAGTACGAGCAAAGAATCTTGTATCCGGAAATAGGAATTGTCTATACCAAGTGAATCATCGACAAACTGATAACTTGCACGAAGGCTGTCCCTGAAGCGATTGAAGGTAAAGAGCTGCAGCAGCGTATCGCCGATAGAGGCATACCGATAGACGCTGTCGCGATTTGTGCTGATGAACACGCTGTCTCCGGCACTCTCAAATAAAAAGGGTTGTTCATCATTTCCGATATTTGCATTCTCCATAAAAACAAGGGTAGGCAGCACATCTACGATCTTGTCTTCCGAGGCATCATACATTTTGAAGCTGATCTTATTTCCTGAGAAAATACTATCATATACAACCATGTATGCATAATTACGTCCCTGGCTCCTCCCGTCAAAATATTGAACACCGCGCACATCGCCGTCAATAAAGGCAGCGACAATATCGCGTTCATCCATCGTTTCAGCACAGGCTATGATGCCCACTCCCGTGAGGGTCATGGTATATTCAAAATTCGCGGGATCCAAAGTCCAATTGGGTTGCGCAGCTCCGTTTTTAGTGACCCACAAAAAGAGGGTCACTAAAAACAACAGCTTGAATTCCAATTTTACAAAGGGAAAAAACATCAGTTCGATTTTATGATCTTCTGGATTTTTTGCTTGTCCAGCGTAATCAATTCAAATACATAGGCTCCCGGCGTCAAATGCAATTTGGAAACATCAACCGGCCTTACATTAAATCCTTTGTGCAGTTCCACCTGTTCAACAAACAATACTTTTCCCTGCAGGTTGCTGATCCTGACGCTTGCATGCGGATCGTCTCCCGTTGCATTGTATTCCATCGTGAGCATTTCTTCAAACACATGAGGATATACTACAAATCGATCCTCATTTTCCTTGATAGAAAGCTTTTCACAAACGGACTCAGGAACTTCAACAACATATGGATAGTCTATACTTCCAATATCATCATTGGTCTTGAACGGAATTTTCAAATCCAATTTGTATTCGGCATTCGTAGTGCGGTCGATCAGATAGGCTTCAAGCATTTCTTCCTTATCCCCTGCTATGGTAATGAATCCGTATTCTTTGTCAAAAAGTTCATCAACAGGAGCTTTCGCCCGCCAGTTACCTTCTGCGTCCTTTATACCTATGCCATACTGCCCGGAAGAAAACCTTTCATCACATGGATTTTTTACTTCTGCAATGATCGTCATATTCGAAAGGTATGGGCTGTGATCTACTTCCCAATAATCTTCTTCGCCTGTCCGCGTGGTGAGGTCCGTGAAATTATCAAACATACCTGCTATCGGATAATAAAATGACTTGATGCCATTTGATTTAAACATATATCCTTCTCCGGGTATCATGGTCTTCAAACTTCCAATCCAGCCCAGCGAAGGACCGTTGTACACGGCGAAGTTTGTCTTTCCTTTTATCAAATCACCGATCGAGGGTGTCAGTCCTCCAAGTGCCTGCGTGACCGACTGCTGCCTGATGGATATAAATCCAATCCAGGTCCATCCGTTGGATAAATTCATTTTCACAAGCGTCGGATTCACTACGGTACCCTTCAATATAAGCGTATCATTCGCAGCGAGCGACAGCTTGTACATTGATTCCGGCCTGATACCATACGGACTTGTTCCCGTGTTCAGAGAACCAGACCATACACCCAAACTGAAATTCGCAAAGGCATCGCGATTCTTGATCTGCGCTCCGGTTTGAGAAACAGAAGCGAGAATATTATTCAAGTCAGTAGGCACCGGATTATTCAAAAAGAAACTCAGCCAACTCCATCCTTTCTTAATCGGCAATTCATAAGACACATTGGCATTGGTTTGAAAAATTTTGGGATCTATCAATGTCCCCACTAATGCAGATGCATCGAAGGTCAATGCGGCAGGAACAACCGTTACATCTGTGTATATTTTTCCCGCACTCGCGTCCCACACTCTGAAGCTCAATGCTTCTCCGCTTGCGGTGTTGCTATACACGTTCAAAAATACACGGTAGCCGTCGATTTGAGGAACGTATTCCACATTTGCAACTCCACGGATCTGCTGCCCCACCACGACCATGAGTTTGTCTTTAATATCCGTAGAGAAGACACCGTTTATTTTCACTTGACCTACAATTGTCATGTTGTGTTCAAATGCAGTGGGATCCACTGTCCAATCCGGTTCTTTTGCATTGACTTTTAATTCGAGTGCAAGTTTCTCCTTATAATTAAAATCTGTCAAAAGTCCGATATTGACATTGTACTGTCCCAAATTGATATTCGGGTCTACTTTAAACGTGACAGGGATCAGGCTGTTGGGAGCAATGGTTCCGCTCGTCGGACTTACCGTCAGCCAGGAAGGAATATCCACGATATCAAACTTTTTCACCAATCCGCCTTTATTTAAAATGGTCGATGAAAAACCAAGATTGTCTCCCCTGTTGATTTCAAACTTCAGCAACTGATCCTGCCATACAACCTGATTTTTATCAATGTATGCAATCCAGGTCACAGGCGATTCCATGACGTTTCCGTGGCGGTCTTTTATACCTTCAACTGTAATATCCAAGGTGACATTTTCAATGAGCTCCGGCGCAGTGGTAGGTGTAATGATGATCTGATCGTTGTTGACTGAATAATCAAATGCAATACGCTGCACGGGGCGCTGAATTTTAATCGTTGGTGTCGTATTGACCAATGTGGCGGCATTTGCAGTCACGGTATGTTTTACCAAAGCCTGATCCACAAATGTCTGGGTCAATATCTGAATACCACTCGGATCTTTTGAATACGACTCGAAGGGCAAGTACACTTCGAGTCCCAATTCATCTCCCATCATCCGGTTTTGTTTATCGCGCTTGACTTGTTCCACAGTCCTGGCAAGATTCCAAAAACGGAATTCGTCCATCTGGCCTTTGAAGTAATTGCTAACCGTCTCCTGTTGTGCAATGGTGCGGCCATAGGCTGCCAGATAAAAACAAGCCCCACTCAATTCACGGAAATTGGTTGCTACCAATGAGTTTTCAAATTCACCGTCAATGTAGCTCGACAAGTTTCCGTTGCGCTGGAGGACCAGTGCAAAATGATGCCAGCTGTTGTCAAAATAATTTTTTGTCGTCGCCACAAAATCCACTCCATCGTGCTTGACGTGAACAATGCCCGAAGGATCTTTTTCTATGTTCCAGGATATCAATGAATCGGATTGCAAACCGGTGCCCGTGCCGTTTGAAAACAAACTCAGCGTTTGTGAAGAATTTGTCGACTTAAACCAAAACTCCAATGTAAAATCCATCTCCTCTGTAATCGCTACATTTGAAGTATTGATTTTAACATAGGCATTTGCAGGTGCAAAATTTGCAGCGTAGCCATTCGGCGTAATTTGCCAGATAGGCCCGTTGATAAGTGCATCCCTTCTCTTCAAATGCTCGATGGCAAGGATTCCCTGAGCTTCGTCCATTCTCCAGTTATACAATAATCCGGACTCGGTACCTGTAAGCAACTTGGACTTGAATTGCGAAAATTCCGAGAGTGTCCTCGCCTTATTCCATACCCGCAATTCATGGATATTTCCGGTAAATGCATATATGGGCTGCGTGGTGACACTATTTTTACCAACAACCATTGTGTTCGATCCAATGTATTTTGCAAGTATGCTCGTAGCTCCTGTATTAATGATGGTTGCCGTGGTTTGTGCATCCGCAAGATACATTTGCGCTGTCTCGGTTTTGTAATTGTAACTAAGGGCTATGTAATGCCAATTTTTATCTGTAATCGCCGTATTGGAGGTCACCGTAGAATTGTTGATTGTAAATACCAATTTATTATTGGCATCAAATCCCAGTGAAATGCGTTCATTCACATCGACGCCTTGTGAAAAAAGTACTTGCTGACCGGTGCCGTTCCTTTTGATAGACATCTCAATGGTAAAATCGCGATTATCTAATGGTATGCCTCCATTGATGGTAAGACAGTCATCGATACCATCAAAATAAAGTGATGTCGAATGGTCCACATCGGTCCCATTGATGACGCCGCGTACATCAAAATTGAATGCCGGATTTATGGATCCCAGATCTATGGGCTCATTAAATTTAATAGATATCTCATCATTGGGGGATAGAATTCCATCTGCAGGAGAGGGCGAACCAAATGCATGCGGATTGATCCGGTCTATCACTCCCGAATGCGTCGGTGACGCTTTCTCTGCCAGGGCACAATTCGAAACTACGCGCAGATCATAATCTCCATCAGGAAGTTGAGCTACATCCCAATCGTACAAGGCAAAAGGCGTGTTTTGCGGAATCGGCTTTGCAGAAGGATCGCCAAGGCCTGTCGTATCCTTGTAGAATGTCTGGATTCCTATCCAATTTGGTGAACTGGAGGGTTTGTAGTCAAGACGCAAATTCTCCAGATCAAAAAAGTTGATGTTGTAATCTACAATAGCTACCGGAAGCGTATCATGGAAGGAATTATTCAATACCCACTGATCCTCCGGAGATGCCAGGCTGGTCTTTGAACAGGTAGGCAAAAAATGCGCGGATAAATATACGGAATCGACAATATCCGTATTAAATCCGGCTCCTGCAGTATACTGACATTGCGAATGGATCGTGACGAGAATATTGTCATAGTTGTACACTGCGCCAGGTCCTTTTTGGATGGTCAGCACTTTATTAATCGAAGTTCCTGCTGGGATGACTACATTCTGATAAGGGAATCCGTCTATTTGAACAATGGCGCCAAAAGGATTGGTAGCACCTACGACATCTACGGTATAACCCATGATAAAGCCGTTCTCGGATTCATTACCAAGTGTTAGGTTAAATACAGCTGCTTCATCAACGGGTATGTTGGTCTGTATAGTTGGACTTGCACTTATTGTCGGCTTGTCAATCTGCAAGGTACGCTCGCTGATTATGGTGCCAGGCTTGTAATAACTGGTTACTGTTTCCGGCTCATGTGGACAGGAAGTCTGGCCACCTGCTTTATTTTTAAATATGGGTCCCCAACCCAAAATAGAAGGATAGACATCAACAGAATATAAATCTCCGATATCCGGATCATTCAATTCATAGGAAACGGTCTCTGTCGAATCTTCATCTTTCGTCCAATCGCGGCCACTGGTAAATTTCATTTCGATGCCCTTCTCAAATTTAACACCATTGTTGCTGACCTTACCGGACACTTCCACCAAAAAGTTGGCCGTGGTTGCATATTCTACGGACTGCGTGTAGGAACTTGCGGACTGATGGCTCATTGAAGATTTGATTTTCGTTCCTCCCGTTAAAGTATAATTCGTTGGTGAGCCAAGACTTGCAAACTTATCTTCGATGCGTTGTTTCTTTGCAAGGTAGGTTTCGTATTCTTCAAACAATTCCGCGAGTGCAATTCCTGTACCCGTGGTGACCGCAAAGGTGATATAACCCGCAAATGCCGTTCCCGGCACCGGTGTTGCTATTAAACCATATGCAATGACCAATCCTCCTAAACCATTCGCCACGATCAATGATATGTACGCTGCCTTTACTTCACTGTATTCATCATCCAATTTGTCCAGCTCTATTTGCTTTAGACTATCAATGGCCGTCGAACTGCTGATATTCACTTTCTCCCATTCATTTAATTTGATGGCATCTTTCCAGAGTCTGATCTGATTATTCAGCAGACGGACCGAATCCCCGCTCAGACTGTCCATCAATGTAGTAGCGGCGTATCTGTAACTTGGACCATCCAGATCTGCATAATCACCTGTAAAGGGTGTTGTAGTTGAAGCCAAAGCTCCAAAGGCTGTATCATCATTATTCAATCCATAATTAGGATCACCAATAGGAAGGTGGCTCGTAAATTTCGGATTGGATTGCAGCATCAAATTGCGCAAATTCAACAAATTCGGAATGATCAGATTCTTCACATCGTATTCATTGAAAATAAATTCAGTCTGGTATCCTCCGGGAACTATGGACAGCCCATATTTTTTTGCAAATGTAAAAGTATCACCGGGCTGGGCGCCACTTCC
>CAYTNG010000015.1:0-80865 GCA_964439105.1 uncultured Saprospiraceae bacterium
GAGCTCCTACTCCATCATTGAATGCATCGATTTTGTATTCATAGAACAGCCAATCTACCGGGCTACAATTGTCTGTAGCGTCTGCAGTAATGCTAAGATGTCCATAACATACGCCATTCGTTTTCACTGCAGGCTCACAGTCTCCGACTGAGATACTTACTACAGGTTTATCCGTATCGTGAACTTTGATAATCTGCAAATATTCCCAACGACCATTATTCGGATCGATGCTAGGATCGTACTGGCACCAGTCAATAACAACCCACTTACGAAGTACCTTGAAGCAAGCATCTGGCTCAATCGTGAAGATCTCATCGAAGTATTCGATGCTGATCAAAGAGCAAAGGTCATCTGCGCCATTTTCAATTACAGGTCTTCCAAGCAATGGATTGTCCGGACTGATGTCTGCACCGCAACCATCGATGGTTGTAGCTTGACCTGTACAGTTACCTGGCCAGGTAATGTCATCGTCAGAATCGCAGTTGTCTGCGCGGTTGATATAGAATGGATCGCAGTCTACTACCCAAATCGTTTGTGTAGCTGTAACGCTGATACCGTTAGGTCCGCGTGCTACAATCGTACGGGTAAGTTGACCCTGACCGCATTCGCGATTGTCGTTTACACTGATTGTTGGAGTATTACCGCAAGTACTGAGAACATATCCGTCAAATCCCCATACGAGTTCGTATTTGCGATCTGCGTGAGCAGTATCAAACAATTGCTGATAGTATTCGCAAGCACGGTTCCAAGCTGGTGGGTTTGAAGGTGGTGCACCAGGAACATAACCAGGATATCCGGTAATGTCATTGCGTACACAATAGTTATGGCATACAAGGTCTGTAGTCTTCACTTTTTGCCTGTCCGAAAGATCTGTAACAACCCTACCGAAAGTAGCATCATTAGGATCATCCAGTTTATCTACATCGAACCAGAACCAACAGCTCACAACAATGTTTGGTGGAGCAATCACGGTAGGTACGCCCTTATCCTGAACTTCTATTTCGACCATACAGTCATTATAGTGGCCGAATAAAGGTCCGTTTTGGTTCATCCTTGAAGGACTGATCGGACCAGCACCTGGATCCACATCAAATACTCTCATCACAACCATAATCTTCTTACCTACATCGCTGCAGCAGAACTTAATATGATCATCAAAGTAGATTTGATTTCCATCAAGCACCTGATTGTCATCACCATTGATACCGGCACAATTTGAACCATTATCTGTTTGGTTTGCATTGCTACCGTTATTGGTACCTCTGAGTTGCTCCATTCGGATAGCCTTGAAGAAAATATGTGGTGCACAGTTGTCAAATGAACCATCATTGATATCTTCTGCATAAATCTTTCCATAGTTTTCACCTGGAGATTGATTACCGCTGATACCTACAACGATATTGCGATCGCACACAGCCGTAGGTGGTGTATTATCAATAACGTTCACTTTTATGACCTTCTCTGTTTTATTACCACATGCATCAACAGCTGTGATCACTACAGGGTAAATACCCAATTTCATATTTACGATGATCCAGCTACCATCTCTCTGCTGAACCGGGGTTCCGGTCCAGGTTTTAACAGAATAAGATATGGAGTCTGAACAATTGTCGGTAATCCATGGAGAAGGTACTTCCCATGTTCCGGTACATGACCATGGACCTGTACCAACGATCACTGTATCAGGATATGCAATTTTTGGTCCTTCGCTATCCAGTACCTTGATTACTTGTATCCACTCAACAGGGTTTACACCCGCCAATGGAGGCAAGCACATGTTGCGCACTTTCCAGTAACGAAGTATTTCATAGCCATTAGCGCAGATGTCGTACACTTCGTCATCATAACGGATGGAAAGATTACATTCTTTGTTATTTGCAGTAATCGGAATACCATCCAGACTTGGAGCTCCCGTGCCATGCCACATGACCACTTCATTCGGTCCCCAACAAGCACCAGTGTTTTTCCATGCCTGATGCTCATTGTAATAAATCGGATAAGGTGATGGATGTCCGTCATTCACTCCACCGCTGATGTAATTCCATCCTAAGGTCATTGGCAGCCTGTCGCCGCTAAGATCACGTGTGAATGGATCTACGATATTTGGATTTCCACCTGTTGCATACCAATGCGCACTGTCAAGCAAATATCCATCTACACAGTATGGTGAAGGAATAATATGTGGAGTAACATCCTTGTCGTAACGCTTACCGTCGCACTTCAGAGCAGGAAGATCGAGGTTGTCATAGTTTCTTGGCCAATTGATATCAGCCAGATTGAAACCTTTCACAGAAATCGTCTGCGTACATTTTGATCCGTTTCCAAGTTCGTTGGTAACAGTGAATGTACGCTTGATGATAAATGCGATAGGGAAGTCACAATCTTTTGCTTTCGAAATGGTATCATCCCAATGAACATCATAGTTTAACACACAACTTGTAATTACAGGGTATCCAAGATTAGATGGATCGAGATCTGTATTACAGCTAACTGTGCGGTCACCAGGACAACTAATCTGAGGAGTGGCTTTGTATTCAATGAACACTTTACTCCAGCATTTATTTCCTGTTACCGGATCAATTACAGTGACTTTAAAATGTTTACCCACATCTGCAATGGTGAATATATTGCTATGTGTTTGTCCTGTTATCCAATCCTGAACGATAACCTGATATTTATCCTTACAGCCATAATTAATACCTGCAAGCAATTCGTCTGCAGTTATTTCACCACGACAGTCGGGTCCAAGAGAGAAGTTGATTTCATCAACACAAGCAAGGTCTCTGCTTGTAGGATTGCTTTCGACAACTGTAATGGTCCACATGCACATTGTACTGTTTCCGGCTTTGTCTGTTGCAGTTGCAACAATCTTATGGACCCCAATTCCCAATTGGGTACCTAAAACAGGATTAACAGTTATGCGAACAGAGTCGCAATTGTCATTTGCCCACAATGCGGGATTCACTTCTAGGAAAGCATAACAATCACCTGCAGGAAGGTTTATCGTGTAGTCTTTAGGACAGTTGGTGAACACAGGTGCCTGAACATCTTTAACGGTAACTCTGAATTCACAGGAATTTGTGTTTCCAGACATATCCGTCAAGGTGTAAACCACCCGGGTGGATCCAACACCAAAGAACTGAGTTGTTTTTGTTCCACCGGCAACACGACCACCAGTTGGCACTTTATGAAGTGGACAACCAGGAGTAGGAATTGGAATATACTGTACATCAACAGTGCCCATACAGCAATTATCCATGACGATAGGGTGTATCCACATAAAGTTTGCACCACACTGATCTGGATCATTATTGATTGTAGTATCTCCCTGTGCATACGCCCTTTGTGAGATAATGGTCAATCCCCAGCTGGTTAAATTCACACTGGAAGGACTTGCCGTATTGTTTTCAACTTCAAGTCTCCAGGTTCCTGCGGCTGATTTAGTACACAACGCAGCCAATGGCTGTTCCGGCTGGTAATTGTTACCTGCTGAAAGTCCTGCACAGTTTGCATTCGCAATCTTAGTCACATCCAAATCAGATATTCTGGCTGAGAAGATATTTGTTGAACCTCCACAGATTCCATCATTCCAGAGACGGATCCGGGTTCCATCCGGATGGATTAAGGTCACCTCGCTGTTCGCAAAATTGCTGACAGAAAGATTCAAATTCGTCACCCAAACATCAAGGATTTTCGTAGGCGGATTCACAGGTACCGACAGGCTATAGAGGTAACAACCTGGTCCACTGAAACTACCCGTGCCACCAGTCACTCTTAATGTATCATTGGTAGCGCAACTTGGAAGCTCAGTATCTCTGACTCTCACGTTAAAGCAACAAGTATCTTTTTGCGGAGGTATCGTCTGAACGGATGTACGCAGACCATTTGATGGGAATACATACTGGACAAGTATTGGATTGACGCGACCAATCGATGCAGGTTCGCATGCCTCCGCAAGTCTCCAGTCATTTGCAATATTCCTATCGAAAATGCACCATCTGTAATAGGATCCGCGATCATTATTCGTCGAACTTGTTCCGCTCCATCCAGCAGCTGTCATTGCAGGCGTGCCCTGACCTGTGATGTTATAACCATTTGTAGTCACAGCGTCGACGTTGCGCAAGCCAAGATGATTCAAAATATAACCTCTTGGCATATTGATAGCCGCTTCAGGCAAATTCATGTTATAGAAGAATTGAGCCGGATTGTCCGGGAAGCCCGGCAAAGCAGCTCCAACATGCAGTGTCAATACACCTCCTGCAGCTAATACCGGTCCAGGCATATTCGGCAGAGTGTAAGTGCCAACTAAGGCACCACCCTGGAATATTTGAAGGGACAGGCAGCTTACATCAATGGAAGAAGGTCCAAAATTGGTTATTTCAATATAATCACCATTCACATCAGCAGCTGAAACAAAGGCCGGAACCGGACTGGTAGCTCCAACAATAGTTCCTCCCAATTGCTGGGTAACCTCTGTAATAAGCAGTATAGGCTGATCCTGAACAGTATAGCATACTTTGTTCAATCCTTTCGGGAAATCACTTCCACTGGCATCTCTTATACCTTTCTTCAATGTATCCCCGGTTTCGTTTGTGATAGTATAAAGAACTGCCGTGTGAGGACATACATCTGAAACAGATGTCGGTGCAAGACCTGTTACGCCATTATTTCCACAAACTCCAAGGTCGTTTTCAATATCGAGGTCGCCAGGACATGTAATAACCGGAACATCCCAGTAGTCATTCACGACAACTTTAATGGTGCAAGTGTCTCTGTTTCCACAAAGATCACGCGCCTCATATTTCAATATCGTGGTACCTACAGGGAAGCGGTATTGAACAGGATTAGGTCCAAAGATTTGCGTAATCACAATGCTGTCTGGTTGAGTACAATTATCTGTAGCAACCAGTTTTGGCACTGTTACATAAGCATCACAATGATCCTTTTCTGCATCCTGTACAATTGGAGGAGGACAGTTCAGGAATTTTGGACGCTCGTTGTCCACGATTGCAAATCGACCAACATCCGTAGTTGTATTTCCACAATCGTCCTTCGCAATAAATGTCACATCGATATACTTTGTGTTGCCACAACCACGAACCCAGTTGTTTACATTGTAGTCATTAGAGTAGTTGATGACATCGCTACAAGCGTCTGTAGTGTTGAAACCCGCTCTTTGATTCAGCCAACTGATCAGTTCAACATCATTATTGCCGCTTAGGTTTGCACAACTCAATGAAGTATCCCTTGCAAAAGATACAATCGTAGGAGCACGTGTATCACGGATTATAAAGGAAGCCTCTCTTGTAGAAGTATTTCCTGAACAATCTCTTGCTGTGAAGCGATACACAACGCTATCCGTATTACTGCAACGATCGTATTCGCGAACGAGGTCATGTTCGAAGGTCACATTTCCATTACAAGGATCCGTTAAGACCGTACCTCTTCCGTTTGCCGCCAACCATGCGTTTAGTTGGGCGATATTTCCGGTTCCGTCACATTCCACAATTTCGTTTGCAGGATTAACTGTCCATATTGGAGCTGTCGTATCCCTTACTGTGAACTTAGCAATAGTAGAATTTGAAACGTTTCCGCAAGAATCCAATGCATTAAACATCATCGTGATGATGCGGTTCTGACCGCAGGTCACTTGTGTGCGCATCAGCGTCGTATCCCATACATAGATACCCTCATTGAGACTGTTGATATCATTTTGCAGGGTTATCGTATTTAAGCGATCCAAAATGTTCCACTTAAGATTTCTCGCATTTGGTTGTGGAGAATGGAATCCGGAAGCGGTCATTCCTCCAAACATCACCACACCACTACCCCAAAGTGTTTGGGCGAACACAGCTCTGTTTGAACCACCGTTTTCGCGGATCATGACCTGCATTGTTGGCGGACCGATGATGGAATGAGCATAGAACGTACCTGAATAATTCGTTCCTGTTGGCTGATAAGGACCGGACAGTATTGCACCGGAAGCGGTTACGTTTGAAATCCAGGTCACGTTTGGAGTATACTGAATTTGAACACCTCCAAATCCAAGATCTATGTTTCCACCTTCATTAGGTGCTGCATTCAGGAACAAGCGACCTCCGCAAGACACCCATGATTCAATCAGGCCTCTATTGTTGTTGACGAATGTGTTGAATGCATTTGCATTGAGATCACTTCCGTCTAAATAGATCACCCTGTAATTTTGATTGAATATGGTTGAAGCAGGTGCACTGAAATTAAACTGGGTCCAGTTTCCAGGACCAAAAACCTGATTCATGGATGTGGTATAGTCATCATATCCGGGACCTCCACCCCATGGCAAAGAATTTCCAGTTACAAATGCCGCTCTGGCACCAGGAAGTGGGCCACAGCTCACGCCGCTGCAAATATCCACTGCACGGGCACCACCATGATTCGCAATCCATGAAGCAAATTCCACTGTATTTCCTCTACCATCACATTCCACAACGGTGTCTTTTGCAGGAGAGATAATTTCCGGAGGAGTCCTGTCCACAACAGTTACTGTTGCCTGAGCAGAAGAACTGTTACCGCATGCGTCGATCGCCCAGAAAGTCACAAGCGCAGAACCTGTGTTGCGGTTGCATCCACCTGTTAAGCCGCCGAAGTTATTTGTATAGGCGACAGAGGTGAAGCAAGAGTCGAGTGCTACGCCATTTCCATTTGAAGCTAACCATCCTGATACCTGAGAATAAGGGTCAGTAGAATTGTCGCATTCAAATGTGGCATTGACAGGCTTCACATTCCATACCGGAGCTGTCTGATCGCGAACTTGCAGGGTAAAGGTTATACTTGCTGTATTTCCGCATCGGTCACGAACCGTAAATGTCACTGGAATTGCAGTTCCACAATAGTTGTTAATCAATCCGGAGAAGTTATTTGTCCATTCGAGGAATGTAGAAGCATCGCATGCATCTGTTGCGGTGGTTCCAGCATGGCTATCGATCCACTGGTACACCCTTGCATATACATCGTTTCCGCACTCTACAACCAGGTTAGAGCCTCCTGAAATAACAGGAGGGGTAACATCCTGTACCGTATAGTTGGCGTATCCTACTTTGGTGTTTCCGCATGCGTCAGTAGCTGTAAACTCAAACACATAGACACCTGTTCCGGGACTACAAGAAGAGCGCCTGTCGAAAATTTTATTCGTAACAGTAACTGTTCCGCAATTATCGGTCGCAGAAGCTCCGGCTGCCCAGGATGCCATTGATGGACTGAGTGTTGCCTGACAGTTGACCGTTATATTGTTTGGAACTGTCAATACCGGGCGAACCGTATCGGTATAAATATTTAATGTATAGCTGTTGTTGCAACCATTTGGATCATCCAAAGTGTAGGTCACGGCGTAGATGCCGCAGGCATTTGCGACAAAGGTACCCGGGCCACCATTTCCTGCATTCGTTACTCCATTTCCAGTGAATGTACCACCAGGAACAGCAGGTGTCAAGGTAACGGCCTGGCCAACACATGGGTTAACAGGATTCAATGTAAATGATGCATTTAATAAGGTACCGTCCCGGATTACAATAAGCTGACAAGTCTGTTCTGTACAAACCTGTGCAGGGTTACCCGGTGTGGCAGGATTTGGTCCCGTTGAAGGACCGCAAGTAGGTGTCGTAATGTTCTCCGTCATACACAACTGGAAACTCAGACCACCTGATGGTACAGGACCATTGATTGTAAATGCACCCGTACCTGTATTTAAACTGATTTGCGGCAATGGAGTTGGATTCGTAGACCAGGTCCTTGAAACTGTACCTGCAGGGTCATATGAAGGACTGTTTACTACAGGAGAAAATACAGTAACAGGGTCATTGGCAGACCAGCAAATTTCATTTTGAACACTGAAGCCTGGTGTAGGCTGTTCAGAAATCTGCAAGCAGGCAGAACCCTGAGCATAACATCCACCGGAAGTAGCACCGGGAACTGTTGCAACAGTATAGGTAAAGCAATAACAACCTGCCTGAGTAAATAACAAATTATTACCCATGATCACCGCACCTGAAGGTGGTGTATTTGCAAATGCCCAAGTACCGCCTGGGGTCGTGTTCGTGCTGGCAAATAATACAGACAAAGGAATCACGCCGCCTGGTTCTACAAGGCATGGCAATTGCTTATTTACCAATGTAGCATTCGCTAAAGGAGCTACAATGATGTTTCGGGTAAGCACATTCGTACATCCATCAGGGCTGTTTACGGTATAGGTAACCGCGTGTGTACCAACACCTGCAACGGATGGGCAGAATCTATAGTTCGGATGTGAAGGATCTAACTGCACACCTTGACCTGAAAAGACTCCTCCCGGTGTTCCCGTTACAAGAGCATCAAGATCTACACAGTTTGCATCTACGCAAATAGGTCCAAAACCTGTCCATGCTGGATTGGATGCAACTGTGGTGTTGGTAACAGTAATCGTTTGACAATATTCTTTGCGGCATTCAACGAAAGAGCAATTCGGATTGTCATAATGTTCCTGCATGCAAATGGTGGCTGTACCGGCTCCTACGATGGTAACAAGACCACCAGAGGATACTGTAGCGACCAGATTATTGCTGCTGTTGTAGGCTCTCAGATACAAAGTTGTTTGAGGATGTGGAGCTGTACTTTCCAAATAGTTTGCAGGAATATTGTACGTGATAGTCGGAACTCCTGGTGCCCAACAAATTTCATTAGGCAAAGTGAATTTTGGATTAGGTTCCTCTCCCACCGTCAAGCGGTATTGCATTGTAGAAACACAACCTGGTGTTGCGCCTGGCCAAGCCTGCACGCGGTATTCCACGACATAGCAACCGGGATCAGTGAATACAAGGGTATTTCCTTGAACAACACCTGTTATCCCTCCGCCTAAGGCGTTGGCAGGACTTGAAATGATCGTCCAGGTACCACCGCGGGTTGCAGCAGGACACAGGAAGGTTTCAAGATCGAAAGTACCCATGGTATAATAACTCTCAATATTCACAGGTATGAAGAATTCACTTGCATTCGGGAATCCACCATAGGTCTGTGGAGAACCCAGTCTGTGTGTCGCACAAGCGAGTGTAAAATCATCTTCCGGACAAATTGCGTTGACCGGAGCATACACAACAAGATTGTGTGTCATCACTGCCGAGCAACCTGCACCATTGTTTACGGTGTAGGTGATGGCATGTGTTCCTGGACCTGCCGTAGCAGGACAGAATTGATAATTTGGATGTGCTCCCTGCACAGAAACTCCTACTCCAGTGAACACACCTCCCGTAGTTCCGGTAATCAATGCATCCAGATCAATACATGGATCTGTAGTACAGAATTGATAAGGGTTGGGACGTGTCCAGCTTGGATTTACTTCCACATTTGTTTGATGAATCGTAATACGCTCACAATGAGACTGCGTACAGGAAACTCCTGCCGGTGTAGCACCGCAAGCTGCATAAGTCAGTGTTTCATTCAAACAAATTTCAAATGTTCCTGCGCCTTGTACCGTTATGGTCGGATTTTGAATATTATTTAGATTAAATGTAGGAACCGGACCTGCACCTGAAACCAGACTCACTGTCCAGTTATAGCTTCTTGTTGCATTGTCTCCCCATGTTTCTCCGGTATAGAAGGTAGGCAAAGTCAATGAACCAGCCACACCATTCCAACACGCCTCCTCGGCTAGGTCAAATTCAGGTTGAGGCTCCTCTGTAATGAGCAAGAATACATCATCGCTCATGGGTCCGCATGTTCCTGTAGCTCCAGGATATGCACCTGGCACAGAATACCTCAATTGATGACATCCGGGAGTTACGCTAGCCACTGTATTTCTAATTGAAATTGCAGGCCCGCTGATCTGAGTCCATGTTCCACCCAAAGTCGTAGAAGGAGTCAAGAGTTCATCCAAATTGAAATCTACGAAAGGACCATTCAGGTTGAAATCATAGCATCCCCTGTTCAGGTCGGCAACTAAAGTTGCGTTTGTTGAAGCGTAGACATGGATCAACTTGCAGTAATATTTCATGCAACTGCCCTCGCCCGTCGTGACACAAATCAGATGATAGCCAGGACCTGCAACAGATGGGTTGAACGTTCCGGTTGGATCGTTTCCGGTATTATCAGTTACACCTGGTCCGGACCAAACGACTTCGGCTAAACCGTCAGGAGAACCAAAGTTTACAGACGGGTCAGGATTTAAAAGGGTAAGAGGAATATTTGTAACATCCTCACAAGTATTTTGCGGCAGGTTGAATGTAGGGTCACTTGCTGCACTAACCACAATTTCAAGAGTATCCTTGACCTGGCAATTTACAGGAGTGGTACTTCCAATCGTATAAATCGCGTAATGGGTTCCTTCTCCGGCAACAGAAGCGTCGAAACTTGCGGTCAGGCCATTACCATTATCCGTAACGCCTGGGCCAGTCCAAACTCCTTTTACTCCACAAATTTCACCATCGCCGTTATTCCTCAATACATAAGACACGGTGTCATTAGCACAGTATGTCTGAGGACCCGTCAGGTCAACATGAGGTTTTTGGCTTATGTTGATGATGCCCTGGCATACGATATCTGCAGGACAACTTTTAATTCTGTATTCATAAGTAACCGTTCCGCAGCCACCCAGGTAAACCAGGCCATTCACCATGTCACCGGAGCTTACGTTTACAAAATTCTGTTGACCAGCTTTTATTTTGACAAAACCGTTTCCGGTTTGTACGCCCGCCATATTATTCTGAGCAGATCCTCCATTGAAGGATCCTCCGCCACCACCACCGTATCTCGTATTGTTATATCCACCTGTACAGGAAGGAGAAAAATCGCCAAAAGAATGCCATCCACCGGCACCACCGGAGTAGCCTCCGCCGCCACCGCCGCCCACAGTGCAGGATGCAACTGCGCCACCACCGCCATATCCGCCATTAGCACCTGTTGAAGGGTTTGCTGTTCCACCGGCTCCACCACTTAAAAAGGACTGTCCACCTCCTGTGATACGGCCATAACCCGTAATCGTAGCACCGGCAGTAAAAAAGCCTCCTCCACCTGCACCACTTACACCATTTGTTGTAACGCAGGGCGAACCACCATTTCCACCTACTCCACCTGTTCCGTAACCGCCAGAGTCGGCAGTACCCGAAGTACCCGTGGATGCATTTACACCTCCAAAATTAGGACTGCTTCCTCCTCCGCCTCCAGCTACTACAAGTGGTGTATTCGTTGCGTTGTCTACGACAAAACTACCACCACCCCCTGAGCCTGTTTGGCTACAGGAATTGGTAAGACCTTGCTGCCCTACGAGAATGCGAAGAACCTGTCCTGGTGTCACGTTAAAAGTACCCTGCATGCGGGCACCTAAACCGCCATTTAAACCACCCTGCGCACCTCTTGCTTCAATTGTAAGAGAGGTAACTCCAGGAGGAACGGTATAGAGTTGTGTAGAACCGGTATAATTAAATTGGACGGAATCAACAGGGGTTGAAAGAATTGTAAACTTGCCACCGTTGATTGCCTGGTTTTGTAACAAATCCGCAAAAGATATTGTCGCACCAGGTTCCAGGCAAGCAGAATAGTCCTGTAAGGTACATGTACCTTCCACATGGTTGTCGATTTTTACAAAGACACAGAACGTCTGCTCACACCTCTGATCTCCCAGATTTACACAAACCGTATAAGTTCCGGGGCCGGGCAAACCATCGCCATCTGAATCATTTGGAGTAAAGGATGCGGTAGTACCATTATCGGTTACGCCGCCGCCAAACCATCTTACATTGTCAGGAGTCAGCGGATTACCGGCCAAATCATTTGGATTGAATAGAGTCAAGACCAAAGGCCATGTATCTGTTTCACAAAGAACATTTGGCACATTAATAACTGCATTCGTTGAAGCATTTGAAACGGCCTGAAAAATTCTAACCTGCTTGACGTCGGATATTGTTTTACAGATCCCTGTTGGATCCACTATCAATACTTGAATTGCATAATCTCCTGCAGGAACGTTTGTGTTGATTCCAGGTAAGGAGAATGTACCAATGGTGGCATGAATGGATGACCCTCCAATGAGATCATTAGGATTAGGACCAGGTCCCAAAATAACAGTAACCAGCACACTGTCATCTAAACATCCCGTCATGTTATAGGAACGAATACCAGCTGGCTCTCCCTGGCAAAAGTCTGTGGCAATATCCCAATTGATTTTTGGACACTGCCTTATGGTAATTGCAATTTGATCTGTAGTAACTGTGCCGGAGCATGTCGTGTAGGTATACGTGATTGTAGCGACACCGCAACCACCCGTATATTTTGCTGCATGCGAATTGCCGGGACCTGTAGGAGGCAAGATGTTCATTTGAAGATTTCCGGAATTGGATATCGTCCATACACCACCCTGTGGAGCTGAACCTAAGAGCAAGGTTTCAAGATCAAGCAATTGATCAGGACACCAACAAATTCCAAAATCATTTATAAGATAAGGTGGCGTAAAGCTTTGTTCCACCTGGATAACGCGCGTTAGTTCCACGTGGCAATTTGCATCACCTACTGTATAGGTTACAGCATATGCACCGGGTCCGGGAGGGTTAAATATACCGCCACCTGCAGAACAACGTCCTGCTGTAACCTGATCTCCACTCCATTCACCACATCCAACTCCCGTAATAAGAGCGCACAAGTTCAATGGCAGATTTGCCGTACAGACTGCACCCGGATTCGTCCAGGCTGCATCCTGAGGATTCGCGCGTATAAAGACCGGGCAAGATCCAAGTACTCCGCTATTGTTGTTACTGCAATCTACAGCGCTGATATCTATTTGATGAATTCCGAGCTGGGAACAATCATACGTATAAAGGTCATTAAGCTCCATTGGATCCGAATCGCAATTGTCGATTGCAGTCGCACGGCCATCAAACCAGTTGGCAGGAACAGTTGCAATGGTATATTGGCAAGTAGTTGGATCTATGGCTAAATTGAAGGTATCCATGACCGGAGCACAAACCAGAGAATTTGGAGCCATCAAATCCTGAATCTGGATTACATCGGGACAAATAAGCGTTACGGGGCCATTTCCATTGCAATCGGTAAAGCTAAATGTCACATCCAAAGACGCCAATGGCGGACATACTACATTACTTGCATCGAATGGACCGGGAGGAGGGGTCTGTGTTATTGTTGCATTTGGATTTAAGAGTGGGTCACAATTGTCTGTAAAGAGATTCGCATTTCTAAAGTCAGGAATGGTGACCATGCAATTTGCATCGGTGGTCAAAAGCACCGGTGCGGGACAATTTCCAGGGTTAATAGCAGGTCTGGTTGTATCGAGCACGGTGACCTGGAAGGTACAGCAGTTCGCTGGCACAGTAGGCGTTGCACCTCCGGGATTTAATGGGCCATTTCCGAAACAGTCCTGAGCGCAAACTCTAATGATCATTGTTCTTATGGAAGGACATCCACCTCCTGTGATTGTTGGAAAGGTATTATTAGGGAATACAACAGGTGCGATGACACGCTGACTTAATGTTGCAGGATTTCCGCAGACATCAGAAATAGTAACCAGACTTCTGAAATCTTCGACTGTGTATTGGCAGAAAGAGTTGAAATAACGTGTTTGATTAGGTGGGCAGGTAGGTACAGGTGCTGTCAGGTCACGTACTGTTACATTTATCGTCCCGATGTTTGATAAGTTACCACAGGCATCCTTTGTTTGGTAGGTGACCGGAAAGGTCTGTGGACTTGTTGGACATGTAAGTGTAAGAGGTGCGCCAGAAATAGTAATATTTGCGAGCAGGGTTGCATCGCTGGTACAGTTATCATCGACAACTCCATTTCCGAGGGTCGCTAGTATATCTGCGGCAGTTACCTGACACCCGGGACCTGCATTGATCGTCCGGCTTAAAGGATTATCCACAGTAGGTGGCGTGGTATCACTCAAAGTGAACACATCCACTCCGTTTATAGAACACAGGATATCATCTGCCGGATTCAGGGGATCACCCAAATAGAAGAAGATCGCAGTTACAATAATATTGATATTCTGGTTGGGGCATGTTCCAGCTTTAGGCAGATTGATCACGGTTCCTGCTGACGGGGCTTGTTGAACCGTTATTAATTGCCATCCACCTCCGACATTCGGAGTTGCAATCCAACGCGGCAAAACGTTTGGCACTATTGCATTACAGCCGGCATTGAGACTTGCTCCAAGAGGTGGACCGGAAGGACCCACTAAAGTGTTTCCCGTTCCGGGAGGACAAGCGGGAACCTGAGCCAGGCCTAGACTTGTAATAGCTATCGAGCATACAAGCGTAAGTAACCAAGCCAGGTTTCGGAATTTGGGTGTAAAATCGTTTTTCATGAGATTAGAATTGATATTCATGTGGATCTAGTTAATGAGGTTTTCAATAAAAATTACCTTGATAGCCGGCGAAACCACGGCCTCGTCAATGACTTTGATTTCCTTTCCATCAAGAGTTATTTTTTTATTGTCGGGATTAAGGTTTACAATTTTATTTGAGAATGTCCGATAGCCTTCTGCCTGAGGAGAACCGAATGCCACATGCCTGTTAAAAAAATTCAGGTGGGACTGATCTTGCATATCGGGATAAATCAGGTTTGTGAATTCCTGATTGCTCAATGATTTGAAAGCCTTGTCAGAAGGTGCTAAAACAACAAAGTGCAGCAGATCCTGCCTCATGAAGGTATTGAGGTAGCGACCCCTCTCCAGAAATTCCGCGAAGTTGCTATATCCCTCCTTTGCACGCACCGCCTGAACCAAATCGGTGTATGACTTTTCAAGGATAGAAGGATCTACTGAAGGTAGCTGCTTCGTGGCCGATTGAGCTGGTGGATTGGGGCTTGCCTTTTCGGCGGATTTGTTTCTGCAGGCGCAAGACAGGAAGCACAAAGTAGTGGCCATCACTACAAGTGTCCATGAGATAGAGCATGGCAGTACGGTGACTGCTTTGTTCGTACGTCTTTTCATCCTCAGTTTGGTTGTTGCAAACACCTGAATTCCCGTAAGGCACAAGCCTCATTTATAAGATAATCAAGTATTTACAAAAAAATGCTTCGTAAGAGGTGGCTTCATCACCTCTTATTATACCTTGCAAATATAAGAGTGCTTTTGAAGTCTTGTATTTGCAAGCTCAGTAAATTTATATTTTTTTTTCACTAAATTGTAAATAGCTTATATTTAGTGATTTACATTTTGATTTTTCTTGTATATAAACAATTTTGACCTTAGCTGCCATGTCGGAAAGAAAATTATATATAAAAAAAAAGGCGGATATATCCGCCTTTTTATGATTCATTTAAATATTAAACTTATTCTTAATTCGAAGGAAGTAAAATGATGGTCTGACGGGTTTCTTTTGTTTCAACCGTACAATACATCATCTGATTTACTCCAATTTTAGATTTCTCCAGAGTAACCACATTTCTTCCCTGAAGTCCTTTGCCCGTTTTGTGGAAAACCTGCTTGCCGTCGAACGTGTACAACATCATGTTATACTCTTCGTTTTCAGAGAGGTTAAAATATACACTTGTAAAGTCCTTAAATGGATTTGGGAATGCACCTAAATACAAATCCTGATCTTTATCCACATCTACGTGACCTGTTTCAGGACTAACTACTTCCAGTTTTCCCTGGCTATCCACTTTTCCATCATCGAATTTTGCCAAAGGTGGTGGCGCGCAACTTGGATTGTAGTTTATCGTAACATTGAATATACAGCAATTGGAAGGTTGCGCTGCGGGAGGCAGTGGAGGATTCAAAACACCATTGCCGCACAAATCCTGAGCACATACGCGAATGGTAGCCACGCGAGGTCCGGGGTTAATTGAAATCGTTGGATACACATTGTTGCCATAAGCGCCACGAGGTGGATTGGTCAAGGCAAGAATCCTCTGACTATAAATAATGCATGTAATGTTACAATCTGCGTTACATCCTTCAACAACCGTAGGTTTGGATGTGAAATTTTGAAACGGATAATTGATATCCGGCCAGCAAATTGAAAAATCACTAGGTGGAATCAAAACCGGTGCCGTAACATCTTTTACATAAATCGTTACAACTTCAGGATTGGATGTATTTCCACAGGCATCCGTGGTTATGAATGTGTAGCAATACTTGCCAAATGGATTTGTAGGACAAACCACCATGGGATCTCCGGGATTATATGCAATGCAACCTGAGCCGCCACCATAGGAAACCTGCAAATTATTCAGAAGGGTGGCATCGCTCGTACAATTGTCGCTTACATTAGCCGCTGTGACCAGTGCTTTCAATTGTGCGTCCGTAATGAGGCAACTGCTGTTGGCATTCACTGTAAAACTTGCAGGAAGTGTAATCACAGGTGGTACATTTTCTGTAACTGTGACATTGATATCTTTCTCTGCAGTATTTCCACAAGCATCGGTAATGTGAAAGGTCCAGCAACGCGTTTGTGCAGGACACTCTCCAGGAGGAGGCAACATATCGCATTGCGTCACATAGGCACTTGCAATCAGATAATCTTTGCTCGTGCAATTGTCCTTCACATTGGCCTTTTTCAATAAAGGCAATACATCCACTCCGTCGATGACGCAATCTGTGGTCACGCTAATCGTCATGTCATTAAAGTTGACAAAGCTTGGAGGTATTTCTTCATCCAAAAGGAAATAATCCGTACCCACCAGACTACATAAAACATCATCACTTGGATCCGTGGGATTGCCAAAATAAAAGAAAATGGCGGTTATCGTTACTGTAACCTGACCTTCCGGGCAAACTTCAGCTCCATTCAACGTCAGGATAGTGCTCGACGAAGGAGCCTGAACCACGCTGATAAGCTCATAGCCAGGACCCGGTGTGGCAAGCCAACGGCCGAGCATATCAGGGACCAAGGCCTTGCAGGCATTGTTGATATCAACCGTAACCGGACTGGTATTGATTTGTATGAGTTTATTGCCAACCATTGGGTCGCAAGGTGGTACTTGAGCCATAAGATTCAACGAACACAATAGGGCAAGCCCAAAAATCAGGGTTTTAAGGGATTTGATTTTTAGTATTTGTGACACCATAAGATGAGTTTAAAGATGATGAACTGGTTATATATTTAGTAACGTAAATTTATAATGATTTCTCCGAAAGGACCAAAAATATAAAAATAAATACAACTTATGGAAACCCTCATAAATAAAAGACCCGGACCAAAAAGATAAATCAATAAAAAAGGGCCTCCGACAGAAGGTAGAGGTGCAATTTAGAGCCGGAGTATCCGGACTCCTTCATCCCAACTTCTTTTGGAACATCCTTTATCACTAAGCTGTCTTTCTGAAATACATAATCTTTCCCCGAAAGGCTCCGGTAGGCATATCCCGGATAGGGGTTATTGGGCTCCGGGCACACGTGGTGTATAAAAAAACTCATCTGGTAGCCCTGCAAACCCGGGTCTTCACTTTTTAACAAATCAGCCTCCCGTTTGGGAATCTTTTTATACGCCAGGTCGGTAGGAATTAATATGCGGTATCCTTGATTTTCCACATGATGAAAAATGTCCTTTCCCTTTAATCGACTGACAAGTGCAGCAAAATTTTTACAGTCCACTCTCTTTTCAAGTGCCGTTTGCAATTCTTCCAACAGCGCGATGGACTTTTCTTTCCTGAGGGCCTCTTCCGGACTCGGTGGCGGAAGGGTATCCTTCATTGCCTTTTTATCCGTCATTTGCGAAGCCGGCAAGCTGGATTCATTAGGTTTTGGCTTACAAGCCTGTGCCAAAAACAGAAGCCCCAATGAAATCCCCATGTATACAATCCGAATCATATTAAAAAAGATTTTAATATTAATGAACCTACAAATGTAAGTTACGAAAGGGATATCTCAGCCGGCAAGGCCATTGCAAGAATGAAATACCGAATAGCTACCTTTGCTGCATGCATTCAAAAAAACTTAAACAACTGGAAGCCCGAAAAGCGGAGGCCCTTTTAGGAGGGGGATTAAAACGGATTGACAGTCAGCATCAAAAACGAAAGCTAACCGCAAGAGAGCGTTTGGAATTGCTGTGCGATCCGGGAAGCTTTGAAGAAATGGGCATGCTTGTGACCCACAGGACTTCAGACTTTGGAATGGAAGAACAGCAGTTTTACGGCGATGGCGTTGTGACGGGATATGGAACCATTCATGGCCGGCTCGTCTATGTGTTTGCCCAGGATTTTACCGTTTTTGGAGGTTCATTATCCGAGACCCACGCCGAAAAAATATGTCGCCTGATGGATATGGCTATGCGAAATGGAGCGCCTTTAATCGGCCTGAATGATTCAGGTGGTGCGCGCATTCAGGAAGGCGTGCGTTCCCTGGCTGGGTACGCGGATATATTTTACAGAAACGTAAGAGCCTCAGGCGTCATCCCACAAATTTCAGCTGTCATGGGGCCTTGCGCCGGTGGGGCCGTTTACTCTCCTGCAATAACGGATTTTGTTTTAATGGTGGAACACAGCAGCTACATGTTTGTGACCGGCCCCAATGTCGTCAAAACAGTGACGAACCAGGAAGTAAGCGCCGAAGAACTTGGAGGAGCTCATACCCACGCAACGAAGTCGGGAGTCAACCATCTGGTTGCCGAAAACGACCGGGACTGCATACTTCAAATTAAAAATCTGCTTTCGTATATCCCGCAGAATTGCGAAGAGAAAGCGCCTTCGATCCCCTATGAGATAAAAGATGAATTTCGCCCCAAACTAAATGACTGCATTCCGGAGGTGGCTTCTCATCCCTATGATATCAAAGAAGTGATTTCGGAACTGGCCGATGAGGGTAAGTTTCTGGAAATACAGGAAGACTATGCAGAAAACATGGTCATTGGCTTCGCCAGAATTGCAGGACGAAGCATTGGAATTGTCGCCAACCAACCTATGGTACTTGCAGGTTGCTTAGATGTCAATGCCTCAAAAAAAGGAGCCCGGTTTGTGCGATTCTGCGACAGTTTTAACATCCCGCTTTTGGTTCTTGAAGATGTACCGGGATTCCTCCCGGGAACGGACCAGGAATGGAATGGGGTGATAAGCAATGGCGCAAAACTTCTTTATGCATTCAGCGAGGCTACGGTCCCCCGCATCACCGTCATCACCCGCAAAGCTTATGGGGGTGCATACGATGTGATGAACAGCAAACACATTGGCGCTGATTTCAATTTTGCCTGGCCAAGTGGAGAAATTGCAGTAATGGGGGCAAAAGGTGCCAGCGAAATTATTTTTAAAAAGGAAATCGAGTCTTCCGAAGACCCTCAGCGCACACAGCATGAAAAGGAAATCGAATACGCTGACAAATTTGCAAATCCTTATCACGCTGCAGCACGCGGCTTCATTGACGAAATAATTGAACCCGCTTATACACGAATCAAACTTATTAAAGCCTTCGCAAGCCTGGAAAATAAAGTGGACATATTACCCAGAAAAAAACACGGGAATATTCCACTTTGAAAAAAAATAGTCTCATTAGCCCGGAGTTTAAGTTTGTAAGCCTGCCTATAGCAATCATTGAATTTGCTTCTATCTGAACGAATTCATTTTCTTCATGAACATTCATTGGTTAATTCCATTATTTAAATAAGTCCCTGTTATATTTGCATCATGGCAATTATCATCACAGATGAATGTATAAATTGCGGCGCTTGCGAACCCGAATGTCCCAATAACGCAATTTATGAAGGTGGAGTCGAGTGGACTATGGCTGATGGAACAAAATTAGAAGGCAGCTATGGCCTGGAAGACGGAAGGCAAGTCGACGCGTATCAAAAAAATACACCTCTGAGTAACGAGTATTATTTTATTGTACCTGACAAATGCACAGAATGTATGGGCTTTCATGAAGAGCCTCAGTGTGCATCGGTTTGTCCGGTTGATTGTTGCATTCCGGATCCAGACCGCAGAGAATCCGAAGCGGATTTGCTTGCCCGGCAGTCCAGACTTCATTTGCAATAAATAATTGTGGACTTCTAAAGTCTAAGCTTATCTCTTTATTCCAGGAGTGTTGAACTCCTTTATCATTTACAATTCCTCTCAGCTTGCACCGGATTGCTTCAGTATGAAGTTCTTGTTACTCTTTAAATTCTTTCCGGTTTAAATTTTCTGTATTGGGAACCAATAGACATTCTTATTTGTATGAATCTCCAGGAGATATATTCCCTTTGCCATATCAAGAAGGTCTGTATCGAATTTGTTTAGTTTGATACCTTCGACATGCTTAAAGACCTTGCCCTCAAAATTGGAAATGATCATTTCGAGAATCTCTTCTTCAGATTGAATACTTAACTTATTGGAGAAAGGATTTGGGTAGATTTTGACTGGTCCAATCTCACTTGATTCATGGGTAGCTGTTGCTGTTAAATCCACATTGACCGAACGGTTATAACTTCCGCAAGGATTTGTGATGGTCAGTTTAACGCGGTAGATTTTTGCTGAGTCAAATGTGTGTACCGGGCTGTATTCCGTTGAATTTGTTCCATCGCCAAAATCCCAGAAATAGTTCAGGCCATTAACTGATGTATTTGTAAATGATACGGTCCTGCCGCTTATCCGTGTATATGAAAAATTTATCAGCACAGCATTGTACAATGGCAAGTCTTTAATCACGATCACATCATTTGATGTTTTTGATTTTGCGCGCAACACAAGTCTCTTACTGCCCTGAGCCGTATACCTCGTTTTATAGGGGCCCGGACCACTAAAAAACCTGGGGTTTCCCCCTAATCCTGCATCGAAATACAATTCAGGATTTTGAATGGAGCCGGATTCTGTATAGCTTATTTGTTTTGTGTAGCATCCCGGATAAGGATCAATATTAAAATCAAGCTGTCCCGTTTGAGGATATTTCTCCCGTATTTCAAAATTGTCTAAAAAGGTCCTTGAACTTTGTCCCCTGAACAGCTGAAACTCTACAACAATCTTAGTCCCTTTGAACTCCGATAAATCAAATGCCATCCAATACCACGAACTATCCACCGGTGTCCAGTTTTGCAAGCTCGTCGTATCTACGGTTCGCATTTCCTCTGAATTTCCATTAAACAGGACTTTTTCTCTCTGTACAGTGCCACACACCTGTTTCACGACAATGCGCAAACTGTCCAGATAGGGGGTGGTGGTAAACTGATGATGTACAAAATCAAAATACAAGTAAGGTTCAACGGAATTACTTAAATCAGCTGTCTTGGATGTTAGGAGGAGTACTTGCTTTCTATAAACCGGGTTCGGGTTTGTGTGCATCAATGCTTTTCCGGTCAATCCATCTTTACCCTTGACCTGGACTATCTGCCAATTGGAATTATCCAGCTGGTTAGACATAATCCAGTCGTTTGGCAATGTACTTGTTTGAAATTCTTCTTTGATCGGATAAAGGCCTTGCTGATCAGGCAGCGCATCCAGCTCGACGGAAACAACAGAGGAATCGTTATAAGGATTCTGATCGGAAGTCTGCTCAAGCCAGGCCGTATAACTATGAGTACCGCTTCCTTTTGCCGGTACAGGTTTTGTGAATTGAACCCCAATAGTATCATAAGGCGCCAAAACCAATTGAAAGTCCTGCGAAACCAAGCCTGAATCGGATTGTATGTTAATTCGCACATCATTCATTTCCGACGGTCCGCGGTTTATTACCAGAAAAGCCGGCAACAAGTAGGAAGTGCCGCAACTATAATACCTGGGTTGATTATCGGGAGATACCTTTAAACTGAGATCCCTTATAAAGCCACAGGCAATCATCGTATCCGGACTTGCGATTGCAAGTTCACGCCGGCTTAATGCTGTTGCTTTAAATCCTGCTATTGAGAACCATTTTTTGGAATTCGGACTTTCATTCGGCAATGTAATCCGTGTATCCTTAGAAATTGCAATGGGATCCATATACGCCTTACCCAGCTGGTAAATTTGAAAACTATCCTTTCCCGCCCCTACCCAACTGAGCTCCAATTCATTTGGACAATACTTTGAAAATTTGAAACCCTGTACTCCGTTTGTGACTGTAAAAAAACCACTACGTTGAACTGCACTGCCCTGCCGAATTTCAATCATGCAGGAATCCGAAGAAATATTATTTGGAAGATAGATATCCATGAGCCTGCTCCCGGATTGCTTAGAACCAAGAAAGGACCAATTATGTCCTCCGTCAGTGGTCAGGAAAGCAGAAATACTGTCCGTACCATATGCTGTAAATTGGATCTGTGTGAATTCCGTGATATTGAATTTCTCCCCTCCTATAGGGTGGCTAAGGCGCAATGCCTGATCATCCATTTCAAAAAGGAAATAAAAATCCTGAGTTTGTGTAGGAATGCTCTTCCCCGTGATGCGAATCAGATATTCACCTTCCTCCGGGCTATTTATTGAAACCTGCTCTACATTGTTGAGCGTATCGATACCAAGCGAAGCACCTGCCGCCAGAGAAGTTGGGTTAGGTGTAGGATTTAGCACCCAAGGCTTTAACTCTGTACCCTTTGGATTGGTGACCACCACATCGAGATCATTGATGAGAGCCTTTGAACTAAGCAGAGAAGACTGCTGCTCGGGCCAGTACAGCATAAACTTAGCCAATACGGTTCCTTTCGGAACGGTCACTTTAAATTCCAGCGATTGGCCATGTTGAATTGATTTTTTTACATAATTGCCCGCAGCTAAAAGTTTGTAGGCCCTGTATGCGTTGACAACGCCAAAACCAAACTGGTAATCAGGTCCGGGTGTTCCAATATCGGTAGCAGTGTTCATGACAGCAGCTTTAATCAATGCGGACTCCGGATTTGCACCTCCATGCAAGTTTTTGTAAGCCTGGTAAAGAAGGGCACAAACTCCCGCGACTCCGGGTGAAGCAGCCGACGTACCCCCAAAGACCTGGGTCCCATTGTCCTGGTCTGTAGATAATTCATTTGTACCCCTAGCAGAAATTTCGGGTTTCATTCTCCCGTCCTTTGTCGGTCCGCGTGAAGAGCTCGTTTCAAGCGTGCCATCCAATTTCAGATTCGCAACAGTTAATGCGTTTTTCCCAATTTTGTGGCCACCTGTCACATTTCCCCATTGATTTCCGGCCCCATAGCCACAATCCACATTATTGGAGTTACCTGCTGAAAAAACATGAAGCAATTCACGGTTTTCATACAATTGCTTGTCGACCACTTGTGCCTCTATCGTATAGCCCGCATTACATCCATTGCTGTAAGAACTATTCGTTATCACCACTCCGTGCTGTTGGTGATAATCAAGTGTTTTATCTAAAAAATCCGGCTGATAATTCAGTATGTAGAGATTAGCCCCAGGGGCCATCCCCTGAACAAGAGGATCGTAATTACCTGCACCCGTGAGCACACCGGAAACTCCATCGCCGTGATTTCCAATATCATTGTAGACATCTTGCTGAATTCGTCCCTGAAAATCAATATGTGGCCCCACAAATCCATCATCGCGCACCATAACCTTAACCCCGGAACCATCTAAAAAAATATTCTCCTTGATATTTGATGCAATGGCATTCACCCTGTGCAGGTTCCTTCCTTCGCGGTCTTCCGGAACCCCGGGTTGAGCGCGGCAATCAATAAACTTTACAAATGCCTGTCTTGACAGCCAACTCAATTCATCCGGAGTTGCCTGCACATACGCAATTTGGTCATATGCAAATACATCTTCAACCAGAAGGCCTGCCTGCTCAAGATGGTCTTTAAAACTCCCAACACCGATATCTTCAAAGAATTGCATGACCAACCGGCTTCTTCCATTCACTTCATCGCAACTACCACCGTACAACAATGACGAGGAAAGTTTATAGGAAGGCTTTAATTGCATACAAGCCAGCAAACCCTTTATTGGAATGTTTTCCCGCGTTGAATTCGGCCGGATTCTGGTGAGATAATTCCGATCGGGAATATATTCCACAATCTCGATCCCCATCTGATTCAGGGAAAGTTCTTCATTGGAAGTCAGAAGATGATCAAAACTCAACAGCCTGTAATAAATGCCGTTTATCAACTCTGTTTGGCTGAAACTTTTAAGATCGGTATTCAAAGATGAATTATACGTCAAGCCATTATGCCAATAAAATTTCGGCTCCTTTTGAGCAGTAAGGACGAATACATGTAGGCAAAATAAAAAAACGGGAATCCTCTTCATCAAGGTCGATTTGTGCTGTGATAAAGCTACGAATATAAAGAAGAACGGCAACAGTCCGTAATTACAAGTCAAATAAAGAAGACGTTCTAAGCCATTGATTGGCTTTGGATCCTGTCCGTTATTTCTTGTCCGGTGTGTAATTTTCCTTTACGAGGCTAAATAAGCGAAGACAGGGATACTCAAGTAAGTCTTCCAATTGTGAATGAGGAACGACAAGTCTGTAGAAGTAATCTTTATGATACAGGATTTGTCCATAACGAACAAGTTCCATGGAATCCACCTGTGCGAAAGTTTGAAGCAGTACCATGGATTGACCGACTTCGCCAGAAAGCTTTTTGATATGTTCTACATTCATTCCAGAAGCCAATTTGTCCTTTGCTTCGAAGGGAACTAAGGCTTTTACGGGAGTTTTCTCAAGTGGCTTTTGTGACCAACTGTGATCCCAGCATGCAAGGTATTGTTGTTCGAGTACGTATTCAAGTATTTTGATTCCTTCTTTTGACAGTTTTTTGGTTTCATCTGCATTGAGTACCCTCTTGGTTTCCATTCTGCCGAATGTATATTTAGAGCAATCTGCTTCTTTCATATTTATCCAGGAAACTGAAGAGCTGGCACATGAAGAAAGGATGAGAAGCAAAAGAGGAAGTTGACGAACAAATTTCATGATTGAAAGCTTTTTACAAAATCATTAAAGAGATTCATAAGGTGGCTATTTCGAAAGCCAAAAACCAACCACAGCACAAAACCGGTAATGATGCTGAATCCGAGAGACAACATCGAAACCACCCGAACGGTCAGATTCATTTGGCCTTCAGTTAACGCATAAATACCTATACCTGCATTTGCAATATTGAATAAGGCCAGAAGTATACATTTTAGAAAGATCACACAAAGTATGATCAGCAGTGAAACAGCAATAAATTTCAATTTCTTTTTCCATTCCATCGGGGTGGCTATAAAAAGGGAACATACAAAAACGATGGGAACGGTGAAGAGTTGAAATAAGAACAAGGTAAAAGAATAGGTAGATATGCGGTATTCACTTGCGTTTTGTTTCTGAGCTTCCAATTGCTCGGCCTGAATGGTCGCAGGGTTTCCATACACGACATAAAAACTATTCAGATCCATTTTTCCGTCCGGGGATTTTACGTCCTGGATCTCTATGTAGGCTTCTGGCAGGAAGGATTTAAGCGAAGCCTGGACTGCAGACTTTGCAAAACTGTGTATGGCCTCTTCTGCGCCGCGCGATTGGACTAAGAGTATGATCGCAGTATATGCAACTAAAAATACCAGAACAAATTGGAACACCTGTTTCATATCAGGATGTGATCTCTTTTTTAATTTGTGCCAACCACACAAGCCACAGCAGGATAGCAATCAATGTAAAGATGACTACGCCCCCGTGCAGATGTAAAAACTCAAAGCCAGCTTTCCAATGAATACCTGCCATGTACAATCCGGATATGCGGAACAGATTGAGTATGGACAGAATAAGTACCCCCCAAAACAGACCTTTGAGCTTATGTCTGAAATCGACTATGGGAAAGGCTAAAATGGCGCAAATGTAAATCGCCGTTGCCTCCAGTCCGTCGCAGCCATTTTTTATACTTACTCTGAAATTGTCCCCCACAATATTGTCCTCGATAGCTTCGGTTTTGTAAGAAAGCAAGCCCAGAATTCCGTTGGACAACTTTGCCTGCACTCCCAACAATGGATTCATAAGCCAGTTCTCATACACCGGCGAGTAATAGAAGAGATAGAAGAGCAACATCAAGCTTATAAAAGCACTTAAGAAACGAAAGATGAGTGATTTTGAATTCCACCAAATGGTAAGTGTTGATTTCATAGATGCTTAACGGGATCGTGGCAGATTAATTGCAATGGAGCCTTTGCCTTTCGGAGCAAACAATACCCGGAAAAGGCAAGCTTGTTATTGCGGGGAGTTTACTATTCAAGAAGAAACGGGTTCGTGAACGCATTGGTCGTTAATGTTACTTCTGATTAAACAAGAGAAGAATATGAATAAAATAAGCCAAAATGGGAACTGTAACGATCATACAGACGATGTCTGCCGTCGTGTATTCACCCCAGATCAGGTAGATGAGCACCCATCCAAGGAGTGCCAACAGGCAAGAAATCAGAAAGGCGCGGTCAAACAATGGACGATTGAAAGGGAATTGCATCATGTGTACCTTTTTTGGAGTGGCAAAAATAAGGAATACAAGCAGTTAGAATCGATTTCTTTTGTACATAAAAAAAGGGGCAGCACAAGTGCCGCCCCTCTATAATTCCTTAGAATTTAATTATTGCTTAACAGAAGCTCTTTGAGTAAAATTGTAAAGAGCAACAGAAGCGAAGGTCAGGATGATCAATCCAAAGAGGAACAATCCCCACTGGGTCATCGTAGGAACTGGAGTTCCACCAACCGTCAAAAGTTTTTTACACTCAGCATTCAAGCATCCGAGAGCAGCTGGGTCACCATTAGACTGTGTGATGTTCAAGTTGTATGAACCTCTTGCACCGTTGTTGTTTGCAAGAAATACAGTGAATGGAGAACAGTCTGGAATTTCAAGTTGGTAGCTTGCACCACCACCCAAACAAACTGCACCTGGAGAACCCATAGTACCAGCAGGATAGCAAGGAGCACCTGCAGGAGTCCATAAAAGGATTGGGCCTGTTCCAAGATACGCAAAGCTGATGTTACAACCTCCTGCATTTACAGCCGTCCAGGAAATTCTCAAACACTGCTTCTGAAGAAGGGTGTTTTTGAACTGATATGTTTCCCAGTAAGGAGCGAAGTAACCTGGGTTCGTACAAGATCCAGCAGGACATGCAGAAGCACCTGTAGTCAGAGGCACACCGGTTTGACCCGTAAGCATACCTGATTTGAAAGTATCGCAAGGATACGCTGTAGGTTTTTTACCGTCCATAGCGGTAAAAATCGGGAAGATAGATCCTCCCCCACTGTTAGCGAGAACAGCAGTTACAGAGAGAACAGAAACTATGATTACTAATAAATTTTTCATGATTTATACTGTTTAATTAGGATTAAATAATTAAAGTTCTCCCACGTGAATCTTACGGAGCACTTCATTGAAGTGAGTTACATTGATTTGCTCGCCGAAAGATTTAGGAACCAGGTATTGATTAGCAGCATCAACAACGATGTACATTTTCTGATTTGCGAAATCGAAAAGGAAATCCATTCCCCTTCCGGTTGTTCTGTCGATGTACTTTTTGAATTGGAAATATGCTTGCTGATGGTCTTTGATGTTGTATCTGGACATGTCAGCTACATATTCTTTAGCCAGGTCGAGGCTGCTAGCATCCAGGATGATAAGACCATCCGCAGTAATGTTTGCAGACCGTGACTGAGCACTGATTGAGCTGGAAATGAAAACCAGACACAAGAATGCGAACAGTTTATACAAATTATTCATGGTATTGGTTTAAAAATATGGTTAAATAAAAAGGTTTAGAAAGAGAACCAATACAAGCTGAGGAGAGAGCAATAGGCGACCATTGTGCTGGACTGCAGCAATCTCAGGTTTGATTGGTAAAATTGACCTAATGCTTTACCGAAACTAACCTTGCCAGCATGATCGAGAGATTAAGTTTGGTTTAGCTTGGGCACACGATGCCCTTAGGCTGGTACAAAAGTAGAAAGATTCACGAATATACATCTCCCCCAATTGGGTATTTTTCATATTATATAATTAACACATGTATATAATGGACACTGTACTGCCCCGACAATTCTTCTCGAGTCCCGGAATGGACTTTTAGGCAGATGCTCAAGGCCCGATAATTTTCCGCTTCAGCTTTTATGAGCACTCTGATTACAAAGTATTGACATCAAGCTGGGATAAAGTTTTAGAGACTTAACCGTTATTCGGAAAGCGGATAAAAAATGTCAGCTGAACCGTTTGGTTCAGCTGACAACAAATTAGAATTAAAGGTGATTTGGGGTTATCGGGGTAATTATCCACAGTAAGGGCGCGAAAATCCCAGGTTTCAGATGGAAACAGATTTTCGGTTCCAAACAGGTATACCTTGGCGCCGCAGTAGAGTGCCTGGGCACTACAAAACTGCGGCAGAAGGCTCATGACACAGACCATTCTGGGAATGTATGCATGATGTGCTTTTGCATTCAAAAGCCGTAATCGCAGCGCAAACCTAGTTTTAATGTGCAGGCTGAGAAAGGGTGTTTTTCCTGTTTTTTAGGGGGAATACCCTGATTAAGTCCTTTTCTTGAATAAAATGCTTATAAACTGACCAATCCATGCTTAAGAGCATACAAGACCAGTCCGATTCTGGACTTCACATGGAGTTTTTGAAAAAGATCATCCCGGTACCCGTCGATGGTTTTAGGACTTAAATGCATGAGGTCCGCAATCTGCTTATAGCTGAGTTCCGTACAACAAAGAATGAGAAACTCCATTTCCCGTTCCTTAATAGGAACCGGTTCAATTGCATCCTGGGTTTTATTTTCCTCCCGGAATGAGTTTATCATGACCCTGGCCACATAGTCTGAGTAATAAAATCCCTTTGTCATGATGGATTGAATGGCAGTAATGAGTTCCTCTTCCTCTGCGTCTTTAAGTACATAACCTTTGGCTCCGTATTTAAACATGCGGATAACGGATAAGTCGTCGTCATTCATCGTTAGGCAGAGCACGCGGATTTCAGGATATTGTGTTTGAAGTTTTTCAGCGGTCTCCCATCCATTTAGAACAGGCATATTGATATCCAGGAGAACAAGTTCGGGCAATACCGGCTCCGATTCCAGCTTTTCCAGTAATTCCTTTCCATTTCGGGCTGTCCAAAGCACCGAGAGGTCTTCTCTTGCATTCAGCATACCTGCAATGGCGTGAGCCATCATCACATGATCATCTACTATTACCAATCGCACGGCCATTTATCTTGGAAGAGGGCAACGCATGGTATATTGTGTACCCAAATCCGGGGCTGAAGTTAATTCAATGTGGCCATTTATCATATGCACCCTGTTCCGGATATGAGATAGTCCAACTCCGGTTGATCCGTCTTGTTTTTCCCGATTTTCAGATAACCCTTTTCCATTGTCAGACACCGAAACGATCAATTCAGGCCCGGACCATTTTACATGAACTTCAATGCGAGTGCATTGCGCATGCTTAATTGCATTTGTAATCATTTCCTGGATCACGCGGTACAATATGATCTTCTCCTGATGTCCGGGTTCAGGACCTTCTCCCTCTTCAAAGAGTTCAAAACGCACCAGCTCGAGTTGGTTGATCCGGATTTGATCCCGGCGCAACAATTCCATTAAACTGAAGCGACTCAATGCCTCAGGATCGAGAGTTTTGGATAGCCGGCGAATTTCTTCCAAAGACTTGCTGATGACTTCCTGAATGTACTGCAACTTTGGATCCGGAGTCTTTTTATAAAGTGATTGAACTTGAATTTTCGCAAGAGTAATCAATTGACCCACATTGTCGTGTAATTCATATCCCAATTGTTTTAGGGTTTCCTCCTGAATTTCCATTTCGGCACGGGTCAATTCCAGTTGATACTTGTTTTGCAAAGCAATCTTCTCCCTTATAAAGCGATTTTTATTGCGCAGGTAATAAACGAGAAAGACCAGCAACAAAATGAATAAGAGTGCAACGACCAGGCAACCTATAATGATGCTGAATACGACTTCCTTTTCGAGCATAACAAACCAATGAAAATGCAGATATACATAAAGTAACTCAGAAAAATGGTCACTTTGCGGGCTGCAGACAACAAATCCATGTAATTTAATAATAAAAAGTTGAACATTGCCATGTACGGGATATTGATCAGGTAAAATGAAAACAGACCAACAGAAATCCAGAACAGGGGATCAGACTGCAGATCAACAATTTTATCACTTTCGAGCAATTCTTTAATATAACAAAGAATACCCGTACAAATCGTCACGGAACCCAAGGTAAAACTGTAACTGTGCAGCACACTGTACAAAGGTTGGATCCAGCTTACATTCACCAGATAAAAAACTATAAATAATAAAATGGATGCCATCTGAATTGTACGGCATTTGGCTGATCGCAGATTCATCAGATACAACCCGGAAAAACTCAGAATAATCAGTGCTGTGGTTATGTTGTAATAAGGCAGATTGAATGCCAGTTTTCGTTCTGCAAAAACCGTCTGCGTCAGTACGATGCCCAGAAGATCACTGCAAAAGACGAAAGCCAAAACCGCGGGCAAATATCTTAAACTTGTTTTGGCGAGCTGCTTCCATATAAGGAAACTATAGAAACAACATACCGCTTCAGTTCCAATTGCAAAAGCTTGTAATGCGCTTACCAATGATTAGAAAAACTTGTTAATATTGACAGGCAGAGCCATTGGGGCATAACTCATCTGCATTCTGGAGCAAGGCTGCCCTGCATGGATTAGGAGGAGGACACAAGCCCGCATGATTCATCGCAGAAAAGGCCCTGATCGAATTTCCAGGCCCAAACAATTCAGACAACCACTCCTCTTCTGTTTTTCCAGCGGGTTTGAACAAGGATTTGGGACTATTGCCCACGCCATTTGAGGCAGCGTCATATAAGTCAGGATCATAGTCTACTATTTCACCCTCTGCCGTCTTATATGTTGCTACCATTAGGAGGGATAAATGATTCCGCTGGTTAAATGGAATAGAATCCGAGTAATCGCTATTCCCTATTGAAGGATAAACTATGGGGTAAATTCGGATTCCGGAAAAGCCAATGTTCAGATTATTTGCACTGGTACGTTCCTGAACACTTGTAATAAAATTTTGAACACGGTCTAAGTCAAAATAAAAATATCTCGTGTCCGAAAAATTTGCTCCGTATTGACCTGCTGAGGTTCCGGAGTAATGGCTATTGATGATGGCCTGCCTTTCATCCCGGTATTTTGCAACCATTCGGACCATATCCTTATAAGGTAACTTTGGAACTGCAGTGCTAAGGTTCTGAGAAGCCACAGAGGAAAGCTCATTTATTCTGGCACCGTAAGGTTCTTCGATGGGTTTGGCAGACCAAACCAAAACAAAAACAATAAAAAGGAAAAAACTAAGTAAAGATGAATTCCACTTCATAATTGGGGTTTTTTAATGAGATCAAATTTAGAAGTTCCTTCCGGACTTTCAAAATATTCAATATTTAATTTGACTATAATTTTATTATAATCACCTATTTATCTATTAAATAAAGATTTCATATGCCTTTTTGCCTTATTGCATCCCTTCCTTCTAATGGAACTTAAATGGTCGAAAATGAATTAAGACCTCAGGTAATCTGAACTCTAAAACACTTTCGATGCCTCAAGATAGATTTCGTTCTTATCCGTAAATGTTAGCTTATTAAAATATAAATACCACTCAAGCAAGCCCAATATATCGTAATATTGCGATGTTAGAAGGATACAAAATGCGCATGACAAAGCTTTTTCAACAGAACAAAATGAGCTCGCCGCTCACGCCAGAAAACCGGACCTCCCAGCTTGCATTGCTATTTTGAAACAGCTTTTTAAAGAAGATTCCAGTATACATGATGATCTCAGCCATGAATCCCGATTTGCACAGGTATAAGGCAGTCAACACCCTTGGAAATTCAAAGTGGCAGGTTTCATGTGCGGTACGATTGAATCTGCCCAAATTTGTCACGTGTGGATGCAGAAAAATGGATCAAATCCGGAATGCTCTGATTTCTTTAATAAATCAAAAACCAATAAAGTATTTTTAGGAATGCTGATGAACTTTTTCCAAATGTATTGACCGAGATAAGATGCAACTTCATTCAGAAATTATAAAAACCTGCGAGCAGTTCGATTACATGGACATTCCTTCCTCTCGCAAAATGGAATTGGAATCCTATTCAAAAAAAGTACGCAATTTGATGAGTTCCGGATGGCAGCCACAATTCGTTTTTATTTGTACGCATAATTCCCGAAGAAGTCAGGCAGCACAAATTTGGGCACAAACTGCGGCCTGCTATTTTGGAATTCCGGCAAAGAGTTACAGTGGCGGAACGGAACAAACCCTATTTGAACCTAAAGCTTTGAAGGCTTTAGAACGTGTGGGGTTCATTGCCCATACGATAGACTTGAGCTCAGGTACATATTCCGTTTCTTTTAGCCCGGAAACAGAATCCATCATTTGCTTTTCAAAAAAATCTGAAGATCCCGTAAATCCCCAAAAGGATTTTATTGCATTTATGACTTGCAGCCAAGCAGATGAAAATTGTCCAGTGGTGAAAGGAGCCATCGAACGCTTTTCATTAGCGTATGAAGATCCGAAAGTGTATGACGGCAGTTCATCGGAAGAATCTGCTTATAATGAATGCTGCCAGCAAATTGGCAGAGATCTTTTTTATCTTTTTTCTTTACTGGTATGAGTACAGCAGTAATAAAATTAAATTTTCTCGATCGCTATCTGGCTATCTGGATCTTCCTTGCCATGACAACAGGAGTGCTCATCGGATATATTTATCCGTCATTTGCTCATTCCATTCAGTCCCTCGGCTCCGGCACTACAAACATCCCGATTGCCATAGGCTTGATTGTCATGATGTATCCGCCATTGGCAAAAGTCAACTATGCCGCATTGCCTAAAGTCTTCAAAGATTTGAAACTCCTGGCCTTATCCTTATTTTTAAATTGGATCATCGGTCCTTTGGTGATGTTTCTTTTGGCTTTTGTATTTCTCCGGCAATACCCCGAATATTATACCGGACTGGTGTTGATTGGCCTTGCCCGGTGTATTGCCATGGTCCTTGTATGGAATGATCTGGCTGAAGGAAGCAGAGAATACGGCGCGGGTCTCGTCGCATTAAACAGTATTTTTCAGGTATTTGCTTACAGTTTTTATGCCTGGCTATTCCTGACTGAAATTCCTTTGCTTTTTGGTTTTCAAAGTACGTTCATAGAGATTCCCATACAGACTATTGCCGAAAGTGTAGGCATTTACCTTGGCATCCCATTTTTTCTGGGAATCATATCGCGATGGGTTTTGGTATCGTGGAAAGGCGAATATTGGTATAAGCATACTTTTCTGAAGGCGATTTCTCCATTAACTCTTATTGCATTGCTTTTTACCATCATACTCATGTTCTCGCTTAAAGGCGAATACATTGTAAAAATACCATTGGATGTCCTCCGCATAAGTGTGCCTTTGCTTCTTTACTTTTTAATCATGTTTGTTTTAAGTTTTTACCTGAGCCGGTTGGCAGGTGCTCATTACGCACAGACAAGCTCCATAGCGTTTACTGCGGCGGGAAACAATTTCGAACTGGCTATCGCAGTGGCTATTTCCATTTTTGGTTTGCAAAGCGGACAGGCTTTTGCAGGAGTTATCGGACCGCTTGTAGAAGTTCCTGCATTGATTTTGCTGGTTAAAGTTTCGCTATTCCTGAAATCAAAATATGGGATATCTTCTGAAAAAGCTTAGCGGGATTGCATCATTTTGGAACCTTCCATATAATCCGCACGGAGGACCCGTTTGGCGGGAAGAAATCACTCCATTTTTTCCGGCATAGCGCTCGACAGCCGATATTAAAAAAGATTAGCCTGATTTTTACATCAGAGGGATACAAAATCCCATTCTTTCCATTTCAAAATGGGGTCTGACTTCGCTTGGAACAACATTACTTTTTCGGCATTGTGAAAATAGAAATGGCAAGGTTCCGATAGCCTTGCCATTGTTAGTTTACAATCTGTTACTCAGATTTTTATGCGGAGGAAGAGGGATTCGAACCCCCGGACCTGTTACAGTCAACGGTTTTCAAGACCGCCGCATTAAACCGCTCTGCCATTCCTCCTAATGATTACCGATCCGGTAACCGGACTGCAAAGATAAACGGATTTCAATATGTCGTGCATTTCACTCAAAAGCTTTGTTCGCTGATTCATACATCAACATGGAGGATGTTGCCCCCGGTATATAGGCCTATGGTTCAGCAGGGATATTCTCTACAAACACGATATTACTCTGTGATCTGCTCCAATTTTATTTACCAGAAATACAAATCTTTTGAATCCAAATACACAGTTTAGCTGTTCTCTACTTAGAAAATGGTCTAACTTTGATTCCAAACAATTAAAAACTATAGATATGTACAGGTATGCGCTCTCCATTTTTACAGGCAGTCTTTTTTTAATTTTTAGCCAATGCAAAAGCAAACAAGAGGCAGCACCTCCTGCTGCAGAAATACCTGCTGCAGAAGTCAAATTAACAGCCTTTGACAGTTCAGCTTCTTTTCCCGATGCGGCCATTAGCTCCATGGACTACCAAAAGGGAAAGTTCAGTTTTAAATTGGGAGGAAATTACGTGTTGGGAGAACAGACGCCTGACGCTCCCCAGAAAATGTGTGCCAATTCTGCACAGGGGCAGCATATTCATCTGATTGTTGACAACAAACCATACGAAGCCAAATACGTGCCTGAATTTCAGCACAAGATTGATGATGGCACGCATTACATTCTTGCTTTTTTGTCCAGATCCTACCATGAAAGCATCAAATCAGCAAAAGCTTCTGTGCTAATACAGGCAGAAATCAAAGACAGCAGTTTTAAAAAATTGAATCCGGTGGCTGAACCCATGCTTTTTTACTCAAGGCCCAAAGGAGTTTATATTGGTGCAGATACCAAAAAAGTAATGCTTGACTTTTACATTGCAAATTGCAAACTCGGTGATTCCTTCAAAGTAAAAGCAGAGATCAACGGAAAAGAATTTATGATCGACAAATGGCAGCCCTATTATATCGAAGGATTGCCCATGGGAGAAAATAAAATTAAGTTAAGTCTGGTGGATGGTACCGGGGCACTTGTCAATTCGCCCTTAAATCCAGTTGAGCGAAGCTTCACGCTTCAGGCTGAACCAAACCAACAATGATTTATTGGATATCTGAGGGATTCAGCTATCTTTGCACTCTCTTTTTGGACAGCTGGTGGCTATAGCTCAGTTGGTTAGAGCATCGGATTGTGGTTCCGAGGGTCGTGGGTTCGAGTCCCATTAGCCACCCTAACTCCTCCTTTCATCTGCAAACAGTCCCACTACATATGAGTTTCTGCTTAATACTTGCAGAACTTTATATGTTTTGACGGAAGAGAACGGGTTTTAATTTCAATAAAATACAATCCAGGGTGGAAATTTTGCACATCAAGCCATTCCTCCGGCATGATGTTTTTATTCATCACTATTTTTCCTTCCTCATTCTTTATTGAAATGTGCATAGGGGCTTGTTCATCTGAATGCACCCTTAACCCATTTTGATATTGCTGTATCCAGAATTCTTCAGACACTTCTGATTCTTTTGTATCTACAGGAATTATTTCTACGCGAACCTCCTGGCGCGGACTTTTACAAACTTCGTCAGCGGCGCGAATCACCCAGTCGAAGAAATAGTAATAATAGTTGTCCCCCTTATCTGAACTTAAAATTCTGACTTTGTCTTCGATGAAAAACGGATAATAGAACCCACGATCGCTACGATATAACCTGGGGCTGTTCTCTCCAAATAATTTTTGATTGCTTTCGAGATTGGTTCCAAGAAAATACACATTTTCAGAGGCAGGAATTTCAAATCCAAGGTAAAGCTGATTTTTTCCTGCATGAAGATCGGCATCTTTATGCGCTAGGCGCACTCCTGTGTGGTCGAGCAGTTCTATGGTCCTCAATCCGGGATCATCCGTGTACACAGTCACCGAATCCAGAAATACATTTTGATAGACATTGAACAGCGTCAGGTTGTTTAAGAATTTTGCATGGTAAGGTCCTCCCGAATAATCCGGTTGCTTCATACCGCCATGAACAAATGGGAATTTATGACTTGAGCGGCTTTCCGCCCAAAAGGATCTGGGCGTCTCCACTGTATCTGAAACAAAATGCTTACCAACGAATAGCGGTATTTCATCTTCCTTGTAATTGAACCAATAGGTTGAATCCAGTTTTGAAGTCAAGCTCGCTTTTCCCCTTCCCGTCAATGTATCTGGCTCAACCAGCGGAGGATCAGGTAATTGAAAAACCTCCAGGTTCAGTGTATCCGTAAAGATCCAATCGCAGTATGCCTTGATTTGTCCATAGTACAAACCACTTTTATCAACGCGCAACAAGGAATCCGTTTGACCTGTTGACCAATGAATTTGCCTGCTGCCATTGACTGCCAAATCCAAATAATCGCCTTCACATAAAATCTGGTGATACGAATGATTCAAGCGATAGCTCACTTTTGGATTGAATAAAATGGCTACCGGCTGTGAGATCGTAGGACAACCAAGAGAATCCGTTTCCCGATAAAAATAGATCCCTTCGGATTGTACGCGCAGTGTATCTCTTTTACTGCCGTCATTCCACACCCAATTCCGGGCACCTGCAGCTACCCTCAATGTGGTGTCTATTGAATTACAGAAATTGCGTATCAGACCGCCGCTTTGCCTTTGAACCACTGTGGCACAGGATTCTTCCTCAAGCAGATATTTCAGACCGGAAGACAAATTATAAAATCGATCCGTTTGGCCGGATGTCCAATGAATGACAATACTATCCACTGTGGATGCGTTGCCCAATCCAAAATGGATATTGAGACTATTCTGAATACCAAAAGCCTCCCCGCCATGCAATTCTCTTGACTGATAATGTCCATTAGCGTACAACTCAATCCGGCTGCCAATACCATGAATATTGGATTGCCTTCCCTTCAGGCTAAAAGCAATAAAATGGTTAGGATTACCGGTGTTGAACCATACTTTGTCCTTCTGGTTATTCGGTGCATTCAGCAAATCAGCATAAGATCCGTATATATCTATAAAACCATCCCCATTCAGATCTCCAACCGCGCATGAACTTAAACCTGAAGAGGCAAGCGCTCCCTTCTGTTCCGTAAATTTCATGCTTCCTTCATTTATCCACAATGAACATGCATTCCCCGTCATCAAGATGTCCAAATCTCCATCGTTATCAAAATCTGCCGGAATAGCCTGAATGCATATTCCCGGAAAATCTATTCCACAGGTCGCGGTAAGATCTTCGAATTTATGGTTGGGTAATTGATGGAACATTCGGGAAGCTGAGTAATGATTGACAACAAAACAATCCTTGAGGCCATCGCCGTCAAAGTCTTCAAATAATGTCATCCAGCTTTGATCCCCTAAATCAAGTCCATAATTGCGTCCCTCCTCTTTCCAAACTCCGTTTTCATTTATAAATAATAAATTTACTCTGCGAGGATCTGTGGGGTCAACCACTCCCGGTCTGCATTTTGAAATATATAAATCCGGATCACCATCATTTTCAATATCGGTCCAGATACATCCGTAATTGCCCGCTTCATTCATTGGATTTGGAAATGACAAGGGGACCAATGCGGTGTCTCTTTTCAGCTTGCCCGTACCATCATTCAGATAGATACGCGTTGCATGGTTGTCATCGCACAAAGTAAAATCCAGCCATCCATCCATGTTGATATCATACACACAGGCAGCCTGAGAAAAAAAACTATTGTCGTCTGCAATTTGCAATTGAAAGCCATCCTTGAACTGATACATAATCTGGAGCTTCGTACTTTCCCCGCTCAGCAGTATATCTGAAAATCCATTTTTATCAAGATCGGCAATATTGATGGACCAGAGCGCTGAAAACTGATGGTAATTTGTAGCTTTCCAAAGGAACGAACCATTTCCAATCTGAAGTCCAATCCACAAATGTTTGGTCTGATCAAGAACTACGAGATCATCTTCCGAGTCGCCATTCAAGTCGCAACAAGCAAGCGGTATTCCACTGAAAATGTCTTTTCCCGGATCAGTCACATTCCAGTTTATCTGTGCCGATGCAGTTCCAGCGAACAAGGTCCCGAAAATGCAAAAGGTAAAGGTTTTCAAAAAAGCACAATTACCTTTGTTCATATATTAAATTTTTACAAATATAATTCAAAACCCATGATTTGATGGGACTCATTCGATTGCTTGAACGCATTGTCATCCTCATAAAATTTTATGGAAAGGCACAAACGCTGCACCATATACACTCCCCCTTTTTGTATCAATTCATTGAACATTGCTTTGACCGCAAACGCTTGTATTATGATTTTATTAAAATCAGTCAGGCCTATTACAGAATGTCGGCAAACTACAATATCATTCCCGGGGGTAACTATGAGCGCATGCATCGGCAAGCCGGCCTTAGCATTTCAGAACTGCATCAACGTGCTTCTGCTCCTTTAGACCAGTGTGAGACCTTGTACCGCATTGTTCAATATGCCAAACCGAAGCATATTTTGGAACTTGGCTCTTGCCTTGGTCTAAGCGGACTGAGTATGAAGTTGGCTGCGCCAAATGCAAAATTATCGACCATAGAAGGGAGCAAGTTCTTAGCTGAGGAATGTTCCCGACTGTTTTATGATTTTGGACTTTACAATTCAAATTGCATACATGCCCACATTGAAGATTTTTTGAAAAAGCCAATTTTGCCGCCCGCGGAACTAGTTTATTTGGATGCATCCCATACATACCATCATTCCATAGATTTTATCCACTCGCTTTTAACGCATCACACAACTGCGGATGCCATTGTCCTCATGGACGATATTCATTGGTCTGCCGATATGTACAAGGCATGGAATGAAATTATTCTGTGGCCCTCCGTTCAGTGCAGTCTTGAAACGCACAGAATGGGTATCCTTTTTAAATCCAGGGCCTTAACACCGGGACGCCATACCTGGATCGCAATGAAATACAAACCCTGGAATCTCGGCGCTTTCCATTGACGAACCCGCATTGGCCATGCCTCCGTAAAAAGAAGAAAGAAAATACTAACGTTTGTTAGTAAAGTAGTAAATGATTTTGTCACCTACACTTAGCCCTTCATAAATCCCAGTCTGGGCCTGTTGAACACATCGCGCCTGTCTTTTCCGGGAACAAAAGACTGCACATCTTCAAGTTCAATTAAATTTTGATTTACCTTTTCCAATTCCTGATCGCTTAAATTGGACAAACGGATATTTTGGTAACGGATGACTTCTTCGCAAATAGAGCGCACCAGTCGTGCATTGCCAAAATAGCGGTCTTTCGAATTAAAGAGATACGCCAGGTATGATTTAAGATGCGTTTCAGCCGGATCAGACAGTTCAAGACCGACATCCTGAAACATTTTCAAAGCAATCATGAAGAGCTCCTCCTCAGAGTAGTCTTCAAATTTTAATATTTTATCAAAGCGGCTGCTCAGCCCCGGATTCGATTTCATAAATGCCTCCATAGGATCTGTATAGCCTGCAACAAAAACAAAAAACTGGCCCCGCTGATCTTCCATTCTTTTGAGCAAGGTTTGAATAACCTCACTTCCGTAATCGGCCACGTTGCTTCCTGAAGAAGCGAGCGAATAGGCTTCATCTATAAACAATACGCCACCCATTGCTTCTTCAATTTTTTCTGACGTTTTGATGGCGGACTGGCCCAGATATCCGGCTACCAAACCCTGTCGATCTGTTTCGACCATATGCCCGCGTTCCAAAATTCCCAGGGCTTTATAAATTTTTGCGATGATCCTTGCAACCGTGCTTTTTCCGGTTCCTGGATTCCCAAGAAAAACGGTATGGTAAAAATGCTGATTGAGAACTTCTTTTCCAGATTTCCGCGCAAATTTCACCACCTTAACCAATTCTCTGATTTCTTGTTTTACGTGTTCGATGCCAATGAGTTTATTTAACTCTTCCATGGCGTTGTGAAGCAATTCCTCATCTACCGGAATCATTGGCTTGAGCTTTCTCGAATCGCGGTGTATGCGTTTCACATCATCAAGCGTCACTTCACTAAGCGTATTGACATCCATTTCAGCAGAGCCATTGGATTCCATAATCCGGATGCCAAGATTCACTTTGGCTTTTTCAACGAGATCAAATACCAACCTTGCATTACCGAAACTCAGGTCACGGCTGCGATAGCTGCTTAAAATAATGCGTTGTAACTCATTGCGAGCCTCTTCGGTGAAGCAAACAGCTTTTCGCTCCATCGCATATTCAGCAATGGCATAGAGCTCTTGAGGCACATAATCATTGAATTCAAAATATAGTTTAATCCTGGATTTAAGTCCGGGATTTGAATCCAGGAAATAATTCATTTCCTTAGGATAGCCAGCCATGATGATGGCAAGGTCTCCTACGCCATTTGACATTTCCTTTACCAACATTTCGATCACTTCACGACCGAAATCTTTGCTATCATCATTCGTACGCGCAAGGGCATAGGCTTCATCGATAAAGAGCACTCCTCCCCGGGCCTTTTCTATGACCTCCTTCACCTTAGGAGCGGTTTGACCTATGTATTCACCAACCAGTTCGGCGCGGTCTGCCTCATAAACATGCCCTTTGCTAAGCACGCCCATTTTTTTGTATAAGCGGCCCATCATTTTAGCAATAGTGGTTTTTCCAGTGCCGGGATTGCCATAGAAAATGGAATGCAAGGTGATCTTTTCCTCTTCGTGAATGCCCCTCTCTTCCCTGAGTTTTAAAAATTTGACATACTGGGCGTGTTCCCGGATTTTCTGTTTGATTTCCTTTAAACCAATCAGCTGATCCAAATCACTGAGTACGTCATCTAAACTGGTGGTGTCGGGTTCGTGACCAGGCAAAAGTATGGGATCACTTTTATACGGAAGGGTAATCTGAGGTGTGCCCTCCTCAAATTCAAAACTCACTTCGAAAGGCATGACTGCCAGCAAGCGTTCCATAAAAACGATTTCAACTGTATAGAGCCCATCCCACCAGGATCCTTTTACATTGGATCCCCAGCCGGCAGTAATAAAAATTTTCTCCTCTTCCTTTCGGACAGGAACGAGTCTCACTACCTGGCCCTTCAGTTCGCGCGCTTCATTCAAAAATTTTATATAGACCTCACATTGCCAGTGGGCCTGCATGCATTTATTATTCAGGACCAATTCCGCATAAACGTAACGGGTTTCCTCCCCGTCAAAGGTTTTCAAATATTTGCGCTCTTCCTGGTTCGTATCTTCAAAAGGCCCCTCATAAAGCCGCAACGATTGAAGTTCTACATAAGGATCCGGAAGGTCGGTCTGACTGGTACCCGGGTCTTCGATATAGAAGTATTTGCTTCCGACTTTTTCACCATCCATAAAGGCTTCCCAGCAATAGGTTCCTTTTTTCCAAAAAGAACCTTCCTTCTTGTTTCCCCAGCCTTCTCTCACATAAACCGTGTGGTCAAATTTGGAAATCTTGCGGCGAAAATTTAAGTTACAAACTTCCTTTTTATTCTTTATCAAACTATAGCATCGCAGTTCGATATCTGTTTCCCAGGATTCCTTGTCAAATAATTTATTTATGAAAGAAAGTTCAACATAGATGTAGGAAGTGTCAAAGCGGTCAAATACCTGGCGATACTTTTTTTTATTATCCGCCAACCATTCCGTGGACGCGTAAATTTTTATTTCTTTGAATTTGTATTTTCTTAGTTCAGGGACCTTTATCAGTTCATCCATATCGCCTCGGTATATTATTGACTCTAAATATAGGACATTTATCCTAAACATGCTGCTCTAATCGAAAATATGCAGACAGGTCAATTATTTTAAACAAACAGCATTGAATATTGTTATTGATTTCCAATTAACTATGGCCAAAATCACGTTTCGTTTCGAAGATTCCGCGATACCCGAAAAGCAAGTCACGCTTGAGGGCTTAGACAAATCCATACTGGAAGTCACAGAGGAATTTGACATTCACCTCAACCACAATTGTGGAGGGGTTTGCGCCTGTTCCACATGCCATGTATATGTGCAAAAGGGTGCTGAATTTCTTGAAGAAATATCGGACAAGGAAGAGGATTTTATTGATCGCGCAATCAACCCGAGACTTGAATCCAGGCTTGCCTGCCAGTGCATCATACTTGATGAAAAAGCAGATATTACTGTTGAAATTCCGGACCAACGAAGAATCATAGGCCACGAACATTAAAATACCATTCAGCATGCCCTTTAACGAAATCGAAAACCTTCCCATTTATTGGAATGATCACGAGGACATTGCGATGTCTTTATATGAAAAGTTTGGTCCTGAATTTGGAGAAGCCCGGATTTACAGAATCCGGTTCACGGATCTGATGGAATGGATCCTGGAAATCCCTAATTTTGCCGGAAAGCGCGAGGATTGCAACGAAGGCCATCTTGAGCAGATTCAGGCCAAATGGGTGTATGAATGGCGCGATCACAACGCCTAGTATCTTTAAATGAACCCTTACGACGCTTTTTTTCAAATTCGCGGGATCCTTCTCGACATTGATGGTGTCTGCACGGACAACACCATACTTGTTACGGACCATGGCGAGCTATTGCGTATGATGAACGTTCGCGACGGCTACGCGATTAAAAAAGCCATTGCTGCGGGTATAAAAGTCGGCATCATCAGCGGTGGGCGCTCGGAAGGCACCAAGCATCGCTTTGAGCTTCTTGGCGTCCGGGATATCTATCTTGGAATCGAACATAAATTAGAAGTCTTTCACAAAATCATTGAGGATTGGGGCTTGACTCCTACACAGATAGCCTATATGGGCGACGATATACTGGATCTGCCTGTCTTGAAAGCCAGTGGTTTATCCGCTTGTCCTTCAGATGCCGTCCCGGAAGTTCTTCAATCCGTCCAATACATCTCACCACTCGGAGGTGGAAAAGCCTGTGTGCGCGACCTCATCGAAAAAATTCTACAAGCGCAGGACAAATGGTAATCCAATCCTGGAGCCGGTTGATCAGACTGCCCAACTTATTTATCCTGGCTATCAGTCAGTGGACCGTTTATTTTTTTATGCTCCGGCCCTTTGTGCAAGCCTATGAACAATCTTTCGAATTGATGGACTTCAACCTGCTTGTGACTGTAAGTATCTGTGTTGCCGCGAGCGGTTACGTTATCAACAATATTTATGACCGGTTTATCGACCGGCATCAGATAGATTTACGCATTATCCCCGATGTATTCTCGCTGCGATTTTCATGGATCCTGTACTTGTTTCTGGTTTTAAGCGGATTTGCAATTTCCTATTATTTGTCCTGGAAAACAGGGAGGAATGCATCGCTGATTCTCTATCCGATAGCCATCATCCTCCTTTGGGCTTATTCCGCAGTTTTTAAATGCACTCCGGTCATCGGAAACCTGCTGGTATCATGTTTTACCTCCTTTGGCATTTTGATAATACCCTATGCATTTCAAACTGCACTTCACGAGATGCGCCTGGATGCAGCCGAAATTTGGCTCCATCTCGTCTATAAACTCACCATGCTTTCGCTGTTTGCATTCGTCCTGAATTTTATAAGGGAGCTGATAAAAGACATGCAGGACCGGCAACAGGATCAATCTGAAAATTGCATCAGCACGGCTGTGTATTTCGGTGTAGAAAATACGAAACGCATTGCTTTTGGGTTCTACCTTGTGCTTTTGATCCTGCAATGCCTGGTTGCCTATCCTATCAAAGAAACCGTTCACTGGATATATTACTGTTTGCTGATGGCAAGCCCTTCTGTTCTCATTCTTTATTTTATGATTGCCTTTTACCGGGAATGGCCTTTGCCACTTTTAAGCAAGCTCATAAAAGTGTTCATGCTTAGTGGACTGTTATTCTGGTGTCTGTTAAAATAAACCACGTGATCAACAAACGAAAAATAATACTCGCTTCCTCTTCACCACGAAGGCAGCAACTGCTTTCTGAAGCCGGATTTTGGTTTGAAGTACATCCGGTTCCATTCAATGAAGTAATTCCGGAGGGAACGCCTACATGGCTGGCAGCCCAGCACATTGCAGAAGAAAAGGCCCTTTCAGCTTCTTCGCTAATTAAAGACGATCATATACTTCTCACCGCTGACTCTATTGTCGTGTTGCAAGACAAAGTCTTTGGCAAGCCTGAAGATTTTAAACATGCCTACCATATGTTAGCAAGTTTATCCGGAAAAAAACACCTTGTACATACAGGTGTTTGTTTAAAGGATCACGAAAAAACGATTTCATTTACGGGCACTTCGGAAGTCTATTTCAGAGAATTCACACATGAGGAAATCAATTGGTATTTGCATACCTGCAAACCTTATGACAAAGCAGGATCCTATGCTGTGCAGGAATGGGTAGGTCTGTGCAAGATCTCACACATTGGAGGCAGCTACGCCAATATAATGGGATTGCCCACGGATTTAGTTTATGAGGGACTGAAACACTTCGACGGGGCTATTTCTTTTCCACAATAAGACAAAGCCAGTCCTTTTTCTGCTTTTTCATTTGGATCATAAGCCCATTGGACTCAATAGTCTCCTTCATTTGCTCAAAATCGGAAACCAGAAAACCTGACAAGGCCATGGCTGAACCAACTGACAGGACCGATGATAGGCGCTCCATCGAGTCGATGAGTACATTCCGGGTAATATTTGCCAAAATAAGATCGAACCGCCTGGTCGATAGAATCGTGTGATCTCCGCAGAGAACTTGTTGATCTGCGATGTGATTCAGATTTAAATTTTCAATGGTGTTGTCCACACTTAATGGGTCATTATCGATAAACATGCAGGTGCTTGCTCCGGATTTCAGACAATAAATACCAAGAATTCCGGTACCACAACCAAAATCCAGGATGGACTTCCCATCCAGATTTTGCTCTGACAACCATTCCAATAACATGGAGGTCGTTTCATGATGACCGGTTCCAAATGCCATTTTGGGAGAAATGACCAGTTCCATTTTGAAAGCCGGATCAGGCTTGTGAAATGGAGCCCTGACTCTTAAAAAGGGTGGCCATTCGTAAGGACTAAAATTAGATTCCCAAACCGCATTCCAGTCCTGGGACTGATGGGCCACTTTTACATAGGCCAAACCTTGATCTTCCAGATACTGCTGCAGAGAGGATTCTAATTCAAAATTTTGCGCCGGAATAAATGCCTCAAGTACATCCGCCTCTTGTATAAATGATTCAACTCCCAACTCCAACAATTCAGCAATGTATATGTCCTGCTGGTCTTCAGTTAGTGGAATGCGATAAGAAAGATGGCTATACATATTGCCTTAAACCTGCTTGGTAAACGCCTTCCAGGTATTTTCGATGAGTGCGGTAATGGTCATCGGGCCAACACCACCGGGCACAGGAGTTATTGCAGAGGTTTTTGGCGCAACGTTTTCAAAGTCAACATCTCCAACCAGCCGGTAACCTTTAGAAGTATTGAGGTCTTCAATGCGGTTTATTCCGACATCAATGACCACAGCCCCTTCCCGGACCATGTCCGCCTTGACAAAGCGGGGAATTCCCAAAGCGGCAATGAGGATATCTGCCTGCAAACACATTTCCTTCAGGTTTTCCGTCTTGCTGTGCGCAATTGTAACAGTTGCATTTCCGGGCTTGGACTTTTTTGACATCAGCAAGGAGATAGGAGTACCCACGATATTGCTTCTCCCCAAAACAACGCAGTGCTTACCTTCTGTTTGGATATGGTAACGATCCAGCATCATCAGAATGCCCATCGGAGTTGCGGGTAGTAAGCTTGGAAATCCCAATGCCATTTTTCCAAAATTGAAAGGATGAAAACCATCCACATCCTTTACCGGGTCAATCGCAAGATTAATCACATGTTCATCGATATGTCGCGGAAGCGGCAATTGAACGATATAGCCGTCAATTTCAGGATCTTCATTGAGGGATTTTATCACATAGAGCAATTCTTCCTGACTGGTGGTCGCCGGTTTTTTTATGAGCGTAGAAGCATATCCCACTTCATCGCATGCTTTGATTTTATTCCGCACATATGCCTGACTGGCAGGATTGTCTCCAATCAAAACTGCCGCCAGATGAGGAGGCCTTACATCATTTTGGCAAAAAGCGCGAACCTTGTCCAGGATCTCTTTACGAATTACAGCTGACAAACGGTTTCCATCAAGTAGTATCATGCATTAGTGCTTTTAGAAAGCGCAAAGATATCGCTTCTGTCGCGCTTTACCTGAAGGGATTTCACATTCAATGCCTGATTGAATTCGTTAACGTAGTAGAGAGGTAAAATAGTTGAGAAAAATTACAAATGTTCAACGAGAGGCTAAGCTTCCTCCCTGCTTCAAAAACTTCCATATTTCATAAAAAAACAACAAGGTGCTAGCGATCAAAATACTCCCGTGCTCTGCGATTAAAGCCCTCTTTCATTTCAGTTGCATCCAATTCGTTATCCCCCTTGAATTCTCCCTTTGCATTTTTATACAACTCCACTTCCCAACGCCTGTTGAATCGCTCCCCTATGGCCGTTGAATGCAAAAGCCGGAAATCACTTTCCGCAAGATCCGGATTGTAAAACAAAAATTTGACGTTGGTCTGATTGTTTTGACGCACCCTGTGATATTTCCAAATTTCATATGGAAATGCGCCATTGTCCTTGTCCTCAGAAATCACTTCGTCGGGCCTTCCATAACGCAGGTAAATGATTCCGCGGTCTGTTTCAAAGCCATATCCAAAACCAGATTTAAAAAGCACATCCAGGTAATGGGCAAGCTTCATATATTTTCCGAATGCACTCCGTGCTGTATCCGACTGATTGCTAAAGTAATTAAAAAGGAAAAGACGCTTTTCGCGATCCCGATTGTCTTTGATCAGTCTGTCAATTACAGGCACGTCCTGACTTTCAATAAGCGGGTGCACTGCTCTGAGAGCATACTCAACCGTTGCAGGAGACAGCGTATCAAAAAACAATTTGTCTTCTTTGCGACTGCTGTACAGATAATGTATCCGGTCCCAAAATGGATTTCTTCTTTCAAAATATACGGATTTGGAATCCAATTCTGCTCCTGCATCATTTTGCAAGGAAACGATCAATTGGTAGCTACCCGTAGTCAATTCGCTGATGTCATGTTGCAGAAGATAAGGTTCGAGAGTTATGGATTTCAATTTTTTAAACCACTCCTGCACCAAAGCAAACCGACCACTGCTGTCTTTTCGCATGAGGTCAAATTTTAAAACCTGTTTTTCGCTTTTGTCCGTTTTCCGGTAGACCTCCATATAAGCATACAGGCGGAATAAACTTTGATCGAAGAAAGAAAAAGGAATGGGTTCCGAATAAATACCATTTCGAACCATGGCACTCAAACTATCCGTTGATGTGCTGGCGAAACCTGACAATTGTATGTCTGAAAGGAAGGATGCCTTATTTGAAGAATGGACCCGTACCGTATCAATTAAGCCAATTTCAGACAATGGATCTGAAGGATCCGTAATTTTCGTTTCCAGAACATAGTCGCCCGGGGAAACGGCCCAGCGAACAGCATGAATAATAGGTCGGACCTGTTTGGCTGCGGGTGATTGTAAAGAGAGCTTTTCCGCTTTTAGAAGTTCTCCGTCCTTCCTCAGATAAAACGTGACCAAAACCTGAATGAAAGCAGTGCTATCTTTCAAATAGGTTTTCTGAATACCTTTTTCGTGAATGAACAAACGCGTCTCCAGATAAGCCTGGAAAGAAGAAGTGTAAAAGCAAAGAGGCTGGACATAAACCTCTATTGCAGACGCCTTGTTCCCAAACAGAACAGAAAACAGAAAGACTAGCCTTAAAAGGAAAACTCTCATCCCCGTTTCAGTTTAAAGACAAAAACTGTCTTTTTAATTTCCACTCTCATCTCAATAGCTGCAGCAGATTCTTTTTTCAGATTAAAAATATAGTCAAAGCCTTTTGTCGTTTTGATCACATTGTCTTTTAATTCGAACTCTGCCTGATTCTCGACACCCAAAAAATTAGTCGTCATAATATTTCCTTCAAAATAAAAAAACGCGCCATTCAGAGTATTCGTTTTTTTATCTCCTCGCATCGCTTCAAAAATGAGCCATTTGCCAGATAAAAATTCGGGAGCAATCCGTCCTTCGTCCTTACATGAAGCAAGACTGCCAATCAGGAAGATGGTGACTATGATAGTTCTCATGGGGAAACAAAATTAAGCGAATATGAGGATTGAAGTACGGGTCCTTGCAAATCCTTACCTTCGATGCCTCAAAATACTATGAAAAAAGTATTGATTACAGGTGCGAATACGGGTATTGGTGCCCACCTGAGTTATCTGATGGCTCAAAATGGGTATTCTGTGCTCGCAACTGTCCGAGAGGGAAAGGAGCTTCCAGCCCATTTACAGGAGCATCCTTCCATAAAGAAAGTGATTCTGAATTTGGATGACGACCAGGCCATAGAAAACGGATTTCAACAAATAGCGGAAGAATGCAAGATTACCGGTCTTTTCGCTCTGATCAACAATGCCGGTTTTGTGCTTCCCGGCCCCATGACACATTTGGAGATGTCTCAGCTCAGGGCTCAGTTCCAGGTGAATTTATTCGCAGCTGTGAAGCTCACACAGCTTTGCTTTGCGCTTCTTTCACAGTATGGAGCAGGATCGAGGATCATCAACATGAGCTCTGTATCCGGCTTGTTTGCATCTCCCTTTATGTCCGCCTATGCAGGGTCTAAATATGCTTTAGAAGGAATGTCGGATAGCCTTCGGCGGGAGTTATACGGTCAAGGCATACATGTTGTGCTCATGGAACCCGGTCCTGTTCAAACATCGATTTGGAAAAAACATCTTGGGCTTGCAGAAAAATTCAGCCACACACCCTTTGCCAAAGTATTGCAATCCGCAGATCAACGCATTCAGGCTACGGAAACAAAAGCTTTACCTCTCCAGAGCCTGGATCGCCCCTTTCTGACTGCTCTTTCTTCCAATAAGCCCAGGCACCGGTATTTGATACATTCCGGCAAATGGCTATTCCTGTTGTTAAGCCAAATTTTACCTGTACATTTGGTCGACCGAATCATCCATAGACACCTTAATACCAATAGCAATAAAATCAGACCAGTATGATGAAAAATTCAACATTAGTTGTCTTCACATGCCTGATCAGCCTTTTGAACGCGAGCACGATGTGTTGCGCACAGGATCATTTTAGCAGAAAAGACAGCCTGCGCGGTAGTCTTCGAACCGAAAGAAACTATGACGTCCTTCATTATGATCTGGATATTGCCGTTGATGTGGAATCTCAAAAAATAGAAGGTGCCGTCATTATGGAATTTGTTCCTAATCAGGATCTTCCTGCCATTCAAATGGATCTATTTGAAAATATGAATATCCAGCACGTGCTGAAAGGAAACCGCGAATTGAAATACCGCAGAGAATACGATGCCTTTTTCATCGAGTCTGAATTTAAAAAGGGGGATAAAGAAAAAATAAAAATAGTCTACTCGGGCAAACCTAAAAAAGCCCTGAAAGCGCCATGGGACGGTGGTTTTGTCTGGCAAAAAGATGCCCAGGGAAAACCCTGGGTCGGGCTTGCCTGCGAAGGCGCGGGAGCAAGTCTTTGGTGGCCAAACAAAGACCACCTATCCGATGAACCCGATCGCGGCATGGATATTCACATTACTGTGGACCATGAACTCATGGCCATTTCAAATGGTCAGTTTATCAAAACAACAGACGCCGATAAAAACCATAAAACCTGGCACTGGCATGTCAGTTATCCTATCAACAATTACAATGTGAGTTTGTACATCGGAGATTTTGCACATATCCAAGACCAATATATGTCTGCCGACAGCAGTTTACTGCAACTTGACTATTATGTTCTTAAAGAGAATGAGATGAAAGCCAAAAGTCATTTTGGCCAGGTTAAAAACATGCTTGCATGCTATGAGAAATATTTTGACAAATATCCTTTCTGGAAAGACGGCTACAAATTAATAGAGGCTCCCTATTTAGGAATGGAGCATCAGAGTGCTATAGCCTATGGCAACCAGTATAAAAGAGGCTACCTCGGAGGATTGGTCCCTGAAGAATTTGATTTTGATTTTATCATTATACACGAAAGCGGTCACGAATATTTTGGCAATGCGGTTTCAGTTAACGACCATGCAGACATGTGGATACACGAAGGATTTACAACTTATATGGAAGCCCTTTATGTGGAATACATCTATGGCAAGAAAGCCGCTTTAAGGTATCTGGAAAGTCAGCGCAAATTCATTAAAAACCAGCTCCCTGTTTTGGGACCGCGCGGGGTAAATTTCCAGGGATTCACCGACAGTGACCATTATTACAAGGGAAGTTGGATCCTGCAAACACTCCGGTTTTCATTAAAAAATGACAGCACATGGTTTAAACTGATCCGGGGATTCTATCAACAATACAAATACAGAAATATTGATACAGAAGATTTCATTCGATATATGGAGGACAAAACCCATAAAAATTACACGCCCTTTTTCAATTTGTATTTGAAGAAAACAGAACTCCCGAAGGTGAGTCTGAGGACTGAAATCAATGGAGAGCGAACCCGCATTTTTTACAAACTGGAGTGCTCTGAAAGTTCATTCGAACTGCCTATTGAATTAAGCCTCGACGGAAGAGTCATTCAATTAGACGCCACGACAAATGAAAAGAATATTGAATTCAATCGGGTGTTTAAAAATGTAAAAGCTGTAAACACCCAGTCGCTGGTGCGTGTTGACTAAGAAACTTGGAAATTAAAAAACGGAATAAAAAGAGAAGATCAGGCTTGTGCGCCGCCTTCTTTAACAGCCATTGTTTTCTCCTTAATGCGTGCCTTCTTACCGGACAAATTGCGCAAGTAGAACAACTTCGCTCTGCGAACCCGTCCCTTCTTTACGACCTTGATTTCCGCTATGTTGGGAGAAGAAAATGGGAAAATGCGCTCAACGCCAACGCCGCCTGAAACTTTGCGAACTGTAAAGGTCTTGTTTTTACCTTCGCCGCGAATGTTGATCACATCCCCTCTGAAATCCTGGATCCTCTCTTTGTTACCCTCGATAATCTTATAGCTGACGACGATAGTGTCACCTGGGGCAAATTCAGTGATCTTGCTGGTATCCAGCAATTGCTCTTGAACATATTTAATCAGATCCATGATAGCTGTATTTTTACAAAAGAGACGCAAAGATACAAAAAATATGCTTTTTGTATAAACTACTGCTAAATATACTAAATTTTTGTCTTCGCCGGTTTAGCGGATAAGGGTTACAAAGCCTTTACTTTCAACGAGTTCCTTCCTTGGCGTCCGGTAGCTCAACCGGAATACATAGACCCCGTTCGGGGCATTTTCACCCGTATTTAAGAATCGTCCATTCCATCCTTCGCCGGGATCATGGGTTTCAAACACCATGGATCCCCAACGATCCCAAATGCTAAGCTCAAATTGCTCCATTCCAAAAGTATAGCCCACGCCGGTAAATACGTCATTTTTACTATCCCCATTGGGTGTAAATGCATTGGGCAAAAAATACGTAACAAGGGGCTCTACATCAATGTACTGGATCAGCGTATCCGAACAACCGTTAAGGCTCGTCGCCACCAATTGTATCTTTTGAAATCCCGTATCCCGGAAAGTGTATTGAAGTATTCCCATTGTAAACTTTTCCTTATTGTTGATGGTCCACTGACGGCCATCAGAAAAAGTCGACAAGTCCGCAAGACTTACTTTCGGGTCGAATGAACTCAGCTTGCCTGGTGTAGCTGTAAAATCAGCTACCGGAGACTGATCAACCCGTATCAGTTGATCATATCTACGTTCGGTATAACAACCTATCGGAGAAGTGACCTCCAGTTTGAGACTGTATACACCACCCTGTTCATAACGATGGCAAGGAGATATTTGACTTCCCGTAGTTCCATCCCCAAAATCCCAATGGATGGTATAACTCGTATCTATAGGCGCGCTCAAATTCCGAAGGCACACATCCAATGGAGAACAACCGGACAATTTATCCGGATCAACAATGAGCAGGGGTGGAACCGGATAATAGGGAACAATCCGCTGGATCTTAGCCTTACAACCGTTAATATCCCGCACTTCAAGCTGGACATTCTTTTTGCCTGGATTTGGAAATTGAAAATCCGGATTTTGAAGGGAAGAATTGCCCTGACCTGCAAAATTCCATGCCCACGAAACCATTTGATTACTACCTGTTGTGGAGATGTCTATGAAATGTATAGGGCTCGCCATGCAGGTATCAAAGCTATAATCAAAAGATGCCTTTATGGGTGGGAAAATTTGCACGACAATATCCAATGAATCTGCACATGAGGTACCTTCATTGAGCACCATTTTGCCGGAATACGTCCCAAGGGATGGGAAGGAGAACCGGGCGTCCCTGGAATTTACAATCTGATCTATGCCCTGGATTGGAAAAATCCATTTGTATTTGGAAATAAATTGTTCATCCGTGCTCAGATTGGTAAAATCCACATCGAAATTGCCACAGGAATTCACAAAAAAGGTTTTCCCGTTTGATGAGGAATCCGCTTCCAGATTAGCAAATACTTTGGGTTCACAATACGCCACATTAAATTGGAAATCTCTGCGCGTCTCGGTAAGCAATATCCCGTTCCGGAATTCTTTTATGCAAACCCCAACCACAAACTGACCTTGAATGGTCGGTGTACCCGAAATAAATCCAGTAAGAGGGTCTATGGAAATGAGAGGAGATCCTCCCATTGGAAATTGGGTCGTATAAAATGGATTTTTAAATAAAACGGCATCATAAGGCGGGAGGCAGGAAGAAGGATCCGGCGTTACCCCAAAACAAGTATTCTTACCCCCCTGGGTTCCGTCCTGACCACCGGCACTAAGAGGTGCACAAAATTCATAGGTAACGAGGTCTCCCTCCTTATCGGTCACCGAATGATCATAATTGATCGGGTTGTTGACGCAAATGACCACAGGTGGAAAGCTCTTGAATCTTGGACTGTTGTTGCATTTTTTTTGAGCCTCCGCAGTAATTTCAATAGTAAATGCTGCACCCGCCATGCCCGGATTAAAAATATTGCTGATCGTCTCATTTCTGCAACATCGCTGGTAGGCTATGTAGTATGAACTTGAGCTCAACATAGGCAAAATACCAGTATTGAAAACATAGGTGGCTTCTTCCACACAAACCCCGGGCGGCACCAATAGACATGGGTTGTTTGCACTGGGATCAATTTTTTGAATTGGGCTTTGATAGCTGAGATTCAGAATTTCAGTAACAAACCGGAAGCGTCCGTCAGGAAATTTCTCATAAATGCCGATTTTCGCATCCCGGTCAAATAGTGCACCTTCCGGATTGCTGCAATCCCTGTAAATTTTCATGGTCACCTTAAAGTTGACCTGTTTTTTGATGGTGTCGGATAATGTACATTCATAATACATATCCCCACCAATAATATGTTTTGCCTCAGCTGTAGTACAAATGAGCAGAAGGAACAATAAAGCAAGTAAATAAGAATGGGTTCTCATCGAGTTACATACCAATCTTAACGAGATTAAGCGTTATTTGCTTATGTAAAAGTAGATATTTGTTCATTAATTCACCGATGAAGTAATTTCCTGTTCAAATGAACCATTTCGCTTTTGATTCCGAACTTGATCACCTTGTTCCCATGCTAAAAGAGGGCAAGGTCATTCTCTATCCAACCGACACCATTTGGGGTATCGGCTGCGACATTCATTTTCCGGATAGTGTGGAGCGCATTTTCAAAATAAAAAACAGGGCATCCAACAAATCGATGATCCTGCTTGTAGATTCAATTGAAATGCTCAAGCGTTATGTGGAGCGGATTCATCCCAGAATAGAAACTTTGATGAGTTACCACACCCGGCCGCTCACCGTGATTTATCCAAAAACGATTCATATTCCGGCTTACCTGCTCGCTGAAGACAAATCAGTTGCAATTCGCGTATGTGAAGATCCATTTTGTAAAGAACTCATACGAAGATTGGATGGTCCATTGGTTTCAACTTCTGCAAATTTTGCCAATGAGAATGCGCCGTCAAATTTTAGTGAGGTCAGCGAAGAACTGAAGTCTATGGTTGACTATGTTGTTGCCTATAGGCAAAACGACAGAACAGCCAGCCAGCCGAGTACTATTATCCGCTATGATAAATCAGGTGAGTTTGAAGTCATCCGTGACTAGAACGAGAGCTATTAGCTTTTACTTAAAAAGTCAATAGCCTTTTCCATACAGGGATCTTTCAACAGTCTCGCCCTCATCTCGAGTTCCCTTCCAAACAACCAGGCGCAGAGCGCATATTTGCATTCCTGTACGAGATCTTCCCTTTTAAATTGCGAAGGCCATTCCGTTGCCAGAGACTGAGCCTCTTCAAGAATTTGTTTTTCCACCTCCCCGGAGTCCATAATTTTATCGGGATTCTGACCAATCAAAGACCGGAATTCCACAATTCTGCGAATAATGATCCGGTCTGCTAAACTGCGAATTGAATCCAGGTATTCGGCTGTCAATTTCGACTTTTCCAACACGATATCGGGGATCACTGCCTGATTGGATGGAAGCTTTTTCTTCAATCTGGAATAAAATACACCCGGTTCATCCGTGTCTGGTAGAACAACATACGGAGTGTCCCCAGACTCCTGACTTTCGTAATTGCGCTGAATAGATCTTCCGGAATGTGTGGTAAAGCGGCTTATGGACAGGCGTATTGCGGAACCATCGCCAAGATTAAATTGCTCCAATACAGTGGACTTGCCAAAACTTTGTTCACCGATAATCACCGCACGATCCAAATCCTGAAGGGTTGCAGCAAGGAGCTCAGCTGCAGATGCCGTATTCCTGTCAATGAGGATTGCGATTTGTTTCGTTTTGAAGAAGCTGTGGCCCGTCGAACGGAATTCCTTTTCTTTTTGTTGGAAGCCTTTCGTTTTGAACAACAACACGTCTTTTTCCTCTACCAACTGGTTGAGAATATGCGCCGCTTCAATGAGGAGGCCTCCTCCGTTTCCTCTTAAATCAATAATCAGTTTATTGCAATTCCTTCTGCCTTCATACTCCTCAAGAACCTCCATAAAATGACGATAGCTATCTTTTGTAAACTCCCTGAGTTTGAGGTAGACCGTTGCTTGTATGGGGCTGTGCACTGCAGAGACCGGATTGTCCATCAGCACTTTGGGAATGAGGCTACCCTCTTCGATTCTGCCTTTGCTGCGACTAAACCAGCGGATGTGAATTTTATCCGTTTTCCTGAATCCATGCAAGGTCAAAGAATCCATAAATGCGGCATTGTCCTTTGGAAAATGCATGTCATTAATCTGTTCAAGGTAATCTCCGGTTTGAATGCCAAGCGCAACAGCAGGACTTTGGGGAAGGATTTGCCTGATGACCAGTTGAGAATCTATTTCAATGCATTCCAGGCCATACATCACCTGCCCTCCGCTGAGTGCGTCGTTGTACAAAGGCATATATTCGGCAGGTATGTACTCTGAATAGGGATCCAGGCTTTGCAGCAATTTGTGCAAGGCAAGATCTGTCAATTCTCCGCTTCCCAGGGAATCCACATATTTGCCTTGGATATAGCTGAGCACATCCACGATTTTCTGGGAGGCACTATATCCTGCAACTTGCTGCTTCCCCGATTCTTCAGAAGTGGATACCGGCTGTCTTATATTCATACCGGCCCACAAGCCGATTGTCGCCACAAGGCCCAGTAGAAATGGCTGCCACTTTTTATAATTTTCGAGATGCCGCTCCTCCATTAATAGTAAGTATACCTTCGCACCCGCGCGACATATTTGGCTAGCCGCACCACCTGACAGGCATAGCCAAACTCATTATCATACCAGGCGTAAATGGTCACTGTTTTACCATCGGCTGAGAGCAGGGTGGACGGTGCATCAACCACACAAGCGCAGGTGGTGCCTACTGCGTTGCTCGAAACATATTCATTCGAAGTTGAATACTGCAACTGTTCAACAAGATCTCCATGCAAACTTGCCTTGCGCAACTGACTGAGAACTTCTTCAACGCTGGTGGGCGATTGAAGACTCAAATTGAGTATCGCAAGGGAGACATCAGGAACAGGAACCCGGACCGCATTCCCTGTTAGCTTGCCTTTCAAATGAGGTAAAACCTTTGCCACAGCGCTGGCTGCACCGGTACTGGTGATGACCATATTGATAGGTGCGCCGCGGCCCCTTCTTGGCTTTCTGTGAAAATTATCGAGCAAATTCTGATCGCTCGTATAGGCATGCACTGTCTCCACGTGTCCCTTTTCGATGACAAACGAACGATCGATAACCTGAATCACCGGTACAATGGCGTTGGTAGTGCAAGATGCTGCGCAAAAAATATTTTCATCTACATTGTCCGCTTCGTACTGATTGACTCCAACTACAATATTTGGTATGTCTTTTCCGGGTGCCGTCAGGATGACCTGAGCGATTCCGGGACGAAGATGAACACTTAGTTTTTCACGTGTGTCGAATAAACCCGTATTATCGATAAGCAAGGCATCTTGTATTCCATAATCCGTGTAATTCACTTCGGATGGATGTGATGCAAAAATGATCCGGATTCTGTTACCGTTTATGATCGCTTCTGCTCCATCTTCTGACACTTCTATGGCCCCGGGAAAGTTCCCATGGATAGAATCCGTCTCCAACAAAGCAAGGCGCTTGAGCACTTCTTCATGAGGATTTTTCATACCTGCACGAACGACGATAGCCTTCAGCCGCAGCTGTTCTCCACTCCCGGTAGAGGAAATGAGTCTGCGGGCTACCAATCGGCCAATGCGACCAAAACCATAGAGTACGACATCTTTGGGTGAAAACCTGCTTATACTTGAATCGACACCTCCGCTTAGTTTTGCACTGATAAAATCTGCCAGACTTCCGGAGCGGCTGTGGTTTACTTCCCATTCGGAAGCCAATTTACCAATATCCAAACGGGAAGGAGCTAGATGCTCCATTTTTGATATGATCCTGGCAATCTCAAGACTCAGACTAAGGTCCAGAGGCTTGTCGATATAATTTTTTGCAAAAAGATGGTCACTTATTATTTGGCTGGGACGTGCATCGTACAGGTCTTTACGGAATAAGACCAGCTCAATGGAGCGGTCAAATCGGAGTTCACCTACAATCTTGCTGAGTTCGAGTGCGGTCTTTTCTTTATCGCGCCACTCCTTTAGTGAAATGTCAATCTGGTCGTTTTGGCTATCAGGACTCATAATCTTTAATTTGTTTCAAAGGTCTTAAAAAGCCAGCTGCCAGCAAATGGAAAATCGAAATATTTAGCCCAAATATTGCTTCAGTAACTTGCTGCGGGAGGCAGAGCGCAACTTGTTAATCGCTTTATCCTTTATCTGGCGCACCCTTTCACGGGTAAGTCCAAATTTATCGCCGATATCTTCGAGTGATTCGGGATGTTCCACCCCAATTCCAAAATACAGTTTAATGACATCTGCCTGACGGTCTGTAAGGGTACCCAAAGCACGTTCGATTTCCATGCGCAGCGAATCCTTGAACTCCAATTTGGCATCTGTGGCAGGAGTGCTGTCGTTTTCAAGTACGTCCAACAGGCTATTGTCTTCACCTTCTACGAAAGGAGCATCCATGGAAACGTGACGTGCCGCGACACCCATGGTGGTTTCAACTTCCTCCGTAGGTATTTCCAGCATAGCAGCCAACTCTTCTGCAGATGGCTCACGCTCGTATTCCTGTTCCAATTCAGAAAAGGCCCTGTTGATTTTATTTAGTGAACCTACTTTATTCAGCGGCAATCTGACAATACGGGATTGTTCCGCCAAAGCCTGCAAAATTGATTGACGAATCCACCACACTGCATAGGAGATAAATTTAAATCCTCTTGTTTCATCAAATCGCTGAGCGGCTTTGATGAGACCGAGGTTTCCTTCATTGATGAGATCCGACAGGGACAATCCCTGATTTTGATATTGCTTTGCAACGGAAACGACAAATCTCAAATTCGCTTTCGTCAATCGCTCGAGCGCTTGCTGGTCGCCCTGTTTTATCTTTTTTGCCAGATCCACTTCCTCCTCAGGTGTCAAGAGATCTACTTTTCCAATTTCCTGAAGATATTTTTCAAGTGATTGACTCTCGCGGTTTGTTATGGATTTTGTGATCTTTAGTTGCCTCATGAAATGCTTATTATTATATAAAACGCTAAATTACAATACGATACAGGACAGAATAAAACTTAAAAATGAAACAGAGGGCGAAAATAATGCCACTCTGCCAATATATGGTCCAAATAGATTTAATGATTTGTAAATAAAAAAAGTTCAAGAATATATAAAAAATATGCAAACAAGTTTAATATTGCCGCCCTATGCAATAATGCGTTTGCAATTTACAACAAAACCAGACTGAATGTCCAGAATTCAAATACAAGTTGAGTACATGTTTAAATCGTCGCCGGCGACGGTTTACCTTTTCGTCACTCAACCAACCTGTATCGTGAGATGGTTTTGTGATCGCGTCGACAATATTGGTGACAAGTATACATTCGATTGGGAAGGAGATCACGAAGAGGCCACTTTAGCTATAGACATTGAAGAAGAATTGGTGAAGTTTGTTTGGGATGACCGCGAGGATGAGTTTCTTCAATTCCGGATTTACAAGACCGACATTACCAATGAAACAATTCTCGAAATCACTGATTTTTGCGATGATGACGAGGTCAAAGAACAAAAAGAACTTTGGGATGTCTACATCAAGAAATTCAAAACCTACTGCGGCGGGTAAAAATCCCTGTCTAATGAACCCTGAATCTTTATTTCTTTGAAATAAAGTAATAAGCCGCTGTTGTGAAAAAATTGCGCAGAAAAGGTATTTTTCCCAACCAAACGGGTACCTTTCTAGGTTCCAATCCAAATTTGAATTTATAAATCGGGTTTGTCAAAAACAGGATCCGGCTTTTTATTGTAAACGGGCTGTTCCTTAGAATTTTTTCAAAACGCTCAATACTTATTCCCGTATCTTTTATTTCGAGGAGTTCCTTTATCACCGCCTCTTCCTCCCCTGCGATTCGCAGCAAGGCTTTGTACACCGAATAAGGCAATAAGTGAATCCAGGGCATTTTGGACAAGGCTTTGTTCTTGCACATCTGCTGATGGCCTCCAAAGGGCATCTGCCAAGGTGGAAATCCAAAAAACAAGATGCCATTCTTTTTCAGGAACGCCTCTAATCTGGGTATAAAAACCTCCTGCTCGGGGATATGCTCAATGACATCCTTCAGAAGGATTACATCGAATGGCCCATCCAGTTCGACCATTGGGTCAATGTCATAGATGTTCCTGGAGAGGAATTTTATTCGTCCCGATTCATGATCCTGCCCGTGAAACTGTCCTGCAATGCGAATTCGTTCCGCATTCAGATCGATTCCCCATGCAAAAAGATCCTTTTCCAAAAAAGCCTTGAGAACGCCGGCTTCGGCACAACCGATTTCTAAAACCCTTTGCCCTTGTAGCAGTGGCATGTGACGCTCCAGCATGGGGATGATAAAATCCCTTGCCGTAAGGTATTGCATTTCAAAATATCTCTTCTTGTCTGCGTGATACTCAAACATGAATTCAGGAACCCTTAAATTCGGGCTTGCGTTTATTTAAAAATGCATCTACGCCTTCCTGCGCATCTTTGGTGACCATGAGATTGCCGAAAGAGTCGAGTTCGAACTCGTATCCGGGAAGTTCATAATCAAAGTAGGAATTTACAATTTTAATCACCTTTTGGATCGCTACGGGTGCTTTCCCACTGATCTTACGTATGATTTCTTTGGACTTTTCAAGGACCTGGCCTGGCTCTACAACATGGTTTACAAGGCCCAGACGATAGGCTTCTTCAGCGTTGATCATGTCGCCGGTCATCAGCATTTCGATGGCTTTCCCCTTTCCGATATAATGTACAAGCCGCTGCGTGCCTCCATAACCCGGAATTAATCCAAGATTCACTTCGGGCTGCCCAAAACGGGCATTGGTACTTGCCACACGTATATGGCAGGCCATGGCCAATTCACAACCACCCCCCAGGGCAAATCCATTGACTGCGGCGATCACCGGGATGTCCAGTTTTTCAATTTCACTAAATAGGGCCTGGCCTTTTCGGGCCAGTGAAATGGCCTCTTTACGGCTGAGTCCGACAAACTCAGAAATATCGGCTCCTGCTACAAAAGACTTTGTGCCTGCACCAGTTATAATCAATCCATGGATATCCTGTATGTTCTTTTCAATTTCGTCGACAGCCTCATACAAGTCGCTGATCACATCGTGGTTCAGAGCATTCATGGTATGCTCTCTGTTGATTGTTAGGATACAAATGTGATCGTCGTACTGACTTAAAACCTCTTTCATAATATTTCGAATGAGGCTGCAAATATATTCACACAAGGCAATCCTGCGCATTATTTCAAGGATTAAGGCGCTTTTGAAGCTATTTAGAAGCGTTTTACCCCATAAGTTAATTATTTAGAGCATCCGTGTACAAGGCGTATTTTTGTCAAAAATTTAAAATTCAGTTATGAAATCCGGTTTCTCCTTATTGGTATCTCTTCTCACCACTTTTGCAGTTTTTTGTCAAAGTGGAGACCTCAATATGAAAATAGTCGCCCACATCCCGGCCCCAGAAGGGGGAAGCGGGGTATGGCATTATGTCGACCGCAATGGCATAGAATATGCCGCATTCGGCAGCAACACCGCCTTGGTGGTTTACAGCCTTGAAGATCCTGCGAACCCTATTGAGCGCTATCGCGCCAAAGGCGTCACCACAATATGGCGGGAGGTCTTTGCCTATGGAGATTACATTTACGGAGCTACGGACAATGCTTCCGACGGACTTATCATTATTAATATGAAAGAGGCGCCTGCCAAAATTACCCATAAGTTCTGGACGGCAAACATCACCACCGGCGGACAAACTGCCAATATCACAACCTGCCACACGCTTTTTGTCGACGAAAAAGGAATCCTTAGCCTCAATGGTTGCCGCCCCTGGCAAGGTGTACTCTTCTTTGACCTCAAGCCAGACCCAGAAAATCCGGTTTTCCTGGGATCAGAGACCAAACGCTACTGCCATGACAATTTCGTCCGCAATGACACGATGTATTCTTCCGATATATTAAATGGATTGCTTTCTATTTGGGATGTCAAAATTCCCGCGAATCCTGTCGAACTAACTACCATAACGACGCCATTTGCATTTACTCACAACAGCTGGCCCTCCGACGATTCCAAATATGTTTTTACAACCGATGAAAAGGACAATGCCTACGTCGCATCCTATGATATCTCCGACTTGGGAAATGTGAAATTATTGGATCAGTGGAGACCAAAAGACACAGAAGGAAAAGGAGTCATCCCGCATAACACCCGATACCTCAATGGATATTTGATCACTTCCTATTACACGGATGGGGTCAAAATCGTAGATGCCCATAAACCGGACAACTTAATTGAAGTCGGATCTGTCGACACCTACTTTGGCACACAGACAGGCTTCCATGGTTGTTGGGGTGTCAGCCCTTACCTTCCCAGTGGCACGATTGTGGCCTCTGACATCGAAGGTGGCTTGTTTGTGATCAAACCGGAATATGTCCGGGCTTGCTATCTGGAAGGAAAAGTCATTGACAGCCTGAGCCGTGAAAACATCGCGAATGTAAGTGTGGTCTTAAAAACACCCCGTGTCAACGGCGAATCAACCGACCTGAAAGGTCAATACAAAACGGGATATGCGGATTCCGGAACTTTTGATGTGGAATTTACACATCCGGATTATTTGCCAAAAACGGTATCCGCGGTTTTGGAGCATGGCGTCGTGACTTTGCTCAATGTTGAACTTATACCGCGTGCGACGGTTCAACAAAAAATTGTGGTTAAGGAAAAAGGCAGTCTTAAACTCATTGAAGGCGCACAGGTGGTGCTATTCAACAAGAACCGAAGCATCGAAGCTACAACCGGAGCAGACGGTCGATCCACATTGAGCGTACCACAGGACAACATAGATTATGAAGTAGTCGCCGGCAAGTGGGGATATCTTCACAAAGGAGAAATATACAATTCCTTATCCCCTTCTCCTGAAATTGAAATTTTGCTGGAGAAAGGCTATCAGGATGATTACATATTTGATTTGGGATGGTCCGTACAAACAAATGCAAGCGCTGGCGCCTGGGTACGCGCGGAACCTTTGGGAACGATTCGACAAAATGCCCCCGTTCAGACAGATTACGATGTACAGGGCGATTATGGGGACCAGTGTTACGTGACGGGCAACAGCTCCACAGACCCTTCCGCTGATGATGTGGATGGCGGAGAAACCATATTGACAAGCCCCTCCATGGATTTGAGCGGATACAGACTTCCCTTGTTGAATTTCTCCTATTGGTTTACCAATGGCGGAGGTTCCGGCAATCCAAATGACAGCATGCAATTTATTCTCGTAAAAGACAATTTAAAATATCCTATCGCAACCATCACCAAAGACGATCCGAAATGGGACCGATTTGAAAAATTCAGAATTACAGATGTGCTCAAAGACGTAAGCAATGTTCGGTTCCAGGTAGTGATCGGCGATTACAATCCGGGGCACCTCGTCGAAGGAGGTATAGATGCTTTTCTGATCACCGAAGGCATGCCCGTCTATACTTCAAACGAAGAGCATTCTCTTCCTGTCAGCATTTATCCTAGCATATTCTCCAATCAAACCGCAGTGCATCTGGACAACTCATTGGAAGGTGAACTGCAACTGGAAATTTCAGACATCTCAGGACAGGTACATGAACGACACACTTTAGATAGCCGGCAAAATGCCTACTGGATTGGAAAAGAACTTGCTAAAGGAATCTATATCGTGCGCGTATCTATGGCAGGACATAATTCCGCATTCTTCAAATTGATAAAACTTTAAAAGCATTGCAGGAAAAGCTCTTTCAATTTGCATATCTTTAAACTGGATTTTCTTTTAGGTAATCGTATTCGGAATTCAAACTTTTATGAAAACAAAATTTCTCCTTTTCATTTTAGCTATCTCAGGATGTCTTTACGGACAAACCAGCAACCAGCTTGTTCTGACTTTTGAACACAAAGCCGGACCGGAAAATGTAACTATCGGCACCACTGTTTTTCCAATATGGAATAGCAAAAAACTGATGTTATCACGCGCAGAATTTTATATTTCTGAAATTGTCATCCACAACGCAGATGGCTCCCAAACGCCCTTGACCGATCAGTACATTCTGGTCAATGCGAATGATCCTGGTGCTGAGTTTAATTTAGGAAACTGGAATGTCGCAGATGCTGTTGGCATCACTCTGCATTTGGGGGTCCCTGCTTCAGTGAATCACAATGATCCAAGTGCATGGCCTGTTGAACATCCGCTCTCTCCAAAATTTCCATCCATGCATTGGGGCTGGACCGCAGGCTATCGTTTTCTGGCAATAGAAGGTCTTGCAGACGGCAACAATGACGGAACGCCGGAGACCACCATGGAATTTCATAATGTGGGAGATGAACTTTATAAGACGGTGGACCTTAATGGGATTGCTAAAGCTGAGAATGGCAAACTGCACATTCATCTCATTGTCGATTACGCGAAATTATTTGACAACATGAGCCTGAAGGGAAGTTTAATCTGGCATGGAAACGCCGCCCCAAATGTGGCGATGATGGATAACGCCGCAAAACCCGGTTTCATCACAATGGCCAGCTTAAGCGCTACAGATGGTTCTCTTCCCGCTTCAGATAAAATCAGAATTTCACCCAATCCAAGTGTCGACAAAACCACAATTCAATATGATTTGAGCGGTTTTGCAAAACCAAATATGCTTATCACCGATGAGTCAGGATCTAAAGTAATGCGAATAGAATCCATAGCTCCTGCCGGGAACCTGGATATTTCAACATCTGAATTAGCTGCAGGTTACTACGAATGTATTTTTCTTTCTGGCCAGAATATTATCGCACGCAATAAGTTGATCGTGGTTCATTGATGAACGTCAGGATTGGTATCGCCTGGTTTTATATCCTGTTGCTTGCCTCATGCAGCAACGGAGAAGATACCACGGATCCAAATTTGGGTAAGGATAACTATCAACTGGTAGTTCCTCCCGGGTTTCCGGACCCTCCCATTCCAACTGATAATGCTTTGACAAAAAGCAGGATCGCCTTAGGCCGGAAATTATTTTATGATCCGGTGCTTTCCTTAGATAGCAGCCGATCCTGTGGATCCTGTCATTCTGCACATCTCGCTTTTTCGGACAGCACGATGGTCAGCCTGGGTATTGAAAGTCGCAAAGGAACGCGAAATAGTCCAACTCTTGCAAATGTTGCTTATCAGCAAAGACTCTTGCGTGAAGGAGGTGTGCCTAGCCTGGAAATGCAAATCTTGGTGCCTATACAGGAGCACAATGAATTTGATTTCAATATAGTCCTGGTCGCAAACCGTTTGAATCAAATTCCATCCTACGTAGATATGGCTTTAAAAGCATATAACCGCATCCCGGATTCGTACGTCATAACAAGATCCATTTCTGCTTTCGAACGAACTTTCCTAAGTGGGAACAGCCCTTTTGACCAATGGCATTTTCAAAATAAAGAGAAAGCAGTAACGGAATCCGTAAAAAGAGGTTACGACTTATTTAAAAGTCCCCGCTTAAATTGCTCCAGCTGCCATTCCGGATTTCTTTTCACCAATCAATCCTATGCCAATAACGGGCTCTATGAAGTTTACACGGATCCGGGTCGAATGCGCCTGACGGGTCTGGAAAGCGATCGGGCAATATTCAAAGTACCTACACTCCGCAATATTTCTCTCACCGCTCCATATATGCACGATGGCAGCATTCCCACACTCCAGGCAGTGCTGAACCATTATCAAACCGGAGGAAAAGATCATCCCAACAAAAGCCCTCTGCTCAAAAAATTTGTACTTAGCCCACAGGAGAGAGACGATGTACTTGCTTTTTTGAATAGTTTGACGGATTCCTATTTTATACATGATCCTCAATTTCGGCAGGAAGAATAAAATAACTGTTCTTCAGGCTGAAATTGTTGTTATACATTTACACACAACTTTAACCCGTATGTATAAATCCATTATTTTACTGAGCGCGCTGACTTTATTTTGGTTCGCTTGTAATGACGATTCTTCAGGCAACGATCCTGCAGTTTATGATCCTACTCCATATACTTTAAACTACGGAAACTTTCCGACGCCGGATATTCCTTCCGACAACAAGCCCACTGTTGCCGGAGTGCAGTTGGGAAGGATGTTGTTTTATGAAAAGAAATTGTCGAAAACGGGTACTATGGCTTGTGCCGATTGCCATAGACAAAAAGACGGATTTTCAGATAGTTTGAGATTTAGCATTGGCGTTGAAAATCTTCCGGGTAAAAGACAAGCGATGGCTGTAATGAATATGGCCTGGCACGCAAACGGACTCTTCTGGGATGGTCGTTCACCGAGTATGAGAGACCAGGCTCTTAAACCCATTCAAGACCCTTTGGAAATGAATGAAACCCTACAAAATGCAGTTGCGAAAATCAGTGGCGAAAAGAAATACCGCGACCAGTTCATACGTGCATTCGGCGACGATACCGTGACGGCCGAGCGGATCGGGCTGGCGATTGAGCAATTCGAAATCACCATGATATCATTCAATTCCAAATACGATCGGGTCTTGGCAGGTAAGGACAGCCTCACTTCTTCCGAAGAGCGCGGAAGGAAATTGTTCTTTACAGAGTATGACCCAATGGGCAAAGCCCGGGGTGCAGAATGTTTTCATTGTCACGCCGGCCACAATTTTACGAATGACCAGTTTATGAATAATGGTTTGGATACAGAAATCTCCGCCCTGGATTTAGGACGGGGAAAAGTAACAAACAAGCCCTCAGATCGTGCAAAATTTAAAACACCCAGTCTGCGAAATATCGAGCTGTCTGCACCTTATATGCATGATGGCCGTTTTAATACCCTGGAAGAAGTTATTGACCATTATAATTCCGGTGTAAAAAATTCATCCACCGTCGAATTCATCCTTCAATACAATCTTCAACCGGGGGGCCTTGGACTTACTGCACAGGAGAAATCAGATCTCATTGCATTTTTGAAAACGCTCACCGATACGGATTTCATTAAAAATTCTGCTTTCAGCAATCCCAATTGATTCCTGCCCGGATCATAGCAACGGAGCAAATTAACTGAACTGAAGCCTGTATGAACTCCGGCCCCTTGGGTTCCGGTATTTATTCATTTTCAATTTAGAACTGCTTCCATAATTTGATCCTCTTGAATGTGCTGAAATGTATCCCCTTGTCCTGCTATCAGCTTACGAATAGTTGTGTTTGTTCATTTGAAAATAAGGTAACAAACAAACGTTTGTTATCTTATGGAATGAGATGAAAATCCAAAATGACAAAGTTGCTTCAAAAGACCCCGGACAGGATATCCAGGACTTGCGATTTTGTCTACGCTAAAACATCGAAGAACCGCGGAGATTCGGTATAGTCAGAAAACACGAGATGCATTGTCGCAGCAGGCATAGATTAGGGTCGCTGAGATTTTGAACATGCAATTGCCACAAACGAAAAAGCCCTCCTTTGCAGGAGGGCCAATCCATAATTATAATACGAAACTTCCAAATTACTTCTTGATCATTTCCATTTGGGCTTAACTCATATTACTCGGCACCATCTTTTGATGCAATACCTACTACAAAGCCGGCAACAGCTTTGCCTTGCACTTTGCCTGCATCTACGTCAAAGCGATAGTGGATTCCCCCGTACATTCTTGAAATTCCTGCTTCATCTGCATAAGCCTGAAAGCGGCTATTCTCATTTGGAAAGAAATGGCCAAGTACATCCGCGGCAGCAGAAGAAAAGGTCGAGTGTCCGGAAACATAGCTTGGGAAGTTGGGTGTACCCAATATGGTTTTAAATCCCGGAATCGTTTGAATTGGGCGTGGATAATGGTAAAAATATTTTGCATCCCAACATGCTATTCCCGCATCCATTTCCGCCATATTCAAATAGGCCAACACGCGAGCTGAACGCAAGGGATTGAATTTATTTTCTACAATAGAATTGCATGCAAAGCGGTTCCAGTGTCCTGGAGGTGTGTACGTGCCCAATCCATCTGACCACCAGTTTGCAATTTTGCGCTGATCCGTCGTCAGATTATCCGCGATATTTTTGAGTTCATCCACCGCAACTTGAAATTCTGCAGAACCCGGCTTGGGTGGCACAGGAGGGCGAATTTGTTTAACATCAGGCACACACCATGTTTTGACTTTTCCGAAATAAGGCGTGATTCCGACAGGTCTTTCAGGCGTTTCCTGATTCGTCCAGGACCAGCCAAATGTATTGAATGCAAGGGTCTTCAGAGAGTCTGATATAGGTCTTGGTGTTTGTGCCGCACCCATGCCATCAGTTTTAGCGCGTGCCAAAACCAACTTTGCGACCTCAGATCCCAATAACTTACCTGCGTCTATATCACTCTGAACATTTGTTCCGGACCACAGCAAACTATTAAAACACTCCTCCGCTTTTTGAGCAATAAAATCTTTTTCCAATGGAAACATTGCCGTCAGGATGGCTTGTGAAACGGCTGCAACAGTTGCACCATCTGAAGGGTAAGAAGGCAAATCCGAAATAGGCCATAATGTGGCAACTCCTGAATCAATTCGTGAGGGTGCGGGACGGTTGAACTTGTATTTGTAATGCCATGCAGAAACCATTGCATCAAACTGGCCTACGGCCAAATAGGCAAATGCCCTGCAGGAATAAGGTGGATGTGCAAATGGGAAAAGTGGATATTTGTCCGGTGTAGCTGCGCTGGGCACAGAATAGGTGCCATCCGGATTGGGAGCGGGAGCTAAATTATATTTCGCTGACAGCTCTCTTGAAATTTCATTCCATCTCAGTATGGGGTTATTAGACCAATATTCTGCTTTTGATTTCTGATCCGCGCTCAGTGAATTGGTGAGCGATTTCAATGCGAGCAATTCCGCTTTGTAAGCGTCAGTGCCCGGTGCGTTGGGATCTGTAAGTGCCACTTGCTCATTACTTGTCAGGACGACCGTCTTCCAGTTGCCGCCATTTGCATCCGAATCAGACCAAATGTATTGTGGAAATGAAATGTAGTTTGGAATGTCTTCTTCGCAAGATGTAGCCCACAAAACAGCACCGAGAAGAAGGGAAAATTTAATTAAAGACGTATAAATTGTTTTCATGATTTTTGTGCATTATAGAATTATTAAATGCCGAACTGGTAGGTGATCCCAGCAGCAATCGATGTTGTCTTTCCAACATTACGGCCTTCAAGTACTTTTCCGTAAGTAGCCAGAACACCAAGTCCTTTCACCGGTGTGAAATACTGGATGTGACCTTGTACCATGGTTGATTCCATGTTGTTTGATGGAAATCCTGCATCCTGACGGCGGATATCAAATCCACCCAATGTGTTGAAGCGTTCGTAGCTGGTTTCAACTTTCAGCGTGTTATCAAAGAGCCACCAGCCCAATGTTGCCGTAAAGTGATCGGCATTCGGCATATCCACTTTATTTGTGTAATTTCCGGTTGTGGTGTAATAATAATCTCTTTCAATTGTGGAATTACCTCTCAAGAAAAATGCGCCTGTCACTCTGGCATATAACCCCATCTGCGCTTTGTACTGGAGAATCAGTCGCGTATGCAGCTCAGGACATCTGAAACCTAAACTAAATGGAGCATAATCTGCAAGATAATTGGTCAGCGGAATCGTACCTCCAATGACGCCGAGGGTAGTAAAATTTCCTGATCCGATTTTCAGATCTAGAAGCTGGCCCTTTAGCCACAATCCAAAATCCTGAATTCCCTTCACTCCTTTCAATTGTCCACCTGATGGGGACGTCTCTATATAGGGAAGAGATACAATAAGATTGATGCGATCCGTAAATCCGCCAGCAGCCATAAAGGCATAGGAATTCCTTGTGAAAGTCCCAATGTTGCCATTTGTCCTTAGCAGGGTACCTTCCCAATATTCCTTCCAACTGTCGTTTCCATAAATTCCCGCCAAACATAATTGTTTACCGGGCATCATGATCCCATCTGAAGGTGTTTGCGCGCCGAGATGACCCGGCATGGTTAAGCATACCAGCGAAACCAAGGCATACCAATGCCTGAATAATTTGGAATTTTTTAGATATTTCATAAATAATTAATGGTTTGATTGATATTGTATTGGCTGTTATTAAAACTAAAGGCTAATTCATGAAGAAGCGGTCCCAAAAATAGATTGGCCCTACCTGCCCTGGGGATTTTTTACGTCATTATGGGTTTTAAATGGATAAACTCCCCTTTTTAAAGTACGAATGGCTAAATACAGGTATCCAAAAAAGAGGAACCTCAGGTCTTGAAAATTGGAGGCGATCCTTGTGCGATGTTACAATCCCACCAAATGATCCGTTCATCCAAATATCATTGCGGAAGAATCCACATTGAATCCATACATTTCCTTTACCGGATCGGACAAATGGTGATCCCGGTTTACTATCTGTTCCTAAGGCTAAATTCAAAAGGATCCCAACTCCATTACTCATGCTTGCGTTGTCTTAAACAGGTCTTATACCTGATATTTGATTGGTTTCAAGGTCTGTTGCTGTTTATCATAATATATTTGTTATAAGCATGTAGACGATTTAGTTCGCAATCCTAAATGGTCTCTTTTGTCTAACAACTTTGAGTTCATAAGCTCAATTATCTTTTTATACCTTATGATCGATGTGACCGCCAATAGTCGGAAAGTTTTGGAACAGCGCTATCTTCTCCGGAATGAATCCGGAGATATTATAGAGACTCTGGAAGGCCTTTTTCTACGTGTGGCAAAAGCAATCTCACAAGCAGAACTCAGCTGGGGCAAAGAACAGGATCGCCTGTATTGGGAACAGCGATTTTTCAAAATATTGTCCTCATTGGATTTTCTTCCAAACTCACCCACACTTATGAATGCCGGACTGCCCTCGCATCAGTTGAGTGCCTGCTTTGTTCTGCCTGTTGAAGACAGCCTCTCCGGAATTTTTAGCAGTCTTAAAAATGCAGCACTAATACATCAAAGTGGTGGTGGAACCGGTTTCAACTTTTCACAACTTCGCCCCCGCAATGACAGAGTGTCCCGTAGCTCCGGCTCTGCATCAGGTCCTGTCTCCTTCATGCGCATTTTTGACGAGGCAACGGAACACGTCAAACAGGGAGGCAAAAGAAGAGGTGCCAACATGGGCATATTAAACGTCGATCATCCCGATATCCTCGAATTCATTATCTCAAAAAAAGACCCGCAGGTTCTGCGCAATTTCAATATTTCCGTAGGGATGTACGATCGTTTCATGCACGCTCTTGAAAAGAATGAAAAATGGGATCTGCTTCACCCCAAAACTCAAAAAACAGTTCATACGCTGCCTGCAGCAGAACTGTGGAATGCATTGGTCGAAGCTGCCTGGCAAACAGGAGATCCGGGACTCGTTTTTCTGGATACGATAAATGCATTGAATCCAACTCCTCAATTGGGCTGGATCGACTCGACAAACCCTTGCGGTGAAGTCCCCTTGTATCCCTATGAGGCTTGCAATCTGGGCTCCATAAACTTATCCCATTTTCTTAAAACGGAAGGCAAACAAACGTTCGTTCACTGGGACGCGCTGGGTGATTGTGTCAGGACTGCGATCCGGTTCCTGGACAATGTCATTGAAATTAATGAGTATTTGCTTCCGGAAATACAATCCGTTACCACGGCTAATCGCAAAATAGGACTTGGCGTCATGGGCTGGGCTGAAATGCTGATTCGCTTAAACATACCCTATGATACAGAAGCTGCAGTGCAACTGGCATCGGAAGTTATGGGCTTTATCGACCTTCATGCGAAACAGGCATCTCGCGAATTAGCCCTCACGAGAGGTGCTTTCCCTAATTGGAAGCAAAGCATATATACAGAAGCGGCACCACTGCGCAATGCGACCACTACGAGCATCGCACCGACGGGCACCATTTCGATCATCGCAGGCACTTCTTCTTCCATAGAGCCCCTGTTTGCACTTGCCTTTTTTCGAACGCAAGTTCTACAAGGCGAAACACTCCCTTACATAGATCCTTTGTTTCTTGAAACGGTAGAAAAGTATGCCCTACCAAAAGATAAAATCACAGAACAGCTCATCGAAAGGGGTATGGCCGGGAATATCGCGGAGCTTCCTGCAGAAATAAAAGAGGTATTTAAAACCGCCCTGGAGATCGCTCCCGAATGGCACTTGCGCCACCAGCTGGCCTTCCAGCAACACACGGATAATGCCGTATCGAAAACGATTAATCTTCCCGAGTCCGCGAGCATACAGGACATCGATCGGATCTTCAGGCTTGCCTGGAGAAAGAAAGCAAAAGGAATTACGATATTCAGAAACCATTCCAAATTGCAACAGGTCCTGAATCCTGGCTTGCAAAACATTAACAGAACGTGCAAGCTATCCTGCAATCCGGAATGGTAATCATTTCATTTCAAAACCTGAATAGCAAAACAACTCTATGAATAGTCCACTACACCAAAGCCTTCTGCGAAAAAACTGCGTGCCCTCTGATTTTACAGAGGCCGCGGGACTCATTCAAAAGACTGACGACCACTTTATGGGACAGGAGCGGGCCGTCCGCTCTATTAAATTGGGAATAGGACTAAAGGCAAGCGGTTTCAATATCTATGCCAGTGGCATTTCAGGATCGGGCAGACTAACAGCCGTTAAGACCCTCGTCACAAAACCCGCCGCGGTGGAAGCAACTCCCGATGATTGGTGTTATGTCAACAATTTCAAAGAGCCTTATCAGCCCTTGCGGCTTCGCATGCCCGCCGGCAAGGCAACGCTTTTTAAAAATGACATGAAAAACCTGATTCGCGATGCGCTCACTTCACTGGTCAAGGCTTTCGAAAGTGAAGAATATGCAATACGGAGGAAAAAAATTATCGACGCGTTTCAGCGTTTGCAAATGCAAACGATGGATAGCCTGAATGAAAAAGCGGCTCAGGAGTCCTTTGGCATTAAACAAACACCATGGGATATCATCGCCATTCCTCTTAAAGACGATCATCCGATAAGCGATGAGGACTTTAACCAATTCTCTGCATCCGAACAAGAGCGCATTCACAAAAAACAAGAAGAACTCGTAGAGTTGATCAAAGATCAACTTGGAATTTTGCGCAAGAAGGAAAAAGAAGCCAACAAAGATTTGCGCAAACTTGAACACGAAATTGCAGTCATCACAATAAGCAGCCTCATAGAAGAAATCACAGAGCACTACCAGGATTTACCTCAGCTTCTGGATTATTTTGTTCAGGTGAAAGAAGACATTCTGGACAACCTGCCCGAATTCCTGATGAGTAATAAAGCCTCTGCAGAAGGCGGCATGCAGCAGCTCGACATGATCACCAAACGCTATTTCGTCAATGTACTTGTGGATAATTCCAATCAAAAAGGCGCACCGGTAATTATAGAAACAAATCCCAGCTACAGCAATCTTTTGGGACGTGTCGAGAAAGAAAGTTATATGGGCACGCTGCTTACCGATTTTACAATGATTCGCAAAGGCTCCCTCCACAGTGCCAATGGCGGATATCTCATCTTGAGGGTTGAAGAATTATTAAATAATTATTTTTCCTGGAATGGCCTGAAAAGAGCTTTAAAAAACAAGGAAATCGTCATTGAGGAAGCCAGTGAGCAATTGGGTCTGATGACGACGAGAACCTTAAAGCCGGAACCAATACCATTGGATGTTAAAGTGATCCTTATTGGCAATCCGCTCTACTATCACCTCCTGTATGCTTATGATCCCGATTTCAGAACGCTGTTCAAAGTGAAAGCCGATTTTGACACGGAGATGATACGCAATGCTGCAAGTATTCAGGATTACAAAATATTCATCGAAACCATTAGCCAAAAAGAAGGACTCTTAACTGCTGACATTTCCGCCCTATCCAAACTTGTAGAATACGGATCACGTCTGATCAGCGACCAGCAAAAACTCAGCACCCGGTTTGATATCATCAGCGACATCCTGCATGAAGCCAATTATTATGCAAAAGACATGGCTTCAGAAAAAATTACAGAACTGCATATTTCAAAAGCTGTTGAGGAAAAAGTCTACCGCTCTAATCTTATCCAGGAAAAAATCAATGAAATGATTGTTTCGAGGCAAATATTCATTGACATTGCAGGTAAAAAAACGGGACAGGTCAACGGGCTGGCTGTTACAGAGCTTGGAGATTTTGCATTTGGCAGGCCGAGCCGGATTACATGCAGCATCAGCCTGGGCAAAGAAGGAATCATTGCAGTTGAACGCGAGGCAGAACTCAGTGGACCCATACATTCGAAGGGTGTGATGATCCTCACGGGATATCTGATGGAAAAATATGTTAGGGAAAGGCCATTCAGTCTTACCGCGCGCCTGGTGTTTGAACAAAGTTATTCGGAAATAGAAGGCGACAGCGCCTCTTCCGCTGAACTGTACACCATCCTCTCAAATTTGTCGGGGGTACCGATACAACAGGGCATCGCAGTCACCGGATCTGTAAATCAGCGGGGAGAGGTGCAGGCAATCGGTGGAGTCAACGAAAAAATTGAAGGCTACTTTGAAGTCTGCAAGAGAATCGGCCTGAACGGTGAACAAGGTGTTCTGATCCCGAAGACTAACATCCGTAATCTCATGCTTAAAGAAGAGGTGCTGGATGCAGTATCAAAAGGACAATTCAACATTTGGGCTGTCGAAACAATCGACGAGGGAATTGAAATACTGACAGGCATTCCTGCCGGCAACCCCGGGCAAAGCGGAAGTATTTGTTACCTTGTACAACAAGCCCTGGAAAAATTTGCAACACAGCTCAAGGAGTTCAGCGCAACTGCTGCCAAAGACGAAAAGAGTCAGGCTTCCTGAAGCCGGCGCTTCTTGCATCCCGCATTCAAAATATGTGGTATAAAAAAAGTCGTCCTGTCCCATTGGCATTAACCGCTTTGATTTTATAATTTCCTGAAATCTATATTCTGTGAATCTGCTGAGCCTTTAACATTGAGGAAACTACAAATCGTCAACCAACACATGTATTGCAGCAAAAGGATTCCGAAAACAACGCATTATAACCATTTCCAAATATCAATTGGATCAAAATAAAAGCAGCTATTCCATTTCTAAACCTCCGTGTTTAGAAGGTGACATGATAGGCTTCTACATATTAAATCACGACAGGATGCTCCAAAGCATATTGATCGCACATTTTATGTAAAATGTCAGATGCTTCATTAAGCTCCATATGAAATTCATCCTTCTCCATATCAGAATGGGAAATAGATTTTAAATCGCGGTAGTATGTAATGCCTTGAAAGAGGTTGAAGATAAAGCCCGAATAATACTTTGCCTTTTTATCCAAATTAGCAAGCTGCACATCTTCCTCCAGCTGCTCTCTTAAAAAATCCAGATACAATTTCAATTCGGCTATAAACATGTGGGGCCTTTTGTCTGAGCTTATGATATTTTTCCTGCCATAGATGTGAGCGATCATATCCTCAAGTGTGCTGACTTTAGAAAAGTGAACGATATTAGGGCCCGGACAGATGTTGACTGCTTTACGCTTTCGCAAAAAACTAAGATTGTAGCGCAAGGCAGCTGCGTTACTCAAACCCACACACAAACACTCCTTTTGCATTATTTCATTTGAACGCTTTTCATATTCCGCCACCGACAAATCAAGCCTTTGCAATTGTTCCAATTTCAATTTTTGATAAGTACGCGAAGCCGCACATATTCCTTCTTTCGTAAATTCCGTATTGAATGCAAGGTGCTTTTCCGTGCATGCTACGCCAGGCTTTCCTTGAAGAATGGCGCGATTTTTTTCCTCTTCGGCTGTCGTCCCTTTTAAATAATAAAACCGGACCCCTAAGGGTGAATTATGACTCAATATCAGATCGTCCGCTTTTGCATGGCACAACAAGCCTAAAGTATGATCATCAACGGTTGTAGCCTCCGGAACAAGTAAAAAAGGAGTCCCCCAACCGGCGCTATCTATTTGATAGTACCGATGAAGAAATTCACTCTCTTCGCACGTTCCGATACCACCCTGGGCAGAAATGCTTAAGGGAGGAGCCGAATCCAAACTGCGTTTCCCTTTTTTTACTTGCGCTGCATGATATAATTCAAACATCGATTGCTGCAGCTCCCGTCTGTTCGCCTTAAACTCTTCCAGAATCGGTCCCATCAACTGTCCCTCCGTTGCGAATGCATGACCACCGCAATTCAATCCCGATTCAATGCGAAACTCACTCACCCAGATTCCCTTTTTGGCTAAATACTTTCCCTGAATGATTGCGGACCGGTAATCGCTGACTTTGACGATGATGCGCTTGTTGAAACTACCATCCTCCTGTATATCAAAAGCGCTTAAATGCTCCAGGTAGTTATATAATCTTGGATTCAAACCGGCTGAAAATACGATTGAAGAATTCCGTATTTTGCTATTGGCATACGCTCTCAAGGCGGATATCGCATCTGAACCAAACTCAATAGCTACATTTTCTTTTGTATATCTGTCGCGGTCCGCCTTCGTCATGATATTGACATCGATACTCCCCGCTTTAACTTGTGATCGCAGGAAACTCTGCAATTCATTTTTTTGTTCCGGTTGTGTCGTAGAAAGCATTCTCCGGTACAGTATTTTCAGCGTGCTGTCATCGGGAAGCATCTCGAAATACTTTACGATGTCAGACCCGGATTCAAAAGCAGCGCTTCGCAAATGCTCCATTTGTTGCTCTACGATCTCATATACAAGGTCAAGATAATCCGTAATCCTTTTGGCACGGTAATCCGGCTCATGAATGGAAATCGGTTTGTACTCCTTCTTTATGAGCGGATAATAATAGCTGCGCATCATTTCAATAAGATGATCCTCCACTATTGAAAGAACGGATGAAATTCCAAATCGAGCCACTTTCATGGGCGTATCAATGGTATAGGCAAGACCCATGACAGGTATGTGGAATCGATGTGGTGCGGATGAGTGCATAAATTCGTAAAAATTTGAATTTAAATAAACTTGAGTTGCTGCAAGTCACAGCAAAAATGACCGGCATTTCCAAATAAGCCGCAAAGTTACATCTTTTTAAGATAATTTTATCTTAAATAAGAAATGGCCATCAGCAAAAGCTCCCTGATGTTCACAAAATTCAGGGCATCTTACGAAACCGCATGCAAAAACGCTGCAAATACGAGGCCTTTGTACTGGTCTCTGAGATTTCTACTTTAAGATGACGAACATCGTGGTTTTCACTCCTTCTTGTAAAAACATTTGCAGATAGTAGGTTCCGGCCTGCAGTGCACTGACATCCATGTGTTCGGTATTGATGCCCTTTTGCCCATTCAACCTGCTACCACCCACTGCCTGTCCCCTGTTGTCCAGGACGCGAACAGCAATCCTTTCCTGATCAGTTGCAAGTGAAAACCGGATGTACAATTCATCTTGCGCCGGATTAGGATAGGTAACGAACACTTGTTCGGATTCGCCATCTTGAATTTCGATATTCTGATCAGGACTATTCGTGATATTGACTGTGAAATCTTCCGTCTCTCCGCTATCATAGCTGCCACAGGCGGGTTGATATGCCGTAGTGGACATCACCACACGCATTCTTGATTTACCAAGACTTGCCGTAGATGGGACTGTAAAATTGATAGTCGTATTGGTTGTATTCTTAAATGATTTTTGGCCAACCTGTTCTCCCGAGTCGGCAAAATCACCATCTCTGTTATAATCTACATACACTCTGAAATACACATACTTCTTTGTACCTGAATAACCGGGGGACAAGGTGATCGTATATCCGGTTGCCGGCTTTATATTACTTGTCAGATTCGTTGCGTCGAAATATCCACCGTCGTTACCCGAAGTCCTCGTAATAGAACCCAACATTACATAATCAATATAGCCTGCCGTTGCACTAGTTCCGGCTGATGCACAGTAGATCAGGAATTCAGAAGTCACAAAATTTCCGTTGTTTCCGGAACAAATTGCTTTTACTCTCCAATCATACCTGGATGCGGTAAGACCGCTTATCGTGATGGATGTCGAACTGGTTCCTGATGTGGACGTCCACGTACCCGAATTAAAATCTTTATAATCCACTGCGTAACTCGTCGCACCGCTCACCGGACTCCAGCTCAAAGTTGCAGAAGAAGACGTTGTCGTTGCATTCAGATTCGTTGGATCTCCGCATGAATTTAAAGTATTAAACGAACTTTGGCTGTAGGTGCTGTTTGTCGTATTGCAATTCGTACGTACCCTCCAGTCGTATGCTGTATTTTCCGTAAGACCCGTTAAATTATAACTTGTCGATGTCCATGCAGATTCCAACAAGGTCCAGGTAGACCCGGAGCTCAGTTTGTATTCGAGGCGATAACTCACCGCTCCGGAAACCGCATTCCAGTTGAGCGTTGCACTATTTGTCGTAATTGAACTTGTGTTTAATCCCGCTGGAGCGTTGCATACTTCAACGATGTTTTGCAAACCACTTTCCCACACACCGCGACCATAGGTCGCTACGCGAAGTTTGCCACCTGATTTTTGAATTTCCACTTCGTTTACGGCTACCAGTGGCAGACCCGTGCCGTGCTCCGTCCAGGTGTTTGTAATGTTGTCCCTGTAATACACTCCGATATTCATCCCTGCATAAATCGTTTCAACAGCATCTTCATCTACAACTACGGAACGCGCTGCAACTGCAGGCAAACCCGAAGACAGATTGGTGTATGTTGTACCCATATCTGTAGATAGGTAAATGCGGTTGGTGCTGCTGTTGCAGCTAATCCAGATTTTAGAGGGATCATTTTTACTCGCAAAAATGGACGTGATCGTGCCCGGTGCCGTGACACTCGTCCAGTTGGTACCGCCGTCGTTGGTGCGGTAGAGTGTGTTAGTTTTGGATGCATAAATGTATTTCGTATTGGCTGGAGAAACTGCCAATGCATCGAGCGTCACTGTAATCGTGGGAGAAATATTCGTCCAGCTGCTGCCGCCGTTTACAGATTTCCACACACCGGTCCATCCACCAAATACGGTATCATGACTGGTGGGGTGCATCACAAGCGGTGTCACCCAGTTGCCGTTGGATGGCTTTGGCAGATCCGTTCTGCTGGCACCTGCATTTGTCGTTTTATAAATGGATCCGTACTGACTGGTACCGATGGCAATATCCGCATTGGTAGGACTGATGATATTGTCCATGCCATCCGCTCCAAGCCAGTCCACCCAGCTGCCATTTGATCTGCGGAACGAAGAACCATTATCCTGCGCCCCTGTTGTAATCACATTGGCATTCGTCCTTGCGCATGCAATCCTGTAGAATTGCCGTATTCCCAATCCTGCGGACAGATCTGTCCAGTCGCCACCGTAATTCGTGGATTTATAAATCCCTCCGTCCGAACAGGAATACATCGTTTTGTTGATCCACTCCAGAGCGTGCACATCCGCATGATTATAACCTACGGAGTTTGGATAAGACCAGGCCGTTTCTGCGACAAAGGAAGTGGCACCATTGGTAGATTTCCAACAGATGATACCAGCAATATGCACCTCATTGGCATCTAATGGATTTACCACAATAGCCATGTCGTAGGTAGCCTGACCAGTTGTGCCCGTGCCATTTGTCTCATATCCAAAGTAATTCGTACCGGAGGCCGGATCTCCTATTACCGTTGTCACGTAGTTCAATCCACTGTCGGTCGATTTGTACATTCTTCCAAACAAACTACCGTTAGCCTGCACTGCATATACGATATTTGGATTTGCGGCGGATACTGCCAGCAAGGTACGTCCCACATTGGTAATCCCATTGCCACTTGTCATCACCGTCCACGTAAGCCCATTATCTGCAGATCTCAGGACACATCCTGAAGCCGTTGAACCCGAGGCATACATCACGTCCGGATTTCCCGGTTTGAATTCGATGTCCTCTGTTGATACCGTACTCACCTGAGTCCAGTTCGTTCCGGAATTGGTCGATCTCCATATTCCATTATTTGCTGCACAAAATACGATACTCGAATTCGAAGGATGCACCTTTACCTGGCGACTGCTACTGGGGCCACTTCCCGTGGTCGTCCAGGTCGAGCCGGAGTTTGTAGATTTCAAAACTCCTCCAGAACTCAGACTTGCATAGATGGTGCTTGTACTATTGGGGTCTATGTACAAATTGAAAATATTCATCCAGGCAGAATTCACAAAGTCGATCAGCGGTGTCCAGTTTGTCCCGCCGTTTGACGTTTTCCAGATTCCACCGCCCGGAGAACTCACATATATTATGGTGGTATCTGCAGGATTCACGGCTACGGAGGTCAGCCGACCATTTCCGGGATTCCACCCACTGGTATACGTCCAGGTTTGGGGACCCAGCTCAGTCCAGTTCATCACTGCTCTATTTTTAATTCCCATTGCGCGAATCGCTTCATAATAGGCCCTGTCTTCTCTCTCAGCTGAAATGTAATATCCATTTTCGTCGAGGTGGAATTTGCGCTCGTACAACCATCGCTGATACTGCTTGAATCCGGTGCCCTGGCCCGTGCCTACGCGGGCAAAATACGCATCCGCCCAGGCCTCCACATCCTGGATTTTCATATCGGTGCGCTCCATCAATTCAAATATATTGGTTTGAGAAAATACGGTTGAACTGACTGAAAATAAGGCGAAAAGCGAAAGAAGGAATGTCCTTAAAGACATGCAATTGGGGTTTTTCATAAGAATAGATTTAGATTTTCAAATATACAATGAAATCATAGAAATGACATGTCTTTGAGACATGTCATTTCTCTATTCTTACACGAAGCCCATTGAACGTTTAAAAAGGAAAATCGGAAGTCAAGGATTGACGGAGCTACTCAAAGAGATGACATGTCTTTAAGACATGTCATCTCTCTATCCTTACACAGAGCCCATTTTACGTTCAAAAAAAGAAAATCGAAAGTCAAATGATCGATGGAGCTACTCAAAGAAATGACATGTCTTTAAGACATGTCATTTCTCTATTCTTACATGAAGCCCATTTTACGTTTAAAAAAAGAAAAACGGAAGTCAAATGATGGATGGAGCTATTCATAGAGATGACATGTCTTAAAGACATGTCATCTCTCTATTCTTACACGAAGCCCATTGTACGTTTAAAAAGGAAAAACGGAAGTCAAGGATGGAGCTATTCAAAAAGATGACTTGTCTCATAGACACAAAAAAGAAAGAGATGACTATTCAAATAAATGACATGTCTTTGAGACATGTCATTTCTCTATTCTTAAACGAAGCCCATTGTACGTTTAAAAAGGAAAAACGAAAGTCAAGGATGGATGAAGCTATTCAAAGAGATGACTGAAAGAGATGACATGTCTTTAAGACATGTCATCTCTCCATTCTTACACGGAGCCCATTGAACGTTTAAAAAGGAAAAATGGAAGTCTAGGATGGATGGAGCTATTCAAAGAAATGACTTGTCTTTGAGACATGTCATTTCTCTATTCTTACACGAAACCCATTGAACGTTTAAAAAAGGAAAATCGTAAGTCAAGTGATGGATGGAGCTGCTCAAAGAGATGACGTGTCTCTTAGACACAAAAATGAAAGAGATGACATGTCTTAAAGACATGTCATCTCTCGTTCCTTCTACGGAGCCCATTTTAGGTTCAAAAAAAAGAAAATCGGAAGTCAAATGATGGACGGAGCTACTCAAAGAAATGACTTGTCTTAAAGACACAAAAAATGAAAGAGATGACTTGTCTTAAAGACACAAAAAAGAAATGACATGTCTCAAAGAAATGTCATTTCTTTTTTCCTGTCATTTCTCTATTATCTCAACAAGGTAAATTCGCCTTTGTACTTGTCCACTTCCTGCGATCCGAAGTATTCCAATTCGGCATAAAAGACATACACTCCCGGAAGGGCCTTTTTACCTTTAAAGTAGCCGTCCCAGCCTACTTTCTGAT
>CAYTNG010000016.1:0-58970 GCA_964439105.1 uncultured Saprospiraceae bacterium
TTTTAGCGGTAGCTTTTTTAGGAGCTGCCTTTTTAGCGGTAGCTTTTTTAGGAGCCGCTTTTTTAGGAGCTGCCTTCTTAGCTGCTGCTTTTTTAGGAGCTGCCTTTTTAGCGGTAGCTTTCTTAGCAGTTGAACGTGCTTTTGCCATGATCAGTTTTTTAACGTTAACGAATAAAAAATTTCAAACATTTGGATTTCATCGAAAGTGAATATCATTTCTCAAAAACCTTACCAAAGGTATGATAATTTTTAAATATGCAAATTTATTTTAATATTTTTTTGCTGAATTCGAATTTTTGTTTCATATATTTTAGCGAATTCAATCCCCGCGATATGCCCTAAATTCAGCTTGTTCCACCGTTTGCACTGTTGCTGAGTTTGAACGTATGCTCCTAAAAGCTGTACAGCATTTGAAGTTTTATTTCTCTGCTGTAATTTTTATCAAGAGGCTTTAATGCCCTGTTTTCGGCTTGTTCATGCAATGTTGTTACTTCAAATTTTGCTTCCAGAGTGAGTTTTGACACAGGTTTATATCGGAGATTCAAGTACATTCTAATGCCTTTTCCTGATAAAGCACTCAGGTTAAAATGATATCTGACATCATTTTCATTGATAAAAATCCTCACTTGATAATCATGAATGTCAAATAGCACAATTCTTCCATTGGCAGTCCATTTCCCATTTGGAAATTTATATCTTCCGTCTATTGCGAATGCGATTCCTTGTGATGGAATGCCTCCCGAAAGATTTTTTTTCCAGATCGCACGCAGCTTCCAGTCAAGGTTTCGGCTTATTATTTGTTCCAGGTATGCTTGCGTTTGAATGATATGGTTCCCACTCCGGATATCATGTGTTCTTTCGGATTCAAACAAAGTTAGGCTTTGTATCGTGTGGAACTGGAGTCTCACTTTATACTTTTTACGTTCGGTGTAGCTTATACTCAAATGGTAATCCCATTCAGCTTGTTTTGATCCGATAGTGGACTCCGGCAGTGGGATAGTGCTGAAATTTCCGCTAATGTTCATTTGCAATTTGTAGTGTGGTTGCAATTGCATTCCAAGATTTAGCCTTTCTTCGTTCCAGCTATACGTGCTTTGACTGTTGACCTGGCTGCGATTCGAATAAAAGCCCGGATCATAGTGCGAGTAAGATATGTTGAAACTGCATTTCTTTCCAAGGCCCAATAATGAGGTGTGTGCATGAGCAACATGACCAAATGGGTCACTTGCAATTTCTCCTTCTGTACGCATGTTCCTTGAATGAAGTTTATAGTCCACTGAGATAAAACTCATGTCCATGTTAGTAGGGATTGCAAATGGTTCTTTAAAATTGGACATATTAAATCTGCGATGCAGAAGACTTAATCCAATTTCAACCGCGCTGAATCGGTATCCCATATGTCCTCCAAACCACTCTTCTTTCAGGTTTTTTCGCTGCTCCAACTCTGAAATCGTTCTATGATACCCTGAAGTGAGGAGTCTTGTCCATCCGCTTATTTCAGTTGAATTAGATCCATTAGATTGGGTTTCAAGATGTGCATCTATTCTGGTTTGAGAATAAAAAGCCAGGGCTGTCCAGGGATTTGGCAATTTGAATTCTGATGCAATTCCTCTCAACATATCGTTTTCACCGGAGGCTTGATAGGCTTTTAAAAAAGTTTTATTGTTGATTGCAAATGCAGGATCAAGTCCTTCAAGCCGAAATAATCCGTTACTCATAAGCAGCCCTCGCGCAATTCTTAAATGGTAATCACCCAGATAAAAGGATTGAATCCATTTGTTCAGGTGTTCCATTTTGAGGTAGCCGCTTATATGATCTATATATCCAATTGCTCTTGAGTCAACCCATGATTCTCCGGGATCTTTATCGAGGTTCATTCCAATTTGCATGTCATGAGGCAAACTCATCTTGAATTTTAGATAAGCGCGATCCGGACTTCCAGCGTAGGACGATTTAAAACTATCCGCTGCAAAATAGGCTCCTTCCGGATCCAAAGTTTTGGACCATCCGAGAATTATATGTCCATTCGAAAGGGTAGGGTCATGCACGTTTTTTGTGATTGCTTGATCTTTCTCTACATAGAGATATTGACTTAATTGTCGCACTAGTTCCAGGTCCAAGCCCTCTATTGTTTGTAATTCATAGACGGAAAGCAAAGGCTTGTGAATCGCAATGTAATTTAAGATCAAATCTATCTGCGAAGGTGGAACTATATGTAATGATTCCAAATCTGATTCTTTAATCAGGTTTACATCCATCTGATCGGCAGCGGATTGAAAATTTATTGGCAAAACAGCTTCCTGTTCCTCATATCCATTCAGATGAAGCTCATTTATGGATGCAGGATTCTCCGGATCATAATCTGTTTGTGCGGTGAGCGGCAGATGATGAATAACAATACATACTCCTGACCAGAAGTATGCATATACTTTACTGTTCATATTAAGGGTGTTCTAAACTCTAAATTACACCAAGTTCAAAGCTTTTTATATCATTAGTTGCACAAAATGATGGCAGGTGTCTCATTGTTGTTCCTTACTTTTGCGGCCTGGCTCTGTAGTTCAACGGATAGAATGGGAGATTCCGGTTCTCCAGATTGGGGTTCGATTCCTCACAGGGCCACACCATCCAAGTTATGCGAACTAAATTTCAAGCAATTTTTGGTCTATACTGCCCTGCTTGTAGAGAAGGGAAGCTGTTTCCTTCAAAATCTGTTTTTTTTGACTACAGTTTTAAAATGAACACACGATGTCCGGTTTGCAATGAGAATTTTTTTAGAGAACCGGGATTTTATTACGGGGCAATGTTCATTTCTTATATTTTCTCAGGGTTTTTTTCCCTTGGTTTTTGTGGTGTCTTGATCTTGGGATTTGGAGTACAGTGGGAATATGCTTTGACCGCTTTGACAATTGTATTGGCACTGGGATTTGGCTACCTGTTTAAAGTTTCAAGATCTATTTGGTTACAATTTTTTGTGCGCTATCGGGGCAATCCATAATCAGGGTACTTTATACGTAGTTTTCACGAGAACCATATCCGGACAGTCCCATAATTTAGGCGCTTATGTGTAAAGAATAGCTCCAGAAGACAGAAGATTTATCTAAGGAAAGGAGATCTACCAACTACTACCTCCACCTCCTCCGAATCCGCCTCCGGATGAGGATCCGCCTCCACCAGACGAGCTGCCGCTGCTTGATGGAGCGCTTGACATCACTGAACGCATTTCAGAAAGCGAACTGCTTAATGTATCCGTAAATTGAACCGGATTAAAACCTCCCTGCATGGTGCTGACATATGGAACATTAGAATGGTACCATTGCGGAGGTGGAATGGTCAGATCCTTGAATTTATCACTCCACTGATCTGCACAATTAAATGCGATCGCATAGGGAAGTGTCTTGTCGAAATAGGTCGGATCTTCTTTGACTAAAAAGTTCAGCATGTCTTTTTCCGCTTTTTCTATAAACTTTCGGAAACCTTTGATCTCCTTAAATTGCTCATCTCCTTTTTGTGATCTTTTGAGGAGTATGTAGGCAAATACCAGGAGAATTACTGCGACGATAATGGTGATACCAAGAAACAAAAATCGTCCTGAAAAGAAACAAAAAACAGAATTCAACAAGCCTAAGACCCCGATAATCCACATAGAATTCCAGTATACGCTCTTTGAAATGGGCGTAAAAAAACCGGAGTTCATCACTGCATCACTGATCGCAGACTGCGTGGACTGCAGGGTAATGTAAAATTTGTCTTTCAGACTGGATAGCTGAACACGGTCACCCGACCCAAACAAACCTTCAAAAAAGATTTTCTGATGAGCAGGAGCTCTGTCGGGCAAGTCTTTTAATTTTATAAATTCAATCTTATCGTGGGAGAATATTCCTTCTTTCTTTTCATGTTCAATCTTCAAATAGCCATAAGCCCCAAAGTAAGGAATCAATGCGATCGCATCGCGAATATTTGGTCTGAAGTCTATAGCGAAGCCTGCCATGGACGGATCCATTTCCTTCGGAGGCAAATAGGCTACAACATCTGCGAGCTTCGTATCCCTGCCATGTTTATACCAGGCGATTAGAAATCCAATCAACATGAGAAAGGGAATAACCAGAAACATCAATTGACGCAAAACCAATTTGTATTGTGGGTACAAGGCGACTGATCCTTCGGGCATTCGAATGGCCACGGTCATACCTTGTTGAACATCCAAGGGGACAAGTGCCTGTCCACTCAAGACATTGCCGTCCCAGCTTGCTGAAGCGGATTGTTCAACGGATCCATAACTACCCGTACGGACCTCGTAATCGGACTCGCCAATTAAAATGCCTGCCGGAATTTCGATCCGAAAATGAGCTTCTTCAATTTCGGCCGTCCAACTGTTGCCTACGAGATTCCAGTAAAACTCTATTCGTCCATTATTATGCAATAATCCATTCCAAACCGTATAAGAAATATCATATAATTGATCGCCCTCTACATATTGATCGGGATCGCCAATTTTTATTTGTACGCCTATTCCAATATTACTGGACGAAAAGGGATGGTTTTGAACAAGAATGTCTTTTAGAAAAATTTCATGCGGAAAAAAGCGATCCATAAAAGACCCGGAAACTTCAGATGAGACATTGTACTTTAAAGGGATGTCCCGTTTGATGCCATGCCTGGGTTCAAAAAAATGCACCAAAATTTTTTCGCGTACATCAAAACTTCCATTTTTATGAAGCTTGACATCAATCTGGTAATCTTTAATTTTGAAATCTCCTTGCGCATTTGAAATCAAATGGCAACTGCAAAGTAGAATGAATAGCTGAAGAATCCTGTGGAGCACGTTGATGTGTTTAAAACTGTACTTGAACGTTTTGTTTGCTCTGTTCGTCTGTTTCGAAAAAATCAAAGGTGCTGAATCCGAAATTTTTTGCAAGCAAGACTCCTGGAAAGCCTTCTACTTTATTATTGTTCTCACGAACGGTAGCGTTGTAATAGCGACGGGTGTTTTCCAGATTCTCTTCTATTTCGCTTAGTTGATCCTGCAATTGAAGGAAGTTTGTATTTGCCTTGAGATCCGGATAGTTTTCGGCAAGAGCAAATACCTGTCTGAGGCTGGCTGTTAATTGGTGGTCGGCTGCAATTTGACCGTTGATATCACCTTTGGGAACACTGATTGCAGCATTGCGTGCGGCGATTACTTTTTCCAAAGTGCCGGACTCATGCGCTGCATAACCTTTCACGGTATTTACCAGATTGGGAATGAGGTCGTACCTTTTTTTCAAAGCAACATCGATATTACTCCATGCGTCCATAACGGCGTTCTTGGAAGATACAAGGCCGTTGTACAGAAAAACAAGGATGATACCAATCAAAACTAAAATGCCCAGTAAGATTAACATAATTCGAATAGTTTAATGTAATTGTTGTAAAGATAAACGGATTTGGCAGCAAATCGTTCCCCTCGGTCATTTCATTTGTCTGCTTATTGGCTTCATTCGTCGAAGAATAAGAAGAATTGGAATTTGTGGATAAAGCTAAAAAACCAATTGAATTCCAAATCTCACGTTGATCCCTTCTTCGTCAGCATAATATCTGAGTCTGTTTAAATAATCCCGGTAACGCACATTAAAGAGATTGTCCACATCTATAAAAGTTCTCCAGGAATGCCCGGAAATCCATATATCCGAATGAAGACTTAAGCCTGCCAGAAAATAGGCTTTAGGTGGAGCCAGAAAATCCTGGTTCGACGGATAATCAGATTGGCGAAATGTATATTGCATTCGTACACTTGCTTCCATTGATTTCAGTATACCTGTGGCTTTTACCAAATGATGAACACTTGCTTCAACACGGGCTGGAGGCATATAGACCAGGGGCTGATGCGCATCATCGGAACCTTTTAAAAAGCTGATCTTGGATTTGAATTGCCATAGATGGCTCCATTCCTGCTGGATGGACACATCTGCACCGCGAATAAATGCGTTTGTTTGGGAATATTTGAAAACAGGAAAAGCCCCCCGTATTGTCAGGCGGTATTCCTGCTGTGGTTCCAGGAAAATGAAGTTATTGATATGCTGTGCATAAAAGGAGGCTTCAATATGCAATCCCTCAGAAATTTCTAAATTCGGATTGCAGACCAATTTGAAGGAACTTTCTTTAATCAATCCCGGAGTCCCTTCTTCGATACCTGCTACAGCCTGGTGAAGTCCGTTGCTATATAATTCATTGACCTCAGGCGACCGCTGCGTCCAACCTGCATTAAATTTTATATTCAACACGGTGTTGGGTTTCCAATTTCCTCCGGATGCAATGGAAACATTGTGATAATTATGCAAGTGATGTTCGCGGATTCTGGGAAGGCTAAAGGAAAAATTATCCACAGAGAAATGTTGAAAATCATATCGTGCTCCTGCTTCCCAATCCAGCAATCGATGAGGAGAGCTTATCCTTGCGAACAATCCGGGATTCATGAGCTGATAATCGGGGATTAAAGGTAAAATGCCAGTTCCTTCCTGGTTGAGATTGTAATGATACCGGAATTGAATTCCGTATTGAAATTGATTATTTCCAAGGTCTCTTATTTCCTGCCAGCCGGCAGAATAAGCTTGCAGGGCAAGATCCAGAGCGGGTTCATCTGAACGGCCCCCTCTTCGCACATCGAATTCTTTACGGTGATTTACCTGGGCTGCAAAATTGAAATTTTGATATCCGGATTCACCGGACCGATCATAACTGCACTTCAGCAAATGGTGGTCTACAGATTGCCTGGGAGATTCTAAACTGTAACTGAAGTCGCTTTTCGTAAAAAAAGGAACATCTTTTCCAATAGCTTCTGTTAAATCTGTCAGGTTGCCAAGATGAGATCCTCTTAAAATTCCTGGCTCCATATGGAAAAAGGAGTAATACACTTTAAATCGGTCGGATGTCCCCAGCTTGTGCTCACTAAGCAGGCTGATTCCATATTGACGATCGCCGGTATTACTTAAATAGTACGAGGGACTTTTATGGTCACCGGAATATTTAAAAGAAGTTGTGACGCGCCAGGCCCAGGTATTGAATCCCTGTTCCATTTTAACCCCGGTGTGAAACTGACGTCCGTTCGTTTGGTAATTTTCAGAAATCAGACCATGTAAATGTGGATCATTTTGAATAGGACCGGGTTCCATTAACACCAATCCACCTAAACCATTGCCACCATAGGAGATGGTCTCCACTCCTTTTAGAACTGTAATCTGCGAAGCAGACAGGGGATCGATCTCCGGTGCGTGATCGGCACCCCATTGCTGACCAGCCTGCGAAACGCCATTGTTTAATATGCTTACACGATTTCCGCTCAATCCCTGGATGACTGGTTTTGCAATGCCTGAGCCATTGCGCAGGCTATACACACCGGGTATCTGCTCCAGAAGTCTGGCAATGGGTTTATCTGCGTTCATCTGTATGTCCTTTGACTGTAAGGTGTTGCGGCTCACAGAAAATTGTCCAGCTTTCTGACTTTGAACAGTTACCGATTGCAAATAATACGAATGATGCTCCATAGTCAAATTCAAAAAAGTATCTTGCTGAAGTTGAATGAACACTTTTAATGGATCACAACCCAGGTGCTGAATGAGCAAATGGTAGGATCCTGCGCATAGTCCATTGAAGCTAAAGTACCCTAAGGTATCTGTGTAGATTTGGTTCTGCGTTTCTTCAAGATAGGCAACGGAAAAATCCAATGGCGTTTGTTCATGCAAATCCAGTAGTCTTCCTGAAATTCGAAGCTTGCAATCCTGGGCATGTGCTGCAATTATCCACAAGGAGATTGCAACAATAGGAATGAAACGCATTCGGTTCATAAAATCGTGATTGGGAATAGAACGTCAATGTCAGTTTCTCCGCCGGCAAGGCTTATGTTGCCGTTGACAACACCCGATGCGGTCTTGTCAGGTTGATGCCTTAAGACAAGCCGAAGATTGCCGGATCCGGGAATTCCGGTTTGCAATCGGGTTATTAAACCAAGGGGATACCCAAGTGTATCCTGATCCGCATAATTTATTTTTAAATCAAGGTTTCCATCGGCAATGTAGAAAAACTGATGTGCATGACTTTCATTTTGAACTTCAAAGCCAATGTCATTTGGTGGTGTTACGGCCTCATTCAACAAGCTTAATTGCCCGATATAAACCCTGTTTGACTTTAAATTACTGCTTCGTATCAAAGGCTCAAAGCCACCATCTCCATCTTTATCAAGAAACATAAATAAACTCGTGTCGCCCGAAACAGAATCAATGAGGACGTAGTTTATAGTAGTGATTAACTCACTTTCGTTTGGAAGATCTGCTTTGTTGCAAGCAGAAAAAGTAATAAAGCTAACCAGACTAACAAGTATGGCGGAAACTGAAAATCCGTAATTCATAAAAATCCTTTTTTTAAATTTTAATAAAGTCGATAATAGAAACATGCGTTCTCACAAATCAATTGTCAGCATTATTCGCATGTTCGTTTGGCATCAAAAAGGCTATACGGATTCAGGCGGAGCCCTTCCGGAATTCAATCCGGAAAGAATTTGACAAGGGGAGGAAATATGGGTTATTAGCTTTCTAAGCTTTACAGTTGTATTAATAAAATAGGAGAGGGCAGGTGGAGCTAGCTGATCCTGATGATAAAAGCCCTTTGTCAGATCACATGTGCAGGAAGGCGCCATGAAATGTTGCCGGTGATGGCAGCCTGAGAGGATGTCTTTATGATAAATGGTCCGGTGGCACGCATCCAATTCATCTTTTACGGTGTGGCATGTTTGATAGTGAATATGCTTCCATTGCAAGCTATTGGTTAAGCAAATGCAGGCGAATAGTAAAATGAACATTGATGCAAGCATTCCCGTCGGTACCATGAGCTTCTTCATTTTGAAGATTGAAGGATACCAGATTTGCTTAAGCCCGGAATGCACGATAGGTTTATCTCTTTTAAAAAGAAGAATAGTAAAACAAAAATAGGACAAGATCTCATTTTCCGAGGCAGCTTAGCATCTTTTTAACAACACACGGTCTGGCTTACAATGGCTGAAATGCCTATTGCACTTTGTTGAGGCTTCGATTGTTCTCGTTGAACTGCGCCTGTGTCGTGTTGTTTTTTTCTGCAAAAGAAAATACATTTATAAAAAACGAAAAAAGCACTACATATTACAAATAATTATATATTTGTCCCCGGATTCTACACACAGCCCTCCCGAATTCAGCAGCAATAGATTTTAAATACTCATTATATGAAAACTACCTGCTTTGGGCTGAATGGTTTTATTCGCCTTTTATTTTTGATTTTAACTTCGGATGCGTTTGCATCTGACTTTAACTTCAGTCTCATTTGTCCGCCAAATGTGACGATATCCTGCACGGATGATGTTACGGATCTCGACAAATGGGGGAAAGCCTACATCTGGGATAATTATGTAAAAAAGCCCGCACCTGCCCCCGTTAAAACGATTTACAACACGAATGCCTGTGGTATCGGAACCATAACAAGAACATGGCAAGTTGAAGATCCACATTGGCAAATTCTCACCTGTTCACAGGAAATTACGATAACGGGAGGAGGTCAATTGTTTTCAAATGTGGATATTGTCTGGCCGCAGGCTTATACCATTGAAAGCTGCAACCCTAATACGGATCCCCGCTATTTGCCGGCACCCTATAATTATCCAAGCTTTAAGAATGTAAAATGCAGCCAGCCTATGTGGTCCTACAGGGACTCAAAATTTACGGTTTCAACGGGATGTATGAAAGTATTGCGCGAATGGAAAGTCATTGATTGGTGTCAATACAAACCAAATGTATATCCGGCTGTAGGTGTCTGGACCTACACCCAGGTCCTCAAGTTAATAGTCAACGATTCAACTGCGAAACTGGTGTGTCCATTAGACACAACGGTTTTGTCAAGCATGGATTGCAAAACTGCATATGTGAAGTTGGACTCTGCCAGGGCAGTTTCGAAGTGCGGCTTTGCGTTAAGCATAAAGAATACTTCTCCTTATGCAAAATCGGCAGGTCCGGATGCTAGTGGAAATTATCCTGTGGGAACAACTGAATTCTATTATATAGCAGAATATGGATGCGGCAAGGAATTGAAATGCAAAGTACGCGTGACAGTACGGAATACGATTAGCCCGGTGCCCTATTGTCTGAATGGTTTGATTGTTGCCCTAATGCCCGTGGATACCAACCGGGATGGAACTCCTGATGATGGCATGGTGCAGGTATGGGCAAAAGACTTGAATCTGGGATCCTATCATCCATGTGGGTACAAGCATTTGCGGTTTTCTTTTTCTTCAGATACTTCAGATATGTTTCGCGTGTTTACCTGCGCAGAGCTGGGGAAGAACGAAGTGCAGATGTGGGTTACCGATTCCCTGGGCAACCAGACGTTTTGTAAAACCTATGTGGAAGTGCAAAACAACAATGCCCGGATTCCTGATTGCAAACGAAAAGACAGCATTAAAACCACCATTGTAATTTCCGGCTCCATATTGGATGTGAAAGGGAATGCATGCAAAGAGGTGAGTTTAAATCTTTTGGGTGATCCCACTGTGACTGTTGTGCAACGCGTGGATACCCTAATCCGATTCAGATATGATACCATAATTGCACCAAGTGGTTTGGTGATGTATGTGCGTCACAATGATACCAGTTATGTTCAGCATTCAGATACAAGTTATACGCAATGGCATGCATCCCAATTGAGCACAGATGCAGGCACCTACTTATTTAAGGATTTTGAACAGGGAAAAAATTACAATCTGAATCTTGATCGCAGAGAAACGGATATGAAAGGAATCAATATTAATGATGTGATTGTTCTGCTTAAGCATTTGATGGGAACCGAGAAAATCACGGATCCCTATCTGCTGATTGCCGCTGATATCGATTCCAATAATAAAATTGAACAGGCAGACTTCGACTTGTTGTATGCCCTGGTTGCCGGCAGCCGGTCTTATGTGGATTTGCCGAAACATTGGAGGTTTGTGCGCAAGCCATACTTGTTTAGCGATCCCCTGAATCCATTTGTCAATCATTTTGATGAGGAAACCTACCTGTCCGGAATTCGTACTTCCTATTCAAATCTAAATTACACTGCAATCCGTGTGGGAGAGTTAGATGGTTTTACAGGCGGTTTTTCTAATGTAAAGATTGAGGATCGGGGCACATTAGTATCCGGCACGGGTGATATTCCGTTTACATTAGAAAATGTGTTTCCAAACCCGGTGACAGAAGCAAAAGTATATTTCAAATTCCATTTAAATCGACCCACCACGCTTTATTTAAGTTTCTACGGGCAAAGTGGGAACCAACTCAAACAATATTCGCGCTCTTTCGATAAAGGTTCTCAGATATGGGAATTGAAAACTCCAGAGGAGTCGTACACCGGCATGTTGTTGTATCACATAACGGATGGTGCAGCAAAGTTCAGTGGAAAGCTTTTCCTGAGTAAGTAACAGATTAGGGTTAAACTACGACGTTAGGCCGGGTCCATCAAGGCGGGATCCGGCCTTTTTCTTTTTAAAGAAATGAATAGCTCCATTTATAGTCATAACGCCAATGAGAATAAAAATCAAACCGAGAACATCATTCCACAACAAATGCTCACCGTCAAGCCATCCAATAAACATGGACACCAGGGGCATTAAATAAGTGACGCTGGCAGCAAACAAAACATGTACCCTTTGAATCAGAATATTAAATAAAGTCATGGCGAGAGCACTGCCCAGAATACTTAATGCCAATAAATGATAAAAAGCCGGACCTTGCTGAATAGCAATCGGTATTTGTTGAAATGCACCACTTGCGATTGCTATGGGTATGCAGAAAATTAAAGTGGACACGTACATTGCAGCTGTCATTGGGATGCCGGGTATTCCGCTTAATTTGGATTTGATAATATTGCCATTAAATCCATAGAGGAACGGGACCGTAAAGGCTATCAGAAGATATAAACTTTCGGCGTGTAGACTTGCATTAGGCCGGAACAGGATTAAACAAATAGCGCCGATCAGGGCAATTAAGGATCCTGCAATTTTTTCCTTTTCCTTTGACACAGAAAATAAATAGATTCCAATTCCATAAGTGCATATCGGTGTAAATGCATTCACAATTCCTGCGACGGAACTAGAAATCCGCTGTTGTGCAAAAGGGTAGAGGTATGCTGGAAGTAAACTTCCAATTACGCCAACGAGCAGTATAAAAGGGTAAGATGTGCGAGGGATCATTTTATAGGCACGGCCCAGAAAGGGCAATAATACCACAGCACTGAAAATCATCCGCAAACTAGCTACCTGGGTCGGATTAAAACCGTGAAGACTGTGTTTGATAAAATAATAACTGAAACCCCAAATCAGAGTAAGAAAGATCAGCAACAGCCAATCTGAAAGTGCAGGTTTTACATGACTCATAAGGGTTTTAGCCAGGCTATTTAGGGCTGAATTACTATTTTCCGGGTAAGCGTATTGTCTTTTGTTTTTAATTCGACTACATATACACCTGCCCTGATATCGTGAAGTTTAAAATTCAACAATTGTTGGCCCTGCAGGTATTTTGAGTTACTAACGAACGTTTGTACTTTTTGTCCCATCATGTTCCTTAAACTCAGGTCAATCTTTTGGTTTGCATTTAACACAATGGGAATATGGAGCTCTTCTTTTGCAGGATTTGGGTAAATCTCCTCAAGCTGATTTTCCTGATGATGTGTAAAAAGTCCACTTCCCTCCGGATCTTCATTGTCTAAGACGATGCGTTCATCTCCGGGTTGATAAAACACATACGTAAGTGGCAGATAATACATCTCATCCGTCGTTCCTTCTCCCCACGTGATTGTCTTTGGTGGAATGTTGGGATTGAAAGGGTTATCGGTAGTATTGTCATATACAGCAAACGCATGCACTTCTGATCCTTTCGGCAATACGATTAGTTTTTTAAAATAATAACCTCCCTGCCAGTTAAAATCCCAGTTATCAATCTTGATCAGTGGAATTTCTTCTCCGGTTGGTAACTTGGCATATACCTTCCAGGATTTTCCTAACAAATGACAGTGTGGCCATATGCCAAGCAGGCTGATATCCACGGGAACTTTGTAAACTCCGTGAAATTCTTTGGTGGTATTTGCAGGAATTACAAAGGGGCCATTGACAAGATTGGTGGGTAGCATGATCTTGTTGAAAACAGTCCGTTTTGATGGTTTTTTTGCAAAGAACAAATTCACTACAGAACTGTCAGTTTGATCAATGGCGGTAGGAGCGTAATGCATTTGAAGGACCAGGTCGGAACCTTTGGGGATCTTTTGCGACATCTCATCGGGGAAAATGTTGGGTTTTTGACCGGGTACGTAGCCAGGCAATTGCTCACCAAGAAAACCCGTGCTTCCACTTGGGGTAAATCCATATTCCGGTGATTTTTCATCTTCTGCACGGGCCATACCGGTGTCATCTGCCCAAAACAGGGTATGGTGAACCACTTGTTTGTTTCCGGGGCGCATTTCGAGAGCAATCAGTTCTTTGTCCTCTGTCAATCCGGTGGGTAATACGAAATACCGGTATTCATCTTTATTGGTTCCTTTGTGTACATAAGTTTTTGAAAATGACAGGGTCAAATCCGGGGTGCCAATCTGAGAACCCGTTGGGAAGTTCGGAAATGGAGGCTCTTTTGCAGGATCGCCCTGAGGAGCTCCCAAAGCAACCCAATCGCCAATCAGGCGGATCTCTTCCGCACTCAGATAGTTTTCGCTTTGATAGTTTTGGTAATTCGGATCTGGCTTCCAGGGTGGCATATATCCTTCTTCTACAACATACTTGATAAGATTAGCCCTGCTTTTAACTTCGGTATAATTTGTAAGAGGGAAAGGTCCTATTTCTCCTGAGCGATGGCAATTGCTGCATCTCTTGTAGATGAGCGGTGCGATATCTTCAGAATAGTTTTGCGCATGTAGCTGGGTCAAAAAACTGCAAAAAACAAAAAGGATGATGTAGCTTTTCATAAAGGCTGAATTAAATTCAAAAGTAGGATTATTCAATGTCTTTTTTCCAGGAAACAACCTATAGCATTTGTAAATCGGATTTCAGGTTTCTTGCCTGACTGTATGGCGAGAAGGCATTCATTTAATTCGCGTTCTGTAGCCCTGGTTCTTCGCTTACCAAGGCCTGCGAAGAGATTATCAATGCGGCCTCTGTAAATTATTTTATCGTGTAAATGGTCATACACCACTACCTCCGGCAAAACTCGAATTCCATATTTTAAGGCTTCTGATTGCATTTCATCCAAATGATAGGAGAATGGAAGTCCATATAAAGTCATGAAAGAATCAATGGCAGATTGCGTGGAAGAAGGATTTGGAAAATATGCTGAAAATTGAACCGTATCAGATGAGTACCGTTCAAAAAGATTTTTAATCTCTGGGGTATATGCCTGGCTTATCTTGCAATCTTCCAAAAGAAATAATTTTACTTCGTAGCGTTTTTGAGCCTCCGCTTGCTCACATAGCTGTCCAGACAATAAGAAGAAACACAAAATGAAAATGAAATTATTCCGCACAAATTGTAAGACCATGGGACAAAGTTAAAGTTTAAAATGATCTGATCTGTCAGGTCAGTTGCAGCTGTGATCCGAAGTAAAAATATCAAAGCGCAGACACTGTAACTGCATTGATTTACAAATATTTAAACCGAAAGTTTAAAATGAAAAAAAATGATATATATTTTATCCCTATATTTGCTTGTATTGATTTTTATCTGAAATACACGAAGCACCATATGAAACACTACCTGCCTGTTTTAACATTGTTCCTGTTCCTTTCGGTCCCCGCATTCTGTGACTTTAGCCTTGTTTGTCCTGCAGATGTTACGATCAGCTGCACAGAGGATTATCTGCATGATCTGAATATCTATGGCAAGGCCTACAGTGACCACAATGGCAACATTCAATACCTGCATGACTGCAAGACGGTGATTGATATCAACGATTGCGGCATTGGAACCATTAAGCGAACCTGGGGTGTTGAAAATCCCGAAAACTGGCAATGGTTGACCTGCACTCAGGTTATCACAGTTTCTAATAAAAACGCATTTGGATACCGAGATATTCAGTGGCCTCTATCGCTTGAGATACGCAGCTGCAACCCCTGGGAAGATGTTAAACATCTTCAGGCACCTTATGATGCGCCGAGTTGGCTGACACCCAAATGTGCAAAACCAATGACAAGTTATAAAGACACGAAATTCAGGGTGAATGATGGATGTGAGAAGATAGTGCGCGAATGGAAAATACTGGATTGGTGCCAGTATGATCCGGTCTTGTTCCCCGGCAGGGGTATTTTTACCGCAGTTCAGGTTATCAAATTGATTGCTTTGGATACTGCGGCTGCGCTGATTTGTAAAAGTGATGAGGTTTTTGTAAATAATCATAATTGCGACAGCTTGTACCTGAATCTCGAAGCTGCACAATTTACAGGCTCATGTCCGATTTATCATAAAGTGAGCAATAATTCTCCTTTTGCTACAGATAAGGGTGCTGATGCCAGCGGTTATTATCCCAATGGCATTACAGAATTCTACTATACAGCTGAGTATGCTTGTGGTACGGAGATCAAATGCAAAACCAGAATCGAAGTTAAAAATGGCATTAAACCTACTCCGTACTGTCTAACAGGTGTTATACTTACTTTAATGCCTGCAGATACGGATCATGATGGAATTATTGATAATGGGATGATTGAAGTTTGGGCTTCTGATCTGGATAAAGCAAGTTGGCATTCTTGCCCAAAACAGAAACTAAGCTTTTCATTTTCTCCTGACCAGACAGATCGTTCAAGAGTTTATACCTGTAAGGATGTTGGTGAACAGGAAGTTGAGATTTGGGTGACTGATAGTTTAGGTAATCAGGATGTTTGTAAAACAAAAATTGTCATCCAAAATAACAATCCAAATATTCCCAATTGTGACGGAAACCTTCAGGGAGGAGGCAATAGACTAAAGGGGACGAATAGTATTATCACACCGGGAGGCTCTTCTGTAATTGGTGGTTTTTCTTCTGGTCCGGACTTCAATTCAAAACTTTCTGAAGCGAACCCTTTGTTATCACTTGTAAGTAGAAAGGCTTCACGTGACTGGGCTCTAAAGATACCTGTTCAGGGAAATTATGTGCTTGAACTTTACACCATAGATGGTAAAGAACTATTTTCCAGGAGCATGTATTTCGAGGAAGGATTGAATGAACTTGACATTCCAGGATTGACACGCGGACTTATAGTCGTTCGTTTGCAGGGGCATGCGGCCACGTGGACGAGATGTTTGTATTCATTTGAATAGCTTGATAAGCTGAGTATGCAAAGACCTGATTTTTTAATGCATTAAAATATTCATGGCATGGTGAGTGGAGTGCTATCCCCAAATGTTTATCCAATAATCTAGTGATCCATGCAGTTGCCTTTGAATGCCAAAATTGATTGTGATTTTGAGCTCTTTCACAAAATTCTATTGGCATTTTTCATTATTGGATTAGTTGTATCCGGTATTCAGCCTCTGGATTATTTTACGTGGACGCTGGAGATTACCCCGGCAATTATTGGCTTGCTGGTATTGGCTTTTATCTTTAAGCGATTTAAATTTAGCAAAATGACCTACATTTTCATTTTGCTGCACTGTTATATCCTTTTTGTCGGTGGCCATTATACCTATGCGGAGGTTCCACTATTTAACTGGATTCGTGATGTCCTAGGACAAACGAGAAACAATTATGACAAACTAGGACATTTTGCCCAGGGCTTCATACCAGCCATTATTGTCCGTGAGTTATTTATCAGGAAGCAAATTGTAAAAAAAGGATTTTGGACGGAGTTGCTGACGGTATGTGTTTGTCTTTCAGTAAGTGTGATCTATGAACTTGGGGAATGGGCTGTAGCTTTGTTGACGGGAAAGTCCTCAGATGCATTTCTTGGTACGCAGGGTTATGTCTGGGATACGCAGTCTGACATGTTTTATGCACTTATTGGTTCATTGATGATGATCATCTTCATGGGCCCTTTACAAAATAAAGTTTTGCTGGAATTGATGGATAAACAAAAGTTGATGCAAAAAAATGAATAGAGACCTCACTATTCTTCCTCCTCCATCCAGGCATTTGAAACATCGGATTTTGCAGAATCTATTTCGCGTCGCTCTTTTTTTGTAGGACGACCAGCACCTCGAGCTCTTTTTTCCGGAATTTGGTTTGCAGAAAACCATAAATTGTATTTGTTCAATTCTTCCGCGCTGGTCAGGTTTTCATAACAGTTGGCTGCAAGGCTTGCAGAAACTCTTTTCTCTATAAGTTCTATAACCTTGTAGGTAAAATGGAAACCATTTTTTCTTACGACCAGCTCCATTCCGGATTCAATAAGATAAGAAGGTTTGAGTACATTTTTTAATAATGTGATTCGCCCGTTTTTACAGGCATGGGTGGCCATTGTACGGGATTTATAAATCCGCACGGCCCACAACCATTTATCGAGACGGATTTTTTTGGGCATCTGTCAGTAAAGGAAAACTTGGTTTGAGTTTTTTCAGGGATTCGTGTACCATTTTTGCGACAAAGTAGTTTCTGTACCAACGTTTGTCTGAAGGTACAATATGCCAGGGGTATTCACTTTGATTAAAGGCCTCTTCGTAATAATGCATGTACTTATCCCAGAGTTTGCTTTCATCAAAGTCTGCGGGATTGTACTTCCATTGTTTTGTGGGGTCTATTTTGCGTTCTTCAAGTTTTTCAAGTTGCCTCTTGTGTGAAATGTGAAAATAAAATTTAAGCAGGGTAGTCCCATTATCCTCAACCATCAGTCTTTCAAACCTGTTTATAGCATCCATCCGCAATTTCGCCCGATCGTCGTCAATCCACTTATGGACTCTTTGGATGAGTATATCTTCATAGTGGCTTCGAATGAAAAGTTTGATAAAGCCTTTTGCGGGGGAGAACTTGTGAACTCGCCACAGGAAATCGTGAGACATCTCTTCTTCGGTCGGCTTTTTGAAAGCATGGGCGTCAATACTTAGTGCAGGGCAATATGCGAATACCGTCTTAGCTACTCCGTCTTTTCCACTGGCATCCATGCCTTGCAGCACCACCAAAACACTGTTCTTCTTACTGGCATATAACATCTCAGACATGAGACCAATTTCCTGAGCAAGTTTTTTAGTCTTCTTAATGAGTTCCTCCTTTTTAGCCTTTTTAGGAGCATCGGTAGGATAATCCGACAGTTGAATTGATTTTGACATAGCTAATTATTAAGCGTTCATTTTTCTTCTTTTTACAAAGAAGGATTGCAGTATGTAGTCATATCCGGCGTTGATGTCTGCCTCATGGTAGTCAATCCTGTATTGGAGGCAACGTGCTTTTAATTCGTGGTGAAAGGATTGTATTTTTTTTGTATACTGTTCTTTGATCTGATGCGCTTGAATCTTCACCTGCTCACCAGTTTCCATGTCAATGAAGTGATAGGGTTTGTTCTCAAATTCAAAATCCAACTCCAGCCGTTTGTCAATAGTATGAAATAAAATCACTTCATGCTTGTTGTATCTCAGATGCTGCAGTGCCGCAAATATCGCATCCAGGTCATTTGCGCGGTCAAACATGTCGCTGAAGAGAACTACTAACGAACGTTTGTGTATTTGGTCAGCGATTCGGTGCAAGGCATCTGCGGAATCTGTTCTTTTATTCTGCCGGTTGTCGTCAAGGAATTTTTCGAGGTAGGATAGGAGCAACTGGTAATGCGTTGTACTCGATTTTGCATGAGTGTGGATTCTTAACTCATCATCAAAAACGGAAAGTCCATAGGCATCTCTCTGTCTGCGCAATACATTCATCAGACAGGCCGCACCCAATGCGGAAAACCGGATCTTATTGAGAATGAAACCGGATTTTAGTTTTTCTTCCGGAAAATACATGGAAGATGAGCTGTCGATGACAATTTGACATCTCAGGTTGGTTTCCTCTTCAAATTTTTTGGAAAAAAGCTTATCGGTTCTTGCGTAAACTTTCCAGTCTATATCTTTCGTGGATTCACCTTGATTGTACAGCCTGTGTTCGGCAAATTCTACACTGAACCCGTGGAACGGGGATTTGTGAAGTCCAATAATAAATCCTTCAACAACCTGGTTCGCGAGTAGCTCCAGGTGGTTGAATGCCTGAACGGGAAATTGATCGAAAAAATGCATAAAAAAAGCCCTTACCGACAAAGATAAGGGCTGTATTGAAAGTTTACGTTCACTTAAAGAATTGCTTCTAACTTTTGTTTCAGGGTAGCCTTTGATGCAGCCCCTACTTGCTTATCTACCACCTGACCATTTTTAATAAAAAGAATCGTGGGTATGCTTCGAACTCCAAATTGCATCGAAACAGAAGGATTATGGTCCACATTCAGCTTGCCGATTTTAACCTTTTCTGCATATTCTCCAGCTAGTTCTTCAATAACAGGACCAACCAGTCGGCATGGTCCACACCATTCTGCCCAAAAGTCAACAACAGCGACGCGGTCTTGAGCAAGGGCTTCAGATTGAAAGTTTGAGTCAGTAAATTCAAATGCCATTTTAATAAAATTTAGTGGATACATAACATTTTGCCTTTAAAAAAGGTTCATAAAACGGAATGGCTTCAACACACATTTTCGAAATACTCAAGAAGAATATATTCGCAATAGTCCTGATCCTTAGTGCTGTTGCTCTATATCTGTTGAACAGCTGCCTTCCTAAGGGGCATCCCGTTTTTGAGAAAATTTACTTTTCAGTCATTTTCAGAAGCATAAGGTTCATTTGGGATAGCCTAAGCGGATGGATACCGATTCCACTTGTGTATCCCATCCTGTTCTTTATTTTAATACGTATGTCCTGGTCTGTTTGGAAAGTTTGCAAACGTAAAACGAGCCGGGGTCAGTTCTTGATAAACCTGGGTTTTACATTTTCATTTCTATATATCTGGTTCTATCTTTCATGGGGTTTAAACTATAATCGACAAGACCTTACCGATCGATGGGGTTTGGATGAACCACTTACAGATTCCATGTTGTACAAAGAGCTGATCAACCAAACAAATTTGCTGGACTCTTTGCATTCTGAATTTGGAGACAGGAGAATTTATAAAGGCAGTTCAGAAGAATTGGAACATACCCTGAAAACCCAATTGGCAGAATGGTCTGAGGAAAACGGATTTGCTGCTTTCGGATCCCCACGGTGCCGAAAAATTTGGCCTCCCGGTGTACTATTGGTCTGGTCTGCTACAGGAATGTATTTCCCGTTTTCAGGTGAAAGTCTTTATGATTCAGGTCTTCACCCACTTTCAGTGCCTTTTACCATGGCCCATGAGCTTGCACATGGTTTTGGATGGACGCATGAAGGAGATTGCAACTTCATCGCCTACCTGGCCTGCACCAGGTCTTCAGATCCTGCAATTCGTTATGCTGCAGAATTTAATTATTGGAGATATCTTTTGGCAAGCTATCACAGCATGGATCCAAAAGGATTCAAATCATACAAAAGTAGCCTGAGTCATTTTTTGTTAGAAGACCTCGAAGCAGTTCGCGAAAAGCACGATAAATATCCGGAGTTTCTCCCCGCGTTTCGAAGCTGGTTTTATGATCATTACCTCAGCTACCATAAAATCAAAGGAGGAGCGCGGGCTTATTCGGACATTGTGCGGATGTTGATCATCTATAAATTAAAAAAAGCTTCAGTGAATTACTAAGTTGTACATTTTAAAAAAATGAGCGATCCTTATCCGTGAAGAGGAATCATTTTACAAGCAGGTCCAGGTAGCTGATTGCGAATTGGTTCAAATGAATAATGGCTTCATTCATTTTCCAGCCTTGTCTGTTTCGCGGTTCAACGTAGTTGGAAATGGCCCGTATCGACACAAAAGGAAGGTCCATCATCCGGCAGGCATAAAAGAGCCCCATGCCTTCCATTGATTCAACATCGGCATCGTACTTTTTCTTGATCATTTCAATTCGCGGAGCATATCCGCTTGTGCAGTTTAGGCTCAGACCCGAAACCTGCTCTAATCCGGTAGAAGGGCACTTTATGGATTTACAAATCTGACCCTTGCTATACGGAAAGCGTTCAGGGTCCATCAAGCCTAGTTCGAATCCATCGATGAATTGTCCGTCTGCATCCTCAGCTCCTAAATCGGCCCATTCTTCCCTTATGACTTCTACCACTTTGCCCGGCACGAGATGTGATTTGTAGGAACCACAAATACCCAGGTGAATCAACAAATCTATTTTATTCATATTGGGGGCCCTGGATATTCCGAATGCCATGTTCATACTACCAATACCGGTAATTAACGGATAGGCCTCAATAGATTTGTTTTGGGAGTGCGACAGCGATCTGGTTTCCCATGAGGTTTCCAGATGCTCAAGCAAGGGCTTGATCTCGAGTTTTGTGGCGCTTACAATTGCAAGTTTCATAATTGATGCAACTTAAACAAATAACGAAAACTGAAACTTGAACTCAGCCCAAGGAGAAAATGAAAATTTGCAGTGTACGCCATACGATAATGCGATGGTTTGTGATAGCTAAATCCAGCCAATATATTTGGGCCGGAAGTTTGCACACCTACGCCAAACTCCAAAGGTACAAAAGGACGGTAGTTAAAGCCAAATCCCATTAATGCAGGAGCAAAGCCTTCCTTTTGGATTTCTGCCTGTACTTCCAGTTCTTGATAAATCTTGTAATTCAGGCCGGCAGCATAATGAAACGGCAGGCTAAGAGATGTATTTTGCCAAAAGGCAAAGGGATTGTGGACAACACATCCAATCAAAACATCTTTACCCAGGAGAGTTCGAATACCTAAATTTCCACTGAGTTGAAAACTTGGTTTGCGTTCGGTCTGTTGGACAAAGAATCCATTGAAACCTATTCCAATCGCAGCTTTTGTGCCAATACGGAGGCCATAATTCAGATTGACCAGGGATTCGGAATAATCCACACTGCCTTCTCGAATCAGGTGAAAACTAAATGCCCTGGTGTCACCAAGTTTGCTTTGAAAGGACAGGCTGGTGCTAAACAAATCAGCTAATAAATAGTGGTTCTTTCCTGAAATTTCAAGGCTGCTTTGGCTTATAAAGGGCAGTTGGGAAGGATTTATAAGCCCATTGCCATCCTTCCATTGCGCTACGCCGGATTGACCGGCGGCAAGTGCATTTACATCAGAAGCGCTGAAAAGAATACTGTGCTGTCCAAATAGATCAGAAGGGAGGCAGCTTAGTAACAGAATGAGTATTCTCATGAAGGCAAATTACTTTGCCGCGAGAAAAGTTAAAGCTTACATTTATTGAAAATGGATCCGGTCTTTTTGGCTAAACTGACTTTTTTATTCAGTTAAAATTTGAAGCCACAAATTTGATTTGTCTTTAGGCAGTGTAGCTTAATGTAACGATGCTTTTAATTGGATTGTATCTTTGTCCTAATTGGAAATTTAATAAATACCAAACACATGCAAGAACAGTTTATCAGTCAAATTAAATCAGGCTATCAGTTCAATGGACCTTCCATTTATTTAGGTTGTGGAACATTGGATGGGCAGGCTATTCCGGAAGCAGAGGTTCAACTTCCTGTGCGTATGATGAACCGCCACGGATTGATTGCGGGTGCTACAGGAACCGGAAAGACAAAATCGCTGCAAGTGCTGGCTGAGCAATTGTCCAGAATAGGTGTGTGTTCATTGCTATTGGATATAAAAGGAGACCTCAGCGGCATTGCTCTTCCGGGCTCTGCAAACCCTAAAATTGACTCCCGGATGCAGGCGCTTAAGAAAGAATGGCATGCGGAAGGAAACTTTGTTGAATTATTGAGCATTTCTGCACAGCCGGGAACCCGGCTACGCGCTACGGTGTCTGAGTTTGGTCCGGTTTTGTTTTCTAAAATTCTCGGTTTAAACGAAACGCAGGAAAGTGTTTTGGCGATGATTTTTAAATTTTGCGACGACAACGGTTTATTGCTGCTGGATCTGGAAGACCTCAAAAAAGTGATTCAGTTTATTGGTGGAGAAGGAAAGGATGTTATTGAAAAGGAATTTGGATCATTTTCTTCCGCCTCAACGGGTACAATACTTCGTAAGATTATCGAATTGGAGCAACAAGGGGCAAGTAGTTTTTTTGGAGAGCGTTCATTTGAAATTGATGATTTGGTAAGACACAACAAGCAGGGTAGAGGCGTGATAAGTATTCTCAGAGTCAACGACATACAGGACCGTCCAAAGTTTTTCAGCAGTTTTCTATTGCAAATGCTTGCCGAGGTCTATGCCAAATTTCCGGAAGTGGGCGACCTGGATAAACCGAAGCTTGTTTTGTTTCTGGATGAGGCTCATTTATTATTTGAAGAGGCTAGTTCAGCCTTGTTGGATCAAATAGAAACGGTCATCAAATTAATTCGTTCGAAAGGCGTTGGAATCATCTTTATCACTCAAAACCCGATCGATATCCCGGAAACTGTTTTGGCCCAACTTGGACTTAAAATTCAACATGCATTGCGGGCATTTACGGCAAAGGACCGGAAGGCTATAAAACTCGCTTCGGAAAATTATCCGGAGACAAGCTTTTACGATGTTTCACAGCGCATCACGGAGTTGGGAATCGGTGAAGCGTTCATCACGGCATTAAATGAGAAGGGCATACCAACCCCTTTGGTCCATACAATTATGAGATCTCCCGAATCCCGCATGGACGTTTTATCAGATGATGAAGTAAAGGAAATTCTTTCCAAATCGGAAATTGCAGAGTATTACAATGAGGAGATGGACCGGGAAAGTGCGGCAGAAATACTTTCAAGCAAGATGCAGGAGGCTGCGGAAGCCAGGCAAGAACGCGAGGAGGAGGAGAGCCAGGCCCCATCGGGCCGGAGAGAAAAAAGCACATTGGAGAAAATGATGAATAGCACCGTGACTCGGCAGGTGGGCAGAACTGTAGCCCGGGAATTAACTCGTGGACTTTTGGGTATGTTTGGGATCAAGACCACACAGAGGCGAACTCGCAAAACTTCCTGGTTTTAGCCCAAATGCGATAAAGCTTACGATTGTTAGTAATTGCTTGATTGAATGTTCAAATTGTATTGGAAAATTTCGTTCGGAAAGGAAATCTGCTAAGGCTTCTTCATAGCAGGCTTTCGGAAACTCTCAATGAAGGATTGGTAAGGTGTATCTTTGTAATGATTGCCGCCAAAATAATTGGTGATGGCATCAAAAGTATCAACATCAAGATAGCCCTTTAAAGGTTGGATGGTGTTGAATTCTTCGTCCATAAAAACAAAGGTAGGGTAGGACAATTGCCCGTTTGTGATTTCAATGGCAAGTTGGTGAATGCCCCGTCTCCCATTTTCCATAAATTTGAACACCCGGGATTTAAAAACAATATCGTCTTTCTGCTCAGCATTAAATTTAATGGCGTAATAGTTTTTATTGATATAACTGACAATGCGTGGATCCTGAAATGTGGTAGCGTCCATTCGCTTGCACCATCCGCACCAGTCCGTATACACATCCACCAAAACTTTGCGTTTCTGACGCTTCATGAGTTCCTGGGCTTCGTTCCAATCAACCCATTTTATACACTCTTGTGCCTTTAGGCCAAGCCCGTTAAAGAGACTCAGGAACAAAGAGAAGGCGACAAGGATAGGGACTCGTGAAAGTCTGATTGTCATCGAAGGTAATTTTACAAAGTTCAACAAAATAACGATGTACTAACTGAAAAACCAAAGGCATGGCTTTTAACTCCGTGGACTTTAAATCAATTTTAACGTATCGGGGCTCTCTTTGCGGATATAACATATCTCATCATTTTCTAATGTGATTTTCTTTTCAAGTATACCTTTGATCGAAGGGGCTTTAATCCCTTCCCCAAGAATCATGCTTTTGTTGGTTATAACCCGCGCTTCGTCCCAAAGACCTTTCGAATAAAAGGATTGCAGGGTTGTCGCTCCGCCTTCTATGGTAACAACGCCTATTTTGTACTTTTTCCAAAGAAGACTAAGAAAATCAGATGGTTCAATAAAGCGGGTCTGTCCCAATTCGCTGAGTGTAAGTACGTTTTCCTTTCCCTCGAAAATTTTAAATTTTTTTCGCTCCTGAGGCTCCAGATCGCCCAAAACGATCCGAACTGGGTTTTTGCCAAGCCAGAGTCTTGTCGTAAGTAAAGGATTGTCAGTTAGTAAGGTTCTTTTTCCAATTACCAGTGCGTCCGTTTCAGCTCGCCACTTATGTACCAATAAGTCACTGAGTGAGTTGCTGATTTTAATTCTTTGGGTATTCAGACCCATATAGAAATCAGCCGTCTGGGCGAATTTGAGCAAGACATACGGTCGTTCCTGCAGGATATTGGTGCGAAATGCCCGTATGAGGTCTAGTCCCTCATTTTCAAGTATTGGTCCAATTACCCGGACCCCCGAAGAGCTCAGGTAAGCAATGCTTTTTCCAGCCATAATCGGATTGGGATCACAACACGAGTAAATCAATTGCCGTATTTCGGAACGCAAAATAAACTCTGTGCAAGGTGGTGTTTTACCATAATGGTTGCAAGGTTCCAAACTTACATATATGCGTGACTGCGGTATCAAATGCCGGTCAGCATCTCTTACAGAGTTAAGGGCATTAACTTCTGCGTGGGCCTCCCCGCAAGCTGCGTGAAATCCCTGGCCTATGATCCGCTTCTCATGAACAACAAGGGCTCCAACCATAGGATTGGGTGATACTTGCCCATTTCCCAGCTGAGCCAGCTTGAAGCAACGTCTCATATACATCTCATGGTCTGAGAAAGTGAGTTGGCTTGAGTCTCTTTTACACCCTTTCTCTTCAGAGTTCATGCAGGCAATTTTGGAAGGAATCGATGGATATCATTGCATGAAGAATATATTAAATCTATCTTTAATGCTTAAACAAAGCTATATGAAATATAGGAAGCTGGCTATAGAATGTGTAGGAACATTTATTTTAGTTCTGATTATTGATTTGTGCAGGATGCAGGCTGATGGATTGACAATTGCTCTGGCTTCCGGATCTGTGCTAGCCGCTTTGGTTTTTGCAGGGGGCCATATTTCAGGAGCTCATTTTAATCCAGCTGTGACGCTTTCTGTTTTTTTAAGAGGGAAATGTTCTGCAGCCGATGTCCCATCTTACATATTTTCTCAATTTTTAGGAGCTTCTGTTGCTGCGCTTCTTGCGAGTACTTTTTTTGTGAATAAGCTTGGTTCGGGAATGGATCTGACAACTTCTGTAGGGCAGGCTTTGTTGGCAGAAATTTTGGGAAGCTTCTTTTTATGTTGGGTTGTACTCAATGTTGCCACTTCAAAGGACACGGAGAGTAATTCGTTTTATGGACTGGCAATAGGGATGAGTTTTATGGCGGCAACATTTGCATTTGGTCCGATTTCAGCAGCGGCTTTCAATCCTGCTGTCGCCTTAAGTTTTGGGGTTTGCAATATTTCCGGTTTTAATAACCTTTGGATCTATTTTGTTTCTGAGGTAATTGGAGCTGTAGCTGCGTGTTATTTTTTCTTGTTTACCAATGGAAAGGATTAGAGGTGTTTCTTGAACTGCATCCGGAATCCATGTATTATAACATGACGAGTTGTAATCAAGCGAACTGTGGTGAGTATAACTGTTAAAACTGCAATAAATTAAAATGAAGTTAGAGGCATAAAAAATGCAGGTCTGCGCTGTCAACTGGATGCAACAGCGGGGCAGCTTGATTTTAAACAAAATAACTTTTCACTCAGGAGTATTTGCCTTTAAGGCAATGGGCCACTATTTCCAGGCTTCTGTCAATCTCTTCCGGCTTTGTAAAATGGGCAAACGAAAACCGCACGGCCTTTCCGCTATGCTCCGGTCGGATTTCCGAAATAACGTGAGAGCCTTTTTCTGTTCCGGAACTGCAAGCACTTCCAGCGGAAACACTCAGGCCCTCAATATCGAATAAGATATTCATCAATTCATTTCCTTCGTACCATGGGAATTGAATATTTGCAATTTTAGGAGAACAAAAAGTTTCCGGAGAGTTGAATTCGGCTCCAGGAACGATTTCAAAAAGTCCTTTAATGAAGCGGGATTTTAACTCGTTCAGACTTTGCATGCGAGAATCAAATTGCTGATAACACAAGTCAAGTGCAAAGCTCATTGCTGCAATTCCATACAAATTTTCTGTTCCTGCTCTCATATTCCTTTCTTGAGAGCCCCCATGAACTTGCGGTTCGAGAAGATGCGTGTTCCTGATATAGACAAATCCACAACCTTTTGGTGCGTAAAATTTATGAGCTGAACCACTTAAAAAATCAACAGGCAATGTAAGAAGATCATATTTGGCAAACCCAATACCTTGTACGGTGTCACTGTGAAACAAGGCATTATAAGATTTGCACAATTGTCCAATCAGATTCAAATCCAATTGCGTACCCAGTTCATTATTTACATGCATCAAAGAAACAAGTGTTCGGCCTTCCTCCTTTTTTAACAGATCTTCCAATTCATCCATATGAATGTGACCATGAGTGTCGACCGATAAAAAGTCAAGCTTCACATTTTTATGGGTCTGGAGCCAGTTAAAAGTCTGAAGGCAACAAGAGTGCTCGATTTTTGTACTAATGATACGGCGCACTCCCAGTTTTGAAACGGCGCCTTTTAGAATGAGATTATTGCTCTCGCTACCTGAAGAAGTAAAAAACAATTCAGAGGTATTGCAACCAAGATGTTTTGCTATGACTTTACGGCTTTCTTCAATCAAACTTCTGGAAGCCCTTCCTTCGGCATGAGTGGAAGAAGGGTTTCCGTAGTAATGGGTCATGACGTCCGAAAGATAATGACGAACCTCAGGAAGCAAGGGGGTCGTTGCTGCGTGATCAAGATAAATTCGATTTTTCGACATGTCTTTTAGTTGAACTTTTCGATGGCATTTTTAAAGCTAGCGCAAAGCGATTCGGCCTTTTCCATTGTTCGGGCTTCACTGTATATGCGCACAATAGGTTCTGTGTTGGATTTTCTGATATGAACCCAATAATCCGGAAAATCGATTTTTAGACCGTCTGTTTGGTCTGGAATGCCTCCCGGTATATGTGCAGACAACATCCTTTTCAATACTTCAAAATCGACATCATCTGCGATGGTTATTTTGTCTTTAAACATAAAATAAGAAGGATAGCTTCTTTTAATTTCCGACAAGGGTTTTCCGCTAGTTGCCATTTGAGAGAGAGACAACGCAATGCCTGCGAGTGCATCGCGTCCATAATGCAAATCGGGAAGTATGATACCCCCATTTCCCTCTCCTCCAATAATCGCATTGGTTTCTTTCATTTTGCGCACTACATGGACTTCTCCAACTGCAGAGGCAGCATATTTTCCGCCTTTTGCTATTGTTAAGTCGCGCAACGCACGGGAAGAAGAAAGATTGGAGACGGTATTGCCGGTTTTCAGTCCAAGAATGTAATCTGCGGCAAGCACCAAACTATATTCTTCACCAAAATAAGTTCCTTGCTCATCTACGAGAGCCAAACGGTCAACATCAGGGTCAACCGCGATTCCGAGATCGAATCCGGTTTTGCAGGCATACATCAATTGTTCCAAATTTTCGGGTAAAGGCTCCGGATTGTGTGCAAAATGCCCGTTCATTTCAGAATTTAACAGTTCATATTTGACATGAAGCGCCTCAAATAATTGAGGTAATGCAATCGCTGCTGTAGAGTTCACACAGTCGGCAATGACTCTAAAATTTTTTTTCCTGATCTGAGAACTACAGATTTCCGGTAAGGCAAGCAGTTTTTCAACATGACATGCAATGGAATCCGCATCAGAAGATAGGCTTCCAAGCTTCTCGATGGTTGCATATTCAAATTTCTGTTCTTGACTCCATTGTTTGATTTGAAGTCCATCGGCTTCAGAAATAAATTCTCCGTCTTGATTCAGTAATTTCAGGGCATTCCAGTTTTTCGGATTGTGGCTTGCAGTAAGAATGATGCCGCCATTTGCTTTGTGGTGGACCACGGCCATTTCAACAGTAGGAGTTGTGCTCAAACCTGTTTGAATCACATCCAGGCCCATGGCAAGAAGGCATGATTCCACCATCCCGTTTATTATAGGACCACTTATTCTTGCATCCCGGCCTAAAATGACCTTAGGCCGATGATGCTTTTCCTTAAGTAAGCGTGCATAGGAACTTACGTAAGCGATGATGTCAACCGGACTAAGACAGTCTCCTGGAAATCCTCCTATTGTACCCCGGATTCCGGAGACAGAGCTGATTAAACTCATTTTGGGTTAATTGATCTGCAAATGTATTAATTTCGACCCTAATAGCTTATATGGCATATTTTGGCCTTTCTGTATGGTGAAAAAGTGGTTTGAAGAGTGGTTTGATACAGACTACTATAGGGAACTTTACAAGCAACGTGACGGGGAAGAAGCCGATCGCTTTGTGGATCAATTGGTAAAGCATCTTCAGTTAAAAAGTGGAATGCGTATTTTGGACGTGGCCTGTGGTCGAGGACGCCATTCCTTTGTATTGCGCCAACTTGGATTTGATGTCACGGGAATCGACCTCTCAGATCTGAAAATTGCGGAATGCCTGGAGCATGAAGATCCGTATTTAAATTTTTACAAGCACGATATGCGCCGTACTTTCCGCATAAACTATTTCGATTGTGTGTTTAATTTTTTTACAAGCTTCGGTTACTTCGATTCCATCCGTGATGACGCGAAAGCTGCTCAAAGTATGGCCTCCAATCTAAAGCCGAATGGTGTTTTGGTAATTGATTATCTGAATGCAAATCATGCTTTGCTTAATTTGCAGAATAGGGAGGAGCTGAATACGGAAGACTATCAGTTTCGCATTCGCCGAAGTAAAAAAAATGGCATGATCAATAAAGAAATTGAATGCAAAGACGGTTCATTGCGATTGATGTTTTATGAGCAGGTGCGTCTTTACAGTTTGAAAGATATGGTTAATTTATTTGAACGCTTTGGCTTGATCCTTGAAGAGCAATTTGGAAGTTACGAGCTGGATCCTTACGATGAACTTCAATCAGACCGAATGATCCTGATATTTCACAAAAAAACAAAATAATATGTTTGATAGCTTGAATCAAATAGATCATTTTGTTTTTAGTTGGATACAAAGAAATTGCAGATCTGAATTGTGGGATCCAATACTGGTCGCATTTCGAGACAAACACAGCTGGCTGCCCCTTTATATTTTTTTATTGTCGTTTTTATTTTTCAGTTTTGGTAAAAAAGCATGGATTGTTCTGGCTTTTTCACTGCTATTGATTAGCCTGACAGATCAAATCAATAGTTCCGTTGTAAAATCAATATTTAAGCGGGATCGTCCATGCAAAGAGGCCTCTTTCCAGGATACATTCAAGCCTGCCATACCTTGTAGCGGTGGATTTAGTTTCCCCTCAAGTCATGCAACAAATCACATGGGCCTCGCTGTTTTTCTGATACTCGTTTTCGGAAGGGGGTATTTCAGATTTGCACTTTTACTTTGGGCTTTCCTGGTTGGATTTTCCCAGGTTTATGTGGGAGTACATTTTCCTTTTGATGTAATTATGGGTTTTTTAGAAGGGGCCACCCTTGCTTTCCTTTGTTTTACAGGAATGAAGCTTATGTTTAAAACATCATTTACCAAAGCAGAAATGAATAACATTAATGAAGTATGAATAATATTCAATGGGAGGGTGTGTTTCCTGCATTAACGACAAAATTCAACCAAAGGGAAGAATTGGATATAGATAGTTTTGAAAGAAACTTGCAAATCCAATTGGAGGCCGGTGTCCACGGGGTAATTTTAGGGGGCACTCTAGGGGAGTCAAGTGTGTTGGAGGAGTTTGAAAAAGAGATGTTGACAAAGAAAGCTTGTGAACTCACTTCAAATAAAGTTCCTGTAATTTTAAATATTGCGGAAGGTTCTACCAAACAGGCTATCCGGCAGGCGGAAATGGCCCGGCTTTGGGGCGCTCAAGGACTCATGCTATTGCCTCCCATGCGTTACAAAACAGACAACCGTGAAACCCTTCATTTTTTTTCGGAAATAGCACGGAGTACATCCCTTCCAATAATGATTTACAATAACCCGGTAGACTACAAGACAGAGGTAAGTCTGGATGTCCTCGAAGAGTTGTTGCAGTTTGATACAATTCAAGCAATCAAAGAAAGCACAAGGGATGTAAGTCAGGTGACAAGAATCCGCACAAGATTTGGTAACCGCTTAAAAATACTGTGCGGTGTGGACACCCTGGCCATGGAATCATTGCTCATGGGCGCTTCCGGTTGGGTTGCAGGATTGGTTTGCGCCTTCCCATTTGAAACGGTTCGGCTTTATCGTCTTGTCAGAGAAGGCAGAATCGACGAGGCCAGATTATTGTATCAATGGTTTCTACCACTCCTGGAACTGGACATTCATCCCAAATTAGTGCAATACATAAAATTTTGTGAAGCAAAGATGGGCCTCGGAAGCGAATATGTGCGTTCTCCTCGTTTAACAATAATTGGGGAAGAGCGCAATCGTGTTGAACAAATTATTGATAAAGCTTTATCAAATAGACCTCAAGCCATATGATGAATTCAAAAATTGATTATTTGAACATAGAGCTTTCTGAACTGCAATCAGCGTATCATTTTTTTTCACGAACAGATGTTATTTGGCGGAGCCAGCTTATGGAGTCTGTTGCGCAGGGTCTGTTTGATAACTCCTCCCGATTAATTCCTATTGCAGAACAGGAGACGCACTTAAGTAAATTGCGGCTGCAGAATGAGTTGACGAGAACAATTTATCAATGGAACTCCTATGCAGAAGCCTGTAGAAAAGGACAATGGATGAACATTTCCATTGATCGTGGAGATTTCAATCGGAATCCTCCTAAACCTGAATTGAGAAAAACCTCAATAGGAATAGGACCAGTAGCCGTTTTTGGAGCTGGAAACTTTCCATTTGCATATTCTACGGCTGGAGGCGATACGGCAAGTGCCTTCGCAGCCGGGTGTCCTGTGGTTGTCAAAGCGCATCCGGGCCATCCCCAAACATCCAATGCAGTGGCAAGAATAATTGAACAAGCTATTGCCGAAAAGGGTATAGCGCATCGTTTATTTTTGCACGTTGAGGATAGCAGAGATGAAACAGGGATCTTCCTGGCAAGCCATCCCGCAATAAAAGCCATCGCATTTACAGGTTCATATGCGGGCGGTATGGCGCTGTATGATGCTGCATCGGGTCGGCCAAGTCCCATTCCTGTTTTTGCTGAAATGGGAAGTCTTAATCCGGTTTTTCTTTTGCCGGGGAAACTTCAGGAAAATCCCGAATTACTTGCTCTTGACTTGATCGCATCAGCGACTTTAGGAGTGGGACAATTTTGTACAAAGCCCGGCTTGATCATTGCGATGGAATCAGCTGAATTGGATTTATTTACAAAACAAATTCAAAAGAGGGTAGCTCAAACGGCTTCTGACTGGATGCTGAATACACATGTGCTGGAGCGATACAAAAAAAGCAGCCGTGAAATGCTAAACGAAGAAGGAATTTCATTGCTTGCACTTGGCGAAGAATCGGAAGACTCCGATTTGGGAAAAGCCATTTTTGCATCTGTTTCCGCGGATCACTTTATAGCAAACTCGAAATTCATGAATGAAGTGTTTGGTCCCTTTTCTATGCTGGTAAAATGTAAGAATAAGAATGAAATGGAACAAGTAGCACTTCAATTGCCTGGCCAGTTGACCTGCAGCATTTTTGCTTCAGAAAAAGAAGCCCTTAGCTTCTCCGGGCTTGTAGATCATTTAAGGAATATATGCGGCCGCCTGATTTGGAATGGCGTGCCAACAGGTGTAGAGGTTTCTCATGCTATGCAGCACGGAGGACCCTTTCCGGCTTCTACAGACAGTCGCTTTGGTTCTGTCGGAGAAGATGCAATACGTAGATTTGCTAGACCGCTATGCTACCAAAATGCAATTCCTGAAATACTACCACTGGAATTGAAAAATGAAAATATATGTTCCGTATGGAGATGGGTTGACGGTTGTCTTACAAATGATGCCATCTAAAAGAAACTCTTGATTATGCAAGCGCTGGAATTACAAAATCCACAATATTCTGCATTGCAATCGGGTCATGTCTTTCAGTGTATAGATGGACATACATGCGGCAATCCGGTTCGTCTGGTGCTTGCCGGCGGACCTTCATTGGAAGGAGCCACTATTGCAGAAATGCGATTGGATTTTTTAAATCGGTTTGATTGGATTCGCACAAGTCTGATGTTTGAACCTCGCGGGCATGATTTGATGAGTGGCAGTATTTTATATCCACCCCATGACTCAAATAATGATTTTTCCGTCTTGTTTCTGGAAACCTCAGGGTGCTTGCCTATGTGCGGTCATGGCCTTATTGGAACCATAACCATGGTGATACAGGAAAAGCTGATCACGCCGAAAACACAGGGTTTTCTGAAAATTGAAACACCAGCCGGCTTGATCCAAGCTACTTACCTCGAGGAAAACTCAAAAGTTCAATCTGTCCGCATTTTAAATGTCCCTTCTTTTTTATTCCGGACGGATATTTCTGTTTTTATATCAGGCCTTGGCGAAGTCATATTGGATGTGGCATATGGAGGCAACTTTTATGCGATTGTGGATGTGCAAGATGCATTTCATGGTATTGATGCCTATCCCGCTTTTCAGTTGATTCAATGGGCAAATGAAATCAGAAGGAAGCTCAATGAACAGGAGTCTTTCATTCATCCATTGGATTCGAATATTAAAAGCTGTAGCCACGTTTTGTTCGCAGGTAGGACAATTCACTCAGAATCAACCGCGCGAAATGCGGTGGTTTATGGGGAAAAAGCAATTGATAGAAGTCCCTGCGGAACGGGCACTTCGGCGCGAATGGCCCAATGGTTTGCCAAAGGCAAATTAAAGGAAGGAGATCGTTTTATACATGAAAGTATTATAGGGACTCAATTTATTGGGAATGTCGAACAAAGTTTGCAGATAGCTAACTATATGGCAATCCGTCCCAGTATCCAAGGTTGGGCAAAAATTCATGGGTACAACACTATAATTGTGGATAAGCAGGATGACCCTTTGTCACATGGTTTTCAAATATTGTAAATAGAGCAAAATGTCACATGCAGTTGTCGTTGGAGGCGGCATAATTGGTTTAAACTGTGCCTACTATTTGAGAAAGGAAGGGCATGATGTTACCATTTTGGATGACAGTTCATTTTGGAATAATTGCTCTTTTGGGAATATGGGCTATCTCTCACCCAGCCATTTTGTACCTCTTACAACACCTGGAATTTTAAAGCAGGCATTTTTATGGATGTTAAATTCTTCAAGTCCATTTTACATTCAACCAAGACTGAATTGGGAACTAATCCATTGGGGCTTAAAATTTATACAGTCCGCAAGGCATGACTTGCTAAATACAAATATTCCTCATTTACAGAAGTTGTTGGTGGATTCTGCAGCACTTACGGCACAAATGAGTGATGATCTGGGTGGCGGATTTGATTTGACGCATCAGGGATGTTTGATGCTTTGCAAAAGCGAAGCGACTGTAAAACATGAAATAGAGAATGTCAAATTGGCCGAATCATTTGGTATGAACGCGGAATGGTGCTCTGCAAATGATTTAGAAAAAATGGAACCTGGTCTGGGACTGGATTGCAAGGGAGGAGCCTGGTTTCATGATGATGCACACCTTCATCCTGCAAAATGGGCTCGAATTCTTGTGGACTGGCTTAGGAAAGGATCAGTGAAATTTGTGGAATCAAAACTGATAGGATTTGAAACGAGAGGTTCAAAAGTCCATGCTGCAATATGCCAGGACAAACATATACCACTTGATCACATAATAATTGCAAATGGTTCAAGAATGCCTGAGTTGATTCGCAAATTAAATCAGCATTGCTTTATTGTACCTGGAAAAGGATACAGTTTTGAATATGAAGACTTGAACCTTAATCTCAGATATCCATCCATATTGGTTGATCATCGGGTTGCAACTACACCCCTGGGATCCTGGTTGAGAATCGGTGGAACAATGGAGATCAGCGGCCATCAACCTGTTGTTCGTATGAATCGCGCGCGGGCCATTTATAAGGCATTTAAAAGTTACTACACAGGTATGGAAATCAATGAGCCTCAAGCATCAAAAGTCTGGTATGGATTCCGCCCGGTAAGCCATGACGGCATGCCCTATATTTCGCCTTGCACTTCCTTTAAAAATGCCTACGCTGCAGGTGGTCACGGAATGCTTGGTGTTTCATTGGCGTCCGTTACCGGTAAAATCATAGCTGATTTGATTAGTGGTTATTGTAACCGCGAGCTGCATCCTTTTCGCTTGAACAGATAATTTGGCTGTTATGCAAACTTTGATCTTTTAAATTGGCAGGATTTTGAATTTTAATTTAGTGTTGTGTCCAATTAAAGTGGAATCCATTAATTGCAGAAAATAAAAGTCCAATAAGCAAAGGCAGGACAATAAGCAGCACCATAAGACGATAATACCAGGCTGGAACATTTGATTTTTCAAGATATTCCACGATCAGGCTGAGAATGATCAGGGCAAGTGCGATAATGGGAATGAGTATGCTTAATAAAAAGGCTATATAGTCAGACACCAACCATAGGCCACTCAGCGTTATAGTGATCAATATACTGGCCTGAATAAGGTTTATTGTTTTTGAACTTTGAGGCATAAGACGAATCGAAACTATAAGAAGTGAATGTACAATTTTATTTTACCAACATAATCCATTGGATGGTGGCTCTATTTATTTGTAGTGCTAGTAATGCTTTTTCTCAGAATACAGAAGCAGAGTACCAGAAAAATTATAATCAGCGCATCCAATTGGAACGCATAAACGATGTTTATATACCCGCAGACCTTCAGGAGGCTATGAGTGAATTGGATCGGTTGACGGACAAGGGAACTGCAGAGAAGCTCAGCTTGGTTATTGAGGATACGGTTGCCAGTAAATTGCATTTTAGCCTGGGCCGTTGGATGAGCATACACTGGGGTTTGGAGGAAGGTAGTCGCCTGTCACATTACCTAAAGCAAAGGGGATTGAGTTTCCCCGATGATATGGAGGATTTGTTGATTCGCTGCTGGCACCGCCACATCAAAAAAATGCCTTTGAATGAAGGGGATCTCATTGAACGGTATATAGACAAGCGAAAAAAAGAAAATGAAGAGCGCCTTCGTAAAAGGGGTAAATTCCTGCCAGGCAAAGAATAAAATTACTTAAACGCAATAGGGCGATAAAACGAAAATCAAAATTCAATATATTGATAATCAATAATATGAGTTTTGTTTAATTTAAAAAATTGAAATAGCTTAGTCCAAGTTACGGTTCTGCTTTCTGCCCCTGAGCTTTTCCCGTTAATTTTGTCACCAGGTCTTAATTACAAGGCTTTACTAAAAAAAAATTAGCTTTGCCCGAATTTTATTGAATCTAAATACACTGAATGGCTAGCAGATTGCTAATTGTAGAGTCGCCCGCTAAAGCAAAAACAATTGAAAAATTCCTTGGCAAAGACTTCAAAGTGAAGTCCAGCTATGGGCACATTCGCGACCTTGAAAAAGGAACAAAAGGAGTGGATATTAAAAACAGATTTTCTCCGAACTATATCGTTTCTCCCGAAAAACAAAAGGTCGTAAAAGAATTAAAGGACTGGGCATCAAAGGTCGAGGAGATATGGCTCGCCACGGACGAGGACCGTGAAGGGGAGGCCATCAGTTGGCATTTATGCGAAGTCCTTGGATTGGATCCCAAAATTGTTAAACGCATAGTTTTTCATGAAATAACAAAACCCGCTATCCAAAAGGCGATTCAATCGCCCAGAATGGTTGATTTACATCTGGTCAATGCCCAGCAGGCAAGGCGTGTACTTGATCGATTGGTAGGATTTGAGCTTAGCGAGATCCTTTGGAGAAAAGTTAAAAATAAATTGTCTGCCGGTCGTGTTCAGTCGGTTGCTGTCAAATTAGTTGTGGACAGGGAGCGCGAGATCAATGATTTTAAAGCCGAAGCCTTTTTCAAAGTGGATGCTGTTTTTAGAACGGTAGCCGAAAAACAGGGTGCTCAACTTAAAGCTACGCTTGACCATAAGTTTTCTAATTCCACTGATGCAGAGCATTTTTTAAAGCTTTGTATGGATTCGGATTATTTTGTAACGGCGGTTGAAGTTAAGCCAAGCAAACGCAATCCGGCACCCCCTTTTACTACTTCGACTTTGCAACAGGAAGCCAGCCGAAAACTTGGATTTAGTGTAAACAGAACCATGTCGACCGCACAGCGGCTATATGAAAGCGGATGGATTACTTACATGCGTACCGATTCAACCAATTTAAGTGAATTGGCTATCAACTCAATGGCTCAGGAAATTGAAAAGCAATTTGGAAAAAAATACGTCCACACGCGTCAATACAAAACAAAAAATGCATCGGCACAGGAAGCACACGAAGCCATCCGACCAACATATATGGACCTGCGGAACGCAGGCGAAGACCAGGATCAACAGAGGCTTTATGAATTGATCTGGAAGCGTGCCATGGCATCTCAAATGGCAGCTGCAGAAATCGAAAAGACACAGGTAGACATTTCAATATCCAAATCAAAACAGCATCATTTTATTGCAACAGGGGAGGTTCTGTTGTTTGATGGATTTCTTAAATTGTATCTTGAGTCCAGCGATGAGGAAGATGAAGAGCAGTCCAATATTCTTCCACCTTTGAAAGTAAAGGATCAGTTAAATTATTTGAGCATACAGGCAACAGAAAAATTTACGAGACCACCTGCAAGATATACGGAAGCAAGTCTTGTTAAAAAACTTGAAGAGCTGGGAATTGGAAGACCATCTACTTATGCTCCAACCATAAGTAAAATTATGGAGGAAAACAGGGGATATGTTGTAAAGGAAAGCCGAGCTGGACTTGAACGCAAATACATGGTATTAAAATTACATGAACATGTAATCAAAAAGTCCCAGGAAACTGAAATTACAGGTGCGGGTAAAAATCATCTGTATCCAACAGATATCGGTATGATCGTTTGCGATTATCTGGCAACCCATTTTCCGGATGTGATCAATTACAGTTTTACCGCTGAAATCGAGCAAGAGTTTGATGAAATTGCCGAGGGAAAGCTTGATTGGGTAAAAATGATCGATGAGTTTTACTGGCCTTTTCACAAAAACGTGGATTCAGTAATGGAACAGGGAGAGCGCGCCAAGGGCAGACGCGACCTTGGAATTGATCCCGTATCCGGAAAAAAATTATTAGTTCAATTGACCCGTTTTGGTCCTGTAGTTCAATTGGGTGACAAAGACGAGCTCGGTGAAAATGAAAAGCCGCTCTTTGCCAACCTAAGACCTGGACAGAGCATGGAAACAATTAGTTTTGAAGATGCTCTTGATCTTTTTAAACTACCCCGCAATCTGGGGACCTACAAGAGTGCAGAGCTTACAGTGGGCTCCGGCCGGTTTGGTCCTTATGTTAAATTTGGAGAGCAGTTTATTTCCATTCCAAAGGGAATAGATCCTCTTGAGATCACCATCGAACAAGCCATTCAATTGGTGGATCAAAAACAGGCGGAAGACGCGCCAATTGGCTATTACAAAGACATGCCGGTCACAAAAGGGAAAGGCCGGTTTGGACCTTTTGTAAAGTGGAATGGTTTGTTTGTTAATGTGCCAAAGCGAATTGATATTGAGACTATAACTGTTGAAGAAGCTACTCCTTTGATTGAAGCGAAAGTGAAAAAGGAGGCCAATCGCTATATCCATCATTTTGAAGAGGATAAAATTTCAGTTGAAAATGGACGATGGGGACCTTATATTAAGTTTGGCAAGAAATTGATCAACATCCCCAAACAAAATGGACAAAGGGTCACATCAGAAATGGCTGCGGAGATGACACTCGATCAATTTAAAGCAATCATCACAGAGCAAATTCCGAATGCATTTGAAAAAAAGCTAAAAAAGAAGTCGGAAATCTCCGCCAAAAAAACCACGAAGTCAAAAGCGGCTCCCAAGAAAAAATAGAATTACTCCGTTTCAATTTTAAAGGCGCTTTCACTTTCGATGGATCTCGATTTGAACAGATCATAAAGCAGCATTCCTAAGTTTTTAAATGCCTTTAGGCCTTCTTCTTTTTGAAGGATATCAAACTGGTATAAGATAAAATAATAGTTCATACCTTCCATATAGACGTCCTGCTGTCGGGTCAAAATATTTAATACGGAATCTGTGAAATAATATCGTACAACAGATTCAAATTCACCTACTAAGTGGAATTTATCCGAATACTCAGTGAAATTTATGAAATCGATATCTTTAAATCCCAGCAAAGCACCAAGGCGGGTAAAGAAATTCTCAGGTTTCTGATAAAACTGGGGAAGTGATAGCTCTTTTGACTCGATATATACAACCGTCTGTCGGTGTGTGACTGATGACTTTCCCGTCGATTGCGTGTAATGATAATCAAATTGATAAAAGTTGCCAAGCTCAAGTGTTTTATATGCAATATCGCTAATTAATTTGCGGGAACCTGGTTTGAATAGTCGAAACTGGTTCAGTTGACCTAACAATCCGGCTTTATCTTGTGCCATATATTCAAGATCCTGTTCAATTGCAAACCTCTGAATATACTGTGACCGCATTTCCTTATTATATCCGAAATTGCTGAAAATAGACATCTTCAGTGTTTTGAGCCTTCATTAAATAATTGGATCATTTCTTGCGCAATCATATGATAGGTATTCTCATTCGCAAGCGAACTCTTTAGTTCGAGGAGATCTTTTTTTATTTTTGCGTATACTTCCGGTTCATTCAGTCTTTGTATTTCAGCCGCAATCGATTGAGGGTTGCAGTCGTTTTGTATGAGCTCTTCAACGATTTTGCGATCTGCAATAAGATTGGCAAGGCAGATGTATTTTACTTTGACGAGTTTCTTTGCAATCCAATAAGATATCGCATGTCCCTTGTAACATACCAGTTCGGGTACTCCAAATAAGGCCGTTTCGAGACTTGCAGTTCCGGATGTGACAATGGCGCAATGGGCTTGTGTAAGCAGACTGTACATGTCATCATAAACTACAATGCCGGGATGTCCTGCCCGGAGAAGTGAAGCTTCGTATAAACCTTTATGGAAGCCGATACCAGAAATGGCGTATTGGAACTCTGTCACATTTTTTGTTGCAGCAAGATAAATGGGCAACAACTGTTCAATTTCTTGTTTGCGACTACCTGGCAGGATGGCTATGATTTTTCTGTTGTCAAAACCGTGCTGCTTAATAAAATCTGGTTTGCATTGAAATGAACTTATTTTTTGAACCAATGGATGCCCGTAATAAGAAGCATCTATTTGGTGATTCTTGAAGTATGCTTTTTCAAAAGGAAGGATGACAAATAACTTCTTTACACATGCTCTCAGAATTTGAACTCTTTTTTCTTTCCATGCCCAAACTTGTGGAGCAATAAAGTAATACACGGGAATGCCTTGCTTTTTTGCCCATGTGGCCATTCGAAGATTGAATCCGGGATAATCAACGAGAAGAAGGGCATCAGTTTGAAATTGGAGAATGGATTTCTTGGTTTTACGGAACAGGCCTAAAATGGGTATTATGTTTTTAGCCACTTCGACAAAGCCCATGAAATTGGCATCTTTATAGTTCACTTCTATTGCAGCACCTGCTTTTAGTAATTCGGATCCGCCCCACCCGCGGGCAATTATAGAGGGCATTTGAGACTTTAAGGATTTCAAAAGCATGCCCGCATGGTAATCACCGGAGGCCTCACCCGTGATAATATAAATGTGGAAGGGAGATGAACTCATCGCAGTAGATCCCATCCAAAATAATACATCCAAAGTACCACATAAACAAGTGTTGGGAAAACAATTCCCCGCATGGCATCCAGATAATGCTTTCGACTGAATAATTGCATCGGAATAACATTGCATACTAAAGCAATGAGTGCAATGGTCCTTTCCCGGAATCCTGCAGACAAGCCGACCGGATTGAATATACCTGCGGCATCCATTAGATCATACACATACAGTAGCAGGCCATAGGCTGTGAAAGGAACAATCAATCCAACCAGGATTCCAATGTATGTTTTATTGTAACTCTGAAGAGAATTCATAGGTCATTTTTTTTGATTCAATTCAAGGCAATGATGTCAATTCAGCCATTGAATTTGAAGGCGGCAGTTCAGTTGAAAGACATTCGAAATACCTGTTGGAATCAAGTGCCTTATACACAGTAAGGTCATGTCCTGAAGGTACAACACTGATATATCCGTTTTCAAGAGCCCAGATGTCGCAATGGTCTGACTTGTCTTCGGAAATGAACTTTCCTGTCAGCCAATAATAACTTTCGCCTCTGGGATCTTTGGCTTCTTTAAATTCCTCATCCCAGCGGCCTTCAGCCTGCTTACATACCCGTATTCCTTTGATAGCCTGTCTTTCCAGTTTTGGAATGTTTACACTTAATAATGTGCAATCCTGTATGCCCTTTTCGAGTGCACGGCGTATAATTTCACGCAGAAATGGTTCACTTGCCTTAAAATCAGCATCGAAGGAATAATCCAACAATGAAAATCCTATGGATGGTATCCCCTCTAACGAAGCTTCCATTGCAGCAGACATCGTTCCCGAATAAATAATGTTGATGGATGCATTGGAGCCATGGTTGATCCCGGATAAACAAAGATCGATACTTCGGTCTTTGAGCAATACATTCTTAGCAAGTTTTACACAGTCTACCGGTGTTCCGGAGCATTCATAGGCCTCAATGTCACCGAAAGTGTGTATGCGGTGAAGACGGATGGGCTGATGGATGGTAATGGCATGTCCCATACCTGATTGAGGGCTATTCGGCGCAACCACAACGGGTTCTCCAAACTCAGCCGCCAGCTCAGTCAAAGCACGAAGTCCCGGTGCAAAAATTCCGTCGTCATTGGTAATAAGTATTGTTTTCTTTTTCATCCATGCCCAAATTCGCCTTAAAGATAAGCTCCTGCGATTTAACTTTACAAGGACAATTCAGCTTCTGATGGAATACCAAGCACTGCTTAAAGAATTATTAAGCGACAGGCATAAACCCCTGTATGTCATTGTCTCTGACGAAAACTTTTATCTCGAACGCATCGCAGATGCGCTTTTAAAAGAAAGAATACCTGCTGAACAACAAGACTTCAATCAGCTGCTGGTATATGGCAGAGATATCGAAGCAAAAGGAATTGTTGATTTTGCCAGGGAATATCCTTTTATGGGAGAGAGAAAACTCATCCTGGTCAAGGACGCTCAAGAGATAAAAGATTGGGAACCCTTGATTGGGTATGCGAAATCAAGTAACCCTACTAGCCTATTGGTGATGTTATTTGGTCAAAAACCGGATGGCCGGTCCAGTTGGGTGAAGACGGTAAAGGATCTTGGGTTTTTATACGAATTCAAAGCTCCAGGAGATTATCAGATTCCTAAATTCGTTAATGAATTGGCCAATGAGTTTGATTTAAAATTTGATGAGGACGCCTGTCTCTTGCTCATTGAATCCATAGGGAATGATCTTTCGACCTACTATAATGAAATGGCGAAGCTTAAGCTAAATGTTCTGCCGGGAAAACGGGTCGATCGTGAAACAGTGTCCAGGTTCGTTGGCATCAGTAAGGAGTTTAATATGTTTGAATTACAAAGGGCATTTAGTAAAAGGGATAAACATAGCATCTATTGGATAGCATCGAATATGTCCAAACAGAAAAAAGCAAATCCATTGTTAGGAACTGTTGCAGGATTGTTTCTTCATTTTCAAAAAATCTGGCTTGCTAAAGTATACATATCTCAAAATGATGATGAACTTTCCAAAATCCTCAAATTGGCGTTCAAGTCCTTTCTGAAGGAATATCGTACGGCAGCTGGCTTGTACTCACTTGATCAAATTGAAAAGGCCATTTCGATTTTGAAAGAATACGATTTAAAATCAAAAGGCATGAACACAAAGGCATCTGAAGAAGACCTTTATATTGAGTTAGCTCTGAGTTTGTCCAATCTTTAAATTATAAACACATACTATGTTCATTCGGTCATTGTCTTTTGCTGCATTTGCTGCATGGTGTATTTCTTTTGTTGCATGTAATAAGAGTTCAACGAAATTTCTTTCAGAAGAATCTGATGTATTTAAAACGTACATCAGTGGATATTCAGCAGGCATGCTTGAAAGAGATATTCCATTTATCGTCGAATTTAATAAGGTACATCCGGATTCCAATATAACCGGTAAGACCTGGACCAGCAATGTGCCTCAAATCGAACCAGGCATTACTGGAAATTTTGTGTGGGAAAGCCCGGTTCGGCTTGCCTTTTATCCGGATCGGTCAAAAATAAAAGCCAATCAGGAATATGTGCTGGTACTTGATCTTAAAGCGATATTTCCAGACTTTACTGGTGAAGAATCTTTGGTTCAGTTCAAATTTCGTTTTCAGCCTGTCTATTATAAATTTAATTGGGGCTTTCCAAGACCGGATCCTTCAAATGATTCGGAAATGTATATAACACTTCAGGTGGAATCCAACGAAAAGCTCGATTTAAATAAATTACAAGCTTCTTTTTCAGTTCATGGTGCAAATGACCGTCAGATAAAAATTGAAGCTTTTGCTCCCGAATTGGAAGGAGGAGCCTATCAGTTGCGGGTATCAGGGATTCCAAGATTAAAAGATGCATATAAACTAAATATCAGCTGGGTGGATCCTGGCGGTATGGAAGGTAGATCCGGCTCCAAGGATTTTGAGCTGCCATCAAGTTCTGAATTTAAAGTAATGGGCGTTCAGAAAGTGGCAACTGCAACGAAGATGTTGCGAATATTTTTTTCAGACAGGCTTGATAAAACGCAGGATATTTCTGGTGTAGTCAAAATCGAAGGTTATAATGGGTCCATCATTGCAACCAAAGACATGGATTACATGGATGTCAATTTAGACCAATCCGATATTCCAATAATTGCGAAGATGCGAGTGGCCAGTTGGATTAAGTCTTTTTCGGGAAAACAAATGGATGGAGATTTTATTTATGCCTATAGTCTTGAGCAACAAAAGCCGCAGGTCCGCTTTCTAAGCAAAGGATCTATACTTCCATATACGGATAAAGTTTCTATTTCGTTTGAAGCCATTAATTTGAATAGTTTGGATGTGGAAGTCTTCAAAATATTTTCTAACAACGTACTTTATAATTTACATTTTAACTACAGTAAGTACGAAGACCAATACAATATGATTCGCATAGGTCGTGTTGTCGCTCAAAAGACTATCCGACTTGATGAACTGTCTCCTGGCACAAATGAATCAGATTGGAAAAGATATGCGATTGATCTCAGTGAAATGGTCAAGGCGGAACCAGGAGCAATGTACCAGCTTCGATTAAGTTTCAGACCGGGCTATTCAAATTACAGTTGCGAATCCGGCGTTCCCACATTGCCTGAAAATTTCTTTAATGAAGAATCAGGAAATTCTAAACTTAAATCCTTGTGGAGAGATTATGCATATTTTGACTATAGCGACCCAAACGTAAATTATTCAGAGGAAATTGAAAATCCCTGCAGTGCAAGTTATTACTATAGTAAGCATTTTGCAAAAAGCAGCTTTTACGCATCTAATCTTGCGATGACGGTTAAGAGTACCGGACAATCAGGTACTGGTTTTGTAGCAGTGTACGACATATTAGATGGCAGTCCTGTCAAAGATGCGACCATATCTTTTTATGATCCTCAATTGCAATTATTGGGGACTTCAAAGTCTGATGGGAGAGGCATATGTATGATGGAATTAAAATCTCCTCCCATGTTGGTCAGTGCAAATCATGGAAACCATTATGCGTATTTGAAATTGGAGGAAGGGAAATCTATATCCCATACAGAATTTGATGTGCAGGGTGCAAAGGTACAGGATGGTTTGAAAGCCTCTTTATTTACAGAGAGGGGAGTATGGAGACCGGGTGATACAATTTATTTTAATGCGCTGTTGTTCCAGGCAGGGCAACAATTACCAGCAAAATTTCCGGTGGAACTCAGCATTAAAAATCCGCTACAGAAAACGGTGTATAAAGCCCAATTATCAGATCATACTGATGGTCTGTATTGTTTTAAAATACCACTGCGCGAAAATGACATCACGGGCCATTACCAGGCCGTTCTCCAAGTTGGACTATCTACATTTCAAAAGTCATTATTGGTCGAAACGGTTAAGCCTAACCGGATTAAAGTAGACTGGAATCTTCAGCCAAAAGTGAATTTGGATGAATTTCAGAAGCAACTTAGAATGGAAGCAAAGTGGTTGCATGGCGCTCCGGCCTCCGGTCTCAGAACGCGTATTACTTTAAAATACAACAGTGTGTCGCCGGTTTTTGAAAAATTTCCCGGGTATAATTTTTTGGATCCGGAAAGCATTCCCATTTCAGCTGAAGAAGACCTTTTTGATGGCAATTTGGACCCTGCAGGTATCCTCAACCTGAAAGGCCCTAAGTCTGTTGCCAAACCGCAATCCGGAATATTGAACGGCCGTCTGGTGAGCTATGTGACAGATCCAACGGGCGATATTTCAACAGACTATTATCCGTTTACAATCGATGCTTATGATGAATATGTCGGAATTAAATTACCGGAAAATCCCTACGGTGGCCGAAGCTTGCAACTTGGAGATGAGCAGGAAATAAAAATGATGGTAGTCGATCGCTCAGGTCAGCCTGTCGAAGGACGAGAACTGCAGGTGGACTTGTACCAGGTCAGCTATGAATGGTGGTATGAACTTAGGAATACCTACAGAAGTTCCTATGAAAACAGCACCTTTAAAAAACAGCTGTGGACACGAAAAGCCGTAAGTGATAAAAATGGAATAGCCTTATTGAAAATCAAACTGGATGAATACGATCGGTTTTATCTCAAAGTGCGGAATTTGAAGAATCAGTATCAGACGGGAGATTACTTTTATACGGGTTGGCCTTATGATCCCAACGGCCAGGAATTTGTGAGTGTGCTTTCTTTTAAGGCTGATAAAAAGTTATATCAGCCAGGAGATCGCGCAAAGATATTGTTGCCCGGAGCGGTAGGTGGTAATTACAACATATGCCTCATAAAGGATAACAGAATTCTGCAGAACGCCTCCGTTGCTGCAAAGAAGGACGGCAGTGAATTTTCATTTAATATTGAGAAGTCGATGGCTCCGAATATATATGCGGATGTGAGCTATGTTCAGGGAATAAAGGGTAAGAAAAATGACTTACCACTGCGTTTATATGGAGTCATCCCAATCACAGTCGAAGATGCGGACAGAAAGCTAACACCTGTTATTAAAATGCAGGATGTCATTAAGCCGGATCGCCCTTTCCAAATAGAAATTCAGGAAAGCGCAAATAGGGAAATGGCCTACCAAATTTATATAGTCGACGAAGGTTTGCTCCAATTAACGCGATTCAAAACGCCAAATCCATATGACGATATGATGGCAAAGGAGGCCCTTGCATTATTTACCTGGGACAATTTTGATGATATTCTGACCAATCCGGAATCGGGTGTCGAGCAAGTGTTTAGTATCGGAGGCGACCAATTGAATAAAGAGGCGGGAGCTATTAAAAACAAGAGATTCAAGCCTGTTGTTTTATCATCCGGAGTATGCAGATTAAAAGCCGGTAAAAGCCAGAAGCATGAATTTACCATACGTAACTATATAGGCTCCGTTCGTGTAATGGTAATTGCGAATAATGCTTCGGCTTGCGGTTCTGCTGAGAAAGCCGTTCCTGTAAAAGCGGATTTAATGAGCTATCTCACTTTGCCCCGAACCCTCTCATACAAAGATCAATTAGATGTACCGGTTATTGTCTTTTGCAATAAGGTAGAGGGAGGAACGGTGCAATTAAATGTAAAGGTGAACGGCGCTGTAAAATTGCTGGAGTCAGGTTCTAAAACAATCCAATTTAAACAGCCGGGTGAGCAAACTGTGTATTTTAAAATGCAGGGTGCAGGTTCTATTGGAAATGCGTCCGTCCAAGTGGTGGCTCGTTGCGGAAGTGAAGAAACGCGTAACGAACAATCGTTCTTTGTTGACAATCCGAACCCTGTCACAAACCGTATCATGACCTTTTGGGTAAAGCCGGGAGAGAGTATTCGTCATCAATTGGAGCCGTATGGAATGCCCGGAACGCGCAAAGTCACGCTTGAAGTTTCCGGATTGCAGGGAGTTTCTTTAAAGACTTTTACGGAGAGCCTGATCAGATATCCGCACGGTTGCCTGGAGCAAACAATTTCATCCATATTTCCCCAGGTATATCTTCCGGCACTTATGGATCTTTCCATTTCCCAAAAGGAAGATGTAAATCAGAATGTCCGCTTGGGTCTGGAAAAGTTGCGCAGATTTCAATTGCCAAATGGCAGCTTTGGATATTGGCCTGGTTCTGAAGAGTATTCAGACTGGAATACGTCTTATGCAGGTCACTTTATGGTGAGTGCGCGGAACCAGGGATTTCAAATACCATCGGATCTTTATAATAAATGGCAAAATTTTCAATCGTCAAATGCGCAGTCCTACGTCGCAAACAGCTCAAAGCAGATTTATCAAAAACACCTTCTTCAGTCTTACCGGCTCTATACCCTTGCATTGTCAGGGAAGCCTCATTTTGCAGCAATGAATTATCTGTATCAGTTGAAAGACCGTGATGCCTTGACGAATGTACTATTGGGGGCAGCTTATTATATTGCCGGCAAGCGTGATCTGGCGGAACAATTAGTGCGTTCTGCGAATTCGGACGTAGCAGAATATAGAGATAACGAACGTTCGTATGGTTCAGATATTCGGGATGAGTCCATAATCGCTCAGGTTATGGCCTTGATGGGTAATAAAAATGAAGCTTCTTCAATTGTGAATCGTTTGTTGAAAACCGGATCACTTTCAACGAACTATACGACACAGGAAATGTCGTTTATATGCCAAGCAATTGCTGACTTATACGGCGGGAAGCTTCCATCCCAACTCAGATTTTCGATCAAATTGGATGCTAAGAAGGAGCAGTATGCTGTTGAAAAAGCATATTATATGCAGGATTTGGATCCTGACAAAATGACGGTTGTAGAATTTGTGAATCAATCCGAATCTGCAGTTTCCATACAAATCATCCAATCCGGAAAGGAAGATGTGAAACAAAGCGAGCTAAGTCAAAAAGGTTTAAAAGTGGAGCTGACGATGAAGCCCGAATTTGGAAGCCCTTCAGGAAAAATTATTCCCGGAGATCGCTTGTTTGCGGATGTTAAAATTTCAAACTCCACATTTGGAAGCAGAATTGGAAATCTCGCTTTAACCTTGGTTTTCCCGTCTGGATTTGAAATCGTTAATGAACGCATATCCGGAGATTCCGGGCAGGCGAATGAATTTGATTATATCGACTTTAGAGATGACCGGATCTTGGCTTATTTTGGTCTTGATAAAGGACAAAGTATTCATTTGAGGATCCCGGTTTTGGCTTCCTACGCAGGTATATATCCATCTCCCGTGAGCACTTGTGAGGCCATGTATGATCCATCCGTTCATGCGTATATGAAGATGCCGGATTTTCAAATACATGCTTCGAGATAAACGTTTTGTTAAGTATCTACTTGGGTTCTCTGCCGGGCTGTTGCTCCTGATTTGGCTGTCGGCAGTTATTGCTTCGCCCTATCTGTTAGAGAAGCTTACGTATTCAACAGTAGTTTACGACAGGGATCAAAATTTGCTTGCAGCACGGATAAGTGAGGATGGCCAATGGAGATTTCCTCAGACGCTTGAATTGCCTGAAAAGTATATCATCTGTTTGAAAAACTTTGAGGACAGAAGGTTTGGCTTACATCCGGGTATTGATCCAGCCGCTTTACTGAGAGCAAGCTGGGCTAATTTTAGGGCTGGAAAAATCGTTTCAGGCGGATCTACAATTACCATGCAACTAGCAAGGTTACTTTGTAAACATTCATCAAGAGGATGGTGGGACAAGTTGGTGGAATGCTGGTATGCAGTTGGTCTTGAGTTTCATTTTTCAAAATCGGAAATACTTAAGCTTTATGCATCATTAGCCCCATATGGTGGAAATGTTGTCGGGATTGATGCAGCTCTATGGAGGTATTATAAAAAAACGAACACACAAATAAGCTGGGCAGAAGCCGCTTTACTCGCGGTGTTGCCAAACCAACCTTCATCTGTTCATTTGCAGAAAAATCGCCTAAAACTTAAAATTAAAAGAGACCGGTTGCTTGATTTATTATCGGAAAGAGGCATTCTGGATCCATCCCTTCTTTCTCTATCTAAAGAAGAAGCGATTCCCGAACAACTTTACCCGATGCCAAAACACTCTGCCATTTTATTGGATTTCTTAAGATCAAAGTATCCAGAACAATATCGCTTTTATACAACCCTAAATGGCCAGCTCCAAGATCGATTGACTGAATTGACAGCATACTATTGTGAGCATTTACGCAATAATGAGATACACAATGTTTCTGTATTGTTGGTCGAGAATAAAAGTGCTTCGGTTTTGGCATATATTCCAAATAACCCACTGGAAGATTCAACAATTAGGAATGCAATGGTGGATAATATTCAATCCCTTCGAAGCTCAGGCAGTATACTGAAACCCTTGCTCTACGGAATGGCTGTTGATCGTGGAATCGTGAATGAGAAGACAATTATGGCTGATGTTCCGACGCGAATTGGCGATTTCAGTCCTGAAAATTTTTCGCGAAAATATGAAGGAGCCGTTACAGCCAAAAGAGCATTGCAACAATCTTTAAATATCCCCGCAGTTCGCTTATTGCAAGAGTATGGACTGAATGCATTTTATGAGAACCTCCGTAAACTGGGCTTCAGCAGCATTCGCAAGAATGCGGACCATTATGGATTAAGTTTGATTCTGGGTGGTGCAGAAGTGAGATCATGGGATTTGGCAAAAGTGTATTCAGGATTGGCACGGCAGCTTGAACAGTACTTTGAGCAGCCTGATATTCGAAAGCGTACGAAAAATGAAGATATCCATATTCTTTTGGAAGAAAAGGACAGTACGCCTTTAGATAAAAATCCTGTTCTAAGTAATGCAGCAATTTACCATATGTTGCACATGATGCAATCTCCGCCGCCTGTGGAATCTGAAGTTCTGGAGGACAATTCTGACCAAACAGGTTCTGTATCATGGAAGACGGGAACCTCTTTTGGATTTAAAGATGCCTGGTGTATCGGCATTGATTCAAAATATACTTTGGTAGTTTGGATTGGTAATTCAAATGGACTGGGAAGACCTGGATTAATTGGAATTCACACAGCTGCGCCATTGATGTTCAAAATCGCATCCAGCCTGGGAATGCATGCACTCTGGCGCGAACCACTGGATGAAATGGGCGCACAAGTGGTGTGCAGAAACAGTGGATATCCTCCTTCTCTTTTCTGTATGGAAAAGGATACCTTGCTCCTTCCGAATGCTTCAAACCAGTCTTTGTGTCCATTTCATCAACAATATTATGTGGATCAAAGTGAATCTTTTCGGGTATTTAGTGACTGCGAATCAAAAGGCCACACTAAAATATTCTATGTGTACCCTCCACTTATGGAATATTATTACAGACCCGGCCATTTAAAATATACTCCGCTTCCGCCTTATCGCGATGACTGCAAGCGATCTCATCCGTCAATGGAAAATGGAATACAGTTTATCTATCCTCAGAATCTTGCACAGGTTTTTATTCCGGTAGATTTAGATCAGGCTTTTAATAAGCCTATATTTAAAGTGGCCTGCAAAAATTTGGAAACCGCACTCTATTGGTTTATAGATGGGCGGTATATCGGACAGACCAGGGCTCCACATGAAATTTCTTTATTTCCGGAACCGGGTTCACATACTGTTAAGGTCATTGACGAAGAAGGACAGGAAGCCTGTGTCCGTTTTGAATGCCATCGCCGCGAATTAAATGAAAAGCAATGATCGTCCTCCTATTGCGGATCTGTACATATTATTAAAATAAATTATATATTTGACACGGGTTCAGAAATATGAAAGGGTTTTTAATTTTCTTGTTCGGCGTGTTGGGTTTTGAGCTTTTGGCTCAGGCTCCAAAATTCAGCAATGATTTTTTAAATATTGGAATTGGTGCCCGTGGAATGGCCCTTTCCGGAGCTGCCAGTGCATCTACTGAATCGATTCAGTCTGCATACTGGAATCCTGCATGTCTTCCTTACATGAAGTCAGCTTTTCAGGTAAGTGCCCAACATGCGGAATGGTTTGCCGGGATAGGAAGCTATGATTACCTGGGATTTGGCAAAAGTCTGGATGACCAGGGACGAACATTTGGATCATTGAGTTTAATACGAATGGCTATTGATAAAATTCCGAACACGCTGCGCCTGCGGGCTCCTGATGGAAGTATCGATTACAGTCGTATTGAAGAATTCAGTGTAGCAGATTATGCGCTACTCATATCTTTTGGTAAAAAATTGAAAGATGAAAAATGGTCCCTGGGAGCAAATGCAAAAATAATTCATAGGAACTTTGGCAGCTTTGCGAATGCATGGGGCGTTGGAATAGATGTCGGTCTTCGCTTTAAAGCCAATTCCTTTAGTTTTGCCTTGATGGGCAGGGATATTACTACGACCTATAATGCCTATACTTTTAGCTTTTCCGAGGAAGAAAAAGCAATTCTCCTTCAAACAAATAATGATATTCCGAAGAGTTCCGTTGAATACACACTTCCAAAAGTAATATTGGCTACGGCCTATAAATTCACCACTTCATCTCGAATTTCAGGCTTGGTGGAATTGAATTTGGAATGTTCAGGAAATGGTTTGGAATCCTCTTTGCTTTCATCGGAATCTTTTAATATCGATCCTAAAATTGGTTTGGAACTGAATTATAAGGAGCAAGTATTTCTGAGGCTTGGCGCTGGGAATTTTCAAAGATCAGCTTCTGTTTCAAATCCTGATGTTAAGGAATTTTCATTTTATCCAACAGCAGGGGTCGGTTTAAAGTTTGGAAAAATTTACATTGATTATGCGATGACAAACATCGGAAATACGGGAATCGGATTGTATTCCAACTTTATCTCGCTAAGCCTCGATTTGTGAGGCATTGATCAGGGTCAAAACGCATTTTGAAATTGTCGCTTATTTCCATTCCTCTGAATTAAAGTTTTGAAATTCACCATTCATCTGTATTTGTTTCAGCCAGTGGGCGCGGACCTCGCTTTGCCCGATCATTGTGTTTATTTGAGCTTCAATAAATTCCAGTCGTTGAATTTCAGAAGGCATGTTTAATAATTTGTACTCTTCGGCGAGGCTGAACCCAACATAATGTCCAAGATCAAAACTTATTAGTTGAGACCAATTCAATGTTTTGTAAGGCCTGACCTTATTTATCTCGCAAAGCTCCTCAAATCGGGACTTTATATTTGCTAACAACTCGGGATTCGATTCATTATCTATTTCAAAATAGTCAACAGAGGCCGCGGAGTAAAGTTTCCTATTGTAGTTGCGGAATACTTCCAGTATTCGAAATAGGCCAAGGCTTTGTAAGATTATGTCCGATCGTCCGTCTTCATATAATTTAGTAACAGCACTCAATTTAACAAGGGTTCCGGTAGTCATGAGTTGTTTTTGAATGACGGGTATGATCCCAAAACTAATTCCTGTTTCCTTGCAATCTAGAATGAGTTGTTTGTAGCGTGGTTCAAAAATATGAAGCCGCAATTCTTCACCTGGAAAGACAACAATGGACAATGGGAATATGGGTATTTTAATCGGGTCAGCCATTGCGCTCATAAATTTGAGTAATGCGTACAATTACTTCAGCTGCTTTTTGAATGTCCTGTGCGCTTACCCATTCCTTTTTGGAGTGAATACCCTGTTCTCCTGCAAATAGGTTTGGGCATGGCAGCCCCATAAAACTTAATCTGCTGCCATCCGTACCACCCCGTATTGAGCCTTTCTGAACAATGATTCCAGCTTCAACAATAGCTTGCTCCGCATACTCCACAACCTTCGGATGGCTTATTAAAATTTCTTTCATGTTTCGGTACTGCTCGGTTATTTTATATTGGAAAGTGCTATGCGGATAATTTTGGATGACTCGCCTTGTGATTTGCTCCAGTGTATGTTCGTGCTTTTTTAAATTTGAAGTTGCGAAATCTCTTATGATCAGTAAAATTGTAGCTTTTTCTAATTCTGCTGTCAGTTTAACAGGATGAATAAATCCCTGCCGATCTTCCGTTTTCTCTGGTATCAAATGTTCTTTTGGAAAAGCCGCAATGATTTCAGATGCAATTTTTATGGCATTTTCCATTTTGTTTTTTGCATATCCCGGATGTGTGCTCACACCTGTAATTTCGATAGATACACTATCGGCAGAAAAGGTCTCATCTTCAAGGCTTCCCAAAGGACCGCCATCTAAGGTGTAACCATAGTCAGCAGCTAATTTTTTCATATCAACATGATCAACGCCTCTTCCAATTTCTTCATCGGGTGTAAACAGTAATCTGATTTTACCATGTGGAATTTCAGGATGCCTGGAAAGATATAGGGCCGCTTCCATAATTGCGGCAACCCCTGCTTTGTCATCGGCACCGAGAAGCGTCAATCCACTGGCTGTAATAATGTCTTCCCCTTTCTTTTGAAGTAATTCAGGAAAATCAGCAGGGCTTATAATAATATTCGGATCATCAGGTAATACAATTTCAGTGCATGGATAGTCACGGTGAAGAATGGGTTTGACATCCGTACCACTGCAGTCTGGAGCTGTGTCAACATGTGCGCAAAAGCAAAGTACAGGCAGGTTTTTTGTGCTGTTCGAAGGAATAGTTGCATATACATATCCTTTTTCATCTAGCTCCACATCTTCAATGCCCGCGTTTTTTAACTCTTCCACCAACATGCGACTTAGATTTTTCTGTTTCTCAGTCGATGGCGTTAATGCGGAAAAAGGGTCTGATTGGGTATCAATTCGCGCATAGCGCATAAATCGTTCAGCAGCGGTTGTAAACTCTCGGTAAAGCATATTGTTAAGATAATTGTGGTAATACCAATTTGTTTTGAATTCTCGTACTCTTTAGATGAGGTAAAATTAGAAGTTTCGTTATAAAATGAACTTAAATATTCCAGAATCAACCAAACCCAGAGTAGTAATCATTGGTGCAGGTTTCGCTGGATTCAAATTGGCGGGTAAGCTGAAAAAGGGTCCATTCCAGCTTATTTTATTGGATAAAAACAATTATCACCAATTTCAGCCATTGTTTTACCAGGTAGCCATGTCTGGCCTTGAACCAAGTTCCATTTGCTTTCCATTGCGGAAGAATTTTCAGAATCAGACCGATGTGATCGTACGTGTAGCAGAAGTCCTTTCTATTGAACCCAATGAGAAAAGGATCACTACAAACAAGGGAGTGCTATCCTACGATATACTTGTTATAGCGGCGGGTGCCCGGACAAATTATTATGGAAATTCAAACTTTATTGAAAATACAATTCCCTTAAAATCAGTATCCGAGGCGCTCCATTTGCGCAACAGGATATTGGAAGATCTCGAGCATGCTGTTTTAAACATTCAGACTGAATCAGTCGATGCATTACTAGATATTGCCATCGTGGGAGGTGGAGCTACGGGAGTAGAACTTGCAGGCTCCCTTGCGGAAATGAAACGGCACATTATCCCTAAGGACTTTCCGGATCTCGATTCGAAGTTAATGGATATTCACTTGATACAAGGGGCAGATAGGCTTTTGAATAACATGTCATTAAAGTCATCTCAGTCTGCATTGAACGAACTGCGAAAAATGGGAGTGCAGGTCCATTTAAATAGTATAGTTGATCGGATTGAAAACGGATCTGTGGTTTTGTCAGGAGGCAAGGAAATACATTGTGGCAAGGTGATCTGGGCTGCAGGAATAAAGGCAGTTCAATTTAAAGGATTGCCGGAGACAATTTATGCCAAGGATGGGAGGATAGTTGTTGATGAATGTTGTAAAGTTAATCAACTTAAGGATGTCTTTGCAATTGGGGATATCTGTTTTATGCAAACGAATAATTATCCGAATGGCCTTCCAGGAGTTGCCCCCGTGGCTATACAACAAGCCTGCTATCTCGCTGATTATTTAACAGACATCCATTATGTCCGGAAATTAAGGCCTTTTAAATATGTGGATAAAGGCGCAATGGCAACAATTGGTCGCAATAAAGCAGTACTTGATTTTAGATTATTCCACCTTCATGGTTTGTTTGCCTGGATGGCCTGGTTATTGGTGCATATATACTATCTCATTGGTGTTCGAAACAAAATTATTGTATTGATCAACTGGATATGGAGCTATGTATTCTATGATCAGGCTCTTCGGCTGAATATTAAGCCCTATAAATCCTCCGGAGATATTCCATGAGAATTCTATCAGAAGTATATCCTACAATTTAAGTCCTTAGAGTTTAGGTCAACGGATACAAGAGACCACCTTTTTCTATTAAAAAGTGGTCTCCTGTACGTCGAATATTAATTTATAATCACGAAGGATTGAACGTATTTCGCAAACTTGTTCTTAACGACTACGCGATATACACCTGCCGTTTTCTGTCTGAAGTCAGTCGATTTTATACTTAACTTATCAAGTCCTTTTTGAATCCGGTAATCCCAGACGCGCTCGCCTAACAGGTTGTAAATTTCTATGGTGCCTTCCTCTATCGGGGCAGTGAAGAGAATGTCAAAGTAGCCATCATTCGGATTTGGAATAATCGTAAATCCATCATGAAGCAGGATTTTGTCATTGCGGTCTTCATCCGATGCATCACCTGCTGGATTAATTTCAGAACCGTTTCCAACAAATAGCTCCGGACAAACTTTGCATGGACCTAAATAAGTATTAGGTGGTTGTTGATTGACAAAGTCAGTATACCGGACACACTTTGTTGTACATACACCATTAGAGCCAATTTCGGCAACGTAAACCCTTTGCGGATTAGTTCCACACTTCCAACTCGCAAGGACTTGCTTAAACGGAGGTGGATATTTGCAGTCGGGCAATCCATCGCCATTGTTATCCACTTTGTCGTCACCTCCCGGGCATACATCGCAAACATCGATCACCCCATCGCAGTCGCCATCCGTATAATTGGCTATCGTAACGACTGCCGTACAGGTCGAAGTATGTCCATTCACATCAGTAACTGTAACAGTAACCGTCGTGAATTTTGAACTCTTGCAATCCAAAGTGTCAGGATTTACAACTTTCGTCAGGATTCCGCAATTGTCCTTTTTACTTTGGAGCACACTATCCGGTATAATCACTTTGACTTTTGAAGGAGGCAATTGTACAGTCCAGTTCTTACACTTAATATTTGGCGGAATAGTATCAATAATATTCAGATTAGCCGTACACGTATCAGATAATCCCGTCGAGTCGGTAACTGTCAAAATCACTGTCCGCTTAGGTAAGTCATCACATCCGAAAATGTATCTGCTTAATTTCATGGACTTGATTCCACAGTTATCCGTAGATCCATTGTTTATGTCTCCTACCTTCAAGGTGTATTGTCCTGTTGAATCCAGATACACGTTCAAGTCTTTACATTTTGCAACGGGTGGTTCAATTTCATAAACAGACAACACATACTGGCATGTAGAACTATTGCCGCATTCGTCCGTAGCAGTCCAGGTAATCGTGTGGTTGCCAACAGGGAATACATATCCCAGAAGAGTGTGACTGAAATTCACATTGTTTATGACAGTGGTTGAATCTGTACACTCATCTGCTGCAGTAGCATCAAGAGAAGTGTTAGGTATCACATAGTGACATGTCATGGTGTCTGCTTTTCTTGTGACATTCGTCGGGCAAGTAATGATTGGACCCACGGTGTCAACAACGGTTATGATCTGTGGTCCTTTTATCGTGTAATTTCCACAGAAATCAGTAACCTGCCATGTCCTGTAAACTTTAGTTCCGGAACAGTTTCCAAAAACCAGTGAGTCAGTGTAACTGACTGCAGGATCTGCATCACATGGATGCTGGATGTTTGTCGGCAATCCCGTTACATCTGGAGCATAACCAAAATCACATGGTATCAACTCATTTTGTGCACGGACCTGGAAGTTATCAATATACAACTCTTTGGTATTCTGATTTGAACCATTTGAATACCTCACTCTGATGAATAACAAATTCGGATTATTGGCTCCATTGATGGATCCTAAACATTCGACCCAGTTTCCAGTAGAAAGGTTTGTGATGCTAAAGTTTGTCCAATTGATTCCGTTGGTACTGTAATCCATCAGGAGCAGACTTGCGCTTCCATTGCCTTTTTTCTGTGCCTGTACGTATACTTCAAAGTTGGTAAAGGCTGAAAGGTTATGCCCGGACAAATTGAACTGCCAATATCCGGGTACAGTTGAATTATCCACACTGAGTCCTTTTCCGGCTATGGCATTGTTGTCAAATGCATTTGCACCGGAAACAACGCCATCTACAGTTAAATATGGATTTGAGCTGGTGTCAATCTTAGAATAGATACCTGAATACAGTTTTGGCAATAATGTTGAGTATGAATATCCTTTGTTGAAGTTATAATTCACCAAAACCTTATTTCCGGGAATTGTCTTCGCAGAGTAAACTGTTGCATTTGGCGGCAAGGTAAAGGTTGGATCAATTGTATCAATAACTGTGATGATCTGATCGCATTCATCAAGGTTGTTACAACGATCCGTTCCTGTCCAGGTTCTGGTAATAGTATAATTGCCAGGGCAGTTTCCAGGAGCAATCTGGTCACCATAGGTCAAGGTAAGGGCTGCACCACAAAAATCTACTCCAACTGCTATTCCCGTATTAGAGGGCTGTGTGGAAGCACTACAACTTATTGTAATAGCAGGCGGACAAGTCACATTTGGAGGAGGCATATTGGGTACATAGTAGCTTGCAGAACAGGTTTTGTTTGGTTCACAACTGCTTGTAACCGTAAATGTGACTGTTTTAATACCTCCACATGAAGAAGGCGCCCCTGTATTATTATTGCTAATTGAAACATTGCAGCCACCTGTTACGGAAACGGTGTTCAGCCAATCATTGAAGAATGAATCAATTTTTGTTTGACTTAAACAATACACGGCAACTCCTGAGTTTGTAGGACATTTCAAGACTACAGGTGGCGCAGCTGTAACCGTAAATACAGATGAGCAGGTTCTGATTGGCTCGCAACTTGATGTGACGGTCCAGGTGACGGTTTTCGAACCACCGCAAGCGAGAGGTGCTCCTGTATTATTGTTGGAAATTGCGGCGTTGCATCCACCGGAGAAGCTTGCCGAATTGAGCCATGCATTAAATGCATTGTCAATGGCTGATTGAGTTTTACACGCAGTTTCTGTATTGTTTCCAGGGCAAACCAAAACAACTGCCGGAGCCGCATTCACCGTGAATACAGCAGAACAGGTCACCGGAGTTTGACAATTTGAATTGACAGTCCAGGTAACAGTTTTTGATCCGCCGCAAGCCAAAGGTGCGGCACCACCGTTATTACTCAAAGCCGGGTCACAACCTCCGGAGCTGATAGCGGAATTGAGCCAGGCTGTGTAGGCGACATCAATAGCAGACTGAGTTTGACAAGCAGCCTGCGTGGAATTGGCAGGGCAGGTCAAAACTACGGCAGGTGCTGCAGTGACAGTAAACACCGCTGAACAGCTTACAGGAGCTTCACAAGAAGAAGTTACGGTCCAGGTGACGGTTTTAGAACCACCACATGCAGAAGGAGCCGATCCTCCATTATTGGATATAGAAATATTGCAACCACCATTTACCACTACTGAGTTCAACCAATTCGCATAAGCATCATCCACAAAACTTTGTGATTGACAAGATGCAATTGTGTCACTTACCGCACAAGTAAGTGCAACGGCAGGAGCTGCAGTGACGGTGAAAGAAGCGGAGCAGGTCACAGGAGTCTGGCAAGAAGAGGTGACAGTCCATG
>CAYTNG010000017.1:0-56442 GCA_964439105.1 uncultured Saprospiraceae bacterium
TGGAGTTATTGAATTCGGGCCGGAATGAGTTGATGACGAATGTGGAAGGGAAGTATGCGTTTGATCAGTTGCCTACAGGTCAGCAATATGAGTTGAAGCCGAGCAAGACGGAAGGCTGGTTGAACGGCGTGACGACAGCGGACATCGTGAAGATCCAAAGACATATATTGGGAATAGAGCCATTGACGAGTGCGTACAAGATGATCGCAGCGGATGTGAACCGGAGTGGAGAGATCACTGCGAAGGATGTATCGGAATTGAGAAGATTGATATTGGGCGTGACGAGTGAGATCAGCGGAAACACGAGCTGGAGATTTGTACATCAGCTGTATTCGTTCAATGATGTGAACAATGCGTTGAAGGAGAAGTTTCCGGAGAGTTATGCGATAAGCAGACTGGAGGGAGACATGGCATTGGACTTTTATGCGGTAAAGGTAGGAGACCTGAACAGCACGGCAGCGACGAAAGGTTATGCGGGAGTGGTGAGCAGAGGAAGCCGAGTGCTGGAGTTGGAGATGGATGAGTTGACGATGGAGAAAGGTCAGGAGTATGAGTTGGGCGTACGGGTGAAGAATGGCGAGGAGTACAGCGGCATGCAGTTTACGCTGGAATGGTCGAAGGAGCAGGTGGAACTGTTGGGCGTTGAAGGCAACCGGAGTGTACGATTCGGAGAAGAGAATTACTCGCTGGTACATAGTGGAGAAGGCCGGATGACGGTGAGTTGGAATGGAGAGGCAGGAAGCGGAACGGAGTTATTCAAGTTGCGGTTGAGGGCACGAACGAACGTTCGTAGTTCGGAGATCCTGCGAGTGAGTGATGCAGTGACACCAGCAGTGAGTGTAAGCAAGAGTGGCGAAGAAGGTAAGGTGAGTATGGGCTACAGTGGATTGAGTGAAGGGCAGTTTGTGGTGACACCAAATGAACCGAACCCGTGGAATGAGGAGACGGTGATCGGCATGTTGTTGCCGGAGCGGGGCGTTGTGGGCATCAGTGTGTATGATGTAAGCGGCAAGTTGTATATGAAGGAAGAGTTGGAATTAACGCGCGGCTACCACGAGTACCGTTTGGACCGAAAGAAGCTGGGCCAGGCGGGAGTCTACTACTATCAGGTAGACTTCAAAGACCAGACCCGGACTGCGAAGATGATTCTTCTGGATTAATAGATACACCCTCGGAAAATCAAAAGGCAGCTTTTTAAAGCTGCCTTTTTTGTTTTATTAAATCTTCGTCTTACATGCCGTAGGTATCAAAATCTTAAGAAAGCTTAGGTACTTTGATCTATCGGTGGCTCATACGTAACAAAAAAATCATATTTTTGGATTCGTAATATGTTATCTCGTTTCCGATCTGAGCTTCTTAATCTGTACCTAGGATTTTCTTTCCTGATCTCCGGTTATTCGCAGGCTTCTGAAGATCTCTGGACTATTGAAATGCTCAAAGTAAAATGTCCTGAGATTTCCGGAAAGGAGATGGAATTTTCTATAACGTCACAGTATTTCGATTCCAGGACAGGAATCAGACATCTTTATCTTCAGCAACTCTATCGAGGGTTCCCCATTGAAAATTCAACAGCATCCTTTCATTTTAATGAGAAGGATATTTGTATTCATTCGGATCATACCTTCAAAGTACATCCTGCAAGCTGCACTGTAAAATCGGGCAACAGAATACCAATGGCGACACAGCTAAAGGAGATTCTTGCTACAAGAATGAAAAATGCAAATTTCCGGATTGTGGGGACTACGACCGGAAGAGCGGCATCCATTGAATATGTCCGTTTTGGAATTGTGGAATTGCCTCTGGATGAACTTCAAATCCGCAATAGTTTTTATTATGAAGAATCGCACAGCCTGTTGTTGCCATCTTATTCCATATTTTGGAAGAGACATGAGACGAATGAATGGCTGTATATTATTGCAGATGCTATTTCAGGTAAGGTGCTGGAGGAAACCAATCAGGTATTGAATTGCAATTTTGATGGTTGCCAATTTGAGAGGAAATCAAGGTTTCAGGTGGTAGAGGGCAAAGCGGCCATAGTTTCAAATGCTTGTTACAGGGTATTTCCTGTTCCGATAGAAAGTCCAATACACGGTTCACGTCAATTGGTCTATGCACCATGGACAAAGGCCTCGAATGCAAGCCCTTTTGGTTGGCACAATGACGGATTCAGCTTTTATTATAGTACAAAGGGAAATAATGTAGATTCGTTTGAGGATAGCGATGACGATGACCTGCCCAATGGTGGGGATGCAGCGCGTGCCTATGGAGGTGCTTCCCTGAATTTTGATTTTCCATATAATCCCAGTGCAACGCCACTACAGAACAAGGATGCTTCAATAACGAATTTGTTTTATTGGACCAATTTGATGCATGATGTATGGTATCAATATGGATTTACAGAAAATTCGGGAAATTTTCAAAACTTCAACAATAATAAAGGAGGAATCGGCAATGATTATCTCATCGCACAGGGAATTGATAACTTGTATTACGCACGAAACAATGCAAATTTTGCAACCCCTGTTGACGGCTACAGTCCCATTTTGCAACTTTATGTCTGGAGGCAGGATGTTAAAGATACTTTGTTGATTGAATCACCTTTGTCCATTGCAGGTCCTTATGTAAATGTACATACACCCATTAGTCCACAGATTTATGCACCCATTTCCAGGCCGCTAGTGCAGGTAATGGATGCAAGTTCGTATCCCGGTTATGCCTGCTCGGCTTTGACAAACGGCAGCATGTTGAATGGCAATATTGCTTTAGTGGATAAGGGAATTTGTTCGTTCTCCAGCAAGGTTTCAAAAATCCAGAGTGCAGGTGCCGTTGCAATGATCATTTGTAACAATGATGATAATGAGCCTATGGGTATTGGAGGCTGGTCTTACGGAATTGGAATTCCAGCGGTCATGTTGCGCAAAAAGGATTGCGAGAGAATCAAGCTATCACTTCAGAATGGAGTTATGGCGACACTTCTTCCAACTTCTACTTTGAAATTTAAAGTCAACCAGAAATCATTTGTTTTTTCGAGAGCTCCATACGTCAATTATTTTCCGAATCTTCAAACGGATATAGTTCAGGTCTTTGATGGTGGATCAGATCCATTGGATGGTTGTGATTTGATTCAGAATGGATTTGCCTTGAACGGAAAGATAGCTCTGATTCAGGAAGGCAATTGCGAGCCATCATATAAAGCTTTACAAGCTCAAAATTACGGTGCGGCAGCTGTGATTATCTGTAAACAGGGTGCGGGATATCCTGATTCCATACCTTATGGAAATTATGGTCAATCGGTTCAGATACCCATTTTGGAAATAAGCGCTTCAGATTGCCAGACGATCCGGCTCCAATTACCTGCTAAAGGTACTTTGATAAATAGTGTACCACCCTTGATGGATGGAGACTTTGATGCGGGAATCGTTTGTCACGAATATGGACATGGGATCAGCAATCGCCTGACTGGAGGGCCGGGCAATGTATCCTGTCTTAATAATGCAGAGCAAATGGGGGAAGGGTGGAGTGATTTTTTTGGACTCGTCATGACGCTCAATACCGGGGATGATCCCTATAAAAACAGAGGCATTGGAGTATTTAGTGCCGGGCAGCAAGTGAATGGGGTGGGACTTAGACCTTATCCATACAATGTGAGTCTTTCTGTTAATCCTGCGGACTACAGTCAATTATCCGACATCGTAAGAATTTCACAGCCTCACGGCATTGGGTACGTATGGTGTTCTATGATCTGGGACATGCTTTGGGCATTTGTCAAAGTATATGGTTTGGATCCGGATATCTATAATGTGAATTCGGGTAAGGGAAATACGAGGGCTTGCAGGCTTCTCATTGAAGGGATGAAACTTCAAACGTGTTCACCTGGTTTTGTGGATGCAAGAGACGCTATTTTAAAGGCGGACTCCCTTCTTTACAATAGTCAGCATGCCTGTCTGATTTGGAATGTGTTCGCCCGAAGGGGTCTGGGATTCAGCGCCAGTCAAGGAAGCTCATTAAGACGGGATGACGGAATTGCCGCACATGATCTGCCAAACAACTGTTCATATATGAGCGAGCAGGAACTTTTTGGCCAAACTTTTCTTTCATCATCTGAAATTCAAATAAATGCTTTTCCTCTTGATTCCGGTATCCGGATAAATTGGAATCTTGATCCGGAGTACGGAGATAAAACTTTGAAACTTTACAGAAAATCAGATGCAGCAGAACATCTTTTACTTAATGTGGAGCCCAATCATTCCTCAAATGGTTTTTTTCTCGATTCATATGTTCAGCCAGGAGTACATTATGCTTATCAGTTGAGGGCATTTTCAAACTCCATGGAATACAAAAATTCAAAATGGGTTACTGCTAAAATAAACGCGAATCATTCAAACTGGCGGGTCTACCCAAATCCCGCATATGACAAATTGTTTCTTACTAACGATCGTATGCCTAAAGAGGAAATAAGCATCCAATTGCATAATTCCGAATTGAAATTCATTGAATCAGGCAATTTGGGATTTTTGTCACAAGGGCCCATTCAAGTGAATTGTTCTGATTTACCGGGAGGCCAATATTATTTGATTATAAAGGCAGGATCTTCGACAGAGTTAGTAAAATTCATTAAGTACTAATTTGGACAAATTTATTTTGTCTACACGCGCCTCCATTTTCAATTGAAGGTTGATGTTCAGGTACACTTTGTTGTCATAGATTCCAAACTGATTCAGCTTGTAATCCTCCAAAGTACCTGATACGGATATTCCATCGGCAAATGATTTTCCATTTAAGCTTTGTCTGGTTTGGTTGAGAAAGTCATTTAATGTTTCATTGATTCTTTCCTCCAGCGTTGCTTTTACCTGTACTTCTGCAATTTTGCGAATAACCGCGAACAGAATTTTCTTGATTTTAGGCCCTTTTAATGCTTTAAGTTGAAAATTTTCGAGTTTGATTTTTTTCTTGTCGGTATCAAATTCGGGGGTGAAAACCAAATGGATCAATCCCGTGTAGGCTCCCGTCAGGTCAAGATCAATGGATACTGTTTTGCCGGAACCCTGCATTTGAAGTTGATTCACATGAACCTCTGTGATCCCGCTTCCGAAATTCCGGTTTTCAGTACTGTCTTTGATTATTTTTTCGAGATAAGACATAGGAATCTTCGATAAGATGTGGAGTGAAGATTCATTTTCAAAGTAAGGTCGCAGGGAGAAACTTCCTTCAGAGTTGAAATCTGTTGGTATGGAATCCGTAAATATCGATTCGAAATAGACAACGAAAGGAATTTCCAGGTCGGTGTCTGTCATCGAAAAGGGTCCGAGGGCAACATCGCCAGGATTGGCAAAAAAATGAAGGTAGCGGTCGTCAGAACTATACATGGGTTTGCTGAAGTAACGCTTCATCGCTTTTCGCAATTCAGTAAGATCCAGATTTTTGTTTAAGGAATCATCAATCGAAGAGCAGAGTACCTGTTTGTATTTCCGCACAATGAAATTGGCAAGTTGTTCTATCGGGATATTCATACCCAGAACTTTCACAACAGGTTTTTTTGTCCAGTGATAATGGCTTAACTCGGTTTTAGTGTACAGTTTTTCATCGTGAATATCAATGCTGCAGGACAGCTGTAGCTGAATTTCTCCGTTCGCCTTGATTTTGCTGAATATTCCCGGAGGGCTCACTTCGATAAATAGTGGAAGCTGAATAATGAGCGTCTGCTGGCTGGCCTGAAAATCAATGGGCCCGTTCAATTTCGAAACCAGTTTGTAATCCTCTTCAATTTCGAGACCCGTGCTGAATTGTTTATTGATGATATAGTTCAAGGTATTGTTCAGCTCGCTTCTATTGAGTTTTAGTCTCAGATTTAAATTCGAAACAGAAGGAACGGGAGCTTTCAGCATGTTTAGATCTTCAGGTAAGGGATTCACTTTTTTGCTGCAGGATCCAAATAGTAGAAGTAATAGGGCACATAGGGAAAGTCTCATAGACATCATCGGGTAGTTTTTGAAAATCGCAAATTCTATTTTGGCTGCTTGATTTTTGGAAAGTCATCAAAGTATTCTTCCTTTTATGATTTCAGAAACCACGCCGGGTTCTAAAAGTGTTGAGGTATCACCCAACTGCTCTGTTTCACCTTCCGCAATTTTACGCAAAATGCGTCGCATGATTTTGCCACTTCGCGTTTTAGGTAGTCCGCTGACCACTTGAATTTTATCTGCTTTCGCAATGGGACCGATGGTGTTGCTCAGCAAGTCATTGACCTCTTTCGAGATAAGCCCGTGATCGGAGGAAGGTTCTGAGCAAACGATGTAGGCATAGATTCCCTGACCTTTTACAGGGTGCGGAAAACCGACCACAGCACTTTCGATGATCTGACCGTGTAAGTTAATTGCATTCTCAAGCTCTGCAGTACCAATGCGATGTCCGCTGATTTTAAGCACATCATCTACGCGACCTGTTATGCGGATAAATCCATTTTCATCATTAAATGCGCCGTCTCCTGTAGTATAATATCCGGGAAATTGTTCGAAGTAAGTGGATTTACAACGTGCATGGTTCCCATAGGTTGTGCGTATAATAGATGGCCATGCACTTTTGATGCAAAGAAGCCCATTCTCATGAAAGGCAGTGATTTCTTCTCCATGTTCATCCAGCAGGACGGTTTGAACACCTGGGATGGGTAAGGTGGCGAAGGTGGGTTTTTGCGGCGTTACACCAGCCATATTTGAAATGAGGATACCTCCCGTTTCAGTTTGCCACCATGTGTCAACAATGGGACAACGGTTTTTTCCAACATTTTCGGAAAACCATTCCCAGGCTTCTTCATTGATGGGTTCACCAACGCTTCCAAGGATTTGTAGGCTACTCAGGCTTTTGTTTTCGAAGGGCTTCAAACCAAATGCCATTAAGCTCCGGATCGCAGTTGGTGCAGTATATAAAATATGGACTTTGTGTTTATCGACGATATCCCATAAGCGTCCTGCGTCGGGCCACGTCGGAATACCTTCATACATTAGGCTTGTAGCCCCGGCACATAGAGGGCCATAGGCGATATAACTGTGCCCTGTGATCCATCCGATATCGGCGGTGCAAAAATGAACTTGTCCGGGATGATACTGAAATACATTTACAAAAGTATAGCAGGTGAAGACCATGTAGCCTGCACAACTGTGCACTACGCCCTTAGGCTTACCCGTTGAACCGGAGGTGTAAAGTATGAATAATGGATCTTCTGCATCCATCGAAGCCGCAGGAGTGTGGATGGCTTTTTTTTCATCTACATGATTCATTTCTTCATGCCACCATACATCCGTTCCGGCATTCATATTGGTACGAACACCCGTTCGCTTCACGACAATTATCCGTTTCAAGGCGGAATGATTCTGAAGAGCTGCATCTACTGTTGCCTTCAATTCGATCATCTTCGCTCCGCGATGGGCTCCATCGCAGGTGATGACAAACTCCGCTTTTGCGTCTTCTACGCGGTCGAGAATACTTTGCGCACTGAATCCTCCGAAGATGACACTATGTATGGCACCAATGCGGGCACATGCAAGCATCGAGATCAGAAGTTCGGGAATCATTCCCATGTAAATACAAACGCGATCTCCTTTTTGTATTCCATTGTTTCGCAGCATTTCCGCTGCCTTGCATACCTCCAGGTGAAGTTCGCTATAGCTGTACGATTTCGAATTTTCCTGAGGATCATTCGGTTCCCATACAAGGGCGGTTTCATCTCCCTTATGCAGAAGATGTCTGTCCAGGCAGTTCTCAGTAATATTCAAACGGGATCCTCCAAACCATTCAAAACGGGCTTCTTCAAAATTGGAGCGGCTGACAAAATCCCATGATTTATGCCAGCTGAAGGAAGAGGCGACGTCCGCCCAAAAACCATCGGGGTCTTTTATACTTCGATCGTATTCAATTTTATATTCTTCGTAGGATTTGATCTGAAACGGATACATGCAATTTTTATGTAAAAATACGGCAATGCGGATAAACTGCAAGAATTCTTAAGAAGAACAAAGCAGTTATCCAAGCCATACAAATGTTCAGATGCACAGCGGCTTTTAACAAGACTCTTATATGGGAAGAAACAAAAACGATTGCACAGAGAGACCTCTTGCTCAGGAGGTATTTTTTCGTCTAAAACTTTTAAAAGGAGCCCAGGCCAATTCCCAAAAACCGCGGGGATAATTCTCAATTTGTTCAAAGCCCAGTTTTTCGTCTCTGCCATTTTTTGGCATGTACACCGTTCCGAAAAGGTAGTCCCAAACGCTAAGGCTTAATCCAAAATTAACCCCATTGGAATTTGCCGGAAGCTCTTCCGCATGATGCCAGATATGCATTTGCGGTGAGTTGAAAATATATTGCAAAGGACCAAGTGGTAAATAGATATTGGAATGATTCAAGTGTCCGATGGCCAAAGCAAAGATGTGCACAATAAAAAAATCGGTCAATCCAAATCCGATCATGGCCAGTGGAATGTACTCTATGCTTCTGTAAACAAGTGTTTCCACAAAATGATAACGCAGATGTGCGGCAAAACCCATTTGACGGACAGAGTGATGTACTTTATGAAATTCCCAAAGAAATGGTGAAGCATGGAGCAATCGGTGCACATTCCATTGAATAAAATCCCTTAGGACAAAAAGGAGAAGGAGTTTGCTCCAAACAGGCCAGTGGCCAATTTCAATAGCTACCAGATTTTGAATTCCAAACTGAGCCAGAAAATCAGTAAACAATTTGACAAAGACGTCGGAAAGTGCGTTGTAGGCGATAAGTGAGAAAAGGAAAAAATTGAAGAACATATAGAAAGCATCAATCCAAAAATCCTCCCTTATTTTCGGTTGATTTTTTCTCCAGGGGAAAAGCAATTCCATTGCAAACGAGAAAAGCGAGATGCCAATGAGCCAATAGAAATAGCTATGCCAGGAAGGAGAGCTTATCTCCTGTAGCAGGTACTGAAAGTAAGAAGAATAGGAATTTTTGATGAGTTCAATGTATTCCATTTTCTATTTTTTTGTAAATGTATGTATTCCCCTTTGAATGATCCAGACCCCCACGAGTATCCAGGGCCATCCATGAAATAAAAAGTCAAACCAATCAACTGCGGACATGCCGTTGGCACCTCCTGCAATCCACTTTAATTTTCCCCATATGTGGGGTTCCGGATAGAAGGGCGCAAGACCAATCGTGGCACAGGCTAAAATGAGAAATCGGATATTCAGCAAAAGAGATAATGCCGGATATGATTTTACAGGCGAAGCTTCTTGGGCCTTCATTTCAAGATTTGACATGTACGGTTGGGATGAAACTTATTTTAGATTTGACGGAGTTTGAAATTAAACAGGCCGCATCACTTTTATGTAAGATGCGCTCTGCTTTTTCCCTGTCCTTTTCATTTGGGATTTCGACATCTGCAAAGAGCTCCACCTCGCTAATCATATATTTTCCATCGACTTTTTCCAGCTTGCCAACCGCTTTGGAGTTGAAATGACTGAATTCAAGCTTTGAGTTTTCAGCAATAGCTAAAAAAGTAGTCATCAAGCAACTGTCGATTGCCGCCAAGAAAAAATGTTCCGGAGACCAAACCCCTTCTATTCCACCCGGAAAAGGGGGTGGCGTAGCCACTTCCAATGCAAGAGGTAATGCTTCTGAACTCAAGGTGCCTTTCCTTTCGGCGATCCAATTGGCAGATACATCGTAAAAATGTGTAATTTCCATATGCAATTAATTTTTAGAATATGAATTGATGAGTTCTGTTAAGGTGTGTTCCTGAACGACACCGGACTGTCTCCAAACGATTTTTCCATTCTTAAAAAGTATCAGCGTGGGAACCCCCATAATTTCATAGGCGGCTAATGCAGCCTGATTTTTATCGACATCCACTTTAATGATCGTTGCTTTGTCGCCCACTTTCGATTTTACTTTTTCAATTATCGGGGATAACATTTTGCACGGACCACACCATTCTGCATAGAAATCTACGAGAATAAGCGGTCTTGATTTTAGCATGTCTTTAAAACTCATTTTATCAGTTTGTGTGTTCATTGTACTTGTTTTAAATTTTTGGTAATTACATCTGACAGTTATTGCCGGCACAGCCGAAGGCAAATAATCCCATTGCCCCAAAGTATGCACCTCCGATAATAACAGGCCATTCATTACTGATTAGACCTTGCACGATGAAAAGGCCTCCTGCAAGCAGATAGACGAATCTTCTGATGGACCAGTTCCGGATCATTCTTTGATAAAGTGTATTCATTTTATAGAGTCTTTAAGTGTACGCATCCGAGTTATGAAATGGCACGTTGCAGATTTTGCCAACCGCCTCCATTGAAGACCTGGCTAAAACCCTTTTCTTCAAGAATTGACTTTGCCGATGCGCTGCGCATGCCGGAAGCACAGCAGGTGATCACCGCCTTGTTTTTTTGGATGCGGTTCAGTTGACTTTCCAGTGACTGCAGAGGAATATTTATACTGCCTTTGATATGTCCACTCTTGTATTCTCCGGGTGTGCGAACATCAATAATCTGGGCGCCATCCCGTACAAGTTGGCCAAGGTCTAATTTCTTTGGTGCTGCAAAAAGTTTTTTTAAAAATTCGATCATTTTGATAATTATTTTAAGGTGTTAAGAATTTACAATTGCGGGGTATCCTATGTTTTGGAGTGCATTTTCAAGGTCAGATTTTTTTTCTGAAGAGTCCAGTCTGATTTTGATTGCCCTGGATTCAAGATTTACATCCACTAATTCAATTCCATCTATTTTTTGTAAAGTACTACTTATAGTATCTACGCAACCCTGGCATTTCATTTTGGCAATGGTGTAACTTATTTCAGGCATTATATTCTATATTTTAAAAGATAAATAATAACACATCCATGTAAGCTTCACGGCTCACTCAAAAAGGCTAACATTTGTCCGTTAAAATGGGATAAACCGAACCTCTCTTATTAGAGAAGGGTGGTCGGACATACGTAATCCGTGACTTTGAATTTCCCGGAATTTTTGATCGCCTGGAAACCTCCATCCACATCAATCAGATTGTCATATCCTCTGGCTTTAAGAATGGAACAAAAGACCATAGAACGGTACCCACCGGCGCAATGCACAAAATAGGTTTTGCTGCGGTCTATTTTTTCCATGCTGTCATTGATAAAGTCAAGAGGTGCATTGATGGCACTGGTAATATGTTCAGACTCGTACTCACTCTTCTTGCGAACATCGAGAATTGGCAGATGCGCATCTTTTGATTCCGCTTCGGCAAAATCATGAACGCTGACAGTGGGTATTTGGTCCAGCTCATATCCTTCCCGTTCCCAGGCCTCGATGCCTCCTTCCAGATAACCGATAGCATGGTCATAACCAACGCGTGCAAGGCGGGTGACGACTTCACGTTCCCTGCCGGGTTCTGCAACGATCAGGATTTCCTGTTGAATATCCGTTATGAGTGTTCCTACCCAGACTGCGAAACTTCCATCGATGCCAATGTTGATAGAGCCCGGTATGAATCCTTTTGCAAATTTTTGTGGTTTGCGGGTATCCAGAATCAAGGGCCGGCTTTCATTGGCGATCAATTCAAATTCTCTCGGTTGCAATGCCCGCACTCCGCGCTCGAGGACAGTGTCTATGGATTCATAACCTTTGATATTCATCATCACATTCTTAGGAAAATATGAAGGTGGCGCGGTGAGACCTTCAGTCACTTCTTTGATAAACTCCTCTTTCGTTAAGGATGGATTTAATGCATAGTTGGAGTTTTTCTGATTTCCAAGCCGATCCGAAGTTTCCTTGCTCATATTTTTTCCACATGCACTTCCGGCACCATGAGCGGGATATACGATCAAATCGTCAGGAAGGGGCATGATTTTCGTCCGCAGTGATTCATAAAGCATACCTGCAAGTTTCTCCTGCGTCAAATCTGAAGCAATCTTCTGTGCAAGGTCCGGGCGGCCCACGTCGCCAATAAACAAGGTGTCACCCGTGAAAATTGCCGTTTCCTTTCCGCTTTCATCTATTAGAAGGTAACAGCTGCTCTCGAGAGTATGACCGGGTGTATGAAGTACCCGGATGCGTGCATTTCCCAGCTTAAATTCCTGGCCGTCTTCCGCTTTAATACATTCAAAGCCCGTTTCCATAGTGGTGGGGCCGTAGATGATTCGTGCTCCGGTTTTTTTGGCAAGATCGATGTGACCGGACACAAAATCTGCATGAAAGTGAGTTTCAAAAATATATTTTATGCGTGCTTCGCGGCGTTCCGCCATATCTATATATGCCTGAACTTCCCTCAGGGGATCAATGATAGCGGCTTCGCCGTTGCTTTCAATATAATAGGCACCTTGAGCAAGGCATCCTGTATAAATTTGTTCAATTTTCATATTTGAATTATTAACGGTACAAAGGTATAACAGTTGGAAAGAGCTAAAAGGTTACTTTTGTTACATTCACAAAATAGAACTTTAGCCAAAACTTAATAACAATTTTATTTGGTTTCGGTAGAGCAGGAGCTTTTTATCCTGCTCCAACTTTTTCAGGAGTCTCGAAATCACGACACGGGAGCTGGCGAGGTCTTCCGCGATCTGGTTATGCGAAAGATTAAGCAGGGTGGATCCGTTGACGCGTGCTTTTTCCTTGAGGTAAGAGATGAGGCGATCGTCCAATTTTTGGAAGGCGATCTGGTCAATCGCTTGCAGGAGTTCATCGAAGCGATTTTTCATCGTACGCATGATAAAACTCTTCCAACTCGGAAAACTGTTCATCCAGCGATCCAGCATTTCGAGCGGGATAGCCAGTATTTTGCATGAGCTTTCAGCAGTAGCCTGGATTTCACTCGGAAACTGCTGCATGCAACAGGTGAGCGTCATTGCGCAGGTCTCAAAGGGCTCCAGGTAATAAAGCAGGATTTCATTACCATCATCGTCAATACGGCTGACTTTGATGGTTCCCTCGAGTACAAAAGGCATTTTTCGGATAATCTGTCCACTGTCTACAATGCGTTCTCCGGCATCTATTTCGATAAACTTTGAATGCCCTAATATCTGGTTAACCAATTCAGGTTCAAATATTTGGGATAGTTTTTCCCTATAGGCATGGATGGGTTCAAACATATAATTGACAGTTCAAAGCAGTTTAAATTACATGGTAAATACAGTTTGGAACAGGATAGGTTTAAATAGAGGGCTCAAATTGATTTTGGCGATTTCACGAGATTTCTAATTAGATTTGTAAATAATTGCAGATATATGTTCGACGCAGTACTTTCTCTACATTCCTGGTTGCGCTGGTTGGTATTAGGCCTTGGCATTTTAGCTATATACAACAATTACCGCGGTTGGAAGCTGGGCATGGCTTACGATGGCCTCTACAAAAAGGTCAACAGCTGGTTTTTGGCCAGTCTTCATACCCAGTTGGTATTGGGATTAAGTCTGTATTTCGGACTTTCAGATATGATGAAAAATATTTTTGCGGACTTTGGAGCTTCCATGAAGTCTGCTGATACGCGTTTCTGGAGTGTTGAACATATTGCCGGCATGGTGATTGGAATTGCCATTGCCCAAATAGGAAGTATCAAAGCCAAAAGAGCTGCAGATGGACCTTCAGGCTATCGAACGGCGTTCATTTGGTTTGCCGCCGCACTTGTGCTGATTCTTCTCATGATTCCCTTTGGGATCTGGAATGTGGAGCGCCCCTTGTTTCGGATTTGATAGGATTACTTCGCGAATCTCTATTATATAATATCATTGGATTAATCAAGCTGAATCAAGAACTATTTTCTGTTCTGACTCTCTACTGGCAAAAGGCAAGCCCAAACTAATTATTCGCATAGTCTTTCTCCTTGACCCAGCGGAACATATCGGCATACCTCATAAACGATGCTGATATCCAAAACCATCTCAAGTTTAAAGTTTGCTGTTGCCGCACCTGGAGTTGGATCGCCTGTAAGAACGAAACTGATTCCGTCATCGTTTAAGAGGGTTGCATAACTCATCAAAATTTTTTTAAGCTCCCCTATGCCTTTTGTATTTAGATATTGATTAATATTAATACCCTCGCTTAAAAATACGGGTGGGATATCATAAAGGGGTAATAATAAATTTGTTTCCTTCAACAGGAGTTGGTTTAATGTTTTTCCAACTATAGCAATATTTACATTTATTGCTCCGGCGGTATTCGCTTCAAGTCTATCGTATTTAATGCGACCTGAATTAATCTCAATCCTCTTGACGGTAAAAGATTCATTTGGAATATTCAAAGCTTTTCTAATGGTAGCGGCACTGATATTGGACGCTTCCAGAAAAGTTTTAGATGTATTTACTGTATATGGAGCATTTACGGTAACGCGACGAGTTTCCGTAAAAATCTGATCTGCACACCCTTCATCTCCATACCAAAAATCTAAATTGCAACAAGAGGAAAAAAGCACCACAATGGGAAGAAAAAAAATTGTCCTTTTCATATGTATCATTTTTAGAATTGAATGCCCACACCCGCAGCTGCGGAGACAGGCCCTGAATATTGAATGGCTGCATGAACCAGAAATATAGCTAATTTAAGGGAACCGGATAATTCAACAGCAATATTTTGTTTATTGTCAATGCTAAGTTCGCGAGTCTTCATTTCATCGCCATCCTTATAGTCGTATACAATTTTAGATGTTCCAAGCTGATAGGCTCCCATCAAGGAAGCAGACCAAATCCTTCCAGATTTACCAACGCATGCAGAAATTTGATGAAAGTTGGAATTTATATAGCTGGCATCTTTAAATGAATGGTAATAATACCCCATTGAAATATCCACGGGCAATTTTTTAAAATAGGGATTCAAGGCATGCCGGAAACCCAGTCCCAATAATGAAATTTTTCCAAACTCATTATCCAATTCAAATGCCAGATATCTGGCTGAAAATTCTGTATGAAAGACACCCCCAACCGTTACCTGTGGGAAAGCCAACGGCAGAGATCTTAAGTGATATCCTCCGGGAAAAACATATGCGGTCCCATTAATTCCATCAACGGTTATGGGGTTGATATCGCCAATAATGGTCGGTACTTCAACCATTTGCTGCGGATCAAATGTTTTGGGTGTAACGCCTTGAAAAACTTTCTGGCATGACGATGGAAAGGATACCGAAGCCACCCCCCCGACTCTTATATAAAGTTGAGAATCAATTGTGGCCCATTCATGCAATCCCGTATGCAGATTCACCATAAAAAGCTCGGATAATGGCTGTATATAAGGCCCCGCGTTATCATTCACATAGGCATCGAGCAAATCCTCCACTTGTTGACTTCGTCCCTGAAGGCTTAAAAAGAGGAGGAGAATAAATGTGCTTAAATTTCTCATTGTAGGAACTCTTTTCTTTATTTCTAATGTACTACAAAAAATTAATTGAAAGAATAGTGACTAAAACTTTTAATCGAAACTATCTAAAAATTTTCAGCTTTCTGAAGACTTAATAGCTCCATTTGTATCTTAAAAAATATCCCTGCACAAGATTTGCATATATCGGACCCAGATCCGCCCATGCAATCTGAGCCGTAAAATCCAGTTGCGAATCATTGCCCGTATCCCAGGACACAGAAGGATAAAGGAGCAATATGTTTTGGTCCTTTGCATAGAGCAGCATAGACTGCACATTCAAACGGTCACCGATGGATTTTGATCCCTGCAGCAGGATGGAAAATTCGGATGGAAATATATTTTTCGCGGAGAGCTGCGACGTGTTTAAAGGGCCATAAAGTGCAAGGGATTTGGCGGCCTGACTTTGGTATAGTCCGGAAAGCGAGATATACAGATTTCCGGAAAACATATAATCCCATAGCATACTGAGTACCAGGGTTTTCTTTTTGTCCTGTGAGCCTGCTTTGCCAAAAAAATAGGAGCATTCTGTTTTCCATCCGGAATTGCCGACAGATCCGGCCCAGGCTACACCTATGACGGCTTCCTCCTTGTATAAGCCGCACAGGGTTTGAAAATCATAATTCCGGATATGGAATTTATACAAAAAAGCTCCCACGTGGTCTTTCGCATATTTTCCGGGTGCAAAAGCCATTTCCAAATCTGACTCAGGTCGAAGCTGATATTGAATGCGAAGCCCGTCCGTTCCGGCCCGTTCTTCGTAATCGAAGTCCAGAAAATCATACGAATTAAACAGGTCATTCGGATTCCAGAAATTGTGAATACCCCAATGGATGCGCTGTCTTCCAAGGGTAAAATCCCATTTGCCCATTTGCATTCCAAGTAGCAAACGATCGGCATTTGAATTTCCGAAAAAATTATTTTTCAGGGTCCAGTTGTTGCTTAAATCAATGAGCCCGGCATCTTGGGAAACCCTGCTTTTAAAATCCGGATCCAGCAGTTTGTAGTCTCCCCAGAATAAGCGGTTTCGCAGTTCCATGCGGAAATACGCATATTCTGAAAATTCAAATTTATAGTTTAGCCTGTTGTGAAGCAATGCATTGGAATAAGCCGATTCGGTCTTATAAATCAGGTACACACTTTGCAGTGATTTTACATAGCCATGCAGACTTCCATACTTATCCTGTGCATGCGTCCATACATTATTCAGAAGCAAAAAAACCACGAGGAAATTAACTAACGAACGATCGTTCATGCCCGGAAATTCAAGTGTGATGAATTTCAATATCCTGTGTAATTCGCCCGTCCTCCAGGCTTACCACGCGTCGCGCTCTTTCTATGACTCTCTGATCATGAGTAGAAAAGATAAAAGTCATTTGTTCCCTCTTATTTAGGTCTTGCATGAGATCCAGCAGGTTAAAGGCAGATGCTGAATCCAGATTTGCCGTTGGTTCGTCCGCAAGGATGAACTGAGGTTTCCCGGCAAGCGCTCTTGCAACGGCTATGCGTTGCTGTTGACCTCCGGATAATTCGTAGGGTCTTTTCTTTGCTTTATCACTCAAACCGATTTGTTCCAGTAATTCCTTTACCCTCGCTTTTATTTCTTTTGCCGGCCTCTTCTGCAATTGCATGATGAAACCAATATTTTCTTCGGCTGTGAAGACGGGGATGAGATTATAGGATTGAAAAACAAATCCGATGTGGAACAGCCGGAAATCTACAAGTTCTTGCTGATTCATGTTTGTAATTTCATGCCCTCCGATAACAATGCGGCCCGTTGTAGGATGATCCAGGCCTCCGATCATATTCAGGAAGGTCGTCTTTCCCGATCCCGACGGGCCTTTCACCGCAATGAATTCCGCTTCGGCAACTTTGAAATCCACACCATTCAAAGCATGTACCGGAATGGTGTCCTGATCGTACACTTTACTTAGTTGCTGTACCTCGATAACTGTTTGATTCATGACGTGTTAGTTGCGTATGGATTTTAAAATATTCATGCGAATGGCTTTAAAGGAAGGAATCAGCGCGGAAACGAAGGCTGTCGTCAATAACAAAAGCACAATCAGGAATAATTGTCCGGGCATCAGCAATGGGTATATGGTGTCGCTGTATCCAAAATTGGCATATACCTCCTTGTACTTCTGCAGACTGATCCCCACATTACTGAAATACCTGACTGAAAGCAATGCGCAGGCAATGCCAAACGGCGATGCGGAAATGACCAGAAAAAAAGTCTCCAGCAAGATCATCACAAATACGCGCGGAGTACTCATTCCCAATGCCCGGAGCATGCCTATTTCGGAGGTGCGCTCCAGAACGGACATCAACATCGTATTGATAATTCCGAAACTTAGTGCGAGCAGGATAATACCCATGTAGATGAAGATCATCTGGTTGGACACCGATGAAGTCAATCCAAGTTCGGGAGAAATCTGCTTCCAGTCCTTGATTTCCAAACTGGGAAATGTCCTGCTTAATTTAGCCTGGACGGAATCTACCTCTTTTGCAGATTGGAGCAATATGGCAATTTCATGAATTGTATTCGGAATGCCTGCAAGTGTGTCCAGCGTATGGGCATGAACAAAAACATTCAACTCATCGTAATTGGAATTCACGGATTCATAAATTCCGCAGACCCGGAAAGCGGCAGATGCCAGTGAACCCTCTTTATCCTGAAAGGTAAGTATGATTTTTGCTTTGAGCCGCGCGTTCAATTTATCGGATAATCTTTTGCTAATGAGGATTTCATTTTTCTCCGGGTGATTCAGGTAGCTGCCTTCTGTAATCCTTTGGTTTAATTGTGTGACTTTTGATTCCAGAGTCGGCAGGATACCGTTCATTTTTATGCCGGCATTTCCTCTTGCATTGGAGACCATACCGTACAGCACCACGCGACCGGTTGCTGCTTTCACGGAATCCATGTTTTGTATTTGGCTAAGTGTTCCATAACCATCCTGAAGCACGTATTGCACTTCATGATCTTCCATAAAGTGGCTGGCATGCACCTGGAGATGTGAAATTTCCTGTTGAATACCGGTTTTCAGGCGCTGCTCTATCAAGCCATTGTAAAAGGCGACGATAAAAATTCCGGCCCATAATCCGATGACCAGAGAAAAGCCGATGATGAGGCTTCTCCTTTTGCTTCTCCAGATATTTCTCCATGCAAGTACAAACAACATCATCGAAGCTTATTTTGATCGGAAGGCTTTTAAGGGATCCAGTTTACGGATATGCCACAAGGGATAAGTGGAGAGAACCAATGCTATCATAAATACAATGGCGGCCTGAGAAAGAAATATATTCAGATTCAGGGATGTCGGTATCAATGGCTCAAATCCAAACTGTTCATAGGCTTTTGCAAAACTGCCTCCGAGCTGAATGGGCTTATGGTGGAAATACCAGGCAATGGGGTAACTCATGAGTATACCGGATAAGGTGCCCAGGGAACTTAACAGGATGACTTCAAGCACGAGCACTCTTGATAAAAGCTGTTTCTTCATACCAAGAGAAATTAAAATTCCAAATTCCCTTTGGCGTTCTGCCAGCATCATCAGGAGTGTACCGAATATTCCAAATGCAATGATCAGATAAAGAATCCCTGTAAACACCATACTCGATGCTTCATCTCCTTTTATGTGCCCTGAAATTTCGGGAAGCATTTCTTTCCAGTTCATACAAGCATAATGCCCGCCAAGGGTTTGCTTGAGCTTTAATTGTAAGGCTTCCATAGCTTCCGGATCATCCAGGTCAATTGCAAGCGTAGTAATCCATTTGTCCGCATTCAGCAGATATTGAAAATAAGAAAGCGGAACATAGACCATGTTGTTGTTTTGTTCCGGGTTGCCAAAATGAACCAGTCCGCCAATCCGAATTTTGCATGCGGTGAAACTTCCATGAAGTCCTTGCCCAATCAGTACCAGACTGTCTCCGGTTTGTAATTGCAATTTTTTTGCATAGCCCTCAGCAACCAGGGCTACGGAATCACTTCCCTGAAAATAATTTCCTGCGGTCATTTTTGATTTCAGGGCTGTAAGCTCGTTTTCTGATTCCGGATCGGTGCCGATGACCAGGCATCCTTTGGTTTGAGTGCCGGCAGAACCAAGCATATAGCTTTCCAACCGCGGCACCATGCCCCGGATACCCTGAATGCCCCTGGCTTTGGACTCTATGTCATTCGGCCATTGGAATCCATTGTCGATAATCTGTTCTGACCAATACGCAGATTGGTGTATTTGTAAATAACCGGTATGAAAGCGAACCACATTCTGCACGAGCTGACCAAAAATTCCATCCTGAAAGGAATGCATGATAATGGCAAGAAAAACCGCAAATGCAACGGATAAGGCGGTGATCATTGTCCTGGCAGGATTCCTCCAAAGATTTCTCCAACTCAGAATAAAAATCATTTGATTTTAGGTAAGTTCTGACTTGAAAAAAATCGTTCTTCGATAGGCCGGTCAAATTCTATTTTATGATACCGCATGACGGTTTGATTTCCGGGCTTGTCGGCGGGTATCATTGTGAATTTGGATGGCAATATCCGGTTACCTAACAATTGTATGTCTGTTCCGGTCATGGTATTGATGAGTATTTCCTCCTCATCATAATATTCCGCTTTCAGTATCATATAGTCTTTACTGTCGATCCACAGAAAGATTTTACCCCAGATCACGGCTGCTGATTCTTTGGGCATTAATTGTATTTTAAAACAGCTTCTGCCTTCTATTTTTTCTTCCCCGAGCAGGGTGTGATGGTAGTCTTCGACGATGCTGGACTCTTTCACCAGGTCGTCATTCGTAAAGTCTGTGCCCATCCATGACTGACTCATCATCGATGGCGGTAATTTCACATTTCTTTCAATACTTGGCAGCCAGTTCCAAATCTCTTTGCCTTTTTTCAGGAATGCAATTCCCTTTTCTTTTGCAGGCGAAGTGATCAGGATCATGGTCTGTGAATTGCCCTTGGTCCAGGTTTTTAGACGAATTTCCCTGGACCAGCCTGGGCGGATGGTCTGAATACTCAATTCTGCGATCGAAGTTTGACCGCGACCGTGCTCTTCCGCCCGCTTGACGATGTCAGCAGGGGACTGTGCTTTTGAATCCAGAAAACAGATCAAAAACAGCAAACTCTTGATGTATACAAACGCGATTTTCATTGATTTTTATAATTGAGCATGGTTCGTAGGTTGATCATATTCCGAATTTATATTCTGTTCCTTGTGCAGACCACGCAGTTCGTTGAGCCAAAGCTACAGCATGCCGTGTTAAGATCACCCGGATACGGCTGGTTATATGTAATTTTGATCAAAATTATTTTGATGAAAAGAGGGGTGATTTTATTTATTATTTTGATGCTATCTGCAGCATCCTATTCACAGGTGAAGGTATTACAGGACTACATTGAAAAGGGGCATAATTTCCAGGAGATCTGCAAAAAAGCAGAAAAGATGATCAAAAAAAACAAGCTCGATGAAGAGGAATATCGTGAACATCGTTTCCGGAAAGGGGAAGCTTCAAATGAGCGGGATTTTCTGGATGACGAAAAATTGAAATTTGAACGCTGGAAATGGTACTGGAGGGATCGCGTACTGGAAGATGGCTCTTTTCCGGATCTTGGCCGGCAGTGGGCACTCTACAAGCAAATCAAAGTTCAGTGCGGATTGCAATCACGTGTTGCGCTAAACTGGAAACATGAAGGCCCGGTTCGGAATACGGGAGGGTATTGGGGTATGGGACGTACGACGCATGTCAGCTTTCATCCAACCCAGGCAAATACCTTCTATGTCGCATCACCTAACGGAGGAATCTGGAAAACCCTGGATGGAGGAAAAACCTACACATCCATTGCTGAAGATTTGCCCTACCAGCCTGTTGGAATCGTTCTGGTAGATCCGATGAGCCCCAATACTATTTATGCCACTTTGGGCGAAAAGGAAGGCTGGTGGCAATACAGTATGGGCGTGTACAAGACGACCAATGGGGGTGCGAGTTGGACAGCAACCGGATTGAACTGGAAATTGACGGATAATAAAGTCATTTACGCACTCGAAATGAACCCGGAAAATCACCTGGTGCTTATCGCCGCTACGAGTGATGGTATCTACAAAACATTCAACGGAGGAAATTCATGGACCCGCATCCGCACAGAAAATTATTCCGATGTAAAATATAAACCCGGCGATACTTCCATTGTGTATGCCGCACTCAACGATTACTGGGGTACGAGTAATGTTTTCAAATCGACAGACGGCGGAAACAATTTTCAAAAAACAAGTGACTTTGGTTTGCAAAAGGTATTTCTAAAGTTTGCAACCACACTTGCAAATCCGGAATACCTGGGTGTAAATATGAGTGTGGACGGTGCAAGGCGATTGTACCTTTCTTCAAACAGTGGACAGTCCTTCGAATACATCTCGGATATGCCTGAAAACCTGGTTTTGTATTTTTCGCAGACCAATGCGTCCATAGTGTATTGCGGTAGCGTAGTCATTTACAAATCCACTAATGGAGGCAAAGACTGGACTCAAATCACCAATTGGTGGAACGCAGGAAACGGCTTGCCGGAAGTCCATGCGGACCATCATTTTATCACGCATCATCCGCTCAATAAAAACGATCTCTTTTTCAGTTGCGACGGAGGTGTTTACCGTTACCATGAAAACACGGGACAATGGGATGAATTGGTAAATGGATTGCCCGTTACCCAATTTTATAAAATGGATATTTCCATGACAAACCCACCGGTTCTCATCGGAGGAAGTCAGGACAATGGGGGTTGGCTGCGCAGAGCGAACGGGTCCTGGGGCAATACAAACGGAGGGGATGCCATGTCGCAGGTTATAGATCCCAGCAATGCCAATATTGGATATACGGAATATTGGGGTGGCAATGCCGTATACCGCACAACAAATGGTTTCAATGACCTGACGGACATCACGCCCAATATTGGAGCTGAGCTTCCGGGCCAGTGGGTAACGCCTTTTAGCCTGAATCCACAAAATCCAAAAACATTTATTATCGGTTATAATGAAATATTTGTCAGTCACGATCGCGGAAATTCCTTCAGGCAGATGAGCAAAAATCTTACCCTCAACAAGGATAATGATCTCCGCGATGTCCGCATTTGTCCGACGGATACAAATTTTGTCGTGGCCACCAGAGCCAACACCATGTATCTTTCCTATGACTTTGGCAAAACATGGAAAACTCAAAATCTCATCACCAACCTGGAAATCACGGGCATTGCATTCCATCCCAGAGACAGCAATCGCCTGTGGTGTACCCGTGGTGCCTACGGTGCCATTAAGGTGATGAGCTCCACAAATAAAGGTGCGAGCTGGTCGAATATTACTCGCAACATGGTGAATACCCCGGTGCTTTGTATCGTTTATGATGAACCAAGTAATACGCTTTTCCTGGGAACAGATTTTGGAGTGTTTTACTCTGATGCCGATACCATTGACTGGCAGTATTATGGTTCAGGAATGCCCCACACCTCTGTTACCGACCTGAAAATCCACCCCACCTTGCGAAAATTATATGCCGGCACCTATGGCCGCGGATTTTATTCCATTGATCTTCCTGATTGCGCCCCTTCAAACTTACAAATGTTTGTTAGTGTGAATGGACAGGCCTTTGCAAGTACAGACTCCGTCCGGGTATGCGCAGGTAGCCAAATTCAATTTAAAAGTCAGGATCATCTCAAAGGCGAATTTCATTGGAAGGGTCCGCGCATCGATACGACTATATTTGATTCGAATGTATTTACAGCCGGTTTGTTTAATGTGATTTCTCAAAATGGAAACTATGTTCTTGAATACACTTCGCAGACAGGTTGCAAACGCGTGGATACCATCAATGTGCGTATTTTAAACAGACCCAATTTCACCATCAGACCGGATGGTCCCCATTTGGATTGCCGTCATAGTTCCTTGCTGCTGAATCCCGGCATGAAGGAAGATACAGTCGCATTTGCATACGAATGGTCGGGGCCTGTGGGCTTCCAATCCCTTGGCTATCTGGCCCAGGTGGATCAGGCAGGAAGGTATTATCTCTACCTTGTGAACCGTTCCGGTAACTGTGGCTTCCTGGATAGCATAGATATCGAGAAATTTGAAAATCCGGTCATTGACTCGGTGGATGTAAGTCCTAACGTCTGCCATGGAGATTCGCTTGGATGGATCGAGGTGTATGCATCCAAAGGTAAAAGTCCATTGCTGTTTCATTGGGAGACGGGTGCAAAGGGCTCAAGGCAAACAGGACTTAAAGCAGGGAAGTATGCGATTACTGTCGAGGATGCGAATCAATGCACAACGAGAGATACTTTTGAAATTGTGGAGCCGGAGGCATATCAAGTGGACTTTCAAATCCAGGCTTCTTCCGGCAGCGACGGTTCAATAACAACCACAATTCAAGGCAACAATCCTCCATATCGATTCGAATGGCTGTTGGGGAATCAATTCATTTCCTCATCACAAAATCCAGGTGGACTGGCACCCGGTAGTTATACCCTGGTCGTTCTTGATTCGAAAGATTGTTCTTTTAGTAAAATGGGAATCATCGTACCGGAGGCGGTTCGCGTGAGCCATTCAGAATCCGGAATAGTGAGCGTTTTTCCAAATCCGGTGAAAGACCAACTCAAAGTGAGTTCTAACAAAGAAAACCTTCAACAAGCGCAGTATCGCGTTTCGGATTTTCAGGGAAAACAGTTTTCAGTCCCGATCTTAAATAAGAATGAAGCCGGAGCTATCCTTGATGTATCGCGTTTACCTAAGGCTGTGTATGTGCTTAGAGTGTATGTGGAGGACAGGTTTTATGAGTTTGGCTTCACAAAACAGTAGGATCGCCAACCAAAGCCAATATAGATGTGAAAAATCTTACATGCAGATTTTGCGGGGCTGATTTGTCTGGTCCATACTGCAGTCAGTGTGGCAGGGATCAGGCAAAGAGAGAGATTCAGCTCAGCTCATTTCTTGCCTTGCTGTTTGAGTATCTTACGAATTGGGAACAAACGATGTCAGCTACACTCAGAAAGCTGGTGGTTTCACCGGGAGAGGTAAGCCAACTTTTTATCAAGGGAGTCAGAGACCGGTATTACCATCCAATAAAGTTTGTGCTGTTTTGGGGCTCAATAAATTTTATGATTTCCCGCTGGTTTAATGTGGGAGCTGCCAGGTATGATGATGAAAAGGACCCGATATCCAGGCAACTCATGATGTATATTTCTGAATACGGGACCTTCCTATGGGTCTTATGTATCCCATTTGTTGCGGCAGGGACCTATCTGTTGTTTCGTAACAAGGACAACAAATTTTTACACCATTGCGTATTGGCATCCTATTTAATAGGTTTCAATTTATTGCTCAGCATTCCTTTTATTGTAGTTGAAGGTTTGTGGCCTCAGATAGGAGAAATACGAAATTTCTGCACCATGATCTTTCTTCTATCGATGTGCATTTATTTTCCATACCGCCATTTTGAATGCTCTCTCGGCAAAGGTATTTTTGCAGGTGTCACCGTGTATGCTTTTGCATTTGTAGGGATCCTGTTTTATTTTATGATGGGATATTTTTTTCTTTTTTGGCTTCAGAATTGAATGCAGCGTGTACATCATTTCTGCATGGGATAAGTGCATCGGCATGCTGCCGAAAATTGCCAAAACTGTAATGACTATATTTGCACTGCAATAAACACATTCAAACACATTAATAATTTATTTAATATGAAATTTCGCGCGCTGTTGGTTTTTTGCATTGTTATTGCAGCATGGTCTATTTCTTTTGCCGGAGAGGGGATGTGGTTGCCCTTGCTGCTGAAAGCTCTGAATGAAAAGGAGATGCAATCCATGGGGATGAAGATTAAAGCCGAAGATATTTACAATATAAACAAGGGTTCCCTGAAGGATGCTATTGTTCATTTTGGAGGTGGATGTACATCGGAAATCATTTCCGGGCAGGGCTTGCTCCTGACGAATCATCATTGTGGTTATGGTTATATCCAGGCCAATTCCACCCTTGAGCACAATTATTTGCGGGATGGCTTCTGGGCGCATACCAAGGGAGAGGAAATTCCATGCAGCGGCTTGACAGCGACTTTCATTGTGCGGATGGAAGATGTGACAGCCCGCATACTGGAAGGTGTTGATCCTACATGGGATGAAAACAAACGGAGGAATAAAGCTGACGAAAACATCCAAAAAGTAAAACTGCAGATCCAAAAAATGGAAGACCAGGATGTATTCATTCGAGGTTTTTACAATAACAATCAATTTTTTGCATTTGTCACGGAGGTGTATAAGGATATTCGTCTGGTTGGGACTCCACCGGAATCAATTGGCAAATTTGGTGCAGACACGGATAATTGGGTGTGGCCAAGGCATACTGGAGATTTTTCGCTATTTCGGATCTATGCCGGACAGGGAAACCGTCCTGCAGCCTATTCAAAAGACAATAAGCCCTATGTACCTAAACATTTTCTGCCGATTTCGATGTCCGGTATTGAGGAGGGTGATTTCACCATGGTGTTTGGTTTTCCAGGTAGAACCAACGAATATCTTACGGAAGAAGGAGCAAGGCAACAAATTGAAGTGCTGAATCCGGTGCGCGTAGCCCTTCGCGACAAGACGCTGAAAATTCTGGATAAGCATATGCGATCCAGCGAAAAAACTAAAATCATGTATGCTTCCAAATATGCAGGTATTGCGAATTCCTGGAAAAAGTGGATTGGAGAAAATCTCGGAATGAAAATCTCGGGTGGTCTTGAACGCAAGCATAATCAAGATCTGGAGTTTCAAAAACGGATTGACCAGAACCCTAAATTTGAATCATACCGGAGTTTGATTTCTGATCTTGAATACCAGTACAGGCGTTTGGAGCCGTTTGCGAAGTCCCGCGAGTATTATTCTGAAGCACTTGTTCGCAATGTGGACCTGTATTCATTTTATCAGATGGCAAAAAGTTTGATGACCACTTTTGAGGGTCGCGGAGAAGAGAGTTTTAATTCAAAAAAAATGGAAACTCTTAAAAACATAGACGCCTATTTCAAAGATGTGGATTTTGATATTGACCGGGAAGTCTTCACTGCACTTTTATCGCAATTCAATGAAGATATGAATCCGGCCTTTGTTTTTAATTTTCTGAAAGATGAGTTGCGCCTCCACAATTCAAACACAAGTTCATTTGTAAAAGACCTTTATAGTTCCAGTGTATTAACGAATAAGGACAGTTTATCTCGCTTGTTATCGCTTAACATTCAGGAATTCAAAACACGACTAAAGTCCGATAAACTTTGGATGTTTTACGATGAAATGAATTTTTACCTGACAAACGATTTGAATAAAATATGTGGCGAGATAGAGGATGTCATTGCGGAAAAGAGACGCAAACACATGGCAGCCTTGTTGCAGGTATTTCCTGAAAGGACTTTTTATCCGGATGCCAATTCTACATTGCGCGTGACTTATGGAAAAGTGGAACCGTACAAACCTCGCGATGGCGTGCAATACCTTACGCAGACATATCTGGATGGGGTTATGGAAAAATACGTGCCGGGAGATTATGAATTTGATGTTCCCAAAAAACTCCAGATTCTTTATAAAAACAAGGACTATGGCATGTATGGAGAAAATGGAAAGATGCCCCTGGCATTTATCGGGAGCAACCATACCACCGGAGGAAATTCCGGTAGTCCGGCAATTGATGCGTACGGAAATTTGATTGGATTAAATTTTGACCGTGTTTGGGAAGGAACCATGAGTGATATCAATTACGATCAAAATATTTGCCGCAACATCATGGTGGATGCAAGGTATATCCTGTTTATCGTCGATAAATTCGCAGGGGCCAGCTGGCTCATAGATGAAATGAAACTGGTTTACCCCAAGAAAAGGAAAAAGCAGAAGTAAAAGACCGCATTGAGCTCTTCTGCTGAGCAGCTGAAAGTACTGTTGTGCGGACGTTCTGCAGTCTTGTTGCCAGTCCGGTTCCGCTTGAGGACTTTATGTTATTGTGAAATACAAAGATTTCAAATAAGCCTTTGAAGGCTCTGATATAGCTTTGTTTTAATGCTTCACAACAAATGGGCTGCAGCCAATTCGCTGACCATGTGTTCCGAACAAACTAAGGAAATAAATGCCATCAGGTAGATACAGGATATCCAATTTAGACTCCGACAGGCCATTTGCTTTCATTTTTTCAATTTTACAAATTCTTCCAAATGCATCTGTAATCGTAACGGAAGCAAGAGGCAAGCTTTGTTTGTCAGAAGAGATAAGCAGAAAACTATTGCAAGGATTTGGAGAAAGTGTAATGGAACTGTTCAGCGCTTCTTCTTCGGTTTTCGTCTGCACTTTGTCATCTGGTTTGTAGCTTACTGAGGTGACATTACCAAGTGTATCCACGTTCACAGAAGCGATCAGCCCTTTGGTTTCATTCGAGACAAAGGCATAGGAATTGCTGTTGATATTGCCAAAGAAACCTCCGAAAATTCCTGAAGCGAGGGCAGTGACGTCCAGCCATCCAAACAGGGGTACTTTTGCTTCAACGCTTGTTGTAGTAGTTGTACTTCTTCTTTCGCGCAACACATCCCATGTTTTTGCAGGTAAGACAAGCTTGCCCCATGCATCCGCATGTTTGGAGTACTTCGTAGAAAATACGATGCGAAACGAATCAGGCTTAATGGGCAATGTATTCAGGATGCTATCCGGCAAAATAGATGCAGGAAGCGCTACGGAATTTGAAATACTGTAGCTCAGGCTGTCTCCGTATTTCTCAGGATACTTTTGAATGACAGCGGGCTTTGGAAACACATTGGCTCCGCCAAGGCCCGGCAAAGGCCCTGCACCACGTGTGGCGGTACCTAAAAGTTCAATCCTGTTCAGGTAAAACTTATAATATTGTTCGGAGGGACCGGTGATGACCACGGCATCCGCCGTAGGGAAGCTTGCAGACAAAGCGCCTTCAGAAGCTTTGCGGTAGCTTTCTGAACGGGAAGCAGTTTTTCCCAGTTTGCTAAAATCCCATGTTTGATTCGGACCCGGAACGCCATATTGTATCGTCGTAAAAGCCGTATCTACGGCATAGTAGAAGGAATCCCCGACGGCTGGCAATGTGACATTTGTAATAGTCGTCTGCCCCAAAACACTTTTGATGGCGATGCAAACAAAAAGAAGTGTAGTCTTAATTCTCATGCTTTAATTAATTTTCAAACGATTGTAAAGATACAAAGCGGCAATATTCCCCACCGATTTTTAACAAGGCTTCGTGCGTGCCTTGTTCAATGATGCGGCCTTCCTTTAAAACGACAATCTCGTCCGCATTTTTGATGGTAGAAAGTCGATGTGCGATGATGAGTGCGGTTCGGCCTTTCAGGATTTCAGCCATGGCTTCCTGTATTATTTTTTCCGAATTGGAATCCAAAGCAGAGGTCGCCTCATCCAGAATCAGGATCTGCGGATCACGGAGCAGAGCGCGTGCAATCGTCAGACGTTGTTTCTGGCCGCCGCTTAAGCGCATCCCGCGGTCACCAATATTGTAGTCCAATAATTGCGGATGTTCCTGTACAAAACCATCAGCATGCGCAATTTTCAAACTTTCCCAGATTTTGGGATCCGGGTATTGTTTTTTTCCAAACAAAATATTGTTGCGAATGCTGTCATTGAATAATATGGCTTCCTGACTTACCATGCCCATCATGCTTCGCAAGACAGACAAGGGAATCTGACGTATGTTTCTACCGTCAATGCGTATTTGTCCTTCCGTCACTTCATAAAACCTTGCCAAAAGGTCCACCAGTGTTGTTTTTCCGGAACCACTTGTACCTACAATAGCAATGGTTTTGCCTTTTTGGATGCGGAGGTTCACATGTGAAAGTGCATGAACATTTTGATTCGGGTACTTAAAACTTACATTTTCAAAAGTGATCTCGGAGTTAAATTGAAATTCTGAAGGCGTCGTTTCAGGTTCCTGGTTTTGCTCGGGTATTTCGAGTACCTGTTGAATGCGATCTACTGCAGCCAATCCTTTTTGAATGCTGAAATAGGCAGATGACAGGGCTTTTGAAGGCTCAATGACGTTAAAGAAGGCATACAGGAAAGCTATGAATACAGACCCGGAAAGCTGGTTGTTAAATACCAGATGAGCACCATACCACATCAGACAGCAGACGATGGCAACTCCAAGAAATTCCGACAGGGGAGAGGAGAGGTCTCTCTTGCGCTGGATGCGGATGAGCATATTTTTATAACTATTCAGCACTTCCCGGAATCGTTCACGAACGTAGTGCTCCGCATTAAAGGAGCGGATTACGCGAAGGCCTCCGAGGCTTTCTTCCTGTATTGAAATCAGCTCTCCCATTTTATTTTGGGCTTCTCCGGATTGCTTTTTCAAAGTCCTTGAAATGCCGCCTATCACCAAAGAGGTAAAAAGCATGAGGGCCACGACAAAAAGTGTCAGTTCGGGGCTGGTATAGAGCATCATGAACAGGCTGCCAAGAATCAGCAGGGGATCCTTCACCAATGCTTCCAGCATGGACAAAATACTGTATTCGACTTCCTGAACATCTGTAGTCATTCGGGAGATCAGATCTCCTTTGCGTTCGTCCGAAAAGTAGGACATGGGTAATACCATCCACTTATCGAACAATTTCTGACGCAACTGCGCAGATATGCCGGCACGTACGGGAGTCATAGTGTAAATGGCGAGGTATCGAAACAAATTTTTCAAGAAAAAAATCGCAGCAAGTCCCCCACAAATGATCATCAGGGCATGCGCCCGCTCCATACTGTTGATCCATTCTGAAAAATGGTATTTGATGGTATTGACGAGGTCGGATACTCCACCGATATGTTCGGGTGCAGTCCGCTTGGGCACCTCCTTTTCAAACAATAATTCAAAAAGTGGAATGATTGCAGGAATGCTGAGAATCGTGAAAAGTGTCGACAGGACATAAAATGCAAAATGGGCGATAACCCTATAGCGGTAGCCTGCTACGAGGCCCATCAATTTCAGGAAACCTCTCACCTTGTATGGACAGGTTTAGTTCTCCAATACTTACTTCGGAGGTTCAAGTTTGAAAGTATTCATGAATGCGGTGGTAAAATTGCCCTCGCGGAAATTTTTGTTCTTCATGAGTTGCTGGTGGAAGGGGATAGTCGTTTTGATGCCTTCAATGATAAATTCATCGAGTGCCCGTTCCAGTTTTGTAATACATTCTTCTCTGGTTTGCGCTTTACAAATCAGTTTGGCAATCATGGAATCATAATAGGGTGGTACCGTATAACCGGAATAAACATGTGTGTCGACCCGGACTCCATGCCCTTTCGAAGTATGCAGTGAGGTAATTTTTCCGGGGTTGGGCCTGAAATCATTATAGGGGTCTTCCGCGTTAATACGAAGCTCAATGGCGTGCATGGCCGGAAAGTAATTTTTACCGGTGATGGGAAGTCCCGCAGCTACTTTTATTTGTTCCTTGATCAGATCGTGATCAATGACCTCTTCCGTAACCGGGTGCTCCACCTGGATCCGGGTATTCATTTCCATAAAATAGAAATTGCGGTATTTATCCACTAGAAATTCTACCGTGCCGACGCCCTCGTAATTTATGGATTTACCTGCTTTTATGGCTGCTTCTCCCATTGCTTCGCGCAACTCAGAAGTCATAAATGGAGAAGGGCTTTCTTCAACGAGTTTTTGATGCCTGCGCTGGATCGAGCAGTCTCTTTCGGAAAGATGTACGACGCGGCCATGCTGGTCACCAATAATCTGGAATTCAATGTGGCGGGGTTCCTCTACATATTTTTCGACATAAATCCCGTCATTGGAAAAGGCTGCTTTGGCTTCCTGGCGGGCGATATTCCACATGTCTTCGAATTCGTCTTCCTTCCAAACAATGCGCATACCTCGTCCTCCACCTCCGGCGGTAGCTTTTAAGATCACCGGATAACCTATGTCCTTTGCGATTTTCTTTCCCTGTTTAATATCCTTAAGCAAACCTTCAGAGCCCGGTACAACAGGGACACCGGCTTTGATCATCGTGTCTTTAGCCGTGATTTTATCCCCCATTTTGCGAATCTGCTCCGGAGTGGGGCCGATAAATTTAATGCCGTATTGGGCGCAGATTTCTGCAAATTCGGCATTTTCTGCAAGGAAACCATAACCCGGATGAACAGCATCTGCGTTCGTAATTTCCACTGCAGCCATTATTTTCGGAATATTCAGGTAGGACTGGGAAGAGGCTGGCGGACCGATGCACACGGCCTCATCTGCAAAGCGAACGTGAAGACTTTCCCGATCTGCGGTCGAATAGATGGCAACCGTTTTAATTCCCATTTCGCGGGCTGTGCGGATGATCCGCAGGGCTATTTCCCCGCGATTTGCTATCAGAATTTTATTAAACATTCCTGAACGATATTAAGGTTCAACCAGAAACAGAACCTGGTCGTATTCAACTGGTGACGCATCTTCAACAACCACTTTTACGATGGTTCCTTTTACCTCGCTTTCAATTTCATTAAAGAGCTTCATCGCCTCAATGATACAAACGGTAGTGCCGGCATCCACTTTATCGCCAATTTTTACAAAAGGTGCTTTATCAGGACCCGGTGACCTGTAGAACGTACCTACCATCGGAGATTTAATTTCGAGGTATTTTTTATCTGCTGAAGATGAAGTTTCTTGAGGAACAGCGGCAGGCTCAGGGAGTCTTGCGGCTGTCGTAGCATGAACGGGAGCCATCATTGGGGTCACGGAAGCCACCATTTGAGATGGAGCAGCGTGAATGATCTTTTCCTCTTTTCCGGTTTTGATGGTAAGCTCAAATTCGCCTTCCTTCAGTTTAAACAAGGAGAGATCAGATTTACTGACGAGGCGGATGAGCTCCTGGATTTCTTTAAAGTTCATTTTTCTATTGTTTTACGCGTTCGAGATACTCTTTGGTTCTTGTATCTACCTTAACCACGTCGCCTTCCTCAATGAACAATGGCACCTTAACCTGAGCGCCTGATTCAAGGGTAGCCAGTTTCATGGCATTTGTAGCCGTATTGCCCTTTACACCTGGTTCGGTATAGGTAATTTTCATGATTACATGAGGAGGCAATTCTGCGGTTAAGGGGGTGTCCTTTTCCGCATGATACAAGACTTCAATTTCCATACCTTCTTTAAGGAATTCTCCGTTTTCCAACATGTTTTCAGGGATGGCCTCCTGGTCGAAGGTTTCTGAATTCATAAAATGGTAACCGGAATCATCCTTGTAAAGATATTGCATTTTTCTTCTTTCAACACGCACAACGTCAATTGTGTGACCTGCGGAAAAAGTATTTTCCACAACTCTTCCGGAAGTCATGCTTTTAAGTCTTGTCCGCACAAATGCATTTCCTTTTCCAGGCTTAACATGCTGGAAATCAACGACTGTGTAGATGTCATTGTTGAAGTTCATACACAGTCCGTTTCGAATATCTGAAGTATTTGCCATAAAAAATAGTTAAAAACCCCGCAAAGATAAACGGGATCAGCGCTTATTCGCAACTAAATACTCGTTCCGGCAGGCTTTGAGGCTCTTATCTTGGAACGAGATTGAACTCAACCCTTCTGTTCAGGTAACGGCCGGTATCGCTGTCATTGCCTGCAATTGGCTTGGAAGATCCAAACCCGGCATAGCTCAGGCGGGATGCTGAAACACCCTGAGAAATCAGGTACTCGTAACAAATTTTGGCCCTCCGTTCCGATAGGTCAAGATTGAATGCGGCGCTTCCCGAATTATCGGTGTGTCCCGCGATAGCCAGGTTGTAATCCGGATATTTTTTTAAGATTTTGCCAACTTTATCCAGGATACCAAAGGATTCAGATCGCAAGGTTGCCCTTCCCAAATCAAATTGAACGGCGCGCATAGCGAAATCCAGGGTTTCCTTATCCACTTTTTCGATGACCGGACATCCTTTGTTCGAAGCTGGTCCCGGTGCATTGGGGCAGGCATCGGATTTGTCCATGATTCCATCTCCGTCGGAATCCGGGCAGCCCTTGTATTTAGCCGGTCCTGCTGCAAAAGGGCACTCGTCCTCATCATCATTAATACCATCTTTATCGCTATCTTTTGCCATGACCTTGTCATTCATTTTGTCATTGCCTTTTTTAGCTTCTTCAGGACAGCCTGAGGTGGATTTTGGGCCCGCAACAGTTGGGCAGCGGTCCTCCTGATCAGGGATGCCGTCACCGTCGGTGTCCGGACATCCACCGGTTTCAGCAGTACCTGCCTTGTCCGGACATTTATCCGTCTTATCCGGTACCCCGTCTCCGTCCTTATCAGGTTCCGGACAGCCTTTATTTTCCTTCGTACCTTTCACATTCGGACATTCGTCTTCGGTATCCTGTATTCCATCACCGTCTGAATCCGGGCATCCGTCGAATGCCTTAATTCCTGCCAGATCCGGACACTTGTCTTTGGAATCTTCGATGCCATCTCCATCTGTGTCGGGACAGCCGTTAAATTTAAGTAAACCGGGAATAGAAGGGCAGAGATCCTCATCGTCTGTGATCCCATCCTTGTCGCTATCCGGTTTTTGCATGACGCTGTCTTTGTTTGCAGGCTTCTTCAGGTTACCAAAAAGATAGGCAAAACCGAATTGATGCTGCAAATGGCTTTCCCAGTTTGCCACTGAAAGGCGATAGTCAGATTGCCAGTTGAGGTAGACCTGAGGATGTATTTTGAAGTGAAATCCAATCCCCAGCGGAACCTGGACCGCCAAATCCTTTCCTTTGGGAAAGATACAGGATACACCGGCCGAAATATAGGGATTGAGCCACTCAAAGTGATTTTTCATGTGTAGTTGCGCGTGGGCTCCAAAAGTATAAAAAGGCGATTTCAAATCTGAATTTGTACTGTCCTTATACGTTGCTGCACTGAATGGGAAGATAACCGAGAGCTGGTGCGGGAAATTGCGGATGTAAGCCAATTCGAAACCATTCTGATAATCCCGCAGGGCTGCAGACTCCACATCCCTGAAGGTGTTGAAATCATAAAAGGTCTTGCGCACCATCAAACCTTGTTTCAAATCGAAATATTGGGCTTGAGTAGGCATTGAATAAAGGGAAAGGAAGAGCAGGGTGCAGGCAATCCAGTGTTTCATATCAATTGGACTTTATATGCAAATGTACGTGAATTTGTTTACAATAGAGTATATAAGAGCCAGTTAGAACCATGACATGGGCTAGCTCAGATCGATTCAAAAAAACCGGTCGCAGTGTTCTTCCTGACCTTGTCCCAGTGAAAGCAACGGCCGTTCATGGCAATATAGATCCCGGGGCTTAAAGTCTGCACCAGGGCAAGTGCATTTCCAAGATTGAAAAAACCATCCGATGAGTTGCCAAAAGCGTAAGGGATCATGGCACCGGTCAGGACTATCGTTTTTTTCTCGATGTTCGCCATTGCCAGCGCCTTTGCTGTTAGGCTCATGGTATCCGTACCGTGTGTTATCAGAATATGCCGGGACGATGTTTTGCGGCAATTGTGAATAATGATTTCACGGTCTTCGGCATTCATGTCCAGGCTGTCCACCATCATTAAGGTTTTTATGTCAATGTCCAGGGTGCAACGCCCCCTTTCCAGCATTTCCGGTATGTGGGTGTCTTTAAAAAACAGTTGCCCGGTGACAAAATTGTATTCTTTGTCAAAAGTACCTCCTGTGATAAAGATTTGAATGAAATGGGATTTTTCCTCCATGTGGTCAAATTAGGACCTAAAAATACGGTCCGGACCGACATTTCAAAGAATGCTCAGGCGCTCGAAATTTCTCCGCCACTTTTTAAATTAAATTAATACGTTATATATATTAAAATAAAATATAATTTAATACATATTAAATATATAAATAATATGTATCTTGTGAATTCTATTGGCATGTTTTTTGTTTACATACCTAGATGTACATCTTAAAAAAAATGAAAAATTGATTCTCCTCGCATGAAAATGAATCCCGGTAAACGGCTGATAGGGTGTATCCTGCTGTTCCTGTCTTTTGGCAGACTGTCTGCCGAAGATCCGGTTTGTGCATATGGGACGGTCAATCTTATCGGATTTTTATCTGACGGTGGTTCAGGAACCTACAGCGACCCTGCTACGGGAAAAGTGGAGGTGGATTTTTGTTTTACCCTCCTGCGTTTCTATGAAAACAATACAAACTGGGTTCATGGGGTCTTCGTAGCATGGGATCAAATCCCTGTAGGAGCAAAAGTTTGTGAAGGACCTACCGGCTCTCAGAACACGCAACATGGAAGCCGCAGATGGATTTTTATAGATTCTTCAAAAGCCAGGCTCTATGCATTGCCTGGACCTGGTTACTATGTCGACGAAGGGGATGGAAATCCGACAAACAATTATGGCGACAATGGAAATGGGACGCCCAATGCTTCATTCCCGGATCTTTTGCCTTTTTGTTTCAAAATGAAAATGGATTGTGGTGTGACTCCTGCAACTTCTTTTGTTGCAAAAGTTACCGTAACCGGCGATGGTAGCACCGGCGGCTGGACAAATCTGAGCTGCAAAGGAGATTTGTTCCGGGCGGAAACAGGTGGACCGAATGGCAATGGAAGCGTTGTGGTTTGTGGCCTGGTTCTTCCTGTGCAATTGGTCCAATTTTCAGGTGAAGCCAGTCCCGTTGGGAACCAACTTTACTGGGAGGCCTCTGCAGATCAACTGTTTTCCCATTTTGAAATTGAGCGCAGTACCGCTACCGTCTCCGCTTTTGAATCCATTGCGCGTGTAGATCTTCAAAAGGGAGCTGCGGTCAATGAAATCCTCAGGTATGATTACCTGGACATGCACCATGCCGCATTGTCTTATTATCGGCTTAAAATGGTGGAAAAGGACGGTAGTTACAAATATTCACCTATCATTTCAATTAAACAGGACCTCCTCAGTCAGGGGGGTAAATATTTTTCCCTGTTCCCAAATCCAGCTTCTTCATTCCTTGTCATCCGCAACGAATCAGCTGAGCAATACGGAATTCTATGTCTGAATCTTATAGACACTTACGGCAGGAGTATCTTCTGCAATAATGTGGAGTCAGATCTGCAGCATCAAAAATATGTAGTGGACCTCAATCAGGTACCTGCCGGTTTTTATATTCTTAAAATCTCACACGGGGAACGCACCCTCGAAACGCTGGGATTTACCAAACAATAAACGTATACGATCCCAAAATCAGAAAAGTCCACGCCACCAGTTGTGCGCGGGCTTTTTTCTTTTACGAACGAATGTTCGTTAGCAAATTCCTGAAAGAGATGACCCTCCGTATTCCTAAACAACTTTATCTGCACAATAGGAGGATGCAAAGGCCTCCGGTTTGGCTTTAAAGATGAAACCCATAGAGAGTATATAGCCCATGGCTTCGCGAAGTGCCGTGTTGGACTTGAATCCGGGGTCCGTGTTGATGTCTGCATGCACTTCCAGTGCCACCTGGTACTTTTCCAGAAGACTGCACAACTGGTAGGCAATGTCGATAGATTTCGCCACTTCAAGAATCATCCGTTCTTTTATTCCCATGAATGCTTTTTCGCTGCTGTGGTGGATAAACATAAAGCCACCGCGTCCTTCTCTTAAAAATACAATAACGGTGGCAAAATCGACGTGGTCACCTCGCGTCTGGCTGTCTGTGCCAATGCACAGTTTAATTTTATACCCGGCCTGGGTTTCGCGAATAAGAGTTTGTTCTACCGCCTCCAGGATAGGCCATTCAAGGGGATCCCCGTTAAGTCGTCGCCAGCTCATCCCATTTTTATTTATGGCTAATATAAGGATTTCATTTCAGGGTTTCAAGTAAAAGGCGGAAAGTCTTTATGCAAAGGCCTCTCCAACACTTCCCTCCGGCCCTGTTTGAAAATGGCCGGGCTTCTGTATGTATTTCGGAAGGAATCCCGTTATCTTAAACAGTTCCACTTAGGAGTGGTTTCCGGGATGCGAATCCTTTTAAAATGGATACCTTTGCGGCATTGGGAACCTTGCAGGCGACTTCTCTATCCGGATAGGGAGGTGAATGCATAAAATTAAATTAATATATTATTTACCAAATATATACATATTATAAAATGTTTAAATTCAATACGATTTTAACCGGATGCTTTCTCCTCCTGAGCCTTGGCTGCACCTCTACCGAAAAGGCGACACATGAGAAGAATGGAAACCATTTGATTCACGAGACCTCCAAATACCTTTTACAGCATGCACACAACCCGGTAGACTGGTATCCCTGGGGTGACGAGGCACTTCAGGTGGCCAAGCAGGCTAAAAAGCTGCTCATCATCAGCATCGGTTATTCTTCCTGCCACTGGTGCCATGTGATGGAACGAGAAACGTTTTCAGACACTGCGGTGAGCCGCATTATGAATGAAAATTATGTATCCATAAAGGTGGACAGGGAAGAGCGTCCGGATATCGACAACATCTACATGAACGCGTGTCAGATAGCCAATCAGGGAAGTTGCGGCTGGCCGCTCAACGCCATTGCATTGCCTGATGGGAGGCCGGTATGGGTTGGAACCTATCTCTCCCGTGCAGAATGGATGAACCTCTTAAAACAAATCAACGCCCTTTACCACGAAGACCAGAACGAACTTGAAAAAATTGCCAATCAGATCGCCAATCACCTCAGTGCAGACCATCGTTTTCAGATCTCCGACAAGAAATTGCAATTTGATGAATCGCACATGCAGGAATTGCACCGTCAGCTTGTTCCTTCATTGGATATGGAACGCGGTGGTAAAAAAGGGGACATTAAATTTCCCCTGCCCGTACTCATCCATTATATGATGCAATATGGATTTCAATACAACGACGCCGTTGCGGCAAATTGGGTAAACACGACTCTCGATGGTCTGATGAACGGGGGTATCTACGATCAGCTCGCAGGGGGATTTGCACGATATTCCACCGACGCGCAATGGAAGGTTCCACATTTTGAAAAAATGCTGTATGACAATGCCCAACTGGTCAGTTTGTATTCTGACGCCTATAAATGGAAGAATAAGGCGGAGTATAAAAATTTGATCGAACAAACACTTCAATTCATGAAGTCTGAGTTCTCCTCCCAGAACGGAACTTATTATTCCTCTTTTGATGCTGAATCCGAAGGCGAGGAAGGGAAATATTACGTTTGGACAAAGACAGAATTACAGGCTGCCATCCAGGATCCCGCGCTCACAGAACTCTTTTGCCGATTTTATGGGATCAGCGATTCTGGAAATTGGGAGAAGGGCAAAAATGTGTTGCTCCGTTCAAGCTCTTTGGAGAAATTGTCGAAAGCGATGAATAAGCCTGTATCCCAGCTTCAGCAGGAGCTGGATGCTGCCCGCGCCAAAGTGCTTTCCGCACGCAAACAGCGAACTGCGCCGGGTCGGGATGAAAAAGTGATTGTTGCGTGGAATGCCATGATGGGCAGAGCTTACCTCGACGCTTTTACGGCCCTCGGTGATGCTGGGTATTTTGAAGAAGCGAAGCGCATTGCGCAATTTATTTCTACAAACATGACCACTCCGGATGGCAAATTGCTTCGAACAATTGCCGGCGATAAGAAATCTAAATTTGCATTTTTGGACGATTACGCAGGCGTAATGGATTTTTATATCCGCATGTATGAACTTAGTTTTGATGAAAGCTGGCTGATGAAAAGCAAAGCGTTCGCAGAGCTGGTGTTCCGCGATTATACGGACGAGGAAGGCGTGTACTTTTATTACAACTCAAAGGACGATCCACAGTTGATTTCCCGCAAAAAGGAAATCGCAGATCAGGTCATTGCATCATCAAACTCCATCATGTGTGATGTGCTTCATAAGCTTGGATTGTATCTCTACAATGAGCCCTTCCTGCGTCGCAGTGAATACATGCTCATGGGCATTCTGGATGGTCCTGCCAAGCAGGATCCGGTATTTTATGCAAATTGGATGCGCACACAACTCGATTTTGTAAAGCCTCTGTACGAAGTGGCCATCGTAGGCCCCGATTACCAAAAGCTGCAAAGGGAACTGTTGTCCAGATACCTTCCAAATGCTATTTTATTGGGTGGCGCCAATGAAGGCACTCTGGAGTTGTTAAAGGAGAAGCTACAGGAAGGGTCGACCTACATCTATGTTTGCCGCAATAAAGTATGTAAGCTACCGGTGACTGCGGTGAAAGATGCCCTTCCCCTTATCAAGTGATGCAATGGTGATGGTATCCTTATTCAAGAATTGGATTGGGCGGCTTTTAGCCTGCTTCCGATTGATTCTTATTTTCGGATCGATGGCTTTTGTGGTGGTCCTGGGAGTCGTATTGCTTAAATTGAAATTGGCGGATCAGAAACTTGCCTTTCGCATTCGCACGGCCTGGTGCCGCTTTGCCTTGCGCGTCCTTGGCGTTAAAGTACATCGGACCGGAGAGATCGATCTGACGGAAGGAAGCTTATATGTGGGGAATCACAGATCGCTTGTAGATCCCCTTGTCGCATTTTCTTATTTAAACAAAGGCTATGCAGTTAGTAAGGCGGAGGTTTCTTCGTATCCTATCGTAAGTACCGGAGCGGCGATGTCAGGGGTGATTTACGTAGAACGTCAAAACTCCACAAGCCGCAAGTCTACGAAACAATCCATCCTTGAACTTTTATTGCAGAAAAAATCCATTTTGCTATTTCCCGAAGGCACCGTGTCCGTATACAGACATAGCCTGCCGTTTCGCAAAGGCTCATTTGAAGCGGCAGCCGAAGCGAAATGCCCCGTCGTTGCGTTTGCTCTTGAAATGGGAGATCCGGATAGCGATTTTTGGTATGGTGCCGGATTGTTTGACCTGTATTTTCAGGGGTTTTCCAAATGGCGCACGGACGTCTATTTGCATTTTTTTGAACCCCTTAGAGGAGATTCCGGTGAACAACTGTGTGCGGAGGTGGAAGCCCGGATTAATGCCAAAATGCGCGAATTCCAAAAAAACTGGAAGGGAGAGCCAAAGATTGTTCCTGCAGAACCAGCAACGGGTGCCTGAACGAACGTTCGTTATTCACTTTTGAAATCCAGCGAAACAGAATTTACACAGTGCCGGACATTTTTAGGAGTAAAGCGCTCTCCTTTGAAGACATGGCCAAGATGCCCGCCGCAGTGCATGCATAAAATTTCTGTACGACGTCCGTCCGCATCAGCCTGATATCGGATCGCGCCCGGAATTTCGTCGTCAAAGCTCGGCCAACCGCAGCCGGAATCGAACTTAGCTTCCGAACGGTAGAGGGGCGCCTCACATTGTCTACAAACATATACCCCTGTCTCATGATGGCTGTTGAATTTTCCTGTAAAGGGCATCTCCGTCCCTTTGCGGAGTATGATCCGTTGCTCTTCTTCTGATAAGCTGTTGTAATGGCCGGCTTCCTTCATTTTTTAAGTTTCGCTGCAAATTTCTCCCTGAATTTTTTGACTTTGGGGGCAATTACGATTTGGCAATAGGGCTCTGATCCATTTTCTTTAAAATAATTCTGGTGGTAATCCTCGGCTTTATAGAAGGCCCTGAACGGCGTTATTTCCGTAACGATGGGATCCTCCCAGATTTTTGTAGCAATTTCAGACTTTGACTTTTCGGCCAGCTGCTTTTGTTTTTCACTGTGGTAAAAGATGGCAGAGCGGTATTGTGTTCCGGAATCTGCTCCTTGACGGTTTAGCGTAGTAGGGTTGTGGGTAGTCCAGAAGACCTCCAGCAATTCATCGAACCGGATTTGTTTGGGATCGAAGTAAATCTGACATACTTCCGCGTGGCCGGTAAAACCGGAACACACCTCGCGGTAGGTAGGATTTTTCACATCGCCGCCGGAATAACCGGATTCGACCTTTACGACTCCTTTGAGGTCCTGGAACACGGCTTCCACGCACCAGAAGCAGCCTGCTCCGAAAGTAGCGATCTCAAGGCTGTCGGCAGGGATTTCTTGACTTGGAACCGGATTGGGAGCTTGCATAGCTTCGATCTTTTGGTGGTTTAGGTTTTGTTGCGGGCCAGTGCAGGAGGAGAAAAGCAAAAAGTACAGACTTAAAAATTTCATAGCTTGGACATTCCTTGAGTAACGAACGGATTGAAAAATAGTTTTCTTGCGGTAAATAGCTAAAAAGTCGTATCTTTGCAGCCGCAACATCGCGGAGTGGAGCAGTTGGTAGCTCGTTGGGCTCATAACCCAAAGGCCGCAGGTTCGAGTCCTGCCTCCGCCACCAATAACAATTAAAAGACTGTAATACAAAAACATATGTATTATGGTCTTTTTTAATTTATGGGGTTTTTATATCATATTTGGTAGACGATTTAGTCAACTTTCTGGTAGACTATAGTCTAAATGAACCTTACTAGTTGGGTGCCTATAAATTCAACCCAAATGAAAATAGGTGATTCAAAATTTTACTTCTTTGTTTATCGATCTAGAATCAACAAAATTGGAAAAGTACCTATCCATTGCAGGATGGTAATCCAGGATCAGATAAATGCAATTGCCACAGGTTCCATAATTGATCCAAAGTTCTGGATAAAAGAAAAATCAACTGTTATACAAGCGAAGGACCCTATTTCCTTTGCAAATATTGAGCGGTGGAAATCCATTATTATTAAGCACTTTACCAAGGCCTATTTTGACAATAAGTTTCCTGAACTCAATCAAATACTTCTGGAATTGGGAATTCAAAGAGGAACATCACACCCTACTGGTTTAATTGCTGTATTTGGCAAATACCTGGAAGGGATCAAAGCCCAAGTACCACTAAAATATGCACCTTCTACATTACGGAAATTGGAAACCATTTATACACATGTAAAATCCTTTATTAAAGAAACTTATGGCCAAAAAGAACTCCCTCTGTCTGAGATAAAACTAAAGCACCTGGTTGAATTTGAGGAATTCTTGACCCTCAAACTTAAACTCAGGCAAATAACTATCAATAAATCCATTCAAAGACTCAAATCCATTATCAAATATGCCATTGCCCATGACTACATGGATAAAGATCCCTGGTTGATCTATAGAGCTAAATCTGTGCAGATTGAAATTAAGTATTTAACCAGACAGGAATTGCAAAAAGTTGAATCATTATATCTGGAGGACAAAAAATTGATCAAGGTAAGAGACTGCTTTATTTTTGCTTGTTATACTGGTTTAGGCTATGCAGAACTAAAAGCAAGTACACAAAGTTGTCTAGAGGAACAAAAAAACATACACTGGCTAAGTATCCGAAGGCAAAAAACCAAGAAAATCCAAAGAGTTCCTGTCTTGCCTAAAGCAAAAGTAATCTGGGATAAGTACAATGGCAAGCTCCCGGTTATTTCCAATCAGAAGATGAATGAATACCTTAAAGTCATTGGGAATTTATGCCATATTTCGACTCCACTTTCCACCCACCTGGCCAGGAAAACTTTTGCAAGTACGGTATTATTGGCAAATAATGTGCCTTTGAAAGTAGTGAGTAATTTATTAGCACATTCAGACAGCCGTATTACTGAAAAGCACTATGCTGAGCTGCATGATGAAATTATTGTTGATGAAATCCAAGCTTTACTGAAAACGATGTCATCACTTTGACACTATAAACAAACTAATGCTTAAGTGATGACAAATCATTTTAACTCTGGTCATCAATGGTAGCAACCGATGCATTGGTCTTCACGGAGTTTATTCCATTATTTCTTGCATTCTCAGTTGAATACATCTCACTGGTTCCAATTATTTTCCCATTTGCAGCTTTCAGGTTAAAATAGTACTTACCATTACTAGAGGTTTTCAATTCATACCTTGAATCCATATTGCCATTAGCCTTTACGGATTCAATTCCTGAAATACATCCTGATCTGGATTTATACCCCTCACTTGTAAGAATTACTTCCCCATTACCTGCTTTAAGGTTAAACTGGAATTCTCCGTTTTTCCTTTTACTAATTTGAAATTTTGCCATAATATTTTTTTTACAAGATACTCAACTTTAAAATATGACTAACATAATGTTATATATAATACCTCCCCCCCCTTACCTTATATAATATAAAGTGTCATTAGATGGCATTCCCACACCCATGTCTATCCTTGGTTGGGAATGAATCCCTCCCCCTGAATTCAGGGATTTTCAAATTCTTAATTTTTCAACAATGGTAACAGTTAGTGCCTATGCTGTAAGGCAAAATCAGCAGGGAGAATCCTTTGTGGTTCTCATTCTTCAAGGAGATATGGAACTCATCCAGTCTCAGCAGACAGGTAATTTCTATGTAAGTGCTAGAAAATGCACCATTTCTTCCACTTTTAACGAGCAGGTTGCAGCCACAATGGTAGGTAAGCAACTTCCAGGCAGAATTGTCAAAGAAGCTTGTGAGTCTTATGATTTTGTGGACCCTGACACAGGTGAAATTATTGAGCTCAATTACCGGTGGACCTATTGTCCTGATGAAGCTCCTCAGGAAGTGAAAGCAGATGTGAACACCTTTAGCAGGAATGGCAGTTTAGTGGAAGCTTAACTGCTGCCATTTAAGAAAAGGCGTGTACTGTTAGTATGCGCCTTTTTCTTTCACGTATAATTTTATTTAACATTAAATTTTTTGAAAATGAATATTCAAAAAGCACAACGCAAACAAGCTAAAATTAAATTAGCTATCCAGGGACCAGCAGGTTCTGGAAAGACTTATTCCTCACTATTATTGGCTCAAGGATTAACAGATTCTTTTGAAAAAGTGTGTGTAATTGACACCGAAAATGGCTCTGGAAATCTCTACGCACACCTGGGTTCTTATTTTAGTATAGCTATTTCTCATCCTTATACTCCAGAAAAATACATTCAGGCTATTGAACTTGCTGAATCTGAAAAAATGGAAGTTATCATTATTGATTCCCTTTCACATGCCTGGGAATACCTGATAGACTTTCATGCAGGACTTGCGGGGAATTCTTTTGTCAACTGGGCAAAAGTAACTCCAAGGCACAATGCATTATTTCAAAAAATTCTTTCTTCCAGTAGCCATATAATAGCTACTCTAAGGGTAAAGCAGGATTATGTACTCACTGACAAGAATGGGAAATTGGTCCCTGAAAAAGTAGGGTTGAAGGCCATTCAAAGAGATGGAGTAGATTATGAATTTACCCTGGTTTTTGATTTGGATATCAAGCATAAAGCAACTTGCAGTAAAGACAGGACTGGCTTATTTATTGATAAACCTGAGTTTATTATTGATAAAAGGTCTGGAGAAAGAATAAATGAATGGTGTAATGAAGGCCAGGAAGATGTTGTCTCAAAAATTCAATCTGCAAATGACTTAAGTGAACTGGGAGCCTTGTACAAAGAGCATAAGAATGAAGCTTTAATGACTCATTTTATTGAACGCAAAGCTGCCCTGGTACACAAATTTTCTAACCCAAAATACTTGGAAAATGGACATTGAACAATCATTCATCGTTGCTAATACTTTGCCAATTTGTCTAGAGGAAATCAAGCAAAACCACATTATTCCTGTTTTTGCAAAGGATAATCACCCTTTGATTTCACAATCTCAATTGGTTGAAGCTACTCTTGGAGCTATTGATGGCACAGGTTTAAAAGCTGAAATACCTCAGATAAGGGTTTCTCATCCCATTATGGGTAGGATTCCTGAAGCCAGGTTTAAAAAAGCCGCTGAATTACTTCCTCATGAAATCACTATATACTATGAAAGGATGATTTATCTTCTCCAGATACCTGAAGTCAAATGCAATATCAATGGTCAGGATCTCACTTTAGTGGTTGGAGGAGTAAAATCCTATTCCTGGGATAACCTGGGGAGGGACCGAAGAGCACAACAGCACTTTAAATTCTTTGCCGGATTTCAAGTGCATGTGTGTTCTAATTTATGTGTTACTACGGATGGTACAGTCCTTGATTTCAGAACCCATTCATTGAATTTGGTGATTTCGCAGGTCAAGGAGTTACTAAAAAGCTATGAACCTGAAAGTCATCTAAAATGGCTTCAAAACCTAGGAAATTACGCAATTACAGACGCTCAGTTTGCACATTTTATAGGAAGGTGCAGAATGAAGCCCTATTATGAAGATGCTCCAGAAATGGCCTTAACAGACTCACAGGTCAATAGTGTGGTAAAGGGCTATTACTCAGATCCTAACTTTAGCCAGAAGAATGAAGAAATCAGTCTATGGTCCTTGTACAACCTCCTCACAGAAGCCAATAAGAGCTCCTATATTGATGGCTTTCTAGATAGGGGAGTGAATGCTATGGACATTACAGATGAGCTTATCAGAGGACTGGAAGGAAGATCATGGTACTTACCATTATGTTAGTCATATTTTGAAGTTCCAGATTTACATAATCCTATATAGGGTAAAATGTAAATCTGGATCCTTTCAAACTAAGGTCAAACTCTTGATAAACAATATGAAGTATCATTAAAATTGAAGCCCCTTAACATGTCATATTTTTATTTAATTTACAGACCTTTTGGTCCAACTATTGGGGAGTATTACAGAGTTTCAAATCTGGAGGTTCAGCAATTTTTTCACATAATATATTAAAGGCATCTTCGATTTTTTCAGTTTTTGCAAATTGAGATTTAAGATTATATACCTTTACTATTTCTGAAAGCTTGTGGAAATCCTGCATTACTTTATATAAAGGGATCGAGCCCAAGTCAAATACAGCAGGATCATTACACTTTTCCAGGAATGATCCAATTCTTTTATATAAATCTATTTGGAGATTTTCTATATCTCGCTGTTCCTCTATCATATTGAATCAAATTTAAGCATCGCTTCCGTTTTTCTAGAGTCAGTAGCTTTCAAATATTCTTGGGTAACAGACAGATCACTATGCCCTCCAAGCTCTTTGAGACTCACGAGGTCAACACCCAAATGTTGTGCTATACAGAAAAAAGTATGTCGGGCACAATGAAAACTTAGATTTCAGGCATATTTTCCTGTTTTTAAGTGGATTTTCATCGTTTATTTGCCACTGGTGATTTAGAAGATTCATTTCTTTCGATAGTTTGTTATTCGGTATTTGAAAATCCATTCCTACTCGTAAATATTATCTGCATTGCCTTTTATGATAGGGCTAGTTCAATTTGTTTTTAGCATCCTAAACTAAAGTATAAAACGAGAATTCTTTCCATTGGCTTAATACTTGAATAAGTTAGGGAAGCTTTCGATGGATTGTGAATTTAAAATTCTCAGAAAGGAATAGTAGCTTTGTTTTATCTAGAAAAACTGGTATCCTTTTTGGTAACCGTTCATTGAAAATCTCATAAATATTAAATATTGTAATATATAAAATATTGAATTACAGTTGGTAGCTCGTTGGGCTCATAACTCAAAGGCCGCAGGTTCGAGTCCTGCCTCCGCCACCAATAACAATTAAAAGACTGTAATACAAGAAAAAATGTATTATGGTCTTTTTTAATTTATGGGGTTTTTGTAGGTAAAATGGTGTACTATTTAGTGTACTTTTTGGTGTACTAACCATTCAATGAACCTGTCAAATTGGATGCCTTTTAAATTCAATTATTATGAAGATTGGAAAGGCCTCCTTTTACTTCTTCCTCAGTAAGTCCAGAGTGAATTCCCATGGGAAATCGCCCATTCTATAATACTCCCCAATTAATGGATTAAAAGTTTGATAAGTTAAATAATAAAATGGCCCAATACTGGCATTTGGAATGCTTCAACTTTTAGGGAAGAGGTCAAAGAGGTCAGTAGGTCAGAATCCTAAAATATCCTTTTATTACAAACGATTATATAATTTTGGACTTATGTGCGTCGGTGCTTAAGAAAATGTCCAATTTACCAAGAAGCAATACATATTAAAATTAAAGATACCTTATGTCTTCCATTTTCATGATTTATGGCGCCAATGGATTTTTAGGAGAGTTCATAGCTCGCGAGGCATTAAAATCCGGGCTGAAACCGATTCTGGGAGGTCGCGATGCAGTCAAAATAAAACAGCTGGCCACTGAACTCGGGGTCGAATCCAGAGTTTTTAATTTGACCGATCAGATCCGGGTAGAGCAGGCATTAAAAGGGGTAAGCCTCGTAATGAACTGTGCCGGACCTTATAAGGACACATCCAAATCCATGGTTGATGCATGTTTAAAAACGGGCACGCATTACATGGATCTGACTGCCGAACTACCCGTTTTTGAGGCCATTGCAGCCAGAGATCAGGAAGCGAAAGCAAAATCCGTTATGCTTTTACCGGGAATTGGTTTTGATGTAGTACCTACAGACTGTTTGGCGGCACACCTCAAAAAACGTTTACCCACCGCTTCCCAATTAACACTTGCATTCCAGAATGAAGGGTCAACAGGTTTGCCTCCCGGCACACAAAGAACCTGGATAGAATTAATACCTATTGGCAATTGCGTCCGTGTTCATGGAGAATTGGTCGTTCCAAAAGTGAAAATTAAAAAACGCAAATTTGATTTCGGGAATGGTCCCATCGAAACAACGCGATTAACCTGGGGTGATTTATTTACAGCGTATTACAACACAGCCATACCCAACATTGAAGTATATGCCGCACTCCCGAAAGCACTCAACCGACAGGCAGTAGTTATTGCTTATCTGCGTCCACTTTTCTCCCTGCCCTTTATGCGCAAGTTATTGTTGCGAACCGTAAAGCCCGGGCCTAGCCTTGATATGTGTTTTAAAACATTTGCCCACGTCAGGGCTGAAGTTGAAGATAATCAGGGAAGAAAAGCGGCGGCGATCCTGCACGGCCCGGAAGCAACTTTATTATGGACTACATTGACCGCTTTGGCAGGGATAAAAAAAGTCTTAAATGGTACAGCTCCTGCCGGATACCAAACACCGGCGATGGCATTCGGGCCTGATTTCGTTATGGAATGTGAGGGCGTTACTCGAATAGATTTGAATGGATGACGGTAAGTAAAGCATGAAAGCCAAATGATGTGCTCAAGAAAATCCAGGCTTCACGTCACCTTGCATCAAGGCTTTTGTATCAAAGCAGACAAAGTGCCGTGCCGCGCTCGATCCTCCCGGCAACAACATGCTAAGGCAGGCCACAATTAATGAAAACCAACAAGTAGATTTATGGGCAGATCTGAAAATTTATCACTTTTGAATACTTTAGCAGGTAGGGCAATTTCTAAAAATGAGAGAGTCCCTGCGAATGAAGTTATAATCAGAATCCGAATCAATCAATAAGCCCAAATAGTATGGAAATAAAAAATCATCTGATTACAAAGGGATTTGTCCTTGCTGGATTAATGAACATATCCGGTGTTTTCATTTTTTCCAGGTTCTTCAGCAATCCAGTTATCTCAGAATTTGATAACCAGGCCATGTCAAAATTTGGTTTGCTGATGATCCTAATTTGGGGATTGGCTTATATCTCCGTTTCCAAAAATTACCACCATTTAAAGTGGCTCATCGGAGTGTTCGTTATTGAAAAATTTATTTATGCGGCACATTGGACAAACTGGATCCTAAAAAATCATCTTAAAGATGTTTTCGATAAGGACCTGATGGCAGGAATCTTCTATGCAATTTATGGCATAAATGACTGGGCTTTTTTTCTGTTCTTTCTTTTTGTATTTGTGCAATTGGCTCGTGTTAAAGAGTCTTAATGTAAGAACGCCATTTTCGAATTGGCAATAATTTGGAATTCAAATAACTCTGAGGCTCTCCGAAAAACCAAATCACTCTAAAATTTAGCTAAGCCAGGAACAAACAAGCTTAAGGCATTAGTGCGTGCTAATCAGGAGATGGAATTCTGGTTTTTTGCTTTTTACATAAACCTTGCTCTAGCTTGTGGCAGAGGATGGCCGTAGCTGTTCCTAAAACGGCTCCGGCAAATACATCGCTGGGATAATGAACGCCTAAATGCATTCGTGAGTATCCCACCGAGCAAGCCCAGGCAAAGGCCGGGGCGATTACATACCACTTCGGAAATTTCAGGCTCGCCGATGTGGCCAGTGCAAAGGCGTCTGAAGTATGTCCGGATGGAAAGGAAGGACTCCCGGCATCGCTGGCTTTTTGAATGTCCGGATAACTCACAAAGGGACGCGGCCGATGTATACTGTATTTCAGTGCGGTGGATAAAAGTGATGTCGAAATTAAACTTGCACCTACGTATAAGGCAGCCTCCATCAAGCTGGAATCTTTCTTAAAGTAACCAACGCTCATCATGACGAGAGGGCAGGCAATAGAAACCGGCGTCGTCGTATTGCTCAAAAAACGAAATGTCGGATCCAGATCTTTATTCCTGTCGATATTGATTCTTCGCAAAAGACAGATATCCGCATTTTGAGCATGCATATGGAAGTTGAAGCAAGTCAATAAAAACAGCAGGTATTTCGACATCTATTTTTGCTTGTATTATTTTCTATAAAACAATAAGTCGTCTATTCTTATTTGACTACTGGCATCTCTCCGTATTTCAACGTTCATAAACTAGCCAGATTAGACCAATGTAATTTAACTTTTATCCGGAATTTACAAGCTCATCAAAATAAGAATGAAGTAGAATCGCTTTTATTGCACAAGCGGCCTTGTGTTATTTTAAACGTTCCAGCTTCCCCTTTCTTTTTACAAGGTTTTTGTAATCCCATTGAATCTCTCTCGCTTTTTTCAACCATCCTGACAATTCAATGCAGTCAACTTGCTGAACATCGGTATATCTCTTTTCAGCAGCTTTGAAACTGCCTTCATGCACCAGGGATTCTTCGTCAAAGGATTGGCCGCTCCAGAACAACAGCCGGATGCAATTTTTTAATGCGCTGTATCCAACGACCGGGTTTCCGTCGAGGAACCAGACAGGATGGGAGTGCCAGATTTTATATTCTGCTTCCGGCAGCTGCTTTAGTATTTCACTGCAAAGTACGGCAACAATTTGCTGGTCATTTTCTGAAAGCTTTTGATTGTATTCCTGGATGTCTGCATGTAGTGTGTTCATAAATTTAAATTTAAATGAGTCGCAAAAATTTCCAAAAAAGTAGCATCCACCCTCCTGAATGTTTCGAATTGGAGTCTCTTGTTGGTTCAATTCCATCGTGAGATCACTTATACCCGGAGTGAAATGAAACGAAGCTGAATGTATCTTTTTATCGGGCTAATTGGACCATTTTACTCAGTACATGCCCATTGTATTCCATTCTGCATGTATAGTTTCCGAAAGGGTAGGCGTTGGCATTCCATGGCAATTCGTGCGTACCAGCTTCCTGGATACCGTAAAACAACTCCTCGCACAGATTTCCGCTGCCATTAAAAATTTGAATTTTTATCATTCCTTTTGAAGGAATTTGGTAGCGGATCTTTGTCCATCTTTGGAAAGGATTTGGATAAAACTCCATTCCAAATTTGCGATCTTCCTTTGAATTGGAAAGATAGGTCAGAGGGGCCCATACGCTGGTCTCCCAGGATGTGCCCACCCGAATTCCATCAATCTTTATATCACAACCTTTGATACCATCCTGCGCATAATTATTGTTTAAATACACAGATGCCTGTCCTGTGTAATCGTCGCCTTCTGTACTTGCGGCGTGGGGCTGGTTTGGTTCGGATTGCGGAAGAACATCTGAAAACACATAGACACTTGAGGAGTCATTATTGCTTCCGGCGAGAATAGTGTATTTTAGGACAATCAAATAGGTTTTGTGCACATCAAAATTTTTCGATCCGTATTGAACGGATGTTAGTTTTCTGATCCCAAGCTGAAAGGAATTCGAGCTGGTTCTTCTGACGTGCAATGCCGTGTTCAGATTAGTACCTCCTGTATTGGGATTAAAACTAATACAGTAGCCTTCTGTAAAAGAATCAGGCAGGCTATCCACTTGAAACATAAAAGACATATACGCTGAACCTGAAGTGATCTCGGAACTAAAATTCCGGTAAACGATATCTCCATTGCCATTGTTGCTGATTTTGCAGGTATTGCCTCGTGCAGAACCTATATAATCTTTATACTCCAGCCCCGGAGCGCTGATTTTAATATTAAATTCGGTGTTGATTCCTGAGCGTTCCCAGTCTCCTGATTTTTCAAGGCTGTCAACAGGATCGAAAATAAAATCTTCCGTGAGCACATTTTGAGCAATGGAGGGAACACTGATGAGTGTTAGCAATGCGAGAATTGAAGAGTACAGATTCATAGGCTGAAATTTAGTGAACTGTTGTTATGTAAATTAGTGAAATGAAAAAATGAATGGGCTATCAAAAATAATGAAATATTCGCAAATTAGTTGGATGTCTTTTGATCGTTTGATGAAATAAAGCTGATGCTATGGAGGGCTTTAAATACAGAAAAGATAATGCTAAGGGTGCTGAGACAAGATGGATAGTGAGCTACAATTAGGGGTAGTTGAATGGCTAATAAGGCTTTTGCTATGTAGATTTTTTCTTTTGCGAATCGTGGGTGGGAAGCATCGATTGCAACTTGTGGCCATTTGTGGAATTACAATACATGTTCAGTCGATGGAATTTTCAGAGAAAGCCGGGAATACGTGTTCATACAATCATCTCTGTATTCATCGGTTTTCTTCAATCTTTGTTTTATTGAATCCACACGCCTGCAAGAGTTCAAAACGGAGGCCAATCATTGTTGCACGCTGATGGTAATTTTCCGGATGAAAGGGAAGGAGGCCGTGTATTTGGAGTACAGGTGAACAATTTAATTGTGTTTTCCGCCCCAGATTTAGGGTCTTTCCAAATTGCATTTCGATTCCCAGTCCTGTTTGACTATCAATCGTTCGGTTCTTGCTTTTTGAAATGTCAAAATCCAACAAAAAGGCTCCGCTGAGGAAGAATTGATGTTTCAGCATAAGGCCTGTTTGAAGCGGAATCGACAGGATGTGCACATTTTCGGCAGAGGCACTTACATATTCATTTCCGTTTCCGTCGATATACGAATATCTGAAGGCTTGTCCGGAATATCGGAGCCCTGATTGAAAATAAATGTGATCATTCAGATGTGCACGTATGCCGATTCCCAGCTGATAAGCGGTGGCGCCCTCATAGGCTGCCGCCCCATCCAGCTTTGCTGTAAACCGGATGAGTTCGGCATGTGACACTTCGGTATGGATTCCGACCTGGCATTGATGAATCTGGCTTGTCAGATGTATAGATGAAAAAGCGATGACAAGCAGACAGTATACAGCTTTTAGCAAAAGGCCTGGATGATAATTCGATACATTGTGAGGGGTCATAGTGTTTGGCCTTTTAGCTGAGTTTGAGAAATCTACTGGAATCCAAACAATAGGGGGAAAAGGAAGCATACGGTTGCAGCCCACAAAACATATACAGGAAGGTACTGGACCATGCGTATACCAATATATTCGACAGCTTGTCCGTATCGCAGTGATTTAAAGAGTTGGAAGCTCAGGAGGCTTAGGTTCATAAAAATAAGGAAATTACTTGAAAGTACGCAAATCCTGTTGGGGCTAAATCCCCAGGAATGGATGCGGTACAGGATAGCAGAAAATGCAATTCCGTTGATCATCATGCTGACGAGGGACAAACTCAGGAGTAATAAAAGTTCCGGTTTGTTTATATTTATTTTTTTTGAATTTTCTGCAAGTGAAAACAGTACAAGAGCCATGACAGCGATAAGGACGACATTGCAAATTAAAAGAAAGTTTCTGTCGTTATAAGGGTCTTTTCCGGCAGTTACCATCGCGATGAGAAAGGTAAGAAGGATCAGCAGAACTATTGGGGTGAACAGTTTTGCAATCAGAGGTGATATTTTTTGAACGATCGACGGATAGACATCCACCAGGTAGCTTGCAACGATGGGGATAGATGCAAGACCCCATATTCCAATGCTGTGCATATACAGTTCTTCGATGTGCAGACCGATAAATTCAAACATTCCAAAAGTGAGTACGGTACATAAAGCTCCGGCGAGGAATAGAAGGCCTGACATCACAATCAGATCCCCGTTGAATCGCAGGAAATCAAGTTTCCACTTTGTATCTCGAATTGAAGTACCCGCAAAGCATAATCCGAACAGTGCCCAAAGGAGAACCGGCATGTGGATAGAGGCCAATACGATAGTGTCGCTGTTGGATTGCGGTAGTGCATTTAAATAGAACGCACAGACTGCAATTGCAAGACCAATCCATGCGATGTATTTCATCTGCATCTTTTTTCGCCATGCAAAATACAGGGATAGGAAGGGAAATAGAATAAAGCCCAGATTGCGCGGGTAGTACACATCAGGGTTCCAGTCGAACCAATCCGGCATCTTTGCAATCAAACCGGCAAAGAGACATAAGAGGATTAAGAAAGACATTTCTTTGAAAGAGTGTTGCGGAAGGGCCTCGTTTTCTGGGCCCAGGCGTGCCTGCCATATTTGAACCGTCACGGAATCTGAAGATTCCGGATACAACTCCTGAAAGGCCTCCCGGAAGCGCGAAGGATTTTGGCGATACAGTTTTTCCAAAAGGGCCGGGTGGTCGATGAGTTTGGTAATTTCAGATTTTGTTTGGCGGAGGGCTAAGTCGGTCAAAGATTCGATGTGCGGGTCCATATTGTTTAAAATTAAAAGTACTTTGAATTGCAAAGTGAAAACATAAAAAAATTAGTTTGTATGCTGAATAAGTTTTTCCAGAGCATTGAGATGCTGTAAGAAAGCCTTTTTTCCTTCTTTTGAAGCCTTGTACGACGTATTTGGTTTTTTTCCAATAAACTGTTTCTTCACCTGGATGTATTTGTGTTTTTCAAGTGCATGCAGATGGCTGGCCAGATTTCCGTCGGTGAGCTGCAGTTGTTCTTTGAGCGTGCCATAATCTACCCATTCGTTGATCATCAGGATGGACATGATTCCTAACCGTACCCTGCTTTCGAATGCTTTGTTGAGTTTGACGATGAAATTTTTCATCTCTCGTTTTTAAGATACATGGATATTCCATAAGCGATATGGAGAATTCCAAATCCCAGTGCCCAAAACAAGAGACTGTATTCTACAAACAGGTTTGCAAGAAGACCTATGGCGATTTGGAGCAGGCCCAGCTGGCGAATTTCATTCCATGTATATTTGCTGGCATGCAGCAATGCCAGTCCATAGAATAGAATCGTGGCAGGTGCAATGAATGCGTAAAGCCCGTGATAGATGAGGATCAGGCAATACAATCCTCCTGCCAGCAAGGGAATGCCCAAATTGATCAGAAGTCTCCTGGCGGTGGTATCCCAAACAGGAAGATTTTCTTTGCGGGCTCTCCTCATGGACAGCCATCCCGCAGCAAGCAAGGATACTACCAGGACGATCAGCATATCCATCATCAATAACTTATAAAAATCCCATCCGGACTGGGCTGTTTGCCTTCCGTTTAACGGGAGGATGAGTCCGGTTTGGAAATTTCCATACAGATGAAAGGCTGCCATGCCTGACAAGGCGGCAAATCCTGCGACGACTCCGGAAAGTCCACTGAGGGAGAGGGAACGGGAAGAGCGTTCCATGAGGGATCGAATTTCCCGAAGTGTTTCCAAAGGTTCGTTTTGATGATCCATGGTTCGTAATTAAAAGTACTTTGAAACGCAAAGTTATATTCATTTCGTGCATGTTTCCCAATAATTTATTTTTAAGCAGGGTATTCCATTTTTTTAGGGGGCCATGAAGTCTATCTCAAATATCCCAGTTGCACATAAAGTACAGCACAAGCGCAGGTGCTTCGGGTATATTCTTCGACCATGCATCGTTCCTTATCAATCTGTAGGGGTTCCTCATCGTTTGCTTTGCCGCAGCTTTTCTTCTTTTGATTTTTGACTTCAGGAAGTAATTTAAGTTTGTGTTGCTGTTATTTGCTCTGCTCATTTTATCCGTACCTTGCTTTGGTCACATTTTCTGACGGCCTCACATCCGGAACCTATCGTGTTATCCAATTCAAATGCGGTCAGTGGACTGTTGCAAGACTTGAAATACTATGTCTGTATGTCCGTCGTATTCAAAACGTAAATGGGGAATTCTGACTAATTTAGCGGTTCATAAAATGTACCTATTGCATACGTTTTGTTGAATTACCATTTATGTTACGTTTAAGCTGCATTGTAGTTAGTCTTTTTGGATTCCAAATTATTTCTGCCCAGCGCATTCCTGTTCCTCAAAACTTTGTTTTGTTGGATTCGGTACAGGGTGACCTGGACAAAGATGGTGTGGATGAAATGGTAGTGGCATACAACACCAGAAAAGAGGATGATTCTTTTGAAAGTATCCCGCGTCAACTGCGAATTTATAAAATGCAGGACGGGAAATGGGCTGTATGGAAAATTTCAGATCAGGCTTTATATGGCAGCACAGAGGGTGGTATGAGTGGAGACCCTTATGGCGGTATGGAGATAAAAAATGGAATTTTACTCATGAGTCATGCAGGTGGAAGCAGCTGGAAGTGGGGGCATACGGATAAGTATCGCTACCAGGATGGAGAGTTTTATTTAATCGGATATTCGAGTACAGCCGGAAAACCTTGTGAATATTGGATGGATATCGACTTTAATCTGTTGACAGGCAAGATGATTGTGAAAAAGGAATATGAAAATTGCGAATCTGCAGATCAGGAAATCTACAAAAGGGAAAATGAGACGATCTACAGGAAGGGCCTTCGAATAAGCCTTCAGAACAGAAGGGAAAAAGAAATAAAAATGATAAGCCCGCGATATAAGCACGAAATTTATATTGCGACCAGAATGGAGTGATTCAATTTTTAGAATTGCGGAGTCTGCATTTGAAACATGAATTAAAGCTGATTTAGCCAGAGGATCAAATCTTTCAGCATCTCCTCATTGATGGTGTGTCCGGCAGGATATTCCTTGCAGCGAGGGCTAATGCCTAGTGTTCTGAGATACGCAGCCGCTTTATGTGCATTTTCAATTCCCAGAACAGGATCATGGCTGCCGTGCGACTGGAATACTCGCAAACTTCGCAGTGCATTGTTTTTTGAAATCTGCGGTTTTATTTCTTCGAGAAGCCGCCCACTCATTGCTGCGATGCCTTTGATTTTATCGGGATGGGTAAGGCCAAGGCTGTAAGACATGATGGCTCCCTGGCTGAAACCACAGAGATAGACTTGCTGATCGTCCATGTTAAATTTTTTTACCAGCTGCGCAATCAAATCGAGAATGGCTTTCCTGCTTCTTTCTTCCATTTGCGCAT
>CAYTNG010000018.1:0-55057 GCA_964439105.1 uncultured Saprospiraceae bacterium
ACTTTCCGATACAGAACTTCGAAAAAATAAAGTCGAGAAGATCCTCATTTGTAACTTCTCCCGTTATCTCTCCAAGGTAATTTAAAGCTCTGCGAATCGACAGCGCGGTAATCTCGCCGCTGAAATGTCCTTCGATGCCCCTGAGTATATCCTCCAGTGCCTCCCGCGCATGAATCAGTGCTTCCACATGCCGTACATTGCTCACCACTACATGTCCGGTCATTTGGTCGGATCCCGCAATGCGCTCAAACATGATTTCCTTGAGTGCATCCAGATTATCCCCATCCCGGGAGGAGATGTACAAGACTTCCCCCAGCTGATCCAGGGCCAGCACCTTGTCAGCAGGTAGTCCCTGATCCATTTTATTGCCTACCAGAATCAAACTGTAATTTCCCCTAACAAACATTTGTAAGTCTTTGGCGACTTCGCCGGCATCCATCGTCTGAACATCAAAGAGGTAAATCAACAGGGTACTCTGCGCAATCTTTTCCATGGTCCGCTTCACTCCGGCCTGCTCGATCACATCTGTAGCTTCGCGAATACCGGCAGTGTCGATCAGCCTGAAAACAATCCCGTGTATATTCAACTCTTCCTCAATGGTATCTCTTGTAGTTCCTGCAATTTCACTCACCAGGGCACGCTCTTCATTGAGCAGGGCATTCAGCAAAGTCGATTTTCCTGCATTGGGCCTGCCCGCGATGACCGTCTGCACACCTTGCTTCATGACATTTCCCAGACGGAAACTCTCTATCAGCGCATCCAATATTCCGGAAATCTTTTTACTCAAAGCTGTTAGCTGATCGCGATTGGCAAATTCCACATCTTCCTCGCTGAAATCGAGTTCCAACTCAATCATCGATGCAAATCCAATCAATTCATACCGAAGTCGCTTCAGCTCTTCAGAATATCCACCGCGCATTTGTTGCATCGCCAGATCATGCGCCGCAGCACTTTCGCTGGCTATCAAATCTGCCACCGCTTCTGCCTGACTGAGGTCCATCTTTCCATTCAAAAAAGCACGCAATGTAAACTCCCCCGGCTTTGCCAACCTGGCTCCTTTGCGTATCATCAATGCCAGAATTTGCTGCTGTATGAATGGAGATCCATGGCAGGATATTTCAATAATATCTTCTCCGGTATAACTCTTTGGCGAACGAAATACTGTAAGCACAACTTCATCGATCAGTTTATTCTCCTCCCTGATCAAACCGAAATGCGCCGTATGACTGTCAACAGCATGCAAATCCTTACCACTAAATACGGTAGCCGCAATAGCTATAGACTGCGGTCCCGATAAACGGATGACAGCGATGGCTCCCAGTCCCGGAGGGGTGGCTATTGCAACAATGGTATCCCGGTCTTGTAACATCTATCAAAATGGAATTATCCGCTGCAAATCTATGTTTATACAATGGGTTCGGGTTGGTTTTTTTAATTTCGCAGCAAACTAGAATTTATGAGCATTACAGAAAATATGAAAGCAAAGTCGCAGCAATGGTGGAAATACACGAAAATTTCGGTACTCATTCTCGCTTTGCTGGGGCTCGGATTTTTGTTTTTTATCCTGTTTGCAAATTATTCTACCGGAACGAGGACAGGTTATGTTACCAAAATCAGCCATAAGGGATACATTTTTAAAACCTACGAAGGCGAGTTGAATTTTGGATTTTTCGGGGGAACCCCAGCGGGTGGTAAACCATCTGAAAATATTTGGAACTTCTCAGTTTCAAACGGTGAGGTAGCCCGGCAGGTTGAAGAAGCCTCGAAATCCGGTCAAAAGGTAACCTTGCATTATAAAGAAAAATACATCACCATCTCTATCAGGGGCGAAACAGCTTATATCGTTTACCAGGTAGAAAAGCCGGCAGGGAGCAGCCCTCAAACCTTACCTGCTATCCCTCAAAACCAGTGATAGGCCATCCAGGAAAACAGATACGCGAGGGTGCCCATATAAATAAATTGAAGCAAGGGCCAGCGTTTTGATTTCGTTTCCTTCCACATGATGGCAAAGGTGCTCATGCATTGCATGGCAAAAGCATAAAATAAAATCAGAGACAGGCTCGTCCGGCGATCATAAAAAGGCGTTCCGTCCGGCCTCAGTTCCAAAGACATTTTTTTGCGTAGTATGGTCTCATCATCATTTGATCCTAGACTATATATAGTCGACATGGTACCTACAAAAACCTCCCTCGCCGCAAAGGATGTGATCAAGGCAATAGATATCTTCCAATCAAATCCGAGGGGTTCGAAAATGGGTTCAATGGTCTGCCCTATTTTACCCGCAAAGGAATGTTCAAGTCTTTGAGCATCCACCAATGCATCCACGGAGTCCTTAGGCAGAGCTCTTGCTTCTAATGAACTTCGTACTTCCGCTTCGACCCGGTCTAATTCACCTTTCCAGGAAAAGCTGGCCAGAAACCACAGGATCATGCTGATCACAAGTATGATGAGACCTGCTTCTACCACAAAGGTCCTCACTTTATGATAAACGACATGCAAGACTTCGCTCATACGTGGCCAACGGTAATCGGGAAGTTGGAGCGCCAGATAGCTCAATTCTTCGGATTTGACGAATTGGGTGATGACAAATGCCGTAGTCAGCGCCATGAGAATCCCAAGACTATACAAAGCCATAAATGCAAGGCCCTGGCTGTTGAAAATCCAGAATATTTCTTTGTATGGAACAATGAATCCAATCAAAGCCGTATATACAGGGATCCGCGCAGAACAAGGAATTAGTGGAATGACAAACATCGTTACCAGCCTGTCGCGCTTATTGCTGATGGTGCGCGTAGACATGATGGCTGGAATAGCGCAGGCACCCCCACTGATCAAACCGATCAGTGACCTTCCATTCAAGCCAAGGGATTTAAGGATATGGTCAAATAAATAGACGACACGTGCCATATAACCGAGTTCCTCCATCCAACTGATCAGAAAAAACAAGATGGCGATTTGCGGAATAAACACCATCACTCCGCTCAATCCCGGGATGATGCCATTTAAAATCAAGTCTGTAAATCCATTGTGGGGCAATCTCAATTCGAGAAAGCTTTGCAAACGGCTGAAGCCTTCTTCAATAAAATCCATCGGGATGCTTGCCCACGAAAATATAGCCTGAAATATAAGAAACATGATTGCCGTGAAAATGGCAATGCCTAACACGGGGCGAGTCAGCCAGGCATCGATCCGTTCGGTAATTGCCAGGGAAGCCGAGGGAACAGTCCTTTTGATATCCTTCATCCAGGCATCAATCAGGCGATACCGGGACATCGTGTCATCCACTTGCAGACGCAGGGATTCCTGCCTTTCATAACAGGCTTCCTGTTTGTCTTTCTGGATTTTAGCCCCATAGTGTTTCCACAGGTGAAACTGATAGGGCGTCCGGAATCTGGTTTGGCCTGTAAAGGCCACTTCTGTCTCAGGAGTCATGACAAAAAATTCAGATCCGGAATCTTGTTGATCAGGATGATCAACCAATTCATTAATGCGCTTGCGGAGCAGATCCAGGTTGAAGCCCGATTTTATACTCACCGGTACTACCGTACAACTTAGCTTTTGTTCCAAAATGCGCTGGCTCGCTTCAATGGTAGATGCGTCCACCTGGTCGCAGTTGGTCAGGCAAACCAATACCGGATAATGAAGATCCTTAATTTGGGTTAACAAGAGCAGTTGCTTATCCAGCATCTGAATATCGACGACATACAGGATGGCATCCGGATGAAAGGGATCCTTTTCATCGAGCAAGGCCCGTGTCAGTAGAAATTCATCGGAGGTATTACTATGCACACTGTAGGCACCTGGAAAATCGATCAAATCAATACTGCCTCCATGATCCACTTCCATTCGGCCTTGTTTCGTATCAACCGTTACTCCCGGATAATTGCCGACTTTTTGATGCAGGCCTGTCAGGACATTAAAGAGGCTGGTTTTGCCACTGTTGGGGTTCCCTACAAGTCCGAATTTTTTCATGCAGCAGGATTTTTAGAAAATGGCTCCAACAAGATTTTATTCATTTCCTGCTCCCTCAATGCATAATGAATGCCATCCACACTTACATAGTAGGCTCCACCCATCCAGGCTTCTCTCTTGATTTCAATAATTTTGCCAGGGTATATCCCAATACTGATGAGACGGGCTCCCAAATCGAGATCGGTAAAGCCCATGATTTTATAACTATGATCCGCCTCTGGCTGCATTTCAGGGCAAATGTAGGGCATCACCGCCTCGAAATGAAGATTTTTACGCAGCTACAAAGCTTAAATAATTCATGTGGTAAATAAATTGAAGGAAAGCAGCGTTCCTTGTGGTAAAGCGTTATTTTAGTAAGCTCATTTTAGACATGCCATTACATCTTGCCATACCGCTGAACCCTTCCGAACAGGAACTGGTTCAGGCATGTGCCGAAAAACAAGCCTGGGCTCAGCAGAAGATCTATGAAGAGCACTATAAAACGATGATGGCGGTCTGTTTGCGCTACTCGAATAATCCGGAAGATGCATTCGACATATTACATGAAGGTTTTTTGAAAGTCTTCCTCAATATCGGGAGCTATGAGCCCGGATCCCTTTTACAAGCATGGATACGACGTGTCATGGTAAATACCGCCATTGACTTCTATCGCAAAGAATCCAGAAGAGTGACGAGCGACCTTGATGAGGCGCGATCGCTCACGTATACGAAAAGTGGGCCCATTGAAGCAATTACCGCAGAAGAGGTCATGAAATGTGTACAAGCCCTCCCAAACATCTACAGGACTGTATTCAATATGTTTGCTATTGAAGGCTATTCCCATAAAGAAATAGCGGACGAACTTGGCATTACGGAAAGTACTTCTCGCTCAAACCTCGTTAAAGCGAGAACTAAATTAAAGCAAATGCTCCATGGCAAAATTTGATTCATTTGACAGGGAAATTCAGTCAAAACTGGATCAGTTTGAGCCTGCATCCAAGCCAGACTGGTCTTTTATGCAAAGCCAGTTGAATCTCGCAGAGGAAGACCATCAATTTGATCAGAAAATAAAATCGATCCTCCAGGATGTTCAGGTAAATGCCAAGGAAATCGAATGGACCGAGTTTCAGACAAAACTGAAAAGACATACGGAACGCAGGCAAAAAATTATCACGACCAGAGCACTGGAATCTGTTCTTGTACTTCTTTTACTCTGGACCCTGGACAATATCGGCTTGACAAGAATGATTCCATACGAAAAAGGTATAAAGAGTATGGAAGTGTTTGCACAGGCATTGGGAGAACTTAAAAACGACAAAAGTGATTCTCCGACTTCTTCCAGTCATTTAAAAACGAAGCGCGAAACACGGAATCCATACAAGCTCAGCCATTCTGCAATTCACCAGGCTCTTAAAATTCCAGCTCCAAATGATGAAGTGGCACAGGACAGTAGATTGCATCTCCAAACTTCCGTGGTTTCCGTAGAAAATACTGCAGATGTTTATAAGGAAGAAAACAATCGGCAAGATTCAAAAATTGCAGCCGGTCTCCAATCCGGATTTGCCAGTAATGCAATGGAGCCTGCCGTAAATCCGGAGGGGATTCTGATTCCTCCTGATCTTTCATTTGCATCCGGTTTGCTCCAGACCTCGATCAAAAAAGCTGAACTTCATCATTCTGAAGAACTCAAGCTTCCGTCTGAACTTTCTCCGCTTGTACTTGAAGATGAACTCGATTTTGACCTTGAATTGCGACATGGAATCCATCCTGTTGCATTTCATAAGCAATTGAAAAGATGGGTGGGTATTTCAGCTGGACTTATGGTGAATTCCATTACTTCCCCCTCTTTTATCCAGAACTCAGTTCATTTTCATCAGGTACAACTTGGAAATCAAATCGGTCTTTTCCTGGGAAGCCAGTACGGTGACTGGATGCTTGAGTCCGGTCTCAGTTATCAGAATATCCACTATCAACCTAACATGTCTGAAACTTTGGGAAGTTTCGAAGCCGGGTATTATAAAATCCGTTTCGCAAAACTGCAAAGTCACATCATCAATATTCCAGTCCTGGTTCATCGGGTACTTTATTCTAAACCAAACTGGAGTATAGCGGTGAAAGCAGGTCTTTCCATTTCCGCTTCCCTGCACAATGAATTCTCCGTTGATACCTTAACCAATCTCAATGGCAAACCATCGCAAGGTATTTTGTTTGATCCGAATCAGCAATCTGAAATCGCCTCCAGGGTTCGCTCACAAGCAAATCAGGGAATTCTTCAAGGTGGCAGTGTTGGGGTAAACAGCTATGCAAATCTGGTTGGTGGCATCCGGTATGATAGAGATCTGAATTCGAGAACACGCTTTTTTACCGAACTGGAATTTAGCAAAATGTTGGGTGATCTGGGCTTTGGCCCCAATAATGACCTGTTTTTTACGTCCAGTCTGAAAACGGGAATCAGTTTCAGGTTCTAAAAAAACTGATCCAGGAATACAATTTTTTATCTTACAACTAGACTTAAGTCAGCCCTTGGGCTAAGTTCTTCTTTATTCTTTGATAATTGCATTACGGTATAACATCTTACCTGCCTGATCAAACATGACTATTTCATAGTACCCTGCATTCAGGCAGGTGAGGTCGAGTTGACATTCCGCTTTCATCCGCATCACCAATCTGGAGGAGGCATCATAGATTTCCATATGTTCAATGCTGCGGCTGTCATCCCTGGAATGAATATACAAGTTGTCTTTTACAGGATTGGGGTACATGAGGATCCCTGTTTTAGCAAGATCATTTGATTGCACGACCTGGTGATATCCGTTCGCCAGCGCATATTCTCCTGCTATGAGTTTGGTGATGCGAACGAACCCCTTACGATCGTTAGGACTAACGATAAGTTTGTTATAATCCGGATATTCAACCCATGGCTCCGAGTGATTTTTCCGATACACAAGAAGCAGACTGTCCTCCGATTTAAAGAGAATATCCTTGTCAATACTCAAGGAGTCGGCGCCATTGTATTCAACCCTGCCGTCCATGATCAGATCGCCATGTTGTACAACAGACACTTGCCAAAAATGGGCAGGTGATATAATTTTTATATTTGCCGCCTTGCGATCAGTATCAGGCCCCATCAGCTGATGTGCAATGTTTACATATGAGCTGTCCGTAAGCCCGGACACATTGACCACCATTCCTGTATAAGGAAGATTGGCAGTTCCTGTCTTATTGATGATTGCATTGTTTTGCAAAGTCGCCAGGTTCAATTCCTGATTTTCATTAAGGATATAAATGGCAGGTGTAAATCCATCAGGCAGTGGAATATCAAAATAGGATACTGTATCACCCGCAATTAATTTCAAAGTGGATCTTTTCATATTCTGGTCGTACATAGCCAGTTCAATTGGAACATCCCTGTACAGATGTGCCGCGTGATGTGATTTCTGCTGCAAGCGTATGCGCACATAGTTCTTGCCGCCATTTTGATAGATCTGACTGGAATCCACATAAAAGCCGCAATATCCAGGATTAAAGATATAATCATCGAAAAATGCAGTCATATCCATGCCACTGTTACGACTCAGGAAATCTCTGAATTCAAATGCATTCATTGATTTCCCATAAAGGCTGTCAAACAGCATGGTACACACCTGGCGATAGCGGTCATCACCCAGATATCCGCGCAGATTATGGATCATAGCAGCTCCTTTCCTGTAGGTGTGTGTCCCATAGGTATTGCTGTAAGGCATGGGAGAAAGAGGCAAATAAGCACCATCATTCCGATGTGCATTAAAAATGATATTGGACAGGTTGCTCTTTACGGCATCCGTAAAATCTGCTTTGCCATACGCACGCTCTATAAAGAGATGGCTGCTGTATTCTGCATTGCCTTCTTTAATCCACATGTCACGTGCATCATCAAGAGTAGTGATATCACCCCACCAATGATGACCCAATTCATGACCGTACAAACGTTCGTTCTGAATAAGTGTACTGTTTAGTATGGAGCTGATTGGATAAGCGACATTTGTCGGATGCTCCATTGCTCCGACCGTAGTTGCAACATATCCTACGCGTTCAAACCGGTATGGCCCAAACCAATATTCAAATGCATCTATTGCCTGACCCATTTTTTCAAACTGGCTCACCATTTTAGAAAGATCCCCGGGCTTGGCTATCAGCTGTATCGGGATAATCGTATCAATACCCTGATGGTCCATGGTAGATACGGCATAATTGGCAACTGCAATTGAAGACAAATAAGTTGGGATTGGAGTGTTCATGCGATAATGTCTTCGAATCCTCGAAGGTCCCACGCTGTCTTCAGACATAAATGTTCCTACGCAATATGCTTTCTTGTCGGAAGTGCTGGTCACATAATAATCATAGGTACTCCGCTCGACAAAATTGTCGAAACAGGGAAACCACACTTTCCCAAAATTGGGAGGTGTTGTTGACAAGCCGATTCCAAGGTTGTAGATGTAGTCATCTGCAAAATAAAATCCACCCCAAACCGGATCTCTGGAAGGTACTCCATGATAATATACCGTGACCTGGTTTGCATGGTCATAAGGCAATTCCCTGCCAAAGAAAACTACTATCTGAGCGGAATCATAGTTAAATAAAACGGGCTTTCCTTCAAAGTACACGGAGTCCACCTGCAAATCGAGCAGATCGAGCACGATCCACTGCAACTTATCCAAACGGGTACGAAATCGCACTGCTGTGTTCGCTTTTATGGCTTTTCCTGCATAATTGGTCACATCGATATCAATGACGTAATTCCAAATATCAAAGCTGTCACTCCGTCTGTTTGAATTTTCCATCATGGCCATTTCCTGTTCAGTCGGTTTATAGCCAGATGACAGGTGAGAAAGCGCGTTATGGCAAAGAATAAAATCATCCGTCACCGGTTGAGCAAAAGCAAAATTATAAGTAAGACTTAAAAGAAAGACAAGCCTTAAGATGTGAAGCTTCATTTGAATCATTTTGAAGAAAATTTAGAAAGGGGCTTTAAAATTAAAAGTATTCCTGATAATACGAGGAGAGCCGCCATAAAAAACGGAGCACCCGGAAAATATAATGCTGATGTACCCGAAGTAAAATAACTGAACAGACGTGTCATCATCAGAGGGCCCAGAATAGCTGTAATGCTCATCAGGCCCGTCATACCTCCCTGTAACTCCCCCTGGGCATTGACGGGAACCTGGTTTGATATCAAACCCTGAATCGAAGGACCTGCCAAACCGCTCAATGCAAAAGGTATCGTGATGGCAAACATAATCCAGCCCTGATTGGCAAATGCAAATGCCAAATAGCCTGCAAAGCCAATTGAGAATGCCAGTAGAATAGACCTGCGGCTGCCCAATCGTGGGATTATCATTCGCGAAAGTCCACCTTGTACGATAGTTGCCATGAGGCCTACTAAAGTCAGCGACAAGCCAATCATTTTACCATCCCACTGAAATTTTTCCATCGTATAGAACGACCAGGTGCTTTGCAGAGCATATTGCGCCATATAAACCAGGAATAGCGACATAATGAAACTCTTGATTACGGGATATCTGAAAAGCACCTGTAAGGTTCCAAAAGGATTGGCACGACGCCAATTAAAACTTCTTCTGTGTTCCTGATCAAGTGACTCCGGAACGACAAACAAACCAAACAAGAGATTAAGCAATGCCAGGACAGCTGCGCCGAAAAAGGGAACCCTTATGCCGTATTGTCCCAATAATGCACCCAATGCCGGACCAAGGATAAATCCCAAACCGAAGGCCGCTCCTATCAATCCAAAGTTTTGGGCCCTCCGATCCGGAGGACTGACATCGGCAATATAAGCGGCAGCGACAGTGAAAGATGTTCCGCAGACACCTGCAAGAATGCGGCCTATAAACAACCAGATCAGACTGGGGGCAAACCCCTGCAAAAGATAATCCATACCGAATCCAAAAAGAGCAAGCAACAATACCGGCCTCCTGCCGAATTGATCGCTGAGTCCTCCAATAATGGGAGCGAACAAAAAAAGACTTATTGAAAACGAAGAAGCCAACCATCCGGCCCAGGCTCCCGCGTCGCTGAGGCTGCCACCGGTAAGTGATTGAATGAGTTGCGGTAAAATAGGGACGATAATCCCAAGACCGGTAACATCAATCAATACAGTAAGGAAAATAAAAGTCAAGGCAGATTTTCCGGAAGACCTTGTGGATTCAGACATTGTGCTCATTGGATTCAATTGTCAAATGTCCGAAATTTCCGATGCATTGGGAAATTCAATCTCAGCCTTAACTAGGATTTCATCAGATTGGAGAGATCCAGTTCGACCATCGATTTGAATTGTTTGCAGATTGCAGGGCCGTAAAAATATTCTGCCGCTTTCTTTTGATTGGATCGCAATTGGGCTATCCTCTTCAAATCCACTGTAATTCGTCGAAGCGCTTCCAGCAGATCTTGCTCACTTTGGGAACTCACAAGTTCCGCACAATCATGCTTCGCAAGGAAATCGGTGAGAAATGCCCCAGGCGGTGTGTGCGCCAAAATAGGTTTTCCTGAAAGCAGCAAGGGAATCGTACGCGTTGGAAAAATTGTTTGATATTCCACATCGCTGTAAGCACCCTTAAATCCATGCGTCAGAATGCATGCATCATAAGCTTGAAGTATGTGATCCACCTGTTCCTGAGGAACGGCATCATAATACTGTATTCCGGGCTTGTCCAAATCGAGATCATACTTGAATTTAAGAAGCTGCTTATTTGAGGACGAATAAATATCCAGCTGATACAAATCCGAATGATCCGAAATCAGATGGATGATGCGCTTGCTTGCATCCATATTCGACTCATTCAATGTTCCTATCAAAACCAGTTTATACTTCCCGCCAAAAGGCTTGGAATCCATCTGTTCAGTTGATACGGGATATTGCGAAAAGCTGTGAGGAAGCACGCAGAACTTCGATTTCCATTCAGGATATTTTTCCGAATACACCAAACGCATCCCCTCACTCATGGTAAAAATTCTGATTGCACTTTTAAAGAAATGCTTTTGAAATATATGACCTATCCAACGTGAAATACCTGTCCGGTTTTCGACATAGGTATTGTGGAAATAGGCGTAAAAAGGGAGATGCAGTAAGCGGCTTACCACCCAGGCACATGCCATATAATAGGCATCCGGAAAAGTGGCCAGCACCACTTTCACTTTTTCTCTTTTTGCAATCCGATAGACTTTACTTAAAAAAAAGGGGAACAACAAAAGACGAAACGGCAAAAAAAAACGGTCGCCATGACCTTTTACATTGAGTTCGGTAAAGCAATAATGATAGGATACACCTTCGTAATTTTTCAATGAGATACAAGTAGATTTTCCTCCTCCGATTGCTGTGTATTCCTCCGGTTTAAAATTCCTGAGCAATTGATGCGTGATAAAAGCGCTGCCGCTTTGTACAGGCGGAATAGTCCAGGACACATAAAGGATCTTATGAAAACCGGAAGGTCTAATTATTGCATTTTCCCCTTCCACGATTCAATGATTTCCTGATAAATGCATTCCAAAGATTTGCTGATTCCCCAATTGGGATAATGCAGTTTCATTTTACCTAGATTGGAGATGTAGCATATGTGGTCACCTTCTCTGGCCTGATCTACATATTCATATTGCATGGGCAATCCGGTCATTTGAGAAACCTGATCGAATGCTTCTAGAATACTACAGGAATTTGCTCTTCCTCCTCCCAGATTATAGACTTCTCCGCAGCGTGGGTTCTGAAAAAAACAATCGATAAACCGCGCCACATCATAAGAATGGATATTGTCGCGTACTTGCTTTCCTTTATAGCCAAAAACTTTGTACTGTAGTTTACTGACATTCACTTTAATCAAATAACTAAGGAAACCATGTAATTCAACCCCTGAGTGATTTGGCCCTGTGAGGCAGCCGCCCCTCAATGCACAGGTTTGCAATCCAAAATACCGGCCATATTCCTGGACCATAATATCACCTGCCAGTTTTGAGGCTCCGAACAAGGAGTGCTTGGATTGATCCACCGTAAAGCTTTCCTTAATTCCATCATAGTCATCCGGATTGCTGTAATCGTAACGGGTTTCAAGCTCCGCCAACTGAAGGCGGTTTGGTGCATCCCCATACACTTTATTCGTGGACATATGTACCATTGGGGATTCCTTGCAGAATCGCCTGGTGGCCTCGAGAACATTGAGTGTGCCTGTTGCATTGGTATCAAAGTCATCAAAAACGCGCTTCGCCGCCAGATCGTGTGAAGGTTGGGCGGCTGCATGTACAATGTATTCCGGCCTGATAGCCTCAAAATGTTTGAGTACCGCTTCCCGGTTTCGGATGTCAAGTTCAATATGTGTAAATTGGTGCATCTCCTGCTGGAGTTTTTTTTGATTCCACCTGGTGTCGCCTGCTGGTCCAAAAAAATCTGCACGTCCATTGTTGTCGATACCGTAAATCTCCCAGCCCAACTGGTCAAAATAACGGACAACTTCAGAACCGATTAGCCCTGAAGATCCGGTAACTACTAGTTTTGGCATATATTGAAGGCTTAAGGAACTGCAAAATTTTGTAAAGCGAAGATAGAACCCCTTTGCTAATTCATCTGCCTGCCGTGGTATCTTGCACAAGATTACCGGATCATCCGGGGGAGATGGAAACTGAAATTTGAATGGCAATAGGATGCCAAAAAGAAATCAGGAATATAAAATGCTTTTACTTGGGCAGGGATTACACTCAATTTAATGAGCATCACCAGATGGAATGCGCAATTCATTGGGAAAGTCCGAATTGAGAATGCGATCCCACAAAGGTGAGCTCACACCGAAACCTTTCGTGGGGTCATGATAATGATGCAGCATATGGTGCTGTTTGATTTTCACAAACCACGGGTTTTTCCAATTGAGATGATGGATGGCATAATGTCCCATATCGTAAAAGAGGTAACCCAAAAGAAAGCCTGCAAAAAATGCTTTTAGGTCCATGGCAGAGAAAAACAGCGAGAAAAAGAAATAAAATGCGGAAGCAATCAGGATACTTGCGGAAGGAGGCATGACCAGTCGCATCCGGTCCCTTGGATAGTCATGATGCACGCCATGAAAAATAAAATGCAGGCGCAATCCCCATTTTGAACTGGGCAAATAATGAAATACATATTTATGCAATACATATTCTGTCAATGTCCAAATAAAAATGCCTAAAACAAAGTAACCCAGAAAGCTATAGAGAGGAAGCCCCATCTGGATTGAACGAACAGACAGAAATGTGATAACGGGAATATATATGATTAGCGGAACCGAAAAATGTACTTTAGACAAAGACTCAAGAAAGCTGCTTTTAAACATTCGAATGGAGTCTTCCGAATTCGATACAAAATTTCTAGTCATTTTGAGATCGTTTATGTGTAAACAAAAAAGAAATCAATTTAGTTTCAAATGCATTTTCAGGAATCACAGGGCGCTGATAGATCAGGATAGAGGCATGCGGTAAAAGCGATATCGTTTTTCAACTTTACCACCCATTTTTATAATCGCGTTATTCATATCCGGGTTATCCTCAAGAATCCATGAGGCTTCCCCTGATGTATAATTTTTATGTTTGCTTACATATTCAAAAGCCTTTGCATAAAAATATGCGTCGATGCCCAGTTTCCGGTATTCTTCGACGATTCCGAGAGCGAGGATGCGAACAGATTTGATGGCTGATTTACCAAACAGAAGTTTGAAAATTCCTGTTGGCAGCAGGCGACCCCTACGTATTTTAATGAGTATCTGGTTGATATCGGGTAATACCAATGAAAAGCCGACGGGCTCTCCTTCTTTTTCTGCAATCAAAACGAGATTGGGATCGATAATCATCTTCATGTCCTTGCCTGCATGCAGAAATTCTTTTTCCGTCATGGGCGTAAATCCCAGATTGCGGCTCCATGCCAGATTATACACCTTCAATGTTTTTTTGACATCTTCGTCAAATTGCTTCATGTTGATCGTACGTATGCTAATCCCATTGCGGCGGAATTTCTCTTCAAGTAAAGGCAAGGCCCTTTTGAGCCTCTCGGGAAAATCCGTTGCCATGATACGGTATGCCAGCACATCCGTCTTTTTCTTTAAGCCATAGCGCTCAATGAAACTTGCAAAATAAGGCTTGTTATAGGCCATCATAACCGATGGGGGAACCTGAAATCCATCCACAAGCAGACCGCAAACGTGATGTGTGGAATAGCTGTAGGGCCCTTCCATGAATTGCAGGCCTTGTTCTTTCAACCAGGAAGCCGCTGCATCCAATAGCAATTTGGCAACTTCATAGTCATCAACCATATCAAAAAACCCAAAGACACCAATGAGTTCACCCGTATAGCTGATCAGATTTTCATCACGTACCACGGAGATGCGGCCTACATCGACTCCGTCACGCACTGCCAGGAAAGATTGCGATCGAGCATGCTCAAAGAAGGGGTTCTTCCTGGGATCCATGTGGTCGCGCTGCGCAATGAATAGTTCAGGAACGAAATTTGGATCTTCCTTATATAAATCATATGGAAAATCGATAAACCTTTGGAGCTCCTCCTTGGTTTGAACGGGAATTATTGAAATCATGATACAGTGAATTAGATCACACCCACTTCACGGGAACGATCAAAGATTTTATTTAATGCAAAATCTATTTGTTCCTTAGTATGTGTAGACATCACAGAAAATCGAATGAGGGCAGAATCCGCACTTGTAGCAGGGGAAACTACCGGATTGACAAAGATGCCATCATCATAAAGTTTCCTCGCGATATAATAGGTTTTCTGGTCATCCCTGATATAAATGGGGATAATCGGGGTTTCGGCTTGTCCTACGTCCATCCCCATCCCTTTCAATTTATTGATTGAATAATGCGTGTTTTCCCACAAATTGCCGATTAACTCAGGCTGCTCTTCCATAATATCCAGAGCGGTCATGACGGCAGCAACAGAGGCTGGCTGAAGACCCGCGCTAAAAAGAAGTGCACGGGAAGTGTGCTTAATTAATTTAATCACCTCTTTGTCTCCACTGACAAAACCACCTAAGGCCGCCAGCGATTTGCTAAACGTTCCGGTAATCAAATCGACTTGATCGGTCAAGCCAAAATGCGAAGACGTACCACATCCGTTTTTACCAAGGACACCCACTGCATGCGCATCATCCACCATAATCATGGCTCCGTGCTTTTTCGCGACACGAACGATGTCCGGAAGTGGAGCGATGTCTCCGTCCATTGAGAAGATTCCCTCTGTAACAACGATTTTCAATGCGTCCCCATCGATATTATTGAACAACTTCTCGAGAGACTGAACATTATTATGTTCAAATTTTAATTTTTTTGCATGAGACAAAGCCGCACTTTCAATGATGGACGCATGACTCAATTTATCCATTAAAAGATAGCCAGAGCGATCGATCAGCGGGGGCAAGGCACCCAAATTAGCCTGAAAGCCTGTACTGAATACAGCGGTGTCTTCTTTCCCCATATATGCAGAAAGCCGCTCTTCCAGTTCCCTGTGAATGCTCAGATTTCCGTTGAGCAATCGGGATCCGGAAACTCCCGTACCATATTTTTCGATAGCCTTGATGGCTGCTGCTTTAACCCTGGGATGAGTGGTAAGACCCAGATAGGAATTGGAGCCGAACATCAGGATTTTACGTCCATGTTCGAGCATTTCGGGGTCTTGCGCAGAGTCTAACTCGCGGTAAAACAAATAAATATCGTGACCCTTGAGGTAGTCAACCTGACTGGATATGCTGTTAATCTTTCGCTCCAGAGAACTCATTTCATCGCCTTATTTGAATCAGCAAAGATAACAATGATTTTTAATTCACACCTTTATTAATAGCTCATTGAGAAAATGAAATTTACACATTAAAGTAAACTTTAATACATAATAAATTGAAATCATAATTGACGATATCCAAAAGAGGCTTACAGCTTTCCGCATTGCGAAAGATATCGGCTTTACCTGAATATCCTAAATGCAGCGTCCTTCCGCTACAGGTAGTCTTAATTTTTTCCAGACATATTTTATGATCCCGTATGAAAAATAAGTCATTGCCATCGCCCCAATAATGTCAATTGTATAATGGCAATGCTGTATCAGCAATAATGCCGCCATTGCAACTGTAAAAAACATAAAGATGCGCTTCAGGATCCTGCATTCCCTGCTCATCAGTACAAAGAACACCAGGGTTGCCGTATGACCACTAAAAAACAAATCTTTCATTTTTGTATGATCATTGTAGATATACAAATTGAGCAGTGGATCATGGAGTGGGATAATACCTTCAGGAGGGTTCAAAGGGGTGAAATACAAACTCAGTGCCCGAACAATATTCATCAAAATAAAGATCTGGATTCCCCGAACCAGACGCCATGGATAAGCAATACAATAAAAAATGATGCAAAGTGAACCGGTATATATAATGAGAAAAATAAATACCGATACATCGATAGATGGCAGGCGTTTCAACAGCTCATCTTCCAGAACACAGCCATGTCTGGCTTCAATAAAATTGAGGTAGGGACCTATGCAAAGAAAGAAAGCAATCGAACTAAAACTTGTCAAAACAAAAATAACCAGAAAGTAAGGACTTCCTGCTGCCTCCTGCCAGTTTGTTCGAAGCGCAGGATAATACACTTTTTTTATCCAGTTAATCACTATCTATTGAATTCGCAATGGGGATTACAACACTGTAGCGATTGCAAAGAAACACATTGTATGCAAAATAGCAGATACTTATTTATAGCGCGTTTTTAAATACTATTATCTGCCGGGGTTTTCATTGACCGCATTTCGATCATTATCAAACAAACTACTCTCTGAGCTCTTAAAGAAAAGTTCAATACCAAGTGCCGTCAGAAAACCGATGGCTGCACCTGCATATGCATCCACTAAAAAATGTTCTAACAAATACACTCTGGAAAAACCAACAAGACAAGCATAGGTAAACAACAACAATTGCCATGCAGTGTCTTTGAATCTGAACGAAAGTAAAGTTGCCAATAAAAAAGCGGATGCGGTGTGACCGGACGGAAAGCTGTTCCAATGATTCAATTGCAAACCATCTACCCAATGAAGTTGATCCGCCATCTCTTTAAAATATTCGACAGGTCTTGGAAATCCCTTAAATATCTGCTTTTTCAGAATCTGGACCAGAATTCCGGAAATTGCATATCCAAGCAAAATTTTATAAGCCAGAATCCGGTTCCGATATATGCATATCAATCCAATTAAAACCACAAAATATCCGCTACCCAAATGAGTAAGATACTTAAAAAAAAAATCAGTAACAGGTTGATGGATACTGCTGCACCATAAAGAGAATGCAGCTTTTGAAGAAAATAGCAAACAAGCACCTATCGTGCAAAATAAAAGGACGAAAGCTTTGTTGAAAAGCGTATTCAATTTTGTATTCACGGCGGCTAGAAGTGAAGCACAAATGTACAAACTCCTTCCTATCTCTGCTTACAAAGCAATATCAGTAGCATAAGCCTGAAAGGGCTTTTGCTTTTTTTGGAAAAACCGGCACACTACCTACATTTCAAATTATCCCTTCAAGAATGTGAAGGCGACTTCCTCTCCTGCCCTTGTGCGCAACTTCACACAATAAAGCCCAGGAGAAAGGGATACGGGAACCGGAATTCCTACCTGCGTATCAACCTTTGCGCAATAAAGAAGGACCCCTGTAAAATCAAATAATGAAATCTCTACTTCCCTGAACGAAATCTTACTTGAATTTGTGCAGTAAATCCGGTCGGTTACCGGATTTGGATACCATATTACAGACCTGAAGGGGTCAAATTCTTTCACTTGAATGACATTCGGGCATGAAATTTTTCCAGGGTACAGTCGTTCCGCATCCTGCACTCCAAGACCAAGTCTCCCAGAGGCATTGCTTCCCCAGGACCACATCGAACTGTCGTTTAATACTGCGACAACATGACTATAGCCCGGTGCAATCTGCTGTACATCTTTATTTGGAGCACACAGCTCTGGCGTAAGCCGATCGATTTTCGATCCATCGCCAAACATTCCGGAGGCATTATCACCCCAGCCAAATAAGAAATTCTCAAGGCCATTGGTGTGGACAGCAAAACTGTTGTGATAGCCCAATTTTACGTCAATCCATATCGCCAATGCCATTCCCGTACTTAATTTTTCCGGGACATTTCTCGATTTCGTAGTGCCATCTCCCAACTGTCCCTGGGCATTATTGCCCCAAAGCCAAAGTGAATGATTGGAACGAATAGCAGCACTGTGCTCGTCATATGGACTACAGGAAATCTGAATCCAATCTGAAAATGTACCAATTTTTACCGGTAATGTTTTGTCCTTAGTAGTTCCATCTCCCAACTGACCGGAAGAATTTCTTCCCCAGGTCCATAGTGTTCCATCCGTCTGCAATGCCATAGAAAAATATTTTCCTGCAGCAATGCGATTCCAGTTTTTGGAAATGCCAATCTGTTTTGGCAGCAAGGCATCTTCTGTAGTCTGATCTCCTAATTGCCCATGGTCATTCCGTCCCCATGCCCACAGACTGCCGTCCCTTTTCAATGCTAGGCAATGATCATTTCCCGCTGATATCTGCTCCCAATCTGTTTCGCGCCCAACCTGCGTAGGTATATTCTTTGAAATTCTGTTACCAATTCCCAAAACTCCGCTACTATTATCACCCCAGGCCCAAAGCGTGCCATTCTCTCTTATTGCGATAGTAAAAGAATTACCACACTCCACGCTTTTCCAGCTCTCCGCCGCGGCGATACTTACGGGTTTAAATCTATTTGAATAAAGGCCCTCACCCAATTGGCCCGAAATTCCTGCACCCCAGGCCCACAGACTTCCATCCGTATGTATTGCCATGCTATGATCAAAACCAGATGAAACAGCCCTCCAACATTGGGCTTGAATCGAACTAATTTCGTGAATTTGGATGTAAAAAACTAAAATATAAATGCCCAAAACTTTCATGTCCGGTCTTTATATTAAAACATTTGTTTTAAAACATCAGTTCCAATATCAAAGATTCGGAAGGCCTGAAAAAACTGATTAAAGAATACGCTAGGGTACTCGATTTACTAAGAAAGAATTTCAATTACGGAGCTTACCAAAACAAAACATAAATAATCAGGCAACTTATTGCCGTCAGGGCATTTGCCTATTAATACATTGCAACCCGAAGCGCGGACGTGTGAAATCTTTACAAATTGCAGCAATTCCTGCAAACCCAAAGGTCATGTTTTGCACAAACTGCTATTTGCAAATTGTCTGCATCAAGGAAAAAATAATACGTCTATCGAAAAATTAAAATCAGCGGATCAATATGAGTTTCTTCGTAGCAGAATAATCTTTCGTTTTCATTTGCAGAAATACGAAACCTGAAGTATTCAGCATGCCTTTGTGCACCACAAGCTCATGATAACCTTTGGAATAAATTCCCTCTTCGCGGTGGAGTAACTCCGCCTCAGAAGAATAGAATAAAAACTCCACTTCCTGGTCAGCTGACAAATTGAACCCTATTGTAGTGGATTCACTAAATGGATTTGGCCTGTTTTGGAACAAATAACTTTGTGCATTCCCACTTCCCGCATTCAGTTCATTGATTTCGAAGTGCACCGGATGAATGACCGCACTTCGATCATACCATTCGGCACGCAATCCAGATTGGTTCAATTTTATTACATCAGAAAGCTTGCATGAGTGGTGAACGAAAAATGAAAGGTAAAATAAAGGCTTCTCAATATCTATCAGATCGATTTGCTGGCCTGTTAGTGAAAATGCAATTTTATTCTCATAAACTGCCAGTTGATCTTCCTGTACTTCAATCTGAGCTCCAGTGACTTTATTTAATTCAAGTGCCTTTGATTCAAATTCCAGGGTAAATTGCATTCCCTCATAAGAAATCAATTGAGAGGCATAAACAGGAACAGTCTGTTGCGTTCCTTCCTCTACATAGCGCTCATTTGCATACAGACCTAAATCTGCACCAGATCTAATACTCCAGTTTCCGAATTGGCTTCCGTCCACATCAAAGTTGACATCTCCCATTTTCACTCCATAGAAATCAGCGTCAGAATGATTATCCTGCAATGGTTCATATTTCAGAGAAGATTCAAAAACGCATGGATCAACAGGCTCAGGAAGGGTACTTTTTACCGGAACAAATTTCCAGGAAGGACATTTGGAGAAAGCACTGATTTTTCCCAGGATGAGTCTTCTTATTTCTGCAATGTCCGCAGCGGTAACAGAGCAACTTGAATTGACATCCGAAGCAAGATATTTATAAGGATTATCAAAGCTCTGAATTCCCAGTATATGTCTTTGAATCAGGACGATGTCATAGGTAGTCACCCCATTCACATCACCCCCTGTCTTATCTGCTTTTATAGTATAATTCATTCCGAACGTCAGATTCTGGAACACATATTTTCCTTCCTGGTCTGTAAGTGTATTCAGACTTCCCGGTGGTACAGTCCTTTCCCAACTTACGCGAACATCCTTAATAGCTTGATTTCCCAATGTAATCACCTTCCCTTCCAGATGCAGTCCCGTTGGACACACATGATTCGGATCCTGAATTTCCATGGTTACCTCGCAGAAGTCCCAATTACCTGCCTGATCTACAACATAAATTCGCAATGTATTCAATCCAATATTTGAGCAGTTAAAGACCAAAGAAGGTACGTACTTTCCATTCAGGAGGAAGTAATATTTTAAGCTGTCTTTTGGCGTGCAATCATCTGAGCTGTTTAAATTAAAATCCTTTGCCCACACTTCGATGCTCTGTGACCGGGGCATAATTGTAGTAACGATTTGGCCTATGCAATAAGGCGTTGGTGCTTTCGCGTCTCTTACATGAATCAGATAACTACATTGACTTGTATTGTTGCATTTATCCGTTACGAAAAATTGAACTTTATGTGTGCCATAGGGATAGATTCCGGATGCATCATTTCCGGGACCAGAATGGCTGGGATCCGGATTTCCATCATTAAACAAATCCACAACATGCCTCCAGACAAGTTCTGTTGAATCCGTGCAGTCATCGGATGCATAGGCATGCAAGTCAATAAAACTGCTGCAATTTTGTCCAATTGCGTCTATAGTCAGGTCCTTACATGCATTTTTAAATACGGGTCCAACAGAATTGCTCACTTTTATAATCTGAATTCTGCTCCAATAACCTGATGGATTCTTGTCATTAGGATTGTAGACGCACCAATCTATAACGACCCATTTTCTTAAAATTTTAAGGCAGGCATCGGGATCGAGAGTAAACACCTCATCACTATAGGAAAGGAGTACATTAGAACATTTGTCTGCACCCGTAATAACCGGCTTGCCTGTAACGTCAGGTGTCAGGTCAGGTTTATCCGAACAAATGGTAGTATTGACAAAATCATCGGGCCATTTTATTTTCACATTATCCGGAGTATAATCATTTACCTGAATAGTTTGAGTACAAGAGGACCGCAGTCCTCCGGGATCGAAAGCATCAAACCTACGGTAAATCTTTCCCTGTGCACATCGAACATCATACGTAGCTGTATCCACAATTCGAACTCCGCAGCCATCGTATGCAAATCCATCGATCGGTATGCCACTAAACCGAACCTTCGGATCGTTTATTATGATTGGCTTCCTGTCGCTCAATGAAGATCGAACTTCCCCAAACACGGAAAGATCCGAGAAATCGTATTCGCAAGACACCGTGATATCCGGTGGACAAATAATAGCAGGAGGCAGCTTGTCTTGGATCAGCACCTCCACCATACATGTATTGAAGTTCCCGTGAACATCCCAAACACGCATGGATACCATCCTCGTTTGATTTATGTCTGCACAACAAAATCTAACGGAAGGCGCCCAGTCTTTACCAGACGCTGTGTCACACGGAAGACCCTCATCCATCCTTCGGGCTTCAAATTTCAAAATACCACAATTATCGTGTGAGCCATCATCTAATGAAGCGGCCTCAACTTCAGCAGTACCGTATGTGGTTAGTGTTACGACTGTTTTTTGATCGCAAACCGGAGTCGGCGGAACTTTGTCTTCGACCAATACTTCCGTTGCACAATCCGAGTAGTTTCCGCATTCATCACTGACTCTGAACACGACCCAATTCAATCCAAGTGGCAAATCAGAAATAAGGTACAGGCCACTTGCCTGCTTCGCGACATGATCCGTAAAACTGCCATCAAAGTTAGCGGTATCTCCATTCGCAATAAATTTATATCCAACCTGAACACTTGTTTGGGAGCATTCTTTCAAAACGGTTGGGGATTCAAGCAAGACATCCGCCGTACATGCTTCCAAATTCGTACTCACTACTGTATTTTGAGCGCAGGCAATAAGAGGCCCCTTTTCGTCCTTAATGGCAATATATTGAATGTGTATTGTAATGCTTTCTTCAAAAGGCCGGCACCAGTCGACATACGTCCATTTGCGAAGAATTTTCCTCGTTTTTGGACAACCATATAAGATCTGATCCTCATAGATCATTCCTATTTTGCAGAGTCCCCAGCCCGGATAAATTTCACGTCCACCCACAGTGGGCACTCCTGTAATCTGAGTTGAAGGAACCGTATCCATTACTGTGCAATCAAAGGCGGTGTCCCGCGGCCATACGATATCCGTCTCAGGATCGATCCGCTTAAAATAGACGCACTGCTGACAGGTATCCGATCGATTTCCGAAGGCATCCGTATAATAATATGTCAAGGTTCTTTTCCCCGCCATTGCGGAATCGCAAGGATATTTAATCGTTACATCAGATACCAGATGCTTTGTTACATCAGTGCATTTCTCAATGACTGTAGCTTCTTTGAGCAGATAGTCCGTCTGATTGCAAAAGACGGTATCCGGTTCGGGACAAATCAGCTTTGGGGGAAATTTATCTTCTACATAAATGGTTCCCCAACATGAATTTCCGGAAAGCGTATCTTTTACTTTCACCGTAATAATCTGTGACAAATAGCTTCCATCAAATGGATTTGGCACGGGCTTTCCGTTTTTGCTCAATTCAACGCGGTAAGTGTTTGTGCAGGATTCATTGACAATCATCCCGGGTGTGATAAACGCCTGACAATTCTGATCAAGTGACACATGCACGCGGTCGTTGCAGGCCATGAAAGTTCTCCGAACAACTGTTAAATTGAACGAACAACTGTTAGTTCTTCCATAACAGTCTGTTGCTTCGTATGCGACATGATAAGTTCCCGGCTGAACGGGTTGAGTCAAATCAGGTCCTTCTGTCTGAACAGGAATAATGGAATCCGGCACAAAACTGAAATTTGTGACGATAAAGGTATCTTCCATCGACATATTGGTAGATCGCACGTAAAAGCAAAGGGGATCTACTCCATTTGTATGTAATGAGACAGTTCCCTGCGCGAAAGAAGCTGCGGGAGGTTGACCCAAAATGCTATCCTTTCCATTGTAAATGATACCGGCCTCATCTCTTCTGAATCCGTCGATACCTATTGAAGCTCTCCAATCAAATTGGATTGTTCCGGAACAGGAAGGATACAAACATGTACTTAATACGGAGGTGTCATTGCGAAGATTTCCCGGAGTTCCATTGTTTATTCCCACCATAATCAGGGAATCTTTTCCCGGACTTACGTAGACCAATCCATCTGTACCGATAATGCCGTCTCCGTTCCCTCCCTGAGCGGCTTCCGATGTCTGCACGCCGTACAGGAGTGGATTTAATCCATAGGTGAATCCCAATACAGGCTGACATGGACCCGCATATTTGGGGATGAGTGCCTGCAACAGGCTGTCGCATGCCCCGTTATTGGATAAGTTAATCGTCAGGTCGTCGGGACATTCTGAAATAAAGGCAGGTGGTTCTGTTGATTCCACATGAATATTAAAATTACAAACGGAAACATTGCCACTGCAATCGGATGCGGTGTATTCCACAGGATAAATACCTGGAGGAAGCAGATCCCCCTGGCTTGGGCCCTTCGTTTGGATGACGTTTACAGGACCGGCAATAAAATTGAAATCACGAATGGTAAAACTATCGACACCCAGCGTATTATCAGACTGAACTTCAAAACAAATGCGATCTCCTTCTTGTATGAAAACGGATAAAAACGTTCCAACTGCAGAACTTCCATTTCCCGCAGTCAAAATTGCATTGACGTTTGCACCATGAACGGCATGAGTAATCATCACCCGAACACGGTCGCCCGCAAATCCATCGCCATTATTCATTTTGGCACGCCAGTTGAAACTTACCTGCCCGGAACATCGCGCATAAAAGCATACATTGAATTGGTTTGAACCGTTTACGGGATTACCGTTGGTCGTGCCCACGATGGTCATGGAATCTACTCCATGCATAATCAATTGTCCATTGTTGCCATTTCCCGGCCCTTCATGAAAGCTAAAAAAAGATGCGGTGGGAATAATATTCGTGACGATGCAATTATCTGCATCGGCATAGGGGTTCGACCAATTGACAGGAACACCGCAATCGCCCGGCGGTATCGCAAAGCTTACATCCTGCGGACAATTATTCAAAACAGGCGGAAGCCTGTCAGAAGTACAAATAGCCTGCGTATGTGCGAAAGCCGGAAACAAAAACAGCCCCAGACAAAGGGAGCCTAATTTCTTCAAATCTACAATCAAAGTTCTCACACCTATGTGCTGCAAGAATTTTGCCAAACTTTAACTGATGGCAAACAAGCCGACCCATCGACTTATTAACGCTATATAATTCACTCATTTTATGCACAGTACACAGATGCAAGACAGAGCTCTGTAATCCAAATTAGATTTCTTCCCGGTAAAGATTCCCATTAGAATCTCAATTCCGAAGCACTCTTTCCACCATTCCAAAATACGCCCGGTAGGTACGGCCCATTTCTTTATATCTTATTTTTTCTATGGCTGCATTATTTTTGGAGAATTCCATTTCACGTTGCGTCCTGTATTTTTCAAGTTCAACGGAAACATCCAGTTCCTTGGATCGAAGCCTCGAGTCGGAATCCAACTTTTTCAAAGCATATTCGTGGTCTGTTCTTGCCTTTTCAACATCCTGTTTCAGTTGGTCATTGTATTTCTGCATTTTAAAATTCCATTGTTGACGTGCGGATGCATCCAGCCTTGCTTGCATATTTTTCTCAAGTTTAAGCTTTCTGGCCTGGCAATTTTTGCTAATCTTTCCTATCCCACATAGTATGTCGACACATTTTCCATATTCGCCTTTTGCAAAATGGGCTTCCGCCGAAAGGATATACTTCTCACACGCAGCTTGATCCATCGCGTCTATCAATGGGTCGAGTGCATCTTTACATCTGGGATTTTGAGGAAGCACCATCAACTTGTCATAGGCACTGGAAAAATCTTCACGCTCAATTAATGTCTTGATTTCCGATACCTGTACTTCACAGTTTCTTTGCAACTGCTCCTGAAAAGCTTGTATCATTAATTGATTTGCCTTTTTAAAGCAAGCTACCTCTTTCGGCACTTGACCCATTTTAATTATACACGAATCAAATTTAAATTGTTGCAGCTCAAGTTCTCCGATTGAAATGATCTCTTCGCAATGACTCTCGTAGTACTCCAAAATTTTTGTTTTGGACTTTTCCAAAAAAAGGAGAAAATCACCAGTCCTTTTCTTCAATGATCGGATTGCATTTCGCAACAAAACCTTCTGATTTTCACCCGACTCCAACACGGAAGTAGTGAAGCTTCCAAATTTCAGATTTCCATACCTTGATGCTACACAAAACAGAAATTCAATTTCAGCTGCCTTCAATGGTACCCCATTTATATCTATATTCTTCTCATACATGTAGTCAATTGTCGCTTGTACGTAGAAATTCGTATTTTCATTTTCACTATACGCCAATGCCGCCTGGGACAATCCATTCGCAATAAAGGAAGATATCCCCGAAAGTTCGCCCGGGTCTGAAATAAAAGAAGTTTGAACCTTTCCGGCACCAAGAACAATTTCGCCAATATCCTGACTGAAACATCGAAATACACAAATGTATAAAATAAACAATACTGCAGCTCTCATAGCCATAATTTAGGGAATTAGCATCCGGATGATTCCATTGCTGACAACCGGCTTATCCATTCGGAGCTTCTGGACTAAATGAGCTGAACAAATCTGATCAATGTATTTTCGAAAGTCCCTCGCAAAATCATCAGGCAAAAAGTTCTGTCCATTTGCATCTTTCCATGGAATCCGTATTTCATCAAAATAAAGTTGATGTTCGGTGTTGTTACGTATCCTAAAATTATTTTTAAAAGAATGATTACGGACATAGTTGATTAATACATCTGACAAAAGATCGCTTTCTGCATTGACCTCATCTGAAAGGCTCATTTTTGACTCGGAGTTTGTTTCAACTATACAACTTATACTCCTGCCGCTGGCACGAACATCCTGAAAAGAAGAATACAAACCTTCTATAAAATTTGTAATTTGATTTTTTTCAGTCAAGCAACGTCGCGCAAGGTATCCATAGTCGTCGGTTTTAAAATGAGGCGTAGCATCAAAATTCATAGCAAACATAGACTTTGATGTCACTTTGTCGATTGCACGTAAATTAATCTGAATGCTTCTGGCTCCATTATCGTCTACATGAATAAAGATTTCCGTTTTAATGACAATATCTGCGGTAGAATATTGAATAATGCGTTCAACAGGATCAAAACTTACACCCTTAAGTGTACTTAATGCTTCATTCTCTTTTACTCTTGAAATAATTTCTTGTATATCATCCGGTTTAAAGCCGCGGACATTCATGGCATTTGCAATCTCCACTATAGCCGTTCGGTATGAAAAATTATTCTCAAATTCCTCAAGAGCATTCTGTCCTGAAGACGTGTAAGGAACAATGAGAATTCTCGGCTGAACAGTCTCAGACTGAACCTGTGAATAAACCGGGTAAATTAAAAGACTAATAACCAAATGGCATAAGTATTCCTTCATGCTCAAGTACTATTATTGAAGAATTAATGTTAAATCGAAAATGAAAGCTACACGCACAATTTTCATGGCAAGGCATACAAGCCGAAACATTGACAAATTGAAACAATCTTTTCCGGATATCCTGTGGAATCAATTTTCCTGAATGCACCCTTGGTCTCCAGTATGACGTATTTTCAAATCCGGTATAAAGGAATTTATCAATAATTGAATTTTTTATCCAATCTTCACAAGACATATTTATGGGTTCATTACGCATCCTAATGACGCCCTCGATATCATATTGATATTGTTTAAATTCAAAAAAGTCACCGGATACTTGAAGCCTCTTACAATAGGCGAAACAAATAACAGTAAGCGTACATATGATTATTCGGAGCATTGGATACTTTTTAATTCATCCTTATGGTAAAAGAATTCTTTCCCACCTTTAATCACCTCAAGCAACCAATAATTTTCAGCTATATGTTCTAGAATGCGAGCCTCCCCTATCACTTGAGGAACAGACCTTTCATCTGATTTTTCATACCAAATAATTTTCAATTTTTTACCTGATGTATATCCCAGGACGATAGGTATTTCACAAGTAATTCTCTCGACCTTATCCTTGCTCAAAAGATTAACTTTCACTATAGGAAATACAGAAACGATATGTTTTCTGAAAAAGGCCATTATTTCCTCACTCAGACTTTCCAAAGCACTACTTAGGGCTGTTTCAGGAGTTAGTCTTAGCGAACTTACATGACTTGCAAATCCGGATGAAGCATAAATTTCAGAAGATTCAACCTGCACTAATTTGATGGTCATTGTAACAGCAGCTCTGTAACCTGGTTCAGAAGGAAAAGAACTTTTTACAAATTTGATGGAAGTAATCTCTCCAGCGAGTATAACTTCAGCATTCAGTGCGCTATAGCTATCTAACCAGTTTTTAGCTTTATAGTTCTCCTGAGCTCTTTCCAATGCAGCAGCCCTCTGCTCTCCGCTGGTCAAATCCACAACTGTATATTTACCTGAGTTTTTTAATAGTGAAGCTACAAACTCCGTGACCTGGTTTGCCAGATTTTGGGTGATTGGTTCCTTAAAATCGAAAGCCGGCACACCTACGATCGCTTGTGCATTTACCGGTATCCTAAAGAATATACAAGAAATTAATACAAGCCACTTCAGGAACATATTCATAGCCCTTTCTCCAGTTTATTCAAGGTTTTAGAAACAGCGGATAATTTTGCATAATCATCCATTATGGACTTTAGAATTTCAGGGAGCAAAACAGAGGAATTCTCTGAACTCATTTGCACACTTTTTGCGTGATCCCTTTTGTTTTTCATCTTCTTTATAGCTAAAGGATTTTTGAATTCCGATATATTGCCAGCTTCACCTTCCAAATTCTGCGGCAGTTTTCTAAATACTTCCGCAAAAGACTTTTGGATTGCCTTTCCCCTATCCATTAGATTCCTGCTTTCCTTTGCAAGCTCAACCATATATTCAGCACAAGAACCAATAGACTCTCTTTCTGTTGGACCTTTGCAACGCTCAATGCGGGCAGAAAGAAAACTTTGGGGCGCCACTTCCTTCCCCTCGGAATAAAAGTGAACAGTTTCAACTTCCATACCCGCATCGGCATCGTACGCTTGACCTATTTTGACCTCATCTATCCATGAAAGATGAGATCTTGAAAAATCAAGGTAGTTTTCATACAAAGAACATTGGTCGGTATTGCATCTGTACAAATCTCCATTCCAGGAAGTTTCGCTAGTCAAAACATCGCAATTTGATTTGACTTTGGCACGGAAAAACTCCGAGTGTAAGTCGGGTCCTGATTCCTCAATAATAAGTTTTTCATATTGCCCTTGCCCATGTAGCGAACATTGAAGGTCACATACTAAAAAAAGTAAAAGAATATTTTCAAGTGCCATTAGAAATTGTCCATTTATGATTGATGCTACAAAAGAGGGAATTGATCGCGACAAAACCAGCATTAAACCGGTTATAACCGGTTTGCAGGGGTGCCAAACACATATTTCCTGCATACATGCCTAAGGAATACCCTAAGAGTTGCAAGGCAGGGTCCACAGGATTCTCATTTTATGTAGCTTTGCAAGCCGTTTAATAAGTAATACATCAATGTCAGGTCTAAACCTGTCTTTCATTTGTTTTCTGATTTTCCTGCAGCTAGGCTGCATTGCACAAATCGTTTATACCGACTTACCGCCTTTCTCCGATTCCACAGAGACCAATATTTTGTACAAAAGAAGTATCAAACTGCAAGACAGTTTGCTTACGCTGGGTTTTGGCAGTTACCGAATGGAAATTCTGGAAATAGACACGAATAAATACATGCTTGCAGACGGACGATTGGAGGTTTTCGAATGGAAAGCCTTAAACTGGGTGAATATTTCCAATTCCAAGTTTCATGGCTATAATTTCAGGAGCAAGAAGTTTAGCTGGAATGGGAACTTATTTTGCTTTGGAGGATATGGCTTTTGGAGGGAACACGGAGACTTGATTCGCTATGAATGGGATCGAAATGAATGGGAAATTGTTCAGCCCATTTCTGAGGATGAAATCGGCAATAACGTCGCTTTCTTAAGAAATGATAATCTATGTGTGGTAAACCCAATCGTTCGAACCCAAAATATGGAATTTAAAAAACAACTAAAAGGATTATATGAAATTGATTTGTCGACAAAAAAAACCAACCGGTTGAATCTTTCAAATGCATCTGAAAAACTTCTTTTTTCAATCAGACTTGAAACCAACAATTATTACCTGGCGTCCTTTAACCCCCTCCAACTCATTGATAAAAGGACCTTGCTTTGTTGTTATTCAGATCTCATATTTCTGCAAGAACTTTACAAATCCGGCTCCAGATCATTTATTATTATTCGAAACGATTCATTGCTGGTAAAACTTAATGATTCCATTAGCAGTTATACGCCATATGACTTGGCTAAAATCTTTAGCGATGCGTCCGATCACTCCATTTCGCTTCTCCAAACAAACTATTGGTCAGGCAAAACCATTTCAATTACCCTGATTTTTATAACATTACTAGCCGGATTATACTTCATACGTGCTAAAAGAAAATCAGTCAAGGAGGTTAATCAAAATCCATTTCTTGCAAAAATCATGCAATCGGGCAAAGCAATTATGACACAGGAGGAAATTGATCTGGTATTTGGAATTGAACATATTATTCCGGCAGAAACAAAACGGTCCAAGCGTGCAAGCATTATCCAAAATATCAATTTAGAGTATCGCACGAAATATGAAAAAGATTTAATTATAAGAATACAGAATCCCGATGACAGGAGATTTTTTCTATACAAATTAAATCCCTGAGTTTGGTGCGTCGCAAATTCCTTCTATACTTCCTGGTTTTATCTAATTTAAATATCTTTTGGTAAATATAAACTCATCAGCGGTTCAAAAAAGGATAGTCAATTTGACCACATCATTACTAACAATAAGAAAATCCCAAAATTCGTAAATCATATGACAGGCCTGCGCCCGGCGTATTAAAATACTTGATTACCATTTCTTGTTTTGATTAATACGGATCCCGGTTACATATTACCACTACGTTATCTTTTCGTGGTGCACCCTGTTGAACACCCAGAATATAATTGGGAAAACGAGAAGTGTCAAAATGGTAGCGGTCACTAAACCTCCAATAATTACAACGGCAAGAGGCTTTTGGCTTTCCGAACCAATTCCGGTGCTGATAGCTGCAGGCAACAGCCCAATAGAGGCCATCAGTGCCGTCATCACCACAGGTCGGGTACGCACCTTTACCCCTTCCATAATAGACTTTTCAAGACTTAATCCTTCCTTCAGGTTTGCGTGAAACTCGCTGATCAGGATAACGCCGTTCTGTATGCAAATACCCAGCAGTGCGATAAAGCCCACGCCCCCTGAAATTCCGAAATTTATTCCCGTAAGATGCAGGGCAATGATTCCGCCAATGATGGCAAAGGGCACATTCGTCAGTGCGATCAGGCTATCCTTTACATTTCCAAACATGATGAAAAGCAATACAAAAATACCCACAAGGCTGATGGGAACCATTTCGGTCAAGGTACCTGTAGCCCGAACCTGATTTTCAAATTCACCCGTCCATCCAATTTTATATCCATTTTGCAGATGAACGTTCTTATCTACATTGCTGCGTGCTTCCGCGATGGTACTTCCCAAATCCCGATCGCGGACAGAAAACTTAACACCTATAAACCGTTTGGTATTATCCCGGTAAATAAATGCAGGGCCTGTCAGTTTTTTAATGCTTGCAATCTCCCTCAATGGAATCTTGACTCCGGTGATTGTTGGCACAAGTAAATTAGACAGGTCATCTTCATCTTTACGGTATTCCTTCTGGTATCGAATACGCACATCAAATTTCTTTTCCCCTTCATACTTTTGGGTGGCGGTCTTCCCCCCAAATGCCATTTCCAGCACAGCCTGCGCATCAGAGAGCTGAACACCGTATGCTGCCATGCGTTCGCGATCCAAAATTACGTTCACTTCAGGCTGACCGATATTTCGGAGTATCCCTACATCCTTGATGCCTGGAACATGTTCGATTTGTTTGATGACCTGATTCGCTATCTTGTCGAGTTCATCCAGATCATCACCATAAATTTTTACTGCATTGGAAGCATTGATACCTGCCACGCTTTCAGCTACATTATCAATTATGGGCTGCGAGTAATTATATCCGATTCCCTGGTATCTTTTTAAACTGTCATCCATTTCGCGCACGAGGTCGTCCATGGACAACTTGCGTTTCCAGTGCTCTTTTGGGAGCAGGTTTACCTGCATCTGGACATAATAAAATCCACTTGGGTCCGTACCGTCATTGCTCCGTCCAACCTGACTCAGCACTCCGTTTACCTCAGGAAATTTCTGAAGCTCCTTTCTAAGTATAGCGGTTTTCTCTACCGTTTCAGTCAATCCCTGACTCATCGGAAATTTTGCCTCAACCCATAGCGCCCCTTCATTTAACTGTGGTAGAAATTCCGTACCAAGAAAGGAAGCCAAAAAGAAGGTGGCAATCATAATTACAGTGGTTGCAACAAGGGTCTTGACTTTATGGCGGAAAGTCCAGTTAAAACCTTTTTCAACTAGCTTGTTCCAAAAATTTACGAATGGATTCTTTTTCTCCGCTACATTTTTATTGAGAAAGAGATGACATAAGACTGGCACCAGTGTCAATGTAAAAAGCAAGGCACCAAGTAAAGCAAAACCTAAGGTATAAGCCAATGGAGAGAACATCTTTCCTTCCACTTTCTGGAAAGAAAAAATAGGCAGCAATGCGGTTATAATAATGAGCTTGGAAAAGAAAATAGCTTTACCTAAACCCGTGCCTGTCTGTTTGATCAAACCACCGATTGCAAGTTTATTAAATTTTTCCATACCCATTTTATGCGCCACATGGTCCAATGTCACAAAAATGCCTTCCACCATCACGACTGCACCGTCGATGATAATTCCAAAATCGACAGCACCCAATGACAGCAAATTAGCGCTCATTCCCTTCAGCTTGAGACACAGAAATGCAAAAAGCAGGGATAAGGGGATAATGATAGAAACTGTCAGCGTGGTTCTCCAATCCGCCATGAATAAAAAAACGATAAACGTCACAAACAATATGCCCTCCAGCATGTTGTGCATCACTGTGGCTGTTGTGAAATTCATCAGATTGTCCCTATCGTAAAATGTGACCATTTTCACATCCGGCGGCAATATTCTCTGATTGAGTTCTTCAATCCTGTCCTTAATCCGACCTAACACTTCCTTTGGATTTTCTCCTTTGCGCATCACTACTATACCTTCGACCACATCATCTTCATCGTTGAGCCCGACCTGACCTACGCGAGGCATGGAACCTTCACTCACGTCTGCTACATTTTTTACGAGTATAGGATTTCCTCCGGCTTCCTTGATAATAATATTTTCGATATCGGCTATTGAGCCTAACAATCCCACTCCCCGAACGACGTAAGCTTGTTTGTTTTTTTCTATAACATCCCCACCTACATTTAAATTACTTTTGTTCACGGCGTCAAACACTTCCAATGGCGTCACATCATATTTCGCCAATCTGTTTGGATCAACACTCACCTCATAGGTTTTCTCCTGGCCGCCAAAGGCCACCACATCGGCTACGCCAGCCACTGAGCGAAGCTGCCTGTCAATAATCCAGTTTTGAATGGTAAGCAAATCCCTTGAATCCCTGGATGCACTTTTCAAGGTATAACGAAACACTTCCCCTGTAGGACCATAGGGAGGTTGGACATCCGGCGTTACGTCTTCAGGCAAAGACACATTTCGCAAAAGGTTGTTAACTTGTTGCCGGGCGAAAAAATCCTCAACACCATCTTCAAATATAATTTTGATGACGGAAAGGCCAAACATGGTAATACTCCGAACGCTGGTTTTCTTCTGAACCGAATTCATCGCAATCTCTATAGGCGCAGTAACAAAACGCTCTATCTCTTCAGCACTTCTTCCCTTCCATTCTGTAACAATAATGATCTGCGTATTGGTGACATCCGGAAATGCTTCAATGGGCATATTTCTGAATGCGACGATACCTGAGATAACAAGTACGATTACGCCAAAAAATGTAAAAGCCTTGTTTTTCAGAGAAAATGCGAGAATATTTTTAATTAATTTATTCATCTTAGCTGACTCCTTTATTCAAATTCACAGTATGCCAAATACTAATCATTGAGTGCATCATAAATCAACAGTTGATTTGTTGTGAGCACTTTCTCTCCTTCATTGAGGCCTGAAGCCACGTAGGCAATGTCCCCAACCTGCCTATATATCTCAACCTGGCGCGTGTCGATCGAATTGCGATCTTTAAATACCATGACAAAAGATTTATTTTTATCAAAGACAATGGACTGAGAAGGAATCGCTACCAGTGACTTGTCTTCCTCATAAGAAAACTTAATTGCCACACGCATATCCGGCATGAGCATGAAGCCGGGATTATCCAGTGTCACCCTTGCCTTCATAGCTTTGGTATCCGGATCTATGATGTTGTAGATCTTATCAACTTTTCCATAAAATTTCTTATCGGGATAACTCAAAGAAGTCACCTCGGCGTTAATTCCCAATTTGACATTACTAATTTCACTCTCATTGATATTTGCGATGGCCCAGACCTGATTGATTTCAGCGATATCAAAAATATTGTCGCTTTTATCACTCCGGAGTTGCATGTCCTTGTTGATATTCTTCTGGACAATGAATCCATTCAATGGGGATCGCACTTCGTAGGTGGCACCGGGTTTTACATTGTAGATCCTGTATATTTGCTGGACACGATATAATTGGGACTCTGCCTTATCTAAATTATTTTTTGCCTCAAGGACATCTCTCTCTGTATTCAATTTACCCTCAAACAATTCCTGTGCAACCTTGTAATTATTCTTTGCAACTATGAGATCATTTTTTGCATCGTCCATATCTTTTTCAAAACTGGCGACCTCAGAACTCCTGATGGTCGCCAGGACCTGGCCTTTGTGAACGTAATCCCCTAACTCCACAAAAACCTGGGTAACATTACCACCTACCATAGGAAATATTTCGATCATCTTATTGTTGTCCGCAGTAATTTTTCCGAAGAAGTTCATCTGGTTTTTTACCTTTTCCTGATGTGCCAATGCCCATTGTGTAGAACTCAGCATCTTGTCACTCATACTGAAACTCTGCCGCTGGTCAACGGGTTTTTCCTCTTTGTTACAAGCCAGCATTAAAAAAACAATCAGCATGAACAAGTGATTTTTCATAGTAGTATATTAGGATTAAAAAATAGTTTCATTCACGAGTAAATTCAGCGACTCGCCGTTCATCATAATTTCCTTTTTTATTTCATTGAAAAACAAATTACTCTCATCATAACTTTCCATGAAATCCGTAAACTCAATCAATGAAATATTTCTTTTGTGAAAATTCTGAAGAACTCCTTCGTAAACCGTTTCAAAATTCTGAAATGTGGGAGCTGCCTCCGCATATTGTTTCTGCAGAAAAAGAAGTGATTGCAGCGTCGCATGCAGTTTAGAATACAATTCTGCTTTCTTTTGATCTGCCATCAGTTGATTCTCTTTCAGCATAGCCTCATACATCTTTACATTTCCTGCATTTCGTTTCCAAAGGGGCAAGGGAATTCCACATGTCAGATTAAACTGATTCGAAAAGGCACCGCCACTTTGATCATAAGCCAGTCCCACAGTCAAATCCGGTGCGTTAAGTGCTTTCTGCCACTGGAGCTGCAATCGCGTATTTTCTGAAAGCTCCACAGCCATAAGATATTCGGGGTTATGCTGGATTATTTTCGACTGAAGAAGACTATCTGTCCAATTTAAAACCTGCGCTATCCTTGAATCAATCTGCAGTTCATTAATCACGGGTTCTATAATTTGCTGAACACCTGTCAATAGTTGAAGTCGCTGTTGAAGCGCATGAATATCGGATTGTATACCAACCAACTCACTCTTGAAAGACAAGGCAAGGGATTGGAGGCGCACAACGTCCTTTAAGGGGATAACGCCCTTTTGTGCTTCCGTTGAGTAGGCCGAAATAAGTGTATCCAGATTAGCCAGACGCGTAAGGATACTACTTGCTTTTTTCTGATCGAAAAACAGCTCATAATAATTTTGGCGAAGTTCAAATTTGAGTTTTCGCATCAGATCGCGAAACTGGAGTTCAGCTAAATTTTTATCACTCCTGGCCACCTCTACTTCTCTTTGTTTTTTACCAGCCAGATAAATCAATTGCTGCACGGCGAAAGCCTTTTGACCATTCGCACCCAAATCAAAAACCCTGCCTCTACCAGGATTCAATGCATTTAACTCAATTGAAAAATAGGGCTGTTCCCAGATCCCTGCCTGAATAACAGCTGCCTGAGCCGCATCAACATGGAACTGCTCTGCAAGCAGTTCAAAATTATTGCGAACAAATAAGGAATCGCATTGTGCAAGACTTAATCGACTTTGCGGAAAGCATGCTACGTTGACAAAAAATGAAAATATTACAATTAAAGAAGCATTTCTCATAATGACCTGTACATAAAATACAGGGCAAAATTCCGTGGGCGAACTTAATATCCTCTTAAAGATGAACTTAAAAAGAGCTTAAGTTTCTTAAAGTTTTCAAAAGATCAGTGTAAATGTATTGAGATTCTCGCCGGCCTGATATTCAATACGGTAACCATAAGCACGCAATATCCGGTGTACAATTCGCAGTCCCAGGCCAACTCCCATATGGGCAATGGCGTTCTTTCCCCTCATGAAAGGTTTAAATAAATTTTTTCGTTCTTCCAAATCCAAAGTCATTCCCGTATTGATAATCCGGACTGCCAACTTACCACTAACTTCAAGGATATCAATAGATACCAACTTTTTATCGCCATATAAATAGGCATTTTTAATAAGATTGGTAAAAGCAATTTCCAGCAAATTCCCGTTTCCGATCACTTCCATATCATAATCGACTTGCCCGGCAGGCTGAATCGTCAGATTAATTTTAACATCCGGATACAAAGTCACAATCCGGTCGATACTATTGTAAATGCACTCATCGATTCGCACCCTTTCTTTCTGCTCTATAGGCTGGTCATCGATACGAGACAATATCAAAAGTGAGTTAATTAATTCACTTAACTGCGACAGATCGCTGAGTATGCCATTAAAATAAAGCTGATCTTTCTGCGGTAGATGTTGCAGATAATTCTCCAGTTGCACTGAAATTCTCGCCAGTGGAGTACGCAACTCATGCGATGCCTGAGCTGTAAATTCCTTTTGTCGAAGGAAGGCGTCATTCAGCCGGAGCAACATAAAATTAAATTCATTACTGATAAGGTCAATTTCATTATTACTTTTTGGCTTCACATAAAGTTCATCCAGAATATTAAGGTGATTGATCTTTTTGATATTCTCCAACAAGCGGTCCAGCGGCAAAAGTTGCCTTTTCACAATGTAAAAACTAAAAAACCAGGTCCCGCCTGAAAACAAGAACCAGGCACCGACCATAATGGAAATGAGAAAATTCAGTTTGCGTTTCCCGTAATTGTCATTTGCTGAAACCAAAGCATAAAAATCCTTATCATTGGTGTCGTAATAGAATCCATAAAGTTCATTATCGACATCCTTTTTGAAAAATGATTTATGTTTCCGAAGGTAATCTAAATCGCTTGCGGCCCAGTTAATCTTCGTATCGTCGAGACTACTGTAAATCAGATTACCGTCTGCGTCAAAAATCAAAGTTTTCTCATTGTAGAGCTTGTTGATTGAATTTTGATCGATGATCTTAATAAGGGATTTATCTGCCTCCCGTACATCGACCAGGAGTTCAATCGTAGTCAAAGCCTTATCTTTCAGCATTTCTTCGAATTCCTGCTTTCTGAAATTTGAAAAAAGCCAAACTACAGAAATGGAAATCATCCCAAAAAACAGGGTGAAAATGATAATGATATAAAATGATATCTTGCTCTTAATTGTCATTTATTCAGCCTTTAAATAATAACCAAAACCGATTTTAGTATGTATCAGCTTGACATCTGCGTTTTTGTCAATTTTATTTCTGAGAAAATTAATATACACCTCGATCGTATTTTGGTTTGTTTCGATGTGATAATCCCATAACTGATCTGCAATTTGCTTTTTTGATAGAATCCGGCCATTGGAAGTGGCCAGAATAGAAAGTAGTTTAAACTCCTTTGGCGTAAGACTTATGGGAAGACCATTGCGGCTAACCGTTTGCTCATCCCTGTTTATTGTCAGGTCAGCAATTTGTAAAATGTCCTGGACCTGCTGAGGTCTTTCCCTTCTTCGCAGCAGTGCCTGAATGCGGATGTACAATTCTTCAAGATGGAATGGCTTCACCAGATAATCATCTGCACCTTTTTTAAATGCTTCGATTTTGTTCTCTATCTCACCCATTGCCGTAAGCATAAGTATGGGTGTCTGTATATCCGACTCGCGAATCGCTTTGGCTACATCAAGTCCATTAATCTTTGGCACATTGATGTCCAATAAATAAATGGAGTAGCTTTTCTGTTTTATCCATTTCAGAAAGATCTCCCCATCAAAGACCGTATCGCATTCAATTTCCTTTGAAGCCAGAAACTCCTTTATTTCTTTGCAAAGAACCGGATCGTCTTCCAGAAGTATAGCTGTGGACATACGTTCGCTTTTATACCTGACAAATGTATTTCAATGCGACTAACCTACGAAATTTTTATCGCAGCCCGGAAAGCTTGTTGCATTTTAGACTTTACAGACCATGAACACCCGAATGTACTTCTCCAAAATTCAAATTGAGAATTACCAAAATGGAGTATCCAAAATTTCCTGGTATCGTGCAATGCCTGCAGTAGGTATATTCTTATGTTCAGGTTACAGGAAACCTGAAAAGTAAAGCTAAAAAGTACGAGCGCACATTCTTTTTAGTTTCTAGAAAACGATAAGTCTGGCGCAGGTCTGCTTTGTAGATTTGGTCAATGTTACCGTATATACTCCCGGCTCCAATTCATTAAGATAGATGGTTTTTTTGTTCCTGCCTTTTTCAATTTCTAAGGACTCTGAAAGAACACAATTCCCCATCGCGTTAAACACATATAACCGGGCTTTGCATTGCTGATCCGAGCTAATAATAATTTCAGATAGGCCATGGGCAGGGTTTGGAGATAAAACCAACTCTTCCATATCCAAGTCGTGGCCTTCTGACACCCGGGTGGCTTTCGTTGTCCCCACTTTCATGCCATTTCCAAAGCTGCTGATCCACACTTCCTCCGGATCATAAGGATTAAAATAAACGCGTTCGGGTTGACGAAATGGATAAGACTCTACCAGACTCCAGGCTGGTGTAGGAAGATCCATGGAAGAAGAAAACCACAAGCCTTGCGTCTCCGTAGTCAAATAGGCCTGATCAGGATTCATAGGATTAAAACTTATCGAACTGACGCGGTCAAATGTCGAAGCGGTAAGCTTGCTCCAACTTGCGCCACGATTGATGGTCTTGTACAAGCCTCCCAGGCCATTTGGAGCGCCACCCCATCCGCTGAATACACATGCGTACCATGTATTCTGTGTCGTGTCGCGCGGATCAATTACAATGTCTTTTGTCCAGTACAACATACCCGGGTCGCTGAGGTCCTTCCAGCCGTTTACCGATGGATCATACAGGAATACTCCTGAACTTGCAGTAAATGTGCCCCCGCTGTTTCTTCTTCCTGAAAAGCTACAGAGTACCTTCCCGTCGTTGAGAACCTGGATGGAAGCAGGATGGCCTTCCGTCCTTGGTGGGTTGGGCAACTTTGTCCATGTCGATGCGGATCCTTTATCTACATCTGTGCAGCGGTAAATTCCACCAAGCTGCGAACCCTGGGTTCCTCCAAAATGAATTACGGAGGCGTACATGGTCGTCGGTTTTTTGGGATCAACAGCTAACCAATAAACAGGATGATTAAACGAATGAACGTTAGTCCAGGTCTGCCCATTGTCACCAGAAAAAACAATTTTTCCATTGCTGTCATTTGCATCCAGTTGTGCGTCTGCTAGACGCGTGCTTTGATACATATCGTGAATGTTTGAGCAAGCCCCATACATATTGCCATTCCAGCCTTTCACCATGCGATAAAGAGAATTCACAGAAAACCCGGAATATTGATATCCCCAGGTTTTCCCGGCATCCGTGCTGCGAATTCCCCCGATGTCACTGTAACAAGCCATCATGGTATTTGCGTCCTGCCAGAATACTTGCCAGCAGGTCGTATTCTCGAGTCCGATGCTTCGATAGCTTTTATTTTTTGGTGTTGGCGCTCCGGCCGGATGTTCATCTCTTGGATCTACATAGGCCTGACGCCAGGTTTTCCCACCGTCTTCAGACAATTGTACATTGCTGTATGTTGGAAACATAAGTTTATTAGAGTTATTCGGGGCTACCGCTATACCAAAACAGGTCTCACTCCAACTCCAGTTTTTATCGCCCTGATAACCTTCCCAGGCTGTAACTATATTGGCATTGTTGCTTGTATTAAAAACCTTCTCCCAGAGCTTTCCACCATCGACAGAACGGATCACCAAAGGTGCACTCAGACCATCATCATGCCCGCCAAGATAAATGACATCAATATCATTGGCAGCCATTCCTGCATACATGATGAAGTCCGAATTAAAGTTGATTCCTGTGGACCTGTTTACCCAGACACCACTGGTATCATCCATGGTGTACACCGCTTTTGAAAATCCATAATAGTCCCAGGGCATCACTCCATTATAGGTTCCGGAAGAATTGCTTGCAATACAGCAAAAGCGAATTTTTCCCTGTTCCCTGGCACCTGCAAAAGACCAAATGACTTGACCGCTTGCCAATCCGGCAGCATTCTTTACAGCAAAGGATTGCCCACCGTTTCGCGATACTAACAAACCCTCGTTAGTTGCTATATAGATAATCTGTCCATCCCAGTATACACCGGAAAGTATGATTCCCGCTCCATTGTTGGCGGTATGCCTGACCAGCTGAAAAGAAGTACCCCCATCATTTGATATCAGAATATCACCATAGGCTCCAACCAAAATCTGCTGAGGATTATTGTAATTTGCCTTTAGGGTATACACCGAACCATAGTTGGAAACATTGTAAGCAGACAGTCGGCTCCAGGTTTTTCCGCCATCACTGGTTTTTACGGGGTAGCCCTCATTTCCATCGTTAAAATTCGAGTAGGCAATCTGGGGGTCCTTTGTAAATTCATACGTGGAGGTATTAAAAGCCTGCAGCTTTTTGAAATGTACCTGGTCATACGATTTTCCGAAATCCACGCTGTGAAACATTGCACTTAAATCACAGGCCACATAGTATTCATTGTCATTGGACGGATTAATACTTGGGAAGAAAAGAGCTCCGCCACCGCCCATCCCTCTTGGAGCAAAAGTTCCCGGCTGAGAGAAGATTGCATGCACCCAACAAGCTATAAAAACCAACGCCCAAAATCTGTACTTTTTCATATTAAAATATTTAAGAGGTCCCCTTCATAAGATCCCATGAACTGCATTTGTGTGTACCAGGAAGGTCCAAATAATTTTATCAATCAGCAATGGACTTGCATTCTAAAGATAAGAAAAAAAATATACCGTAGATAGTTCCCCTTTAAATAAATAAAAAAAAGAACCGACGAAAATCTCTAAACAAACCAAGTGTTAAGATCACCCTGAATTAGTGCAACCAGGCTAATTTCCTAACCTTCCAAAATGGTCCATTTTCATATGTTCGCCTAAATTACTATTCTTTTCAAATAGGCTCAACAAAGTACATATCTATTTCGCCTTTGTGCTTCGCCTCAATTTTTCCCCTGTATGTACACTTGAATAAATGCTTCACCAGTTCGTAGGTTGCACCGCTTACGTTAACTTTTCCGATCTCTCCACAGGACTCCATTCGCGAAGCGATATTGACGGTATCTCCCCAGATATCATATGCAAATTTTTTATTCCCAACTATTCCAGCTACTACAGGACCGGAGTGTACCCCAATCCGCAATTCAAAATAACGACGTCCCGATGCTTCATTATTTCGCTTATTTTGTTCAATATAATTCTGAAATTCCAGAGCGGCCTTTACAACCATTTCAGCATGGGCATCATTGGCCGCCGGCAAGCCGGAGGCGCACATATAACTGTCTCCGATCGTCTTGATCTTTTCAATGTTATACCTGGAAATGATATTGTCAAATACCGTATAATAATTATTTATTTCACGCACGAGCTCTTCCGGCTCCATTTGTTCACTTGCACTCGTAAAATTCAGGAAGTCCGTAAACATGACGGTCACATTGCTGAATCTCTTAGCCCGGGCTGCCCCATTCCTCATAAGCTCTTGTGCAGTTTCACCAGGCAGGATATTTAAAAGCAATTGCTCCGTTCGCTTTTTCTCGAGTGCAAGTTCTATAGTTCGTTCTCTCACCTTTGATTCCAACATCTCGTTTTGAGATTGAATAATCCGCTCATTATGTTTTAGCTCCTCCACAAGCAATAACTGGGCATCTTCTTTTTCACGTCTTATGGTATTGAGTTTGTTGGCCAATGCAAATAAAAGCAGTAAGGCTTCAATGGCAGAGCCAAATTTAAGTGAATGCCCTGTCAAGGTATTATAAGGGAGCACATTGAAATCCTTCAGAACGAAGACAACCACACTGCACAGCAAAGCGCTCCAGGCAAATAAGAAAAATTTAGCAGGCCTGTAACCTTTGAGCATGACGCGAAAAGCCGCTATAAAAAAAACACAGATCAATACAAGCGCATTGAATTCGACATAAATGGTGCCCAGCATAAAATTGCCTGAAAGAACAATTAAAATCCCAAGGCTAAATGAAATCATTAAGGCAATAAAGCAGTAGTGTATAAAGGGTGCATTTTTTCGGGTATGCAGAAAATGCATTGCAAACAGAAGACCTGAAATTCCCAATAAGGAAGAAATGACATCCTCATACTGCCCTACCCATGCATGCGCTCCCCAGAGATACTCGTGTGCAAAACCGCTCAGGGAAGCATTCATGAATGCCATAAAAAAAACATAAATGACATAGAACATGTAGGACAGATCCTTAACCGAAAAATAGATAAAAAGATTATAAAGGATCATGAGTATCATAAATCCAAAGTATATGCCCATCAGAAAATCTTCCTTATGAAATCGCTCAGCAAATCCCTTGAGCGTACCAATAGAAATGGGAAGGAAAGTACCTCGAGCATGCTGTACCCGCAAATAAAACTCCTTTGCGTGATCCGTTTTTCCACACAACCTGAACACGTAGTTATTGGTACGCAATTCGCGGGATTCCCAGGGAACCCAAACTCCGGATTGTATATGACGCTTTAAAGTATCGTCCAAAATTTCGAATAAATCAATGCTATCCAAACCGTTGTTCGCCAGTTCAAGGTAACAATCTTGTGTGCTGCTATTCCGAATTCTAAATTTCAACCAAAGTGCCGCGGTTGAAATACCAATATTGGGGACGAACTGCAAACTATGCTGAAAATGGCCTTCTTTGTAAACATCCAATACAGATGATATGGATAATTCTGCTGAACTATCAACATAACAATCGAGGTAAAGACCTGCATTTATAACTGCCCTGTCCGTTTTGATTTCAATAATAGGCTGCGATCGCAAAAATTGAAACCCGGGAAAGAGAAACAAAAAGACCCAACCTATAGTATATCTCATACATGCAGGTAATTAAAATCCACTTCATAGGAAAGGCCCTCTTTGTATATCACTAAACTACCTTTCACATGTAAGCAGACTAAAGTTACATAAAAGTTAGCAGAATGATGCCGGGAATCGCGAATTCAAATTCTAAAGCTTTATGGATAGATAAAATCAGTATAAATGCTCAGGCAATTAACTAAAGGCAGGTAGCCATGAAAGGGAGTTAAGTTTTCTATAGTCTGAACAAGCATTATGATGTCTGCAGGATGGTATTCGTTCGAAACACGCTGCGAATCCTACGTCAAAGAATGCATCCTTTACTTTTGCCTTTTATACAATCCGATTAACTCGCCTTTAGCAAGGATATGGTTTTTCATTGCTTTTTCCAACTGCTCCTTTGTTGCGGATTCAGGCAAATTCAATTCCGAGTCCAAAGCGTATATTTTAAAAAAATAACGGTGGGTGCCCGAAGGTGGGCAGGGGCCTCCATAATTGCGCTTGCCAAAATCATTGATGCCCTGCATTCCCGGAACTGAATGCTCTGCCAGCTGTGTTGCAACAGGTATATTCCAAACCACCCAATGCACCCAGACCCCTGCCGGAGCATCCGGATCATCCACGATCAGCGCAAGTGTTTTTGCTGCCTTTGGGATGCCCTTGAGTTCTAGTGGAGGATTCACATTTGCACCGTCACATGTGTATTTGGAAGGAATGGTTCCATTACTTGCAATCACCGGACTTGAAACTTGAATAGACTGGGACATAAGGCTCTTATTGAAAATGAACGGCTCAAACTTATTCGCGATGTCGGGGAAAGCCATCTGAAAATAAAACAGGAAAGAACAGCACAGATACATTCGACTATACATTGCTCTATTTAACTTAAATCTTTAAAATAATGATTTCAAATGTAAAATGAAAATTCCTGTTTCAGAAAATTTTTATTTACGAATGCGGATCTGTTTTGACAACATCCTTTATCGCATAATCCGAAGGGGATAATTAAATAAAATGGCATTTACATAGTATTAGCCCTAACAATCATAATCTTAAAAAAACCTGTAAGGATGTCTTGTATCCGTAGCCTTTTGAAAAAAAGACCTTAACATTACTCCAGGACACAAACCCTGGCTATCTGAATGAGATCACTGCATTGAACCTGTATAAAATATACACCAGGTTCCTTAGGTATATTGATTTCAACATGTGTTGTACCTGAATCCAAAATGAGCTGATGGTCTGATATTTTTCGACCCATCATATTTACCCACGAATAACGAAGCCGGGATCCATTGCATCCGTTTACTGACAAATAACTGCTTCCATTGGCTCTTAACAGATTGGGCGTAAAAATATTCAAAGTTGGTTTCTCTCTCTTTCCGGATCTGCCTCCCCGAAAATCAAAAAGACGATCGGGATATTCAGGACTTGCTCTTTTGCCACTATACAACTCTACACACAGAGTATCCCTGACTGTACAGTTGTTAGCTGAAATGGACCACTCAAAACAATACATTCCATAATTGTATGCGGATATTCTTGTTTTAGGATTTGAAGGTTCGTAAATTTTCACCGGGTGAGGTCCGCTGATGAGCCTCCACATTCCATTTGCGTGGGCCAATGCATCTAAATTGGCAGAAAGACCTCGCTGGCTAAAATCCGGGCCTGCTATCCTATGATCGAGTACCACGGACTTACATTTTACGCAGCTGGTGCCACAGTCTACAGTATAAGAAGCACACACTCTTCCGGTATCTCCAGGGCTCAGCATCCAGTTTATCTGTACGGACGAACTGTCTGCATTTGATACAATTTGCCCCCGATCTACGGTCCAATTATAAAAATTGACCTTTTGGTTGACAAGTGAATCTATCGCGTAAAAACCCGTCTGATCAAAGCAATACACGGGTTCTCCTACAAGAGCAAAGCAAGAGGGTGTGACATTCCCCTCATCAAAGGATTCATAAAAGGTCCTGGTGCACATTGCAATTTCTGATTCGATTGTCGTGATGACATTCACCTTAAGTACATAATCTTCTGAACTTGCATTTACTAACAAACGTTCGTCCTTGCTGATGAGTTTTGTCGTATCCTTTTTAAGATACCAATTGTAGTCAAATTCGTAGGTCTCTCCCGCCTCACAGGGTTTCAGGACTTTGACATTGGGAACCAATTCCACCTTGCCGCCGATGCAATTTACCGCCCATGATGGTGCAAAATCCACCTGCAATGCCGTAAGATAGATGGAGCTATCGCATTTATAAGGCACCGAAGTCTTTTGAAGCAGGATCTGTTCGTGGCTTAGGCAGGGTTGGTGCTTTTTGCCAAGCAGGTCTATATAGGGCTTATTATCGCAGGTAATGTAATAAACCGATTTCGGCGTAGGCTCATCGAGTACCGTAAATTGGACAATGGAATCAAACTCACAGCAATGGTTATCCGAAACATGCGCCCTGTATTCTCCTGAAGTTGTAACAAATTGATTAAACCATTTGAAAGGCTTTGGATTTGCCGTTTCCCAGCATAGGGTTCGCGGTGCTCCAAATCGGTCGGCAAGAGACCGGACTTTAATGGTAGCGCACTGCGGCCCCTGCTCATTGCATACCATGGTTACGTCGCCCGGGTTCATAAGCTGCTGAGTCACACAAAGCTGAAAATCCCCTTCTTTGGGAAGATCGAGGTACAAATTCCGCTCAATATCGCCGGTGGGCACTCCGTCTATTGTCCATCTATAATTTATGTAACAGCCGTCATTTTGGTTTTGTACAAAAAAATGATAGCTGCAGTATCCCTTACAGATTTCAAAGACCCTACCCGGATCATTGTTGATAAATCCTAAGGGCGTTAAGGGTGGAAGCGCTCCTCCTGCAGTCTGGATTGTAAAGTCGCAGATATCTGCATTGCAACCATCCACCCACAAGTAGTATTTCGCACATTGTTGCGTATTAAAAGTCAAGGTGGCAGAGCCTCCCGGAGGTACACAAGGATTGGATTTACATGCAACCGAACTTGCACATTTGCAATTCAACAACACCCCAAATTCCAGCCCCTGACTATTCGCACAGGAGCCTGCATTCAGGGTAATGCTAACATTGTTGCCATTCCCTGTAAATCCCCACCAGGCTGTATTCTCCGCTGCCCCACCCTGTGAACAGATGGGTGAACAACTGCTCGGTAGTGTGCCCGCATTTGAACAGCTTAGGCCGTTTAACTCATCCAAGGAGCAAAGAAGAGGTACAGAACTGCAGGTTTGCGCAAGGGCTGGGTTGCACTGCCCATTTAGCTGCACACTGGAAACTGCCAGGCAAAAAACAAGTTCTGCAATTCTCTGAAAAAACGTACTGTTCATAAAAATGAGATCTGTCCAGACAAGCAATTGCTGCCTCGTTAGCCAAAATTAAGCTAAAAAAAGCAGAGAAAGAATATTGTTAAATCGCGGTAAGCTACGAACTCAGTTGCTCAAAGGCCTTGTATTTCCGTATAACATGAAGCCAGCCCAATAAAAAGGATGTTTGGCATAAGCCTCTATATTATTTATATACTCCAATTTTGATACTTGAAGAGCCTTGTTTTTTGTCATTCCTTTTTTAAGTCCCTTGTAAAAATGTTCCATTATATGCATAGTTGCTTTGTCATTTACCTTCCACAATGTAGATAGAATGCTATGCACCCCACTCGAAGCGACTGTACTTGCCAAACTGACTACCCCATTACCCGGGTTGGTTTCACCATCTCCTGTTTCGCAGGCTGACAAAACTACCAACTCGGCATTTAAACGCAATGTTTGAAAATCCAAACCGGTAAGAATATCAAAACCACCAGAATCACCAGTCCCTCTAAATGCAAGAAAGGATAAATTACCTTCCTCATAATTTGCTCTGCCATGCGTTGCCAAATGGATCACCATATACTCTGGAGCAAGTTTTAAAAAATTTAGTTTGTTCGCTTCATTACCGAAAAAAATTCTCGAATGGGCAGGATATACATTTTCAATTTTTCGAATTTCCTCTCCTGAATACGGCAATTCAGATAAACCATAACGCAGAGCATCCGGACTTTGAATTTGTTTTTGCAGTGCAATTTGATTTTTGTTATAAAAAGGAGCAAATGCCAACAAACCCTTTATTGATCTGTCCTGTACTTTTGGCTTATCAAATTCGGTCAGTGTCGTAGCTGAAAACTGATACGAAACACTGAACTTCTTGATCAGGTAGGCGAATTCCTTAAAGTTTAAAGAATTTTTTGGAATTTCCCTAAGCAATGCTTCAAAACTTATTTTGCTCAACATCGCATCAGGAATGATGATCAACTCTTCAGTCAATTTGTCTTCAACTGGAGCGATGAGTATGTTATAAAGCGCATTCCCCGAATGGATATAGGCTTTTAGACCCTTTTCAAACCCGGCACTTCCACCTACCGGTTTAAGCTGATAGCCACACAATCCTTCCACATACTGACTTGTCAAATCCCTGAGCGAAGATGAAGACGAGAGGGTCCTAAACTCAACATGATCCTTTTGAATCATAAAAAGAAAGATCATTGAATCGCTGCACAAATATTCCAGCACTGTCTGCCGTGGATTTAAAGTTTTTTGAACTTCCCCAAGTGTCGACGCATTTGCCAATATACTGTTCTGTTGAGTTTCAGGGTACTTTATCGAATTGACAGCACGAAAGGCCTCCAGACTATCCTTTAAAAAACTGATATAAGCCTTCTTTCCTAAGATCGAAGTATCTATGTTCTTGGATTTCCTGTTATACTGGGATTCGTGAGCGTAAAATTCGAGTTCATTTATCCGCAATTGCAATTTTTCCTGCAACAAAATAAGGCTATCCGGAACAGAGTTGATGGAACGTGCATTTGCATCCAACAAATTAACCAGCATCAGTGAATTATGCATAAATTCGACAACATCCCAACATTCCGAAACAGGCTCGTATAAAGTTTGGTATTTAAAAGAACCGGAATTCAGTGCATTCAAATACTTTGAACAAAAACCATATGCCTTAGACAACACAAGCTTTTTCAATTGGACATCCTGTGACTCCATTACAAAATTCCTAATAATCCGAAATCCCTTGTCAAAATAATCAAGACTGATCTTTTTGAGATTGTCCTCACCTGTTTTTAGAAACCAATTGTAATAAGCCTCTCCTGCCCCTTCCAAAGAATAGAACAATTTATAATAATTGGGGCCATACTTGCCTTCCAATATCCTGATGTCCTCATTAAAGAAATAAGCTGCCTTCTGAAAATCCTGCAATTTCAAATGACTTCTTCCAATGTAAAGACAGTAAGAGGCCGCACTGGTTGAATGAACACCCTCGTACTTTTGAATGAGTTTCAGTGCCTCATCATAATACCCGAGAGCCTTTTCTGCATTTCCAATAGAATCGTAATAAAATCCCATATTCTTACAATGAAATGCAAAATTTAAGCTTTCGGATTTTCCCAAATCTTTCAAAATCTGAATTCCACGTTCAAAGAAAGTGAAAGCTTGATTAAATTCTCTTACACGCAAGTGATACTGACCTAGTAAAGAACAAACGTAAGCTTCCACATTTAAATAACTTGTATCCAGCGATTGAACATAATCCAATCCTTGCTTATAATAGTCAATAGCTTTTTCATACTTTCTCAACAAAAAATAAGTGTAACCTACATCGGTAAGCAAATACGTATATCTCTCGGGACTCGCCGCAGCTGATTTCATCTGAAGAAATATAGCCTTTTCGTAAACAGATAATGCATCTTCATACCTGCCATAAACGTCTCTTATATCTCTACCAAATTTTAATAAATTATGAATACAATCCTTTAAATCGTCCTTTTGATACAAACTGAGATCCAAAAATCTTTCATTTTTAGACAAAGACAAGGCTTTCTCCATCTCCTCCTTTGCCATTAATTTATTTCCCAAAAAGTCATAACAATACATCAGAATGATATGTACGTTGATTAAATCGACGCTTCTTAAACCCGTGGAGCTGTTTAGGACCCATTCATTTAGTACTTCTTGTGTTAAAAAATACTCTTTGAGATTGAAACTTGCACGTGCAAACAGCAAGGCTGACTTGCTATAACAGCAGGTATATTTTTCAGGATTTTGACTGCAATACATATAGACAGGCCCGACCAATTTGCTACAATCGGAATACCTACCCATTTTCAATAAAGACTGTGCAGAATCCACTACATTGCGAAACTCAACAGAATCCAAAACAAGATCACTTACCGGTAGCTGAGCAGATGCATTCCCCAATAAAAAAAATGAGAACACGTAAATACACAGATTCAATTTAGCAGAACCGGAAAACAAAAAATATAAATTATTCATTGTTGATATCATTCTCATGGGCATAAATTTTTCTTCATAACTCCATTTTCAAAAGTACAATATAAAATATTACAACTCGAAATATAACTAACAGTTCGGATGCCTTATGGCAAAATAAGCTGCTTAACATATAATAAAACATGCCGCTCTATTTCAAGCTCTCGCGGAATCACAGTGGTCCAGCAATAGTTCCTTCCTCTAAATACAAGCTGCGCGAACCACAATTTTGCAAGCTAGGCATAAAGTAGCTCATTAAATTAAAATAATTATAAATCCCCTATAGCCGCTGGCGCCATAGTTTGCTGACATCCAGGAAACCGGCCATGCATTCTCAGTAGGACTATATTCATATGTTCTAAAATTTGGAAATGTAACCATACAGCCGAAATATTTTAAGCCAAACCTCTGATTTTTTTTAAAAAGAGCACTATAAGCCTAAGTTCATTTCAAAGAATTTCATCTTCAACATTCGATTTGAACAATTCATTTTTCGAATCCGGAGTGCTTACATAGAATCTAAATGAGCTCTTGTAATCTTAATTATGCCCTAAATCCAAATGACTCATCCACAAAGCGCATGCGGTTTCATGTAGAATGACAAACGAGTAAAACACTATTGTGGGCAGCAATTTTCAAAAGGAATTATGAAAAGTGCATACATGTTTATTAATAATTCAATTTAAAAGTTACGTTTCACTTATCCGTAAACATAATTAGTACGATACAAAGTAATTGTTCATTTAAAATTCATATCTTATGAAAATGGTTTACCACTGGAATTTAAGCAAATCCTCAATCGCTTCTCTTAAATTATTAAATTGGTTACTCCTTCTTTATTTCGCCTTATCAGCCTCGCATAGGCTATCCGCACAAGGCCAATGTTGCAACATTTTGACAAATGGTTCATTTGAATCGGGCAATACCGAATTCACTTCCGGCTTACCTCAAAATTGCAGCTGCTCTGCAGGATCATACTGCATTGGTCAAAACTTTCAATCAAAATGTGCCGGCTGGCCTAATTTAGCTGATCACACGGGTGGAGGTAATTTTTTAATCATTGATGGAAATCCCTCCAGTCCGGTGGATGTATGGGTAAAATCAACTCAAATTACTCCAGGTACAAATTATTGTTTTTCGTTTTGGGTTGCCAGCGTGTATAATGAAGCTTTCAGTCTTGGACTTGCTATCAATGGGAATCTTGTTCCGGGAGCTACGTTTAATATTCAACAGACGGTACCCGGATGGACCCAATACAGCTTCAATTGGACTGCAACTGCACCGGGGGGAAATTCCATTGCGCTCAGGCAATTAACCGGCGGGGCCAAGCGTGATTTTGGATTGGATGACATTGAATTAGGGTCACCAATAAATGCAATTTTCAGTTTTCAAAACAATGCCAACTGCGGCTTGTCAGTAAATTTTATAAACAATTCAACAGGCCCCTCTCCCTTAAGCTACAGCTGGAACTTTGATGATCCCGGAAGTGGCAGCAACAATACTTCCAATTTATCAAATCCTGTACACACATTCACTGATTGCGGCGTGTTTAATGTTTGTTTAACAGCTATCCGGGGTGCCTGCAAAGAAAGCATCTGCCTGCCCGTAATTGCAAATGACATGGTCCTGCCTGTAGCCATTTGTACGAATATCGGTGTCGTCTTAAATGACAGCTGCAAAGCCTCCATTTCACCAAATTTGATAGATGGAGGCTCAACCGACAATTGTGGTATAAGGTCTATGACTGCAAGTCCATCTACAATTTCAGGTTGTGGAATTTCACAGGTTACCTTAACGGTTGAGGATATTTGTGGAAATACAAATTCGTGTATTGCGAATGTCCAAAGTCTGGAAACCATACCACCATCCATCGTATGCCCTTCTGATAAAACCCTATCCACTTACCCCCCGGATTGTACATTGCGCGTGGATAGCATAAAATGGCTTCGCGCCTCAGACAATTGCAGCACACCCTTTATAAACTATCAAATAACAGGTGCCACACAGACATCAGGCATCAAGGACGCGAGTGGCGTCGTCTTTAACCAGGGGGTTTCAACTGTGACGTACATAGCAACAGATGATTGTGGCAACACCTCTTCATGTAGTTTCACAATCACCATTAACTGTGGATGTTGTCCACAAGGTTCCGTACAGGGACCCAACATGATTTCAAACCCAGATTTTTCCGCAGGCATTTCAGGTTTTACATCAGATTACGGTATACTTAATTCTACATGCAATCCGGGTTTGTATAATGTGGAATCCAAAATTCCCGTTTCCGGGATGTGCATCAATTGGGATTGTACGGATCATACTTCAAATTCTATCACCGGCAAAATGTTTGTTGCAGATGGAAGTCAAACACCCGGATTGGCAGCCTGGAGACATCCTTTAAATCTTGCACCAAATACCCAATATTCATTTTGCGCTTATGTCAATAATTTAAATGAGCCCATTCTGGACAGAGACGATCCCAAAGTTGAAGTGTACCTGGTCCCTTTTACCGGCTCTCCCATTTTAATAGCAAATAGTACTATTCCGGAGTCCCCAGACCAATGGCTGTTTATAAATGGCAATTATCTGACACCATCATCTGTGTCAAATCCCTATTTCCTGGAATTCAGAACTGCTTCCACTTCCTATGAAGGCAACAATTTTGCCATTGATGACATTAGCTTCAATGCCTGTTTGGGGAAGGATTCATGTATTTGCGGGCCATTTGAATTTTCATATAGTATAGGAAGAGGACCCCTATTACCAAAAAATTGCGGGGATACCTTAATTGTTCCTGAGCCTAATTTTCCAATTGCCTTTCTAAGTTCATTTCAATGCACAGGAATAAATTGCCCTGCTGCATCAGTTGACTGGAAATTGACGGGGCCAAGTGGATTTACTACCCTCTCAGCAAATGGAGTAGCCACATCACCTGCCTTTACAATTCCCATAACGAATTCAACATTTAGCTATCCCGGACTCTATACACTTACAATTATAGGTCATTGCGGAATGCATGAATGTCCATGTACATTATACTTTTTCAAACAGGATTGCAGTTGCGAAGAAAATCTTGTCCTAAATCCTGGCTTCTACGAGGGTGCCATCCCGGGAGACATAGGCGTATCGGGTGCTTCCGCAAACTGGAGTGTTGCAAGTGGAACACCACAGGTTGCATTTGGCGATTCCTGGTGTGATGAAGTAAGTATTCAAATGTGGGGAAAATCAGATGCAAGTGAATCCATTTGTCAGCCCTTTGCATTTCAAAATGGTCACAGCTATTCCTTCGACTTCCTAGCAAAATTTGTAAATTTAACTACGTTCAGCAATATTCAATTTGAGTTCATAGCCGCAAATGGCTGCATTGACCCCAATACAAATACTTCGTGGGTGAGTATAGGAATTACTCCTACCATTCCAAGCACCACATGGGGATCTTATAGTTTGCCTGTTTGGACGGTTCCCTTATCCATGAGTTTTGACCATCTGATCATTCGCGCTTATAGCAATCAAATAGCAGAAACACCCTTCGGCAGAATAGACAACATTTGTATCAAGGACATTACCGTACCCTGCGACAGTGTAGATCATAGTAAGAATTTAACAGCTTATTTCCCTTTAGACAATTTAACGAATGCAGGAAATCAAATTGTAGTCGATTTAAGTACGTATAATATAAGTGGTACCGGAGTGAATCTTAGCCCAACAAACGCTGCGCTACTTGCAGGACATTTTGACGGTAACTCGACAGCCGTGAATTGTGGTAACAATACAAGGGGTATTACGGATAAAGTAAGCCTGTGCGCCTTCATAAAAACTACAGAAAATCAAAGAGGCATGTGGGTTGCCGGTCAATATAATTTTGCAAATGACCATGGCTACACATTGGGTGTTGGAGACAATCAAAATCAAAATATAGGTTACGCTCAATTTGGAGGAAGAGATGGAACGAATACTTATCATACATCCGGAATAGGCTCTAATCCTCCAGCAATCAATGATGGAAAGTGGCATTGCCTGGTAGGAACCGCAGCTAACAATATATGGTCTATTTACGTAGATGGTATTTTGGTAAGCAGTCAGGCCGGATCTACAAATAATCCCATTCCAAATCCCGCAGCAGTTGACCCATTTACAATAGGCTATCAACCGGGTGCGCAACCCATGTGGTTTAATGGTGAAATTGATGTAGTGAGATTATACAACCGGGTATTAAGCGAATGTGAAATCGATTCATTTTGCCTGATCAGTTTTACCACAGGAACTAAAGAAGAATCTCCTTCTGAATCCTTCCAAATTGTACCGAATCCAAATAATGGCAGTTTTCATATAAAACTGGAAAAACCACTATCAAAAAATTCGAAAATCAGAATCCTCGATCTGGTTGGCAAAACCTTATGGATTCAAGACATCAAAGACAACGGCAGCTACCCATTGATTGAACAAGAATCTTTGCGTGCCGGCATGTATGTAATTCAGTTGATTTCAGACGGCAGAATAACGGCAAGCAAGAAATGGATAAAGCAATAGAATAAATTGAAATCAAAATGAGCAGTTAAGTCGCCCTAAAGTAAAAACAGGGCGACTTAATTTTTTTTTAAAAAATCAATTTGACTTTAGTGATAGGGTCGTTTAAATGCAGAAGATCTATTTCCTAGTCTACTTAAATGTGTGTAATACCAGGACTCAATTATAATATGACATTAGTAAATCTGCACCTTCGGTAAAGATTAAATTACTTCTGAATTTCGCTTAATTGGTTTCATAGCAAATACTTCAAGAATATTAAGGCAATTATGAACCACAGGAGGAGAAAATACCGCACAAATTTAGGCATAGTCCGCTTTGTATAATTTGGTAGTGCATTTCGCATAGCAATTGCCAAAGGCCATCCCAATGGGAAGCATATGGTAAAAATAATAGCAATGGGCCACATTTTATCTCCACTCAATTTTGAAGACGGAACAAGTCCGAGAAATTCATATATACTGACAAGCAATGCACCTGGAAGCCCCAACAAAGGAACGATGCCAACAACAGCTGCAACTGCGGCCATCAATCCCCACTTGATGAGTTGGAGAGAGGGCTCTGAAGAGTTCGCCTTTAGAATCCGTTTTTTATTCAATGGGATTTGTTGCGCGTCTGGTGTTGCGGAACGCTCTTTCCTGAATTGCCAATAACCAATTAAAGGAAGCAGAACATACAATAAGCAGATGAATGGAAACAAAAGCATTCAAAATAAATACGATTAAATATAAAAATTAAAATAGTCATGAATAAATCAAACTGTCAGATTAAATCATGACTACTTCAATTTGTAATTATCAAGCATATTATCAATTTTTAGTTCTTTGATATATGCACATAAAAAAAGAGCTATGAAATTTCTATCATAACTCTTTGATTGTCCGCCGGGGCACCAGGATTTCCTGTCCCGCCCAGGCGGGAGATCCTGGGACCCTGGCGCACAGGCATACGCTAACTGGACTTCTTGTGTTGTTAAAAAAAAAGAAGAGTCTCATTTCTAAGACTCTTTTTTTTGTCGGGGCACCAGGATTCGAACCTGGGACCCCCTGCTCCCAAAGCA
>CAYTNG010000019.1:0-49991 GCA_964439105.1 uncultured Saprospiraceae bacterium
AGGTGCAGAAGTCTGAACTGAATGCAAGTGGCGTACTGTACTATCAGTTGGATGCCGCTGACCATACAGCAACCAAGAGGATGGTGGTTATTGAATAATTTATCTATCTTTTGAATAGTAAAAGGGGAGTGAATAACTCCCCTTTTTTTTTTGGCATGATTTTGGGTTTCCTTTGATGAATAAAGTGAAAGTCGCCCGACTTTCCTAAAAACTACCTATAACAGGGTAGGGTATGTATTTATTTTTTATAACATATCTTGCGTTTTCATATTACATTTCTTTCAGGGGTGAAAATATTTATGCTTCTCACGCCCAATTCGATTAAATATTCCAATTAAAAAAATATTAGAGATTGTTTGTACCGCGCTTGCGAATGGTAGATTATTGTTCTGTCGCATGAGAATTCGTACAAGGTGCATTTGCATTGAAATCACCTGTAATCTGAAACTTCGACGCACCCTTTAATAACTCATCTCTCAAAGCTCGCAGCCTGAAATCAGACTTTTGGGTACAATGACTATTGTCGTTGATTCATTGGCGAAGCAAAAATTAATTAAAGAGTACAATAACAAATCTCTAGTGTATGATTAGACTATGCTTACTTAATTCGAGAAGACTATTCCAAAAGAATGGTCCGATTCTATTTCTGGTTCTTTTTGCCGCATTTCAACTAACTGCTGCAAATGGACCAAGGGAGGCTGCTCCGGTTGGACAGCTGGTGTGCCATGACCAAATACAGGTCAGTTTAGATGAAAACTGTAGGGCTACGATTTTACCGCAGCACTTGTTGGAACAGTTTGGACCAAACATCTGGTATGAGGTTATTGCAAGGGATTGGGAAACAAACAAACTCGTCGACATTGATCCAATTGCACCTTTTGTACAGGTGGGTGAGGCTCAAATCGGCCGTTGTTTAAAAATCACAATCCTCGAGAAGTCTTCAGGAAATTCATGTTGGGGAAAGGTTTGTGTCGAAGACAAATTGCCTCCAATTATGAAATGCCCGAGAGATATTACGATTGAATGTTATGAAGACAGCGCCCCTATTTATACGGGTGAGCCTTCAGTAAAAGAGGCCTGTGGTAGCTATAGCCTTACATATAAGGATATAGTTTCTAAAGGAGCTTGTGCGCTCGGGTATGATAAAATAATCACCCGTTATTTTATTGCCGTTGATAATTCGGGTAATCGTGATACTTGTATCCAAACAATTACCGTAAACTTAGGTAACCTGGATAACATTACATATCCTTTGCATTTTGATGGTTTGACCTTGCCACGACACACACATGCATTGGCATGTGATGCGAAATTTGATCCTAAGAAAAATGTCTCCTCGCACATTTTGGGCGCTCCAGACTGCGTGGATGCATATCTTTGGGATACAACTAGACCGGGTCGTTTGCCCAGAACTTTAGGATGGAATTCTATTGATTCAGGACCTTATGCTGGTCATCCAAGTCCTAAATCTGTTTATTATCCAGCTAACGCTGGGTGCTGGGGTGATAATGAGATCGTGATGTGGGAAGGAACCGGAGAACCTGCCAATGCAGGTTGTTCGAACATCGCTGCCACATTCCGCGATATTCGCATTGATATTGCAAAATCAGGATGCGATGCAGGCCCTGTAGGTTGTTATAAACTTCTTCGCGTTTGGACGCTCCTGGATTGGTGTACAGGAGAAGTACGCGATTCAAATCAGATTATTAAGGTCATGGACCAAACACCACCTCAGGTCCTTTACCCGGATAACCTTGTTATCAATACAGATCCATGGAGATGTGAAGGTCGTTGGGACGTAGCTCCTGCATGGATTGTTGATAATTGTTCAAATGAATTACATTACACAATCCGCGTTGAAAACGGAACGGTATTGGGTAATGATGTTCAAGGTTATGTCGTGGTAAATCTTCCTCTTGGTATCCAAAACGCTTATATTGTTGCAGAGGACTGCTGCGGTAACATTACCGAAAGAAAAGTTGTTCTCGATGTTCAAGATAATACTCCTCCTAACGCTGTGTGCGATCAGAAAACCGTAGTCACTATTACGGGTACTCAAAGTCCGGGAGAAAACACAGCAAAAGTTTATGCAGAAACATTTGATGACGGGTCATTTGACAATTGTTCACCTCACTTGTTTTTCAAAGTTATCCGCATGGAAGAGTTATTGGGAACCAATAATGGTAGCACCAAAGACAATGTTGCTCTATGCAATGGAGTAAACGGAGATGATGACAATACGGAAAAAGGAAATCAGATTTACTTTGATGATTATGTAAAGTTTTGCTGCAGCGATGCAGGTAAAACGGTAATGGTTGTTTTCCGTGTATTCGACAGAGGGACTGGAGCTGGTCCGGTTCATCCAAACAGAATGAATCAGGGTGGTGATCTTTTTGGTCATTACAGTGATTGTATGGTTGAAGTGGAAGTTCAGGATAAGAGTATCCCTACTGTCGTGGCTCCTCCGGATATCGTAGTGAGTTGTAATTTCTGGTTTGATGTGACTGCTTTGTCCGATCCAAACAACACTACTTTCGGCAAGGTGGTGAATGATTTGGCCTGGAGAGGAAAAGTAAAAACTACAGATGCAGTCTGCCGTTATTTCTGCGAGAAAAATCCTATTACGGGATATCCTGGATATCAAGGTGGTTTGCCACCTCAGGTAATACCTGCAAGCAATAAAGCTTGTGATTATTTCAATAGTCTGTATGATCCTGCTCATCCGGAACGTACCTATGAGTTGGTATGGGGATTTGACGGATATGTTTTGTCATCTTGCAAATTTGACCCTCAAATCACGGTGCGTGACTTGCGCGTTTGCGGTCAGGGTAGAATATTGCGCGATGTCAGTGTCAATGGTCCTAATGGAGTGCTTGTTACGGCAACTCAAACTATTTGGGTTGTGAATTGTGATCCGTTCTATATAAATAGCGATCCAAAAGCTGCGTGTGATGATACAGACGACATTATATGGCCAGATTGCCAGGGCAAAGGAACTCTTATAGATGGTTGTGGTGCGGATATCAGTCCTGATAATCCAAAATTAGGTCGCCCAGAAATTGTAAACGGTGCAAGAAATCATTGCAATCTGATTGCAATTGAAAACTTTGATGAAGTCTTTACCATTGAGCCAGATGCATGTTTCAAAATTCTCCGCAAATGGGTGGTCATTGACTGGTGTCAATATGATCCTAATCTTGATGCTAAAAGAGGCCGTTGGGAATTCACTCAAATCATTAAGGTCAGAGATCAGGTGAAGCCTGTAGTTCAGTGCAACGTAGGTGCATGCGAGCCTGCAGTTTTCAATACGACATTAAACAGTTGTACGGGTCATATCCGTTTAACGGTAACTGCTTCTGATTCCTGTACTCCAAGTGATTGGTTGCTTACGGAATATAAAATTGATGCATTCAATAATGGTACATTTGATTTTAATGTAGGTAAACTGACAAAGAAGGAGTTTGCTCAGGGTGTGAAACCTTCTGTTTCTAATAACCCATTTGCAGATGATCCTAAAAATCCTTTTGATGCCAGTGGTACATACCCAATAGGTGTACATAAAATTTGCTGGTATGTGGAGGATGGTTGCGGTAATATCGGACAGTGCTGTACCTTATTTGAAATCAAAGATTGTAAAGCACCAACTCCATATTGTTTGACCGGGCTTATTACAGTTCCAATGCCTTCTTCCGGATGTGTGGATATTTGGGCAAAAGACCTCGACATCAATAGCTCGGATAACTGTACTCCTAAGAACAGACTGAAGTTCTATTTTGATGGAGACACCAGTAAGAAAAGTATCCGTGTATGCTGTGAGGACTTTGTGAAACATCAAAAATCTGACGAACTTTCTATTGAAGTCCAGATGTGGGTTGAAGATGAGGAAGGCAACAAAGATTATTGCACAACTACTGTAATTGTGCAGGATAATCAGAACATATGTCCTAATCCTCCAACGCTTAACAGTGGAAATGTAAATGGATTGGTTAAGACTGAAAATGGTGATTTGACTGCGAAAGCTTCAGTTGAATTGTACAATCAAAGTTCATTGGTTCGTCAGACTGTAACCAATAATGGTGGTTCCTATCTTTTTGGAGATCTTTCGCTTAATTCGAATTACATGGTTAAATCCAAGCGTTTGGATGAAGCTGCAAATGGTGTGACTACGGCGGATATTGTTAAGATTCAGCGCCATATTTTGGGTGTTGAGGAATTGACAAGTCCTTACAAAATGATTGCTGCGGATGTGAATAAATCCTACAGCATCACGGCGTCCGACATTTCAGAAATAAGAAAATTAATCTTGGGTGTTTACTCAGAGTTTCCTAAGGTGAGCTCCTGGGTTATGATTCCTTCAGATTATTCATTTTCAAATCCTAGACAGCCTTGGGATTATCCAACGGAGAAAAACTTTACGACATCAACCCCATCAAGTAAAGTTGATTTTATTGCGGTGAAGCTTGGAGATGTAAATAACTCTGCAGCGGCGAGTAATTTGGAAAACGGTTCCGTTACCCGTAACGCAAACGCTTTAAAATTGACAATTGATGAAAATGAATTGATTGCAGGTCAGGTGTATCAGATGGCTTTCAAAGCAAGTGACTTTAACCAGATTACCGGATTTCAGTTAACGCTTAATTTTGATAGCCAGGTGCTTGCATTTGAAACTGTGCAGTCAGGTGCACTGAAAGTGGATGAATCTAACTTCGGTATGAAAGCTATTGATCATGGAAAGCTTGCAATGAGTTGGAATGATAGCAAAGCGATGACTTTTACAGGAGATGAGGTTCTGTTTGTTCTGAACTTCCGTGTACTGGCAAATCAGAAAGTGAGTCAATCTGTTGCTTTGTCAAACGACATTACAGCTACAGAGGCTTATGATGCTTCTTTGAATGTTAAAAATGTCTCGTTGAGCGTTCGTTCAGGAAACAACCTTGTCGATTCAAATGTGTTCGAGTTGTTCCAAAATGCACCGAATCCTTTTGATAAGGAAACTGTAATTGGTTTCAGACTAGGCGAATCACAGCCTGTTCAATTATCAGTTTATGATATGACAGGAAAAATTATTTACCTTAAGCAGTTTGAGGCAAATAAAGGAATGAACTCTGTTAAGTTAGACAGATCTGAATTAGGTGGTGCAGGAATGTACTACTTCCAACTGGATGCAGGCGAACACACTGCAACAAAGCGTATGATCATTATGGAATAATTTCATCCATTAAATCATATTTATTAAAAGGTCTCCATTCAATGAATGGAGACCTTTTAATTTTATTGCAGAGTTATTGGCAGCCTCATTTGAGCACCTCTGGCACTTTTCCAATATTCAAATTCATTGACTACAGGTGCCAGGTTTTGAAAGTTCTTATTTATTGAAGAGTATATCAGGCTTGACTCGATTTCTTTTTCACCCTTAAGAGCATCGATAAATTTTTGAATGGGATCCTTTTGGCTGGGAAATTCACTTACGCGATATTTTTCAAGGCTTGCTAACCTCGCAGCACATTGGATGGCATCCTGAATACTTGCAGTATTATTTGCTAGATTTATTTCAATAGCTCTGTGGCCGCTGTAGATTCGGCCTCTTGCAATTTGCTTCACACTGTCTAATGGAATATTTCTGCCTTCCGCTACGATTGAAACAAATCTGCCATATACCGTGCTAATGTTTTCTTCCATGATTTTCTTTTCCGCATCACCCCATGGTAATGCCATGCTAAACTTATTGGAATAGGCTCCCGTGCCTACAGTATCGAAATCAATTCCAATTTTGTCCCCTGATAATTTATTGAAGTTTGGAATAAGCGCAAATACTCCGATGGATCCTGTGAGGGTATAAGGATTGCAAAAAATGCTGTCGGCATGACATGATATGTAATAACCTCCTGATGCAGCATATTCGCCCATACTTACTACAACTGGTTTTCCGGCTGCTTTAATTGATTTAATTTCGTTTAAGATTTCATCGCTTAAAAGTGCGGATCCGCCGGGTGAGTTTACGCGTAATACAAGGGCTTTTATGCTTTTTGTATTTCTAATATCCCTCAAAGTCTTTAGATAACGACGGCCTATAGTGCCTTCCTGGCCTGGTTCTTCAATAATGTTTCCTTCAGCATAAAGCAGAGCAACTCTGTTTGAACTGGAATAATCTTCATCCTTGTCTTTTGAATGGAGATAATAATCAAGCAAGCTTACCTGGTTGATTTTACTATTTTCCTCAAGCTTTAACTGCTTTCTGATGATATTTAATGCATCCGTTTCTGATCCAATTTCATCTATTATAGAATGTTGCTTTGCTAAGTCGGGTGTATAGGATAGGAATTGATCAAAATTTAGTTTTAATTCTTCAGGCTCTATTTTGCGACTTGCTGCAATTTCTTTTATATACTCTGACAGGATATCATTAAGATATTCTCTCAGCTGCAATCTGTTATTATCACTCATTTTATTCATTCTGAAAGGCTCAGTGGCGCTTTTAAATTCTCCGGCATAATAAATGTTAAAATCTATCCCAAGTTTATCTGTTAGTTCCTTGAAATGCGGAACCGAAAGACTAAATCCGCGTAAGTCGATGAATCCAAGAGGATGAAAAATGATTTGATCTGCAGTAGATTGTATGTAATAATTCTTATGGTTTAATGAATATGCATAGGCGATTATAAACTTACCTTGATCTTTAAATCTCAGGAGGGCATTTCTAATCTCATTTAGTGTTGCATAGCCACTTTGCATATTCTGATCAGGTATGTAAATGCCTTTTATTTTAGGATCTTTAGAAGCCTTGTCAATCGTTTTCACAAGGTCTCTTAGGCCTATTGTGGTTTCATTTTTAAATGAGGCAAAATCCATAGGCACATTGTTTGACTGTTCGGGAATGGGGCCGGACAAATCCAGTTTTAAAATGGAATCTTCAAGCACAGATGCTCCCTCAGTGCTTTCTTTTACAAAAACGGCACCAATGGCACTACCAATCAGGATCAATGCTACCAGTGCTAATAGACTTCCAAGGCAGGAAGAAAAAATGTTGGAAATAAAATTTTTCATATGTTTTATTTAAGAATCTTTATGTGATGTAAACCAGCAGCATACCTGGTCTTTATTATTTTTTGCAGTTCTTCAAAAATGGATGGATTGGTCACAAAATCCTGGTCATTTAAATCAACCACTACGATTGGGATGATTGATTGATTTTTGAAAAAATAAAAGTAACTCTCCTGGATTTTATTCAAATACTCATTGCTTATTTCAGATTCGAAAAGTCTTCCTCTTTTATCAATATTTTTCTGAACATGAGCGGCTTCCCTGTGCAGATATAAGATTAAATCCGGCTGAAGCAAATTATGGGTTAGCGCATTGTAAATTTTATAAAACAGCTTGTATTCTTCAGGGCTGAGATTTGCTCTTGCAAAAAGTAAACTCTTTATAATGGAATAATCTGATATAATGAAGTCATAAAATAAATCCGGGCTGGAGGCTTCGAGCTGCAGCTGTTTTTGACGTTCCGTAAGAAAGAATAATTCTACGGTCAGGGCATAGCGCGATGGATCTTTGTAAAAGTATTCCAAAAATGGATTGTCGGCAAACTGTTCAAGTATTATTTTGCAATTGCTTTCCAATCCGGTCATTTGACAAAACGTAGTTTTGCCGGCTCCAATATTCCCTTCTATGCAAATGTATTTGTTAGGATAGGATTTCATTATTATCTAGTTTAATTATGCGGCCGGTGTCTGGACAGGATTTGAGCAATTCTTCTATCGTCAATTTTAAAACAGGGTGTATCAGTTTTTTTGCAATTTCATACATAGGCACTAATACGAATTTTCTATAGGGTATTTGTGGATGTGGGATTGAAAGCTCCGGGCTTTCCACTATGATTTGATCATAAAAGAGGATATCAATATCGATGGTGCGAGGTTCATATTTAAAGTTCCTTTTTCTGTCAAATAGCTTTTCTGCCAACTGTATATAAGTAAGTAATTCAAATGCATTTAGTGAAGTAGAATATTGACGTACCTGATTTAAAAAGGGTGGTTGTTGGGTGTTTCCCCAAGGAGCAGTTTCATAGACTGAAGAGTGAGATATTTCAACCAGGCCAATGTGTTCCAGATGCAAATGCGCTTTATATAAACTGGAACTGCGATCTCCCAGATTTGAACCAAAACTCAAATATACCTGGTGATTAGTCATGAATGATAAGCTTCTTACTTTGAAGGTCGTGGTCTGTCCTGATCGTTGCGATATACATTCCTTGGTTTAAATCTGCAATCGATATTTGATATTCATCTGCATTTCCCTTTTGAATATGGCTTGAATAAACTACTTTGCCATTTATGTCGGAAAGCAGAAATACTGTATTGGAACTGGTGTTTGTTAGTTTAATTAGAATGGACTTGTTGCGCTCTATAATGGAAAAGAGTTCATTTGATTTATCCACTACATTAGTGGATAGCTGAATTGGAATTTCGGTATGCGAAGCATGTTCAATGCATGTGCTTTCTATGAGACTTGCGAGACATGCTTTAACCACATTAGTCATAAAAAGAAAATTTAAATTGTTTATGGAGTCTTTCGTGGTATGGTAGTTTTTATTCCTGAAATTGGCCCCATCCGTAATCATTAGGGCCGGTACTCCTCTGTCCCAGAAGGTGGCGTGGTCGCTACGGCGTAAGTCGGGAGTAAGTGTTCCGGTTCCTGGCACTTCTAATGAAATGACCTTGAGATCAGGTATATATTTCAATGCGTTGTTGTGGAAGGAATTTTTGAGAGCGACAGAGGAGGTGTTCCCCACATTAGTGATAAAATCACCGCGGCGCTCATTTGCGATGACCGCATTGTACGCATCTGGAAATAAAATGTTAAATCCGGTTGGAAGGGTCTGCGTGTTTGGCTCATTACTGTAAAATCCGATCATTTCAAGATTGATGACGCCTTGAATAGAATCCCTTTTGGAAAGTTGGTTGTTAGTATAAAGCAGACTTCCAACCAGACCCGCTTCTTCCAGATCGAAATTAATAAAGCGCAAAGAAAATTTGCTTGAATAGGGGGCGAGGATTCTGTAAGCTTCGAGCACGCCTGCCACTCCTGAGGCATTGTCATCGGCTCCTGGTGCGAAATTATAACTATCGTAATGAGCATCTATTGCATAAATATTGGAGGGTCTTGAAAATCCCGTCTTTGTTGATTCAATATTGACGCATGTATATTGAGGGACTGTCAGCTCAATTTTCCGCGCAGGTACAATGCTGCTTAATGTCGTATATAAGTAGTTTCTGGTATCGTCATAAAAACTCTGGTTGTTTTTGTTGCGTATTCCTTGCAGTTGTTGAACATAAGCTTTTAAATTATTTGAATCTACCTGATTCAGAAGATCCTCAATAATCAGCGATTGGCGATCTGAGGTTTTAAGTACAAGTTGAATGCGATTAGTTGGATTTCCCGAATTAAGATAAACTCGAATTTGTTTTCCATTTCCCTGGCTTATGGGAAATCCAATATCTCCCTGGATTAGGTCGGGAATAATTTCTGTGAATTTGTTTGGATCATCCATGCTAAATAACTTGCACTGAATATCGAGTGGGTCATTTTCTTTATCAGATACATCGAAATCAATCGTAACAACCAAATTTTGAATTTGGTAGCGGATATTGGAAATTTCCGGGATGAGATTTTGTGCATTTACATTCAGAGAGAAACAAAAAATAAAGGCTGGGAGTAATGATTTTGTGTTCATAATATAATATTAGAGAGAGTGAATTCTTAAATTGATTGGATAATAATTTTTTAATCCTCCGGCTGTTTTTTTAATCCATCCCAGTTTTGCAGTTTGGTAGCTAGCGACAGACCATGTTGAGCTAAACGTTTGGTTTTGATCAATGGCAAGGCATCTTAAAAAGTCAAGTGAACATTTGTTATCAAGTGAAATACATGGTACACTGCCGGAAAGCAAAATATTTTGACTTAATCCATGATTCGGGTAAAAAGTATCGCCTTTCGATTGTCCTAATGGAATTCCTGCATGAAGTATTTTACAACAGGAGGAAAGCTCGTGAACGTATTTTTCCAATGACTTGGGAATGCAGTAGAAAGTATGATGTACTTGATAACAAGTGCAGTTGACATCCTCTTGAATCCAATTGTGGATATCAAAAACAACTTTTTTTAAAATTGGAGAGGATTTGACGTAGGCCTCAGGTTCGTTTGCGTCATTTTTTTGAAGAACTGAAATTGTAAAGCCTTCTCCCTCTGTCTGATTAGGTAAAAATCTGTACGTATAGCCTGTTTCATTTCTCAAATAAAGTGGAAATGTATTTTTGATCTCAACGGAACAGAAGTTTCCCGTTGATAGCAGGGGAGCTATCACCTGTTCGTTCTCCTGCTGGTTGTAGGTGCAAGTAGAGTATACTATATAACCATTAGGCTTGCACAACTCACTTGCGATTGCTATAAGTTGCTTTTGGATAATCGAACATTGCAGTACTTTATTTTCATTCCATTGCTGGACTGCCGCTTTTTCTTTGCGAAACATACCTTCTCCGCTACAAGGGGCATCCAGTAGTATGAGGTCATACTTGATGCCGCTTTTTAATAATTGGCGGACATGGCCTTGTGTCACGAGGTAATTGGGAAGCCCCCAGCGAGCAATGTTCTGGGAGAGTACCTGCGCTCTTGAAGAGTCGGTTTCGTGACAGTGGATAAAGCAATCCTTAGAAAGGGTAGCACCAGTTAAAGTTGCTTTGCCACCGGGCGCGCTGCAAAGATCCAGCACTGCTGCGCCTTGCGGAATTTTAATTTTTCTCAGAATGTAATCAATAAACATAGAAGAAGCTTCCTGTACATAAAAATGCCCTGCATGAAAAAAGGGATTTAATGTAAACACCGGTCGTTCATTTAAATAGTACGCATTTGCGCACCAGGGCACTTCGTCAGCCAGTTGCAGTCCATGACCTTTTTTAATGGGATGAAGACGGATGCTTGGGCGGCATGATGTGTGCATCGATTCTAAAAACGGAGTGCATTCTGTTCCTAGTAAGTCTTTCATTTGATTTATAAATGCATTGGGGAGCTTCATCAAACGAATTTGCGTAAAATGGAATGGGATTGCATATAGGAAGTAACCTTAGATTCTGTTTCGGAATCTACGGTAAGTTCAGGTGCGTGATGTGGTTTTTTACGCGCATCAATAATCAGTGGAGGATCGCAATGCCAATGTTTATTTTCAATTCCGGATTGAACACCATAAACATCATGTGAAGGGTTGCTGCGGGTAAAGCTGATCCACAAAAAGTTTGAGAAATTCTTTGCAACGAATTCCGAATCATCGACCAATATGATTAGCGGATATTCCGCAAATAAAGGGTTATGGAAATATTCAGTTAAATCCTTTATCTCGTGTTCTGCCTCAGCATAGGATTTAAAAGACTTTGTTTGCAGTGCAACAATGCCCTTATGAATTAAGCGAGCTTTGGTAAAGGCTGAAGGGAGATTTGTAAATGCAGATAGAGATGTTCCTAAATTTCGAAGCACAGGACCGTGCACAGCCAGAACCAGTTTCGATCCCGCATTCCAACCTTCGCCTGAATAATCCAATGTATCAATTGTTGTTTTAGTATAAAAATGTAGGTCTCTATGAAAATTTGCCCGTTCCAGAATATGACTAAAAAAGGAAGGGACATCTTTGATGTTGAGCGTGCACCCGGCATCATCAGCTGCAATAAATAAGTACTTTGCCAGACTTGTCTGTCCTTTGCCCAACAGATGATTAGCTTGAGTGAGTATTTCTTCAGGCACGGGTTCCCTGAAAGGCATATATCGTTCGCTTCCAATAGCAAGGAGCAAGGGATGAACACCAGCGGCATCAACGGCATGTAGAGCTCTTATACCAGGGTATTCAGAAGTTGAAAGTGCCGAAACGAGTGTATGAATTAAATAACCAAAACTGGAATCTTCCTGAGGTGGTCTTCCAACGACTGTAAAATGCCAAATAGGATCTTTCTTATGATAGACTTTGAGATTTTTTAAAAAGGGAAATGGATGAGCAAGACTATAGTAACCCAGATGGTCGCCAAAGGGACCTTCCATTTTCAGAGCGTTTTCAGCAACCTGGCCGCAAATGCAAAAATCGACATCTTGTGGGATAAAGTATTCGTTGCTTAGAGCATATCTGTATTTCCTGTTGTTTAGCAAACCTGAAAACAGGATTTCGCTTAAACCTTCAGGTAAAGGAAAAATAGATGCAAGAGTATAAGCGGGAGGTCCGCCTACTGCGATACTGATATGAAATGGAATCTTTTTTTCAATGTGTTGCTGGTGATGGATGCCTATTCCGCGGTGCAGCTGATAGTGCAAGCCAATTTCATGATCTTGCAAATAGTCATTGCCGTTGAGCTGCACTCTGTACATGCCCACGTTAGCTTGTTTTGGATCGCGGACTCCGGGAGGAAAGCTAATCACCTGAGGCAGGGTAATAAAACTTCCCCCATCCATAGGCCAGGATGTAATTGCTGGTAAATTTGATATCTTACATGAATGAATGAGAGAATTAGTTCGTCTTCTGGAAGGGATGGCGGATAGTAAAAAAGGAAAATGACGGATTGATCGGATAGGTGATTTTAAAATGGATGTGGGATCTATTTTTGCCTGGATTAACCATTCAAACTTTTTTAAGACATCCGAAAAAATGAGCTCGCAGCGCTGGGTAGTTCCAAATATATTGGAAACAGCTCTGAAGGGACTCCCCTTAACATGCTCAAACAAAAGGGCAGGGCCCTGGGCCTGGTACACCCTCCGGTGAATTTCAGGAATGACAAAATGTGGATCCAATTCGTCATGGATGCGGACGAGTTGGCCCTGATTTTCAAGTTCAAGGCAACAGGCATTGAGACTTTTATAGGTCATTGAGTTTGATTCGTTGTAAAATTACAGGCTTTGGCAAGAGAAAAGAAATATTTGAAAAAATTATATTATAAAAATTCTAATATGTTTATTTGCAGCGTAAAAGGACATGAAAGCTTACCTGGATTTATTGCACAAAGTTCTGCAGGAGGGGGTGGAGCGTGCCGACAGGACAGGTGTCGGTACACGAAGTTTATTTGGTTATCAGATGCGCTTTAACCTTGAAGAAGGATTTCCGCTGGTAACGACGAAAAAACTTCATCTCAAATCTATACTGTATGAATTATTATGGTTTCTGAAAGGAGATAGCAATGTTCGATATCTGCAGGAGCATGGGGTCAGTATTTGGGATGAATGGGCAGATGCTGATGGAAATTTAGGCCCCATCTATGGAAAGCAATGGAGAAGTTGGGGTGCGTCGGATGGTAGCCAGATTGACCAGATCAGTAAAATTCTAAATGAAATCCAAAATCACCCTGAATCCCGGAGATTGGTTGTAAGCGCATGGAATGTCGGCGAATTGGATAAGATGGCTTTGAGTCCCTGTCACTGTCTTTTTCAATTCTATGTTGCAAATGGACGTCTGAGCTGCCAGCTATACCAGCGATCAGCTGATGTTTTTCTTGGAGTTCCTTTTAATATTGCCTCTTATGCACTCCTTACCCAAATGGTGGCTTCAGTCACGGGCCTGGTGCCCGGGGACTTCATTCATAGCTTTGGAGATGTCCATTTGTATTTAAACCATGTTGAACAGGCCAAACTTCAATTAAGCCGGGATCCATTTCCTCTTCCTTCCATGTGGATTAATCCCGAGGTAAAAGACTTATTTTCTTTTGTGTACGAGGATTTTAAACTCATTGATTATCAGGCGCATCCTTCAATAAAAGCACCAATAGCGGTTTAGATACGAATGAAAAATGGAAAAAACTTCCTCAAACTTAACTTCGTTTTAACCATGATTTTAAGTTCAAAAATGAACTTATTTGTGATTTGGCTAAAACTATCTTTAAAAGATTTTATGGAAAATGCATTTCTGGGGTATTTTTGCAGGCAAAACATCTCGAAAACCTGTAATATTTTCCTAATTCCTTATAAATTAATATATACCAATTCTTTATGAGCTACATTAAGTTACTCTCAACCAAAATATTGGTTCTCATTTCTGTAGCGGCACTCTTCTCGGCCCCTGATATTGAGGTTGGCAAGGATCTTTTTAAGAATAATTGTGCGGCATGTCACAATAAAAATATGAAAGATGCCCTTACCGGACCTGCACTTGGAGGGGTACAAGAGCGCTGGGCATCATATCCCAAAGCAGATCTGTACAACTGGGTTAGGAATTCTCAAGGGGAGATCAAAGCCGGACATCCAAAAGCGGTTGAGCTCTGGAACCAGTTCAAGCCCACCGTGATGACCGCCTTTCCAAATTTAAAAGATGATGAAATTGAGAGTATCTTATTGTATGTGGAGGGTGTTTACAAGGGTACATATGGTCCTAAAGCCGCCGCACAGGTTCCGGGCGCAGTTGCGGATGCTCAGCCTAAAAGCGGTTTCTCATTTTGGATTTTTCTGATATTCGTACTCCTTCTTGGATTAGCTGTCTTCTTATGGAAACTTACAACAGATCTGGTATACAATATTAAATCCAGTCAGGGTGATACCAGTGCAAAACCTTCTTCTTTGTGGCAATTGCTCACGAGTAAGTCAGTGGTAAGTTTTGTCATTTTTGCCTTGGTTCTGTTTGGGGGGTATACTACAGTGAATAATGCAATATCTCTTGGCCGTCAGCAGAATTACGCTCCTGATCAGCCAATTAAGTTCAGTCATGCAACCCATGCCGGATTGCATAAAATAGATTGTAATTATTGTCACGACGGAGCACGTAGGTCAAAACAAAGTATAATTCCGGCGACAAATACTTGTATGAATTGCCATGCAGCTATCAAAAAAGGCAGTAAGTATGGTACTGCGGAGATAACAAAAATCTTTGCCTCCATTGGATTTAATCCAAGCACGGACAAATACATCGATGGCTATGATAAACTTTCAGAAACCGAAATAGCTGCCATTTACAGTAAATGGATTGAGGATAATTATCTTAAAGACAATCAGCTAGGCAGCTCAAATTCAACTTCCAAAAGAGAAACGGAGAAAATTTGGGAACAAATAAAACTGTCTCTTACAAATGATACGAAGGCCACTATTCAAGGCCCTATAGAATGGACCCGCATACATAATTTGCCGGACCACGTCTATTTTAATCACTCTCAACACGTGACCGTAGGCAAAGTTGCCTGCCAAAAATGCCATGGGAAAGTCGAACAAATGGACCTTGTGAAACAATATGCTCCATTGTCTATGGGCTGGTGTATCAATTGCCACCGGCAAACGGATGTCAAATTTGCAGACAATAAATATTACGATAGCTACAAGACCTATCACGATGAGTTGAAAAATGGAAGTCGCCAAACTGTAAAGGTGAGCGATATCGGTGGACTGGATTGTCAGAAATGTCATTATTGATCATAAGCAACACGATTTCAAATGAACTATAACGAATCAAATGTTTGGGTTGGGGAAAAGGATTTAACCAGAGATCCGGATTTTATTGCAGAAATAGAATCTGAGCTTTCTCCTTCCGCTACGGGCCATCTCATTGAGGATGAACGTATTGGGGGCTTTGAGGCAAATCGAAGAGATTTTTTGAAAGTACTTGGTTTCGGGATTGGCGCAGCCACGCTTGCATCCTGTGAGATTCCGGTAAAAAAGGCTATTCCCTATGTCATCAAGCCTGATGCGATTGTTCCGGGTATTGCAAATTATTATGCCTCCTCGTTTGTAAATGGCGGTGATTATTGTTCCGTACTTGTTAAAACAAGAGAAGGCAGGCCGATAAAAATTGAAGGAAATGCCCTTTCTCCAGTCACAAAAGGGGGGACAAGTGCCCGTGTTCAGGCTTCTGTACTGAGTTTATATGACTATAACCGAATTAAAGGCCCATCCAAAATTCAGGATGGTCAAAGTCAGTTGATAGACTGGGATACGCTGGATAAAGAAATCATGGGCAAAATAAATGCTCAGAGCAGGCTGCGTATAGTTAGCTCAACCATTATGAGTCCTACAGCTCTTAAAGCAGTAGGGGAGTTTTTGGCAAAATATCCTAATTCGACTCATGTAATGTACGATGCCATCTCTTCTGCGGCTTTGCTTGATGCAGCTGAGAAGTGTTTTGGCATCAGGGCTGTGCCTGATTACAAATTTAATCTGGCAGATACAATTGTTAGTTTCAACGCAGATTTCCTGGGTAGTTGGATTTCTCCTATTGAATATGCAGCACAATATGCCAGCAGACGCACAATAGATCCTAATGTGCTTCAAATGAATCGCCATATTCAGGTTGAATCTCATATGTCTTTGACGGGTTCAAATGCCGACAATAGAATTTTGGCTAAACCATCTGAGCAAAGTGCAGCTATTGCTCATCTCTATAATGAACTGGCATCTAAATCGGGCGCAGCGACCTTGCCAGCTCCAGCTTTGAATGCAAAAGCAAAATCTGCTTTGACGATTTTAGCTGAACAACTTCTGCAGCAAAAATCGAAATCATTGGTGGTTTGCGGAAACAACAATATTGGCGACCAAATTCTTGTATTTGCAATAAACAATTTACTGGGCAATGTGAATTCCACGCTCAGTTTTAATAATGCTTCCATGCAAAGGAAGGGGAATGATCAAGCCATGCAGCAGCTCCTTAAAGATATGAATGGGGGCAATGTGGATGGATTGATTATTTGGAATTGCAATCCATGCTATGAGTTGCCCTATGCTGCCGAATTTGCTTCGGCAATGTCAAAGGTGGCCACTCGTATAAGTTTCAATTCCAATCTCGACGAAACAACGAAGGGATGTACTTACGCGGCACCGGATCATCATTATCTTGAGTCATGGGGTGATGTGGAGCCCAAGAAAGGAATATATAGTCTTGTACAGCCAACCATCAATCCAATATTCAATACAAGGGCGGCTGGACAAACCCTATTAAGCTGGGCGATGAGTCCGAATCTGGATGTGAAGTCCGAGCAACCTTATCTCTCTTACCTGCAAGCAAACTGGGCAGGCAAAAAGCCATCTACGGGCGATTTTCAAAGTTTTTGGGATGCTACCTTGCATGATGGCGTGTACCAGGAAGAATTGGAACAGAAAACCTGGAACTGCAATGCAGATATTCAATTTGCAGCGAGTAAACTTTCACAGCCAAAAGGAGACGGCCTTGAAATTTCTTTTTATGAAAATGTAGCAATAGGGGCGGGTCAATATGCCACAAACCCCTGGCTTCAGGAATTGGCTGATCCAATCATGAGGACAGTATGGGGTAATTACCTGGCTGTTCCAATAGCATTTGATGGCGACAGGAGATTCATTGCAACGAATAATGTCAAGGAAAATGGTGAAATGCTTGAACTGACTATCGGCGATAAGAAAATGAATGTTTCGGCCATAAAGCAGTTTGGACAAATGCAAGGCACGGTATCCATTGCTTTGGGTTATGGAAGAACAAATGCAGGTGACTGCGGGACGGGTATAGGTATTGATTTTAATCCTTATTGCCCTGTAGTTGATGGTTACGTACAATACTACAATACTCAAATCTCCTTAGGAGATAGTACTGGAAATATTGAGAAGCATTTTGCATGTGTACAGCATCACCATACATTCGGTGTGACAGCAATAGAAACGAGTTCTGGTCAGAAAATTAATGCGGATGAGGCAGCTCTTGTGGATGATGCATTCAAAGGTATCACTAAGGGTTATCAGGGTTCATTAACGAAAAGATCTATTATTCGGCATAGCCATGTAAAGGATTTAAAGGAAAACATCAAAGCCCTTCAGGAGGAGCGGGCTGACCATCAAAAGCTCAACGCTCATACTTTGTACCCGGGGCATGATTATAAATACAATGCAGGTCATCACTGGGGAATGCATGTTGATCTCAATGCGTGCATTGGGTGTGGCACATGCGCAGTTGCCTGTATGGCTGAAAACAATGTGCCGGTTGTCGGTAAGAAAGAAGTATCACGTCATCATGAGATGACCTGGTTGCGTATAGATCGCTACTATTATGGGGACGTTGAAAATCCAAATGTGGTCTATCAGCCAATGATGTGCCAGCATTGTAACAACGCTCCTTGCGAAAACGTTTGCCCGGTGAATGCAACAAATCACTCATCTGAGGGCCTTAACCAAATGGCATACAACCGTTGCGTGGGAACCAGATACTGTGCGAACAACTGTCCCTATAAAGTGCGTCGATTCAATTGGTATGATTATACAACGGCTGATTTATTCCCCGTGAACCAATTTAACATTGCAGGAGAAACAACACAACCTTTCTATTCTGATAATTTGGTTCGCATGGTTCTCAACCCGGATGTTACAGTCAGATCGAGAGGTGTTATCGAAAAATGTTCATTCTGCGTACAGCGCATACAGGAAGGTAAGTTGAATGCCAAGAAACAAGAACGGACACTACGTGATCAGGATGTGAAAACAGCATGTCAGACAGCTTGTCCAACTTCTGCCATCACATTTGGAGATATGAATAATAAAGAAGGGGTTCTCTTCAGGAAGTTGGAAAACCCATTGAACTACATAGTTCTCGAGGAGATCAATGTGAAATCTGTTGTGAACTACACGATGAAAGTGAACAACAGGGATGAAAAATTTGATGCATAATCTTTTAAATAAATTAGCATGTCAGGAGGCATAGTTGCACCAGTAAGAAAACCACTTATAGAAGGGCATAAAACCTATCACCAGATCACTGAAGATTTGTGTGTACCTACGGAGCGCACACCAAGCAAAGCGTGGGTCATTGCATTTATCATTTCTGTCTGTGTGTTGTCTTTTGGGATTTTTTGTATTCTTTGGACCATCTGGATGGGAATTGGTACATGGAATCTAAACCGAACCATCGGATGGGGATACGACATTACCAATTTCGTTTGGTGGATCGGTATCGGTCACGCCGGAACGCTGATATCTGCCATTCTGTTGCTGTTCCGCCAAAGATGGCGCACTGGAGTTAACCGTGCTGCAGAAGCTATGACCATTTTTGCCGTTATATGTGCAGCGATGTTTCCGTTGATTCACGTGGGACGTATCTGGGTTGTATTTTACTTTTTCCCATATCCGAATACACGGGGTTCTTTGTGGCCCAACTTTAACTCACCGCTGTTATGGGATGTTTTTGCAATATCTACGTATTTTTCCGTTTCACTTTTGTTCTGGTATACCGGATTGGTGCCTGACTTCGCAACTGTCAGAAACCGTGCAAGTGGATTTCGTAAAAAAATATACAATACGCTTTCTTTTGGCTGGACGGGTTCCGCTAAACACTGGCAAAGATGGGAGTCTCTCTCTCTTGTTCTTGCAGGATTGTCAACGCCTTTGGTCCTTTCTGTACATACAATCGTTAGTTTTGACTTCGCGACGTCCGTAATTCCCGGATGGCATACGACGATTTTTCCACCTTACTTTGTAGCGGGTGCAATTTTTTCCGGATTTGCAATGGTCCAAACATTGATGGTCATGACCCGGAAAATTTTGAAGCTGGAAGAGTATATCACTGTAGAGCATATCGAATCTATGAACAAGGTCATACTTGTAACAGGAACTATAGTTGGCGTCGCTTATTTGACCGAGCTTTTTGTAGCCTGGTATTCTGGATACGTTTATGAGCAATTTGCATTTTTCAATCGCGCAATGGGCGTGTATTGGTGGTCTTATTTTGGTATGATGACCTGCAATGTGATATCTCCCCAATTGTTTTGGGTGAGAAAATTCAGAAGGAGTATTTTCATCACCTTCTTCATGTCCATATTTGTGAATATAGGAATGTGGTTTGAGCGTTTCGTGATTATTGCAACTACGCTTGCAAGGGACTACCTGCCTTCATCCTGGAGTTATTACAAGCCAACCTGGGTGGAGATTGGAATATTTATTGGAACAATTGGGTTGTTTTTCACGCTCTACCTGATCTTTGTTCGGGTTGCTCCCGTAGTAGCAATCGCTGAAGTAAAACATATCCTTAAAGTTGGAGGAGATCAGTATATCGGTGAGAACGCAACACATCATCATGAACATGATGCCACTTCCCATAATGTAGAGCATCATCATTCCTAATCGAAAAAAATTAACCTCAATTCATGAGACAATTTAATAAAGATGTGATTTACGGAATTTATTCCGACGAAGAAGTACTCTTGCAAGCCGTGCGCAAAGCCAGAGGAAAACACATGGAGATTATGGATGTGTATTCTCCTTTCCCAATACACGGACTTGATCAGGCCATGGGTTTGGAAGAATCGCGTCTGCATCAGGCTGGTTTTGTATATGGCGCGCTTGGAACCCTGACGGCATTTTTAGGGATGACATGGATAATGACAAGCGACTGGCCTATCATATTCGGGGGCAAGCCATACTGGCCGGTGCCTTCCTTTATCCCCATTACATTTGAGCTTACGGTACTTTTTGCTGCTTGGGGCATGACAATCACCTTTTATACAATATGCGGTCTCTGGCCGGGAGTGAGTAACCCTCAATTAGATCTGCGGACGACAGATGACAAGTTTTGTCTCGCATTTGATAAGAGTGAAGTATCAGAAGAAAAAGCCCGATCCTTCTTTCATGAAACTGGTGCTGAAGAGATCAATATCAAAAATATATAGTAATGAAATGGTCTATGTATAAATTGTTAATCGCCCTTTTGGTTCTTGCCTTTTGCCAGTGCAGACCATCTGAAGGTAACCGAACAGGTACGGAATACATGCCTGATATGTCGCATTCCATAGCATATGAAGCAAACGTAAACAGTTATTACTACTACCATTCATGGGGAAGTAAGGAAGAGATTGCCCGGTTTTCTGCACCGCGTTTTCCAGTGACTGGAACCAAGGCTCGCGGGTCTGTTATGGGATCTGATGCCATGCAGCGCTCAAAGATGTTGAATGGAGATCTTGGAAATAATGCCATAGCTACTCCAGTAAACGGAAGCGTGCCATATTATTATGGGAATACGGAAGAAGAGCGCGCAAGAGCTTCGAAGGAAATTACGGCTAATCCATTGCCGATTACTGCAAAAGGACTTGAACACGGTAAATACCTGTATGATGTATACTGTGGAATCTGTCATGGAGCGACTGGAGATGGTGCCGGATATCTGGTTCGCGACGATGGAGGTAAATATCCTGCTCAACCTGCCAATTTCCTGAAAGATGAATTTATTGCTTCAAATGAAGGACGTTATTACCATGCAATAATGTATGGCCGTAACGTGATGGGGTCTTACAAAGACAAGCTTTCTTATGAGGAACGGTGGGATGTCATTCATTATATACGCTCCTTGCAGGCAACTTCAAAAAAGTTGATTTACAATGAAAAAGAAAATACGTTTTCCAATTCAGCAGCAGTTGAGGCATCGCGTAAAGCTGCTGCAGCGGCAATCGCAGCTGCAGCGCCTGTTGCCACACCTGCAACGATAAAATAATTCGGATTCAATCATAATTTAAAGATCAGGAATCAATGAGTTCAATTCAAATACCTACACGGGATCAGATCATTCTAATTATCATGGGATTGATAGGAGGAGTTTCGCTTATCACTATTATTTTCAATGATGATGCTATGCATACCCGGTTGTGGAGCAGCTTGCTCCATAACGGCGTTTTCTTTACCCTCATCTCACTGATGGCAATCTTTTTTGTTTGTGTTAGCAGGACTGCTTACGCAGGATGGAATGTTGGTTTTAAGCGTGTTTGGGAAGCCATGTCACAATTTATGTGGGTTGGATTTGCAGTCATGTTCTTAATTGCTCTCGGAGTCTATTTAGGCTGGCATCATCTCTACCATTGGGCAGATGAAAAGGCAGTGGCTGCGGATGCGGTATTGCAAGGCAAATCTTCTTTCTTAAATAAGAATTTCTACTTTTTTGGAGGTCTCGGCATTCTTGCCACATGGATCTTTTTCTCATATAAAATGCGCGCTTTGTCTATAGAGGAAGACGACCACGGTGATCAGAAATATGAATATTACAAGCGCATGAAAGTATGGGCTGCCATTTTCTTGCCTATTGCCGGTTTTTCAAGCGCCGTTGCAATCTGGCTTTGGCTGATGTCTGTTGACCCGCACTGGTACAGTACCTTGTATGCATGGTACACAGGTGCCAGTTGTTTTGTTAGCATGATTGCCTTGACAATTTTGTTATTAATCTATCTCAAATCACGCGGGTATTACCATAATGTAAATGCCGAACATTTTCATGACTTAGGAAAATTTATGTTTGCATTTACAGTATTCTGGACCTATTTGTGGTTCTCTCAATACATGTTGATCTGGTATGGAAATATTGGAGAAGAAACCGTCTATTTTCAAACGAGGATTCAACAATATCCCGTTCTATTTTACGGTAATCTGGTATTGAATTTTGTATTGCCTTTTTTAATTCTAATGCGCAATGACAACAAGCGTAAATACGGTACACTGATTACAGTTGCGATCATCGTATTTTTTGGGCATTGGATTGACACGTTTCAAATGACAAAGCCGGGTGCTTTGCATACAGCGCATGAGATGATGGCAGAGAAAGCTGCACACACACAAGATGCTTCTGCCACTTTGGAAAGTGCTGCAGCACATGATGGTCATCAGGCTTCCGCTGAAGGACACGGAGCGGCTCATGATGGGAAGCCTTCAATTGGATTTTTTATACCTGGTCTTGCTGATATTGGCTTACTGATGGGTTTTCTTGCATTGTTCTTTGCAACGACATTGCATTTTCTTTCAAAAGCGCCTTTGGTTCCGAAGCATGATCCTTATTTGCAGGAAAGTTTACATCATCACGTTTAAAAGAAATTAAAATAACAGCTCATGACGGCTTTAATTACCATACTTACAGTCATCCTTTTATTTGTAGTGCTTCTGCAGATCGCTAAGATCAATGAAATCACTGCCGGGATGATGGATAAAGATGAATATGAGGCAAAACTGGCCGATCAGAATGGAAAGTGGTTTCTGATCTTTTGCGTTGTGTTCCTTGGTTCATTTTTTTGGGGTTCTCTGTATTACGCTAACCGGCTTTTAGGTTATGGTCCACTGCAGGCAGCCTCTGAACATGGAAGTTCCATTGATAACCTTTTTAATACAACATTGATATTTACAGGTATCGTTTTCGTTATCTGTCATATTCTGCTTTTTTGGTTTTCTTATAAATACCGTTTTCAACCCGGCCGAAAAGCTGTATTTATTCCTCACGACAACCGTTTGGAAGTCATTTGGACCGCTGTTCCTGCTCTGGTGATGACGATCCTGGTTGTAAAGGGTCTGGTTGCCTGGAACACGGTCATGTCCGATATTTCGGAAGGAGAGCCACATATGGAGATCGAAGCTACTGGTTGGCAATTTGCATGGAACCTCAGATACCCTGGTAAAGATGGAAAGTTAGGAGTAAAGGATTTTCGCTTAATAAAACCTGGAACCAACGAACTGGGACAGGACTGGAATGATCCCAGGAATTTGGATGATTTTAATGCGGATGAATTGGTTTTACCTAAAGGCAGGAAAATTCGTGTTCGCATTACCGCAAGAGACGTATTACATAATTTTTATCTCCCTCATTTCCGGGTAAAAATGGATGCCGTCCCTGGGATTCCAACTTATTTTATTTTCACGCCAATTAAGACTACCGAGGAGTTTAGACAGGAATTAAGAAAGTATCCTGAATATCAATTGCCGTCTGATCCAAATGATCCAAACAGTGAACCCAAATGGAAAGTGTTTAATTATGAACTTGCCTGTGCGGAACTTTGCGGTAAAGGGCATTATAGCATGCGACGCGTAGTAAAAATAGTTTCTCAGGAAGAGTACGACAAATGGGAAGCTGCACAAAAATCTACTTATATGACTGCTGTCAGGAATACTGAGGAAGATCCATTTAAAGGCCAACCTTTGGAGTCCGAGGCTATATTTAAAGGGGAGGAGCTCAAAAGTTTGCTTAAAAAAGCACTTGATACAAGCAATACAAATGCTGCAGATCGTACCCTCAAACTGGATAATGTTTACTTTGAAACCGGTTCGGCCCAACTCAATAAGCTATCTGAAATAGCTCTGAACATTCTTAAAGATGCAATGGATAATAATCCCGGAATAAAAGTAGAGATCTCAGGCCATACGGATAATGTCGGTGATGCCGCATCCAATATGAAATTGTCACAAGACAGAGCCACGTCAGTGAGGGATTATTTGATATCAAAAGGAGTTTCTGCAAATCGACTCACATCATTGGGATTAGGGTCTACGAAACCTGTTGAAACGAACGATACCGAAATAGGACGAAGCAAAAACCGTCGTATTGAATTTAAAATTGTCTCTTTTAAATAACATTCCGCCATGTCATCAAATCAAATGAATCAGTTGGAACAAGATCAGTTAATTCAGCAATTGGGTTACGATGATCATTTTCATGAGCATCATCATGGGGATAAGTACCAGACTAACTTTTTAACAACGTATATCTTTTCGCAGGATCATAAAATGATTGCCCGTCAATTCCTTTTAACAGGAATGTTTTGGGCTATCATTGGTGCAGCTATGTCTATTATTTTCAGGATTCAACTTGGATTTCCCGATGCGGATATTTCCTGGTTGAAGCCCATCCTTGGAAAGTGGATTACAATCAACGATGCAGGTATTGGCAAACTGGAGCCTGAATTTTATTATGCGCTTGTTACGATGCATGGTACCATTATTGTCTTTTTCGTTTTAACGGCAGGTTTGAGCGGTACCTTCAGCAATCTCTTGATTCCATTGCAGATTGGTGCAAGAGATATGGCGTCTCCATTTTTGAATATGTTGTCCTATTGGTTTTTCTTCATGTCTTCTGTGGTCATGTTGTACAGTTTATTCCTTAGTACAGGACCTTTTTCAGGAGGCTGGACGGGATATCCACCTTTAAGTGCTTTGCCTCAGGCTTCTATTGGAAGTGGAGCGGGCATGACTCTTTGGCTCGTCTCTCTGACTTTGTTTGTTGTATCCGTTCTTCTGGGAGGTATGAATTACATCACTACAGTATTGAATTTGCGGACGAAGGGAATGAGTATGTGGCGAATGCCTTTGACAATCTGGGCATTTTTAGTGACTGCTATTTTGGGATTATTGTCTTTCCCGGTTCTCGCATCAGGCTTCTTCCTCTTGATGTTCGACAGAAGCCTGGGAACTAGTTTTTATCTCTCTGATATTTTTGTAAACGGTCAGGCTTTGGATCGAATAGGCGGTAGTCCAATCTTGTTTCAGCACTTATTTTGGTTTCTCGGCCACCCTGAAGTATACATTATTATACTTCCTGCTATGGGTATTGTTTCAGAGGTTATGTCCGTACATGCACGTAAACCCATTTTTGGCTATAGGGCAATGGTTTATTCCATTCTCGCGATTGGATTTTTGTCCTTTATTGTTTGGGCGCACCATATGTTCATGGCTGGAGTGAACCCCTTTATTTCAAATTTCTTTGTAGTGTTTACCCTTATCATCGCAGTGCCATCTGCCGTGAAAGTATTTAACTGGATTAGTACACTTTATGGTGGAAATATCCGCATGAATACCCAAATGCTATTCTGCATCGGATTCGTGAGCATGTTTATCTCTGGTGGGTTGACGGGAGTATTTCTTGGTAATTCCGCAATTGATATTCAACAGCACGATACCTACTTCGTCGTGGCGCATTTTCATATTGTCATGGGAGTTGCCGCATTCTTTGGGATGTTTGCAGGAGTATATAACTGGTTTCCTAAGATGTTTGGACGGTTTATGAACGACACATTGGGAAAAATTCACTTTTGGATTACCATGATAGGAGCATATGCAGTTTTTGGACCTATGCATTACCTTGGTATGGCTGGTGTTCCACGTCGCTATTACAGGTTTGATAACTTTGATGCATTTAAAGATTTTGATGATATGAACAAGTTTATAACCATTGCGGCGGTCATCACTTTCATGGCTCAAATTCTTTTCGTCATCAATTTCGTGTGGAGCATTTTCAAAGGGCGCAAAATGACCGAACAAAACCCATATGGTTCCAACTCACTTGAATGGACGACTCCAATTCATACAGGTCATGGTAATTGGCCAGGTAATATTCCGACTGTACAAAGATGGTCTTATGATTATGGAAAAGATGGAAAAGAATTTATTCCACAACATATTCCTTTAGCGGAAGGCGAGGAACACAGCAGTCACTAATCTATAATAAGTTAAGCATTTCTGTTTTGAATAAAAGTACCACAACGGCAGTATCCTATTCCGCGATTCGGGATATTGGAATTCTTGTCAAGTTCAAGTTGAGCTTGATGGTCGTTTTGTCTTCAATGTTTAGCTATATTATACTGGCGGGTTCATCTTTTGATGTGCTGAGATTTCTGTTCCTCACCCTGGGAGGTTTATTTATAACCTTTGCCGCTAATGCATTAAATCAAAGTCTCGAACGTGATTATGACAAGCTCATGACTCGGACCGCATTTAGGCCAGTTGCCAGCGGAAGAATGAGCTTATCCATGGCTGTTCTTGTTTCCGGAGTATTTTGCTCTTTAGGTGTCATTTTCCTGGCACTTTTAAGCCCGGAAGCGGCAACACTTGGCATGCTGTCATTCGTTTTATATGCCTTTGTTTATACACCGCTTAAAAGATATTCTACTGTTGCAATCCCGGTAGGGGCAATCCCTGGAGCCTTGCCCACCTTGATTGCAGGCGTTGTGGCTTGTAATGGCTTTACATCTGAAGCCCTTTGTCTTTTTGGTCTGCAATATCTTTGGCAGTTTCCTCATTTCTGGTCTATCGCATGGATTGGACACGAAGATTACAAGAAAGCTGGCTTTAAATTAATCCGTGATATCGAGGGCAAACCGGATCCTAAATATGGTTTATATGCTGCGTACTATTCCGCAATGAGCCTTATTTTAATTGTATTCTATACGAAGACTTCGGCTCTGCATCCTGTTATTATTGCTGGTTTAGTTCTTTTAGTTGGACTCTACTCATGGATGGGTTTGAGGTTGTATTCTCAAAATAACGCAAGCTCTGCAAGACAATTGATGTTTTCATCTTTTTTCTATTTGCCATTGATGTTTTTGTTTTTTTACCTCAATAAATTTTTGATTTTCTGATGCCTTTTATACAAATGATCGATAAAAATCTGGAGCCAAGTCGTCAGCACGCTGTACGCTTTGGTCTTTGGATTGCTATGGGTTCGATTATTATGTTGTTTGCAGCGTTGACCAGTGCATACTTAGTTCGAAAAGCAGCGGGCAATTGGTATGAGTTTAAATTGCCTGTGCAGTTTTTCACCAGCACGGTCCTGATCGTTGCTTCTTCCATTGTTTTGGAAAAAGCCTATCAGATTTTTAAATCCGGTCGCACTGATCTCATATCCATTTGGCTGGGTGTAAGTTTAGTACTTGGCATTGGCTTCCTTGTAGTACAGATTATGGCATGGAAGGCCTTGTTTGCTCAGGGCGTTAGTTTGGATTTAAATGTGAGTAGTTCATTTTTATATGCTTTGTCGGGCTTACATGCATTGCATGTAATCGGTGGAATTGCGGCACTTTTTCTGAGTGTGATGGCCTCTTTTTCTGACCGGTTTAAGCCGACAAAAAGTAGAATATTTAAGCTGGACCTGGTTCGCCAGTACTGGCATTTTGTAGATATTTTGTGGATATACTTATTGTTATTTTTAATATTACAATAGACAAAAAAGATAAAATGGCAACTGATCAAACTTTACATTCACAGGAAGTACATTCGACAGAAGGTGCCTGGGCAGGAGGAAAAGAGCCTTTTAAGGCGAGCTACGGCAAGCTGATGATGTGGTATTTCCTTTTGTCTGACGCATTCACTTTTGCAGGATTCCTGATTGCCTATGGTACACTGCGTTTCAGTAGCCCGACCTGGCCTGTTCCGGACTTTGTATTTTCAACTTTGCCAGGAGGCTTTCATCACAAGCCCTTGATTTTTGTAACCTTCATGACTTTTGTTCTGATAGTGAGTAGCGTAACAATGGTACGAGCAGTTCAGGAAGGTTCCAGATATAACAAAAAGGGTGTTGTGTTTTGGATGGCTTTGACCATCGTTGGTGGATTGACGTTTTTATCTTGTCAGGCCTGGGAGTGGACTACATTGATCGGTGGTGAAAATATGAGTATCCGTGTGAATCCATTTGGAACCCACGTAGAGGCAGGAACCTATCTACAGGGTGACGGTCATGATATAAAGGAAGGCGACACCTTCCATCCCGGACAATCCTACCTTATTCATAAACACAATGGGGAATGGGCTCCATTGACATACAAGACAGAATCAGGAGAGACCAAGCAACAACATTTTGGTCCCAAGGCTTTTGGTGCCTTGTTTTTTTTCATAACAGGCTTCCACGGATTTCACGTTTTTAGTGGGGTGGTATTTTTATCTATCATTCTGATCAATGTGATGTCCGGCATTTATGCCCAACGCAAAAATCACTATGAAATGGTAGAGAAAATTGGGCTCTACTGGCACTTTGTGGATTTGGTTTGGGTGTTTGTATTTCTGGTATTTTATCTGCTTTAAACTTAATTATTTAGGATAATGGCGCACATTAATATTGAAGAAGGAAAAAAGGCTGCATACAGAGGCTTTATACTATTAGGTATTGTGACCCTCATTGAGGTTTTTATTGCACTCCTGGGTAAAGGTTATGTCGTGCATGATTTTCATTTGCCGAGATCCATTATGTATCTCGCCATGATCAGCATGTCCTTATACAAAGCATATTTTATCGTGTATGAGTTTATGCATATGCGCTATGAAGTTCCTGGGCTTGTCCGCAGTGTGCTGATGCCTACACTCTTGTTGACCTGGGCAATCATCGCCTTTTTCTCAGAAGGGCACACCTGGAATAAATGGAGAAAAAAGGTAAATGACCGGCCAATAGCTGTTTTGGAAATGCCGTCGGCAAATAAGCCTCATGAAGAAGTAAAAAAAGAGGCAGCACCTGTTGATACCACATTGCAGAGTCAGGAACATGGAACCAAACAGGATACCATGCCTGCAGTTAAGCCCCATTAATTTCCTATTGGAATTGTATTGAAACCAAAAGAATCGCTTAGAAAAATTCTACAACTTCTCCTTATTGGAGTTATTTTAATTGGTTTGCCTTTTTTTGCATGGTATATCCTAAACAAAGGGACGCACATGCGAAAAGTAGCCATGAAGAATCTGGAGCCAAAGGCCGAGGTTGGCAATTTTCAATCTGTTACGGACAGGGATTCTGTATTTTATTCTGAAAGCTTAAAAGGCAAACGATGGGTCATAGCAGTAATAAATGCCGATTCATCCCGCGATACCCAAATAAAAAATTTGCTTCATCTGGAAGAACAAGCTAGTTCTGAGTTTGCAATCAATATCTATATTCTTGTTGGATTGTTTCCTTCTGAGTTAATTTCCACTATGTCCAAGCAATTGCAATTGCCCGCAAGGGATAATTGGGTGAAGACATACATGGCATCAAATCATGTTTATCCTTTTGCAATGGACGCCTTCTCTATACCTGAGTCCTATAAAAATAAAAATGTGCTGATATTTTTAGATGAATTTGGACGCATCAGGCAGTACTATGACCTTACCAATCACGAACAGTTGTTAGATGCTATTCGTGAACTCCCTGTCTTTTTGAGCTTAAAAAAGTAGAATGGATTGGTCAAAGGAACAAATTAAAAGGCTTAATGTAATAGCTGGTTTCCTGAGTGTTGCAGTGCTGGTTGTTGTTGCTGGAATGCGAAAGATTCATATTGAATCATCAATTGATTTTCGCTTTCTGCCGGCCTTCCATTCTACAGTAAATGCATTTTGCGGCCTTGTACTGATTTTTGCCTATTATAAGATTCGAAGGAAAGAAATCCAGGCACACAAGAATTTGATGAGCCTGGCTATGGTATTGTCTTTTGTTTTTTTACTATCCTATGTTTTGTATCATACAACTACCGAAGAAATCAAATATTGTGGTGAGGGGATGCTTAGAACTATCTATTTTTTGATTTTAATAAGTCATATTGTTCTATCTGCGCTCCTGTTTCCATTTATACTTTTTACTTATATCCGGGGACTTACAAATCAGCATCCGTCCCATGAAAAACTCGCAAGATGGGTATTCCCGGGATGGTTGTATATTTGTATTTCTGGTCCTGTTTGCTATTTAATGCTTAAACCATGTATGTAAGTAATATGAGCTTCAAATTAACAAAGTCCATGTGTTTGATTTTGCTCTTCATATGTATAGGAGCAATGGAAGTTTACAGTCAGTGCCCAATGTGTAAATTGGCTGCAGAGTCAAATTTGCAAGGCGGTGGTACCGCTGGAAAGGGTTTAAATACGGGGATATTGTATCTATTGGCAGCGCCTTATCTGTTGGTGTTTTCTATGTATCGTTTGTGGAAGAGAAACAAAAATAAATTGCAATCTGCTTGATTTTAAAAATGTATTGAGAAACAACTGAAAGAATAAAAAAAGGCGCCACACTGTGACGCCTTTTTTTATGAGAATCAGATTCTAATATTAGAATGTATAGCGGATTGCAAAACCACCGCCTTCTCCTGTGAAGCCATCGCCCCAACCAACAAAATTGAACACGGGAATCCAGTCAGCGGAAAGATTAATGGGTGCATCAGCAAACTTATAGTCCAGACCAAGGTTTCCACAAATACCTACAAAGAAGGAACCATCGTCATTGCCGTCAACCACGTCCCAATCACCGCCCCATGAACCTAGGCGGGCGCCAAAACCCCAATACCATCTTAAGCCGTCCACGCTTTTAATATCTGCATACTTCTGGTACAGACCGGTTAGACTAAAATAATTGTAGTCATAAACGCCTGATCCATAGGAACGGTAATTCAGGATGCCTTCAATCGCAGTGTTGCTGTTTGTAAAATGTTTCCCAGTTAAAGCCCATCCCCAGGCTGCTCTCAAACCGATTGCATTTTTGTAGTCTTGAGCTTGCGCGCAAATGCCTAAGGCAAGAATAAACAAAACGAGTGCATGTCTAAGTTTCATAGTTATTTTTTTGTGGTTTACAATGTGACAAATTTACATATTTTCTGTTTCTAAACCTTACCATCGTCGATTTGCCAGTGAATTTCTCCCAGCTGGAATTGATTTAAGTACTCATTGGCCAAAATAAAGTGGTTGTTGCCGATAAATCCACCCCCTGCGAGTGGGGAAGGATGAGGGCTTTCTAGGATTAAATGTTTCTGCGTGTCAATCAGGATCCTTTTGGATCTTGCGAAATTCCCCCATAGCATAAATACCAAATGTTCTTTTACTTCCGATAAGCGACGGATGACTTCATCTGTAAACTGATGCCAGCCAATGTCTTTATGTGAGTTCGCTTCTTTGTGTAACACGGTAAGCGAGGCATTTAGAAGAAGAACCCCTTGTTTTGCCCAGGTGCTCAGGTCTCCGTGTTTAGGAATTGGAAAGCCATAGGAGCGATTTAGCTCCTTAAATATATTTAGAAGGGAAGGGGGCATCTTAATGCCCTTTGGCACGGAAAAGCATAAACCCATAGCTTCGCCTGGTCCATGGTAAGGATCCTGACCTAAAATTACTACCTTTACTTTATCAAATGGTGTTGAATTGAAAGCATTGAAGATCAAAGGTCCCGGGGGGTAAATGGGTTTGCCTTGCGACTTTTCTTTTTTTAATATTTGGATTAGTTTAGTAAAGTAGTCCTTCTCAAACTCCATGTGCAGTATTTCTTTCCATCCTGCTTCAATTTTAATATCATTCATATTAATTTTGGATTCATTGTAATTTTGGCGAATATATATTTAAGGATTAACTATGAAAAATTTTCTCTGGATATTGCTTATTTCTGGCTATTGCATAGCTGTGTCTGCACAACCTGTTAAATTATGGTCTAACTCATTCGGTGGCAATCAATCTGATGTTGCCTCTTCTATGCGTCCCTTTAATGATACCATGCTTGTTGCGATTGGGAAATCCTCTTCAACAAATATTGGAACTGGCCATGGGGGAGATGATTTTATGCTTTGTCAGTTTAAACCTTCCGGAGAGTTGATACGGATGAATGTATTCGGTGGGCCACAGATAGACCAACCTAACGCATTTGTCAAATTGCCTTCAGGAGACATTCTGATGGGGGGCTATACTACTGGAAAAGGTGGTGACGTGAGCAACTTATATGGACTTACGGATATTTGGCTCCTCGATGTTGACCCGAAGACAGGTACAAAAAAATGGGAAAAAAATTATGGGGGTACCAATAATGATCAGTTGAATGATTTGTTTTTCCTGGAAACGGGTCGAGTGTTTTTGGCCGGGCATACTAAATCCATCGACAGAGATGTAAGTACGGTGCCAACCAAAGGTGGCAACGATATCCTGATCATGTCTGTAAACGAATCAGGAGCCATCAGCAAGGCGGTTACTTTTGGTGGCACCAAAGATGAAACCGCAAAGCGCATCATTAAATCTGAAGAATTTGGTGGACAGATGTTAATCATCGGGGAAACAGAATCTAATGATATGGATTTTGCGGGCTTGGCAAAGGGAAAAAAAGACCTGTTCATCTTGAAAATTAACCGGAACATCAATAAGGTTTTCCTGAAAACGCTGGGGGGGCCAGGGGATGAATTGTTTGCGGACGCAATTGTGCTGCCGGATCTGTCCAGCGTCATCTTCGCAACAGTAAATACTTCAGGGGGTCAGGTCGACAGTTTGAAAGGAGGAAAGGACGTATGGGCGGTTCGAATTGATAAGGACGGAAACGTGCTTTGGTCTAAAACGATTGGTGGAAGCAGAGATGAGACTGCAGTCGATGCGCAGCTTACTTCGGATGGCCACATCATTTTTGCAATGAACTCCATTTCAAATGATAAGGACATTAGTATCTCTCCTTATGGAGGAACCAATGATGTTCTTTTAATGAAGTTGGACACCCTGGGAAATATTTTGTGGCGCAAATACTACGGAGGAACCAGCGGAGACAATGCGGCTGCACTATGTATAGATAGCTCGGAAGCCATATATTTTGCAGGGAGCAGTTTTAGCACGGACTTCGATCTCACGCCAAAAAATATAAATCCTCCTGATTTTTGGATTGTCAAATCTATGGAATGCAAAACCTATGAGGGATCTGTTCAATTGAAAGCATGTTCTGATGACACCCTGGTTTACAATAAGAAAAAATATTTCAAGGGCAACGAAACTGGAATAGATACCTTTATAAAAGGAAATTTTTATGGTTGCGACAGTATTTTGCATATTAATGTGGAATTTATCGATCCTCACCGAATTGCTTACGCAGATACAATTTGCTACGATTCTACATTAGTCATTCATAATGTTGAATTCAATAGAAATCATACGGAAGACTCCATCTTTCTGAAAGACCAATTGGGTTGTGATAGTATCCTGTTCGTGCATTTGGAAGTGTTGAACCCACTGGAAGTTTCTGATACTTTAATCATAAAAGATGATGGTACAGGAAAGGGTTGTATAGGGGTAAGCATGCGGGGTGGATGTGAGCCTTATAGCTACAAATGGGACAATGGGCCGGGCACGAGTTCACTCTGCAACCTCAAATCCGGCAATTACAATCTTACAGTTACGGACTGCAAAGGATGCTCACAAGTGTTCCGGTTTTTTGTTCCTTCGACTGTCGGAACCAAGGATACCGAAGATGCAGCTCTGAATTTGCATTTCATACAAAGTTCCAGACGCATCGAATGGGGAAATGTAAAGCTCTCAAGATTAAGCCTTTATGCGATTACTGGCCAGCAAATTTGGTCCTTGAACCCTAAAAAGGAATTCATGGAACTGCGTGAAGAAGGTGAGTTGAAAGGGGTGTATATCATTGAGGCTTTGGATATTCATGGCCGAAAAGGCTATTTGTTGATCAATTTGTAATTGCTTTTACCGAACTTTCTATCTTTGCCGCGAAATCAGCATGAGGAAGAGTGAAGATGTTTCCACCTTCATCATACATTTCATAGAAACAAATTGCTCAACCGATTTATCAGTGAAAGCAATTGTCAGGGTCCCGTAGCTCAGCTGGATAGAGCAACTGCCTTCTAAGCAGTCGGTCACACGTTCGAATCGTGTCGGGATCACAACTTTTAAAGCCTTGTAAAAGGATTTTGTTTAACTGAAAGTGTATATCACATGAAAGCATTAAAATCGATTTTTATTTTCCTGTTTCTTGCCGGATGCTTTCATCTTGCGTCAGCACAATCTTTTACTAAGGGAACCCTTCGGATGGGGGTTGATAAATTCCTGTTGAATGGCGAAGAAGCACCCTCAGAAATGGGTGCTGCCATGGGAAATGTAGAGATTAAAATATTTTCTGATGGAGCGCGCCAAAGGACCAGCTTTTCCATGATGATGATGAAAACAGAAACTTTTGTTGAACCCAAAATCGACAGTGTATTTATTTACATGGATATGATGGGTTCAAAATATTTGATAGCAGACTCCAGGAAGGGTATAAGTGCCACGAATTCCTCAACCGGAAATGAGGCTATGAAGGATATGCGAATAGTTGAACATCCGGAGGACACCAAAGAAATATTAGGATATAAATGTCACCGTGTAGATCTAATTATGAAAATGCCGGAGGGAAAATCTTCGGCTGAAAATTCAAAAGACCTGACTATGGTGCTTTATGTCACTGACAAGTTGAACTTTGATGCATCTTATATTATGCAGAACAAGCAATCTGTTCAGCTGAAAGGCACGCCTCTGGAATACACTATGAAAATGGGAGAGGGTAGTTTCCAGTTGGAAATGGTAATGACAGCCAAAGAATTTAAGCCGGAAGTGCAGGCATCCGATTTTGATCAACCTTCAGGTAAATACAAGCGCTACACCATGGACAGCTTTCAGTCAGAAATGGCGCATATGAGACACTGATTTAAAAATCCAATTGAAATTTATCCTTTATTGAATCAGTTCCTTCTTTAGAAATAGAGCTTTTGAGAACTTTGATAAAGGTTTTGGAATCGAGTTGCAATTCGACAACATAATCTTCAATTTTGGTAATGCGTCCAATCACACCGGATTGGGTTACGACAAGGTCTCCTTTTTTTATCTCTTGTATGAATTTATTCTGGGCTTTTTGTTGCTTTGTTCTAGGCAGAATAAAGAAAACATACATGATTCCAAATAATATGACGTAGAGAATTAATATGCTCATAATGAATTAGATAATTTGAAAATTAAAAATGATAGGCAAGTTTTCTGTCAGATTTTAGTATCAAAAATAAGTACATCCCGCAAAAGATGTTCTGTTCGATTTTAAGCAATAGCTAATATATAAACGTTGCGAATTTAATGTTGTTTTTGACTTTTTACGATGCACATCACGCGTAGAATGCTTTTTTGTGGGATTCCGTTACCTGAAATGCTTATTTCTTTCTCGTCATAACCCATTTTTGTGTCTGTAAGATAAATTACGTCCAAACTACTGGAATCTCCGGGTTCTATTTGAGTTGTGGCCAGGTTCAAATGAATGCATGGACAATTCGCCTCGTAGTTTGAAATATTCAAGGTTTTGAGACCACGGTTAACAATTTGAAACCGGGTTTTCAACGTATCTCCCCGTTTTACTTCAGCAAAATCTTTAAAAAGCACAGGAATATGCATCTTGGGCATACTGTCGGAAACACTGCTCTGCTTTACGTTGCCAGCTGCATTTTTCAATGTATTATCGTTCTTACAGCCGGATATTGCTAAAAACAAGATGAGGTATAACAGAAAACTCATTTTCATCGTTCAAATCTATTAAACTTGTTCCGCTATAAGCATATGCGCTTAAACAAAAATATTTGTTTTATTGGATTGCCTGCCAGCGGAAAGACCCGGATTGGTTTTTTGTTGGCTGATTTTTTTGGCCTGAGACACAGCGACCTGGACCTTTATATTGAGGGTTTTACAGGTTCTAAGATCCAGGAGTACTGGAGAGCACATGGCGAATCTGGCTTTCGAGCCATGGAGCGTTTGTGTTTATTTCGAATGTTTTCCGGAGCCCCTGGAGTAGTTAGTTTAGGAGGAGGTACGCCAGCTTATTTTGATAATATGGATTACATCCTTAAGTATGGATTTGTGGTTTATCTTAAAATTGCACCCGGCTTATTGATAAACCGCTTCGAAGGAAGTGAAAGGCCGCTTTTTGCCAAAGAAGCCGATAAATTAGAGGTAATGAATTCATTGCTGGAACGCAGGAAATCCTATTATGAAAGAGCTGATTTGATTTTAGATGCAAGTGAAAATGAACATTCGATAGTTGAGCGTGTTAGCAAGTACTGCAAGTCAATTGGAATAATAAAAAATTAAATATATGGAATCGACAATTCATCATACAATAATAATAGGGTCTGGTCCTGCAGGTTACACGGCCGCGATCTATGCAGCGCGTGCAAATATGTCACCTGTTTTGTTCACGGGAATAGAACCGGGGGGACAACTTATGATTACTACAGAAGTTGAAAATTACCCCGGCTATCCTGAAGGTGTACAAGGCCCGAAAATGATGGAAGACTTCCAAAAGCAAGCGCAAAGATTTCTAACGGATATTCGTTATGAAGTCATCACTAAGGTTGACTTTACGGGCCCCATTCACCGTATCTGGACAGAAAGTGGGGAGGAATTTAAAGCGCACACGGTTATTATCTCCACTGGAGCAAGTGCCAAATGGCTTGGATTGCCTTCTGAAAAGACACTGATGAATCGTGGTGTATCTGCCTGTGCAGTTTGCGATGGGTTTTTCTTTAAATGTTTGCCTGTTGTGGTTGTTGGTGCAGGAGATACCGCTGCCGAAGAAGCTTCTTACCTGGCAAAGCTTTGCCCTGAGGTTCACCTTCTTGTGCGCAAAGATCACATGAGGGCTTCCAAAATTATGCAGGAACGGGTGTTGAATAATCCTGTTATCCGAGTGCATTGGAATACAGAAATACAGGAAATATTGGGTGCCAACGAAGTGGAATCAGTACGGCTTATCAATAATAAGACGCAAGCCATTTCGGAACTGAAAACCAAAGCTGTTTTTGTTGCAATCGGACATAGCCCTAATTCAGGGCCATTTAAAAATTGGATTAACATGGATGATCAGGGTTATATCCTTACAGTCTCAGGTAGCTCGAAAACAAATGTGGCAGGAGTATTTGCCTGTGGGGATGTTCAAGACAGAATCTACCGACAAGCTATTACCGCAGCAGGTTCAGGATGTATGGCTGCTTTGGATGCAGAGCGCTACCTCGTTTCCCAAGGCATTTTATAAGTCTTAATTTAGATTTCGCAAGGGATTAATGGATTACAACGGTCTTGAGTAAACCTGCGATATAATTTCGTTCCCTTAGTATGTGCTGATGGGATTTAAGTTCAATTTCCAAACTGTGTTCGTCTAGCTGATGGTCCCTTAATTTTTTTTCAAACTCATCAATTGCTTTGTTGTATTTTTTGAGCTTGAAGCGCAGAATGGCATTTGTAATATCTGCATAAAAATTTTGATCCGGCTCTTCCTGTGTGCTCAGATAGATTCCCATCTTTTCTGACCAGTTGCGGCTATATTCATACTTAGATAAAGTAAAGCTGAGTGCCAGATCTGCAATTTCCTTATCCGAGTGGCTAATAAAATACTGGATGTCGGGATTTTGTCCTTCTGCGATTTGTTGGGAAATGTCCAAAATAATTTTTCGTATCAATTTGCTTTCGAAAAATTCAAGCGTATCGGAAATGTTATCAATGATATAGGCTCCAAATGAAATGCCTTCTTTTTCCTGATACCAATGGTGGCCATATAACATCAATACCCTGCAAATGTCTTTTTCCTGGAATTCATCCGTATTGACATGCAGCAACTGTTTGTTCGCGACGATGCTGGCCTTGTCATCCATTTCTTTCAAAATCTGCTGGTCCTGATCAAGCGCTTTTCTGCGCTCCTGAAAACCTCGCTGCCGGATGTCCTCTCTGATCAGTTTATTGCAACTTTCAATAAGGCTTTGCTCGTCAAGTTTTAACTGAAGTGCAGCTTCTTTGATGTAAACGGATCTTCGGATGGGATCGGGAATTTTAGAAATTGTCCGTACAATTTCGTTTGCCGTCTCTGATCTTTTCAAAGGATCATGATCGGATTGACCCAATTGAACATGAAGACGGAAAAGTATAAAATCGACTGCGCTTTTGGATAAAAACTCTTCAAAAGCCTGTGCGCCGATAGACTTTATGAATTCGTCTGGGTCCTTATTGTCAGGGATCAGGGCGACCTTAACATTCAGCCCCTCCTGTAATATCAAATCTATACCCCTTGTAGCGGCTTTAATTCCCGCGGGGTCGCCATCATATAAAATACAAATATTTGTGCATAGACGCTTCAGGATATGGATTTGGTCCTCAGTAAGGGATGTGCCAGAAGAAGCGACTACATTTTCAATGCCGGATTGTGATAAGGCCATAACATCTGTATAGCCTTCAACCAGGATACATTGATTTTTCTCACGTATTGCCTTTTTTGCCAGATGCAGGCCATACAGAGTTTTACTTTTATGGTAAAGTTCGGTTTCTGGTGAGTTGACGTATTTTGCAACTTTTGCGTCTGATTGCAACATCCGCCCGGCAAAGGCAATAGGTTTGCCTGTTTGGTTATGTATAGGAAACATCACCCGGTTTCTGAAAAAATCTTTTTGATACTGATTTACCAGGCCAAGACGCTGCAGGAACTCCAATTTAAATCCCTTTGCAAGAGCAGCTTTGCAAAATGCATCAGATTGATCCAGTGCAAAGCCGAGTTCAAATTTTTGAACTGTTGATTCCAGAAAACCTCTCTGCTTGAAATAGGATAAGGCTATAGATTTTCCAATCGGATGATCCCATAAATTCGATTTGTAGAATTCCAGGGCAAATTGATTGACGATGTGCAAGCTTTCCAGTTCTTGAAAATCACCTGCATCCTGAGGCTTTGATTGTGTTTCTTCTAGTTGTATTTGATATCTCTTTGCCAATTGCCGAATGGCCTCCGGAAAACTAAGTTGTTCCGCTTCCATGAGAAATTGTACGGGGGTTCCGCCTTTTCCGCAACCAAAGCATTTAAAAATATTTTTACCACTGGATACATAAAAGGAAGGGGTCTTTTCTTTATGGAAGGGGCAAAGGCCAATCATGTTCGAGCCTCTGGATTTCAGGTCAACATAATCCTTTACGATGTCCTCAATGTGCGCGGCATCGATGACCTCTTCAATTGATTTTTGACTGATCATAAAGGATTCAACATAGTGGCTTTAAATATAGTTTGAATTATTGTAATGCATTTTTTTGAACAAGGTCTATTCTAGTCCTAATACATCTGCCATTGTATATATTCCCTTTTTGTGGAGCAACCACTCTGCAGCTACGATTGCCCCTAATGCAAATCCATCTCTTGAAAAAGCTTGATGCTTTATGACGATTTCATCTATTACAGACCGGTACTGTACAAAATGAGTTCCAATAACTTCATCTTCCCGAATGGAAGAAATGGGCAGAGAGCCTTCTTCCTGTTTTGTTCCCGGCTTCCACTCTGTATAGGAAGGGTGACGATTAATGATGTCTTTCGCAAGGCTTAATGCAGTACCACTTGGTGCATCCAATTTGTGGATATGGTGTATTTCTTCAACAGAACAGCTGTAGTCGGTATGACCGGCCATCATCGCTGCCAGCCTTCGATTTAGAGAAAAGAAAATTTGTACACCAATGCTGAAATTGGAGGCATAGACCAAGGCGCCGTTATGCTTTTGACAAAAATCTTCAAGCTCATCCCATTTGTCAAGCCAACCTGTGGTTCCGCAAACGACCGGAATTCCCAATTTAATGCAGCTTGACAAGTGATGAAAAGCCACATCCGGTTTTGTAAATTCAATGGCTATGTCCGATCTGCTAAGAGCCTCTTCAAGTGATTCAGTGCTTTGTTTGCCGATTACAGCTATGACCTCATGACCGCGAGTCGGTAAAAGTCTCTCAATCGCTAGACCCATTTTTCCATGGCCGATAAGGCAAACTTTCATAGTGAATTGTATATCAGTATAATATAAATAAATAAAGGAATGGTAGTTCAAAATTAGCGCATTCCCTCAAAATAATAAGCCGAGGTCACTGAATTAAGTATAAATTTGCTGCATTCCCACAGGTATCGTGCATATGATTCTAAATTTGAAAAACTATGGGTTGGTTTAAGCGCCTCAAAGAAGGTATTTCTACGGCTACTAAGGGGAAAAAGGAAACTCCTGATGGCATTTGGTTTAAGTGTCCGGAGTGTTCTGAAATGAGCACAACCAAGCAACTCCGGGAGTCCTTCTATAAATGTCCAAAATGTAACTACCATACCAGGATAAGCTCTGAACAATACTTTGATTTGATTTACGATGGGGATTACGAGCTTTTATTTGAGGATTTACTGTCAACGGATTTTATGAAATTTACGGATTTGCAATCCTATGCAAAAAGGCTTGCAGATGCTAAAAAGAGTTCAGGCTTCACGGATTCTATTTCTGTCGCCATAGGCAAAGTAAATAAAAAACCACTGGTAACGGCTGCAATGGATTTTAGCTTTATTGGAGGAAGTATGGGTTCTGTTATGGGTGAGAGAATTGCAAGGGCAATAGATTTCTGTTTAGTAAATAAGTTTCCTTTTTTGATTATCTCCAAATCAGGTGGTGCAAGGATGATGGAATCTGCTTTTTCATTGATGCAAATGGCTAAAACTTCTGCGAAGCTGACGCAATTGGCAAAAGCAGGAATCCCTTATTTTTCTTTCTTAACGGATCCTACGACTGGTGGTGTTACAGCATCATTTGCCATGCTTGGTGATATCAATTTCTCTGAACCCAATGCTTTGATTGGTTTCGCCGGCCCGCGTGTCGTGAAGGAGACCATAAAACGCGATTTGCCTGAAGGCTTCCAGCGCTCTGAGTTTTTACTGGAAAATGGTTTTCTCGATTTTATTATCGATCGTAAAGATTTGAAATCAACACTTACCGATTTAATTGATTTGTTGGCTCCTGAAATTGCGGGAGAATAAGCTTTACGCAGAGTCTCGATCCAATCCTTCTTCGACTATAGTGACAAGGGCTGGAATTTCGGGATGAAAACATTCTATTATAAAGTCAACATATGCCTGATGGAATTTAAAGTAACAAGGTAGTTGGCTGAGGACTCTTTCCTGAAGTGAATTGTTTGGAAAAAAATGTTCTCTAATTTTTTTCAAGGCATTTAATTCTGACTCATGCTTGTTTTTAAGAAAACGTTGCTGCTTTTGTTGGACATGTTCAATGGATTTAATTGCTTTGGTCATTTCGGCTTCCATGCTGACTTTGGTAGGCTCGTCAAACGAGGGAAAGGATAATTTAATCGCTTCCATGTTTTGATGGATAGTTGCAATTAATCTATCATCTATAGGTTTTGCATCCGGAATAGAATCCAGATATTTTTTTTCTAACGCATGTTCGGGCATTAAAAGATCTTCGATTTTATAATTTGCTTTGTCTATCCTTTGCCGCATTTTTTCGTCAATATGAATTGCAGATAACCTTCTGACAAGACAAGGGTAGGGGATTCCAGCTGCATTAAAAGCATCAGGAATCTGCAGCCAATACGCAATTTCCGCGCCCCCGCCAATAAATGCAATGTTCGGAAATAAAAATTCCTGGTAAAGAGGCCTGAGTAGTACATTGGGGCTAAAGTTCTCCGGTCTGTTGATTAAGAGATCGTTTATTTCAGTAAGACTCCAACTGTCTGAATGATCTGCGAGAGCAAACTGGTTTTCAGAAGTCCTTATTATTCTTTTCCGGCCAGACTCGTGATGGTAAAATAAATTTAGGGCGCGGGCATTCACTTGTGGAGTAAATCCTAATTGTGAAATGATCTGACATGCCTGCTCACTATGTTTTGAAATAAACTCTTCTTTTAATTCTTTTTCAATTAGGGGTATAAAGAGCTTTTTTGCATCTATGTCGTCAGGATCAAAATGCAAGAGTCCATATTTACCAAAGATTTCATGGGTAAACCATCGATAGTATGATTTATAATCAGGGTTTTCATTTATGTATTGGTGCTGTCTTTCAAAAAACTTTAAGGCGTTTGGGTCATTTTTAAAAATCGAATTTAACTCTTCCAGAACGTGTGACAAGTTTTCCAAGGGCATTCTGCCAACAGCACTTCCAGCATTCTCTGTCCATTTTATACTTTTAGAAAAGAATCGAACAGATGAAATTTCTTCAAAATCATGATCTTCGGAACCGCAAAAATATACAGGTACAAATTCCAACTCAGGGTATTGTTTCTTCAATCTTTGAGTAAGTGAAATCGTGCTTGCAATTTTATACATCCAATAGGCAGGCCCGCCAAAGAGTACAGGCTGATGAGCGCAGATGACCGTATAGCAATTTGTTTGCTGTAGTTTTTCTATCTGTGAATGAATGTACGGATCCTTTTCAAGTGTGCTGTATTGCTTTCTGAGAATTTTACATATTTCAGTTCGAAGCGCAAAATCTTTTCGCTGACGGATCTTCTCTTCAATATGATGGACATGTGTGTGGACATGTAAAGCATCTTCAAATAGATGAGGATTTGTCCAGTAGCTTAGATCAAATTCTGAAAATCCATGATAGGATTGGGGTTTAAGAAATTCAACACGAAAGGATTCTGATTTCATGGGAGATTTATACAAAGGTATTTACTTTTGTTTACTATTGATTCTACAGGGAATTACAATTAACGTCCCTGATTGACTAAAGTTTTATTGAGGAATGGGGTTTGTCATTCGTAAAATAGGAGTTCTTTTGGTTTCATTGATCGGGGTGATCACTCTGATAAGCCTGATCATATACATGGCTCCGGTAGATCCGGCCAAAATTCAATTTGGGCAAAGAGAAGATCCGGAAGCTCTCAGTAGATTAAAACAACAATATTATATGGATAAACCTTTCCTTGTCCAGGTGTACAGGTATTTAGAGGACTTGTCTCCAGTCCAGTTTATTCATCCGGGTCAAGAGGAAAGGCTGAAATCTTATCATTATGTATCTGTTTGGGAATCGGGTTCCTGGCAGCTCATCCTAAAATATCCATTTCTTCGACGGTCCTATGTAAGTGGTGAGCTGGTAAGCGATTTGCTTTTTGAAACGATGCCTTCCACCCTGATTTTAGGTTGTGCAGCGATGATGATTGCCGTAATGCTTGGTATCTTTCTAGGCGCATTGGCCGCGTTTTATGAGAATGGCTGGCAAGATCAATTGATCGTATCATTCACAACCTTCCTTTATGCGATTCCGGCATATATTTCTGCGATTCTATTTGCTATGATTTTTGGATATCTGCTAAGTGCCTGGACGCACCTGCCTATGCAGGGAAGTTTGGTGGGCCTTGATGATTATGGAAATGAAGTTTTAGATCTTAAAAAGCTTATTCTGCCTTCTTTGGCTCTTGGTTTGCGTCCGATCGCCATGATTTGTCAAATGACGCGGTCTGCATTGCTCCAGGTATTAAAAGAACCCTATATCCGGATGGCATCTGCATTAGGTCTCGGTCCTGCCAGGATTTTTTTAAGACATGCATTTCCAAATGCACTAAATCCAATTATCACCACCATAAGCAGTTGGCTTGCTTCTTTGCTGACAGGAGCTTTTTTTGTTGAGTATGTCTTCAATTATCGCGGCATGGGGGATCTGACCATTCAGGCTCTGAATCAATTTGATGTGCCTGTTGTCTTGGGCTGCTGCGTATTAATAGTGACTATTTTTATTTTTATCAATTCTCTTGCTGATGTGTTATATATCGTAACAGATCCGCGAATTAAAATTTAATACTAATTGTACCTAACAGACGTGATGCGCTGTGATCAAAATTTAATCTTTGCCCGAAGAAGTTAATATGATCCCCATAATTACTGAAATTGCCTTCATGCCGGATGTCAATACCCAGAAATGCGATGTCAAATCCCAGGCCTGCCTGATAACCAAATGTGGCTGCTTTAAATTTATCGTCATAACCATTGATATCTGTCAGTTCGGAGACATTTTTTAAAAAGAAATGCGCCACCGGCCCTGCATATAATCGGATGAGTCCAAGCTTAAATCCGACGATGACAGGAAGATCCAGATACTGGTATTTTTCTTTCCGAATGGAATCAGCCAAGGACGTCGTCGAAAAATCTTTGAATTTAAAATTTGCCTTATTTGAATTAAAAATTAATTCAGGTTGTATATAAATGTTTCCTAGCTGAAAGCGGATACCTCCTCCGAAATGATACCCGTAGGATGCATTTTCGAATAAAAGAGAAAAGGAGTCACGCGTGTCTTTATTTGTTATAAGAAAATTTTCGGCACCTACATCGACACTGTGCAGACCTCCTGATAAAAGGAATTGAACCTGAGCATCAGAATTATATTTTGCCAGGAATAAGAAGAGGAAAATTGGTAATTTTTTCAAGATGGTCAATTTTAATATTAACAAATATACGTATATCTAATGCCCTTTATTTTAACCGTTTTAAATTTAGGATAAACTTAACGACCTTTGGACTTCGATGAGAGAGATACAAGATGTTGAATATATAGGTTCTTTTCCGCGTTTTCGGGATCTTCCGGATGGCGAATTGCCGGAAATTTGCTTTTGGGGACGCTCTAATGTAGGAAAAAGCAGCTTGATTAATCTGATATGCAATCGCAAGGAGATGGCCAGAGTTAGTACAAGACCTGGTAAAACTCAATCTTTTAATCAGTACCTGGTGGATGGCAGTTGGTTTATAATGGACTTACCCGGATATGGATATGCGCAGGTGGGCAAAAAGTTGAAGTCACATTGGGGTTTCGAAATTCCTAAATACTTGAAGGGTAGAAGAAATTTGTGTCTACTTCTTCTATTAGTAGATGCATCTATTGAACCGCAGGCAATAGACATTCAAACCATGCAAACTCTTGGAGAATGGTCGGTGCCATTTTACATTGTCTTGACTAAAGTGGACAAATGCACTAAGGCACAGAAAAAAGAATTTGTTCATAAGTTGAGTTCTATTCTGCATAATGATTGGGAGCAATTACCTGAGATGCATGAAATAAGTGCAGTAACCAGGGAAGGTAAGGAAGAGTTGTTGTTCAAGATCAATAAATTAGTTAAGGAACTTGGCGCATTAAAGAAAGGGTAAATCATGGACGTTAAAGAAAAATCCCTCTACCAAAGATATGGGCACTTAATAACGGATATAGCAAAGTGGCCGATTACTAAGTTTGCCCAGGATCGGAAGAGCTTTATACAAAGGCTTAATCAGGATGTATTTAAGCAATTTTCTCAGTTGAGCAAGGAGGAACTTGATCAGAGTATCACCCGAACAATTTACCTTGAGCGGCAGCGTGTAAAATCAAATCCCTGGAAAGCGGATCCGCCAAATGAACAACAATATTACCGAAGAGTACAGAACGAGTATAATGCGAATCAACTTTTGCCGGATCGCCACAAAGGCAATTTAGAAACACTTGGGAGACTGATTAATCGTTTCAGTCAGGAAATAATGGGTCATTTTAATATAAAGACCTTTTTATTTGCAAGAAAAGTAAGTGATTTTTTCTTCCACTTGTTATTGTATCCAATAGGATGGCAATCTGTGTGGAATCGAAAAAGGATGAGAGAGAAAAATGTCCATTCACTCAAACTAAATGGTTATGTTTCGGAGGTTCGTCAATTATTTAATGACCATGTAGTCATACTCGTGCCGACACATTCCAGCAATCTGGATTCCATTTTGATTGGATACATGATGGATATGGTTGCAGGTCTTCCCGCTTTTTCCTATGGAGCAGGATTGAATTTGTATGACAGTGAGTTTTTTGCTTTTTTTATGAATCGACTTGGTGCATATAAGGTGGATCGGAGGAAAAAGAATTCAATTTATTTGCACACACTGACTGCGTATTCTAAACTATCGGTTTTTGAAGGAGTGAATACCATCTTTTTCCCGGGAGGAACCCGGTCCAGATCCGGTGACGTGGAGACCAGATTAAAACTGGGATTGCTAGGTTCGCTTATTCAGGCGCAAAGACTCTTTTTGGAAGTTGGAAAATCCAAAAAGGTTGTTATTGTACCCGTTGTAATTGGTTATGAAAGCGTCCTGGAGGCAAGAAGTTTAATTGTTCAGCATTTGTCGGCAACGGGCCAGGAACGATATACCGCAAGGGTACGCAAAAATTCATTTTCAACATACTTGTCATTCATTGGAAGATTTTTGAAAAGTGAAACGCAGATCTATTTGACCATGGGAAAACCCATGGATATATTTGGAAATGAAATTGATCAGAATGGCCAAAGCTGGGATCATAAGGGGCATGTTATTAAACTGGAAGATTATTTTAAAACAGATGGCGTCTTAATAAAAGATGAACAACGCGAAATGATTTATACCCGTGAGTTGGGTGAACGCATAGCAGATTCCTACAAGCGCTACAATTTTGTTTTGCCCGCACATTTGGTTGCCCATGCAGCTTTTCTCATTTTATCTAAAATGAATCCACAGCATGATGTATATAGTCTTGTGCAGTTGCCCGAAGAGGACTATTTTATTAATCATGCTTCGCTGAAATCCATATGTTTGCAATTGCGCAATTTAATTATGGAGCGCGTGCAAACTCAGGCTCTCATGTATCCTGTTGAAATCGATCGGGACATGGATGAAGTCATAGATGAAGGCATCAGGAAGCTGGGTGTATTTCACAACCGAAGAATTTTGAGGTACGATCAATTTGGTCGAATTGTGAGTGAAGATTTTCATGCTTTGTATTTTTATTCCAACAAATTGAATAATTTGGAATTAACGTCTGAACTGGATTGGACTTCTATACATTTTGAAACCAATCGATTTTAATTTTTACCGAGCTTATCTGCGAATATTCTATACATGAGGTATGTAGTCTTTGATTTAGAGGCAACTTGTTGGGATAATACGGGCATAGCGCGTAAGCAGGAGATAATTGAAATAGGGGCCTGTCTTATCAATCCTTTTCTTGAAGTGGAAAAAAAATTTGTTAGCCTAGTCAAACCGGTTATTCATCCGCTTTTATCAGGTTACTGCAAGCAGCTTACAGGCATCCAGCAGTTTGAGATTGAAAAAGCAAAATCATTTCATTCTGTGATGGATCATTTTCTGGATTGGGCAGAATGGGATGAGGAGGAAGGTTTGTATTTGTATGCCTGGGGCTCGAAAGACATTCAATTGCTTAGAGAAGCTTGCCTTCAACATAAAGTGGATGATGATTGGATTCAAGAGTTTACGGACTTAAAAAGCAGTTACACGCGATTAAAACAATTGCCTAAAGCGGTGGGTCTGGATCGGGCTTTGTTCATGGAAGGAATTGATTTTGAAGGAGAGCGACACAGGGCTCTTCCGGATGCACTCAATTTAGCTAAATTATTTGTGCGATACATCGATGATTGGGATATATAGACGAATAGCAATTTTTTCAAATCAATGGCTTCTGAGTACAAAATAGTTGACATTGACGATTTTCTCCAACTGGAGGATATGCGGCTAACAGATGTTCGCTCTCCAGGCGAATTTGCAATAGGTCATATTCCTGGTGCAGTAAATCTTCCCTTGTTTTCGGATGCTGAGCGAGCTGCCGTTGGCCTAAGTTATAAAACGGAAGGACCCTATGAAGCTATGTTAAAAGGACTTGACCTGGTTGGTCCTAAGATGAGCGCCCTCGTGCAGAATGCCTACGAGTTGACTGCTTTTAAGAAAATGGCAATGTATTGCTGGAGGGGAGGGAAACGAAGTCAAAGTATGGCCTGGCTTCTTAATAATGCCGGGTTTGAGATCGTTGTCTTAAAAGGTGGATACAAATCTTATCGGAATTACATCCATTCCTGTTTTGAAAATTTATCACTGGATATACTGATTTTAGGAGGGAAGACAGGAAATGCTAAAACAGAAATTCTATCCCTGCTGCAAAAGTTCGGTGAACCGGTGGTTGACCTGGAAGCGCTTGCACGCCATAAAGGTTCCGCATTTGGATCGATAGGGGAGAGTAGCCAGTTATACAATGAACAATTTGAAAACAATCTGTTTGTTAAACTTAAAGAAATAGAAAAAAAGTATTCCTACGTTTGGCTTGAAAATGAAAGTAGGACTATTGGAAGAAATTATATTCCTGATGCATTGTGGCTGAAAATGAAGAACTCCACATTGATTAATATTAACAGGAATTTGGAATGCAGGATTCAGCATTTGCTGAAATGCTACAACCGGGACAATTCAGAGGAGCTGATCAGTTCGTTTAAAAAAATTGAAAAGCGTTTAGGATTTGAAATGACTGAAAAGGCAATTGGTTTCGTTAGGGAAGGACTATTGGATGAAGCTGCAATTTTAGCATTGAATTATTACGACAAGTGTTACGAATACAATCTATATACCAATAAAAGCCCACACATCGTGCATTTCGATTTTGCGAATGACAGCGTGGAACAGATAACTTTGAAATTAATTGAGAATAAAGAAATGTATAATAATGGAAGATCACGTGAAGATTAGAATGACACAATACAGCCATGGAGCGGGCTGTGGTTGCAAAATCGCACCTGGAATTCTGGATGGAATATTGAAAGCTACGGGAGCATCAAACTTTCCGGGATTGTTGGTTGGTTTTGAACATAAAGATGATGCAGCAGTTTTCGATTTGGGCGATGGAACAGCTATCATCAGCACTACGGATTTTTTCATGCCGATTGTGGATGATCCCTATGATTTTGGAAGAATTGCTTCAGTCAATGCCATAAGTGATGTATATGCTATGGGTGGGAAGCCCTTGATGGCAATTGGTGTGCTGGGGTGGCCGATTGACAAAATTGATCCTTATTGGGCCGGAATCATGCTGCAAGGAGCTAAGTCCGTTTGTGAACAAGCGAACATTCCGCTTGCGGGTGGACATTCCATTGATTGTCCGGAGCCAATTTTTGGACTGGCCGTTACTGGACGTGTTCAATTAACAAATTTGAAGAAAAATGATGGTGCAAGGTCCGGGGATCTGATCTACCTGACAAAGCCAATCGGCGTGGGAATTTTGACAACGGCAGAGAAAAAGCAGATTTTGAAAATCGAGCACCGCGATCTCGCAAGAGATTCCATGCTGCGTTTGAATGCTGTAGGAGCTGAGCTTTCAAAACTGAGCGGCGTTCATTCCATGACCGATGTAACGGGATTTGGTCTTGGAGGACATTTGGTAGAAATGTGTGAAGCTTCCGGTTTGGGTGCACAGATAGATTATGTTAAGTTGCCTTTGTTGGATGGGGCTATATTGGATTACATCTCAGCCGGGGCAGTCCCAGGCGGTACAAATAGGAATTGGAAAAGCTATGGGCATAAGATTAGCTTAACTCAGGAATCAAATATGCCTGTGGTTGCAGATCCTCAGACGAGCGGTGGATTGTTGCTTGCAGTCAGTCCAGAGGAAAGGTCTTTAGTTGAGTCCATTCTTAAAGAAGGAGGCTGGCATTCTGAGCCGATTGGTGTTTTTATTGAACAGCCTTCAGGTATGGAAACAAGAGTCTGGATAAGGTAGAATACAATCTAAATTCTGAACTTAACATAATATAAATTATGGGAAAAATCATAGAACATTGACATACAATGCATTGAAAGCCTAAATGTCACACATTTTGCCAATCCAGGAAGTAAAATATTACAGTTTTAAAACGGGCTACTTTTCTCAAGGAATGCAAGACTGGATCCTGCACGACATTAAAATACCTGCCCTGGATCTAAAGCAGGCAACTTTAATTTTTTTCTTCCATCTGCATTACCAGAACCTTGTTCAAAATAAGTGGGTAAAAAGAAAAAAGGAATTTCAATTCCCGAGCCCTGAGTTTGTCTTTATGAACCTTAGGCAAGCCATAGAATACAGCGTTGCCAAGAAGCGCGGCACCTTTTTAGTACAGTACAAAAAGCAAAGGATTATATCAGCGCATGAGATCCTGGAGAGTTATAAGTAAAC
>CAYTNG010000020.1:0-31860 GCA_964439105.1 uncultured Saprospiraceae bacterium
CATTTATCGCAATGCGCTTCTTTGTTATGTTTCCACAACAATCTTCTGCAACGATGTATCCATTCCAAATACCTCTTTCCAAATTGACAACCACATAACCGGCCACATCATTACCGAGAACATCTCCGGATTCTGTTTCAACGGTATAATGCAATTCATTGCTGCAGTTGTCGATTAACCAGGGTTTTGGAACTTCCCAACGACCCGTACAGGTCCACACGTCCATGTTGACGGTAACTGTATCAGGGTAAAGGATATTTGGTCCTTCACGGTCTATTACTTTAATAATTTGATTGTGCCCTCCTACAACGCTGGTACACCAGTCCAAAACAGTCCATTGCCTTAAAACCTTGTAGCAGCCTATTTCTCCTGCATCACAACCTGGCTTAGCAATATTGATTATTACATCTTTAAAGGTTACACCCATATTTGAGCATTCGCTACCTGAAGGATAACCCGTTCCATGCCACATAACTATTTCGTCAGGACCCCAACAAACAGGATTGTTAGCTCTCCAGCTTGGGTGCGCGGGCCAATAAACTCCCCATGGGCTTGGATGTCCGACGTACAATCCCGTATCAATACAATTCCAGCCTAAAGTTCTTGGAAGACGTTCTCCTGCGAGATCTCCATTTGGACTTGGAAGGAACCCCCCTGTTGCAAACCAATGTGCAGAATCCAGGAGATATCCATCTACACAGTAAGGATATGGTAAATAATGGCTTGAATAATCTTTAGTAGTGTTTATTTTTTCATTGCAAGAAAGTGCCGGAGCCTCAATATCATCATAATTCAAAGGAACATCAACAGATCCTATGGTTGCAAGACTCACTGTAATCGTTTGCGAGCAGCTAGACTTATTTCCGGAAGCATCTACTGCGGTCCAGGTCCGAACAATTGTTCTCTCATATCCGGCTGCGCATCCTCCCTGCGTAACATTATCTTTATATGTTAAAGAATAACCTCCACAATTTTCTTGAACTCTTGGGGTTCCCATAAATGCCGGCGTTGTCTCGGAAGTACCGCATACTACGCAGGTATCAGAAGGACATGTAAGCCTTGGAGCTATTTTATCTTCTACTCTTGCATGACCCCAGCAAGAATTACCGGTAGCAGGGTCTTTAACAGTTACTTTTATTTCTTTTCCAATATCCTGAGCACCTACCTGGACACCTGGTACATTCGGCTGACGATCTATGAGTGCATTTGTCACCCAGTCTCTCAATTCGACAACATAATCATCATAGCAGTGGTAGGGACCTCCGGACAATACTTCATCTGCACTAATAGTTGCAAAACAGTTTTCGTTCAGACTGATTTGTATTTCATCATGGCACGCCAATTGGGTGACTGATCCTGTATAGGCATTTACACAAACATCAAATTTGCAAGTGGCCACATTGCCATTGGCATCAGTTGCTTCATAGCACAAAGTCTTACAACCAACAGGAAAATAACAACCGGGTCCATAAGGTTGACCGCAAGTTTGGCGTATGCGCACCATATTATCTGCAGTTGCATAAATCACATCTCCTACATAACCGATAGGACGGCAAACGCCAATGTGACCGATAGAAGCTGCCGTGTTAGAAGCGATACCACCTGTGATGAGACCTGTGTTGATTTGCATTCTTCCATCTCCAAATGGACGACCCACATTACATGAACCAAATGAAGGAGATATCATTTCAAAACGCGTACCTAAACCACCTGCGATAAACATACCTCTCGTTTCGCCCGGGTTCAGGGTGATATTCGAAGTTCTGGTAGATCCAACTCTAATTGTAAACGTGCCATCACAATTAAATACGGTGTCCCTTGAAGGAGGAACAATACCTCCCATATACAAAGTATCCCTTGCCGGTGAGGTAACGGGTAATGCCCTGATACCATCTGCAGCAGTTGTCGTTTTCATCAATGTCCATAATGATTTAGGAGACACGCCATTGCAACCCGTAGAGTTAGGATTCCCATTGTACCCTGTTAAGCCAACATCCCAGCCTGTACCGATTGCGGATTTCATATACACCTCATAGGTAGCTGTATTACTGGTTATGCCTGCACAACCTGCAGAAAATGAACTTATAAATCCAAGGACTGCAACAGTTTGAGAAGTATTATTTGTTAGATTAAAAACAAAACCGGAGGGGTTAACCGCATCGTATCCACAGAATGTGAAACCAGCATTACAACCCACTGAAGTTGCTTCATTAGTGAAGTTGGAACTCGGGCAATCATCCATTGCCATAAAAGGTGGTGCATCCCAAGTGGCTTCGCATTCACCCGGACCTAAGTTTATGATAACAGCTTTCGGACAGCCGATAATCACAGGGGGTATTCTATCTGCTGTATTGATTTCCTGAATTGTGGTGATCTCATCACAAGTATATTTATTTATACTTGTCCAATGGATTTCATGATGTCCATAGGGCAAATTCACATAGCCACTGCAGGAATTTGTCTTGTCATTGATCGCCTTGATATTGGATTGCGGAATTACTAGTTGCACATCCAGCCAGTTTTGCTGACAAAAAGGATAGGTTAAGCCATTTGCAAACAATGAATTTGAAAGTACTTTCCAATGCAGGCCACCCTGCAATTGCGTATTGTATTCACAAAAAGACATTGTGCAACTTGAACTTACTTGTTCGCAATCTGCACCTCCAACCCTGCAAATAATCCTGTAGTGCTCATCAACAAGCACGATATCCTCAAAAGGCCGTGCACTCATATCTCCGATGGCAGTAAGATTAATTGTTATATCTGCGCAGCCAGCTTCAGCAATTCCTGTGAAAACGACAGGAAATGAATCCAGGTGATATTGACCTGAACCTAAAGGAAATTCCACGAAAGGAAGTTCGTAGTGCTGCTTAACTACAACAGGAGCCGCAGTAGGATCTGGTATACATCCGCAATCAGGAGCTACTAGTTCCGGGCATTCCAAAAAGATAGCCGCGTTACAAATCCCCAGATCCGCACCTTGCGGAGGGAAAGGGGCAAATGAACAGGAGGGTGACTGCGATAACAGGCTTAATGCTGAAAGCAGAAAAATTGGGAATGATAGGTATTTTTTCATGAAATGGGTTATTCAGTAAAAAAAATCGTCTTCAGTACTTTAAAAATTTTAGTAGCAAAACACGAAATTCTATCTGAACGGCTCAGACCAACAAAAAAGGCACGAATCCATAAGCAAGCTTCAAAGCATAAAAGTGCTTTGAAACAGTTCGCTTAGATTAATAAATAACAACCTGAAAATCAGGCCATTAAATTAAATCAGGATTCAAAAGTCGCCAGGATTGCTTCGTCTTCCCGGTAAAAAGAATCTTGAGTTTTGTCAGTTATACATCTTTTCAATAAGCAAAAATACACCTCCTCTTTTAAATTCCAAATATTTTACTTTCTTTTTTAAAATTCAATCAGATCGAGTCTTACATATTTTGAATTTTATAATATGGTTTATTCCATCCAGGCTTTTTCTTATAACAATTTAGATATTTTCCAAGCAACCCTATTGAGCTTCCTTACGTACTTTTCATATGAATTATACCATGTTCCTAATTAATTTTGTAGTATGAAGCAACTTTATAACCTGGTTTTCTCCCTCGTTCTGGTCACTGGCATATCTGTATCAGCCTATTCGGCCTGTGAACTATACGACATGACCATTCTGCGTTCTGATTGCAATGCAGCCAAGAAGTTTACCGTCAAAATCAATTTTAAATACAACGATGTCAGTGATTGTTTTACCATTTCAGGAAACGGCAAAAACTATGGTACTTTCCTCTATGCAAACCTGCCAATAATCATTGATGGCTTAGATGGAGATTGTATCACCCCATATGAATTTGTGATCTCGGACTGCCAAAACAATCAATGCCACATTGGAAAAGAACTCGGCAAAGTATGCTGTGAAAACAATTGTTCACTTAGCAATTTAGTGCTGGAAAGGACAGATTGCGACAGCAATAACCAGTTTTTCGTTCACCTCAACTTCAGCCATACTAATACCTCCCCTTGCTTTAAGCTATATGTCAACAACGATTTCTACAAGACAATTGAATACAGTCAATTGCCGGTAAAAGTCGGACCCTTTAATGGCGATTGCAAAACAAAAAGACTTTTTGCAATAAAAGATTGTGAAAACCCGGACTGCCAGGTAAAAAAGGAAATGGATACCGTTTGCTGTCCAATAGATTGCTCTATTTCTAACATAAGAATAGAAAGGACTCCGTGTGACAGCAACCGAAATTTTTCCGCCTTTATTGCATTTAAAGGAAAAGGAAAATCTGATAGTTTCCTTATTCAGGTAAACAATAAGGCATTCGGGCCTTTTGTCTATGGAAATCCATCCTATAAAACCGGACCTTTTCAAGCGGATTGCATTACCAAGTTCCACATTCTCATCAAGGACCAGAAAGATGCGACTTGCGCTCAGGACAGTACATGGGGACCTATTTGCTGTGATTCAATTCCACCAACATGCAAGTTATTTGATCCCATTTTTGAAAAGTCAGAATGCAATGCAGATAAGCAGTTTTACATATTTCTGAATTTCAAACATCAAGGCACTTCAGACTGTTTTAAAGTCAAAGGGAATGGCAATGATTATGGTAGCTTTGAATACGGCAAACTGCCACTTAAGCTTGGTCCATTCAACGGAGATTGCCAAACGGCCTATGAATTCCTCATTCAAGACTGCCACAATGCAGACTGCAAACTTGGAATTGATGTAGGAAAAGTTTGTTGCGAAACAAATCCCCCACCCTGTAAACTATTTGATCCTATTTTTGAGAAATCCGAATGCAATGCAGACAAACAATTTTACATCAGTTTAAATTTTAAACATCAGGAAACATCGGATTGCTTTAAAGTTTCAGGAAATGGAAACAACTATGGCACTTTCACATACAGCAGCCTTCCCATTAAGTTAGGACCTTTTAACGGAGATTGTCAGACAGCCTATGAATTCTTGATACAGGATTGTCACAATGCAGACTGCAAACTTGGTGTTGGTGTAGGAAAAGTTTGTTGCGAGACGAATCCTCCACCCTGCAAATTATTTGATCCAGTTTTCGAAAAATCTGAATGTAATGCAGACAAACAATTCTATATCAGTTTAAATTTCAAACATCAGGAAACATCGGATTGCTTCAAAGTTTCAGGAAATGGAAACAATTATGGCACTTTCACATACAGCAACCTTCCTATTAAATTAGGACCCTTTAACGGAGATTGTCAGACGGCCTATGAATTCCTAATACAGGATTGTCATAATGCAGATTGCAAACTTGGAATTGGCGTTGGCAAAGTATGTTGTGAAAACAATCCGGACCCATGCAAAATTTACGATTTGCGCACTGAAAGATCTGACTGCGACTCAAATGGATTTTTTAAACTCTTTATTAACTTCTCACACCAAAATAATTCTGATTGTTTTCGACTTAAATTAAATGGTGTAAATTATGGTGAATTCTCCTATTCCGTATTGCCCTTGCGGATCGATTCCCTGATAGGAGATTGCAAGACTGAGCAAAGAATCGTAATTCAAGATTGTAAAGATCCTCATTGCGCTCTGGAAAAAAACCTTGGAATCATCTGTTGCGATGGCCATAACAAGGAATGCAAGATTTCTGAAATCAGGATGGAGCGTACAGAGTGCGATTCTAACAAAGAATTTTATGTGTTCTTCAAAGTTTCCGGCCTCAATCTTTCTGAATGTTTTAAAATTGCCGGTAACGGCCATAATTACGGAGAATACCGGTACAACAATCAACCTGTGAAACTTGGTCCTTTTAAGGCTGATTGTACGACTCATTATGAATTTGTTTTCCAGGATTGTGCAGATCCATTCTGCCGTGCTGAAAAAAACCTTGGAATTGTATGTTGTGATGGCGATTGCAAAATCAACAACCTAAGTGTATCAAGGACACCTTGTAACTCGGACAGGATGTTTTACGCTCTTTTAAACTTTACGCATAGCGGCACTTCCGATTGTTTTACGGTCCGTGGAAATGGTAAAACTTACGGGCAATTTAATTACAGTCAGCTACCCTTGAAAATTGGCCCTCTTCCCGCAGATTGTAATACCGAATATGAATTCGTTGTATTAGATTGTAAAGTTCCGAATTGTGCCTCTGATTTTGATTTAGGCAAAGTGTGTTGCGACTCATTGGATAATATATTTTATGATTATGAAATGGCCAGAACGGATTGCGATCCCGACTCATTGTTTAATTTAAAAATTGGATTTAAAACAAGAGAGGTATCGGATTCATTTCATTTGCTTATAAATAACCAATTACAGGGTTTGTTTTCATACAAACAGATTCCTGTTACAGTGGGCCCATTGAAAGCCGATTGTCATACCATTTATGAAATAAAAATAATAGATCAAAAAGACAGCACTAAAAGACTGGTTCGCTTTTTAGAAAGACCCTGTTGCAAAACAGGACCCAAACCATGTACCATTTATGATCTTGTTGCAACTCCACTTTCCTGCACAGGCCCCGGAACGTATTCTCTCAAAGTTGATTTTAAATTCAGCGGAGTTACGAATGCCAGTTTTGATGTCTTTGACAGAAGCGGTTTTATTGGCTTCTTTAATTTCAGCCAATTGCCAATTACCATTAATGATTTTCGTAAAACTGGCAAGGATTATGATTTCCTTAAAGTTTGTGAAAATGATAATGACGCCTGTTGTAAGGGTATAGAATTTCAGACCATTCAGTGTTTAGACAATGATCCCGGAAAGTTTGACTTATCCAATCTTCATATCAATCAAAATGGCAGCATTCTAAGTCTGTTTTCTGAAATCAGTTTTCCAAAAGATATTGAGTTTGAATTATTCGATTTGAATGGAAAATCACTCGATGTGGTACTCTCTGAACAAACGGAACATGTCCTTTTCATAAATACGGAATCCATGCTTGGTCAATTGTATTTCCTTCGTGTCAAAAACAAGGAGGATACGAAGACCTATAAGTTTTTCAGGCTTAATTAATATTTGGGATATTCCGCCCTCAAATTAATTGACTAAATGGACTGATTAGATGCGTTGAAATCCATCTAAATTGAGACCTTTGCAGGATGTTTAAAATAGCCGAACGCATTAAAAGCATGTCTGAATCGGCCACTTTGCGCATGGCTCAAATGGCCCGGCAAATGGCTTCAGAAGGTCATGAAGTAATTAATTTGAGCCTTGGCGAACCAGATTTCGACACGCCACAGCATATTAAGGAAGCTGCAATTGAAGCTCTCCGGTTAGGATACACAAAATATACTCCGGTCGCCGGAACTCTTACTCTAAGGCAGGCCATTTGTAAAAAGCTGGAAAGGGATAACCAACTGAATTACAGTCCGGATGAAATTATCGTTTCCAATGGAGCTAAGCAATCCTTTGCAAATTTATGCTTCGCACTACTTGAGCCTGGCGATGAAGTGCTCCTCTTTGCTCCCTATTGGGTTAGCTATTATGAAATTGTAAAATTGACGGGTGCACAACCCATCGGTATACCGAGCTCAGTGGAGTCCGAATACAAGCCACTCATCTCAGATATTCGAAATGCCATAAGTCCCAGGACGAAAATGTTGGTATTTTCAAGCCCCTGCAATCCTACTGGCACTGTTTTTACAAAAGCTGATCTGGAATCTTACGCCGATTTGTTCAGGGCATATCCCGATCTCCTGATTGTATCTGATGAGATTTATGAATACATTCAGTTTGAGGGTAAACATATTAGTATTGCATCTTTCAAGGACATGAAAGAACGTTGTGTAACCATTAATGGTTTCTCCAAGGGATTTTCGATGACGGGCTGGAGACTCGGATATCTGGCAGGTCCCAAACAACTGGTAGCAGCTTGTATCAAAATTCAGGGCCAGTTTACTTCCGGTGCTGCTAGTTTCAGCCAACATGCTGCTATAACAGCCCTTGAATCCGACCTGGGTCCGACGCATGCGATGTGTGCTGCATTTAAAAAGCGAAGGGACCACTTATTACAAGAAATGCACAAAATCCCGGAATGGAAAGTAAACAGACCCCAGGGAGCTTTTTACCTTCTTCCAAACGTACAGAAAAGCCTGGGTAAATCATTCGGGGACGTGATAATTTCAGATTCAGAAGACTTAGCCCTTTACTTATTAAAAGAAGCAAAAGTTGCCCTGGTAAGCGGAATTGCCTTTGGGGCAGATGATTGCCTTCGCATTTCCTATTCCTTATCAGAAACAAAAATCACTGAGGCTGTCAACCGGATCCGAAAAGCATTAGACAAACTGACGTAAGCTATTCTATTATTTTTAGTTTGTAATTGCTTATTTGAATAATACGAACGTACCTGTTTTCAAAATAATCAATCATATTTTCCTGGACATTTGATTTATACACAGGCTCTATTTCAAATTGAGTTTGCAAATAACTTGAAGATGCCGCTGTTTTTTGATTAAGCTCATTTAACACAAAATGGACCAGATCATAAGCTTCCAAAGCATCTGAAGATGGAAACTCCCCATAGTGTTCGTAATATTTCATTCTGCAGCCCTTCACGGAGACCTGATCGGATTCTGAAAAATTACTCATGCTCAATCGCACTTTAAGTGTACTCAGATAGTCTATGATATCGGACTTCAAATCAAGCCATCTGTATGTACCATAAACGACAACCTGCCGGTCCTTTTTCTCTGAGGACAAACGTCTAAGAAATTGGTAGACATAGTTTTCGTCCTTATTGGATAACATTGGAAGGATAAAAACGGTAGGGCCCTCTGCCTGAAAAAAAGGCTCAAATAAAATGTCCTGACTTTGAGCCAGCTCATCCTCCGTAAAATGTACTTCCTTGAATGGTGTAGAATCCGGAAGATTAAAATATTTTGCTCTGGACTCTGATTCTGACCTGGAAACCAAAAAGACAGAAGAAGGATTAAAATGCTTGCGCACATGTTCATTAATGGCTTTAAAATGCGCATTAAGCCCTGCTTTCATCTGCAAATAATATGGATTGCCAGTTGTGATACTTGAACTGCTTATCCAGGGACTGATCAGGGTAATCTTATTTTTCTTAGCCCACTCTGCCGCGTATTTAAGTGCATCCGCTTTATAAGGCCCTATTATTACCGAAGGGAGATTTTTTTCCAATTCTTTTAATGTATTCTGAGTTTCATCTAAATCAGATACGTCATAGACATGCACTGAAACAGGAGATAATGAGCTTTCCTCATATTGATCCAATGCCAGCTTCATCCCTGCATAAAATTGGACAAACCTTGATCTCCCATTTATAGTCGAAGAATCAGAGTTGTTTGCGCCAAAGGGCAATAAAGCAGCTATTTTTATATGAGATAAGGTTTTTGAACCAAATGGCTTTGCGCCGCTCATTTGATTTGAAGCTTTACTTTGAACTGGAACGTGAACAGGTGTATCTATTTTACCAGTATGTGGCACGAGTACCTCTTTCTTTGCAACTGTGTCATGCGTAACTGGTACCTCCTTATGAGGAGAAACTTTTACTGGTTCAGAACTCTTTTTACTTGCCTCAACAGGTGTTATTGATTTAGATGTGCCACATGCAAATAGATTGCAAAGAAAACTTAGTATGACTAAAAATAATATAAAATTATTCCCATTCAATTGTAGCAGGCGGCTTTGAGCTGATATCATATACTACGCGATTAACTCCCTTTACATTATTAATGATTTCATTGGATATTTTGGCCAAAACCTGATACGGAATATCGCTCCATTCAGCAGTCATTCCATCTGTCGAATTCACCGCCCTGAGTGCAATTACCTTTTCATATGTTCGTTCGTCCCCCATAACTCCAACGGTATGCACGGGTAAAAGTATAGCCCCTGCCTGCCAAATCTTTTTATAGAGACCTGCCTCCTTTAAATTGCGGATATAAATGTCATCGGCAAGCTGTAAAAGGGAAACGTGTTCCGGGATAATTTCTCCAATGATTCGAATGGCAAGCCCAGGACCTGGAAAAGGATGCCTCTCCAGGATTTCATCAGCAAGCCCTAATGAATGGCCCACCTGTCGCACTTCATCCTTGAAAAGCAAGCGCAGCGGTTCAATTATTTTTAAATGAAGGGTGTCGGGTAAACCTCCAACATTGTGGTGCGACTTTATTGTAGAGGAGGGCCCATATACAGACACACTTTCAATTCTATCCGGATAAATAGTACCCTGGCACAACCAATTGACGTTCGGATATGATTGTGCAGCCCTTTGAAAGACATCAATAAATACTTTACCAATAATTTTCCTCTTTTTTTCAGGGTCCGAGACGCCCGAAAGTGCGTCGTAAAATTCCTGCTTCGCATCAATTCCCTTCACTTCCAAACCAAGCTGATGATACGTGTTCAGGACTTGCTCGAACTCTCCTTTACGCAACAGACCATTGTCAATAAAAAAGCAGTGCAGATTTGAACCTATTGCTTTTTTCATCAGCAAAGCTGCAACGGATGAATCAACACCACCCGACAGTGCCAACAAAACTTGATCTTGACCCACGGTGTTCTTAATGGCAACTATGCTTTCGTCAATAAAAGACTGAGTTGTCCAATTTGACTCTATCTTGCAAATCTTCTTTAGAAAATTCTCGAGAATTTGCTTGCCAAACAAAGTGTGAACAACCTCCGGATGAAATTGAACTCCATACAATGGAAATTCTGAAGATTGCTTTTTAAATGCTGCAATGGGAATACTTTCTGTTCGGCCAATGACTTTGTAGTCGGAAGGCAAACCATCGATGGTATCGCTATGAGACATCCAAACCTGGGAATCCAAGGGCAATGTTTCCAAAAAAGCATCCGCTTCTGTGACATGAAATTGTGCCCGTCCATATTCCCGTTTGTCGGATGCTTTTACGGAGCCACCTAATTGGTGGGCCATTAACTGCGCACCGTAGCAAATACCCAGAACAGGATAATGTGAAGTCAGGCTGCTTAAATCCACTTCAGGGTGATTTTTATCCCGCACTGAGCAGGGGCTTCCCGAAAGAATTATGGCTGAAATACTTTTGTCTAAGGGGACAGGCGTATGGTATGGTTGAATTTCACAGTAGATTTCAAGTTCGCGAACCCTCCGAGCTATGAGTTGGGTCAATTGAGAACCAAAATCGAGAATGAGTACCTTATTCATCTATTGTATTAAAAAAAAGTTGAAGAACGAGCTAGATATTTAAACCTCTGCCCTCTTTAACGATGCGTCCGTCGGCCTCGAGCTGCTTCAATAATTTATCTAAAACTCCATTTATGAATTCCTTTGATTTGTCCGTGCTATACGTTTTAGACAATTCGACATATTCATTCAATGTAACTTTAGGGGGAATGGTTTTGAAATAAACCATTTCAACAACACCCATTTTTATCAGGATCATATCAATAAGAGCTACCCTTTCGGAATCCCAATTTTCAAGCACGGGCTTAATCATGTTTGCGAGATCATCATCCATTTTGTAGGTATGCTCGAAAAGGTACTGCCCAAAATTTTTAACAGTATCCTCATCTGGTATATACTCTTGATGAACCGGCCCGGAGTTTGGCAAAGCCTTCAGGGTTTTCTTCAACGCGCCTATAACAAGACTTTTATCATCTGTCCAACAAGCGAACCTGTCGTCCATAATCTCATTAAAGAGTTCATTTCTCCGACAAAAGCGGTACAATTCCAGAAGAATCTCGACATGATCTTCATGAGAGGCCTCCTTCTTTAAATAGTTTAAATACGTTTCCTCTTTACAGAAATCCTTATAAATTTTACGGAAAAGGTCATCATCCAAACCTTCGGCGCAATTCTCGTCTTTGAAAACCCTTTGCAGGTATTTGTTGTCAACGAGGCTTTGAACTAAGGAGTTTGAGTAAATTTTATCTGTAAATAGCTTGTCTTCTTCAGATTTAATATGTTTGGATTGCCTGATCTTGTAGTCCTCTTCTGCGAATGAACACACCTTGACAATACAATATAAGTTAAGCAAATAAAGGCGAAACGAATCGTGTATTGTTTTATTAAAAGCCTCGAGGGCGGCTTTATAACTTAAGTCTTTATCCTGTGCCAGACTGTATAGTTGTTGCATCACTTTGACGCGAACATTTCTCCTGCTCAACATGTAGCGTTCTTCTTTAATTAGCTATAGCAAAAATAGGTCTTTTAACGAAATATACACATTTAAAAATTTATAATTTAAGCGGATGTTCCAAATCGTCCAAATTAAATGCGACAACTCAAGACAATCCTTAAAGAAAAAAGATCCCACTCATAGCAATTAAACTCTTAAAACATTGATTATGAATATGTTTAGTTAATACATGGAGCAGAATAAGCTACCTGAAATTGATATGGAACAGCTTTGAATTAAATCCTTTCTGTTCAATTTGGCCAAAAAGTTTGTCAATAAATTTTATTGCCTTCCGGGTTTAGGTACTTATTCTTCAAATCCTCCTCTGTGGGCAATTGCTTATGATGCCACTTGTGAATGATCTTGCCATCTTTAAGCAACAGCAAGCCCGGATTAGACCTCATAATAGTTTTCAAAAGAAGGTCATCAGCTTCATAGCACTGGAATTGAATTCCTGCCTGCTTTTTTAAGTCTTCAATCCCTTCTTCTGTAAGCCCTCCGAATATGGCTCTAAATTTAACTTTAGAGCTTTTAACACTATCCATTAAGGGAAGTAATTTATGCTGAAGTACATTCATAAAAGATTCATCCCAAACATAGACGTTCTTTTTTACATTTTTCCTGATTATGGTATCGAGCTTTTGCACAATATCTGCCTTTTCAATAGCGCCCTTCACATTAAAGGTTATCACCGTATCCTGATGATATAAGCTATCAATTAATTCTACCTCCTGAACAGTTGAATGATATGGTATTTTAGGACTTAGGACAATCAGATTATAAAATGTGTCTGCAAGTAATTCATTAGCTGCACTTGTACCGTCTAAAGCAAGGATATCAAAATCCGAAATTTTCGTTCTTGGAATTCGGGGTTCTGATTTAATTTGATCGAGGGTTTCCCAGGAAGCCTTAAAAGCTGAATTCCTTTTAAAGGAATCCAGATATTCCTTGTAGGGCACTTCAAGTTCCATTCCGGAATTTTTATTCCGGATCCGGTAGGCAAGAATTTCAACATCGCCCATTGCCTTTTGTTCCATTTCATATTGTTCTCGGATGTTCACTCCAATTTTAAATGGCCTAAAATCTATCATGGGTTCATTCCAGACAAAATTGGCAAAGCAAAACAATATCAAACCCACACCACTCATCCCCGTTAAAGCGCTTCGGATCACAGGAGTAAATAGCAGGACCAGTTTTCTCCATCTAATCAAAAACCAAAAAGCCGGTATCATCAGGATTAAATCTTTAAAAAAAGATATTTTAGGTTCCAGTTTTATAAAATCACCAAAACAGCCACAATCGGTTACCCGCATTTGATTTTTATTAAACTGAGTCCATTTTGAGAATTCAAAGAAATTGCTGTCATTTGGCACATATCCTGTCAAATAAGTAAAACCGGTAAGGATTGTAAAAAAAATCATAATAACAAAAAACAACCAGGCACTTAGTTTCCTTTTATATCCTATGATGATCATGATACCCAAAAGAATCTCCAGTACAATCATAAAAACTGAGAATGCAATGGCATATTGAGACAGCAATGGGAAAAGAGGGGCCATAAACTTCAGGAAAGAACCATTGCAGGTGTCTTCAAATGCAGCAAAATATTGCTCCATCTTAAAGGCTGTGCCCATAGGATCCACTGCCTTAACAAAGCCAGAGAAAATAAAGAGTACACCACAAAAGTTTTGAATGAAATTGTCGAGCCACTTAAACTCCGGAATCTTAAATCTGGAAATCAATGCACTCATCGCAAATGCGACTAAACCAACATAGAAAAACAAACTAATAATTGTCATACACTTTATTAATAGTTAAACGACCATTCATTTTTTTCAGACCATAGTATTAATGCAAAAACTGCATAATTGATAATATCAAGATAGTTTGCAGGGATGCCTTCCGAAATCAATGTCTTTCCTGAATTCTCCTCAATTTTTCTAATACGCAGTATCTTGGATAGTATTAAATCCGTAAAACTGCTTTGCCGCATTTGCCTCCATATTTCCCCGTAATCGTGATTCTTTTGCAGCATCAATTGATATGCTCCATTAAATTGACGATCATACAATTCCTCAAGTGTCTCCATAGACAATTCATGTTGATCTGAGCCCAGCTGCGCCTGAATAAGAGCCATTATAGAATAATTAATTAAACCAACGAATTCAACATCCGGAAGTTCATCAATCTTCTGTGTATCATGCTCTTCAATACTACGAATGCGAAATGCCTTAATCAACAACTGGTCCGTAACCGAAGATGGGCGCAAAATCCTCCAGGACGTCCCATAATCCTGGGCTTTCTTAAGAAAAACAGATTTGCAGAGCTTTTGAATGGTCTGGTATTGTTCTATTGTCTTTTCCAAAACTTAAGTATCTAAGGCAAATTTATTCGCAAGAAAGGAATAAGCACCGAAATTGTTTCAAACACCCTTCAAATAATTGTTAATAGATTTGTCATTATGTTGTGGCTAAGCATTTGCGCCATTTTTTGCACGACTCTGTTAGGGATTCTCTTTAAAGAAGCCGGGGATCGTAAATTAAATTTGTACAATGTCGTCAAGATCAATTATTCAACTTGCATCCTTCTGGGTCTGCTCCATACAGACAGACAATTGCATGCAGACACTTTAGCCGACCTGCTGAAACACGCAATTCCGCTTGGCGTATTGTTTTATGCAGGTTTTAGCAGTTTTGCCTATTCCGTAAAATTCTGCGGGCTACCCCTATCCACAAGTTATCAAAAATTATCGATTGCACTATCCGTCCCATACTTAGCTTGTAGCGGAATACCTTTGAATCTCATTCAAATTGCAGGCTTTACAAGTGCTCTTCTTGCGATTTATGCCTTTCACAAAGCTAAATCAAACTCAACAATAAATACTATTCAACAACGATTGTTGCTTTGGTCCTGTTTAATTATATCTGCTATAATTGAAGTTGGATTTGCCAACTATAATGCTCATTCAAAACAAGTCCACTCCAGTTCAATTATGTTAGCAACACTGGTATTTTTATTTGCATTATCCACAGGTATGATACATTCCGCAATCTATCCAAAAACCACCTATACTAAAAGTCTGAAAGCTGAAATTGGCTATGGAATCTTATTAGGAATACCCAATTATTATTCTATATATTCTTTGATCGGGGCTCTTCATTCCGAAATAACTCCGGAAAGGTTTTATCCTATTTTGAACTGTAGTGTGATCTTACTTTCCGTACTGGTCGCTAGAAGTATTTACCATGAAAAATTAAACAGAAACCAATTACTTGGAATCATACTGTCATTAGTTGCAGTAATATTGTTGCATCTTTGAAGTGAAGTGAACATCGAAACAAAAAAATATACCGTACTATCAAGTTCAGAGTCCGAAATTGTTAGAAAAGGAAGCAAGTTCATTGCCTGTGCATTTCCTATGTCTGCGCCTGAAGACAGTAAGTTAATTCTTGAGAGGGTTAAACACGAACATCCTAAAGCAAGGCATTGGTGTTATGCCTGGAGGGCTGGTTTCAGCGGTGATTCGTACCGAATCTCTGATGATGGAGAGCCTTCCGGCACTGCCGGAAAACCTATTCTAAATCAAATTGACAGCAAGTCTTTAACCAACGTAATGGTTGTGGTTGTTCGTTATTTTGGTGGAATTTTATTAGGCAGCTCCGGCCTGATCAAAGCATACAAGGATGCTACGAAAGTTTGTCTTGAACTAGCTGCAATAGTTGAAATTGAGAGGACGCGTGAATTTGAAGTGTATTGTGATTTTACAACAGCGCAACAAATTATGGGCATATTTAAGGAGCATGGTATCCGCATTTTAGACTATGAATTGACTACCCATTCAAGAATACGTTTCATGATAAAGGCCCAAACAATGGAACATGAATTTAAAAAGGTAAAAGCAAGACTTGATAAACAAAATTTACAAAATATTGATGCTCCAATGATTTGGAAATCATGCAAAATTCAAGAAATAGACAAATGAAGATCTTTGCTTTGACAGGCGGAATTGGAAGCGGAAAGACTACCGTGGCTCAAATCTTCAGTCTTTTGGGTATACCCGTTTACAATAGTGATGAGCGCGCGAAATATTTAATGCAACACGATGAAGAGTTAAAAGCAAACATAAAAAAGCTTTTTGGTGAACAGAGCTATCTTGACAATGGGACTTTGAACCGGGATTTTCTTTCCGCTGTGGCATTTTCTAATATCGAAATGCTTTCAAAACTAAATAAGTTGGTACACCCGGCAGTCCTTCATGATTTTGAACGTTGGACAAAGTCTCATCATTCCAATTCGGTTATTATAGAAACAGCTTTAGTTCGTGACATCCTTCCCTATATACCTATTTCAGAGATTATTGTTGTCACTGCAGAAGATGATTTGAGGGTTCGGAGGGCAAGCATTCGCGACCATCAAGACCCTGAAAAAATAAAGAGCAGAGACCAATTCCAGTCTTCCTCTAAGGACTTCATTAACATGGCAGACCACCTTATTTGGAATAATGGCGACAAAAGTCTAATCATGCAGTGCCTTGAAGTGTTCCTCAAAATTTCAATCCATGCCAGCTGAATTGTTAAAAGTTCCTTAGAACCATGTTTTAGGACCAATGGTTGTTTAATTTTGTTAGATAAACTAAAATATGGACAACACCCTAGTTCACACATCCAGTCAAAAGTTCATCGAGCTTGAAGATCGTTTTGGGGCACATAACTACCACCCGTTACCAGTAGTTTTAGAGCGCGGGGAGGGCGTATTTGTTTGGGATGTAGAAGGAAACAAATATTTTGACTTTCTTTCCGCCTATTCGGCCGTTAATCAAGGGCATTGCCATCCAAAAATAATCAGCAGCCTTATCATTCAAGCCCAGAAACTCACTTTGACCTCCAGGGCTTTTTACAACAACCGATTAGGAAGATTTGAAGAATTTATCAGCAAATACTTTGGATTTGACAAAGCACTTCCCATGAATACCGGAGCAGAGGCTGTCGAAACGGCAATCAAGCTATGTCGCAAATGGGCTTATACTAAAAAGGGAATTCAGGAAAACCAGGCCAAGATCATCGTTTTTGACGGGAATTTCCACGGACGCACATTGCTCGCCGTTTCCATGTCTACCGATCCATCAAGTTATGCAGGATTTGGGCCCTATGTGCCAGGGTTTATCAAAATCCCTTATAATGACCCCGCTGCTTTGGAGGAAGCATTTCACCAAGAACATATCGCAGGTCTTTTGATCGAACCAATTCAGGGAGAGGCCGGCGTCATCATTCCTGATGACTCATTTTTACAACTTGCTGCTAAATTATGTAAGAACCATAATGTACTCTTCATTGCTGACGAGGTACAGACTGGATTAGGAAGGACTGGAAAGCGACTTGCCTGCGATCATATACCTATCCGGCCTGATATCCTCATATTAGGCAAAGCTTTATCGGGGGGAGTATTGCCTGTGTCCGCCGTTTTGGCTGACGATTCCATTATGCTTTGCATTAAGCCAGGTGAGCATGGATCAACCTTTGGCGGCAATCCACTGTCAGCAAATGTTGCCTTGACTGCCCTTGAAGTTTTGGAAGAGGAAGGCCTTTCAGAAAATGCACAATTACAAGGCGAATACCTCAGGACCCTTCTGAAAGATTTACAAAAACGATATTCCCTCATCACGGAAGTCCGGGGAAAAGGTTTGTTAAATGCCATTCAAATAGACAGTTCAGAACAAAGTGAACTTGCATGGAACCTTTGCCTGGCGATGGCGCAGTGTGGAATACTTGCTAAACCAACTCATGGCAATATCATTCGCCTTGCACCCCCTTTATGTATCAGTAGAGACCAAATCGAAGATGCTTGCCAGCGCATAGAACTTGCCCTAAGAAATATCAATTAAGTCATTGAAGGCTAATTACCTTGATCTCAAACAATTAATACAGAATCTCAGATTTTTACATATCTTAATAATTTAGATTTAAAAATTATAAACTTATTATCTTTACCTTAAATTAAATTAAATGAGCCTTCAAAACTTCTGCTTTCTGATCTTTCTATTCTGTGGTGTTCAACTTGGGGCACAAACGATGCAGATAAAATTTTGTGGAAAAGTAACTAATGTCAGCCCTGCTACAGATGGAACCGGAGCAGATCAAAGGCATAAGGGTGCTCTGCGTCTTGATTACATCCGCGTTGGTCGAATCGGACAATCCGCCACAAGTCCATTTTACGCACTAGGAACAACCGGAGGACTTACTTTCAAAAATTACACTTGGGTTGATGGCTGTACCAATAACTCAAATCAGACCTATTGCTCAGGTTGTACCCGGTGTACCCCTACAACTGATAATAGCAACAAACAATTGGGAGTTTTTGAAGGCAAGATGGCCGGGAACGTCCGAATGAGGTCAACAAACAATGATTTATATTTGGAAAGTACGGGCGATCAGAACCTGGTCTGTTTTGTCACAGATCCATTTGATGTCTCAGCTCATGTAGGCAAGAAAATTGAAGTAAACGTCGGCTATGAAGGAACTACTCAAGATGGCTTTGCAACAAAAAACGTAAACTTTCTTTATAAATATTCAAATGGTGACTGGACTCAATTACTGAATCAGAATAGCAATTTTCTGCGCGTAATTGATACCACCATTTTTGTTATTCGTTCCGTGGACGTAAGCAATCTGGATGATGTTGTTCAATTCAGCTTAAGTCCTATTCCGGTGAAAGATGAACTTCTTGTTTCTATGAACTCTCAAGATTATTTGAATCTCCATTTGAATATCATAGACATTCAATCAAAGCAATTGCATTCTGAAGCCTTTACTTTAGCTGCAGGCGTTTCACAACATGTCGTCTCTGTATCTAATTTAGCATCAGGTACGTACCTGTTACAATTATCTGATGATAAAGGACGTGTCAGCAGTAAAAAATTTGTAAAAAAGTAGTAAAAGCACTCGATCCATTTGTATTCGAAGCACAGGTCTGGTAGTACTTTTCTATAATTAGTCTTTCTAAGGTTGATTTAATGAATTGGCACATCCTGTGCGCTCAAGAGTTCCTTGCGGTGATCTATAAAGAAAAGCATGGAATCCGGATTTCGCATGGCACCCGGATTATAAGCACGGTTCAAATCCATATTCATCATGATTTTTTTGACCGGACTTTCCATTTTTTTTCCGCTTATGGTATAAGGAATATCCGGTACTGCCAATATCGCATCCGGCACATGTCTTGGACTGCATTGCTGACGAAGTTTGGATTTTATTTTAAGCTTCAGGTCCTCGTTTAAATGAAAATTGTCCTGGAGTTGAACAAACAAAGGCATATAATGCTCCCCCTTGTCAAGTTCTAAGTTGATAATGAGAGCATCTTTTATTTCCGCAATGCTATTCAACACGTTATAAATTTCTGCAGTGCCAATCCGCACACCATGCCGGTTCAAGGTTGCATCCGAACGACCATAAATTATCAGTCCATCATGAGAAGTGATTTCTATCCAGTCACCATGTCTCCAAATTCCCGGATATTCCTCAAAGTAACTAGCTCTGTATTTGAGTTTATCCGGATCGTTCCAAAAGAAGACTGGCATACACGGCATAGGTTTAACAATAACCATTTCACCCATTTCATTTTCAATGGCATGCCCATTATCATCCCATGCCTCCAATGCCACTCCTAATGCCCGACACTGAATCTCTGACACGTGAACCGCCCTCTCAATGCAGCTTCCCACGAAAGCCGTGCAAACATCTGTGCCTCCGCTCATCGAACACAACCATACTTCCGGCTTTATCTCCCGGTACACATACTCAAAAGCCTCAGGCGGAAGCGGAGATCCGGTTGAACCAATTGAGCGAAGTTTAGGCAATGAAAATTGCGATTTCACGGATAATCCTTGTTTCATACAAGCTACCAAGAAAGGAGCGCTTGTGCCAAAATGATGAATACCAAAGGTTTCAGCTATTTTCCATAAAAAAGATAAATCCGGGAAAGCCGGACTCCCATCATATAACACAGCGGTAGCACCTGCCAACAATGAACCATGCACAAAGTTCCACATCATCCAACCAGTAGTGGAGTACCAAAAAAAACGTTCACCCACCCGCACATCATTATGCAGGACAAGATACTTAAGATGCTCAAGCAACATTCCACCATGACCGTGCACTATTGGTTTTGGAAGCCCCGTTGTGCCAGAGGAATACAAGACCCAAATTGGATGACCGAAAGGCACCCTTACAAATTTAGGGTAAGGCAATCCGGTGCGAATTAGATCCTTCCAAATGTAAGATGGTACAGATAGAGACTCTGACACTCCAAGCTCATGCGAATCAATCCAAATGATCGCTTTAATAGAGGGTATTTGACGAACCAGGGCAGCCACTTCAACTCTACGATCATAAACTCGTCCTCCATAACTATACCCTGTCACTGCAATCAATACGGCCGGTTCAATTTGTTTGAATCTATCAACAGCGCTATCGACACCAAAATCAGGCGAACAAGAACTCCATACAAGACCACTTGACAATGTAGCAAGAAGGCTTGCAGACGTTTCTGGAAGGTTTGAACTATAAGCAGCAATGCGATCCCCAGGATGTAAACCCAATTCTCCAAATAAATATTGAATACTTGAAACTTGCTGTTCTAATTCAGACCAGGATATTTCTTGAGGAATCCCATTTTCACGCAATGCGATAAAGGCAGGAAACTGGTCATTGCGGTTTCTGAAAATATGCTCTGCATAATTCAGGCTAATTCCATCAAACCATTTCACATCCGGCATCAGATCTTCCGAACATGGAATTTGATATGATCCGTCATAAAGTATTTTAAAATATTTCAATAGAAATTCCCAAAATAAACCCGGGTGGTTAATTGACCATCTATAGAGAATGCTATATTCGTCTAAGGGCATTTCCAGTTCATCAGAAAGCCATTTTCGAAACTTATAAAGCCCACTTGACTTCATGGTGGTTTCAGTGGCTTTCCATAAGAAATCTCCTGTATGTAACTCAGTCATAAATTACTTGCCAAATTAAGACAAACAGGAAATCTTTCACAGTTCAGTTGCATTATTTTCACCAATCGCTCGTTTTCTTTTAATCAATTCATTTTATAAAAAAATAAAGTTCTATGGACAAGACATTTAGCGAAAATTCACATTACAATTAAATTCAAAAATCGATGACCTATAGCAATTCTTAGGATTCAAACGATATTTTGGTGATTTGCCTGGAAAACTAAATTCTTCATAATACCTTTATTTATCAACTAAGAATACAAGTCCATTATGACTTCCACCCCATTTAAAACTGCAGAAGAAGCATTACAAATTATTCAGTCTCATCAGCGCATTTATTTACATGGAAGTGCAGCAACGCCCATTTATTTGATCAATAAGCTTATCGAACAAAAGGACCGGCTCCAAAATGTAGAGTTAGTAAGTATTTCATTAAAGGGAGTTGATTTAAACAGTCCGGATCTTGAGGGTCATTTTTATATAAACACCTTTTTCGTTTCCGAAAGCAACAGGCTTGCCGTAAATAGCAATCGGGGCGATTACGTGCCTGTTTTTTTAAGTGAAATATCACAATTATTCAACAAGAATATCTTACCACTTGATGTGGCGCTCATTCAGGTTTCACCTCCAGACAAACATGGATATTGCTCGTTAGGACCATCGGTAGATATTGCACGTGCTGCACTGCATGCATCCAAAAAGAAAATCGCACAGGTAAATCCAAATATACCACGAGTCCATGGGGATAGTTTTGTACCGTTCTCCATATTTGATGCCAGCGTATATGTGGATGAGCCCTTACCAGAAGTCCGCTATGAAGACTCCACATCAGAAATAGACAAGGTGATTGGTAAAAAAGTTGCAGAAATGGTTCCTGATGGTGCCACCCTTCAAATTGGCATTGGGAATATACCTAACGCGGTTTTAAGCAATTTAACAAATCACAAAAACCTTGGATTACATACCGAGATGTTTTCGGATAGTGTCATTCCACTGATCCAGGCTGGTGTTATTGATAATAGCCAAAAGAAAATTGCAAACGGATACTCTGTAACTTCATTTGTGCTCGGCAGCAAGAAACTATATGACTTTGTCGATGACAATCCGGCCATAAAAGCGATGGATATTCATTACGTCAATGACCCACGCGTACTTTGTTTAAATCCTCAAGTTACTGCGATAAACAGTGCTATCGAAATCGATCTCACGGGACAGGTCTGTTCCGATTCGATAGGCACTCAACAATATTCTGGCATAGGAGGTCAAATGGACTTCATTCGTGGAGCTGCTCTTTCAGAAGGCGGATTGCCGATAATAGCCATACCCTCCATAACTTCTAAAGGCCAATCCCGAATTGTGCCTGTTCTTAAGGAAGGTGCAGGTGTTGTTACAACGAGAGGGCATATTCATTGGGTAGTCACTGAGTATGGTGCGGTAAACCTCTTTGGGATGAACATGGAACAGCGAGCAAAAGCATTAATACAAATCGCCCATCCAAGCCACAGAGAATCTCTGGAGAAAGCCTCCTACTATCGGTTTAAAATTTAAATGAGCTTGCTGGCTCGGTACATCTATGAACAGGTCTTTTCATCCTGTTCATAGAACCTTTCTTGAATATACATTCTTTTAAGGCTATACATTCCAATAACAATCAATAGATAGTACGTAAAACGAAAGAACTCCTATCTTTGCAGTTATAACAAATCGCATGAAAACAATTTATTTCTCCTTCTTATTGCCTTGCATTTTTTACACAGTTATTGGATTCTCTGGGAATCCATCAAGGCTCAACATTCCTGATAGTTCAAAGCAACATAAATTAAATACTTCTGACAGCTTTGAAGTTGCCGCGGAAGCCTTTGCAGATATACAACTGTTGCGTTACCAAATACCTGGATGGAATCAATTGAGTTTAAAAGAAAAGCTACTCTGTTATTACCTATATGAAGCTGCCTTATCCGGACGCGATATCATCTATGATCAAAAGGACAAAAATGGAATCCTGTTAAGAAAAACACTCGAGAATATTTATGGAACTTATTCCGGCAATAAAAAAACTGAGGACTGGAAAATATTTGAAGAGTACTGTGGAAGATTTTGGTTTAGCAATGGCAACCACCACCATTACGGAAATGAAAAATTCATACCGGAATGTAATTGGAATTACTTTGTATCTATTGCAAAGGCTTCCAATGCAAAGGGCTTCCCTCTGCAGCCAAAGGAAAATTTAGAATCTTTTTTGCGCAAAATCAAACCCTTATTGTTTGATCCCAAAGTAGATCCCAAATGTGTAGATTTAAGTAGTGGGATTGACAATATAAAAGCATCTTCCAACAACTTTTACGAAGGGGTCACCCAGAGCGAAGTAGAAGCATACTATGCTAAAATGCCGACCTCCGGCAATGCGCCTAGCTGGGGTTTAAACAGCAAAGTCGTAAAAGAAAATGGAGTATTAAAAGAAAAAACATGGAAAGTTGGCGGAATGTACAGTCCGGCAATTTCTAACATAGTAAAATGGCTTGAAAAAGCCATTCTCGTTTCCGAGAATGATCAGCAAAAAAAAGCCCTTCAATTGCTTGTTAAATTTTACAAGTCGGGATCACTAAAAGATTTTGATGATTATTGCATTGCCTGGGTTCAAGACACTGCAAGCAAAATTGATGTTGTGAATGGATTTATTGAAGTGTATTTGGATGCTATTGGAAAAAAAGGATCATACGAAAGCACTGTCAGTATACGTGATGAAGAATCAACAAAGCGCATAAAAGCTATTGCAGAACAAGCCCAGTGGTTTGAAGATCACAGCCCGATTTCAGACCTACATAAAAAACAAAGCGTAAAAGGTATTACTGCCAAAGCTATCACCGTTGTTGTGGAAAGTGGCGATGCTGCACCCAGCACACCTATTGGAATTAATTTACCAAATGCGGACTGGATACGCAAAGAGCATGGAAGTAAATCTGTTTCCCTCAGCAATATCATCCATAGCTACAATATAATGAACTCTCGCAAAGGAACTTTAGATGAGTTTGCTGCAAATGACGAAATCAAAGACCGCATCAAAAAATATGGCGCTCTTGGAAGCGACTTGCATACGGACATGCATGAATGCATAGGTCATGCCAGCGGCCAAATAAATCCCGGAGTTGAAACAACTGATAAGACTTTAAAAAATTACGCGAGTTGTCTTGAAGAGGCACGCGCTGATCTTGTTGCCCTATACTATATTATGGATCCCAAATTAATTGAAATAGGAGTCATGCCCTCTTTAGACGTTGCCAAAGCGGAGTACGACAGCTATATTTTAAATGGCATGATGACTCAGTTGACCAGAATAAAAGCAGGTGACAATATCGAAGAAGCACATATGCGCAATCGTCAGTTGAATTCCATGTGGGCTTACAAAATGGGTTTGAAAGATTCCGTAATTATATTTGAAAAGAAATCCGGAAAGACCTATGTACGCGTTCATGATTACGAGAAATTGCGCATCTTGTTTGGTCAGCTGCTTCGCGAAATCCAAAGAATAAAAAGCGAAGGGGATTACAATGCCGCCAAAGAGCTGGTAGAAAACAATGGCGTTAAAGTGGATCCGGTTCTTCACAAAGAAATTCTGGAACGCTTTTCCAAGTTGAACTTGAAACCTTACAAAGGTTTCATTCAACCTAAACTTATTCCAATCAAAAAAGGAAATTCCATCGTCGATGTAAAAGTTGAATACCCCAACTCATTTTTCAAGCAAATGATGGAGTATGGCAAACACTACAACTATCTTTCAATAAAGAATTGATAGCCTCTGGTATAAAATACACTTTTATTTTTATTGTATCACGAGCTTCTCTGAAAGCAATAGCTCGTTTTTATCATTTCGGATCTCAAGTAAAATAACACCATCATGATCAACAGCACAATCCATGGATATGGGCTGACCAGAGTTTGCAAATATCTTTTGGCTATTCAATATTTCACCTCCCAACAAGCTCAAATTTATATTCAACAAGCCGGTTACCGGTGGAACCACATGTATTCTCCCTTTTGATGGATTTGGGTAGATCAGCCAATTCCACTTTTCAATATCTGACAATTTCAAGGCAATATTTGTACTCGTTTCTACATAAGATTCCCCATTTAAGCCCCCATTAAAAGGATCAGATGATTTATCAGATTTGAAAAATTTATTTTGGTAATCGGTCAGGTCCCCGTGTGAATTTAATTGAACATACCAAAAGGACTGATAGGAAGGACCACCTCCATCACCAATCCCTAAAGAACCGGTAAGATCATTTAACTGTACCCGGGACTGGCCAATACCATGGGTAAAACTAAATTCTATAAGCGGATAAGCTTTATTTGCTTGCCATGTTAGTTGTGAATTCGTCTCATTATCTGTTCCTATAAATGTATAATACGCTCGCCCTCCAATTACATCCGGAAAATTGGCTCCAGCATATGTCCACACTAAACTCTGCATGAAATTTTGACTTATTTGCACAATCGGATTATTTTGGCCCTGATCTGGTAAACTGATGCAAATATTCATATTCTCAAAAACACCATTTGCTATCATGCCATTCGCGATCCCGTAAATAATTACTTTATTTGAATCCTGCGAACCATCTGACTTTCCTATTGAACCTTGTATATGCAGACCGGATTGAGCTTGCACTATTAGTGTAAACAATAGAAAACTGATTACCCATTGAATTTTAAATCCAATGCTTCTTGATACACAAACTTTTGTTTTCATGACTGGTGTATTAAAAAATGGGCTGCTTAATTACTTTTGTCTTATCCCCTCCCAAAACCGAATTCAACAATATATTTTGATCATTCATTGGACCGGAATACCTTACCGTGCCGTCTAAATTAAGGTCAAAAGACGTATAGACTTTTTTTAACAGGCTTACTTTATTTCCATTGAGCCCAATGTTTAAAAGTGCATTTTGATCATTATCGGGACCTGAATACTTTACTGTTCTATCAGAGTTGGCATCCCCGCCGTACATTCCCCATCCAAAATTGTTACCAAGGAAGGCTTGAACCCCTTGAAAAGCCTGATTTTGTTCAATTCTAAAATCATAATAAAATGCGGGCTCATTCTTCAAAGGCAATAACTTATCTGAGCGAATGCCTAAATGATTCCTGTGTTTTATTGAAATATAATAATTTCCGGATTCACGGCCTCGAAAGGTCAATGCTTTGCCATCCACATCCACAATTTCACCATTAGCCTGTAACAAGGCGGAACGCGTTTCCAAAACTGTGCTACTATTCAATGCGGAGCGCAGTTCAACAAAAACCCAATCAACAATTGCTTCATCTCCCTGACGATCGTATACTTCCTGCAAAATGACTTCATCACCGCCACGACCCACATGATCAAATCCACTGAGATTTGAATAAGGCTCACTGTGTGGCAGCAAAAGATAATTCTTCAGAGTGGCATTCATGAATCCTTTAGACTTATCAAACGCCCCTTGTAGAATTGTCACAGGGCGAACCCTTAAAGGAAACATAACAGGATAGCTACCAACAGCAAAAATACCCGGAGCATTTTCCATCAAATTAATTTTGTCACGTGAAATGACGAAAGGACCTTGACCTAACTTAGAAGCAATATTCGGATAAGAGAGATCCCAATCTTCATTTTCGAGATACCTTGCTATTCCGCAATCATCTCCTTTAAACTCTATTAATTCATCACTGGCATTCCATTGCATTCTAAGTGACAAATCAAGAATATCTCCTTGCAAACTATACAGATGCCACGAAGCATCCACGACGCCCGCAGATTGTGGCTGCCCGGTACTACCGTTATTCAAAACATGTGATAAACAGCGCACTCCCAATGCTGAGGGACTCTTTAGGCTAACATGTACAGGTGAATAGATATTGTCAGATCTACCAACAGGAAAAGTGAAATCCAAAGCACTCTCCTTTATAAGCCTTCCACGATCAGAAGTAAAAATAAAATTGTCATTACCAGCACCTACAATAGAAGCTGAAGGGCCTAAAATAAAGTCACGGTTACCAAGAATTAACTTGTTTCCAGGATTTTCAAAAACCAGTGTATTTGTCACTGAAAACGGACCTCCAATGGGCAATTCAGGTGGAATATAAAAGTTAATACCTGTTTCATTACCAATAGTAAGATTGAAAAAAGAAGTAGAGGAACTGCCCTGAAGACTATCCATGCATCGTCCTGTAAAATGCACTGTTCCTTGCCCGGGGCTAAAAATTCCGTCATTTTTAAAATTTGTATTAGCAAGTACGATATGAGTAGAGCCCTGACTAATCAGATATGTATTCGGCCCTACCCAAATCTTATCGCATTTCAAACCCTGACAAAATGCTGAACTAAGCCCTAGTAACCCTGCAACGAAAAAAGTCAAACTTTTAGTCATGGCTTTTAAATTTATTGATAACAATTATTTATCTCGAAGGCTTGAGTTTTCTGATTTTATCTTTCCTTCATCTTGTTGTTGTCTCCTCAATTCAGCCAATTCAGATTTTAATAATTCGATTTCCTTTTGCTGCTCTTGAATAGCCTTTACCAAAGGCACGACAAATTGACTATATGCCAAAGACCATGTCTCTTTATCATTTTTTGGATTCATCACACCATCAAATTGAAACCCAGCTTCACGTGCTGCCTTATCCACTTCCTGAGCAATGAATCCGGACATAATAATCTCTTCCTCTTTATTTTGATTCGCCAGGTTTTTTGTTTTCAATCCTTGCTCCCCTATAAAGGCACTGTATGCTTCTCGATCAAACTGATAGGTCACCGGACGAAGACGTTTGATAAATTCGAGACCTTTTACATTTTCATGAATATTATATTTAAATCTGCCATCAGAAGGGAAGGTATAAGCAACTTGCCCTTCGATCACAGTTACTGATGAATTTCCAATCCGAACTTTATTAGACGCATTAACTACGGCATTTGCACCCAATGCAGTTGCGTTGTTTAATGCAATACTTGCGACATTTGCTTGATAACCTAAGGCCGTATTTAAATTGCCCGTCTTATTTCCATCTAAAGCAAAATAACCAACCGATACATTTTGACCACCGGTAGTATTTTCATGTAAGGCTGAATGCCCCACTGCAACATTTTGCCCGCCACTCGTATTATAGTACATTGCATTTCGACCCACTGCTACATTAGCATTTCCACCTGTATTTGTATACATTGCATTTCCGCCATTTGCGACATTTTCGGATCCGGTTGTGTTCAAGACGAGGGAATTTATCCCCGTCGCCGTATTATCTGATCCTGAAGTATTTGAAAGAAGCGCAGAAGAACCCAAGGCTGTATTATTGCTCGCCAAATTAGCTGCAAGCGCATTCCATCCAACAGCCGTACTTTGTGTACCAACAATATTTGAACCTAATGCATGAAATCCCATTGCAACATTTCTATTTCCGGAGACATTCAGATGAAAAGCAGTTGACCCAAAAACAGAATTTTCACTTCCACTTATATTTTTCTCCCCGGCAAAATATCCAAAAAAAGAATTATCTGCACCGCTGCTATTATCGTGACCACTGTGATGCCCAAAAAATGAATTATAGGAAGCATTTAAATTGCTCATTCCCGATTCAAAGCCCACATAGGTATTGAAATATCCAAATGCATTAGAATATCCCGCCTTTATTCCGACAGCAGTCAAACCAGGCGCATCTGTTGTAAGGTTATACAGGGCGGAGTCACCGATTGCAATAGTTTTATCCAGATTGGCTTTGTATAATGCGCCAAATCCAATTCCCACATTACCCGAACCTACTTTATTACCTTGCATTGCAGTATAACCCATGGCCACATTGCGAGAACCGCTTACATTATTATACATAGCCCCGACACCGATTGCTGCATTTGCAAATCCAAAATCATTGTTATGAAGGGCCTCATAACCCAAACCAACATTCCTGATTCCCTGCTGGTTATGCTCCCCAGCATTATCACCAATAAACGTATTTTGATATGCATTCGGAAACTCAAGTCTAACCTGTCCGTATTGGTTTTTTCTTAAAATCATTGCATCCGTTCCTTTTCCCGAAATATCTCCAAGATGAAAAACGATGGTATCACCATCTCCCTTTCCTAAATCCGTATCAATCCATGTATCCTCATCTGTATCAATGATACGAGTAGGTTCACCGGAAACAAATGGACCAGAACCCGTGGACAAAAAACGCCAACCTACTAAAGCCTTATAGGCAAATAAACTAGAATCCATATCATATACTAACAACCCCAGAGCTGGACTCGGAATTGCCATTCTTTGAGCACTTGTCAACCTCGGTATAAGGATACCATGTCGAGTGCTTTTTATATCCAGCAATGCACTTGAATCAGGAAAACTTCCATCGAGATTAATTGCAACCTGAGAAACCAGATTAAAACTGCATAAAGACAAAAATAAAAATACTATCCCAGATGCGATTTTAAACCTGCGTACATAAATCAGACCTTTTAACTTTCTCATTGTTTAAAATTTAATGGCTTAAAAGAACTCTCTTAAAAATCAATAATTATTAAGAAATCATAAGTAACCACGCCAACATCCCTTAGCGTAAAATATTATCATACTTAACAAACACTACTTTACCACTTATAAACTTACTACGTCCTTTAGACATTCTGAATACACTTCATCATCCCTTAGGGTGATTCTAATCAATTCAATTGCTGCTTCAGAAATTAAAAATCACATACAATCAAATCCTGGGAGGGAATAATATAGAAATATTTATTAGTTAAAATCAAGTTTTACAAATCGGTTAGAAGCAACCGCATTTTTATTTAGCAGTTTCAAAATATAGGTTCCCTCTCTAAGCCAGGAAATATCTATTTCCAGTGATTTTACATTTTCATAATTACAGCTAATAATTTCCCTGCCATCCAGGTTCAAAATTTGATATATTCCATCTTCTGCAAAAGCTTCTGACAGATCATCAATTCTCAAAGAAAGATTACATGGATTGGGATAAAGAGTCATTTCAAAATCACTCCGCTCCTGAGAAACAAATGTGGAATTCGCAGACAGCTTCACGATCCAAAAATCAGATTCACCGTGATTACCACTCGCATCCCCGTTATTCGAATACGAATATCCACAAACGATAAAGCCCCCCTCTTTGGTTTGTTGGATTGTACTGGCCTCTTCATCCATGCTACCTCCTAAAAGCCTTTTCCACACAATATTTCCAGTTGATGAAATTTTTAAGATTGCAAAATCCCAAGCCCCGTGACTACCTCCAAAATCACCATCATCCGAATTTGTACTTCCTCCAATTACATACCCCCCATCATTTGTTGGTTGAATACTGCAAGCCCAATCATCCAAACTGCCACCATATGTCTTTTGCCAAATTAAGTTTCCAGTTGAGTTTACGTTAATAATCCAAAAATCATATCCGCCCTGATTTTTAATTACATCTCCATCCATTGAATTTGTTTCCGCTGTAAGTACGTATCCGCCCCCGGTTGCATTGCAAAAAGAATATGCGTATTCATCCCCTTTACCCCCATAACATTTTTTCCATTGCACATTACCCGCTGCATCCACTTTAAACAGCCACACATCAAACCCTCCATGATTTCCTGAGACATCACCGGTTGCAGATTCCGTTGTACCACTAATTATATATGATCCATCCTGTGATTGTTGGCCATGCCATGCATTATCCTCCCCAGGTCCCCCATATGTTTTTTGCCATTGAAACGCACCTGTAGACGAAATTTTAATCATCCAGGCATCCCCATTACCTTTATAACCCGTAACATTCCCATCTGATGACCATGTTTTACCAACAATCGCATAACCGCCATCGATCGTTTGAATAACACCATATGCATAATCTGCATCAGAGCCTCCGAAACATTTGGTCCATTGTATGGAACCCGTAGAACTGATTTTCAAAACCCATATATCGTAGTCCCCATGATTTCCGGTAACATTACCATCATTTGAATACGTTGTACCAACTATAATAAATCCATTGTCACTCGTTTGAATAAAAGCACTGGCATATTCATCCTGACTTCCACCATAAGATTTCTGCCATTGAAGCACACCTGAGGCATTTAATTTAAACACCCAGAAATCTTCATTGCCATGAGAACCGGACACATTTCCATCGTTAGAATTAGATGTACCTGCAAGAAAATAAGATCCATCAGAAGTAACTATTTCATTGGCAACGTAATCCGGATAATCGTCCTGAGTACCTCCGAATGATTTTTGCCAATCAATTGAGGTTTGAGTGTATAAGGACGATCCAACTTGGAATAATATTAAAAGAGAAATGAACCGTTTCATGACTTTTATTTTTAATCGCTTGTTTTAAAGCTACTACAAAATCATCAAAAACGGAATACAAACAGATGTTTCTTGTTGAGAAAAAGATTCAATTTTAATTGCCTATTGGAGTGATTTAAACTACAAAAATCCTTTTAATGTTGTTCAGATTTTTGCATCATGCGACACCTTACAAATTGTGATTGAAACAACTAAGGCAATCTTTGCATTGTCACTACCTGCGTCCGAGCCAAATTTCATAGCCCTTAGATTTTAATGTGCGTAATGAAAATCACTTATTTCATAATCGGAATAGACACCAAATTCAGAAATCAGATGAAGTAGCGAATGCTCATTCAGAGTGGAGCAAAAAAAATAAATAAAAAAGCCCTTGCATAATTTACATACAAGGGCTCCAGTGATCTGTTTGGGACT
>CAYTNG010000021.1:0-28382 GCA_964439105.1 uncultured Saprospiraceae bacterium
TTATTATTTAAAATACCTGTCTTCCAGCGGAGTTTATCCCGCTTCGCGGGACCCCTAATTCAGCATGGGTGTGTGTGTGTATGTCTTTAATCTTCTTTTACGTTGCGGTACATTCCCAGCAACATTTTTGAAATCTGCTCGTATCCCTGATAAAACTCTTCAAATCTTTCCTCGTCGATCATCTGCATACCCCTCAATACATCCAGAATAGCTACACATTCAAATGCAGAAGATCTGGCTACTGTAAAATAATGCTTCTTCTCCTTCGGACTAAATCTCCCAGTGCCTTCGGCAAGGTTCAGCTGGATACTCAAGGTCGCCCTTTTGAATTCATCAACGAGATACTTGTCTGTCAAAGAGCCGGCAAAGATATATTTTAATACCTTCAAATTGGTAGCCTTGATGATCTGATAAATCTCTAATTTTTCAAAATCAAACATTCAATTGCCTTCAGATTTCTTTCAAAAATGACTACCTATTCCATTTAAACAACCGGAATCCAAACACGCACACCCACACGCACACCCACACTCATGCTGAATTCGCGGTGAGGGAGGGATTCGAACCCTCGGTACCCCTTTCGAAGTACGACGGTTTAGCAAACCGTTGGTTTCAGCCACTCACCCACCTCACCTCTAAATACAAAAGACTCTCTTTCAAATCTTTATGTAAGGAATGCCTTTCAAACAATGTCCTAATCACCATTCGGGGATCCTTCACTTACTTGTGATCTGGACCCATCCGTGTATGAAAAGGCTCGCAAAAATAGAAAAACTATTTTAACCTCTGACTTTTCTGAATTTTCTTTTCTACAGATTCCGCAGTTTCCCGAAACAAGGGATCTGAATCCAGTAAGTATTTAGCCATATTACAAGAATACAGTACCGTTGCATGGTCTTTTCCACCAAAAAACTCGCCTATCTGTTTTAAGGAACGATGCGTGTATTGTTTTGCAAAATACATGGCCATTTGACGCGCCATGACGATTTGTCGCTGACGACTCTTGCCCACGAGTCGCTCAATCGGAATTTTGTATTGCTCGGATACCATTTTGACGATCAGCTCAATGGTCAGTTCCTGATTGATCTGATTTACAAAATGCTGAACCACCTCACGCGCCAGATCAATATCGATCTTTTTAAAATTTAATGAGGACTGCGCTATTAAAGACACCAGCGCCCCTTCGAGCTCGCGAATATTCGATTTGATGTTCTGGCAAATGAACTCCATGACATTGTCAGGCAATTGCATTTTATCCTGCTCCAGCTTTGCAATCAATATGGCCATGCGCGTCTCAAAGTCCGGTGCTGTAAGATCTGCACTCAGCCCCCATTTAAAACGACTGATGAGCCGCTCTTCGATATCCTGCAGGTCTTTGGGCGCCCGGTCGGAACTCAATACGATCTGTTTTCCGCTTTGATGTAATTGATTGAACAAATGGAAAAAAATTTCCTGGGTCCCGGACTTGCCGGCAAAAAACTGAATGTCATCTAAAAGAAGGACGTCCAGGTTCTGGTAAAAATTACTAAACTCCGAAATGCTGTTGTTCTTTACGGAATGGATGAACTGGTTGGTAAATTTTTCCGCGTTGGTATATACGATATTCTTGTCCGGAAAATGCTCCAGAATGCCATTTCCGATGGCTTGTATTAAATGCGTTTTGCCCAGGCCTACGCTTCCATAGATAACCAGGGGGTTGAAGAGGTGTCCCGGTTTTTGAACGATATGAAGTCCAGCCTGCCTTGCCACGCGATTGCAGTTGCCTTCAATGAAGTTATCAAATCTGTACTTTGGAGACAGGTTGGTTTCAACCTTCATCTTTCGAATCCCGGGAATGACAAAAGGGTTGGCAATCGAGGCCGGTGATTCCAATTCCCCTTCTTCCTTCTTTGCATTCCGTTTGTTAAAACCGGGCTTTTGGTAATCCTCCATGAGGATTTGATATTCCAACTTACCCTTTTCTCCCAATTCCTTGCGCACACAGGTCCGAAGCAAACTAAGAAAATGCGCCTCGATCCATTCGTAAAAAAACTTATTGGGAACTTGAATGGTCAGTGCCTGATCCACAAGACGCACCGGAACAATAGGCTCAAACCATTTTTTAAAATTTTCACGGGGAACGGCATTTCGGATCAGGTCGAGAATATTATTCCAGACCAATATCGGATCGGTGGCACTATGTTGTAAAGTAGGTTTCAATTCAAACGGTTCGGTCGAGGGGAAAAGGATTGCAAAATTGCAAAAATTCTGCTTAGAAAAAAGAGGGATTCATTATTTTTTTTTATTTTATAAATTATTGATTTATAATTATATATAAAGTAATTATATACTAAATGCATAATTGCATGTAAGTCATACTTCCCAATACAAGTAAGGGCCTCCACGGAGGCAAATAGCGTAGCCTGGACTTGAATTTGACGTCTCAATTAGCAGCCTGACTGCTTCTAATAGCTAAACAAAAGCGGGTTGTCTTTTCCTGCCCATTCAAAAAACCGGGAAATAGCTTCCCTTTTGGGCCCATCCATCCGGAAACTGATGTTCTCTTTAAAGTAAGGAACGAGCAATGACCGGATGTCATCCGGATAGGACTGAAGCAGATCAGGTATTTGATGAATAGCCTCCGTAAATGCCTTCTGGAGTTTATGTATCATGTCCGGTTCTGGTTTTTCGATACTCACCCACAAAGCAAATACGAATGGCAAGCCCGTCCATTTTTTCCACTCTGCGCCGAGGTCCAGGGAATTCACAAACTTTTTTTCAAACGCAAAAGCTTCATCGCCGATGCGCAACCAGGCGGAATTCAATTCACCATCCTCATCTCCGGATTGCACAAAATGAATATCCGTTCTCTTCCAAAAATTCTGATTCAAACATTGCACCAGAAGATTGGAAGTGCGGGAGTCTTTATCCAATATGATTTGCTGTACCTTTTCCCACGAGTCGTTGTAAAACAATTTTACAGTGCGCACCGCGTTTTCGCAGGCAATGCAGTAATCCGTGACAACGAACAAACGTTCGTAATCTAAAGCGGCGCCCACAGGTAAAAGAGCTACATCCACTTCACCGGATTTCAACAAACGGCCGCATTCACTGGGAGTCGCGGCAATCCAGTCAACGAATCCCTGTTCCTGCAACTGGTTTAAGGCAAACTGGAAGGGAATGGAATTGTAATATTGTACGCTGGCAATCCTCAACATCAAACCAACACTTTTTCAGCCAGGTGGCTGCAATCATTTTCGCGCAGCAGTTGCCAGGCTTCATCGTGGAAGCGAAGCAGGTAAAGCCCGGTATTCCGGTGTGGGATCTGGTCCATGTGACTCAGGGGGCGTTGAAATAATAAACACATCATTGCCCGCAAGGTCCTCCCATGCGTGCACACAAGTGCATTTGAAAAAGTTTTTTCATGCAGATCTGAAATGAAGGACTGCAACCGAAGCGAAAGCTCGTGTGCACTTTCTCCTCCTTCCGGTTTATCGTGATAGTCACCTTTAGACCAGGAGTCGATGATCCGGTAATACTTTTCCATCAGGAAAGCTTCACCAGATTTTCCTTCGTGTTCTCCCCAGCAAATTTCATCAATGCGCGAATCCCGATAGACTTTATGTCCCGCCTGTTCGAATAATGAAATGGTTTCATAACTCCGCGTTTGGCTGGAGCACACCACCATGTCAAAAGGGATATGACCATAGCTTTTGTAGAAAGAATCCGCCTGCTGCAATCCCGTTTTATTGAGAATGGAGTCTACACCCCGCCCCTGCACAATTCCAAGTCTGTTGTGCTCTGTTTCTCCATGCCGGAGTATGTACAGCAGCTTTTCCATATCAGGTGGTTGGCAATGAATAATAACGCAGGCTGGAAGACTCCTCAAAATCCTCTTCCTTGTATTCTCTTAATTCGTTGTACACAGAATCCCGTTCAATGGCCCGTCTGCCGGTGCTGCAAATAAGCTTCACCAGATCACTTGTCGTCATACTTGGATTTTGTTCTTCAGAACCTGCCATACTGTATATGCGAGTGGAATCATCAATCGTTCCATCCACATCGTCCACTCCGAATGACAATGCCAATTGCGCATAATGCCTGCCGAGCATGGGCCAATAAGCTTTCAGGTGATCAAAATTGTCCAGATAGATGCGGCATATTGCAAAATTCCGGAGATCCTCAATCGCCGGGACTTCATCCAAATAGGACATCTCATTGTTTTTATTTCGGAATTTTAAGGGTATAAAGGTTTGAAAACCTCCTGTGCGATCTTGAAGTTTCCTAAGGCGATCCAGATGATCCACCCTTTGTGCAAAGGATTCAATATGGCCGTATAAAATGGTGGAATTTGATTTCATGCCCATCCCATGCCAGATTTCATGCATGCGCAACCATTCTTCGGAGCTGCATTTTCCTCCGGCAATCTGCGTGCGAATCTTTTCGTCAAATATCTCAGCTCCTCCTCCAGGCATGGAGTCCACACCTGCTTCCTTTATCATTCGAAGTCCTTCTTCATAACTCACTTTCGCCTTTTTAAAAATGTAATGGTACTCGACAGGAGTCAAGGCTTTGATATGAATTTCCGGACGATGTGCACGAATGGATCTGAACAATTCACAATAAAAGTCCAAATCGTATTTGGGCATGACGCCGCCAACGATATGCACTTCCGTGATATCCTTCCCATCGTAAGCACGGACCTGGTCCATCATCTCCTCAAGAGAATATTCCCAACCTTCTTCACGGCGTTTAATCAACCTGGAATACGAACAAAAGCTACAAGTATAAACACAGATATTTGTAGGCTCTATATGGAAGTTTCTGTTAAAGTATGTTTTGGATCCATGCTTTCGCTCTCTGATTAAATTTGCAAGAGCGCCAACAAAAGAAAGGTCGGCCTTTTCGAACAATAGTTCACATTCTTCATTTGTAATTCGTGTCCCTCCAATGACCTTGTCGCGGAGAGCATTAAGTTCATGTGCTGCGTTTTGGATGGGATCTGGTAAAATCATAGGCTTGAATTACAAAAATACAACAATATATGCCGGCATTGGTTTGAAAATGCAGAGAGGAGCCCTACGTTGAAATGACTAGATTTGTCATGTGATTTCTATTCTCGTTCCTGTCTATAAGTTTGACGTTCAAAACCTTGTCCGTCAAATCTATGCCCAAATTCAATCCTCTGGAATTGAGGCAGAACTTATCGTTTTAGACGATGGCTCCGGCATCGAATGGGAAACACTGAAACAAGAATTTTCGAGCTTTTCCTTTTTATCCAACCCAACTAACAAAGGCAGGTCATTTAGCCGCAACCGTTTAGTCCAACTTGCAACTTACGAGAATCTCATTTTCCTGGATTGCGATGTAGAACTTGGCCATCACCCGGATTGGCTGAAAACCTATGCCAGGATGCTGCAGTCCGACAAACCGGCGGTCTATTACGGCTCATGTGTATATCCTTCTGAACGACCTGAGGACGCTAAGTTCCTTTTGCATTGGTTGTATGGACATAAAAAAGAAAATCCTGCATTGGAATACCGTAGAAAGCATCCTGTAAGCACTTTCCATACTGTGAATTTTGCATGCAAGAGGTCGCTTTGCATCTTACAGCCTTTCGATGAACAACTAAGTCGTTATGGCCATGAAGACAGCCTCTGGGCAAGGCAAATTTCTGAAAGGGGCATACCGATCATCCATATTCAAAATCCGGTGACCCACCTGGGGCTACACAACCATAGACAGTTTCTTAGAAATACTGCGGCTTCCGTCAAAAACAGCGTGTTATTAATAAAAAAAGGTTTGTCTTTGCCCTCGCTCCTGAATAGCTGGTATATCCGAATGGAACGCATCAGATTGACTGCTTCGCTTTATTACATTTACCGCTTACTTGAAAGAAGGATTGTAAGAAACCTTTTAGGATCCAATCCAAATCTGTACTGTCTCACTGTTTTTAAAATGGGTCTTATGCTGCGCTTCTCCAAAGTGCGGCGCAGAGCATTCCGATAGCTTTGCCTTGTTAATTTTCCCTTTATGATTTCCAATCCAATCGTTAACTTGCATGTGAATTGCATTTCTGAACGAGACCTGGGAGGACAAAACGATGAAATACCAATACAAATTCATTCCATTTGTAATTTATTTACTATTGATATTCAGGCCTGCTGAAGGAATTTTAGCTCAATTCACCTTAACAGGTCAGCTCCGGGATGCCAAATCAGGAGATCCCTTGATTGGCGCCACCGTCCTGGTGCAGGGAAGTTCACTCGGCACCACAACGGACTATGAGGGTGAGTTTACCATAAAATATGCTGGAAAACTACCCGTAAAACTGGAATGCAAATACAGTGGATATACTACTAAATTAATTGACTACGCAGAAGCCGGCAAAAAAATCCTGATCAACCTGGAAGAAGAGTCCATCATGATTGATGTCGTTGAAATCAGTGGTCAGCGGATCAGTGACAAACAAAAAGCATCTCCCCTCACGGTCGAGTCCATGGATCTGATTTCTATCCGGGAAACCCCGTCTGCAAGTTTTTACGATGGCCTGGGTTCTTTAAAAGATGTGGATCTGACGACTGCCAGTCTGGGTTTTACCATCGTCAACACCCGCGGGTTTAACAGCACAAGTCCCGTGCGGTCCCTGCAAATTATCGACGGTGTAGACAATCAATCTCCGGGACTTAATTTTTCGCTGGGAAATTTTCTAGGTGTCAGTGAATTAGACATCAACAAAGTGGATCTCATCGTTGGTGCCAGTTCTGCATTCTATGGACCCAATGCATTTAACGGCGTCATCAGTATGGAGTCGAAGAATCCCTTCATCCATAAAGGCCTTTCCTTTCAGTTGAAAGGTGGTGAACGCAATCTTTTTGAAACCTGTCTTCGCTGGGCTGATGCCGTTAAAAATAAAAACGGAAACGAATATTTTGCCTATAAGCTTAATTTGAGTTACATGTCCGCACAGGACTGGGTTGCGGACAATCTGGATTCGGTCTACCAGTCGATTTCGGGAAAAAGCAATCCAGGCGGTTATGACGCGGTGAATGTGTATGGCGATGAATACCAAAACATTTTTGACTACCGCAAATCACCGGTGACTTATCCCGGACTGAATGTATTTCACAGAAGAGGTTACCGGGAAAAGGAACTGGTGAATTATGATTCCTACAATTTCAAAGGCAATGCCGCATTGCATTTTCGATTGCAGCCAAAATTGGGATACAATTCTCCGGAGTTGATTCTTTCTTCCAGTATTGGAGGAGGCACCACGGTGTACCAGGGCGACAACAGGTATAGTTTAAAAAACATCACCTTCTTCCAACACCGTCTTGAATTGCTTAAGAAAGACAAATACTTCTTGCGCTTTTATGCCACACACGAAAATTCAGGGGATTCCTACGATCCTTATTTCACCGCTTTAAAGCTTCAGGAACTCGCTAAAGACAATATTGCATGGAAGACGGACTACAGCAATTACTGGACCCTCAATGTCGTACCCAAAATAACCAAAAAAGAGGGCTACCCCAATATTTTGGACTACATAGGCAGGCCCGACGCTTACAGGCTCGCTGTCGGCAACTTCCTGGTCAATTTGCAGGATTCACTCAACGCGTGGCATATTCTCACACAGCAATTTGCAAACAAGGGAAATCCAACCAACCGCACCAATGATTTTTATGAACCGGGAACCGATCTTTTTGATCAGGTCTTTCAGGATATCACTTCGAAGATTGCTTACTCGGAAGGTGGAACCAAATTTTACGATCGCTCCGCACTTGTTCATGGACAGGGTGAATACATCTTTACGGATTTGACCAGCAATGAGGTACTCAACGACCTGGATGTTGTCGTTGGGGCCAGTGCACGAGTGTATTACCCGGATTCAAAGGGATCCATACTTCTGGATACCGGTATTGCCAATATCAACACCTATGAATATGGGGTGTATGCAGGTGCAAATTTTTCATTTCTGAACAATCGTCTTCACTTCAATATGACTGCACGATTGGACAAGCATGAAAACTTCGACTACCTGGTCTCACCTGCTGCTTCCATCGTCTATGAGCCCTCCAAAAACAATTACCTGCGCGTTTCATTTTCCTCTGCCATTCGCAATCCGACGCTTACAGACCAGTACCTGCACTACAATGTCGGACGCGCCATTTTGCTGGGAAATATATCAGGGATTCAAAATCTCAGCACAGTCAATTCATTTATCGACTTTCTGAACACCGGAAACAGAGATACACTAGAGTATTTTGACGTGCCTGCCATCCAGCCTGAAAAAGTAAAAACAATTGAAATCGGATACCGCACCAGTTTGTTTAACAGCCTCTATGCAGATCTTGGATATTATTTTAGCAGCTACGAAGACTTTATCGGCTATCAGATCGGTATCGATGCATTCATTCCAAGTGGTTCAACCATTCCCACAAGCGTGCAGGTTTACAGAGTAAGTGCCAACGCGAAAGACAAAGTCACCACACAGGGATTTTCTATTGGACTGAATTATTACTTTAACAGTAAATACCAGCTAAAAGGAAATTATAGCTGGAATATCCTGAACACACAAACCGACGATCCGATCATTCCCGCTTTCAACACACCTGAACATAAATACAATTTGGGTTTAAGCGGAAGGGACATCGAATTTTTAGGCATTCGAAATCTTGGATTTAATATCAACTACAAATGGATAAATGGTTTTCTGTTTGAAGGCTCACCTCAATTTACCGGATTCATTCCAAGTTATAGCCTTACCGATGCACAAATTAACTGGAACTGGAAAAAACAGAATACCACATTTAAATTTGGAGCATCCAATATATGGAATCAAAAAAGCTATCAGACCTACGGTGGTCCGTTGATTGGCCGACTGGCCTACTTTAGTATTCTCTATGAACTCAGGAATAATTAATTCAATCATTCATAAAAATCCAACTATGAAAAAAATGTACTTTTTTTATTTTTTCACGTTTATTCTCGTCTATGGGCTCAATGGGCAGAACAGGTACTATGATGCCATGTTTCCTGTTCAGCGCACCGCAGATGTGGTTTATGGGAAGAACATCGGAATTCTCACCGGGACTCCACTTCCGGAAGACCTTAAGATGGATGTATATACGCCCGTTGGAGACAGCAAAACGGACCGCCCGCTTGTCTTGATCTCGCATACAGGAAGTTTTTTGCCTCCTCTTTACAACGGACAAGTCACGGGTTCCAGGAGCGATTCTACCGTAACTGCAACTGCAGCCTATCTGGCTTCACGCGGATTTGTTGTAGCCGCATATACCTATCGCCTGGGCTGGCTGCCCACCTCTCCGGATCAAAACGTTCGTACAGGAACCCTCCTGCAAGCTGCGTACAGAGGCATTCAGGACACCCGTACGTGTATCCGGTATTTTAAGAAATCCGTTGCTGAAGACAGCAACCCCTATGGTATCGATCCCGGTAAAATCTGTGTATGGGGTATTGGAACTGGCGGTTATCTGGCTTTGGGTACCGGCTGTGTCAACGACTGGAGCGAAGTCACCCTTCCAAAATTCATCAACACACAAACCTTATTGCCTTACATCGACAGTACCATTTTTGGAAATTTATGGGGTACCACACAAGCCGCAATTTGCCTTCCCAATTATCCCAACTACAGCTCCAATTTTCAGTTGAGCGTAAACCTTGGCGGAGCATTGGGAGACTCCAGCTGGCTGGATGGCGAAGCAATTGAACCTGCATATGTTGGAGTTCATTGCCCTACGGATTATTTTGCACCCTACAATGAAGGACCGGTTATCGTGCCCACTACGGGAGACTTTGTCATTTATGCTACCGGTACAAGAAAAGCGATTGAAACCGCAAACAACCAGGGAAGCAACGACATTCTAAAAGGCGTGGACCCGGGTCATGATCCAATGAAGAATCTTATCGATGCACAAAAAAGTACAATCGTTACGCTTCCATTGCCTCCAAATGCCACCATACCTCTTGGTACGGACAACTTTTATGCATTCAATCTTCCTCTTATTTTCAATGGAAAATTAGCACCGCAAGGCTCTCCCTGGGACTGGTGGGACTACAATACCCTGAAGGTTATCGTAAATATTGTCAATCAGCAACGCATGACCAATTTCAATGCAGATACCTTGCACTATAGTGGATTGGCTACCAACCCGGACATGAGCCCTGCAAAAGGTCGCGCCTATCTCGATACGGTATTTCAACTGACGCTGCCCAGAATGTGCGTCGCACTTAACCTGGGATGTACTCATGTCGGCCTGAAAGAAGTAGAAGGCCAGGACATCGGTCTGGAAATTTCTCCGGTTCCTGCGAAAGAGAATGTGTACTTCAAAACGGACAGTAAATTTCCAATGAAGTCAATCTACATCTACGACATGAATGGCAAATTGTCGAAAGCATATACGGATTTGCAAAGCTCTGCCTTCAGTATGCCCTGCCAACCCTTACAGGCTGGATTTTACATTGCACAGGTGCAGACCCAAAATGAAGTAGTCACGAAGCGGATAATAATCCAGGAATAAAAAATTTATTCATCAAACAGATAAAAATGGCTGCCCGCAAAGCAGCCATTTTTATTTTGAATCGCCAGAATCATTGGAGAGTAGAATTTTAAGATAAACGAATTGCAGATTCGTATTTCGATAGCAATCCGGAAATAAATTTATTCCTAACAAGTATTCGATCCAAAATCAGAAATCCGCAAATAGCACAAAATATCCCGGCAATAACATCGAGAAGGTAGTGGTGTTGTGTATAGATAGCGGCCCACCAAATACCAATGCAAAAGAGTGCAAAAAGAATATTCCAGTATTTCATTCCAGCCTTAAGGCCATATATCAGAACGATGAGCGGATATGAGGCATGCAACGAAGGAAATGCGGCGAATACATTGGAACTTTTCTTATACAGGTTTTCGAAAAGTTGTATATTGAAATACTTGTCAAATTCAAGCAGACCGGCTGCATTTCCCGGAGTGTCCTGAATAAAATGAAAACCATGCATGTTTACGTACCAGGGCGGAGCTGCAGGGTATACATAATAAATTACAAAACCAATCAGATTGCTTATTAAAAAGCACAATGAAAATCGCAGAAAAAGTGCGGGCTTGGTCCGAAACAGATAAAAACCAAATGCGAGCGGAACAGGCACCCAATTGATATAACATAAGCCTGCCAGAACTGTTTTTAAATTACTTGCGTGCAGTCTCAGATATACATTCGGTGTGATCCACTGCCCATCATGGTGTATGCCAAATAAGTTCAACTCGGCTTGATACAATTGTTCAATTTGCACCTCGTGATAATTGTAGTTTGGGAAAGCCTTCATGCCATCCCATATGAACCAGTACAAAATAAAAAAAGCATATGCAAAAACGAACTTTCTCCCTGCAGGATGCACGAAGTACAGAACAATACAAAGCGAGACAAGAAAAATATGCTCGGATCCCAAGCCAATCAGGAATTGAAATAAAAACAAGTACAAGGCTGAAATTCCAAGCAGAATAAAGCTTTCATTCAAACGCACATGTTCCAATTTCATGCAATCCTATTTTCAAACGAAGGGTGTAATCGGTAGTTTATTCTATCCTATCCTTATAAATTATCCAATGAACATCCAATCAGTTGCCATTTTGCAAAACCCTTTTGCAATGCAGCAAACGCATGATGGCGGTATAATTCGCCATAATGGCAAGGATTGCCAATGGAAAAGTAAAAATGGACATCGTTTCAAAAACGTGAAAGGGCAATCCCTCTACTGAAATCCGATAATCGTGGCCCAGCCACATTGCTCCAATGCCGCATGCTATGCCCGACAGTCCGATCAGAACGATGCGTTCCGGCCTTTGCATCAAGCCATCCCTGCACTCTATGCCAAGACCTTCCGCACGGGCTCTGATGTAACTTACCATCATGGAACCTATCATTGCGATAAATGCAAACAATGAACTCAGAAAATAATGATACGCCACCAGGTAATAACAAATCCCCAGGAACATGACCAGTTCACTATACCTGTCCAACACGGAATCATAAAGCGCCCCATACCTTGTCGTCAATTTTGCATGACGTGCCATCTGGCCATCAATCATATCAAAAAGACCTGCAAATAAAATCATTGCACCACCCCAACCCACTTTGGATAAATCCAAACGCTGTTTTTCCTCAGCGGCAAGTACGAACCAAATGGCGACTCCCACATTCAACACAAAACCAAAAGTGGTAATCATATTTGGAGTCAAGCCGATTTTCAGAAAAAGCCTTATAAGCGGATCGAGCAATTTATAAATGAGTTGCTTTGTGGTATCTCTGAGATAATTGTATGTCTTCGGACTTGTCTTGTTTCCCATCACAAAAATCAGAATTCGAATTTCACGCGAAAACGCAGACCTGATTTTGAAACGACCGGATGATCGAGATAGCTGAGACGAACAACGTAATCTATTCTGAAAAACTTTAAAACATTATAAAGACCCACGCTCGCCTCCATATAAGGTTTTTGCTCAAGACTGTACGTAATCGGCGTATGATTTGAATTTTCCGGAAATTTAAACAATTCGCCATTATAATCCGGGTCATTTCTTTGCTGAATGCGTCCGGAGAGCATTTTAAATGACATCACCTCTCTCCATTTCAATTCTTTGAGCAACGGAATCCTGTTAAACAGGTAGCCATTCATATAATACTGCAAATGCAAGGCATAATACTGGTCACTTACAAACTCCAGGAAATTCATCAAGTTATAGGACTGAAGTTGAAAGGAAAAGGTCTGGTTCGCCCGATGCACAAACAACAGGGGATAGGGCACCGTTCCAAATATCTTACCTCCTTCAATAGTTGCATCGAGATATCCAAATTGTGAAAGATAAATGCGCTTGTACAAACTTGCCGTCAGCCTGTGAAAATCATATTGCCCGTCGAGAACATCCTTGAGACCAAGATCATAGCTGATAGTAAATATGGGGTACTTGTTAGGTAAGGGCTTGCGGTAAAGTTTTCCCTGGTAAAATTGTTCATGCGGCGCCCATCTCAAGGTGAGTCCAAGTTCCATCGTCCGCAAGGTATTGATCCGGTTTGCAGTATCCAGATAATCCACTTTGTTGTAAAAGAGATCCCCGGCCGGATGCTGTGTCCAATGTTTCAAACCCAATTCAACAGAGGTGTGATTCCGGAATTCATTCAGATAATTGATATCTATAATTTCATTATAAAGCCATTTGTTATTGTCACCTCGCTTAAATGAAAGCAAGAAATTATCTTCCTGCACAAACTGCAGCTCCTGCCCGGGAATTTTGGTATCCTTCTGATAACTCATTCGCAATTGCTTCACCGGAAAAACACTTATAGGATTGTGCGCAAATGAGAAGGTGGTGCCGAAATAGTATTTCCATTTTTCATCTTTGAAGCCATAAGCAGCATAGGTTTCAAAGCGAAATTTTGAACTAAACTCCGCAGTGGTCCTTCCACCAAATCGCAGTCTGAATCCCTCAACAGGATTAAAGCTATAAAATGTATTGACCGGTCCAATTTCCATTGGTCCTACAATCTTATAACCTGCAAAAACCAATGTTGCAATATCCAGTAGCATCCGGAATGAGGGCAGCTTTTGTAAACTGTCCATCGCAGTGTACACACCTGCCTCTGATTGTGTCAGTGAATCGTGCCTCGACGCAAGCCAAAAACTATCCGACTTTGCCCGGTAATCTGCTGTTTCCAGGAGCGTTTCTCCTTCATAATCGGTATCCTTGCGCGGCTGGTTGAATTTGAGATTCCGGTACGAAACACTCCGTTGCCCAAAAATACCCATACGTGCGGCTGAGATTCCAAAATCTGCCATGATCTCATCCTTTTCAAGAATGTATCCCAGGGTATCTGCCTTCCGGAATTTCTGGCGAATTGCCAGGTCCTTTACCCAGTTCAGGTTAATTTCTCTGTTTACCGACATCTCCACCAATTTCACGGCATAGACACTGTCTTTGGTCACATACAAATCTCCCTGAAATAGAAAATCTGATTTGTTCCTTGGATAAAAAGCTACTTTGAAGCATGAATCCTGGTCAATAAGCACCGTATCCAGTATATAGAACCTGTAAAATGTGGGTGAAAAATTTGCAATCGGACTCAAAAAAGAATGTCCCAGCAAAGAGATGTTGTCTTCATAAATGTCGATATCCTGATAGAGGTATTGAAAATATTCGCTCAGCGACTGATCATCAACAAATTTGCTGAAGTTTACAAATTTTTCAGCCTTCACAACTTCGCGCATTTTGCGGGGCTCCTTTCTATACCACACCTCAGAAATATTTTCCTTCAAATACATAGGCAAAAGTGGCTTGCCATTCATTTTTGAAGAATCCAGATTGTCAAAAACAAACTGGAACTTATTAAATATTTTCTTGTTTCTGAACTTCTCGGAAATATTGCTCAAGGCAAATTCCAGCTTTTGATATTTTTCATATTCGTAGTAATCAAAGTTTCCTTTGCGATTGCGCTTTTTATTTGCAATGACGTTTTCTATCAAATCCACCGCAGGATTGTTTTTGTTGCGGTATTTCTGCTTGGCCGACTTGACGACCACTTCCTGAAGCGTGCTTGCAGTGGCTTTCATCCTGAAATTGATCACCTGGGATTTGCCATATTGCACTTCCTTTACGATCGTATGGTATCCGAGATATCGGGCCTCCAGTTTCGTATAGTTCTTCGAAGTTTCCAAGGTATAATGCCCATCAAAATCTGTAGTTGTACCGGTTGTACTTCCCGGAAACAGGATATTGGCAAATGCGAGCGGCTCATTGGTCACAGAATCGGTTACCACCCCTTTTATGACCGTGCGTTGCGCATAGGAAAGTTGGATATGAAAAAGGAGAAAGCCTAAAAAAATACATCGACGCAAAAGATGAAATCGGGAATCAGCTAAATGAGGCATATCTAAAAACGTGAGTGCAAACAAAACAACTGGATAAGACCCACTGACAAAAAAATGAAAATGAGCAGTTTACCGGGTTGAATTTCTTTCAAACAGTTTGCAGGCTTTTAAGTTTAACAGGCTCGTATTTCATCGTAAACAAATTTGTATCAAAAGCCCATTCAACAGAATTATAACGAGATCCGTCAAACGCAAACATGGGCTGATAACGAGATCTGTAGGCCTTAGAAATGAGCTGAGCGCATACAGGCCTCAAATGGATTTTAAAAGAGGCACCGTCAGGATAATCAACTGAATGCCAATTTGGGCATAAAGTCCTGCCACAATATCATCTCCCATCACCCCAATTGCACCCGGATATTGCTCTATTTTTTTAATATACAATGGTTTATATATATCAAATAATCTAAATAAAATAAAAGCTATACCAAAATAAACCCAATCCAGCGGTATGAAAACAAGGCTTATACACATGCCTGCGACTTCATCTATTACCACCTTCTGGTTGTCGTTACCCCAGTCTTTTTCGACTGCTTCCGAGGACCAGAATCCAAGTACCAGAATAATCAGTAAAAGCAGAAGAGGCGCATAAAATTCAATATAAAAAAATCGGGAGAAATAGTAGTAACAAGGCAGAAAAAGCAATGCGGCAAGGCTTCCGCCCCCGTTACCAACATAACCTATCCCAAAAAAGCTGGCTACAATTTTAGAAATCAAGCTTACAGTGATTCTACGAGTTCTTCATAATAATCCAAACCCAGATGGGTGATCAAATCTTCGCCCATCATATAGCGAAGCGTATTTTGCAGCTTGATCAACTGTTTAAAGATATCGTGCTCCGGACGGAGGCCTTCTTTAACCTGAGGGGATTTGAAATAAAAAGACAACCACTCCTGGATACCCTTCATTTTTGCTCGCTGTGCCAAATCCATGAATAAGGCCAAATCCAAAACAATGGGTGCCGCCAGAATAGAATCCCTGCATAGAAAATTTATTTTGATCTGCATGGGATAACCCATCCATCCAAATATATCGATGTTGTCCCAACTCTCTTTATTGTCGCCACGGGGCGGATAATAGTTGATGCGAACCTTGTGATACATTTCTCCATAGAGGCTCGGATTGGAGTTTGGATCGAAAATTTCTTCCAGTACACTCAACTTAGATACTTCCTTGGTCTTGAAGTTTTCAGGATCGTCCAAAACTTTTCCATCCCTATTCCCTAAGATGTTTGTAGAAAACCAGCCGGATACACCTAAGGCTCTTGAATGCAGTCCCGGCGCTACTATGGTTTTCATAAGCGTCTGCCCGGTTTTAAAATCCTTTCCTGCTATAGGCACTCCAAGTTTGTTTGATAACTCCAGAAGCGCGGGTGTATCACATGTTAAATTGGGGGCTCCATTTGCAAAAGGGACATTCATTTTCAATGCAGCATATGCATAGATCATACTTGGTGCAATGGCCGGATCATTTGCTTTCAATCCCAATTCAAATTTTTCCAGACTGCTGTGCACATCGGAAGGCTCAACATACTTTTCTGTGGAGGCACACCACACCATTACGGCTCGCGAGCACTGATTGGAACGCATGAAGTTCTTTATATCCTCCATCAGGGCTTCGGCCAGTTCCATTTTACTTGGCGCCTTTTTGATATTGGGCCCATCGATATTCTTTACATAAGTTCTGTCGAATACCGCCGGCATGGGCTTGATAGCCTCAAGTTCCTTTTGTAGGTCTTTGAGCTTATATGCTTCTATTACCTCTGCTTGGAGGGCGGATTCAAAGACATTGTCTTCATAAATGTCCCAGCCTCCAAAAACAAGGTCTTCCAAGCCTGCCAGAGGCACAAATTCTTTTATTTTCGGGTTGCGCTTTTCGGTCCTCTTTCCTAAGCGGATGGTACTCATTTGTGTCAACGAACCAATCGGCAGCGCGAGGCCTTTTTTCACGGCTTCCACGCCTGCGATTACGGTTGTTGCCACGGCCCCGAGGCCCGGAATCAATACAGCTAATTTACCCTGCGCTGCTTCAGGTTTTTGTACCATTGCATTTTTCATAATACTCCACGATTATTTCTCATTAAAGCCAACCTTGCTCTTCATACCATTTTACAGTTTCATGAAGACCCCGATTAAGATCATATTCCGGTGCAAAATTAAAATCTTTCACCGTTTGACTGATATCGCATGCCCAACCCGGCGCCAACAATTCATTCAATTTGTCACGGTCAAAAACAGGAGGGCTGCTTTTGAAACGATGGACGGTCTCATTCACCAAGGCCATTCCATAGCCAAAAAACTGAGGAAGATGCAGTCGCCTTGCTTTTTTCCTGAAAATATCATTTAATATATCCGCAAAAGCATAGCGATCATAATTACAACCATCCGTCACAATGTACTTGCGCTTTCTGTGCTCCGATTGCAGTGCTCCCACTACCAGTCTGGCGAGGTCAGCAGCATAAACGAAACTCAGGCACTGTGGCTTCCTGCCCAAATACAGGTCAAAGCCTGACTTGAGGGTTTTTACCATGATAAAAATATCGCGTTCACGTGGCCCGTATACGGCCGTTGGCCTGAAAATGAGATCGTTTAAATCAGCATATTCCCCGAGTATCTTTTCAGCCATCTGCTTACTTCGCCCATAATGCGTCACCGGTCTTTCAGGGCTGTCAATGCGCAGAATTTCATCGGGATGCTCCGCAGGACCCTGTGCCGCCATACTGCTCATAAAAACAAATTTCTTGATGTCCTGACCTGAAGAAAGTGCTGCCTCGGCAAGGATTCGCGTAGAATGGGCGTTTACAGAATAAAAAGAATCGTGATTCTTTGCTTTGGTAAGTCCTGCATTGTGAATGATGAAGCTCACATTATGCTCTTTAAGGGTGTTTCTCAGCACATCGGAATCAAACAGGCTCGCTGAAATGAATTGCACAGGCCTATCTGCAAGATGTCCTACTTTGCTACTTTCCCTGACGGTTGCAACAACTCTGTACCCTGAGTTCAGGGCCTGCTCAACTATGTGATAGCCTAAAAATCCTGTTGCTCCGGTGATGAATAACGTTTCCATATTGGGCAATGATACTTCTTTCTGAACACAAGTTCAAATTATTTAAAATCAGGGGCCCCTTTGAGCTGATCTCCTATCCGTTCTATGGCCTGCATCAACACCTGCTCTGATGGAATTCCATTTTAAAGCTGGAAATTTGCTTAATTTTCAGCCACAATGGAATACAGATCACTAGGTAAGTCAGGTATCCAAATTAGCGCACTTTCATTTGGATCATGGGTCACTTTTGGCAACCAACTCGATACAAAGAAAGCCACGGAACTCATGGTTTATGCCTATGAACAGGGGGTTAACTTTTTCGACAATGCTGAAGTGTACGCTCATGGTGAATCTGAACGAATGATGGGACATGTCCTGAAGCAACTAAACTGGGACAGGAGCAGTTATTTAATTTCAAGCAAAGCCTTCTTTGGACGCGGGGACAAACGTCCCAATATGACCGGCCTAAGCCGAAAGCATCTTTTTGAAGCTTGCAATGAAGCCCTCCACAGATTCCAGACAGATTATCTCGATCTCTTTTTTGCGCACCGTCCTGACAAACGCACACCTATTGAAGAAACGGTCTGGGCAATGCACCAACTGATACTACAAGGCAAAATCTTATATTGGGGGACATCCGAATGGTCGGCCCAGGAAATCATGGAAGCGCATATGTGTGCCCGGCAAAACCACCTGATTGGTCCGATCATGGAGCAACCAGAGTACAATATGTTGACGCGTTCGAAAGTGGAAGTTGAATACAAACACATGTATGAAACCGTTGGATTGGGGACCACGATCTGGTCGCCTCTTGCATCCGGAATTTTAACAACCAAATACCACAGCGGCAGTACCCCGGATCAAAGCAGGATGTCCCTTGAAGGCTATCAGTGGTTAAAAGAAAAACGGCTTATTCCGGAACACATTCTCCTCTCTAAAAAACTGAATGCCCTTGCGCTTGAAATAGGCAGCACCTTGCCGAAAATGGCAATCGGATGGTGCCTTCTTAATAAAAATGTGAGCTCAGTTATCCTTGGGGCAACCCGGCTCTCGCAACTTGAGGAAAACCTGAAAGCGGCGGAAGATCTTCATTTGCTCACAGCTGAAATCCAGGACCAAATTGAAAGCATATTAAACAATAAGCCCATTCAGCCTCTTTATTAATGATCTTGTCAAACTATTGCTTTATGTTTTACACACGTTTTGCATGCATCGCATTTACCATCGCAATTCTTCCAATTTACCTGATCGCACAATGTGATTATTCAACGGAGAAATATGGATTTGCATCACAGAAAAGAATCCTTTACGGTATCCTTCCGGATTACCAGAATATTCCAGACTCCTTGTTCCTGGACATCTACTACCCGGTAGGTTCACCGGAAGCTGAAAAGCCTACGGTAATATGGGCCTTTGGCGGTGGATTTTTTCAGGGCAAGCGGGAAGATTTTGGAGCAGTTTGTGAAAAACTTGCAAAGCAAGGTATTGTTTCTGCAACTATTGATTACAGAATCGGATTTGAAGGCCTGGGATTTGGGCTCAATCCGCCATTCACCTATGATGCCGCAGAAATTCTCAGAGCCGGCTTTCGCGGGGCAACGGACATGAAAGGCGCCATCCGCTATTTAAAAGCGAGACATCGTGATTTTGATATTGATCTGGATCGACTTTGGATTGGGGGAGCCAGTGCAGGAGCCATTGTCGCTCTGAATTCCGCTTTTCTCAATAAGGATTCTGAAAAACCGGCAGCGGCCAATGCCATCGCAGCTGCAGGAACCCGCCAGCGCCCGGATTTAGGCCCCATTGAGGGTACATTGAATCTAAATGGTTACGATGCCTCCGTACAGGGTATATTCAATATTTTCGGAGCCCTGCTGGATACTTCGGCTATGGATCCCAATGACCGCATGGCTGTTATATCCTATCACCAAACCGGAGATCCCATTGTACCCTGTGGCGTGAACACACCCTATTATCCCATCCCTCTCATCGCACAGAATTATCCCATCGTCTATGGCACATGCGCTATCACAGAGCGAATCAAGCATATTGGTCTCGACGAAGTGTATTGGGAATCCTGGTTTTACCCGGGCACCGAACATGCACTACACAATGAAGATTCCGTCTTGCATTATATGATAAGACAGGCAAAACCATTCTTCTGCAAATCCATTACAAACAGTACGAATGCCGATGAATGGTCGATAGCATTAAATCCAAATCCGGCAACATCTCAGGTGTACATAAGTGGTATCCAAAATGCCTTTGAATACAAAATACGCAATAGTACTGGACAACTGCTTGTCAGGGATTATATTCAAAGTGGACAAGCTATCCCCGTCGAATCGCTGCAAGCCGGTCTTTATTTTTTAGAAATCAGGGAGGGCTCGCGATCAAAAACCATTCCTTTGAATAAATTCTAAAAACAGGGGTTTAGAATAAATGATTTATGATATTGCAATCATAGGAGCTGGAATTGTTGGGGCGTCGACGGCCTATCAGCTCTTGTCTTCAAATGATCAGCTAAAAATCATTGTACTTGACAAAGAGGATCAGCCGGCCCTGCATCAGACCGGACACAATTCAGGGGTCATGCATTCGGGGATTTACTACAAACCAGGATCTTACAAAGCTCTCAACTGCATCCGGGGTTACAATCTCCTGACTGCTTATTGTGAGCAAAAAAAAATCCCGTTTAAAAAAATCGGGAAACTCATTCTGGCCACACATAAAGCAGAACTTAATCAGCTCCAAAATATTTATCAAAATGGAATCCAAAATGGCCTTTTGGGCTTGAAACTTTTGCATTCCGATGAGATTCGTGAGCGCGAACCAAATGTAAAAGGCTTGCAGGCGATCGAGGTCCCACAGACCGGAATCATTGATTACAAAATTGTAGTACAAAATCTGCTTGAGGATGTCCGGTCCTTACAAGCTCAAGTCCGCTTTGGTGCTTATGTACATAAAATTGACAGTAAAAAGAATCCACTGGTCCTGTCTATCGAATGCAGCGAACCTGTCGAAGCCTGGTTTGTCATAAATTGCGGAGGTCTGCAATGCGATCGTGTTGCCAAAGCTTCCGGGCTGGATATACCTTATCGCATCGTTCCTTTCAAAGGCAATTATTACAAACTTACAGATGCAAAAAAGGATATTGTTGAAAGGTTGATTTACCCGGTTCCCAATCCCCAATTTCCATTTCTCGGAATACACTACACCCGGATGATGAACGGCGACCAAACCCTTGGCCCTAATGCGGTTTTGTCATTTCATAGAGAAGGATACGCGAAGGGATCTTTTAGCGTTCAGGATACCGCAGCGATTTTGGGATTTCCGGGATTTTGGAAGCTTATCCAAAAGCATTGGAAAACAGGAATGCAGGAATATATACGCAATTATTCCAAGTCCTATTTTGCAATGAAAGCGTCCGAAATGACAGCCGGAATCGAAGCAAATGATCTATTGTATTCTGGTTCTGGAATCAGGGCGCAGTTGGTTGACCGGAAGGGCAATCTTGTCGAGGATTTCGTGCATTACCGACTGGATCGCATGATCCACATACTGAATGCTCCTTCGCCGGCGGCCACAGCCGGACTCGCCATTGGACAGCAGATAGCCCAATGGTACTTTGAAAGTGTGCCGCATCAAAAATTCAAAAGCTAGCGCTTTCGTAGATCGAGTTCGAAAAAGGGAATCGGCTCCAGGACGTATATTTGCATTTTTAGGATGAAGCAAGCCCACCCAGAATTTGTCATTAAGGTCAATCAGCAAGAGTTCCGGCTCAGCGAAAAGGAGCTCCGAGAATGTACGATACACGCAATCGACCCCACGCACTTCCAGCTAAGACTGAATAGCAGAAATATTCATATAGAGATCCTTGAAACAGATACCGAAACGGGAGACATTACTTTTCGCATCGAAAGAAAAAAATTCAGAGCATCTATCCAAAGTCCTTTGGGTCAACTTATTGAAAGCCTGGGCTTCAATAATGCCAAATCATTGTATACGGATGCCCTGATGGCTCCTATGCCCGGACTGGTGCTCGACATCCTTATCGAAGAAGGGCAGTCTGTTTCTAAAGGTGATCACCTGATTACCCTGGAAGCAATGAAAATGGAAAATATACTCAGGGCACAACATGATGGCACCATTGAAAAAATATTGGTGTCAACCTCTGACAAAGTAGAAAAAAACCAGATACTGATTAATTTCAGCGCACGCCCTTAATGAGCCGATCCGAAAAATATAAATGGTCCCCGCTGACAAAAGAGCTTTGGTTAGAGCAGGTCAGAAAAGAAAATCCGGGTAGGAACATATCTGATTTCCAAAAACGCATTGCTCCCGCAATCGTAAATGAACCTTTCTGTTTTTTTACGGACCTGACTGATGAAGGAAACATTCATTTAGCTGGTAGTCATCCGGGTCATTGGAAAACGGGCATTCGGCTGCTTGCCGATGAGCTCCCGGAAATGAAAAGAAATTTGGATTATGCTCTTGAAAACGGTGTCGAATACATCCACTTTAACATCCCTGCACATTTTCATAAGCAGGAACTGGACCTATTGCTTGAACATGTGAAATTGGATTATATAGATAGCCTTTGGTCTATAGATCCTCAGGGTATTTCTATGGAGACCTTAAAAAATTTCTTATCTCTCCACTGCAGCCTCGAAACGGTATATATACTTTCTCCTCAAAATTCAGATTCATTAAAATTTCCATTCCCTAACCTGCTAAAACTTCCATCCTTTGATTTGGAGGTTTGGATACAGATACTAGGCTCATGGATACAGGATATGGAAAACCGGGCAAATTCTCAGACTCAGCTCATGGTGGCTTTGCCCCTCTCCAATGCATTTCTTGTCAATATTGCTTCCTTACGAGCGTTAAAAGCAGTTCTTCAAAAATTAAGCACTGATTTAAATTGGGACCTTTCGTTCAAAATGGAAGCTTCGATCGACAGCACTATACTGGGTGATGACCCGCATCAAAATGTAATTCAAATCTCTACGATTTCATTATCGGCTGTCTTAGCAGGTATAGATTTTCTTTGCATCGAAACTCCTGACCTGAAGCATCCTCACCATGATCCAAAATGGTTACGAACAGCTGTTCACATAGGTCATATCATGAAGCAGGAGTCCTTCCTCTCCGGTCTTACAGATCCCATGTCGGGTTCCTATTACATCGAACAACTTACAGAACAGATTGCAAAAAATATTTGGGAAGGTCTTCAAAATTACAATCACACATGATTAAAAAACTACTCATAGCCAACAGAGGGGAAATCGCGGTTCGCGTCATCCGGACGGCAAAAAAGATGGGCATCAAAACCGTTTCCGTGTACAGCGATGTCGACAGGGATGCCCTGCACACCCGACTGGCTGATGAGGCAATACATATCGGAGCAGCACCTTCCCGGGAATCCTATTTGAGAATGGACCGAATAATTGATGCAGCCCGTCAAACTGCTGCAGATGCCATTCACCCGGGCTATGGCTTTTTGAGTGAAAACCCGGACTTTGCCCAGGCATTGGCCTCGGAAGGCATCTTGTTTATTGGTCCTCCCGCAGAGGCTATGCGCATGATGGGAAGTAAAATTGAAGCCAAACAACTTGCGAGAAAAATGAATGTGCCTTTAGTGCCCGGAACGGACAAGGCGATATTTGAACTTGAAGAAGCAAAACAAATTTCCCACAAAACTGGTTTCCCTTTGCTGATCAAAGCATCAGCCGGCGGTGGCGGCAAAGGGATGCGGCTTGTGCACCATGAATCGGAGTTGGAGTCTCAGCTTCGGTCTGCCTCTAGTGAAGCCTTGTCTGCATTCGGTGATGGCTCTGTCTTTATAGAAAAGTATGTTGCCAAACCCCGACATATTGAAATTCAAATTTTCACAGACCAATATGGCAATGGCATCTTTCTTTTTGAGCGTGAATGCAGCATACAGCGTCGACACCAAAAAATCATTGAAGAAGCCCCTTCATGTACCATAAGCAAAGAACTTCGCAACAGAATGGGGCACGATGCGCTTAAACTTGCCCTGGCCTGCAGATATGTGGGTGCTGGAACCATCGAGTTCTTACTGGATGCAGATAAGAACTACTACTTTTTGGAAATGAATACCCGACTACAGGTAGAACATCCGGTTACTGAGAACATTACCGGTCTTGACCTCGTTCAGATGCAAATTGAAATTGCCGACGGCAAGCCTTTGCAAATGAGCCAGGAAGAACTGCAGATAAACGGGCATAGCATTGAATTGCGCGTTTGTGCTGAAGACCCCGCACACCAGTTTTTGCCAAGCATCGGAAAGCTTTCTGAATATCAAACGCCCATTGGTAGCGGCATTAGAGTTGATGACTGTTTTGAACGGGGAATGGAAATTCCCATCCAATACGACCCATTGATTGCAAAGCTCATTGTACATGGTCATGACCGTTTGGATGCGATCAATAAAATGAAATCTGCAATCCGGGATTACAAAGTGGATGGTGTTGAAACTACCCTGGACTACGGGTATTTCGTAATGGAACACCCTGATTTCATAAGTGGAAATTTTGACACTGCTTTTGTTCAAAAACACTATGATCAATATCTGGATTCTCTGAATGATGTACAGACGCATCAAGCAGCCGCCCTGTTGGCTTTACATCTTCATTTAAAAGAAAATAATAATATCACTTTGCCCCTGGCGATGCATCAAGCCTGGTACAAAAACAGAATGCAATTCTAAAACCCGGAATGGGCCTTGCGATGAATAAACTACGAGATGTACCATGGAGCAGAGTAACAACGAAAGATGAATCGCAGGAAATTCTTTTTACTTCAGCTGAATCTATCGAGATCAAATCTTCCTATGAGCCTGCGGATGTGGATCCGGAACTCAAACATTTTATTGCAGGTTTAGCGCCTTTCCTTCGTGGACCTTATGGCAGTATGTACGTCAACCAACCCTGGACAATAAGGCAATATGCTGGCTACTCCAATGCACGTGAAAGCAATGCATTTTATCGCAAGAACCTTGCTGCCGGACAAAAAGGATTGTCTGTTGCATTTGATCTCGCAACACACAGAGGTTATGATTCGGACCATCCCAGGGTAAGAGGTGACGTGGGCAAAGCCGGTGTCGCCATTGACAGCATTGAGGATATGAAAGTCCTGTTTGAGGAAATTCCGTTAGATGGCATTTCCGTTTCAATGACTATGAATGGAGCTGTTATTCCCATCATGGCGTTCTATATTGCCGCAGCTGAAGAACAGGGTGTATCCGCAGAACGTTTGACGGGAACCATACAAAATGACATTCTGAAAGAATTCATGGTTCGCAATACCTATATCTACCCACCAGAACCCTCCATGCGAATCATTGCAGATATTTTTTCATACTGTGCGAAGCATCTGCCAAAATTTAACTGTATCAGTGTAAGCGGGTACCATATGCAAGAAGCAGGAGCTACTGCAGAAATAGAACTTGCGTATACTCTTGCCAATGGAATTGAATATGTAAAGACAGGGTTAGCCGCAGGACTTGACATTGATGACTTTGCTCCCCGTATTTCTTTCTTTTGGGGCATAGGCATGAATTTCTTTATGGAAGTTGCCAAAATGAGGGCGGCACGGCTCCTATGGGCTGAGTTGATTTCAGAGTTCAATCCAAAAAATCCTAAATCGATGGCTCTCCGGACACATTGCCAAACCTCAGGTTGGAGTTTGACCGAACAGGAGCCCATTAATAATATTACGCGCACCACTTTAGAGGCGCTTGCAGCTGTTCTAGGCGGAACGCAATCTCTTCATACAAATTCATTGGATGAAGCCATCGCATTGCCAACAGACTTTTCAGCAAAAATTGCACGGGACACCCAATTATATCTTCAGAATTCTACAGACCTATGCAGTGCCGTTGATCCCTTTGGCGGCTCCTACTACCTCGAAAGTCTTACAAAACAACTGTATGAACGTGCAAAGTTTTTGATTCGTGAAATTCAGGATCTGGGAGGAATGACGAAAGCCATACTGAATGGCTTACCAAAACTTCGCATCGAAGAAGCGGCAGCAAAAAAACAAGCGCGAATTGATTCAGGTCAGGATCAAATAATTGGCGTAAATATTTTTCAGGAAAATTCAACTTATGAATTGGACATTCGTGAAATTGACAATTTATCTGTTATTGAAGAACAGTTTGAAAGACTCAATCATCTGAAAAATAACAGAAACGCGGAAGCGGTCGCCCTCTGTCTCGATAAAATCGAAAACGCTGCAAAAATGGGAACCGGCAATTTACTTCAACTAGCCATCGAAGCAGCAAAAGCCCGGGCAACACTTGGAGAAATCAGTGCAGCTATGGAACGGGCGTTTGGACGATATCAGGCAAATCAAAAATTAATAGCAGGCGTGTATTCTAAAAGCTACGGAGACAAAAATCTTATCCAGGAAATCCGCAAACTATCTGATGAATTTGCAACAAGGGAAGGTCGCAGACCACGTATCCTTATTGCCAAATTAGGTCAGGATGGCCATGACCGCGGTGCACGTATTATTGCAACGGGATTTTCAGACCTGGGATTTGATGTAGACATCGGGCCTCTTTTCCAAACACCTTCAGAGGCGGTGAAACAAGCCATTGAAAATGATGTCCATATTATTGGCGTCTCATCCCTTGCGGCAGGACACAAAACCCTGATACCTGAACTAATAAGAGAATTAGCCCAACGCGATGCTTCTGACATTTTGGTAATTGCAGGTGGAGTCATCCCCGAAAAAGATCATGAGGAACTCTTGGATCAGGGAGTAGCCGCAGTATTTGGGCCCGGCACCTCTGTAGCTGTAGCTGCAAAAAAAGTCCTGGCATTACTGCTTAGCTAAAAATTACGCTCCAAATCCATATTGCGTTCAGAGATTTTGTGCATCCGGTGAATACCCGTTTTTTTTAGTAACTACGATCTTCCTTGTATCGATAGGTCACTTCCAATTGTGGCCTTACTCAAGTACTTTTTCATTCCATTCATCAATTTAAATTTCATCCGCATCTAAAAAAAAAGCCCGCCGAATGGCGGGCTTATTCTTGACTTAAGCAGTTTGGACTTACTTAAGTTTTGTCATGCGTTTTGTAGCTGTGTGGTTCTCTGCATCCAGTTGGTAATACAGAACTCCAGATGCTTCAAGATCGTTCTTCTCAATCTTGAGGCTGTTGAGTCCCTTAATTCCCTGGATTTCATAAACCCGTACAACTTTACCAGTCACATCATAAATGCTCAACATTGCTGGCATTGCAGATGGAAGTCTGAAACTAATTACAGTCTCCCCGTCAAATGGATTTGGTGTATTCTGATATAGTTCGAATAAGCCACTTTCAACAAGGCCATTGTCTGTGCGTACACTCAGGTCTACGCCTTTCACATCCAATGCACTGTTGTATGCCTCCGCTTCAGTAATGTCGCCCGTTACAGCAATCAATCCTCCGACTGGGACATTTTTAAGAGCTCTGAATTTCAAGGTAAAGAGAACTTCATCTTTTCCGAAGCTAAGAGCAGTTTTGTTATTCCAGCTGGTTGTAAGCTTACCGGCATCTGTATGATTTACACCAAAATTGGTTTCATCAAGTTTTAATGCGCCAGACTCAAAACCTTCGTAGAACATTGCACTCTGATCGAAATTCAACGTAAACTGATATCCGATGATATCCGAGAAGTTGCTTGCTTTTACCTTCAACTCATACACATCACCGGCCACCAATTTTCCATCTTCGATTTCGAAGTGCAGTTGATCGCTATGCCTGCTGGTAGTTGATCCGAAACTATGGGAAATTGCACTGTTTGTAACATCTCCCATTTTGATTGCAATGAAGTCCTCATTATGGGTAGATGCATTTGGCATTGGTATAAGCACTTCGCGAGGCGCTGTATAAGGTGCCGCTGGATTAGGGAATACATAAGCCTTTGGCACAAATGTCCAGGATTGAACCTTTGAAAACTCTGAGCTTACACCAAGTATTAGCTTCCTGATTTCTGTAACATCAGCTGCCGTGATTGTGCTACTGAGGTTGACATCAGCTGCAATCAACTTATAAGGAGTACTCAGTGGTTCAATACTTAGAATGTGACGTTGGATTTTTACAATATCCGCCGTGGTAACACCATTCACAGGATTGTCATTGCGCAAAGGCTTCACGACATACTCATCATTGGGTCCATATGCGAGGTCTCCGAAGAAATAACGGCCATCTGCGTGAGTGGTCATCTCTCTCATCATTTGAGTACCAACATACATTTGTACGTTTGCCAATTCGGTTTCATCGCCCTTTTCTGTAAGAAGATTACCGGTAATTTTACCTTTTGCAACTCCATCAGGACAAACATTTTGATTGTCTTGAACGATTACTACCGTTTTGCAATAGTCCGTATTTCCTTCTTCGT
>CAYTNG010000022.1:0-24949 GCA_964439105.1 uncultured Saprospiraceae bacterium
TAGCGCACCTGCTTTGGGAGCAGGGGGTCCCAGGTTCGAATCCTGGTGCCCCGACTGAAAATCAAGGAGTTATGAGAGAAATTTCATAACTCTTTTTTTATGTGCATATAATGTGCATATATCAAAGAACTAAAAATCGAAAAGATGCTTGATAATTACAAATTGAAGTAGTCATGATTTAACCTGGCAGTATGATGAATCGTGACTGCACCAATTTATGTTTCAATTGTCAAATTGCTCAAATCGATAAATATTTTATTTAAGACATTCATGTCTATCTTAGTTTTCAGAATAAATTCTGGATAGCGATATCTGTCATTGTATGCCTTTACAGAAGGATATACTGTAAAAGTATTTGTTAAAGGTGTTTCAATTAGTAAACGACCATCCTGGTCTAGGTAGGCTTGACATTTTTCGGGGCGAATAGGAATTTCACCATCGGTTAATTTTTGACTACCATTGTCTGAATCTTGATGAATGTTTATTTGGATATTTGAGTTATTTTTCGAGAAGTTTAAATTCTGGAAATCAATTAGATCAAATTTCAATAAATAATCTGCTAGATCTAATCCCTTCTCCCAATCCGTTTTATTAGAGTTTATTTCCAATAAATCTGAAACCTTAATAGGACCAAGTTTTTTTAATTCATTTGATTTAATCAGCCAATTGTCATAAACTTTTAAATCTGGAAAAAGTATAATCTTTTTGCCCTTTAGGGCCTGGCATTTTTCCAGGGATAGATTATTTGAACTTCCGCATGCCAACCAGGTATATTGGGGTAAGTATAGGCTGCATATTATTGCTGTTTTTTCACTTTCAACTACGGCAACCGGCAAATCTGTGTGTTTTAATTGATGCTCACCAAAGAGGCATTGCTGTAGATTGAAATTTAGCAATTTTAAGGCCTTATGAGCCCAAGTTATATGATTAAACGGTTCCTTAATACGTTTACCAGTTCCAGGATTATACAGCATTATTTTGCCTGTACGAATCTGCCCTGATTGATCAATTTGCCAAAAAACCGTTGATCCAGACCAATGCTTGGAAGTGCCAATATAAAATTTGTCTATAACCTTTTTAGTCTGCTCTTGCCCAAATTTATGAGTTAGGAAGGATACAAAGTGGTTCATCTCATAACGGGTCAAGCTTTGGTCAAATATTTCTTTAGATATATAAGTGACTTGAACCTTTTGTGGCTTTTTATAACTTTTGTTATTTGGTTTGAGGAAATTTGACTTAGAAGGTTTATTTGGATGATCCTGAAAGAATTGTTTTGGTGTATAATTATATTGACATTTTGACTTGTGGTTGCATATGCCGACCTCAGGACTTATGGTCTCGCCTGTTTCCGAATGAATATAACGTACAAATGAACGAGGATCCTTGCATTGTGGACAAGCATACCTGGTCCCTGCACCTTTGTATGGTTCTAATATGAATTTATACGCTTTCAATTTATTAACATTAATCGTTTCCAGTTTCTTGCACCTAGTGACTGGAAACAGGAAACAGCTTATTATTCTTTGGTTTCCATTTCGTTTCCATCGGAATCTGGTGAATTTTCTGAATCCCAGCCTGATTTTTCAGCTTTTTTTATGAGCTTGGTAATAGATCCTTTAGAACCAATTCCCATTTTGTCTGCAATTTGCTGATACGTGAAATTCTGATTTAGCAAGTTCTGAATTTGTTTATATTTTGCCTTTTGTTTATCCTCATCAGGATTTCTTGAGAGCATTTCAAATGGAACTCTATTACCCGAATTAGTAAAACAATGATGTGTTTCATCAAAATCCAATACATAGCTCTCATTCTTGAATTTTGCGGGTAAATAATTTCCCTTAACAATGCAAAAATGTCTCTTAAAGTGGTCAAATTGATCTGCCCTTAACTCTATGACTAATCGCATTTTGGCTTCAAATCCCTGGCCCCCCAATATATTGTTTTTATTAGGCTCTAAATTTTCGGTTCGCTTTCCGGTGTGATGAAGAAATATTATTAGACATTCATGTTCGTGAGCCAATTTCTGAAATGGATTTAAAAAGGTTCGGATTCTATGTGTATCTTTTAAATCACCACCGAGACAATCTGAGAAACAATCAATCACTATAAGATCAGCTTTTTTAGCACGTAGTCTTGATTGCAGTTCTTCCAAAAGATTTTCATAGTCAAAAATGAAGCGTAAACCGGCAAGTTTGTTTGCGTCTAATTCATTAGCTTGTTTTTTCAATAAAAAAGCAGTTTCATATACTCCATCTTCAGTGGAAACGTAAATTACACTTTGATGCTTTGAATTTATTTTAAACCCTAGAAAAGTTTCTCGATTTAAAACGATGTCAATAGCCAATTGTCGCAAAATGGTACTTTTGCCTGTATCGGAGCTTCCTGAAAAGCTTGCTAATCCGAATTTCTGTAAAAAAGGTTCAACCAAACAAGGTATCTCCTTGATATCTAAATTAAGTAATTGCTCTCCTGTGATTTCATTTTGACCTTCTTCAAAGTTATTTTCTATATCATTTATATGCTTTAGTATGGACTCAGGATTGATCTTGTCAGACGATATCGGTTCAGAATTGGATTCATGATTAGTTTCTTCGGTATTTAAGCTTTCCAGATTAGGTTTTTCATGCTCATTAAGATTTTTTAGATCAGACATGGTAACCTCCTTTCTTTTTTAAATAGATTGATCCGTCAAGTTCTTCTCGTATTACTTTTTTGCCATTCTTCAACCATTCATCAATTTCTGATTTAATAAAGTACAGTTTTTTGAATTTTTTTTTGTGAGGTATACGTCTTCGTTGAACCCATCCATAAACTGTATTCTTAGAAGGTTTATCCGGTAAGTATGAGCACAATTCTTCTAAATTATACCAGTGATCACCATTAGTTGAATCAGAGATCCGGTTTTCTAAAAGAAGTTGTTTAATTGTCAAGACCTCCTTAAACAATTCTGATACCGCCGAGGGAAGCTCATTAAAACTGATTATCTTTTCCATATTCCTATGATTTGTTTTTTAATCATAGGTCAAAATTCTAAGGTGGATAAGTGGTCCAAAGGTGGACGGGAAGTGATTTTGTGGTTATTGATTTTTTTTCATTAGTTCATCCCAGTATTGAGGCTTATTATTGAACTTCTTATAATTGGCAGTTTGTCGGAACTTTCTATTTTTGGGGTCTTTAAGTAATGGAAACACTTTTCCTATAAAATCAAACAAAGATTTAGGGTACTCTCTATTAGGATGTAGATCTTTGAATATCAGATAGAAAGCATACCTCAACTCACCAACCTTAAAGTGGGGAGATTTAATAGGTTGTATGTTTTCGGGAAGTTTCAAGTGTTTAAAGTAGAAATTAGAATACTCAATAAGCCGCCTATAAGTCTTTTCATCTATGTAGCGTTCATTCTTCTGCAGGGTTTTACCGTTCAGGAAGAATAGATATTTTTCAGTAGATATTTCCTCTTTGGGGGTATAATTCTTTGCTTCTAAATTTGACGATTGGTTACTCTGATTTTTAGTAAAAATTTTGGTACCTTCGGGGTTGAGCTCTTCTTCCAGTGGTCCAATTAGTTTGTCGTTGACAATTTTTGTATTTGGCGAATTTATTATTGTTTGGTTGTTGATATTGTCATAATCTAGATTGAGTATTTCTTTCAATATTTTAGAATAGTATTGTTTAAGCCAGTGTATATCCTTTGAAGGTTCAATTACGAGATCAATAATTCTCTGCTCATAAAATTTATCGCAGAAATAGATATTTTTATGAATGTAGTCGGGTGTGAAATAAGCCACAAAATTTTCATTATGAAGACTTAGAAATTTTCTTAAAAATGTAATTGTGTATTTAAATACATGGTCAATAAAATCACTTTTTTCACCATGCTGATAACTTTTCTTATATATTAAAACTAAGTCTTTTAATATCTCTTTAAACTCATCTATTTCAATTATATATAAAATTGAAATATTATTAGTGCGTTCACAGCGATAATTTTGCATTTCGGAAGCATTCTCTTTGAAATGAATCCATTTTAACAGAAATTCAACGTCACTAATTTGTCCTGAATTATTGATATTTGGTAATTCAGTTCCAATGATATATTCTGTAAGAAGTAAATTTCTGTTGCCTAAGATTTCCATATCGTAAAACCTAATTCATCTTTATTTTATAGAAGTTAAGTTGACATTAATAAATGAAGGGCTTTCCTTGCGTTAGATATTTATTAATTTTTTATTTCGTTATGCAATTTTAAAGGTTAAAACCTACTAGACATCTCTACTTAATTTGGAAGTAATACACTCTTTTAACTAGAGAAGCAATAGTAATTCCACCTAAAATTATGATTTTCAATGTTGTAAATTATTTCTCCTTGAATACTTATAAAATATCATCACACCGGCGGCAATCCCAACTCCTTCAAAAACTGGTTATGCCTATCTGCGGCCTCTTTTGCTTTCTTGTCAATTTCAACCAGCTTTTGGTTTACTTCCAGCAAGTCAATTTGTTCCTCTTCAATTGAAGTACTTACATAACGGGAAATATTCAGATTAAAATCATTTTTCTCAATCTCATCCATGGAAACGCGGCGAGAGTAGCGGGGATCTTCTTGCTTGCGGTATTGATAAGTTTCAACAATTTTCCGGATATCATTAGGTTCGCCATCGATGCCTTCCCGTAAACGATTCTGACGTTTACCCTTTTCATAATACTCACTGGCATTGATGAATAGCACGTCATCAAACTTTTTACATTTTTTCAGGACTAAAATACACACAGGAATACCGGTCGAAAAGAAAAGGTTAGCAGGCAATCCGATTACGGTATCAATATGACCATCTTTTAGAAGCTTGGTGCGAATCCGCTCTTCTACTCCACCTCTAAATAATACCCCATGTGGTAGGATGATTGCCATGGTGCCCTCTTTGCTCAAAAAGTGGAATCCATGGAGCAAGAAAGCAAAGTCTGCAGCAGATTTTGGAGCAAGGCCATAATTCTTGAAACGAAAATCTTCGCCAAGTACTTCTGTAGGCTCCCAACGATAGCTGAATGGTGGATTGGCTACTACGGCCTCAAACTCCATTTTCTTGGCCGGATTCATTTCATTGAGTATATCCCAATCGTTTAGTAGAGAATCCCCATGATGTATATGAAACTCCGTATCTTTTACACCATGGAGTAGCATATTCATGCGGGCCAGGTTGAAGGTGGTAATATTCTTTTCCTGTCCGTAAATTTTTCCAATGCCATGTGGACCCATTTGCCTGCGCACATTCAACAACAGCGAGCCCGACCCACATGCAAAGTCCATTACGTTGTTTAATTTTTTCTTTTTGCCCAGTACAGGGTCCTGGCTGTCAAGTGTAACAATTTCCGATAGAATTGTTGAAATTTGTTGTGGTGTATAGAACTCACCTGCCTTTTTACCCGAACCTGCCGCAAACTGACCAATCAGGTATTCGTAGGCATCACCCAAAATATCACTTGAGGTTGAAAACTTAGCTATCCCTTCTGCAATCTTTTGTATAATTGTACAGAGCCTGGAATTTCGTTCTGTATAGTTCTTGCCAAGTTTGTCGGAATCGAGATTAATCTCAGAAAACAATCCCTGAAAACTGCTATCAAAGGACTGGTTTTCGATATACTTAAATCCCTCTTGTAACGTGTGTAATAACTCTCCATCCTGGGTGCGTGCTTTATTAGCTATACTGCTCCATAAATGTTTCGGTTCTATCACATAATGCACTTTGCGCCGCATTTGCTTTTCAAATTCGGCCACATCTTTTACATTTTCAGTATACCATACGGATAAAGCTGAATGTTTATCTTCCTTCTCCAAAACAGGATAGTCAGCCCCCAATTCTTTTTTTGCCGCTAATTCATAGTTATCAGATAAATACCGAAGAAAGAGAAAGGACAGCATGTAATCTTTAAAGTCATCCGCATTCATGGCACCACGTAAATCATCTGCGATGGCCCATAATGTTTTACCCAGTTGTTGTTGTTCTATTGCGGTCATAGTGAATTAGTATTTGGAAACAAGCCCTGCATCAAGCCTTTCTTATGTTTATGTAGCATTTTTATTTTATCTGACTGCTCGTCAATAAGTTCATTTAAGGAAGAAAGAAAGGACGATATCTTGTGTTGTTCTTTCAAACTCGGCATGCTTACTGTAATTTCTTTTAATAAAGCAACCTCAACTACATTTTTTATTGCTCCTCCGGCAGCTTGAGATAGTAATTTCTCTTGATTGACAGGTAACTCCAAAGTTGTTTTAATAAAATCTATATCACTTCCCTCTTTTACTGTCAACTTTAAAAGTGCTTGATTAATTACTCCTTCTTTTGGCTTAGCAGGAACTATAGCAAATTTGCCCATAGTGCCAGAGCAACTCATAATTATATCACCTGGAAGAACAGAGAAACGTTTGAGTTCACTATATTTTTCTTTTGTAATGTAATATCTTATTGAATTAAAGTCATTGTATATTGCATGATATTGCTCATATACAGCATAGCCATCTGCAACAAATATTTCTTTTTTAAGTGCTCCCCCAAAGGGTCCTCGAATAAATTTACAAAGTTCTCCCAACTTCATAACTTCCCACTCCCCACTCCCCCTAAACTCCTCAAACCTCAACTTCGGCAACGTTTCCCCTTCGGCAGGAAACAATTGCTGCATAAGACCTTTTTTATGGCTCTTGAGTGCTTCGAGTTTTTGGGTTTCAGCGGATATTAATTCATCTATTGAAGAAAGGCAGGAGGCGATTTTTTGTTGTTCGTCAAGATCAATAGGAAGCAATATTGGGCAATTTAAAACATCTTCGTTTCTAAGATTTGTTTGCTTTACACCATCATCAAAACTTAAAAAATATGAATTTCTGTTAAGAATATTAAATAAAAATAAACCAACTGTATTTTTGGGTTTCAATTTACATATGCGTTGATTTACTGAATAAGTATTATTCTTATCTACATAAAAGCACTTTGCAATTGCTTTTCCATTAGGCACATCACTTAATACCATTAAAATATCTCCTTGATCAGCTAAACATAATCCATTATTAGTAAATTTACGAACTTCTCCATTAGATGAAATAAATTTTGAATTGGCAACAATGAAATTTCCTGACTCAGAAATTTCATTTTCATGAGCTTTACCATTAACATATTCTGCGCGGTGTTCCAATGTGGTTTCCTCCCATTCCCCACTCCCCCTAAACTCCTCAAACCTCAATTTAGGTTCATTCATATTCTTTTCACCTTTACTCATAAGCTGACAATCCAGATATTTCGCGACCCTGCGCAAGTTTTTTTAATTGTGGCACCAAATCCTCCATTAATGCCAGTTCTTTCCTCGTTCGCTCCTTCCATCCTAGATCGAGAGGTGCCAATAAATCATTCAATTGTTCGCCATCAAAAATCATTCGGCTCATGACGCCATCCACAAAACTTTTCAATTCTGTTTCTTGCAAACCATGTTTGTGTGCTATGGATGCCAATGCAGCCACAAATTTAGCATCCTTAAATTTTTGATATCCCTCACGTATGTCGGCTTCAGAGAGGGTTTTACCTGTTTCCAGCTTGTTAATGTAATCTGCTATATCATCACGTTCATCCATCAGATTAGAGCTGGAGTTGAGCAGGTTGATCAACTGCTCTTTGGTCATATGTTGCTTAGAGGGTTTATTCTGGGTAAACTTCGCAATTAAACCCATTATATAATCATAGTCCACGATGGCAGAAGCAAATAATACCAATTCAAAATCCAGTTGCTGGATTTTGGGGTCAGTCTCCAAGCTTTCTTTTTCTCGTTTGTCTTGAAACCGTTTGGCTGTTTCCAGGTATGCTCCTTTAAACGAACGTAGGAGTTCTTCAGGTAACAGTTGCTCAATCCTCTCGGTATTATCCTCCGTTAAATCAGTGTACTGGTCGAGCTGCGTTTTGAGCCGCTGCACCTCTTTGAAATGATTGATAAATTCAACACGGGCAACATCACCTTTTAGGTTGTTCACTTCTTCCGGCTTGCATTTAAGTCCGTTGGCTTGCATAAAATTGTCTAAAGCAGCAACTGCTTTCTCATATTTACCAATGACAACAGGAGCAGGATCAACAAGCCAGATCTCTTTAGCTATGCCAATATTTTCACCGGAGAATAAGGCGATCGCTTCATCAACAATTGCCTGCTGTCCCCGAAAATCCAATACGTTGCCATAGGGCTTCGTATCGTTCAATATGCGATTGGTCCGTGAGAACGCCTGTATCAAACCGTGATATTTCAGGTTCTTATCTACATACAGTGTATTGAGGTATTTGGAATCAAAACCGGTGAGTAGCATATCTACCACAATGAGGAGATCTATCTTGTTTGTACGTGGATAATCCACATTGCTGTATTTATGATCTTTGATACGTTTCTGTACATCCTGATAATACTGGTCAAATTCTCCAATACTATGGTTGGTGCCATACTGTTCATTATAATCTTTAATGATAGTTTTGAGCGCTAGTTTCTTTTCATCCGGTGCAATAGTGTTGTCTATCTGCTCCTGAGGTAGGTCTTCCTGAAGTTGTTTGATGTCAGCCACATTCTTTGTGTTGCTGTCATTGGCTATTGCTTGAATGGGCGGTGAAAAAACGCAGGCTACATTCAGAGGAATAAAGCCTGTACTCTCATCGGTAAGGGTTTCATTTATTGCCTTACGATGTGCTTGTATATTTTTAAACTGGTGATAATAGGCAATGGCATCATTGATGGAGGCCGTAGCCAAAATGGCATTGAAACGGCGAGAATGAGTAGCAGTATCATGCTTATCCAATATGGCTTCGACAACCGCCTGCTGTGCTAAGGGTTCCCCTGCCTTTGGTTTGTGTTTGCCTTCAGATTTAAAATAGTCCACATGAAATTTTAATACATTCTTGTCATCAATGGCATTAGTAATAGTATACGCATGTAGTCTTTTTTGAAAAATATCATTGGTTGTCCTGAAAGTACCCACCTGGCCGTCTATCTGCTTATAATTCGCATTTTTTTCAAAAATGGGTGTGCCGGTAAAACCAAATAGCTGTGCATTGGAAAAGAATTCCTTGATAGCATCGTGATTTTCTCCAAACTGCGATCTATGACATTCGTCAAAAATAAATACAATTCGCTTTTGTCGAAGTGGCTCTAATCGGTCTTTATAATTCTTCCGATGATCCGGATCTAAGGCTAGCCCTAATTTTTGGATTGTGGTTACAATCACTTTGTCGGCATAATCTTCCGACAACATGCGCCTGACCAATGTTTCTGTGTTGGTGTTCTCTTCTACACAATCCTTTTGAAACTTATTAAATTCTTCACGGGTTTGACGGTCAAGATCTTTGCGGTCCACCACGAATAAACATTTTTCAATATCTAGGTTGTCTTTCAGTAAAGTAGATGCCTTAAATGAAGTGAGCGTTTTACCACTGCCTGTAGTATGCCAGATATATCCATTGCCCCTGTTTTGATGAATACACTCAACAATAGCTTTTACAGCATAGATCTGATAAGGGCGCATCACCATCAATTTCTGTTCGCATTCTACCAATACCATGTAGCGACTGATCATCTCTCCAAGCGAACATTTTGCTAAAAACTTTTCACTAAAATCAAATAAATGAGTGATCTTTTTATTATCTTCACTTGCCCATTGATATACAGGCAAAAATTGTTCATCGGCATTGAAGCTAAAATGTTGGTTTCGGTTATTTGAAAAGTAGTAGGTATTGGTGTGGTTGCTAACAATAAACAATTGCATAAAACAAAGAAGCGAATTGGTATAGCCATTGCCAGGATCATTTTTGTAATCTACAATTTGCTGTATGGCTCGACGAGGGCTTATTTGCAATGTTTTTAATTCGATTTGTACCACAGGCACTCCGTTTATCAGTAGAATCACATCGTATCGGTGGTTACTATCCTGAGTATTCATCCGCAACTGGTTGATGACTTCGAATTCATTCTTGCACCAGTCTTTGATATTTACCAGAGTGTAATGAAGTGGCGTTCCATCTTCCCTTTGAAAAGTATTTCGTTGTCTAAGGATTTTGGAAGCTTGAAATACATCAGGATTGATGATTTCCTCAAGTAGACGGTTAAATTCAGAATCAGTTAAATTAACCCGGTTAAGAGCTTCGAATTTTTGCCGAAAGTTTAATTCCAGAGCATTGCGATTCCGTATATCAGACCGGTAGGTATACTTGAGGTCGGATAATTTTTCAATAAATCCGTATTCAATCTGAGGCTCGTTAACAATTGGGGTCATATGGCAATTAGAGTCCTACTTTATTGGTAAAGTTAATGACATATTTTTCAGTAAGATACCGATAAGGCATTAATATTTAGACAGGGTTGACTAATTTATAAGCCGAATACAAAAGCTTAGGTTTGAAATAATTCCATAAATGCTAAAAGGTATTGGAATAGGGTGGTTACGACAATGTCTTATCCAACCCGGCTGTTTATCGCTTAAAAATTATGTCCATTTTTACCATAAGTTACTAATCCACTGTAAGACAATTTCGAACTTTTAATATTTCATTTTTTTGCCTAAAAACCAGGCCATTCTACATACTCCAATTTTCCCTGACTAATTGCAATTCTTCCGCTTTAACCCAGATAGTTCAGGCATTTTCGGTCTTGGTGCAGTACTTATTTGGGTCATAATTCATTTTAAAGTGGAATCGTCAAGAATAATTTTAAGCTGAAGAGCATTACAGAGATTTATTAAGGTTTTGACCGTCATATTGCTTTTTCTTGAGGATAAAAGCTCATTGACTCTTATCCGCTCAGTTTGCATTCTTTCTGCAATCTGTGATTGGCTTAATCCAAGTTCTTCCTTTTGATTTTTTAGCTGCGTTATTAGGTCTTTATAGTCATTCATGGCAGAGTTTTTGGCTTCCTTGTATTTGCAAATTCGTACTTAAATTTATGAATAAGGCACCAATGGTATTCGGAATTCTGGTGTCGCTTAGTTCAATTGCCTCAATCTCAATACCGTTGTCTTATGAAATAGCTTGCCTTGCGAAGTCCTGAATCCATTATTATTCAACTCCGTCGCAATCGCCTCCAAGGTCATTCCATTGCATTTATTGATAAATGATTTAGCCATTTGGTTTTTACGTGTTGCCTTATCCTTAATTGCCTTGGTACCTGCCTTTCTTCCTTCACGGTTAAGATTTTTTACTGTTCCAAGTTTCTCTCCCTTTGCTTTTTTGGCTGCCAATGCCTGCTTGGTCCGAATGGATATTATTTCCCGCTCACGCTGTGCAAGACCCGCAAATATGGATAAGGTTAAGGAGTCTGTTGTAGGAAGATCGCAGGACCTGAACCGATCTCCAAGCCAGTTATGGATGCGGAATATATGCTCAACATTTCGACTTAATCTATCCAGTTTGGCAACAATCAAGGTGTAGCCCATTTTATCACATTCCTGAATCGCATTCATTAAACCAGGCCTGTTGCTGATGTCTTTGCCACTTTCTGCCTCAATGACCTCCTTAACAATGATAGAATCTTCAAGGCTGGTATAATGATTAATGATCGCCATCTGAGCCTCTAATCCTAACCCGGATTTCTCTTGACCTTTTGTGGATACCCTGAGATAAGCAATGTATTGTTTCATTGTAATTGATTTTGCTGACTTAGAATCAAAAGTTACATTTTCCTTTTTGTCGAACGCCTGTTCCAGAATTGTAACTTTTGATTAAGCTATTTTGTAAAATCAAATATAGTACGTTATAACGTACTACCAAGAATGTGTTGATTATTTTTAAATAATTATTAATTTCTTTAAAACCTATGGTGCTAATTTTTTAACATGAGTTAAAATAAATTTATAGGCCAAAGGATGTTTAAATTGACTTGGTTACAATCTCACCTTGGAATTACAATCTGACATGATTTTTTTCAGTTGGGTGAGAACTTAGAATATTTAGAAATTAAGATATTCATTAGAATGCCATTGACGGCACCTAAGAATTCTCATACAAGGTTTCGAAGTCAGGGGAAATGTAATTGCGAATATTTGGAATATTGGCATTTCTAATTGAAGCCGGGGGATCCGGAAATTATACCTACTGGATGTGAAAGGATAACATATGGTCCATTTTTCCCTCTCTGTTATTTAAGAATAATTAGCCAGCTAATCTTCCTACCTTTTATAAATTACGCATCATCTACTTACTACTTAAAGCCTATCTTTCAAAAAAATCTTGCTTAAAAGAAAAAGTGCCTTGCAGATTTGTATAAAATAAATATCTTTATATAATTAAGTGCATTTTTAACTTTTCTAAATTTTCTATTAATGTAATACTCCCCTAAATTGAGGCCAGAGGTTTAGTTAATTTTAAATCATTAAATTTACTGAACCATATGAAAAAAACAAGACGCAAATTTACTTCTGCCTTTAAGGCCCAGGTGGCCATCGAAGCCATCAAAAACAAGAAGACAATGAACGAACTCAGTGTTCAGTTCGATGTCAATCCAGTAATGATCTCCAAATGGAAGACAGAATTTCTGGAGAATATGAATCTGGTATTTGAAAAGGAGAGAGGATCTTCTGATCAGTCAGATTCTTCGGAAATGGAAAAGTTGTATGCACAAATCGGCCAACTCAAAGTCGAGAATGATTTTTTAAAAAAAAGTTGCAAGAAACTGGGGATATGAACCAGCGCATTGACATGGTATCTACCCGGGTTCAAAAGTTGAGCATTCGCAAACAATGTGAGCTATTGAGTGTGCCTCGGAGTACTTTATATTATCAACCGGTACCGGAAAAACCAGAGAATGTAAAAATGATGAATATTATGGATAAACATTTGTTGCGACATCCGACTGAAGGTGTGGAATCTATGGTGGATCTTTTGAAAGAAATGGGATATCCAGTAGGACCAAAAAGAATAAGGAGGTTGTTTAAGCTTATGGGATGGCAAACTATATACCGTCGAAAAAACCTTACAAAAGAAGGCCTGAAGCAATTTATTAAACCTTATTTATTGAGAAACCTGGAAATCACTCATGCCAATCAAGTTTGGTGTACTGATATAACATACATCCCAATGGCAAAGGGTTTTATGTATATGATTGCATTTATTGATGTTTACAGTCGTAAAATTATGGGATGGAGCATCAGTAACAGCATGAGCAAACAATGGTGCATAGCAGCTCTCAAAGAAGCCATAGCATTAAATGGAAAACCGATGATTATCAATTCAGACCAAGGATCTCAATTTACCAGTTCGATGTGGACACATTATCTGGAATCAGAATCTATCCTTATATCAATGGATGGAAAAGGAAGAGCCACAGACAATGTCTGGATTGAAAGATTTTGGAAGACGCTTAAATACGATTACATTTATTTGAATCCTTGCGATAACGGTTTTGAACTCTTTGAAGGGGTCCACAATCATATCACGTATTATCATCAAAAAAAGCATCAAACAACCGGCCAATCTCCAAATAAACGTTATGAAGAATCCATAAAAAATAAGGCTGCCTAATATGTCATTTTTTAACTTAACAAACCGAACTTTTGGTCCAACTATTGGGGAGTATTACAAAATAAGTGATAGAGTTGATGTTGCATCATCATCAATTGCACATTGCAAATTTCGGAATACTTCATTCTTTTTTGGCAATGAAATTATCTGTTTCCATTCATACTTTTCGAATGACTTGGCTGCGAATGCTGCGAATGAGCAAACAGCCTTGTGTTTCAAAAAAAATTTCGTTGTTCATCCTTTATTTTCTGTTCATTCATTCTGTAGAAATATTTAAGCAAGAGTTCTTGGATTAAGCATTAATTAATATTTCTATCCTGTTCTTTTCTACTCTTCTGTCTTAGCATATTTAACTCGCTCAAGTCGTCTCGTGTTTGATCTAATTCGTATTCCTTTTGTCCGAAAGACAATCCAGAGATGTATGAATTAACTGGTTGCATATTGTTTAAAAGAGCTGTCAATATTTGAGGCTCATACTCTGCAAGAAGGTAGCCAGCATTAAATCCGGTAATAAATTGTTTTTCGTTAATTTCCATCAGAAAGTTTCTTTTGCGTGTTTTTCTAAATACTCATTTATCGAGTCAAAGTCGTATAGAATGATTTTCCTTTCTGGTTTAGAGAACCGGATTTTACCTTCATCGAGGAGTTTCTGAAGCGTACTCTTTGCTTTGATGTTTAAAAATTCCATTGCCCGATCTCCGGAAATCCATTTGTCTTGTTTGATGCCATGTTGCTCCTTGATTCGGTTCGCCACGGTTTCAATCAGAGCATAAAAGGCCCGGTTTTCATGAAAAATAACTTCCTGAAACTGATTAGTTACGACTCATTTTATAAATAAAACAAATTTCAAATAATGATGTACTGAACCACAAAACATTTTTGGTCTGTTGATCTTCTTTTTCCACCCTTGAATATGGACTTCGAAAGTGACCATTTCTGTATCTGATGGTTTTTGAGTTACTAGAACTCTTTTTTCGATTACAGGTGATATGAGAAGGATATAAATTATTTAAATGATCCGATCCACCATTTCTTTTTGGAATAGAGTGGTCAACTTCCCATGCACCTCGAGAATCAGGTTTAGCATAATTTGAGAATGATAATTTTCCATGACAAAGATGACAGTCACCATCAGTTTTTTTGAAAATTCTTTCTAACATTTCACTATTGAAATTCATTATTGAGGATTTATTTCTCAAAAATGCAAAATTCCATTGTTAAATAAATTTTTTGAATATGTAATAAAGTTTCTATGGAGAAATTATGTGCAAATAAAAAGGAGCTACAAAATTTACTTTCATAACTCCTTGATTTTATTAGTCGGGGTGAAAAGATTCGAACTTTCGACCCCACGCCCCCCAGACGTGTGCGCTACCAGGCTGCGCTACACCCCGAAATTGAATGTACATGTTCGTGAGTACGTACATATGGGCCGAATAAAATTGGAGGAATCCTATATGCAGTAATCAGAAGTTGCAAAGATAGAAAGCTTCAGCAAAACCAAAGTATTTGGAAGATAGGAAGGAAGGTCTATTTCCATTCACCGGCATAATTCAAGTTTACACTGCTGATTTTGGCAAGGTAATCGTACTTGAGTTTGACGATCTGCCGGATATGCAGATAATCGTGTGCCAGCCAATTGCTTAGAAGATAAAAGGCAGACATGTTCCCAAATTTCGGATGATGATAAAATGCATCCCAAATGGGTTCATTCAGGCTTTTAAGCCAATGAACTGATTTTTGCCGCTCATGTAAAAAGGCCTGGACTTTTTCAAAATAATCCTGCTCCAGGTATTTTCTGTCCATTACCCAACCGGAGGGATCAATTGGAGGCCATTCCTCCCCGGATCTGTGGAGGGCCGAATCAACACGGAGACGAAAATCTTCGCGCTCTTCATCGTATAAATGGCACACAACTTCCACCAGACACCATTTATCAGCAGCGGGTTTCCATGTAATGAGTTGGAATTCATGGACTTCGAGAAGTTTTTGGAAAATACCATGGTTCCTGTCCAGCTGGCTAATCACATATTCTGCATTCATGGATAGATAAATTGGTCTGCCAAAATAACCTAAAGCACGTGTCCCCGCAAATCAAACAATTATATAATTATAAAGTATGGTAAAACAGCCAAATACGTATAAGTAAATGAATTATAGTTAATTTTTTAATGCGTTCGTAAAGAAGTGGACCAGAGCTTGTATTTTTGCTCGATAGACTTTTTCGAAGCAAAGTCTATATATATTTTTAGAACCTAACTCAAATCTCATGAAAAGACGTAGTCCGTTTGGAAATACTATTCGTACGTTTTGTCTCGTACTTTTTAGCCTTGTTTTTTCTTATTCTCTTGTTGCCCAGGTAGATGTGACTTCTACCGGAGGTACGTCCATGGCAAGTTACACGACTTTGTCTGCAGCTTTTGCTGCCATAAACGGTGGAACCCATACAGGTACGATTACCATCAACATTTCCGGCAATACAACTGAACCAGCAGCGGGCGCTATTCTCAACGCAAGCGGTTCCGGTTCTGCCAGTTATGTTTCCATCCTGGTGAAACCAACCGGGGGAGCAACGCGTACAATATCCGGTGCGGCAACAGCCGGCTCACCCTTGATTGATTTGAATGGTGCAGACAACGTAACTTTTGATGGTTTGAATGCTGGCGGTAATTATCTGACGATTGATAATACTACAGTCTCTGCGACAAGTGGAACCTCTACACTTCGCCTGCAAACGGATGCAACAAGTAATTTGTTTACCAACATGAGTATCAATGGCGCTTCGACGATGTCTACTACCACAAATGGTGGAAACGTCTGGATTGGGGCATCAGCAATTACTACTGGAAATGATAACAATACTTTTAACAAAGTAAAATTTGGACCGTCAACGGCAGGTCTTCCAACTAAGTCGTTTTATGGAAATGGATCGACCACCTCTACCACAACCTATAATAGTAATATTACTATTCAGGATTGTGAGTTTTTTGATTATTTCAATGCAGCCGCTCAAAGTAATGGAATTTATGTGGCCGCGGGAAACACAAACTGGACCATATCGGGAAGTAAGTTTTATCAAACTGCTACGAGGACGCAAACGACGGGAGCTATTCACTCTGCAATTCAGCTTGCAAGTACTAATATTAATAGTTGTATCATCAGCAACAATACGATAGGTTACTCCAGTGCCGCTTCGACAGGTATCTATGATTTTGTGGGCGTAAGTTCAAGTTCGAGATTTGTAGGGATCTATTTGTCTTCTCACGGAACGACTGCACCAGCGACGTCGATAACCGGAAACAAAATTACTGCCTTCCGGATTTCAGGAGCGGTATCAGGAACTTCAACAAGTTCATCCATTCTTGGAATTTATATTGGTTCTGGTTTGGCAGATGCAATTTCCAATCAAATAGGAAGTTTGGATGGAACCTCTTCAATAGTAGATTCAACGACAGCCACCACCTCCACGACAGAAGTACAAGGTATTTACAACTTTAGTGTCAATGCTACGACCATGAGTAACAACACAGTTGGAAATATTCGCGTAGTAAATGCATCAGCAACTACTGGAGGTGCCAGTGTTGTAGGTATTCAGGCGAATACTTCAAGCTCTGTTACGGCAATTGCAAATAATAACGTGGTCGGTTCTGCTTCAGGTCCCTTGACTGTAGTAACACCAGGGACAAGTACTACTTCACTGGTTAGGGGTATGATCATGACAGCTTGCATAGCAACTGCTACAGGAAATACTATTTCAAATTTAACTTCAAACGCACCAAACACCTCAACAGGTACAACCGCTTCCGTTCATGGAATTGTATTGGGCTCCTCTGCAGCAGGCAATCTCGTGTCCCAAAATACCATTCACACACTGTCTAATACTGCTGCATCTGCCAATGTTTGGGTGAATGGTATCACCGTTTCAGGTTCAAATACTTCAACCACCCTGGCAAGAAATTTTATCCATTCACTGAGTATTACCGGAACAGGAACGACCTCAACGATTAATGGTATGTATGTAAGTGCAGGGACTGCAACTTATCAAAACAACATGATCCGGCTTGGAATCGATGCATCCGGTGCATCTATTACTTCAGGTTTGGCAATGAATGGTGTAAACGAAATAGGTGGTACAAATAATTTCTATCACAACACCATTTACATAGGAGGCTCCGGAGTTTCTACACTCTCTAATAACAGCTTTGCATTTAATAGCTCAGTCACAACGAATGTTAGAAATTACATCAATAATATTTTCGTTAACGCAAGATCCAATTCAGGCTCTACAGGTAAACATTATGCTATTAAAGTTGGGGGTACTGGTGTAAATCCAACAGGACTGACTTCAAATTATAACGATTTATTGGCCACGGGTACCGGTTCATTTTTGGGTCAATATAACGCAGTAGATCAAGCCACAATAAATGACTGGAGGACGAATACGGGTCAGGATGTCAACAGTTTTTCAGCGGATCCAAAGATGATCAATCCAACTGGATCCTCTTCAACAGTTGATTTGCATATTTCAACTACAATGGGCACACCTATTGAATCTGCAGGAACTTTGATTGCTGCGGTCACAGACGATTATGATGGACAGACAAGGGCTTCCTTCACACCTGTGGATCTGGGTGCTGATGCAGGTAACTTTATTTTATCGGATATTCTACCTCCAACAATTATTTACTCTCAGTTGGCATCCTGGTGTGGAACGGGTAATGTCACATTGGCGAATGTAAACATCCTGGATGGTAGTGGTGTACCTACGACAGGTACGCTTAAACCGCGAATCTATTACCGCAAAAACATGGGCAGCTGGGTTTCCCAGGCTGGTACTCTGTCATCAGGTACAGGTACCAATGGAATCTGGATGTTTACCATGCTTGCATCTGATTTGGGTGGTGTGGCTTCAGGAGATGTGATCAACTATTATGTTATTGCTCAGGATATCGCAAGTCCGATAAATATCGGATCTAATCCAAGTGGCGTTGTCGCTACGGATGTCAATACAATCATTACACATCCTGCGAGCCCGAATTCAATTACAGTCACTTTGCCATTAAATGGTACCTATACAGTTGGAGTGGGTCAAAACTATGCAACTCTTACAGCGGCAGCAGCTGCATATAATGCAGGTTGTCTAACTGGTCCGATAACCTTCCTTCTAACTGATGCAAGTTATAGTGCAAGTGAAACCTTCCCGATTACATTTAATAATATTAATGCAACTTCAGCAACCTCTCTTACTATAAGGCCTGCAGCGGGTAATGTGGCTACCATAAGTGGATCTTCTGCCACTTGTATTATCAGATTAAATGGGGCCGACTGGATTACAATTGACGGATCAAACTCCGGGGGCAGTGACAGAAGTCTTACAATAAGCAACACATCCGCATCCACCAATACAGCTGTAGTTTGTATTCAGTCTCTTGGGATCGCTCAAGGTGCTACCAACGATAAAATAAAGAATTGCAATATCATTGGAGGAGGAACCACAATTGCTCCAAATTTTGGTATACATGTTGCAGGGCAAACTATTTCCAGCACAGCGCAAGGTGCAGATAATGACAATTTAGAGTTCAATAATAATGCATTTACAAAAATGTACTACGGCATTTATGCAAATGGAACAGCAGCGACAAGTTCTGGTGGATTGGACACTTTGAATATTTTAAACAACGTCATTGGTCCGGTGGTTTCCGGGGATAATATCGGTTTTGCAGGAATCTGGATAGCCAATTCATTAGCAGTTTCTATTACAGGAAATACCGTTCAAAATCTGATATCTACGGCAACAAGTAGTGGTTCTATCTATCTCAGCACCAATGTCAGTAGTTTCAACATTGCAAAAAATACCATTATAAATACTTCTTCAACTTCTACCGGAAGTGGCACAACAGCATTTTCCGGAATTTTTATGGGAGTAGCTGTACTTAATGGAATTGTTCAACAGAATAAGATCACCTCTCTTGCCAGTACAACCACATCAGGGTACGGAGCAAGAGGAATTATGGCTAATACTTCAAATACGGCCTCAAACATTATCATTCTCAACAATATGATTTCTGACATCTATTGTTACCAGGATGCCTCAAATATTTATTGGCCAATAGGAATCGCACTTGAAGGAACTACAGGGGGTGTAAGTATTTACTTTAATACGATTAATCTGTTTGGCGATCATGCCGGATATTCTTCCAATACAACGGGAGGGGCATCCGCTTGCCTGTTTTTTAATACAAGCGTCACAAATAGTATTGTTAAAAACAATATCCTTACCAATAACTATGACAATACAACATCCACAGGTGACAAATCCTATGCGATTTATACTTTAGGATCGAGTTCCAGCTTTATTACCATCAACAATAACGATTATTATGCCTATGGGCTTGTTGGCGTTTTGGGATTCTTAACAAGCGACCGTACAACTTTAGCACAGTGGCAATCGGCTACCGGACAAGACCAGTTGTCCTTAAATATTTTGCCAACCTACACATCCAGCACAGATTTACACCTGGTTCCCAATTCATCGAATCTCTGTTTTAATCAGGCGGCAATGGCCATTCCAGGTATAACCAACGATTTTGATATGGATACCAGAAACCTGACCAATCCTGATATCGGTGCAGACGAATTCAACCCCGGATCTAACTTCACAATTGCAGTAACAGAAAATTCAGGTGTCGTAAACGATAAGAATATTTGTCTAGGGGCTTCCGCAACCATTACAGTAAGCGGTGGCGGTATTTCACATAAATGGAATACCGGTGAAACCACAAACGCAATTACCAAATCTCCATCATCCACGACCATTTATTATGATACAGTGACTGTTGCAACAGGATGTCTGGTGGTGATGTACGATACCATAAAAGTGCTTCCCTTACCTAATGCGATGGTTACACCTTCGGCAGTTACAATTTGTAGTGGGCAAAGTACCACACTCACAGCATCTGGCGGAGGTACTTATGTCTGGGCTCCGGGTGGAGCCACGACCACCTCAATCACTGTGGGTCCGGCTTCCACGACAACCTATACAGTTACTGTCACCGGGGTCAATGGTTGTACGGCAACTGCCACATCCACAGTTACAGTGAACACAACACCCACCGCAAGTATTTCACCTGCTACTTCCACGATTTGTGGGGGAGCCAGCCAAACGCTTACAGCAAGCGGAGGCAGCACCTACCTATGGAGTACCGGTTCAACAAATAATATGATTACGGTTTCCCCTGGTGCAACGACAACCTACACGGTGACTGTCACCGCTGCTAACGGCTGTACAGCAAGCTCCACAGCAACCGTAAATGTCATCACAGGTGTGACCATTTCTGAAACGCATGTGGAACCTACAACATGTGTTTCAACTGATGGATCTATCAACATTACAGTCACAGGAAGTGGAGGATTTACCTACAATTGGTTTACTCCAGACGGATCCGGTCTGATTAATGGACAAGAAGACCAAACCGGGCTATCAGTAGGAAGTTATTTCGTGACAGTAACTGCAAATAATGGTTGTTCCGCTACAAAATCAATAGCGCTTATTGGTCTGCCTGGCAATTGTGGTGGTTGTCCCGCAATCGGCGGCTTAAGTACAAGCGTGAGTACCGTATGTAAAACCACAAATTTCGTTTCCACTGCTTCGGGTCTGACCAATATGGGTACCACCTATGGAATCAAATTTGTGTATTCTACTTCAGCGCTCGCAGATCCTTATACAATGGGTACAACACTTGGTATTGTTACCAATGCAGGTTTGTCAGGTGGTGGTACTACGGCTGTTCTGAATGCAAATATTCCAACAACCGGAAATTATTTTGTCTACGCTGTACTTACACCAACGCCTCCAAACCCCAATTGCCGTCCATTCAAATCAACTTCTATTAATGTTTTATCATGCTCATTGACAATAACAGATCCCTGCTCATGCAAAAACAATGCGACTACTCTGACAAACGGTCAGTTTAATGAGAAGGTTTCGGTAAATGCACCAAGTGGTCAAAACTGGACCGTGAGCAGCAGCACCGGATTTTATGTGACGTCAAGTCCGGCACCACCTGCAGCACCTACACCGATGCCACCCGGAACCCTGCTAACCGAAACAGTTGTTGGGGGAGGAGTCAGCAATTATACTCTTATGGGTATTCATGTGGATGCATTAGGTTACAATGTGACCGTTTCAAATGGATCCATAGTTACCTCAATTGGAAGTACCTGTTACTATCCAAATCCAAGTATTGTCGGACTTGCAAATACCTATTGTGCCAATGATCCCGCTGTAACCCTTGTAGGAAACGCTCAATTGGGAGATGGTTCTGGACCTGCAATGGGAACCGGTAGTTTTACAATCAATGGTAATGCAGCGACGGTTTTTAATCCGGCGACTCTTGGTGCAGGTACACATAATGTGGTGTTCACTTTTGATGCTGCCGATGGCGTGCCAAACGGATCCCATCCGGGCTGTATTCAAGCCGTATCTCAATCTGTAGTGGTAAATCCAACTCCTGTGGTGAACGCAGTGTCGAGTCCTGATTATTGTGTCGGACAAACTACAACTGCCATTGTTTTCAGTGGTACTCCAACAGGTGTAGTTTTCAATTGGGTGAGAACACCGGAAGCTATTGGACTTGCTGCTACGAGTGGTACCGGTTCCGTGCCATCTTTCGTTACGACGAATACAGGAACTGCACCTCTCACATCGACGTTTACCGTCACTCCAATGTATACCAATGCAGGTAAGACTTGCACAGGAACTCCGATAACTTTTACCATAACTGTTAACCCGACGCCTACGGTAAATGCAGTGCCGGATGTGCAATATTGCCATGGTGATATCACCGCCCAGATTACCTTTACAGGAAATATTCCCGGTACGACCTATACCTGGACACGTACTCCGGAACCAATAGGACTCGGGGCTACCAGTGGTACGGGAAGCGTTCCAAGTTTTACGACAACCAATACGAGCAACGCAAGGATAACAAGTACCTTCACGGTAACTCCGACTTTTGTTAACAGGAGTGTGACCTGTACAGGTACTCCGATTACTTTCCGTATATCCGTGCTTCCACAACCTGTCGCCAGATGCAAGAATGCAACCATCTATCTTGACAAACAAGGTGCCGCGACATTGAATATTTCAGATATTGACAATGGAAGTACAGCCTACAGGCTTACCATTAGTAAATCTTCATTCAATTGCGGAAATACCGGTGTGAACAATGTCATACTTACCGCCTTGGATTCATGTGGAAAAAGTTCAACATGTACATCAAGTGTGACAGTATTGGATACAATCCGTCCTGTATTATGGTGTCCAAAAGACTGGACTGTAAACCTCAATCCGGGTGAATGTAATCGTGCCATTTCATTTAATGAGCCGGAAGCGACGGATAACTGTACGATCATGACCTCAACTGCTACGGGCTCTATCACCACGACATTTGCATCCAATAATCAGTTTGCTGGAAATATGTTCAATGTAACGAACATATCCACAGGGACTATTACATTAAATTCGTTTGCAGGGAATATTGCTGCTACAGTGGGTACTAATGTCATTGTTGAGGTATATTATACACCCACTACATATGTTGGAAAAGAGACAAACGCAGCAGCCTGGACATTACTTGGAACAGCTAACGCAGCATGTGCAGGTCTGAATTTACCAACCTTATTTAATATTGGTGGACTATCCATAAACCCCGGACAGACTTACGGTATTTATTTTAACCTTGTCAATTATACTGCAGGAACTATTGCTCTGCGCTATACAAATGGAACTTCCACTTATACTAATGCAGATATCAGCTTGTTCGCAGGTGTGGGTAAAGCAAATCCGGCATTTACAGGCACAACATTTGCCTCAAGAATTTGGAATGGTACAATCAATTATACCAAATCAATCATAACCGGAGGCAATCCAACCGTTACACAAATTGATAAGTCAGGTTATAAGAACGGCGACTTCTTCCCAAGAGGTAAAACTTGTCTGACTTATCAGGCAACAGACTTTTCGGGAAATACAAGCACTTGCACTTTCTGTATTACATTAAACGATTATGATAATCCGATAACTCAATTAGCCTGCCACGATGAAATCCAGATTAGTCTGAATGAAAACTGTTCTGCAACCATTGGAGCAGATGAAGTTTTGGCAGGCGGACCTTACCGCTGTTTTGAAGATTACAAGATCATTGTGCAGGACTGGATAACAGGTCAGATCATAGATCGTCAACCAAATGTGCGCGGATCACAAGTGGGAGGTCAGGATATCGGCCGTCAACTCAAGATTACAGTCCTCGATACAGTAACAGGTATTAGTTGTTGGGGACATGCTACTGTTGAAGATAAACTACCTCCTCGAATGACTTGTCCACGCGACACATGTATAGTCTGTGGAACCTCTGGAACAAGTCCATTGTATATGGGAAGTCCAGTGGTTGTTGAAAATTGCAGTGGATACTCCTTGACCTATTCAGATAAAGTGGAGCAGGGTGGATGTGGATATAATTTTGAACAACGTATTACAAGAACTTGGGTCAGCACAGATGGATATGGAAATAAATCCACTTGCTCTCAAATTATTACGGTCAGCCTTGGGACAATTGGTTCAGTGGATGTGCCGCTTGATTTTGATGACAAGGAATCTCCGGCTTTGTCCTGCGACGGAAAAATCAATACCATAAAAGATTATTCAGCACATTATCTCCCTTATCCATATTGTGTGGATGGATATCTCCTGGATTCTGCACATTGGTTTGCAACAGGAGGGTTCCTGCCAAGCCCCAATGGGGATCTTGCAGGTGAACGTCTTCCAAGAACTCTGGGATGGAATGCAATCGATACAGGTTTATATATCGGTCATCCGAGCCCGTTCCCGATTTACTGGCCTGCTCATCCAAGCTGGAGAGCTAACAATCCTGTTTGTTGGGGTCCCGATGAAGTCATCATGTGGCACGGAACAGGGTATCCTTCAGGCAGTGATTGTTCAAATCTTGGAATGACCTTTAAAGACATCCGAGTCGACGTAGCTAAAAATGGCTGTGATGCCGGTTCAGTGGGTTGTTTCAAGATTTTAAGACAATGGACTGTTTTGGATTGGTGTACCGGACAAATTGGCGGCCATAATCAGATTATTAAAGTAATAGACAGGGAAGGACCAAATGTTCTGTACCCTGATACGGTTATCGTCAACATGGACGTGTGGACCTGCACGGGTCGTTGGGAAGTTCCAAAACCCTGGTTAATCGATAATTGCAGCAATGAATTGCATTACAGCATCGAAATTACAGAGGGTATTGTGAGTGGAAATGAAACAGATGGTTATGTAATCAGTGATTTGCAAAGAGGCAATTCGGAAGCATATATCGTTGCAGAAGATTGTTGTGGAAACATAACAAAGAAGCGCATTGCGATAAATG
>CAYTNG010000023.1:0-15644 GCA_964439105.1 uncultured Saprospiraceae bacterium
TCGCCGGGATTGATATTCCATTTGATCTGTACGGCCTGGCTGTCGATTTTGGATATAATGCTTCCTCCATCAACTGTCCAGGTGTAGAACAACACCTTCTGGTTGATAAAGGTATCTATCCAATAATTGCCGTTGAAACCGGAGCACAAGACCAGATCTCCTGCAAGGGGGAAACACTTCGGCGCAAGGTCGTCCTCGTTGAAAGTTTCACAAAATGTTTTTGCGCAAACCGTAAATTCAGTACCTAATTGAACCTTCACATTCACTTCCACGCAATAGTCTTCCTTGATTGGATCAACCATGATGCGCTCATCTGTACTAAATGTCTTTTTGGATACATCATTTTTCTTGTACCATCGATATTCAAATTCATATGTTTCTCCCACATTACATGGTTTGATCATGGTGATGTTGGGTGAAATTTCAACCATACCGCCAAAGCAAGCTACACGGAAGTTAGGTCTGTAATCCACATTTATCGCGGTCAGATAGATAGAACTGTCGCACCTGTAAGGATCTGTAGTTTTAGGAAGCGGAACTTCGAACCGATTGGTACAAGGTCTCCAAGCTTTCCCTAAAATATCTATATAAGGCTCATCATCACATGTTATGTAATACACATCTGGCGGAGAAGGCTGATCCAGTACAGTAAACATTACGACCGAGTCAAACTTGCAGCAATTTGCATCGGTAAATTGTTCGCGATACTCTCCACTTTGGAAGATTCTTTGAGAATGCCATTTGTATCCGCCGGGATTCGCTTGCTCCCAACAGATAACCCTTGGTTTTCCGATTTTATCTGCAATGGGTCTCACCTTTACAGTTGCGCAAACGGGGCCTTCCTGTGAACAGATAGATCCACTCTGAGGATTGCCTATGTAGGCTGTCACACAAATAACAAAATCACCTTCGTCCGGAAAATCCAAACTTACCTCATTATCATTTCCACCTACCTCGTCTCCATCCAGCGTCCAAACATAAGTAGGCTTACAACCTCCTGGTTGATCATTCACAAAGAACCTAACGTTACATGCGCCCACACACACAGGCTCAATGATCATGTTGGCTTTGTTGTTGATTTTACCTAATGGGCTCAGTGTAGGAGGCCCTCCACCGGAGGTATTCAAGGTAAAATCACAGATATCCCCTGAACAACCATCTACCCACAGATAATAGGTTTTACATGGCAAAAGATTTGCCTGGATTACTTCAACGCTACCAGGAGGTACGCAAGGAATAGAACGGCAGGCAATTTCCTCCCCACAGTTACAGTCTCCCCATATACCGAACTGGAGTCCCTGTGTTGTCGTACAACCTCCAATTGTCAACGTGATGGTCACGTTACCCCCTTGGGTAACAAAGCCCCACCAACTTGTATTATGTCCAACACCACCCTGAGAGCAAAGCGGAGAACATTGGCTGGCCACCGTACTGGGGTTATTACAGGCATATCCGTTCACTTCATCCAGTGAACAAAGAACCTGGGCTTCCTCACAAGTTTCAGCCATAGGTGGGGTACATTGTGCCACAACTTCTTGCGCTGAAAAAGCAATTGCACATAGATAAAATAGTATAATTCGAAACATACTGAAAATGTTAGTCTTAAATATTAAGAATTAAATATATAAATACACTCGAAAGCGTATTAAAATTAAAACATTATTTACACTCTGTTATAAAAAATTTACCAAGTCCAAATAAACCAAAAAGTATACCGCTTTATTTAAAAATGACCATCTTTAAAACGGTCTGGACTATTTCATTTTCTTGATCATAAGACCCTCTCAGAGTCAGTTTCGCTTCCTGTGTTGCTTACTTTTTTGAGATATTAACATTTAGCTACCAGTTTCTTTCTCCGTCAGGACTAGCGCAATAGAGTAATATCGCCTGTTTTCCGGAAAATACCCCCATTTACCAGTTGAGCTTCGATTCTATAAACAAATACTCCTGGATTCAGCAATTGTCCATTCCACTGACCATCCCAAAGCAAAGGATGAGATTTCGGATCTATTTTATCGATATGATACACTCTGTTCCCCCACCTGTCGTAAATACTAAATTGCAAAATAGATTGTACTTCAGGCCCTGCATAAATAGTCAGACGGTCATTAATGTCATCCTGGTTTGGTGAAATGACGTTTGGAATGAAAATGTCCGGAGCCAGAATCAGTGAAATTAAAATGGAATCTATTGCTACACAACCATTTTCATCTACAATTTGCAAGACATATTGAATGGTAGATTCAGGTCTTGATTCAACTTCAAAGCAAGCAGGACAATCCAACCAGGAATCTGGTGTCCAAATAATTGATCGAAGCGAAGTCTTATTCGCATTTGATTGAGGTGAAATGATCAATCTATCCCCCAGTTTCAATACGGTATCGCGACCGACATCCAAAAAAAGTTCTGAAGGGTTGTACAAATCTATAATCGTATCCAGTTTACAACCAAAACGGTCAGTCACTTCAACATGATATGCGCCATGTTCCAGTTGATCTGCTACTTGAGATGTCTGTATTTCCTTTCCATTTAATGATATCCTGAAAGGACCGTATGCGCCCTCAATCTGATCGATTACAATTCGACCATCCTTACTATTAAAACAATGGGGTTGATCTACTTGAACATGCACCGGGCCAATATCTTGCACAATTGTATCTAAAAAGTAACTTAATGTATCGCTGCAACCATTGACGGAATTCAGAATAGTTAGGCGATAGTTCCCTACTTTATTTACCGCAACAGTATCCCGACTGTCCAAACCAATAATAGTGCCATCAGAACTGCTCCATTTCACTTTGTATTCCGACAAAGGAGTCAGGTAAGTCAGCCTTACTATATTTTGACTACAAATGAAACTATCCAGAGCCTGAATAAACACAGATGGTTTTAATGTATCGAAATGCACTTCAAGAATGGTGTCTTTTGTACAACCAAAACTATCCCTAACACTAAAGGTATAATTCCCCGGAATAGAGACCGAAATGTTTAAATTTAAACTGTCTGCCAGAGAAGGTCCCTTCCATAAAAATTTGCAATTCTTAAGGTCGCAAAAACCATTCAAATTTGCCATTGCTGATTTGCAGGTTATAGTATCAGAGGTAGCAAACAAAAATGGAAGATCCTTTTTATAAGCCACATGTAAACTGTCGCTTGAAACGCATTTATTCTTCCCAATCAAAATAAGTTTGTAGTAACCCGTATCTGCAATCAAAGGTTGGGATAAATTACTAAAAAACTGATTTGGACCAAACCAGTTGTAGCTTGCCAAGGGATCAGCTATGATGGCAGTCAGGTAAATAGAATCTTTGTCGCAAGGAATAACCAGGTCTTGAAGCAATAGATCAGGTGGCATGATATCCGAAAGTACCTTTATTTTATCTGTATTGAAGCAACCATTCAATGCCTGCACAACGACAGTGTACCATCCTGTATCAATAACAAAGGGTTCCTTATCCGCATAAATTTCCCCACCCGGCCCTTGCCAGATTACAATAGAAAGGGAGTCCGGTGAATTTAAAGTTAATTGAACCCTACTATTTTCGCATGTAATTGTATCTGCTTTCAGACGTATGTTGGGTTTTGCCGTATCTATATCAATTCGTAAAAATGTATCGAGAACACAAAAGTTTGGTCCGGTAATTTTTAGTAAATACAGTCCCGGGATCCGCAAGACAGGGTTTGGTTGAATTGTAGGCATCAAACCAGGTCCAGACCACAATATGGATGATTGAACAGGTGACCATTCAACTAATGGAAGTACGGAATCCCTAACGCAATTTAACTTATCCGCAAACATTTGAATTATTAAAGGCTTGGAAGTATCAAACTGTACGGTTAAGGAATCATGTGACCGGCAGCCATTCCCATCCAAAGCGTTAAAGTAGTATTTTCCGGTCTGGGTAACAGCTATGAACTTCTGATTGCTTATTTGCCCCGATGGATATATCCACTCAAATTGAATTAAGGTATCAATCCAGGTTGCAGACAAAAATGCTGAATCCTTGTTGCGGCAATCAAAAAAAGGCGAACTGAATGCAATTGAAGGTTTTGAGGTAAATTCAGGAACATAAACCGAATCGAAGCTCTGACAATTAAATGAATTGGTTACAGTCACTGTGTACCATCCAGGAATTCCCGTATGAAAAAAACTATCTACCGAGACAAATCCATTGGGGCCCTTCCACGAAAATTTCAAACCTTGTTCGGTGGTATTTACACCAATCCCCGGCATAGGTTCAGCACAAGTAATTGTATCTTTTAAAAATTTAAAAGTGGGTCTATTACTGAAATCAAAAACCTCTATAGAATCTATATGCTGACACCCATTCTTACTTCGTGCCGTTATTTTATAAATACCGGGAGTTGCTACAGACAAATTCTGAGAGCGGATTGTGTTCCCCGAAGGCAATAGCCATTCATACTCGATCGCAGTATCATTTGTAATGAGGAGGATGGATCCTTGTATATTTTTACAGTCAAGGGTATCTGCTTTTAATTGGAAAGAGGGTTTCAGCGTATCCTCTACAACATGAACCAAACTTGAATCTACACATCCGTTAGTCCCTTTCACAAAAAGTCGATAGATGCCAGCCTGATAAACTATTATAGATTCGTTATTGCTCACAAAGGAACCAGGCCCAGTCCAAATCAGAGAATCAAAATTATGTTGTGAATTAAATTGCAGTACTGCGGAATCCTTAAAGCAATTAATGGAATCATATACCACATTCTTGATTGGCGACAGGGTATCTCTTATTACATCTACAAAACGTTCCGATGTACACCCGTTGGCAGAAGTAACTACCAACTTATAGAGACCTTCAAGAAATACGATTGGATCTTTTTGTGAAGACCTGAAGTTCGATGGACCAAACCAATTAAATCTTACTGCATCTTGCGAACTGCCAGTAAGCTGTACTTGTTTATTTAAACAACTCAAATCGCCTGAACTTGATATTTCTATGTCTGGTTTCGAATCATCCTGAAAAACGCGAATGGTGTCTTCACGAGAACAACCATTGGGTCCTTTTACCCTTAATGAATAAAGCCCTTGCTGACGTGTAAAAGGTGTTTTATCATTTCGGTCAAATCCTACAGGACCTGTCCAGTGGTATTCGTAACCCAGGCTATCCTGAAAGTGAAATACAGAAAGTTGCACGCTGTCATTTACGCAATTCAAACTATCTGAATACAATTTAAATGAAGGGGCCAGTGTGTCAGCAACAACAATGAAATTTGTATCTAATACGCACGCATTCACATCTGTAAGTCGGACTCTGTACATTCCAGGTCGTGATAGAATTGGATGGAGCCCATTGGCATAAAAACCACCCGGTCCCTTGAAAATTATAGAGTCGACCATTGATGATGTCCTGTCTTGCAACTGGAATTGCAAATTATTTGAACAATTCAAAGTATCCAGGGTAAAAAAATATTCAGGGACAGAAATTTCTGAAACCACCTCTACGCTATCTACGCTCACACATCCATTTAAAGCTGTAAACTTTAGAGTATAAAAACCTTTATCTCTGGTGAAAATGGAATCCATTGAAGAAACGTATCCTGAAGCGCTTATCCACTCTAGCGAAAGAGCAGCTTTGTCCGCATTGAACTCTAGCTTAGCCAAACTATCCTTGCATGTCAATATGCCTGCATTTAACTCAAGAAATGCCGGAACAGTATCTATTATCACTTCCATAGCAGCATAATTGCTGCATCCATTTCCATCCGTAATTGTGATATAATACAAACCTGCTTGAAGAACAACAAGAGAGTCCGCATTCCCCAGAAGATTTACACCGTCTGACCAATTGAATTTTGGATTTTTGGCATTGGTTGTTGCACGCAGTGTCGAGAATTTTCGAACGCAATTTATGGTATCGGCACTTACCGTGAGTTCCGGAATGGCTTCATTTTTTATAACGCGAAATACAGCAGAATCATAGCAGGTTCCGTCTTGTACAATCACGGTATAGCTCCCTTCCTTATTTACTTTAACAGATAAGGAATCTGACAGGTCAATAATTTGCCCATCCATTGTAGACCAAAGTATTTTGCTTCGACTGGTCAACACAGAAGATGAAATGTCGATTGAAACAACTGGCATGCTACAGTCAATGGTATCCAAAGGTTTACCCTGGATTTTGAGATCCACCATATCCAGATTTAAACTTACAATGGAATCACACTGGTTAACACTTTTCAGATTTAAAACATAGATGCCAATCTGATTATACACCTCACCATCAATCACAAGACTATCCCCTTTGCATAAGCGTACATTTTGTGAAAGCCCTGAATAAACCGGATGAATATTTACACTTAAACAATTTTTAGAAAACTCTCCGCAAATCACCAAATTACCTGTTATTAATTCCCGCTTCAACTCAGAAAGCAGATATCCGGGTGGCGGCAGCAGCGAACTATCTGCTCGCAAAAACGACAATCCACAAATTTCATAATTTCCAACGGGAAAAGACCTCAAATCCAATTGACTCTTGTAAGCAAGGAGCGTATCATTTCGTGTAATCAGATAGACATAACCGTATTTACTCGTATCGGGCGTAAATGTTGGAAATTCAAGTTGATCTGTAAGCAATAAGGCAGGATCGTTCAAACAAAAATCTTTGTTTGTTTCAGTAAAGAAGCCCCCATTTGGACTGCAGTCCTGACAGTTAATTCCTGTCTGATCACAAAAAAGCAAACAAAAACTCTCAATTTTTCCTTCATAAAACTTCTCCGCATCTGATACAGATAATGTCCAGGTACCATTAACAGGACCCATATTAAAATCTTCCAGGCATCCCATATTCGCATAATAGGTACCATTATAGAATTTCCCCAGAATTCCCCACGACTGTAAATTATCCCATTTGCGCTTAAATCCAAGATCCGGTACTGCTGTTGCGGAACAGGGGACAAAGCTGATAAACCATTTTGTAAAATCGGTTCTACCGCTATTTCCCAGAGGGCCCAAAAGTCTCACACGCTGACCCGATGGTGAAATCAGCTCCATCGTAACATCACCGATAAACTTGTGTTCAAACTTGATACGCACACCACATAAGCCCTGATTGGGTGACGAAAGGTCATTAATAGAAGCCCCACTAATTAAAAATCGCAAATTCACTGTGGATTTGTCCTTTATCGCAAGCATCGTATCCAGACAACACCATTGAGAAGTAGCTGCGGTGCATAGGCACAAAAGGACAGAGAATATGGTAAATTTTAAGGCTCTCATTGCGATGAACGCATACGAATATAAAAAATATTCTTTAAAAAGGGAAAGTCAAATAATTCCTGGGAACCAAGGGTCAAAAATTGAGCCGAATGAAATATATCATGGATGGTCAGCTTCTGCCCTGCAGGCAGATCACTCCTATTTAGGCAATTACAGGCTTCAAAAGTCATACAATGGCATATATAGATGCAATGCATCACGAGTATGCAAAAACAAACAAATTAAGCTCTGTAAATCCGTATTTAAATACAACTCAGCAACTATCAATTGCTGAATAAAATTATAAGATCAGAATTTTCACAATTTGTGGACCTTCCAATCTATTCAACTCAAGTACATAGGTGCCAGGAGCAAGTTCACTGAAATCCGGATGAAGGATTACCACTCCATGAGCCTGGTACGTTTGTAAATAAACTACATTACCTGCCATATTTATGACTCTAAGAGATACTTGATCGCCTTGAGTTAATGAGGTCAATGTGGGAGTACCTGTTAAAGGATTAGGATACACTACGAGATCCCTATTTTCCTTCCTTTTTAAAGGTATTTCCAGCTGGGAGTTTAAATCTTCAGTTTTGGTAAATACATAATCTGGACAAAGCACCGGAGAAATGACTTTAATGTAGGATTGCTTAGTAATTGCATTATCTCCATTCGAATTTTGCACAGAAAGCCTTACACTGAAATTTCCCTTTTTGTCATAGTAAACCTTTGGATTTTTATCTGTAGAGTGGTCCGGTGATGCCCCATCGAAAGACCAGTCCCATGATTTTACATCTGAAGAATTTTTGCTATAGAACTGCACCCAACCAGCGCCGCAAAGTACTGTTGTATCGGAAATAAAATCAACCTTAGGAATCAGATAAACCGCAACGCTTTCCATTATGGTATCATGGCCGCAGTCATTTGAAATAATAAGACTAACCAAATATTCTCCTTCTGCCGTAAAGCTATGGCTAGGAGATATTTCCGAACTTGTATTGGACGTGCTGTTTGGATCCCCAAAATTCCAAGAATAGGAACTAGCATATTTTGACTGATTTGTAAAGAATACGGTAAATCCGCTAACAGCTTTCTGAAAATCTGCCTCAGGAAATGCCTGCACATCAATATAAGATGCCTTGTATTCAGATCGTTCTTCTGTACCATTTCCTGCTATCAGACTCACGTCAAATTTACCAGGGGTAGTATAGCTCACTACAGGGTTTGGATCTGTCGAAGTGGATGGAGTTCCACCGGGAAACGACCATTTATACTGTGTTGCACCAAAACTTGTATTTTGGAACTGCACTATAAATGGAGTACAGCCTTTTGGATTGTCTGTCTTAAAGCCTGCTGAAAGGCCACTACCCACCTGTACTGCTTTTGAAAAAGTATCCACTCCACATTTGTTCTTCACAATTAAAAGGACGAGATATGAACCTTGTTTAAAAACATGCTTAGGATTTATATTCAAACTGTCATTCGTTCCATCTCCAAAATCCCACCGAAAGGCTTTTGCATACTTTGATAAATTTGAAAAGATTACGGTATCCAGGTTCTGTGTATAATCAAAACCTGCCAAAGGAACAGAATCAACATTTATATATTTCAATTTTTGTGAAACTGCTTTATACTTACTGTTCTTTGCTGTAAGTGTTGCATCGAATGAACCCGCATTTTTGTATTCCACAACAGGTTCAAATACTTTTGAAGTGGATGGAGTTCCCCCTGGAAAATCCCACTCCCATGAAGTAACATTTGTAGAAGACAGATTTTTATATTTTACAGTGAATGAGGCACAGCCGAAGGTCGTATCTGCAGTGAACAAAGCAATAGGCACTGTTACTATAGTTACCGTCATTTTCATTGAAGTGGATCCACATTCATTGGTTGACACGAGAGTAATCGTGTACGTGCCGTCATCCTGGTATTCGTGGATTGGATTTACGTCAACGGAAGTTTCCCCATCACCAAAATCCCATTCGTAACTACCTCCATTTGCAGATGTATTTGTCAAATAAACCGTGCGCTCAATGATGACTTTGCTAAAATTAGTGACAGGCTTGTCATTTGCAAAAATGTAATTTTTTGCAATCACCTGATTGCTGCCATATGCATTGGATGCTTTCAGCGTTACGTCAAATTTGCCATATGTCTTATAGGTAACAATCGGATTCTTTTGCGTCGAACTACTTGGTGTACCACCTGGAAATGTCCATTGCCAGGCAGTCGGGTCATTGGTCGAAAGATCAGTAAACTGCACTGTAAAAGGGACACACTGACTTGTGGGATCTCCTGCAAAAGCGGCCACCGGTGGAGATCCGCCTGAACATACGCTAAGGCAACCACGAGATGCCAGGTGGTTGTTTATTGAACTTACACTTGCTGCGGACCAGGCTGAAAGGCAATTTACAGCCGGTGCCATAATATAGGGATCACCACTTCCATCGTGGTTTGCAGCAAAATTGTGGCCCACTTCATGGGCCTGCAACTGACGCACACAGTTATTAGATCCCCCGTAATCACTACATACGTTGTATTTAAGACTGGTACAGACCACACCCACCCATGCCAAACCAACCGCACCACTTGTATATTTTGTGGTCCAGGCAGTAGCCACGTCATAATCCGCTCCGTAACCACCATTATTAGCCCAACTTCTATGGATATCCAAATGCGTATTGATATTGTTGACCCCATTCCATGGGTCTGAACCCGTAGATGTAGCCACAAAACTTGCAGATTGGACAAATTCGAGATTGTGCGCAAACTCATTGTCATAATTTGCCTGCATCAAAGTCAAAATTGTGGTGTTCCAGTTTTCAACATTGGCCTGTGAACCCCTTTTCTGAAAAACAGAAAAGTCATTGGCTAAAGCTATTTCAACCTGAAGGCAATGACTTCTGGATGAGATTTCTGTTGAGCCTTGCTCGTGTTGTTCAAGCTGTTCTTTGTTTTTTAAATATTGGTCATATCCGCATTGGATATTCGTGTTCTGGTAAATTTTTGAGCTATTGTAAATAACCACATAATCATCCGGTAGCGTTGGGTCAATTCCATTGGCTTGCTCGATAAAAAAACTCTCACCACCCTGATCGACCATTCCTGCAATAAAGTGATCGGCAACGACCATCCTTGCGTCCCCTCCACGGGCGTTACGCAAATAACCAATCATTGTCTTATTGGCAGGTTTGCGTTTAAATCTTTGGATTCCCTTATCCGTTCCAACCGTAAGAACATAATCCGCAGTGTGGATATCGTGCTCAAACAGCTCAAGATTCCAGGTAAAATTCGGGTGCACGATAGTTAAAAAATGCTGGTTTCCTCTGCTTGCAAATGCCGATTTCAACTGATCGTAATCTATCTTGGCCAGGTAATAATCATAAAACACCTGATTTAGAGGAGACTGTGTAGAAACCTCCACTTTTTGAAGGGTAATATTTTGAGCTGGCAGTTGGATGCTCAGTACATAAAAAAAGAGGATAGAAATAAAAATTAACCTCACATTCATAATATATCCGTTAAATTGCCCGTAAAATTAGGAATTATCTTTCAGTAGAACATTATTTAACAAATCATCTACTCCTATTATTTCACATGTTTATGAAGCTTTTAACAAATAAAATTCCAAGTCGGTTCCTCTTGTCTTCCATTCTCCTCATTTCCATCTTATTGGACGGTTTTTCCCAGGCAAAAAAATCCAAAAAACCAGAAGTTCATTTTTGGAAAGAGAAAATGTGGTATGGCGGTGGTTTTAATTTAGGTTTCAGCTCAAATTTTTACAATGGATTGCAATCCAATGTATTCGGAATCGGCATATCTCCGATGATGGCCTATAAAGCCACCAACTGGTTTTCTATTGGTCCCCGCTTCAGTTTGGATTTTACAACTGCAAAATTTAATGATGGCTTTCAAACTTATCGATACAACAGTGTTGATTACGGCCTTGGACTATTTGCCCGCATGAAATTTCTTGAAAATTTCTTTGTCCACCTGGAATACAGCCAATTGAATGAAACTTATACTTCCGGTGTAATTATCAATGGAAATCTTGAAAAATACCGGGAGTGGAGAGATATACTTCTTGCAGGTCTTGGTTATTCTTCCGGAGGGATTTGGGCTTATGAAATTTATATCAATTACGATTTTCTTGAAGATCCTGAATCATTCCGTGTCCCTATACTATACAGAGCCGGTATTACCTACAATTTTTAATTCACATGCAGCCTTAAACCGGCTGAAAGATGCTGCAAAGCCTGCGGATATACCCCTTTGTAAAAATAATATCCATCATCTGCCTTACCCAGATAAGGATCTGCTAAAACGTCCAAATCACTTTGATGTTTAAATCTGCTGATCCAACCATGGCTGCTCGTTTTGTTTCCCAACAAATTATGAAACTGGAACCAGGCCGTTAACAGTGTTTTCTTTGAAAAGTGAATTGGCGTTTCCAGGCCAAAATCCATAGTTAGCTGAGACGGTATTTGGCTTTCTTTCCTCTCCGTGTTGTCCAGATAAAATTCAGACATCGTGTGCAGATCGACATAGAAACTAATAGAGGGCCAATTCAGCTTTTTGGTATAAACAAGATAACTCAACCTTGATTCGGAAACAAATTTCGGACTGAATCCCAGCGATACATTTGAACGGCTAATTGTTTCAGAAGGCAAGCTGTTCCATACGGAGTCGTAACTTGGAATCGTTTCTTCCCACCTTGGAATCCGGGTCCAAAGCAATGATGCGGAATGCTTAAATTTCAATCCGCCGAAGACTTGAAAATCCATTTCATATTCAACGCCTTTCGTTTTCACATTCTGCAAAAAAATCCGGAGTGGCTCACCAACATCATTGAGTTCTCCGGATAAGGCACGAAGGCGTTTATAATGCATGTAGAACATGTTAAGTTTAGCGGAAATCTTTGGAGTAAGAATAAAATTGAAGCCCAACTCTCCATCCCAAAGTTCTTCGGCCTGCTGACCTTCGGGGTCAGCAAGTAAATCTTCCCGGAATGCTTCACGCCGCATGATACCTGCGGAACCATAGCCCTTTAGTTTTTTTGAAATACCCCAATCCATAAAGATCTTCGGTGTAAACAAAGTATAGTTTGCATCAACATCAATCTTATTTTCATCTTCCGTACCCGAAATAGAATAATCTATCCATCGCCACTGAAGATCCAGGTTTAAATTCAAATCCTTATATGGGCTGAAAACAGATTTAAATCCCCAGGTTATTTCCTTCTTAATACCTGAATTTTCGTAGTACGGATTTCTGACGTATTGGTAGTTACTTAATAATGCTTGCTTTACAATTCCAAAATGATCGCCGTGGTAATAAGAATATGTGGCCTGAGGGCTTATATTCCAATTCTTCGCAAGTTTCACTGTCGCTGAGCCATTAAGAAACAGAAAATCATTATCCAGCCATTTCTGCCGGATCAGATCAGCAAATCCAATACCTGAAGAAACCAGGCCATAAGACTCAAGATTCTGATTGGACTTATAATTTTCATAAAACCCTTTACCATGCGTGTAATTTGAAACCAGATTAATATGCATGCGGTCAGAAATCTCACGTTGAAAAAAAATCTGAATGTGGTCCTGACTATATTGATCAATTTCATTGTCGTAAGGGTCCCCTTGCTTTTCTGTTCCAGCTAAATTAAAGCGTCTTAAACTATCCACTTTTTCATATTTCCAAGGCAAACCGAACCAGGCTTGATCTGTTTTCTCCGAACCATGAATGTAATTCAAACGCAAGGCATATTTAACCTTAACCAATGCTGCGGAAATCCGAAAAGATTTCAGATCAGAGGCACTCCTTTCTATATACCCATCTGATTTGTGGCGCGAGAGATCTACATTGAAATTCCATTTATCTCCAACAAGACCACTTGAGGCTTGTAAGGCATATTTGAAAGTTCCAAAACTTCCAAATTCAGTATTCAGTTCGGCAAAAGGCTCAAAGTGTATTTGGTTGGTTTGTAAATCCAGTGCCCCGCCAAAAGAAGGAGCGCCGCTTTTGTTCGGTACATTTCCCCTTATGACATCGATTTCCTTAGTTCCAGACAATATATTGGGTATGTCCACAAAATAACTCAAAGAAGACTCGGCATCAGTAAATGGTATGCCATTCATCGTCATCTGAATGTGAGCAGGATCAAGCCCTCTGAACCTTAATCCAGTATAACCAATTCCATTACCGGCATCCGATTGAACGATGAGGCCCGGCACCTGCCTGAGAACATAAGGAATATCCCTTCCCTTGTCGAATTGCTGAATATCGTCCGCTGAAAGATTTGTCGAATTTGAATACTTTGAAACGGAAAGTTGATAGGCCTGTATAAGTAGCTCGTTAAATTCAATACGCCTTTCCAATTGCACTTGAAAGACCGTATCCCGTGTACCAATGGTTAATGTCTTATAAGCAACATCATACAGGTAATCCACCGACAAGGCATAGGTTCCGGATGGCAGATCGGTAAATCTGCAACTTCCTAAACTATCCGTAATACCATTTCTTTGGAGTTGCACAATTTGAACTTTCAGCCCCTGGTAAGCTTGACCCTGTTCATCGATCACCTTGATCGTTGCATTGTATTGAGCTCTTAGAGAGCAAAAGAAAAAAATACAAAAAAGAGTAGTAAATATCTTGTACATAATTCATTTTTATAAAACACCGTACAAGACCACATCCCAGTCAGGCATTATCCTATCTGGTAATTCGGGTATGATCTCAGCCGGCATAAAGCGTATACGGCACCCCGTTAAAAATGTGAAATTACATACTTTTTGAGAAATAACTTAAAACGAAAAATTCCGCCCTTGCAAATCTGAGCATTCCATTACCTGTAACTATTCCGTAAGGAAGTTTTTGCGATTCAAGCTCGCGACGGTACAGGTTGAATAACTCCTGCCTTAGTTGCGGCGATTCCCGAAGAGGGTCAAATTGCCATTTTATATCAGGATAAGTTAAAATATAGAAATCCGGTAAGGTTTCCAGCCACCAATTAAGTAGTTGTCTATTGTCCTCCTTGTATTTTACTTTATTCCAAATATAATATGTCAAGAGGTCGGTATCACATACAACCAAATGGCTTTTAGCTTGTTGAAGGAGTTGACTGCGATGAGTTTCTGCCATTTTAAACAAATCCTCCTGTTCATATGCGGCCTTAGTCCTGGCTAGATATTCGCGACTATATTCAGGTATCAGCGTACCTTTGTATTTGTTTGAAAACTGAACTGCAAGCCATGACTTACCGCAGGATTCAGGACCAGTTAGCACTATGGTTTTTGACATAAAATAATGGCTAATTAAGGAACACCAAATATATGCACGACATAGAACCCTTTTTTTACTGGAAAGAAATCTATGATAGTTCGGAGGACGTCAAGTCCCCTTATTTCAACAAACAATACGACACATTTCGATATACCAATAAGATTTACAATTACTATATTCACCCACTTTGGGATGAAATAGGTTCCGAAACATTATTTGTCAAGGTCCTTTTTGTCGATTATGACGAGGGGCTTGGAATTATTGAATTGATTGGAGAATGGAACGACTGTATTCACAATGATATCATGTACTTAAAAAGAAGGCTTGCGGACTCCATGATCAAGAAAGGTGTTTTTAAGTTCATTTTACTTTGTGACCATGTATTTAACTTTCATGGGTCTGACGACTGTTATTACGAAGAATGGAAAGAGGACATTTCAGATCAGTCCGGATATATCGCATTGGTGAATATTCAAGAACATATCCTACAAGAAATTAAATTGGTCGGAATACCGTTTTATGTTTCTTATGGAAATAAATTACAGGACCTCAACTGGAGAAAAATGAATCCCATGAGTCTCATGGAATTTATAGAAAGTCAAATATAAGTGAGTAAAGAGCATTTTAAATCAGGATTTGCAAATATCATAGGATTTCCAAATAGCGGAAAATCCACATTACTGAATGCGCTTATTGGTGAAAAAATGGCCATAGTAAGCCACAAGCCTCAAACAACCAGGCAGCGCATCTTTGGGATTGAGAATGATCCAGAATATCAACTAATTCTTTCAGATACCCCGGGCTGGATAGAGAAGACAGCGTATCCGCTTCATCAAATGATGAATATCCAAATCCGTTATGCGCTTGAAGATGCAGATTTATTGATTTGGGTGGTAGACCTTCAATCAAACATGGAGTTTCCAGAGTCGTTTGTCTCCATGATTCAGAAAAGCCACATACCGGTAATCCTTTGTTTTAACAAGGTTGATCGATCAATTTCTCAAATTGAGGATCTCATACATAGCTTTCAGGACCGTTATCCCATTTCTGCTTTATCGACGCACCGGATATCTGCGAAGTTTAATGAAGGAATTGAAGAACTCAAAAAAGTATTGATTTCGAATCTGCCCGTACACCC
>CAYTNG010000024.1:0-9680 GCA_964439105.1 uncultured Saprospiraceae bacterium
AGTGGGCCTTTTTCATTGACTGTTCTTTAATAACTATCAGGATGATTAAGCCTCCAAAAACATCTTGTACAATATAATATTTCTGGTAAGGGGTATTGTGTAGTAAAATATTGCGACAGGAGAATGTGATTGAATTAGTGGTTGGCGGTACTAACATTCCCTTTTTTTTGCGCAGGGATAACAGGCAACCGGTTTATTTCTTTCATTACCTGTGCAAGCTCAAGTCCCAGTTTACTGGCGATGAGCAAAATGGTAGTGATGGATGGATCGCTTTCCCCCTTTTCTATCTTTCGCAATGCTTCGGGGGTCAATGAGATCATAGAAGCGAATTGCTTGGTAGAAAGATTCTTCAGGACTCTGTTATAATAAATCTTTTCACCGATTTTTTGTAAGGCGGGCTGGAATTGTTTATGCGATTTCATAAATGTGACTTAGTGATACGAGTTAAATTTCGATTTTCGAATTTAAACTTCAATTTTCAAATTTATACTTTGACAAAGTAATTATTTGTTACGCTGCACCTGTGATGAAAAACCCGCAGTTGTCCGGTAAAATCTACAGCAATGAAAGTGTTACATGCTTCTTAGCTCCCCAAAATTCCAACTACGAAACCCTTGAGTCGTTTTTTTTCGACATTTTCTTTTTCAGTTTTTCCATTAAGATTTGTAATAGGGTATGCAATTTTAGGAATTTGTAAAACCAGGTATTGAAAATTATTCGATAGGTCATCCCCAGAGCCGGGTATGTTATTAGCGATGTTACCGATTTGTAGTATTTTTTCTTTGGATGATTTTTCAGAAGTTAGTATACAAGTTCAAAGGAAAAATCACAAAGGCTGGGCAGAAAAAATACGGAGTGATAGCATTTTACCCCCCATTTCACTTGTGTAATAAGAAGATACTTTTAAAGATCAATAAACTGGAGAAATACCATGTCATTGTACAAACAATTCCTGCTTATAGTTCTGCTTTTTTTAGTTGCAGAGTGCTTCGCACAAGACTATAGTGCGTCCTACCCGGTTCAGAAACTGCCGGAAAAATATATTTCACAGGTTTCTGGAAAGATCTCCAGCGTGGAACAAAAGCTATCTCGCAGAACAATGAAAGTTTTGAAAAAATTTGAAAAAGAAGAAGCAAGGCTGCTCCGGCTAGTAGGAAAAAGGGACTCTTCCGTTACACAGGGTTTGATACAAACTAGCGCTGATAAAATAGCCAAACTTCAGAAAGAATTTGCAGATATACCTGATAAAGCCATAAATAAACTCACAAGTGAATACAGTGCTTATCTTGATACACTTAAAACAACATTTAAATTCCTTCAGCAAAGAGGCCAGATGGTTATTGATAAATCCAGCCAGATCACAAACAAACTAGAACGGGTAACGGGCAAAATGAACATACTAGAAGGGAAGTTGCAGAAAACTTCGGAAATAAAGAGCTACCTGAAGGAGAAGAGATCCTATTTACGTCAGCAACTGGAAAAATATGGCATGCTAAAGGAGTTGAAAAAATTGGATAAGATTACGTATTACTATGGGGAATATATCAAGGAATATAAGGAAATGCTGAATGATAGAAAGAAGCTTGAAAAGAAGGCGATGACTTTGCTTTACTCAGTCCCGGTATTTAAAAAATTTATTAGTGAAAATTCTTTTCTGGCCAGTCTGTTTAAATTGCCGGGAAATACTTCAGGAAGTAATATCGAAATCCCTACCCTTACGGGGATTCAAACCCGGGCCAGTGTGAGTGAGATGATACAAACAGCGATCAGCGCCGGAGGCCCTAATGCATATAATCAGGTGCGTCAACAAATACAAGATGGGCAGGCTCAGTTAAGTGTGCTCAAAAATAAAATTGCCCAATACGGATCTGCAGATGCTGAAATCCCCGCATTCAAACCAAACTCACAAAAAACAAAGAGTTTTCTAAAACGCCTCGAGTATGGGGCTAATATTCAGTTTGGAAAATCCAACCAATTCATGCCCACGACCAGTGATATTGCCTTGTCTTTGGGTTATAAGATCAATGACAAAAGCTCAATAGGAATAGGGGCGTCATATAAGCTAGGTCTCGGTAGTGGATTCAACAATATTCGTTTAACGAGCGAAGGCCTTGGACTAAGAAGCTATGTTGATTGGAAGATAAGGGGAGGTTTTTACCTCAGTGGCGGCTATGAACAAAACTATAACAGCCAGTTTAAGAATATTGGTCAATTGAAGCAGTATTCTTCATGGCAAACGGCAGGGTTAATCGGCCTGACCAAAAAGATAAAATTAAAAGGGAACAAGAGTACAAAGATTCAGATAATGTATGATTTTCTAAGCTACTCTCACACGCCAACAACACAGCCGTTTATTTTTAGAACTGGATTTAGTTTAAAATAGCAAATTTACTTATTTATGAAAAGGAACCTCTTACCCTTATATCTCTTACTGAGTACCTCGATTCTTAAAGCACAAGTTAATATGACAGAAGGGACTATGAACCTTTCCGTGCCAGGATATAGCTACGTCGATAAACTAAGCAAACTCAATTTTTCGATAGACTTTGTCTATAATTCAGGCAATGGACTAATTGTTGATCAGATTTCAAATTGTATTGGCACAAATTGGAACTTGAGCGGAATGCCAATTGTTACAAGATCAGTTAATGGCTTACCCGATGATCAACTTGAAAAGGTTGGGGATATTTTTGACTTAACAAAGTATCCGCCAGGATATTTATATAATAATAAACCAATTTCTTCAGGTTGCCCTACAGCATTAGCCAAGTACCCAATTTTTACAGGACAAGGAGTGTGGGTAGATCCTAGCAATATCACTCAGGCAGACAGAGAGTTAGACGAATTTCAATTTTCTTTGAATAGATCGAGTGGCACATTTGTTATTGATAAGAACTTCAATGCAATACAATTGGGAGATACCCGCGTTAAAATAGAGATTTTTACAGAAGACCAAACAGCGTCAAAGAATATCCGGACTTCTATTAAAGAGTTCCATATAACGGATGTTGATGGATTGAAATATATTTTTTCAGAACAGGAAACCAATAAAGTGTTCAGAGTAAGTGAGCATAACCCCAATGGATCATGGATTCCCGGCGAGATATTTTCAAAATCTTATGATCTCTCAACCGCAGAAAATCCGTTTGTTACTTCAGCCTGGCACATTTCAAAGATACTAGACACTAAAACAAACAGGTTTATTCTGTTCACATATACTACCGAAACCAATCAATATGAGATAAGAGGGCAATTGCAAGCAGAAGTCTTTAATCAAGAACCTCCTTCACAAGTTTATATGTATGGGTCAGGGTTAAACGAGGTTCAGGGTACAACTCCGGATAATCAGGCATATACTGTGTGGGCATATAATATTAAGGGAACAATTTTGAAAAAAGAGATACAAAAAAAACAAATTAGTTCAATTGTTTTTCCTGATGGTGGGTATATGTCTTTTAACTATCAAACGAATCGTAAGGATGTTTCTGGAACCAAAATGCTTGATAAGGTTGATATCTATGACCTAAATCAAACGGCGGTATTAAAGTTTAATTTAAGCCATAGCTACTTTGTTAAAAACGAGATTAAAGATCCTTCAACAACAGAGGAAAATAAATGGGCAAGGCTATGTTTGACCGAAATAAAAAAAATTGGATCTACTACAGGTGTTGATGAAGCGCCTTGGAAATTTGAATACTATACAGGCACAAATAGTACTGAAGATTTTGTTCCGCCTTATTTTTTCCACGCAAAGGATCAGTGGGGGTACTATAATGGCAGCTATTCAGGAGTCTCTACAACAAATTTTCTCGATGATTTGGACAAATATTCGTGGGCGAAAGTTTGTATCTATAACCAACCACATGGGATCCCGGGAGGAATAGAACTATTTTATACTGCCAAAACGGGATACGCAAAAAACGGGTTGCTAAAAGCAATTATAAATCCATTTGGAGGGAAGACAGAATATCAGTATGAACAAAATTATTTCAAACCTGGATCGACGGCACAATTTTATTCTTATGATTATGACCCAAGTGGAAGCGGATATGCAGTAGGTGGAGTCCGACTTTCTAAGACCATTGTAAAACAAAATGCACAGCCAACTAATGATTTGATAACGGAATATATTTATACAGACGAACAAGGAAATTCAACACGGTGGGGAGAAGAGCCTCTTAAATTTCAGTTGACCCATAGATCATTTTGGCAGGCTGAGGATATGTACTTCAACGGGCTTGAGTGTAAATACCACTATTTGTACCCGGGAAGAACTATTTCAACAAGTTCATCAGGAGACGATTTTAAATTATTCCAAACGCTGGCCACGCAAGGTGGCAAATTAATTGGGACAGCGAACCAATTCAAATCAAAGTATAGTGACATTATTAAGCCAAACCTGAAGAGAATGTCAGGCCTGAATATTGAGAAGGCGAAAACATTAAGGTTAGTTCAACTAAAATCAGCAATGGGCAATACAGCAATTAATTTGGTATTACAGTATATAATTGGAGTTGTTATTTCTTGCTCTATAACCCCTCAAAAACTCGATGCCAGGACTATAACATATAACAATAGCATTAATACTAATTTTCTCCCGGCATTATATAAAAAGGTAACAAAACTGGAATACTCTGGAGGAGGACTTCAATCAGGAAAAACTGTTTTTGAGTTTACATCTCCTGAAGATTTTCCTTTGATACTTCCGAATGAATCATCGGGGTTTGATCAAAAAGTAAGAGGATATTACTGGATATATGGATTGCCAAAATCTGAGAAATATTACAACAATATGTCTGCATTAGTAAAGTCAACAGAAAATGAGTATGAGCTTAAGAAAAATGACATTACTAATATAAATACCCGCTCTTGCAATTGTGAAACATTTTGGCAGCAATCCTTAAGATCTGATCAATGGAATACAGCACCAACATTCGATGAGTTTACTGATGTAAATACTACCAATTCATATGGGGTTAAGCAAAAAGTAGATTTCTACAATATAGTAACAGGCCATTCCGAACTTAAGAAGACAACTGAAAAAGTTTTTAATCAGGCAAATGTGCCCTTTACTACAATAGTCAACTATTATTATGATCCAGTTAACAATCTATTATCATCGCAGGTTTCTACCGATAGTAAAGGCAATACTATTGAAACAAAAAACTACTACATTGAAGATTATAACCTGAGCAATCCATCTCATTCAGTATTAAACCAGATGAAAAATGATAATATTCTTGATGTTCCCGTCTCTTCGGAAACCTGGATGACTAAGCCTGGAGGAACGCCTGAAATGTTGTCTGCCTCTGTAACGGAATTTGGTATTGCTCCGAATGGAGATTATAGACCAGTAAAGTTGCATAGCCTTGAGACTGATCGTCCTGTACCACAAAATACAATAGGGATCTTCGACCCTAATCAGTTGATACGAAATAACTCCATTATAAAATTACAAACAGAAAATTATTATGATTCATACGGAAATCAAATCGGAATAAAGGATGTAAATGGAAATCGAACAGAGTATACACTATTTGGGTATGACAATCTATTACCCGTAGCAACTATAAGTCAAGCCCCAATTAATGAGGTTGCGTATACATCCTTCGAGCGTACAAATAACCAAGGCAATCCGTTTGTTTGGAACTGGGTAAGTACACCCGTTTCGATTTTGGATTATGGCTCTCCAACTGGTAGATATTATACAACAGAAGAAATTCATACAGACTTAATTTCCTATAAGAATAAACCATATATCCTTAGTTTTTGGGCGAGGGGGGGTAGTTTTATAGTTTCTCCAGCGATAATGCTTACTCAGAAAATTGCAGGCCCAGAATTCAATGGCTGGAAATATTATGAGTATGAAGTATCTCCAACCAATTCATATTATATCCTCAGTTTAAATGGAAATGGACAAGGGATAGATGAAGTTCGGTTATACCCTAAAGGAGCAACTATGGCTACAGTAACCTATAATATTGATTTTGGAAAATCTTCAGAATGCGATATTAATAACCGGATTCTGTATTATGAATACGATGAACTAGGAAGAATTGCTAAAGTATTGGACGAACGACATAACATCATTAAGACATATGAATATCATTTTAAAAACTGATTTGCCCTAACATCTTTTATATGATAAGGAAAATTATTTTGACAGGACTTTTTTTCATCCTTGTTGCTTCTAAGGTACAGGCACAATTCAACATTTCAATCCAGCCTACAACAGGCCCAACATACGAAGGCGACCTTAAAAACTACAAAGTGTTTATCACGCTCACGGGTTCCTTGCCTAATAAATACGAATTTGTTGCTTCAGTTACAAACGGGACAATTACCAGCCAATATCTAATTCCCACTTTCCCCCCTCAACAGCCGGCACAATTGTTTGTAGAAGTACGATGGAACTGCCTGGTGACAGCGGGCTCTGTGACGGTTATCGAACAGTTTTCCGGACTTTCAGCCACCAATAATGTAACTATAATTTCGTTTCTGAATGACCCCACCTACTGCAGCACTGCAATACCGGCGAAGCAAAATTTGTTTTATGGACAAGCTCCGCAGCCGCTTGATGTTACCTATTGCTCACCATATTGTCTCGGAGGACAGTCTCCCAATGATGTGACATTTCAATTTCAATGGCAGGTGGGCGATGTGCCTATTGGCGTTTTTCCTCAGGAGCCCACAGGCGGGTGGACAAACATTCCCGGCGCTGTAAGCTATTTGTACACACCACCAACCTATAATACACAATGTATAAAGGCCTATCGCCGGTTAACAACATTCCAGGGAACAACCAAAATATCCACAACAGCTGTGATAAGTACATTTGACTATCTAAGCGGGGGAAACATATCCGGGGGTACCGTATTTAGTAATGGTGTACCTGTAATTTCACAAACACCAGCAACTGGCGGGTTGTGTGATGGCTATTTTTACTCGTATACATGGGAGCGGTCTACTGATAATATTAATTGGACAAATATTGGAACTGGCCAAACCTACCCGGTAAACACTCAAATCCCCGGAAATTGTTATATCCGACGGAGGGTGGACTGCGGGGGACAATTTGCTTACAGTAATGTTTTATCAATAAATCCTCCCGTATTGAACGGAGGATTGCTTACTGGTGGAGGTGGTACATATACATTCAATAGTTTACCCGCTATTACACAAACACCAGCCTCTGGAGGGGCATGCAGCTCACCAGACTATGTTTACACTTGGGAAAGATCTGTTAATAACGGAGCCTGGGTTACTTTCGGGAGCGGAATTAATTATCCATCTACAGGTTTAGTAATTGCCACCTGCAAAATCCGCCGCAAAGTGCATTGCGTTTATGAAGATGCATTTACGAATGAGATCACCATCACAATGCTGCCGTACACATCACCTAATACAGAAAATCTAAACTATGTAAGGGTAAACGATATTGTAATTCCAGCAGTACAATCATGGGAGCAGGCAGATGCGCTTACAACAGGAGATAAGCTACAAACAACCAACTACCTGGATGGATTTGGAAGAACGATCCAAACGGTAGTAAAGCAGGGAAGCTATAAAACCACTTCAACGGATCCCAATAATCTTAATAATTACCAGGACTTGGTCACCCATGTGCAATATGATGGACTGGGTCGGGCCGACAAAGGCTTTTTACCGTATGCCACAGTAACGAATATTGGCTTCTTTAAAACCAATGCGGTTACGGAGCAGCAAACGTTCATCAACCAGAAATATGGAGAGCCCGGCGGTAGTAACTACACGTTTTCTACTACTACTTATGACGGATCTCCCCTGAACAGGGTTACTAATCAAAAATTGCCCGGTTATTACTGGAATACCAATCCAAACTATAAAGGAATTTCCAGCGACTACGATTTTAATACACTAGCTGAAAATATTCGTATCTGGGAAATAGGGTATAATGCAGGAGATGTTCCAACCTCTACCGGCGCTTATGGCGATACTAAGCTGATAAAAACTATTACAAAGGACGAAAAAGACAAAATTATTATTGAGTATAAAGACCTAAGCGGGAACGTTGTTCTTAAAAAAGTTCAGGAAAAAGAACCGGGAGCGGGACTGGATTTGAATGGATATGGTGGATGGCTTTGTACCTATTATGTATATGACGATTTTGGAAGAATGCGTTATATAATTACTCCAAAAGCAGTAGCAAACATGCTGCAAGCGGGCAATTGGGATGTAGCACCAGTAAAAGACGGCCTGTGCTTTTATACTGAATACGATAAAAGAGGTAGGTCCATTGTAACACATTCGCCGGACGGGGGTGAAGTGTGGTTGGTTTATGATAACCGTGACAGATTGGTATTGAGCCAGGACGAAAACCAACGCCATAGAAGCCCATTCAAGCCCAATCAATGGTCATTCTCTTTGTATGATGAAAACGACCGCTCAATCGTTACCGGCTTGATCGATGATTCTAGAAGCAGGTCCGCTATGCAAACATTTGTTGATGGTCTTACAGCGAATAATCTACAATTAAGCATTTATACCGGCAATGGCTGGGAAACAATTACAGCATATAACCCTGTGGCTGGGAAAAAACTTCTTGGTGGCTACTATTGCCAGACGTGTACGGAGAGCTACACGAACTCGGTTACTTATTACGATGAATATAACTCATCCAGCAAAGCATACATTTCTCTTTCGTCAGGCGATTTTCCAACAGCAAATTCCCCAAATGCTGAAGCTCCATCAAAATCGCTAAGAACATTGGGCATTGCAACAACATCTAAAATCAGGGTGCTGGATGAGAACTTTGACGATGGGCTTGTTACGAATGATAAGTTCCTCATTTCCACAATCTATATAGATGAAAAAGGCAGGACGATTCAATCACACTCCGAAAATATTAAGGGAGGTACTGATATAATGTCAATGCATTATGACTTTGCAGGGAAACTTTTAAGTACCCGGGCCAGGCACAATTATCCCGGTAATCCGTTCAATGATCTCTTGATAGGAACAGTAAATGAATACGACTTGCTCGGTAGAGCTAAGTGTTTGAAGAAACTATACACAAAAACAAATACAGAAATTACAGACCTGGCTAAGTACAAAACCTTAAGCACATTAGTTCAGGATGAATTTGGTCGAGCCAAAACCAAGAAAATCGGAAGCGACCCAGCAAATCCCAGCAACCCCCTGGAAATACAGGATTTTAGCTATAATATTCAGGGCAGTCTTACCGGAATAAATAAGGACTATGCTTTGTCGACTCTTAATTCCTCACAATGGGATAGGCATCTTGGGATTTATTTTGGATATGAGAATGGCGATAACAAGTTTTCTGCTCCGCAATGGAATGGTAATATTACCGGCGTTGTGTGGCGGAGCCAGGGTGATAATACACCAAGGAAATACAACTATGAGTACGATAATATTGGGAGGTTCAAAAATGCAAATTTCCTGCAAAAGGAAAAGCCTTCGGAACCAGATAATACCTGGAGCTCTGGCAAGGTTGATCTTTCGGCCTTCGTAACCTATGCAGATGCCAATGGTAATATTGCCTCCATGAAGCAAACCGGCATTATACCGGGGACCAATGGCGGGGTTTTAATTGACGACCTGGTATATCAATACTATAATAATAGCAACAAGCTCCTGAATGTTGCCGATCAGGCCTTTGCCGGCAGCCCGGTTCAGAA
>CAYTNG010000025.1:0-9496 GCA_964439105.1 uncultured Saprospiraceae bacterium
TTTGTGATCTGTTTGGGATTCGAACCCAAGACCCACGGCTTAAAAGGCCGTTGCTCTACCGGCTGAGCTAACAGATCGATCCACGATCTTAAAATCGAGCTGCAAAGATACAAGTGTGCTCGTTTTTTCCAAAATATTTACATTTATTGTAATATAAATAGTTTGAAAGCACACAAAATGGGGCATTTCAGATCTTTGGGAAATCAGATTTCAGCGCATGAATTGGAATTCTCATGCCCTCAAGACCCATAATTGTATTCTTAAAAACCTCTTTGCATTCCTTTTCCAACTGGTCGAGTTGTTCATACCGTGAGGAATAATGTCCAGCAAGCAGACTCCCAACTTCTGCTTTTTTAGCTATTGTGGCAGCCTGTTTGGCCGTACTGTGGTAATGTTCATGAGCAAGATCTTTTAAGTCTTCCTGAAAAGTGGTCTCATGATATAACAAATCAACCCCTTTGACAAATGGCACAAGCTGTTCATTGTAACGGGTATCTGAACAGTAGGCATAGCGCCTGCCAGTCCCTTGTTCCAAAATAAATTCAGAATTAGTTTTACAACTACCATCAGGAAGTTGTAGATCCTCGCCATCTTCGATGCTCTTCCACAAAACCGCAGGAATATTGAGTTCCTTGAGTTTTTCAATGTTTAATTTTTTACGAGGGAATTTTTCTTCAAAAAGGTATCCGGTCGATGCCATCCGGTGGACCAATGGCAGGGATCTCACTTTACAATATTTGTCCTCGAAAATGAGTTCCCCGTTAAAATTCGAAATTGAATAAAAATGGAGTGGATATGTAATCCCATTTGTCGTATAGGAAAGTACATCTGTAATGAAGCCTTCCAACTCAGCCGGGCCATACACAAAAAGTGGATCCACCCGACCCATAAGTTGGTAACTTGTTAAAAGTCCTGGCAGGCCATAAACATGATCGCCGTGGAGGTGACTTATGAAAATATGCTGAATTCGTGAAAACCGAACCCCATATTTACGAAGTTGAAACTGGGTCCCTTCACCACAGTCAATGAGAAAAAGATGATCATGGAGACGAAGGACCTGAGCGGATGGATGTCGATTATATGCCGGGAGGGCCCCGTTGCTTCCCAGAATAAGCAGCTCAAAAGTTGCTGAGCTCATCGCTAATTACTCCTCCTCTGAAGTAAGATCCCTTTCCATATCTTCCATAAAAACGTACTCAACCGCTTCTTCCAGGGTTGGAATTATAGTAAGAATGCCATCCAGTTTAGAAATTTCAATGAGTGAGTGGACGCTTTCGCTTTTAATATTAGCCATCACAAATGAGCCAAAATCCTTCCAAATGCGATTGGCCGTAAGAATGGAACTCAGTCCGGAGGAGTCCACATAATCAACCTGACCTAAGTCAAAAATAAGGTTGCGAACGCCTTCATTCCTCAGGAAAACAAATTCTGACTTTAATTGCGGAGCAATTAAAGAATTCAAGTTTTTCTCTTCCAGGGTAAATATCGCATATCTGTCCTGTTTGTCTACCTGGTATTTCATTGAAACAGTTAAATTGGTGTAAAGTGTTAACTTTTATATCATTATCCATTGAATTTTATTAATATATTTATTTTAATTCAATGGAAGTATTACCTTTGGATGCAAAAGTAATAAACTTTAACGCAAGCTTTGGATCTAAATGGCAGGTGGGTTGTGTTTAAACTTTGTACGGTTTGATTTATTAATATCTTCCGGACACTTTATTAAATTTCAAGGTTCCATTACTTAGAACGATACGTAAGCATGAATCGAAAATTTTCCCAAAACGTCAAGAAAGTCCTGGCTAACAGCCGGGAAGAATCACTTCGCTTAGGCCATGATTACATCGGCACAGAGCATATTTTACTTGGGCTATTGCAAGAAAAGGATTCTCTTGCAGTGCATGTGCTCAAATCTTTGAAGGTGGATTTAAAAGATCTCAAATTCAAAATTGAAGAATCCATCCCTGTCCGCAAAGGCAACGAAGCAACTTTTCAGGTTGGTAATCTTCCATTGAACAAGCATGCAGAAAGGGTTCTGAAGTTTACTTATCTGGAAGCCAAAGTCAACAAGGAAGAAGAAATCTATCCTGAACACTTGGTTTTGAGCCTTTTAAAACATCATGACAACATCGCTTCCCAGGTTCTGGAAGAGTTTAATGTTGATTACGAAACTTTCCGGACAGAACTTGAATTCCTTTCAGAACAGCAGGGGGATGACAGCCGCTATGAGGATTTGCCGCAGAATGCTGCATCCGATCCGGATCCCTATGAAGATGAGCCTTCGCAAGGAAGTTATCTCAGAAAACCAGGATCAAAATCCATGACTCCTGTTCTTGATAACTATGGCCGTGATGTATCGAGACTTGCTGAAGAAGGCAAATTAGATCCAATTGTGGGTCGTGACCGGGAAATCGAGAGGGTATCACAAATTCTGAGCCGCAGAAAGAAAAACAATCCTATACTTATTGGGGAGCCCGGAGTCGGCAAAACTGCCATCATCGAAGGTTTGGCTCTCCGAATCGTACAAAAGAAAGTGTCCAGAACGCTATTCAACAAACGAATTGTCATGCTTGACCTGGCAGCCCTTGTAGCTGGCACCAAGTACCGTGGACAATTTGAGGAACGGATAAAGGCCATCATGGGAGAACTCGAAAAGACCCGCGATGTCATTCTCTTTATAGATGAAATTCACACCATCATTGGTGCCGGTGGTGCCACAGGATCTCTGGATGCTTCCAATATTTTCAAACCTGCATTAGCTCGTGGTGAGCTGCAATGCATTGGAGCTTCAACTCTTGATGAATACCGCCAGCACATCGAAAAAGATGGTGCCCTTGACCGTAGATTTCAAAAAGTCATGGTCGACCCCCCAACTGTAGAAGAGACAATTCAGATTTTGCTAAACATTCGAAGCAAATATGAAGAATATCATTCTGTCAATTACAGCGATGAAGCTCTTGTAAGCTGCGTGAAACTTAGCGACCGCTATATCACTGACCGCTTTCTGCCGGACAAAGCTATCGACGTCATAGATGAGGTGGGCGCCCGTGTGCATTTGAAAAACATTCACGTTCCGAAACCTATCGAAGATCTTGAAAAACAAATAGATCAAATTAAGGAACAAAAGAATAATGCTGTTAAAAGTCAGCAATATGAAAAAGCAGCAGACTTGAGAGATTTAGAATCGAAATTGCTCAAGAAGCTCGAGCTTGCCAAACAAGAGTGGGAATCAGAATCAAAATCCAAGCGCTACCCTGTCACAGAAAATGACATTGCCGAAGTGGTTTCAATGATGACTGGTATTCCTGTTAATAAAGTTGCCCTATCTGAAAGCAAGAAGTTGGTTAACATGGCGGATGAAATTAAAAAATCCATCATAGGCCAGGATGAAGCAATAGGCAAAATATGTAAAGCCATACAACGCAACCGCGTAGGGCTTAAGGATCCCAAAAAACCGATTGGTACGTTTATTTTCTTAGGACCGACGGGTGTTGGCAAAACAGAATTAGCAAAAGGGATCGCACGGTTTTTATTTGATTCCGAAGACTCACTGATTAGACTGGACATGAGTGAATATATGGAAAAGTTCACGGTATCCAGACTTATTGGCGCTCCTCCGGGATATGTCGGATATGAAGAGGGAGGCCAGCTTACAGAAAAAGTGCGACGCAAACCCTACTCCGTTATTCTATTAGACGAGATTGAAAAGGCTCATCCGGACGTATATAATATTTTGCTTCAGGTTTTAGATGAAGGACTTTTAACAGATGGGCTTGGAAGAAAAGTTGACTTTAAGAATACTATACTTATCATGACCTCCAATATCGGAGCACGTCAACTTAAGGATTTTGGGCAAGGAGTAGGTTTCGCTACAAAAGCCCGTGTGGAGAGCCAGGATGAAAATACAAAAAGCGTCATCCGGAATGCACTCAAAAAGACCTTTTCTCCCGAGTTTTTAAACCGAATTGATGATGTTTTGATTTTCAACAGCCTTGAGCGCCCTGAAATGCATCAGATCATTAACATTGTGCTTCAAAAATTAATCAACCGAGTGGAGCAAATGGGATTTCATCTGAGTATTTCTGAAGAGGCCATTGATTTCCTCGCCGAAAAGGGATTTGATCCCCAGTTTGGTGCCAGACCTCTGCACAGGGCTGTCCAAAAATATTTAGAAGATCCTCTCGCTGAGTTTATACTTCAAGAAAATCCAGATGCCGGAACCAAGCTCAAGGCGATCATGGATAAGGAAAAAAATAATATTATCATTCAGCTTTCATCCAAAGCGGGCTCCGTGAAGAAATCGCAATAAAAAAATACGCTTCTTCATGTATTTTTGCATCTAATTAAAACATATCCATTTGAATATCAGACGTCCTTACATTAATAAGAATGACGCAATAAAAAGTCAATTCCGCATTAATAATTCCATTAGGAGCCCTCAGGTGAGGTTGGTAGGTGAAGATTTTAATGAAATAAGCGAGGCTGCAGGTCGTGCCATTGAAGCAGGAGTTTACCCAACAGATTTGGCCATGAAGTGGGCCTATGACATGGGTGTCGATCTGGTCGAGATCACTGACAAAGCAGATATCCCTGTTTGCAAAATCATAGATTTCAACAAATTCCTTTATCTTAAAAGAAAAAAGGAAAAAGAAATTAAGGCCAAAACCCTTAAAACTGTTGTTAAGGAAATCCGATTTGGACCACATACCGACGACCATGATTTTGACTTCAAATTAAAACATGCCATAAAGTTTCTGGAAGAAGGTGCAAAAGTCAAGGCTTATGTCCAGTTTCGTGGCCGCGCAATTGTTTTTAAAGATCGGGGGGAACTCGTTTTACTTCGTTTTATAAAGGAATTGGAACCTTATGGCAGCACGGAAGAGCTTCCTAAGCTCGAAGGGAAAAGGATGCACGTCATCCTTTCACCTAAAAAGAAGACGAATTAATCAAAAAGTAGCTGTAATTTCTTTCAAATTGCTATATTTGCACCCTTAAATTTTACGTCATGCCTAAGGTAAAAACGCATTCCGGAGCTAAAAAACGGATGAAACTCACCGGTACCAAGAAGGTTAAGAGCTTCCAGGCAAATACTTCCCATAGGTTTAAGGGAAAGTCCAAAAAAGCAAAGGGCCGACATGTACCATCGGTTTTAGTAGACTCCGTTGAGCAAAAAAGAATGAAACGCCTTTTGGGTATAGCGTAATTGTATAACTACCGAGGTTAAGTTTCTGGTTTTCCAACTGGAGCCCTTGGATAAATTAATCTAGAATGCCACGTTCAGTCAACGCAGTTGCCTCCCGCCAAAGGAGGAAGAAAATCATGAAAGCCGCCAGAGGTTATTTCGGTGGCAGGTCCAAGGTCTATACGGTTGCGAAAAACGCAGTCGAAAGGGCTATGAAATATGCTTACAAGCATCGCCGCGAAAAGAAAAGAGCGTTCCGACGTCTTTGGATCGCAAGGATCAATGCAGGTGTTCGTACTTTGGGTATGAATTATTCAGGCTTTATCAATAAGTTAAAAAACGAACATATTCACCTGAACAGAAAGGTCCTTGCTGACTTGGCAATGAACCATCCAGATGCCTTCAAATCATTGGTCGAAAAGGTAAAATAAGACCCTTTTCCTTTTTATCAGCTTACTACTTTCGAATGCTGTTATTTTCGAATGGCCTCAACCGGATCCATTCGTGATGCACTAATTGCGGGAATTATTCCTGAAATTAAACCTATGAGGATTGACATTAAGATCCCAAGGCTTACGTTATACCAGGACATAAAAATGGGGAAGTCAAGCATCTTGGACACAGCATACAATACGCCCCAAACTAATCCCAAACCAATTAGCCCACCTATTATACACAGGATAATGGCTTCAAATAAGTACTCCAGGAGAATAAAGTATCTTTTTGCCCCTATTGCCATTTTAATTCCAATTATAGGCGTCCGCTCCTTTACAGATACAAACATAATGTTAGCCACTCCGAATGCACCAACAAGCATCGCGAACATTCCGATAAAAAATCCCGCGAAATTGATCACTTTAAAAATACCCTCCACAATGCTTGTGAGCATCGTCAGTTCATTTACAGCAAAATTATTTGAATCTTTAGGCCGCAATCCCCTAGTTGGTCGAATGATACTTGCCACCTCAAGTTTAAGCTCTTCCAGGCTTACCCCTTTTTTAGCTTTAACACTGATTAGTGTGCCCCAATTGGAATGTGAATGAATACTCACCAGTTTTTTAGCAGTGTTAAAGGGAATGAAAATGGCTTCATCATTAGGCATTAAATTCAAAATAGATTTTCCTTCTTTTTTAAGAACACCAGCAACCTGAAAATAACGCCCAAACAATTTTACTGACTTCCCTACCCCATCGCCATTCGGGAATAGCGCATCTGCAAGTTTATAGCCAAGTATGGCTTCCTCCTGCCCCGATTGAAAAGACTTTGCACTAAAATAGGCTCCCTGCTCCAGTTCGAAATTAATTGTTCGCTGGTAATCTTCCGTTATCCCGCACAGGTAGGCCCCTTCCACATAATTCCCCAAATACTTCAACATTTTACCGGGAATAAAAACCATTAGGGAGGCACTTTCAGCCAATTTGGAACGGGCTTCAATAGCCTTTAAGTCCTGATAATCTGCATTCGGCCGGGCCAAATACTTCCAATAGTTTTGGTGCGGGTCTTCTTGCCATGGCCATTTATCAACATAAATAACATCATTGCCCAACTTTTTAAAACTATCCAGAATATTGCTTTTGAGAGAATCTACCGAGGAAAGCACCGCAATAACACAAAAGATACCAATGGTGATGCCAAGTAATGTCAGAAAGCTCCGAAGTTTATTACCCCTCAGCTGCTGTAAGGATTGAATAAAACTGTCCTGTAAGATTCTTAGAAATATCATTTTGAGTCCTCAAAAATAAAGGAAGCCAGTTTAAACCTGGAAAGAAATCGACAAAGGGTGAAAAAAGCTATACTATTTTACAACAATAGGATATAAAAATCATTATAATGGTCGAAAGACTTGATTTTGGTATCTCCGAAAGGCTATTTTTGCCGAAAATTAAAATCTACCCATGCGGACAAAATTATCCCAGTTTACATTCAATCTTCCAAAAAATTTAATTGCCCAGTATCCCACAGAAGAGCGTTCCGATGCAAGGATGATGGTTGTCAACCGGGCTACTGGTAAAATCGAACATAAGTTGTTTAAAGATTTACTGGACTATGTGGATGATGGTGATTGCATGATAATCAACAACACCAAGGTTTTTCCCGCTCGGATGTTTGGACGCAAAGAGAAAACCGGAGCAAAGATTGAGGTCTTTCTCTTGAGGGAATTGAATAAAGATGTACGACTATGGGATGTTCTTGTGGATCCTGCCCGAAAAATCAGGGTTGGAAACAAGTTGTATTTTTATGATAAGAACGGCAAAGAAGTGTTGGTGGCTGAAGTGGTAGATAACACCACATCACGAGGCAGGACTATCCGGTTTCTATTTGACGGGGATGCAGATGCCTTTCAGCTCGCACTTAAAACACTTGGACAGACTCCATTGCCTAAATACATCAATCGCAATCCAGAACCTTCAGATGAAGAACGCTACCAAACCATTTATGCCAAAGAAGTGGGTGCCGTAGCAGCTCCTACAGCAGGTTTGCACATGAGTCGCGAACTCTATAAAATGTTGCAGATAAAGGGTGTGAATTTTGGAGAAGTGACCTTACATGTCGGACTCGGAACATTTCGAACTATCGACGTTGAAGATTTGTCCAAACACAAAATGGAAGCAGAGTATTTCCGGATTGATCCAACTACCGCCGATTTAGTTAATAAGACCAAAGACGCTGGTAAAAATATTTTTGCCATCGGAACTACAACTGTCAGGGCAATGGAATCATCCGTAACTGCATCCCGATACCTGAAATCAGCAGAGGGATGGACTAATTTATTTATTTACCCTCCCTACGACTTTAAAATAGCAAACCGGTTAATTACCAATTTCCATTTACCGAAATCAAGCTTGCTGATAATGGTTGCTGCATTTACCGGCCACGATTTATTGTCGGATGCTTATGATTTGGCTATCAAAGAAAAATACCGGTTTTTCAGTTATGGAGACTCCATGCTGATTATTTAAAAATAACATTAATCCATAAAATTCTTTTTCAAATATGTATTGGACCTTAGAACTTGCACATCATCTTGAAGAGGCACCATGGCCCGCTACAAGAGATGAATTGATTGATTTCGCTATTCGAAATGGAGCACCTATTGAAGTGCTTGAGAATCTTCAGGAGTTGGAAGATGACGAAGAAATTTATGAGAGCATGGAAGACATTTGGCCCGATTATCCCCGCAAAGATGACTTTCTGTTTAATGAGGACGAATATTAATCAGAATCCCGTATAAACGGGATTTTTTATTTCCAGCTCCTAAAAAATGATCATTGCAATTGACGGCCATAGCGCATGCGGTAAAAGCACCCTGGCGCGGGATATCGCCAAATCCCTGGGATTTATTTACATCGATTCCGGGGCAATGTACAGAGCTGCGACACTCTTTTTCCGACAACGTGGCATTCCTGCTCATAAACTTGATGAAATACGATTAGCATTAGACGAGTTGAATATCGAAATCAAAACAGGTAGTGAATTTCAAATTTTTCTAAACGACAAAAATGTTACCGAGCAGATACGCGCTACGGAGATCAATGATTGGGTAAGCGAATATGCAAGCATTCCTGAAGTGCGCCGTAAAATGGTAGAGTTGCAGCGTAACTTATCTAAATCCAATTCCATAGTAATGGATGGTCGCGATATAGGAAGTGTAGTCTTCCCTTTCGCCGAGCTGAAAATTTTTATGACTGCGGATATTAATGTCCGCACGAAAAGAAGACTCCGGGAATTAGAATCTAAAGGCATCATACAAAGCTTCGAAGCAACTCAGTCAAACCTACTCAAAAGAGACCATATAGATTCAACCAGAGATGACAGCCCACTTATTCTCTGTGAAGACGCCGTTATTATCGATAATAGCGAGATGAGCCGTGAAGAACAACTGAATAAGGCACTCGAAATTTTAAGGCAACGTATAGGATAGGCTTATCCTTCTGCTTTTATTAGCATCCTCCTCTCTAACATTCTAAATTTTTCTTAGTGCTAATTTATTTTTAGGACTATTTCCTTCTGACTTTAATAAAATGGTCTCGATGCAGATACATGCCTGGGATATAATAATTCCATTGCATCGTCCTAAGCATTATATATTAAATTTATAATTAAATATTTTCCAAAATAAAAAAGCCATCAGTCGAACCACTGATGGCTTAAGCTTCATTTCTATGAAAAGTAATTAACGCAGAAGCGTAAATTCTCCTTTGTATTTATCGGCACCTTGAGATCCAAAAAACTCAATTTCGGCATAAAAGACATATACTCCCGGAAGGGCCTTTTTACCTTTAAAGTAGCCGTCCCAGCCTACTTTCTGAT
>CAYTNG010000026.1:0-4739 GCA_964439105.1 uncultured Saprospiraceae bacterium
AACATCTTTATGTGCGCAATATTGCGTTAAATATCTATTGTGTGTATTAAAAGCGAATATCCATATCGTCCAGCGGATTCTTTACTTTCCTGTAGTCCATGTCCGTGATATGCGTGTAAATCTCCGTAGTCTTGATGGATTCATGCCCAAGCACCTTTTGAATAAACCGTAAATCTACACCACTCTCCAGCAAATGCGTCGCGAAGGAATGCCGAAGGGTATGCACCGTGGCATAGGCATCTACACCGGCTCTCTCCAACTGTCGGTGAAACATCGTCTGAATGCTTCTTGCACTGTATTGTCCGCCGGAGAGGCCTTCAAAAAGCCAATAGTCAGGTTTGTATTCGTCAAGATATTCTTTCAGGAGTAGATGGATTTTTTGGCTCATGCTTACATAGCGGTCTTTTTTGCCCTTCGCAGCTACAATGAATATTCGCCTGGAGTCGAAATCGATGTCCTTCTTTCTCAGCTTTATCGCCTCACTTATTCGCAGTCCGCAGGAATAGATCAGTGCCAATATCGTGCGATGTTTTAAATTCTCCGTTCCATTTATTAAAGCTGCTACATCCTCTCTGCTTAAAGTCCCCGGCAGTTTTCTGGATTTTCGAGGTCTGATTTCCCAAAATTCTTTTTCGACGCCCAGGCATTTTTCATAGTAAAACTTCAGGGCGTTTACCATGGAGTTCTGATGGGTTTCAGACCAATTGTGTTTTTCCAGTTCGGAACGCAGCCATAATTTTATATCCGGTAGCTCCCAGGTGTCCGGATGCTTGTCTTTGCATGCCCTGAGGAAATAATGAAAGCAATGGCTGTAATTTTTTACAGTGTTTAAACTGTAGCGTTTGACTATTAGGACGGTATACATTTTATCCCAACATGCTTGCAGTTCTTCCCTTAAAATGTTTTTCTCCTCTTTGTCGTGTAGTTCTTTATAAACTACTAATTCATAAGATTGAAGCAAGACGGTACACCGGTTCCAGTAGTACCTTTCTTTCGGTATATGCCAGCAACGGTCTTTGGGGCTCCACCTTGCGTTTCCAATTTGGCGGATCAGATCGTTGCATTTGCTATCATTGGATTCCGGGCGCAATGCAATCCGCTCCTGGCTCTCAATATGCAAGGGGAAACATATTATTTTCATGCAGCTTATTTGTGGGTCTGTCGATTCAGCTGCATATTAAAGTTTTTGGATAAAAAAATCTTCCCCATTTATTCTACGGCTTCGCCGCACCCACTCACAGGCTTTTCTGAGTGGGCATTCCCTTGATTCTATTTATTCAACTGTCTCAGGCCATCTCCAAATACTCCAGCGGCAACTCCACGAGAAAGCCCATCGATATATTTTCAAGTTTCAGTTGTACCGCTTTTTTACCTGCCCAATCCACCAGTATTCCTTTTTGTCCGGCAAGCAGTCCGTATTTGATGAGCACCCGATCACCTTTCAAAAGGCCAACAGGATGGAGAGACGAGGGCTGGATCATCGTACCGCTTTTTTGCAATAACTCCATCTCCTCTGTTCTCAGGGTAGCATCTTTGTTGTCCTGACGCAGATAGTGCATCACACCGCGGGCCCGGAAGACCTCATTGCGGTCTTTTTCATCGTTGTGGACAAATAGATAAGAGGGGAAGGCTGGTACCAGGAGCTTCTTTATCCGGTCAGACCATTGGCACCGGATCTGAAGCTTTGGCAGGTAATGGATTATACCGAGTCGTTCAAGCTGTTGCTCGACTTTGAACTCATACCTGCTTTGGACATATAGGACTCTCCAGCTTGGCATCTTGGGGATGGTTGGTTTATGGCAACTAAAGTAATACTTTTTGATTGAACTTGCTTATAGGCAAATATTTTTTAATGAAATTACCATTTCCTGAGGGCTAGAAAGGGTGCTATGAAACAGAAGGTATCATGCTCGAAATAGAATCCGGAAGATTATTTTAAAATGTGGAGCTCTGTATTTGCTCCATTAGGAACATCTTCCATGGAAGGAAAAGGTATCTGTAAAGCCAGGCTAAAAGTTTATAGGGATGCATGCATCAAGAAGTCTTTTGAAGCAGCGAGAAGGCATGTGTTATTAGCGAGTCTAAAAAGTAAAAATTTATGCGTATTTTAGCTTGTGTAAGCTGTATGTATGAAACGAGACAAAGTAATTGAATCAATTAAAGAACTTCCACAAGAGTTTGAATTAGAAACACTTATAGAAAGACTCATCTTCATTGAAAAAGTTGAACAAGGCTTAAAGCAAATTGATGAAGGCAAGACTCTTACTCACGAGCAAGTAGTTGAAATTACCAAGAAATGGTGAAAATTGTATGGACTGAGTTAGCCTTGGAAGACTTAAAGTCCATTCAAAATTATATTGCACAAGATTCGGAATCTTACGCAAATAGATTTGTTGAAAAACTTTTAGCGAGAGTGAAACAACTTGAATCCTTCCCAAAATCAGGAAGAGTTGTGCCGGAATTTGGCACAGATATTATTCGGGAATTAATCGAAGGAGAATATAGAATAGTTTATTTAGAGAATACTGATTCCGTTTTTATTGCCAGAATACAACATTCCGCAATGATCTTAAAAGACATAAAATAAGCCCGCTTAAAGCACAATGTCTAGTCAATGCCGGCTTTCCATTTTAAAAGATAATTTTATCTTAATAATCCGACACCGCGTAAGCATTTGATTGCAATTTTGTATCGCTTGTCTGGTATCTCATGAGTCCGATGAGAAAGTGTGTACATTTCAAATTACTTTAATATGAAAGTGGTCAATTTCTATGAATGTAATGGCACATAGATAAGACCATATGCTGGGTGCATTCAGACGAGTGTTGTTTCAGTGCCGCATTTCTATCTCCAAAGATTTAGGATAATCGGGTGGGTTCAGGTATTTCGATCAATCTGGTTTGCCAGCATGCTGTTGCACAGCAAATACCAAAAGCTTTCATAAATAGCAAATACCCACATATGTTAAAATTTACATTTCGCCAAAGAATTGAGGGGTTTTCCTGCAATTTAGACTTCCGGTGTATGGCTAAAACTGTAAATTGCGCGCTTTAATATTCAAACCAGCTTTTCAACTTCGAATTTGATTTCAACATTTGGGGGTTGGCAAGCAGCTTTTATTCCTCTTGAAGACTCTTGATGTCAATGCTGTAAATCATGAAAACAATCCATTTCTTCCTCTTCTTTTCTTTATTTTCTTTAACCAAAGCCTTTTCACAATGTACTCCCGCTATGGCTGAGACTTGTGAGGAATCCAACGTGTTGTGTTCCCTTGATGAAATGAATGGCTACTCCTGCAACAACCCCAGTACGGTTCCCAGTCCATGTTCGCCTCTGTGCTCACAGGGCGGAGCCGGACAAAATACCAGCTGGTGGGCATTTGTGTCGCAGGGGGGAAACGTAACCATCACGCTGACGATCGGAGGTTGCACAACCAATCAGGGTTTGCAATACGGTATCTGGGGAGATTGCAATTGTACGGAGGACATCATCTGCCGTTCCATTCCTTGTCTGCCTCCAAATAGTGTAACAACGGAAAGCGCTAATTTGCAACCCTGCAAAACCTACTATCTGTGGGTGGACGGTTGTTCGGGAGATATATGTGATTTTACCTTGACGACATCCGGCGGCGGTGCCCCGACTTTAAGTCCGTTGGGTAAGATCAACAACAAAGCCAATATGATCATCGAGCCTGTTTGCGTGGGCGCCTGCAATGTGAGGCTCTTCGTAAACGACCAGCCGGGAGGTTGCGATCCAACCTACGTGTGGACACTTGACGGGGATGAGGTTGGTGGAAATGACAATGAAATAACGCTGGATTTTCCGGACGAAGGTGATTTTGTAGTTTGCGTGACAGCCTATATCGGCAATCCCCAGAGTGGATCTATCTGTTCACAGGAAGGCCCCGTTTGCGCAACCGTAAAGGTGAGACCTATTGCAGATAAAAAGGGCAAGCCCCGTGTGATTTGTTATGAACAGGCAAATCCGGGGGGATTCAAATGGCATTCGCAACTGATCTTCCAGAGTGGGGAATACCGCGAGCAGTTTACCGATGCAAACTGTTGTAAGTATGACTCGGTGGTGCAGTTTACGGTACGCGATAAGCCGGATCCACCGGATGTGTATTACATCACCTGCAATGACGACCCCTACGTGGACATACTGGGAAAATCCTGGAGGCCCTGTACCAACCGCTTTGAGGTGCCGCTGGCGAAGACAACGGATCCCTTCAAATGCGACAGCGCGATATACCTTACTGCGGTCAATGTGGATTACAGATCCAATTTCCGGGTGTTGTGCGTGGGGGGTATGGTCGAAATTTCACCCAACATCACCATGGTCAAACCCTGTAACGTGGGAGAGACCTACCAGTTTGATTACCGCTGGTATAAAAAGAATGACGTTGCCAAAAAAACCATCAGTACTGACGAACGTTTGTTAGTGGATGCGGTTCGCGAGGATTATTGCGTGGAAGTCAATGTGCGCGTCGATCTGGGCACGATCTTTTCCATTTGCACCAAATCGTTTTGTGAGACCTTCAACGAGGACGACCTGGCGCCGAAGTGTTTTCCCCTTGCGGGAGATCTGGTCTTGTGCTCCGGTTTCAACGGCACTTACTGGATAGACACCTTTATCAACCAGAAGGTGTTGTTCTACACCTGGACTGTGGATGGAGGAAGCATCGTATCCAAAATCGACAGCCAGGCCGTACAGATCAAATGGAATATCAATCCCGGCGA
>CAYTNG010000027.1:0-2669 GCA_964439105.1 uncultured Saprospiraceae bacterium
TTTAGATGCTTTTACTGCGACTTTCTTCTTTGATTTTGCCATGTTATATTTATTGTCAAAGGGTGTATTATAATAATCACTTATCCAAGATTGGACGCACAGAATACCCACTTCCTTTCAATGCACTATAAAAACCAATTTCGTTATCCAAATAATTCATGGAAAAATAAATGGCGCTATCCTCACTATTTTCGGATGCTGTCCAGATATACCCATAATAGCCGCTAAGAAAAGGACCCTCTGCTTTTCTTTCACCACCCGGAACAGCGCCGAATCCGCTTTCATTCGTACCGTTAGTGATCCAACCTTCCGTGCTCTTTAGTTTCTCTCCCGCTTTTTTAACACCTCCAAGGCTCTTTACTAAATTTTCCCAGTCATCCCGGCCCGGAATACGCCATCCCTCAGGTGCAAGACCACGTGGGTCAATAAGGGCATACCAGTTGTATAATTTACCCGAAGTCATGCCCCTGTCTTTATCATTATCGTAATGACACCATGCAGGATGGCCATTGGCAGCAGCCTCTTTCCATGCCTTGGCTGTTTTGGCCTCCGGTACTTTATCGCCATTTCGGAATACGGATACATCCAGATTTTTTGTCATCCAGCATTGTGAACCGATGAGTATGCCATTTTCAGGCACCACAAGCGGTGAAGTCTTTTTTGATGGACTGACTTTTTTTACTGATGCAGCATCAAATAAATCGGGAAAAAACTTCATAAAGTTCTCTTCTGACATTAATTTAATTGAGCCCTTTTGAGCCAACTTCTCATACTTGGCAATATTTTCTTGCGATACTACCATATAATCCGGAGCAGATCTGGGATTATAGGCTGCAACCACCTTCCCTCCCAATGCTTCTATTTTCCGGGAACAGTCAGTGATTACGATTTTATCAAAAGAACCAGCGAGCAGGAATACTTTATCTTTGATATTGCTGGGGTATTCCCCAACTTCGGACTTAGCAGATGATTTTTTTTGTGTCGACATATATGATATATGATTAATTAGAATTAGGAATATCGGAATTATATTACAAACGGCCCCTCGTAACCCGTCTTGGGTTCGCCATAAGAATCTGCATCATCAGCATACTTGCCGTTATACATGATCTCGGTAACTATCCTGTATGTTGAATCAGTAGCTTCATCTCTGCGAGTCATGTAACAAACCTCAATTTTCCTTGGATCAAAATTGGATACCTTGTTCCAGGTATAGGACTGAGAATTCATATAATCATGATACCAGAAAACAGCCACATCATTCTTTCCGGCGTTCAGTAGATCACGATAGCCTTCACTCAATCCGGAATCTACCGTCTTCACGCCTTCCGCGAAACGATCATCCTTGCATTCAAGGGATAGCATGTCTTGACCGTCGAGCGAAATCGATAAATACGCATCCTGAAGTGGGATCTCGCTGCAAATTGAGTCATCGGAAAGCTCGTAAAAATCCTCTTCGTGCTCTTTTAGGAACTTCTCTTTGTCAAATTTTGATTTAGGATAAGTCAATCCATACACTTCTTTTCCACGGCTTCTGATTTCAATTCGAAGCATGGCATTTTTGCTTTTCTTAACGGAAAGCGATTGAGATTTTTGTTTGCCAAATGTTTCTTTTGCCGGTCCCTCGAGTTGTAGATCTCCTTTGTGTTTTAACAAAGCAGCTATTGCTTTTTCAGACAATTCCGTCAAATTGGTAAAGTAAAGATGGTTCGCATGTTTAGCCAATGCTTCGGCAGCTTGATCCGACAGTCCAGTAAGTCCATTCAAATAAAGTCTTCCTTTGAAGTTAGCCAGAAATCCGGCCGCCTTGTCTGTTAAGCCGGTGAGTCCGTTCAAAAATAAATTATTATCATAGTTTCCCCCTTTATGCTTAGATAAATACTCAACAGCCTTATCCGACAATTCCACAAGACGATCTAATGAGAGATCTGATCCTTCATGTTTACCCAATGCTTCTGCTGCCTTATCTGAGAGCGTGGTCAAACCATTCAAATAAATACTTTCATTATACTTGGCAAGCCCTTCCGCTGCTATATCAGATAGTGATGTTAATCCGGACAAATCGAGCGACTCTCTGAAATCTGCCAACATCATCATACCGGGCAATGCAACTGCAAGCTTGTCCGAGATCGATGTAAGCCCGGATAATTTGATCGCGCCATGGTGCTTTGATAAGGCCTCTGCGGCTTTTTCCGAAAGAACAGTAATACCATTCAGCTCAAGGTCTCCAATGTGGTTGGATAATTCCGCTGCAACATCATCAGGTAATTCAGTTAATCCATTAAGATCAATGTATCCCTTATGTTTTGCCAAAGCTACGGCAGCTTTTTGAGAAAGCTCAATAAGATTTCCTAGGTATAGATTGTCTTCGTGAGTCGCTAACAATTCAGCTGCCTCAGCATCCAATTTTTCATAGTCCGATAAATCAATATCCGAATTGCCTTTAAGAAATTCTTTCGCAACGTTTATTGTAATGGTTTTTTCATCACTCATATTATCTACATAATTATTTAAATTCGAAGAATCAAAGTTACTGAGTTCAACTGATAAGTGCAATTTTTGAAACAAAAGATAAAAAAGCTTTTGAGGGCTTTTTATCTTTTAACTAAGTACTGCAATCTTTGGATTGCTTATGTCAAAAAATTACAACAAGCTCAGTTTAGAACAAA
>CAYTNG010000028.1:0-1669 GCA_964439105.1 uncultured Saprospiraceae bacterium
GACTGATGATCCTCCGTATTATTGCCGCTTATCAAGTCTTGAAAGGCTGCTGTTGCCAGACCTCCATTCGAAATGACCAGGTCGCTGTAATCGAGATTTTCAATCAGAGCAGGAAGAACAGATTTGATAGATGTCGATGATTGCATTTTAGGATGATAATACCATCCGCTGCGAAATACTACCCATAGATCCTTAAAACGTTCCAATAACTCATTTAGATATAAAGCATCAGCCGGGTATGCTTTGGCTAAGGATTTGATCACATCCATTTCAAAGCGGCTGTTGTAGGCAATGATAGATCCATTTGCTCCAATATCTTTTTTCAGCTGCTCGATCAGTAACTTTCTCGGATCTATTTCGCTTCCCTGGCGAAAGCTCTCCTGCGGTGCAAGAAACTCCTTGTGCTCGATCTCTCCTTCTTCATTCTTGACAACATGCACCGAATACTGAAAGGGAACTTGTTCAAAAGGGCGCGTGCCGTCCAAAATAGGAACTACCGGAAAAATAGTTTCAAAGTCAAAGAAATATAACGGATACTCCAATCCCTCGAGGAAGGTGGAGATCGCCTTTGAATCCATGTATGCTTCACCTGATTTTATACTCTGGACCTGCATCCGCTGCTTTTCTGAAAGTGCATAGTCATCAGGGATGTGTGCAATTTCCAATATTCCATCTTCATACAACTCCCATTCCTTTCCTCTTGCCGAGAGCAGATCAAACACCGATTGAGAGGGAACATGTTTCCAACAATGGTATTTGTAGGTGCATTCAAAAGGATCGGAACAATGCGGACCAATTGAAATAGAAGGTTCAGTTCCGGAATCCAAAGTGCTGAAAAGATCGTTAAGTTTATTCACAACCTTTTCCTGACGCGACAAAACGTCCGACGTAATTTCAGTCAGCTTCAATAATCTGCTTGGATCTAGATCGCCTTTTAGAACGTAGGTGTTATCGATATGCATGATGAACACCTTGTCAGGTGCATAACCTGCCAGTTTCATCACATAGTATTGAAGCGATGCATCATCTAAATGGTATTCTTTGACCGAGGTACTGCTCTTTACTTCAATGGCCCATCGCTCCCCATTCACATGTGCTAAAATATCCATAGCAGCGAATACGCGACCTGCGCTGAACGCTGCTTCATAAATCACCGAAACACCGGCAGTGAGAAAATCCTGCGTAGCACTAAGCCAGCTTTTGAAATCGCCCGGGGTTGCCGGACTGGCATCTTTACCTCCAGGAAAAACGGTTTGCGCAAGAGTACCTATCTCATGGCCCGCATCAAACAAGCGTTGCTGATCTGCAGAAACCGGCGGCCGCAGCTCGGACCGAAAGAGGTCGTAGTAGAGCTTCTTCTTGCATTGCAACCCTGAGAGGTAGCGCGATTTGGATAAGTTGGGGATGGTATTGGACATGCTGATCTTTTATTTTCAACGAGAGCGATATTTTCACTTATTCAAAAGCATCCCGGATTTTGATTTTTCCAAATTAAAATTAAAAATGGAAAAATGATAAAAATTTGTTGGGGACTCAGGAAATGGCCAACCTCAACTCCACGCCATTTCGGTTAAAAGGACAGCTCTCCCTTTTGTTACTGAAGGTACAGCCAAGTGACAACCATGTTTTACCGAGGCCACATAGTAATCAATCTCGGCTATCTTGATTC
>CAYTNG010000028.1:1679-2629 GCA_964439105.1 uncultured Saprospiraceae bacterium
ATCAACGGGTACATACCGAAAGGCAATTTTTGATTTGTAGGTAGTGATGAGTGTTATTGAAAGATTAAAGTCAAGCTCAATAATTTCTGCGAGTGTTCCAAAGAACAGGAGGGTTTGGTCTTAGAATTTGGATTTGGTTAGCAATGGCTAAACGTGTTGATATTTTTGGTATTACTTGGATAAATCACCTTTAGTTGATGTTGTTGGTGTACCAGCCCAATTTATTTTGGGATGCTTGAATTATATCCAAATAGATTGGGCAGAATTCTTCACCTAACATTTGTGTGACATCTGATGCAAGTTTAGTGATGAACGAATTGATGATATTATATTGCTCCATTTCTATTACTTTACCCATACTTAAATATCCTTTCAATTTTTTCTCAGAAGAACGTCTAGAGAAATTATACAGGTCGCTGATGAAGGTTAGAGAATATTTATCCAGTGGAACGTTCAATTTTCTAATTGATGATAACTTTTGATTGAACTGTCCAGCGAGATTATAAGCAACCCAATAGTTTGCATAGAGATTATATAGTTTCATCAGTTTTGGCATTCCGTTGTCATCAGGGTGCCAATTATTGAATTTCCCGTTAGTGATCTGTGACAAATCAGTGATAAAATTGCTTTGTACAGAATGCAATGTTGGATTTTTTAAGATATATCTCTCGATTGTTTTTGTGAAATAAAAACTCATTCCACTTCCACTTGTTTTCTTATTGATATGAAACGCCCTAAACGTGCTACCGGTTATAGCTTTTCGTCTTAAAGCTTCAGGCTCAAGAACATTGTTCAATTGATAAAATGCACAAATGATGTGTTTATTTTGTTTGTATAAACTTGCCAATTCATCAATTGATTCTAATATAGCAGGCGATTTCATCGCAACTTTCTTTTTAGATGCTTTTACTGCGACTTTCTTCTTTGATTTTGCCATGTTATATTTATTG
>CAYTNG010000029.1:0-1904 GCA_964439105.1 uncultured Saprospiraceae bacterium
ATATGCTCAAAGGTGCGCATCCTGCTAAATGGATCACGGAAGGATTGCCTGCTGTAAAAAAAGGGAAGGAGTGGGGGCTGGAAATAGAATAGTGATTAGGAATTTGGTATTAGGTATTGCTTCGTATTACCCGCTGAAGCTTTAGCGGAAGCGGGCCCGCCGTAGCCTTGGCGAAGGCGGGGGGTATTAAGCAAGAGCAAAGTTTATAATGAAGTAACTCTTGCAAAATTTTGTGTACAGCGTCTGTAAACCTGGACATTGAACATTGAGCGTTGAGCATTTCTTCAATATTGTAGAAAATGTTCAATTTTCAATGATCAATGCTCAATTCTCATTTGCACTTAATAGTCGTTTGTCAAGCCTTAGGCTCCCAATTCTGCTTAGTCTTCCACAACTTTTCGGTCTAATTTTCTGAACCCAATAGCATCTCAAAATCCTCTAAAACTCTTCAAATTATAGGGTTGTTGTGCTGATGTCTTTGACTCAGCACCAGACACGCCTTGGTTTGAGGATTTTCACGCAAATGCTGTTTTTTTTCCCATTTTCACAACAGCGACTTATGCCATATTTGTTCAAAATTGGCAGGCATGAGTGAAGGTGGCTACAAGATCAGGAATCAGGCAGCGATTCATTTTATCACATTTGCTGTTGTGTCGTGGATTGACGTTTTTACCAGAAAAGACTATCGGGATATACTGTTGGATAGTATCCGGTTTTGTCAGCGGGAAAAGGGTCTTGTAGTTTACAGTTGGTGTATTATGAGTAATCATGTCCACCTGATTGTATCTGCAAGAAATAACAATTTAAGTGATGTATTGCGGGATTTCAAGAAATTTACCAGTAAAAAGATTATTACTGCTATAGAAGCCAATATAAAAGAAAGTAGGAGAGAGTGGATGCTGGAAATTTTCAGGAAAGAAGGAGGAGCTAACAGCAGGAACAAGGATTATCAATTCTGGCGCCAGGATAACCGGCCAATGGAACTTATTCATGGACGGTTTATTTTCCAAAAAATGAATTATATTCATAGTAACCCGGTAGAAGCCGGTTTGGTGGAAAGGCAGGAGCATTATCTTTATAGCAGTGCAAAAGATTATATAGAAGGGAAAAAATGTGGTTTGCTGGAGCTGGTATTTTTATAGGAAGTAGTTCTGACGGCTTCTTTGAAGCCGATGCTTCGTTAAAAACGAAGCATAACAACCCTAAAGATTGAGATTTCTGAAAGCGTCGGAGAGGTAGCTGTTTTGAAGGAAAGAAAACTACGGACAACAGGGGGTGGACGTGGCAAGTGTGGGTGTTAGTACAGAAAATGGGTTTACCGCTACTGGAATGTCAACAAATCCTAGTTATAAAAATTATTTGAATATTGGGGTGAACGTTCAAAACTCTAATTTAGGGCTTGGAATTAATATTGAAAATATCCAGCAAACCACTAACACATTTTATGGCCCATCAGTCACTGGAAGTGAAACTCAGATTAGTGGGGACTTAATAGTAAAGTCATTTGGAAGCAAATTGAACCGAAATTCTGTTGGAGTATCTCCCAATAGCGGAGATATTAAGGTTGTGAAACAGAGTGGAAAGGATTCAAGGCAGTTTGTTGGAATTAACTTTGGCGGTGCGCTTAAGTTCATTTTTGGTATTGAAGTTAATCTTAAACTCGGCGTAAAATTTTAGCTTAGTTCGTAAGATGTTCGTATTATAGTTTTAGAATAAAATAGAACCTCATGACGGATTTATTTGAGGAGGATATTCAAGATACCTCGCGGGCAGTAAATAGCAGAATTAGTGCATCGATTATTGATTATGTTTTTTATGCAATTACAATATTGGGTTTCTTATTTGTTTTTGGACACAAGGTGGGGCCAAACTCAATCGCAGTAACAGGACCGCTCGCATTATTT